>CAXHZJ010000032.1:0-5641 GCA_964021995.1 Nocardioides furvisabuli | reverse complement strand
GCGAGACAACCCAACCGCCCGAAGCGGATGGTCGAGCGGAGCTCGCAAGCGGATCGGCCTACGGAGAGGGTCGGTGCCCTCGATGCGGACGAGTTAGGCATGGCGCGCTGGCGCGCCGCGTTCGTCAACCGGTTTTGGTGCTTGCTGTCCTGGGAAGGGAATGTGGTTCCCGACGGCCTGAGCGAATGGCCAACGAATGTGAGGGGAAGTAACGACTCGACTCGAGCACTGGATCGGCATCCTCGCCTTGGCAGGATCCGTTGTTGGTTTGAACCTCGGCCAGATCTTCGAGGGGATTGACCTGTTGACGCCCGGCATCGGCACTGCCCTCGCCGCGGCTGCCGGGACCGCGGTGTACGCCGCGAAACAGAGACAGTCTGGCGATGACTCCGACGCGGATCGAGTCGATGCAACTCTTCTGCCGTTTGCGCTGGAGGGCAACAGGAGCAAATTCCATGCTTGTACACAGGCGGGATGAGCTCACGACGGGACTGGGCGAGCCGGCGCGACCCGCTAGTCGCAGGTGCTCTCGAATTGATCGCGCGGCACAGTCTCGCCCGAGTCGCCGACCAGTACGTGGCCGGCAGTGAGCTGCGTGAGCCATCGCGGTGCGACGACCACTCCGCTGCCGTCCAGTTCAGTGGTGGTCGAGGCGGCGTCGACGCTGACCTCGCCCCGCTGCGGCCATGAGATCCCAGCGCCGCGCCAGAGCGGGGTCGGAGCGGCGGGATCCAGAGTCGTCAGCCCTGACGTGGTCGGGTCTGTGGCCCATCGGCCGATCTCGCCGGTGGCGTCCGTCACGATGACTTCGTCGAGGACTCGATCACACGAGATCACCACGAGCACCGGCTGCCCCCGGTCGTCCAAAGCGACACCGACCCGGCCCGAGACTGCACTGGCACACCCGGCTGTCAGGAATGCCGCCAAGCCGGCCAGCACCGCCAGCGCGAGGCTGAGTCGAACACGTGCAACGATTCGGAGGGCGAGGGTGCGAGCCGAGAAGTGAATGGGCATCGGCTACTTCACCTCTGATCGGCGAAGCAGGGTCAGGCCGACAGCGAGGGGCCCCGATGATCCAGATCGCGGTGGTCGATCCGAGCTGAGTCCGTTCCTGTGGTGGAGGCACGCGATGTGGCTCAACTTGTCTCCGATCACCGAGGTTCAGCGCCAGCGGTGCGCGACACGAACGACCGTCACGAGCAGCACGAGCTCGACGCAGCTACCGATCAGGTAGTACACCCATGTCTCGCCCAGCATCCCGCCGACGATGGTCAGCGCATAGATGGGGGCGAGCGTGAGGTTGGCGAGTCGGTTCGGTCGGCGCGGGAGCAGGAGGCAGCCGGCCACCATCAGGCTCGGGATCAGGATGTACAGCGTCGTGAGGGTCAAGAAGGTCTGGTCGATTGCGAACCCCGGTCCCGACACCTCGCCGGCTAGGGCGCCGTTGAGCACGTCGGCGCGGAAGAAGCCGAAGATGTCCACGTAGGCGAACACCAACAACATCGAGGTCCACAGCCCGCTGAGGACCAGTCGGCGGTCGAGCGGTTCATGAGTCGGAGCGGCAGTGGCGGGCGTTGGCGTGACGGGGGCGTGGAACATGACTGGGATGTTTCCTTTCAAGTAGGACCGAGTTCGGCGCCGGTGCACCGAGGGTGAATGTTGACCTGGTTGTCGACGTCCCCGCCCGCTGGCACGAAGCAGCCGGACCGGGGCCGTGGCTAGGTGCACGGATGACCGCTCAACCCAGCACCAGGAGCAGCGTCAGTGCCCCCAGCACGACGGTCTGCACGCTGTGTACGCAGATGCCGATGAGTGCGCTCCGGTAGCGACTGGCGGGATAGGAGACGAGGAACATGTCAAGGAGGCTTGCTGGGATGGCCCACGGGACGTGGAGGTGGTAGACGGCGAACAGGACGCCGTTGGCACACCAGTCCCCACGGCCGAACGCTCCTCGCATGCGGGGCAGCAGCAGGCCGCGAAACAGGAGCTCTTCCCCAAGGACGGTGTTGAAGATCATCATGGTGAGGATCAACGCGAACCAGGGCCAGTTTCCCGCCATGAAGTCCTGGCCGGCGCTGGACTGGAGGAACGTGCCGAGGTCGCGGTGGTCCGGTGATGGCAGGCTCGGCAGCTCCTCGGTGGCCGCCACCAGCAGGACCAGTGGGACGAGAAGCCACCAGAGCCGACCGCCGCTGCGGCCACTGCGGGGGCTGCGCGGGGACCGCAGCCACAAGGCCTCTTTGGCAACCGACCAGCGCAGCGTCACCTGCTCATGGCGCAGGGCGCCCATGACGAGGATGAACTGCCAGACCAGGCCGGCGGTGAGACAGACCAGGATCGCGCGGGGCCAGGCGCTCGGCCCCTCGAGCGCGTCGGCCAGGAGGGGAGCCCCCACCCAGGCGAGCGCCGCCATCGGCAGGGCTGCCGCTGCCCACGTGCCGAGAATACGACGGCGCGAGTACTGCGGGACCGATGGCAGGGCACCCGCGCAAGCAGGGTCCGGCGTGACTGTGGCACGAGGTACCGGTCTCGTCGTCCCGGATGCGGGGGTTGCGAGCCCTCTCCCATCGTCGCGGGTCGTCGTCTCCTGAGGTAGGTCCATGCCGGCGACGCTAGGAGCGAACAGGGGTCCGGTGCGTCCTTCGAAGGCCGTCTCCTCACTACGACCACCTGAGGACCCGGCGTCCTACCAACGTAGGACGCTGGACGCCGGCGACGGCGATACGTTGGCCGGGTGCACCGACTGCGGGTCTTCCTCCTTGAGCACGGGTTGGATGCAATCATCGTCTGCTTGGCCGCCGCGGCGGCCCTGACCATCGTGACGCACACCGGCTCGACCGGCACCGACGACGTCGGCGTCGTCTTCCACGCGGTCGCGGTGGTCGTCATGAGTCTGGCCCTGACGCTTCGCCGTCGAGCGCCCTTCGCGATCCCGGCGGGTACGTGGCTGTCGAGCGCCACCTTGTCCATAGTCGACGGCTCGTTGATCGCGGGGCAGGCCCCACTCTCCATTGTGGGGATGATCGCTGCGGTGCTCCTCGGTGATCTGCGGGACCATCGGCAGGCCCGTGCGGGGCTTGCCGTGGTGGTGGCGTCAGCGGCGTCCGTGGCCTACCAGGACCCAACCCACACGGCGGGCGATCTGTTCTTCATCCCCGGCCTCTTCGGGGCGGGGTGGCTGGTGGGGTTCACCCTCCACGCCCGCACGGAGCAGGCCGAGGCCGCAGAGGAGCGTGCGGCCAGAGCGGAGTGGCAACGTCGCAACGAGGGAAGGGTGGCGGTCGCAGAGGAACGGGCCCGGATCGCTCGCGAGCTGCACGACATCGTCGCCCACGCGGTGAGCGTGATGGTCCTGCAGGTGGGGGCACTCAGACACCGGCTGCCGGTTGAGGACGTGACGAGTCGGGAGACTCTGCGCAACGTCGAGGAGGCCGGTCGCGACGCCCTGACCGAGATGCGCAGGCTGCTGGAGGCGATGCGCCGCGACGGCGACCCCCTGGACGTGGTCCCCCAACCCGGCCTCGGCGGGATCGCTGCGCTCCTGGACACCGTGCGCGCTGCGGGGCTCGACACCGATCTTCACGTCCATGGCGAAGCCGTCGACCTTCCCCCCGGGCTGGCACTCTCGGCCTACCGCATCACCCAGGAGGGCCTGACCAACGTCATCAAACACGCCCACACCCACCGTGCCGAGGTCCACCTGCGCTACTGCACCGATGGCCTCGAACTGGAGGTCCGCGACGACGGCGGCGGACCGACCGCGACAGACAGCCTCGGTCACGGTCTGGTCGGAATCCGTGAACGGGTCGCGCTCTACGGGGGAAGCATGACCGCGGGCCCCACGGAGACCGGCGGCTTCGCCCTGCGCGCACGACTCCCGCTGGACCCGGGCTGACGGCGTGAGCATCAAGACGTTGATCGTCGACGATCAGGGGATGGTCCGCGCGGGTCTGCGCATGTTGCTCGACGTGGAGCCGGACATCGAGGTCGTAGCCGAGGCGGGCAACGGCATCGAAGCCGTCGCACGTGCCGCCCGCCACCGACCCGACGTCATCCTCATGGACATCCGCATGCCTCAGCTGGACGGCCTCGAGGCGACTCGCCGGATCTTCGCCGCAGACAAGGACGCCAAGGTCCTCATCCTGACGACGTTCAACCACGATGACCTTGTGTACGAAGCACTGCGCGCCGGCGCCAGCGGTTTCGTCCTCAAAGACGATCCTCCCGAGCAACTCATCGCTGCGGTGCGCACAATCGCGGCCGGAGCCGCGTTGCTGTCACCCTCGGTGACCCGCAGCCTCATCGCTCACTTCACGAAGGAGCGTCGAGAGCCACGACCCGCCACGCTCGACACCCTCACCTCCCGGGAGCTAGACGTCTTTCGACTCATCGCCCTCGGCTTGTCCAATGCCGAGATCGGGCGCGAGCTCTTCATCAGCGACACCACCGTCAAGACGCACGTGACCCGGCTCCTGCGCAAGCTCCAGGTCAGGGATCGCGCGCAAGCGATCGTGTTGGCCTACCACCACCACCTCTTCGATACTCGATGACAGGGAAGGACCCCATGGACCTCGTGGACGCTGAGCGCCACCTCCAAGCAGCCCAGCGCCGGGGAGACCTCGACGCACTCGATGCCCTCCTGCACCCGCGTGTCGTCGGCGCCGGCCCCGACGGCGCGCTCTTCACCAAGACCGACGACCTCATCGCCTACCGGTCCGGGTCGCTCCGGATCCTCCAGCTTGAGGAGGAGGCGGTCACCGTCCGTGACGATGGCAAGACGGGTGTGACTGATCTCGTCGCCACCGTGGTGGCGATCCACGACGGCTCGGAGACTGCAGCGCGGCTGCGCTACACGCGACTGTGGGTCCAAGAGGAAGGCCGGTGGCGCGTCATCGCCGCGACATTCGCCCCCCACGCCGCGGGGCCGGGTGCGGGTCCGGACATCGTCGTTGTGTAAGGACCTCGGTGCGGACAGCCCCCCGTTGCCGAATGTCATCAGGCGCAGTGCCTACTCATGCCTCCCGCGGAGAGAGTGCGGACGCCCAGGTGTTCACGGTGTCGATTTGAGTCTTCAACGAGTGGGCAGAGTGACCGCCGTCCAGGATGCCAACCTGCTCGACCCCATCATCGAGGTCCACGCCCCAGCCGGACCGTCACGCGTGACCAGTACGCGATCCCCGCACCGGGTCGCTCCGCGAGCCCATCGCGCTATGGGACGTTCGTAGCCGCGATTGGCGAAGCGCTGGCGGGCTCTCCGCGAGCACGTCATCACGGTGATGTCACGGTCGCTGTTCACACCTTGCGCAGCGAGTCCGCGTGGTGGTTACTGGATCCGTGATCACGACGTACAACCGCGGAGACGTGCAGTCACACCAGGACCTCATAACTGACCTCCGGTCGCACGGTTTCGGCGTCGAGGGAGAGCAGGTCCCGGGGGACCATGCTCGCCTGACGGTGACGCACGAGGCCGACGAGGCCGGCCGTCTCGACGAGCACGTCTATGCCGCGGTTCCATCCGCAGACATCGTCGAGACCGTTCGGCCCGACAAGCCAGTTTTTCCCAAGCCGGGGCGCGCGCTGCCTTAACCTCGATCCACCGACGGGCAGGGGCTGGCGGGTCCCGGTCGCTGACGATGGGTCT
>CAXHZJ010000031.1:0-6030 GCA_964021995.1 Nocardioides furvisabuli | reverse complement strand
CTAATTCGTCGACTAATCAAACACACTGTTGAGTTCTCAAGAATCAGACGCACCCACATCGCGATCCGGTGAGGATCTCGGTTGCGTGGGGCAACTGGTCTAACTTAGCGAGCGACTTTCTGTCGTGGCAAATCCTCGACTGTTTCGCTCTGACCCGGTGGTGTCACCGTGACCGATGACCGCTTCGGGTTGTCCTGCCCGGGGCCGGGAGCCCGGCCTGACCGGCCTTGCTCCCCGCCGCTCCCTGGCGACAAAGAGAACATTAATCATGACCGGCAGAACGTGCAAATCGAAACGGTGTGACCGCGAGCACATCAGCGTTTCCGCAGGTCAGGGGCCTGTTGTGATGCGTGGGACGACTCGGGCGGCGTGGCGGAGGGCGTACGAGCCCACCACCACGCCGCCCGGGAGGAGCCGCGGAGCAGGTGTTCAGACCACCTCGACGCCGGCGAACTTCTTCTTGCCGCGGCGCAGCACCAGCCACGAGCCGCCGACCAGGTCGGTGGCAGCAGGCTGGAGCTCGGGGTCCTCGACCCGCACGTTGTTGAGGTAGGCGCCGCCCTCGGCGACCGTGCGCCGCGCCTCCCCCTTGCTCTTGGCCAGTCCGCTGGCGACGAGGAGGTCGAGGATCCCGGGCAGCTCGGCGGCCGGGACCGTCGTACCCCCGGCCTCGCGCAGTGCCGAGGCGAGCGTGGCCGCCTGGATCGACGCCAGGTCTCCCCCGCCGAAGAGTGCAGCGGCCGCCGCCTTGGCGTGCTCCACCTCGTCCGCACCGTGCACCAGCGCCGTGACCTCGTCGGCCAGGCGCTTCTGCCCGGCGCGCAGGAACGGCTTCTCCTGCGTCTGCTGCTCGAGGTCCTCGATCTCCTCGCGGGTGAGGAAGGTGAAGATGCGCAGGAGCTCGCCGACCTTCTCGTCCTCGACGTTGAGCCAGAACTGGTGGAAGGCGTAGGGCGACAGCATCTCCGCGTCGAGCCAGAGCGCGCCGCCCTCGGTCTTGCCGTACTTGGTGCCGTCGGTCTTGGTGATCAGCGGCGTGGCGAAGCCGTGCGCACTCCCGCCCGTGACGCGGCGTACGAGCTCGGTGCCTCCCGTGATGTTGCCCCACTGGTCGGAGCCGCCGAACTGGAGCGCGACGCCGTGCTCACGGTGGAGGTTGAGGTAGTCCATGGACTGCAGCAGGACGTAGGAGAACTCGGTGTAGCTGATGCCCGACTCGAGGCGTCGCTTCACCGTGTCGCGGGCCAGCATCCGGTTGACCGGGAAGTGCTTGCCGATGTCGCGCAGGAAGTCGATGGTCGACAGCGAGGCCGTCCAGTCGTAGTTGTTGACCGTCGTGGCGGCGTTCTCCCCCTCGAAGGAGACGAAGCGCGAGACCTGCTGGCGTACGCGCTCTGTCCACTCCTTCACGGTGTCGAGCGAGTTCAGCACGCGCTCGCCGGAGTCCCTCGGGTCGCCGATCATCCCGGTGGCGCCGCCGACCAGGATGAAGGGCGTGTGGCCCGCCAGCTGGAGGCGCCGCGCGGTCACCAGCTGGACCAGGTTGCCCATGTGGAGGCTCGGGGCGGTGGGGTCGAAGCCCACGTAGAACCTGACGCTCCCCTCGGCCAGCGCTGCGCGGAGCGCATCGCGGTCGGTGGAGTGGGCGATCAGGCCGCGCCACTCCAGCTCGTCGAGGACGTTGGAGCTCGTCACGTCAGTTCCTTCGGGTGGGGTCGGGTTGGTGGTCGGGCACTAGCCTAGGGCGAGCGCGGAGAGGGGACGGCACGTGATCGCAGGCAGGTACAGGCTCGAGCGACAGATCGGTCGGGGCGGCTCCGGGACGGTGCACCTGGCCATCGACGAGGTGCTGGGCCGTCAGGTCGCCATCAAGCGCATCGGGCTCGTGCCGGGCTCCGACGACGGCGAGCTCGAGCGGGCCGAGCGCGAGGCGCGCCTCGCCGCCGCACTCAACCACCCCCACGTCGTCTCGGTCTTCGACCTGGTCAACGAGGACGACGTCCGGTGGCTCGTCATGGAGTACGTCGACGGGGTGACGCTCAGCGAACGCGTACGCGCGTCCGGTCCCCTCGACGCGGCCGACGCAGCCACCCTGCTGTCGCAGACGGCCGACGCGCTCGTCGAGGCGCACGGCCACGGGATCGTGCACCGCGACGTCAAGCCCAGCAACATCATGATCGCCCATGGTGCCGCCAAGCTGAACGACTTCGGCATCGCCCGGGCTGACGACGACCCGTCGCTCACCCAGACCGGCCTGGTGACCGGCTCCCCCGCCTACCTCGCACCCGAGGTCGCCTCGGGCTCGTCCGCGACGCCGGCCAGCGACGTCTGGTCCCTCGGGGCCACGCTCTACCACGCGGTCACGGGGAGCCCGCCGTACGACGTGGGCGACAACCTGATCGGCGCGCTCTACAAGATCGTGCACGAGGACCCGCCGCGCCTGCCCGACGACCACGAGCTCGCGGGGCTGCTCTCGGTGATGATGCACCGGGACCCGGAGCAGCGGTGGCCGATGCCGCGGGTGCGCGACGAGCTCCTGCGGATCTCCCGGGGCCAGCGCTCGACCGTCACCGTGGCTCCGCCCGCCCCGGCCCCACCGGAGCAGACCGGGGTGCTGCCACTGGCGCCGACCCCGGTGGCCGCGAAGCCCGGCCGTGACCGCGCCCGGTGGGCGTGGATCGCGACGGCGGCAGCGCTGGCGGTCGCGGCGATCGTGGCGGCGTACGTGCTCGCCGGGCGCGACAGCCCTGAGGCCGTGACCGACAACAACGGTGCGGGCGCATCTCCTGGGTCGTCGCAGACGAGCGAGCCGCAACCGAGCGCCAGCCCGGCGTCGGCGGAGGACACCAAGGAGCAGATGGATGCCTTCATCGCCTCCTACCTCACGACCGTCACCACCGACCCGCGCGCGGCCTTCGAGCAGCTGACCCCCGGGTTCCAGGAGGCCAGCGATGGCTACGAGGGCTACATCGGATTCTGGAGCACGGTGCGCTCGGCAGAGCTGCTCGAGGTCGCGAGCAACCCGAGCGACATGACGGTGGCCTACACGGTCAGGTACGTCATGCAGAACGGCGAGGAGAACACCGATCAGATCCGGTTGCAGCTGCAGAAGCAGGGCGACAGCTTCCTGATCGCGAACGAGGGCTGAGTCCTCGCGGTCAGCCCCCGAGGCCGTGGCGCTCGACCCACAGCGCTGCCTGGGTGCGGTCGGCGACGCCGATGCGCTGGTAGGCCGAGGTGAGGTGCGCCTTGACGGTGCGCTCGGTGATGCCCAGGCGCTGCGCGATCTGCTTGTTGAGCAGCCCCTCGACCACCAGGCGCAGCACCTCGGTCTCCCGCGGCGACAGGTCGGCGGCCGATGCGTCGGAGCCGGCGCCGGACCCGCCCGCGGAACGGTTGAGGAGCCGACGGGCGGCCCGGGGATCGAGCGGCGACTCGCCCCGCGCGACCGCACGGATCCCGGCGAGCAGCACGTCGGGCTCGGCGTCCTTGAGCAGGTAGCCCACGGCCCCCGCCTCGAGCGCTGCGTCGATGCGGGCGTGGTCGGAGAACGAGGTCAGCGCCAGCACCTCGGTACCGGTCTCCCCCGCCACGATCGAACGGGTCGCCTGGACGCCGTCGACGACCGGCATCTGGAGGTCCATCACGGCGACGTCGGGCCGGTGCTCGAGCACCAGGTCGACCGCCTCCCTGCCGTCGCGCGCGACGCCGACCACCATGAGGTCGTCGGTCGACTCGATGAGGCCGGCCAGGCCGCGGCGTACGACCGCGTGGTCGTCGGCGATCACCACTCGGATCATCGGATCGGGACCTCCACACGGATCATCGTGCCGGAACCGGGGGTGGAGTCGACCTCCATCGTGCCGCCGTGCTCGCGCACGAGGCTCGCCGTGCCGCGCAGGCCGAAGCGGTCGTCCCCTCTCGCGGCCCCCGGGTCGAAGCCCACGCCGTCGTCGACGACCTCGAGCACCAGCGCGCCGCCCTGACGGTGCAGGGTCAGCGACATGCGGCCCGCCCGGGCGTGGCGGGCCACGTTGCGCACGCTCTCCTGCGCCACCCGCCAGAGCAGCGCCACCGACGAGCGCGGAGCCCCCTCGTCCCCGCTGACGTCCACGTCGACCGCGACACCGGTTGCGGCCAGCGGCGCGACCAGGTCGTCGAGCGCCGCGGCGATGCCGGCCGTGTGCAGGTCGGGCGGGTAGATCTCGACCAGCAGCGAGCGGAGCGCACGCATGCTCACCCGCAGGGAGCGCCCGATCTCCTCGAGGTCCTGGCGCTCGCGGCCGTCGGCACGAGCCGCGGCCGTGGACAGGGCCATCGACGACCCGGCGAGGTCCTGCACGACACCGTCGTGCAGGTCGCGGGCGATCCGCAGGCGCTCCGCGTCCGAGGCGCGTACGGCCGCCTCGAGGAGCCGCTCGCGGTCGCGCGCAGCGCGGGACAGCCGCCGCGACAGCAGCACGACCAGGGGCGTGCTCAGCGCGACCAGGGCCAGCAGGGAGCCGATGGTGATGGGCAGGAAGCGGTCGAGGACCTGGGCACGGCTCTCGCGCACCTGGTCGACGCTGAGGTAGGCCTCGAAGAGCAGGGGCTGTCCCTCCGGCGACCGGATCCTCGTGTAGACCTCGAGGAGGTCACCGCCGATCTCGCGCTCGAAACGGTTCTCGGGACGACCGAGGTCGGAGATCTCGGCGTCGGTTCCCCCGTCCCGGATGACGTCGAGCTCGTCGTCGCCCAGGGGGTAGGACATGCCGATCAGCTCGGTCCGGTCGCTGTAGAGGACGGTGCCGTCCGCGTCCCAGATCTTGACCCGCAGCACGTCGCCGACCAGCAGCCGGTCGAGCACCTTGCGGTCGAAGCGGTCGATGGCCGCGGCGTCGCCGGTCACCAGCCCCTCCGGGACGGCGGGCTGCGCCACCGACGTGCCGAGCACCCACGTCAGGGTGCGGGCGTCGGCGACGGCCTCCTCGTCGGCGGCCGAGCGGCTCAGCGCGCTGGTGGCGATGATGACGACGACGAGCGTGACGAGTCCCGTGGCGAGGAACTGCACCACGGGATTCGTCAGCACGCGCATCAGGTCAGCCCTCCGGGGAGGTCAGTAGTTGACCACACCCCGGCAGACCTGTCCGTCCCTCGTCGCACGGAACGTCACCGTGTCGGTGCCGGCGAGGTCGACGATCTTCCGCTCGACGTCGAAGGAGCCGCTGCGACCGGCGGTGGTGCCGGTGCCGCGCTCGGTCACCGAGCCGTTGTGGCGCAGCGTCCAGCGCCACCGCTGGCCGGCGACGTTGCTGTCGATCTCCCCCTCGACCTCGAGGCGGCCGTCGTCGGTCTTCACCTTGAGCTTCCAGTCGGCGCTGCCGGTGCAGGCGCCGGTGCGGATGACGCGGTCGTCGTCGTCGCCCGACCGGGCCGAGGCCGCGGTGGTGCCGGCGCCGACGGCGCCGACGAGGGCGAGGCCGACGACGAGCGTGCGTCCGACCTGCCTCGTGCGCGTCGTGCGGGTCGTGCGGGTCGGGTGGGTCGTGGTGCTGGTCATGAGGTCTCCTCGGGTAGGTAGGACCAGCGTGGTCGTCCACCACGGGACGCACGAGATGTCCGATGGTGCTAGCACCCCCGCAGGGTCGCACTGGTCCCCACGGGTGTGCGGAGATGTCCGGGCACGTGTCAGCCTGAGGCGGAGCCACGAAAGGGGCATCCACGGTGATTGCAGGCAGGTACACCCTCGTCCGCGAGATCGGGCGCGGCGGAGCCGGTGTCGTCCACCTCGGGCTCGACGAGGTGCTGGACCGGCACGTCGCCATCAAGCGGATGGGGCTGCTCCCCGGCACCACCGAGGACGACGTCGCCCGCGCCGAGCGCGAAGCCCGCCTGGCAGCCGGGATCAGCCACCCGCACGTCGTGTCGATCCTGGACCTCGTCAAGGACGAGGACTGCTACTGGCTCGTCATGGAGCACGTCGAGGGACGCACGCTCACCGAGGTCGTCGTGGCCGAGGGGGCGCTGGAGCCCACCCGGGCCGCCGGGATC
>CAXHZJ010000030.1:0-7922 GCA_964021995.1 Nocardioides furvisabuli | reverse complement strand
CCGCACATCGGCTACTACGAGACTTCCCGCAGGATCGGCGTCTGGCCAGACTCTGATCTAGGTGATCGGCGGGACGCTCTCTTATCGGCTGCCCACCCGGTTCTTGGGTGTGGCTCTCATCTGGACTGCGACCTGCCGGTCACCGTGACGAGGAGTGGCTCCAGAGGGGTTTGCCCAGCTCGTAGTAGCAATGCCCACCTCGTCGTCCTACTGGTTCCTGGACAAAGACGAGGTGAAGCAGGTGAGTGAGAAGAAGGGCGTGATCATCGGGGTTGATCCCCACAAGATGTCGGTGACGATCGAGGTCGTCGACACCCACGAGCAGCTTCTCGGTAGCGGTCGGTTCGACACCACCAACACCGGGTACGCCGCGATGCAGCGGTATGTGAAGCAGTGGCCCGAGCGCCTTTGGGCCGTCGAGGGAGCCAACGGCGTCGGCCGTCCGCTGGCCCAACGACTCGTCGCTGCCGGCGAACACGTGGTCGACGTCCCAGCGAAGCTCGCGGCGCGGGTGCGGCTCTTCGACACCGGCCACAACCGTAAGACCGACGCCCTGGACGCCCACTCCATCGCCGCTGTTGCCGTCCGCAGCGAGGGCCTGCGGGTGGTGGCCGATGACGGTGAGCTCGAAGCCCTGCGGATGCTCACCGACCGCCGTGATGAGCTCGCGCGCCAACGTGTCCAGACCGTCAACCGGCTGCAACGCCTCCTGAGTGAACTGCTGCCTGGCCAGCGCAAACGCGACCTGTCCGCCACCCAGGCCAAGGCCATGCTGGCAACCGTGCGGCCACGCGACATCGCGGGCAAGACCCGCCGCCGGATGGCGGCCGAGGAGGTCGCCGACCTGGTCGCCCTGGATGCGAAGCTGAAGAGGATCAAGGCCGAACTCAAGGCAGCAGTCGTCGAGCGCGGTTCAACGTTGATGGATCTATACGGCGTCGGCCCAGCCGGCGCCGCGCGGGTCCTGGCCGACGTCGGTGACGTGGCCCGGTTCGCCGACCGTAATCGGTTCGCGTCCTGGACCGGCACCGCGCCCTTGGACGCCTCCTCGGGTGAGCAGACCCGACACCGCTTGTCGCGGGCCGGGAACCGGCGGATGAACCACGTGCTGCACGTCGCCGCGGTCGTGCAGATCCGTCATGACACCGAGGGCCGCGCCTACTACCGCCGCAAGCTCGATGCCGGCAAGAGCCCGATGGAAGCACTGAGGTGCCTCAAGCGGCGTCTGTCCGACGTCGTCTACCGACAACTCGTCGCGGACGCCCGGCAGGCCGATGGAGCGAGTCCGGGAGGGCACTGCGGGGCAACTCTTCAATCCAGCGCGGCCGACTCGCACCCGCTCATCGACACTTCGGATCAGCCACTTCCCGGACCCGCGAAGCCGACGCTACGCCGACCACCAGCCGGTCGGAAGACCCTCACGCCAACCGCCCCTTGACACAGAGGGGTACCAGATCCGTGCGCATCGCGGCAGATCCGGACGTTCGGCAACTCACCGCCGTGCGATGCTCGGAGCGTGAAGTCTCGTCGCCGACTCGATCCGGGCGCAATCCTCGGTGGCCTGTTCGAGGGCGTGACTCCTGACCCTGAGACCGTCGACCTGGTGGCGAAGGAACTCGCTGACCCTGGTACTGCCTACGACAGGTCGGCACTCATCGAGATCCTGGCGAAGTCGGGGGCGGCGCGGCACCGGCACCTCATCGACGATGTCTTCCTCCGGTCAAGCGATCCTGTTGACGTTCACAAAGCCGCACACATGTTGTTCCCAGGCTGGGGCCTTGACCCCGAGAACGAGCCGTACGCGTCGAGGCTCCTCGACCTCGCCCGGGGCCAGCCCTGGGACACCGACGGAACTGCCGCAGCGGTCGCCACGCGGATCCTTGGCCCCGACTTGAAGTAGGCGGATCTCGGCGCGTGCGGTCATCGCGGTAGATCTGGATGCGCAGCGGGGTCTGCGGGACGGTCGAGACAGCCGCTTGACTCTCGCAACCGCGAACGCCGACAACTAGTCATGAGGTCGGCGCGTCTTAGCAAGGACCGTCGCATGCGCCGTACCGTCATCGACACGCTGCCCACCACCATCAGGGGACCGCGCTCACCCAAGGGGAACCGTGCTTCAACGTTCGACCACACTTGTTGTCACCGCGCTTGTTACGGGGCGCTGAGCGCACCGTCTTCGGCGGCTTCGGCCACTGCCCAGACCTGCCAAGGCCGGGCGGCCACGATCGTCGGCACTGGCCCGGCCATTCAGGGAACGTCGGGTGATGACGTCATCGTCACCGGCACGTCCCAGCGCACCTACGCTGTCGCTGGGAACGACCTGGTGTGCGTGAGCCCGTCCGCCGTGTTGGTGGTCGCGGGCGACGGCGATGACGTGGTGGACGCGTCCCAGGCTGGGTTGACGACAAGCGTTACCTATCTAGGTGCTGGTCTCGACCGCTACCTCGGGGGACCTGGCCAAAGCTTTGTGTACGCGGACGGGACGGATGACACCGTGACAGACGCCTGGCGGGCGTACCTGACGGTCACCGCGCCTGTGACGGGGGCACCTGGCACCTACACCGGTGGCGGGCTCGCTGTCTGGTCGGCCGACCAGGACGTGGAGATCGACCTGGACACCAACATGGTGACGGTCGGTGGGGTCCATGCGGTCAACCTGTCTGGGATCGTTCACGCGGGCGTAGTCGCGCCGCGCGCGGTGTTGCGAGGCAACGCCGAGGACAACTACCTGTGGGGGGCAGGATGCGACGTGCTGTTCGTCGGGAAAGGCGGAAACGACACCCTCCGCGGTGCTTCTTACTCGGAGGACTCCCCCTACGCCCAGATCAAATCGGAGTGCGTGGGCATGAAAGCCACGATGCGTCAGGGATCCGGCGACGACAACGTCCAGGGGTGGCAGGGCCGCAACCGGCTGGTCGGGAACGCAGGCAACGACGAACTCCAAGGCCGCGCCCGATCAGACGTGCTCCTCGGTGGCAGCGGCCGCGAGGACCTCAGGGGCGGCGAGGAGTCGGACGTGCTCCGCGGAGGCGGCGGACGCGACACCGCCGACGGGCAGTCTGGCCGGGACCGCTGCGATGCTGAACGCGAGCGTCGCTGCGAACGCTGAAACCACCTGGGTTTGACGATCGGCCGGGGTGCTCATCGGGGTGCGCGGACGTCCAACTCTTCGGCGTAAGCGTGCACTCGCGTTGCGGCAGACTCGGTCTCGGTGCCCCGTACGATGCGTCCCGTGACCAGCCCGATCCAGCGCGTCGTTGGCCAAGTCTTCATCCCGGTGCGCAACATGGCCTCAGCCATCGAGTGGTACGCCGACCTGCTCGGCTTCGATCCCGGCACGAGCTCGCACGGGGGAACCATCTACGACATCCCCAGCGATGGCGAGACCAGGCTCGCCCTGGACGCCAACCGTCCCGACTTCCATGCGTCGGGGCCGCCGAGGTTCTTCCTGTGGACGCAAGACATCGCCGCCACGGTGCAGCACCTGGAAGACCTGGGAGTCAGGATCACGTCGGACATCGAGGACATCGGCAGCGTCTACTTCGTCCAGTTCGAGGATCCGGACGGCAACCCGCTGATGGTGTGTCAACGCCGCTGACGAGTGGCACCTCGCCACGGAAGTCCGCCTGCGATCGTCCGGATCTCGGCAGATCCGCGCACTCTCAACCGCCGGCGACTTCGTCCTCACCCGATCGCTACGAGGACTCCGCCGTCGATGCCGCGTCCACCTGGCCGCCGAGCTCCGACCACTTGACGACGGTGCCCGACTCCCACTGTCGTGTCGGAGTGAGTCGGTCCATCACAACGGACAGCACTCGCAGGTCTTTGGGATCGCTGGGCTCCCCGATCAGGGTGAACCCCCAGGCCTCGTCGTCGCGCATCGGCGTCGGGTCGAGGGTCGCGGGCAGTCGGTGAGCCTCATGCAGTTGGCGCTCCTTGCCGTTCCACTTGACAACCACCACGTGCGGATACCGCCCGCCTCGGTCTTCCGTCACTCCAGTGACACGTAGAAGGACGCTGCGCTCGCCGCCGGGCAGCGGCACGACCACGTGCTGCCCCAGCTCATGATGCGTTTCGACCTTCGTTCGGGGGCGCAGGCGCCTGGCGGGCGACGGCGGACTCTCCAGCGTGCTCTTGAGCTTGGCCAGGGCCGCAGCCCGCCGACGGCGGTCCTTCGGAGCCCATCGCTCCATCTCCACGGGGTCGTCGATGATGTCCAATGCACGTTCCAAGACGTGCTGCCCGACATGCCCGACCTTGTGCTGAGTCGCAGCCAGCGCCAGCCAGAAGTCGTTGGCGTCCACCCCCAACCGCTCCACCCCGTGCTCCTCGCGCAGACGGGTTGTGGCTTCATCCGCGGTGAAGCCTGCCGCAATCAGGTCGCGAAAGTCCTCGCGCACGTCGTCGGCGGCGTCGTTGCTGAAGATGCCGAGTCCCCACGCTCCCATGTTCGTATCCTGCAACAGAGACGACTGTTTGGCACCGGACTAGGTCCGCGACTCGCGCTCATCGACGATTTCGGCTAGCTGGGCGGTGCCAACCGGACGGCTCGGTACTCCCACGGCTTCGAGTTGAGCGAACAGTCCGCGGCGTACCGCTCGGCCTCTTCTCGAGTCGCGAACCTGAACGCCTGACTCTCGCGCCCCCAGTCCTGACCTCGGCGTTCAGCCTCTTCCCCGCTTCAGAAGACCACTTGCCCGTCATTCAGCCGCACAGAGACGGCCCACTGGTCCGCGCGAGCGGCTCGCCGAGTCTCGCCCTTCTTCGCCACTCGCCCGGCATCGCAGCCGATGCCACCTCGAGACCTGTCATCGGCATCGACGGGCGCACAGGTCGCGCAGATCGGGAAGGTCACCGCCAGAGATGACCTCGGAGACCACGCCTGAGCCGGCGACCAAGAAGGAGAATCGCTCATCCGCGATGTGGGCCTCCTCGATGGTCGCGCGGGCCGCATGAGCGTGCGTTCCTCCGCAAGCCCTCAGTTTCCCAGGATGTCCGACACCTTCAACGAAGCGCGCTCCTAGGTCCGCCTGTGGAACCTGAGGTCGCCGCTGGCGAGGCGTTCGGTGGTGTAGGCGATGTCGTGAACCCGGTGGTGGTGGTGCGGGCAGAGCAGGATCGCATTGGCCAGATCGGTGGGTCCGCCGGTGTGCCAGGGGTCGCGGTGGTGGGCGTCGCACCACGTGCCGGGTGTGTCGCAGCCCTCGGCACGGCAGGTGCGGTCGCGGATCAGCAGTGCCTTGCGCTGGGCCGGGGTGAAGAGCCGCTTCGCGCGTCCGAGGTCGACCGGGAGTCCGGTGCCGTCGAGGACGGCGGGGAGGATCTTCGCGGTGCACGCCAGCCGGCGGGCCTGGTTGGCGGTGATGCGGTCGCCGGTGAGGTCGTCGCCCGGGACGAGGCCGGCTCCGATGAGGTCGGCGGTGGCGAGCTTCGCCCGCAGCGAGTCGAGCGGGATGGTGACGATGACCGTGGTCGCGTCCCCGCCGTGGACCGGGAGCCGGGACGGGTCGGTGGTTTCGAGGAACCGGGTGAACGCCTCGCCCGTGCGGCGCGGGTACGGCAGCCGGGTGAACGGGTCGGCCGTCTGCTCCGCCTTGCCCTTGGGCGCGTCGGAACGTTGGGCGCGGGGGTTGGCGAACGCTTCGAGGTACGTCGCGAGCCTCGTTGCGACCGCATCCGGGACAAGTGCGCTGATCCGGGTGGTGCCGTCGCCCTGGCGGCGCATCGTCATCCGCGTCCGCTCCGCCGCGGCGGTCTCGAGGTCGGCCAGCCGGGCGGCCTCCGCGGCCTCGGCGACCTCGGGCGCGACCACGTCGAGGACCCGCCGCCCGATCCGACCCAGCTCCTTCGGCCCGAACTCCGCCGCACAGCCCACGAGGTGCGCCTCGGCACGCTCGACCGTGTCCGCATCCACGGCCGCAGGGAGCGCGTCGAGGGCCCGGCGGATCACGTGCGCCTGCGCCAACGTCACGGCACCCTCGCGCATCCCCGCCGCGAGCACCGGCCGCTCCCGGTCCAAGACGCCAGCGAGGGCGAGGTCGGCCCGCGCGTCCGCGAACCGCGTACGGGTCTGGTGGGCCAGCCACCCCGCCGCGTCCTTCGCCCCCGTCGATTCCGCAAGGTCACCCGCGTCGGCCAGGACCCGCAACCGCAGCTCGACCAGCTGCGCCTCCGCCGCGACCAGCTCCCGCAGAGCGGCCGCCTTCTCGGCCGTGGACATGAACGTCGGGTTCGCACCCGCGACACCCTTCAACACGCTCCGGATGTCGGAGGCAGCAGCGACGATCGGATGATCCACGAGAGCATTCAAGGCTGGCCTCCCTTCGACGACGGCTTGGCTCACGCACCTACGTGAGGTTCAACGGTCGTCGCTCCTGGAGGCCCGGACACCCGGACTATTACTCACCCTCGCAACTCGCCCCACCAGCTCGGCATCTCGACTACCCGGTGACTGTGGAACGTGAGCACCACCCTACCGCGGGACGCACCTATATAGAACACATGTTCGACACAGACTCCATCAAGAACCACCAGCAGCCGCACCGCATCGGTCATGCTTGCGGCGTGGACCACGCGAAGCACTGGCGACGTCTCGTCCGGGACCTGGACGGGTGGTCCTCCGCGTCCGCGGTGGCGCCGGACCGCATCCGGGTGCTGGTCCCCAAGGACGGTGGCGGTCAGCGACCGGTCGTCATCGTGATGACGCCGGAGCAGTGGGGCGACATGTTCGGCGTCGCCCACGGCAGCTTCGAGTCGGCCTTCGACCGGGTCAAGCAGACGCTGCTCGCGCTCCGCCCGCACGAGGGCTTCGCCGTCTACACGGACTACTGCCTCGACCCGTCCACCACCGAGAGCCTGCCCGACGACCTCGACCTGCCCGAACCCGGGAGCGGCGTGTGGGTGCCCGTCCACAGGCAGGACGGCAGCCGCACCTGAGGGCACGGACCTGCGTCTCGAGGACGGCAGCCGTCAAGCTGTACCCGGCCATCAGGTTGGTAGCAGTCGGCTGACGGGCGGGAGTCCTGCGAGTGCGCTGTGGCGTCGTTGAGTGTTGTAGTGCTCGAGCCAGGGTGCAAGGGCGGCGGTTCGGTCGTTGTTGGTGAGGAAGATCTGGCGGTAGGCCCACTCGGTGAGCAGCGTGCGGTTGAGGCGTTCGACCTTTCCGTTCTGCCATGGGCAGTGCGGTCGGATGAAGATCTGCTTGATCGCCTTCGCAGCACACAGCTCGCGTAGGGAGTAGCGGTAGGCCCACGCGTTGTCGGTCATGAGTTGCTCGATGTGGGTGATGCCGTGGGTGGCGAAGTAGTCGATCGCCCGGTCGAGGAACGCCGCGCAGGTAGTTCCCTTCTCGTCGGGCAGGACCTCGGAGTAGGCGAGCCGGGAGTGGTCGTCGACCAAGGAGTGCACGTAGTCGAACCCGACCTTTGTGTCACGGTTGCGCATGATCGAGCCTGCTCCTCGGCCGAGGGCTTTCCAGCCGCCGCCGTCGGGGATGCGGCCGAGCTTCTTGACGTCCATGTGCACCAGCTCGCCCGGCCGCTCGCGTTCGTAGCGGACCGCGGTGGCCTTGCTGGCCCGGATCACCTCGCCGGTGATCGGGTCCAGGCTTGCCAGTCGGGGCACGTCATGGCGCGCAAGGACCCGCGACACCGTGCGGGCCGGGACGCCGAGCTCGGCACCGATCCAGTCCGGGCCACGGCGTTCGACCCGGCGCAGCTCGAGGATCTGCTCTTCGACCTCATCCGAGGTCTTCGACGGGGTCCGGTGGGGGCGCGAGGACCGGTCGTACAGACCCGCCAAGCCCTCCTGGTCAAACCGATCAATCCACTTCTTCACGCACCCGCGTGAGACGCCCATCGCAGCAGCGATGGGGGCTGCTGCACTGATCTGTGACAGTCGGTCACGCGGCCTGGTCGGCCAGC
>CAXHZJ010000029.1:0-9075 GCA_964021995.1 Nocardioides furvisabuli | reverse complement strand
TTGGCCGCGTTGGCCGCGTTGGCCGCGTTGGCCGCGTTGGCCGCGTTGGCCGCGTCGGCCGCGTCGGCGGTCGCGTCGATCTCGACGATCTCGTCCTGGAAGTTCATTTGTTTCCTCCTCTCGAGCTGATGGATGGGCAGGGCTCGGTCGAGGTGGTCGACCAGACGGTCGCCGTCACCTCGTGGCGCGATAGCGGCCACCCGTGCGGGCGCGCCCGTGGGCGCCGAGGGGCCGCGGTGCGCGAAAGGGGGCCGTCGCTGGCGAGTGCCGTCTGACGACGGCGCGCTGCAGCGAGTGTCATGGTGGCTGCCGATGGTCACGATGCGGTGGGCCCCGTCCCGAGCGTCGGGGGCCGCGCAGGACCGTAGCAGCAACTGGATACGCGTCCCACCCTGCTCGGCGGGCGGACGACCGCGACGGCGACCGCGAGCCACCTATGCTGGTGCCGGTCCGACGGCGGTGCACCCGCCGTCCGCACACTCGGGAGAAAGGCCGTCGATGCTCGGAGTCCAGCTTCAGCACGTCAGGATCGCCGTGTCGGGACTGCCGCCGGGAGCCGGCAGCTGGCTGAGCGAGGCATTGTCGCCCTACGCCGACGTGTCCACCGGACTCGACCCGCGCGAGGCCCACGTCCGCGTCGAGATCGTCGACGTCCTCCCGGTCGAGGCGCGGCGCGGGTCCCCGGGATGGCCAGTGACCGAACAAGTCCAGGCGGGCTTGTGCGCCGACACGGCCACCGTCTTCGTGCGGGCGGACCCGGCACGTGCCGCGCACAGGTTGGCGCTGGCGCAGACAGTCCGCGGCATCCTGGCCGACCGGATCCTGCGGACCACCGGGTCGATCCACGCAGCCGTGGTTCGGGTTGCGGGGCGCGGACTGGTGCTGGCTGGTCCGAAGGGAGCGGGGAAGACGTCCTTCACGAGCGCCGTGCTCAGAGCGGCCGAGGGCAGCGAGCTGGTGACCAACGACAAGGGCTTCCTGTTCGACGACGCCGTCCACGGACTGCCGTTCGCGGTCCTGGTCGGCGAGGAAGGACTGCGACGGACCCCCGAGCTCTCCGCGGTCCCCCGTCGACGTGCCGGCGAGAAGGTCGCCGTCTGGCCGAGTGACTTCGCTGCCGCCTTCGGCCGCCGCGTGTCGACCTCCACGACCGTGGACGTCGGTGTCTGGTGCGACGCACGGTTCGACACCGACCACCTCGCGATCACCCCCCCTGGACATGCGCGCGCTGGGGGATCGCGTGGATGCTGCCCTGGGTGCGTTCAGCCCGGCCATGCTGCCGCTGCACCTCGTCGACGACCTGCATCGTGACCTGCCGCCCCGCGCCGCGGCGGCGCCTTCGTCGTGGAGGTCGTTGACCTGGTACCACGCACGAGGCAACCCCTGGTCGCTCGATCGCGACCACCTGTCCCTTCTCCATCCCTCACCACAGCCGGAGGTGGTCGCGTGAGCGACACGACGACAGTGACGACCGCAGTGACGACCGCAGTCATGTTCGACCTCGACGGGACGCTCCTGGACCATGTCGGGGCCTCCGACGCAGCCGTTCTGGACGCGGTGGCCGAGAGCTGGCTGCCCGGCCGCCCGGTCGCGCCCGACGAGGTGCTCGCGGAGTGGGCACGGCTCGAGGCGCTGCACATGGGTGAGTACCTCGCCGGCACGATCGACTTCGCCGAGCAGCGCCGGCGCCGGCTGCGGGGGCTGCTCGCAGCGCTCGGTGACGACCGCCCGTACGACGACGACGGCGCCGACGCAGCGTTCACCGCCTATCTCTCCGCCTACGAGGCGAACTGGCGCGCCTTCGACGACGTCGAGCCCACGCTCGGCGCGCTCGCTCGACTCGGCGTCCCCTACGCCGTCTTGACCAACGGGGATCGCGACCAGCAGCTGGCCAAGGCCGCGACCCTGCGGCTGCCCGACGGCGTGCGCGTCCTCACACCAGCGGACGTGGGCGCGGCCAAGCCCTCGGCCACGGCCTTCACCGTGGCGTGCGAGTCGCTGGGGTGGGTCCGCGACCGCGTGCTCTACGTGGGCGACAACCCCGATGCGGACGCACGGGGGAGCCGCGCGGCCGGGCTCAACGCCTGCTGGCTCAACCGCACCGACCACGCGTCGCCGTTCCAGCCGGCGGAGGGCATCACCGAGATCAAGCGCCTGGGCGAGCTGGTCGGTCTGCTGCGCGGCTGACGCGCGCTCGAGAGCGACGACTGCCGCGCAGCTCACCAGCTGTCGCCGAGGCCGGCGGCGCGGCCCGTTCAGCTGGGCCGCACCGCCGGCACTTCGTAGGTCGGGGGGCACCTGTCACGTCCTGGGGGGAACCGATCGGGTGACGGGAGATCGACCGACCGGGTGCGACAGGTGCTCCCCTGCGACGCCTTTCGCATCCCTACTGCACACGAGACGGCTCCACCCGACGGGCATGACGCAGAATCGGTGACCGAATCTGCGCCCGGTCTCACCAGCTGTCGGTGATCTTCGTGAGCGCGCCGACGAGGAAGACCACGGCGCGCACCGGGTTGTCGGGCAGCGGGACCGCGCCGATCTCGGCCACCGCCTGGTCGTCAGCGCCGCGGCCCGCGGCGTAGAGCGCGCAGTCCTGGGCGAGGCGACGCAGCGACGACGCGTGCGCGGTGAAGGCGGTGGGCCGGGTCGCGGCCAGCACGACCGCGTCCGCGCCCGTCACGCGGGACGCGGCGAGGATCGCGGGGATCGGGGTGTCGGCGCCCAGGAAGCGGGCGCGGACCCCGCGCTCGCGCAGCATCAGCGCCACGCACAGCAGCACCAGGTCGTGGCGCTCGCCGGGCGGGCAGGCCAGCAGCACCACGGGCGAGGGAGCGGACGCGTCCTCGAGCACCTGCTGCGGAGGGACCGCCGTCAGCGCAGACAGGGTGCGGCGCAGCATGTCGGTGACGAAGTGCTCGTGTGCCACGGACAGGGTGCCGGCCTCCCAGCGGTCGCCGACCTCGCGGAGGAACGGCAGCACGACACCCGTGACGGCCCCTGACAGTGGCACGTCCCACAACAGCCGTGCGATGGCAACCTCCGCAGCCTCCGCGTCGAAGGTCTCGACCGCGGCCCAGAGCTCGTCCGCCGTCGTCGTCGTGGTGTCCACAGGCGCACGCTAGTGGCTGCGGGCCGGGCGCGCGCCCCAACGGCGTACGCCCTCACCCCTCGGGGCGCCCACCCGACCGAGGCCGTCCGGCATGACCCCTGTCACACCACAGGCGTGGAGGTCGTCCCACAGGGCAGGAAGGCCCGGTCGGCGCTGGACCGGCGGCTATCGTCTCTGCTTGTGGTAGCACCCGAAAAAGAGGTCAAGCAGCTCGACCGCGTCATCATCCGGTTCGCGGGCGACTCCGGCGACGGCATGCAGCTCACCGGAGACCGGTTCACCCAGGAGACAGCGGCCTTCGGCAACGACCTGGTGACCCTCCCCAACTTCCCGGCCGAGATCCGCGCGCCCCAGGGCACGCTCCCCGGTGTCTCGTCGTTCCAGGTGCACTTCGCCGACCACGACATCCTCACCGCGGGCGACGCCCCCGACGTGCTGGTCGCGATGAACCCCGCCGCGCTGCGCGCCAACCTCGGCGACCTTCCCAAGGGCGCGACGATCATCGTGGACACCCACGACTTCACCGCGCGCAACCTCACCAAGGCCGGCTACACCGAGAACCCCCTCGACGGCGACACCCTCGCGGAGTACGCCCTCCACACGGTCGACCTCACCGGCATGACGATCGAGGCGGTCAAGGAGTTCGGGCTCTCCCGCAAGGACGCCTCGCGCGCCAAGAACATGTTCGCCCTCGGGCTGCTGTCGTGGATGTACGGCCGCCCGACCGAGACGACCAACGCCTTCCTGGCCAAGCGCTTCGCGAAGGTCCCCGACATCCGCGACGCCAACATCGCGGCCTTCAAGGCGGGCTGGAACTTCGGTGAGACCACCGAGGCCTTCGTCGTCCGCTACGAGATCAAGCCCGCCAAGATGGCCCCGGGCAACTACCGCAACATCACCGGCAACCTGGCCCTGTCCTACGGCCTCATCGCCGGCGGCGTGCAGTCGGGGCTGTCGGTCTTCCTGGGCTCCTACCCGATCACCCCGGCCTCCGACATCCTCCACGAGCTCAGCAAGCACAAGGGCTTCGGCGTGACGACGTTCCAGGCCGAGGACGAGATCGCCGGCGTCGGCGCCGCCATCGGCGCCTCCTTCGCCGGACAGCTCGGCGTCACCACGACCTCCGGTCCCGGTGTCGCGCTCAAGTCCGAGGCGATCGGCCTCGCGGTGATGACCGAGCTGCCGCTCGTCGTCGTCGACGTCCAGCGCGGCGGCCCCTCGACCGGCCTGCCGACCAAGACCGAGCAGGCCGACCTGATGCAGGCGATGTTCGGCCGCAACGGCGAGGCGCCCGTGCCGATCGTGGCGCCCCAGTCCCCCGGTGACTGCTTCGCAGCCGCCGTCGAGGCAGTGCGCATCGCGGTCACCTACCGCACCCCGGTGATGCTGCTCTCCGACGGCTACCTCGCCAACGGCTCCGAGCCGTGGCGGATCCCGGGGCTCGACGAGCTGCCGACGATCGACCCGGACTTCGCCACCGAGAAGAACCAGGGCTCGGGCGACGACGCCGAGTTCTGGCCCTACCTCCGCGACGAGGCCACGCTGGCGCGCCCGTGGGCGATCCCGGGCACCCCCGGCCTCGAGCACCGCATCGGCGGCCTCGAGAAGGGCGACGGGCACGGCAACATCTCCTACGACCCCGCCAACCACGACTTCATGGTCCGCACCCGCCAGGCCAAGGTGGACCGGATCGCCGACTCGCTGCCGCCGCTCGAGGTCGACGACCCCACGGGCGACGCCAAGGTGCTCGTGCTGGGCTGGGGATCGACGTACGGCCCGATCGGCGCCGGCGTACGCCGCGTGCGCAAGGCCGGCTACCACGTCGCGCAGGCGCACCTGCGCCACCTGAACCCCTTCCCGAACGACCTCGGTGAGGTGCTGAAGCGCTACGACAAGGTGCTGGTGCCCGAGATGAACCTCGGCCAGCTGTCCCTGCTGCTGCGCGCGAAGTACCTCGTCGACGTCATCGGCTACAACGAGGTCCGCGGCCTGCCCCTCAAGGCAGCCGTGCTCGCCGACGTGATCGGCGGCCTCGTCGCCGAGGCGGAGGGCATCGACGTCGACCTCACCCCCGCGTCCATCCAGCAGGAGAGCCACGATGACTGACCTGGGACTTCCCGCCCTCCGCTCCGGCACCGAGTCGGTCCCGACGACCGACGAGAAGCAGACGGGCAAGGACTTCACCTCCGACCAGGAGGTGCGCTGGTGCCCCGGCTGCGGCGACTACGCCGTGCTCAAGGCCGTGCAGTCCTTCCTGCCCGACCTCGGCCTGCGCCGCGAGAACATCGTCTTCGTCTCAGGCATCGGCTGCTCGTCGCGGTTCCCCTACTACCTCGACACCTACGGCATGCACTCGATCCACGGCCGTGCGCCGACGATCGCGACCGGCATCGCCACGGCCCGCGAGGACCTCTCGGTGTGGGTCGTCACGGGCGACGGCGACGCGCTGTCGATCGGCGGCAACCACCTGATCCACACGCTGCGCCGCAACGTGAACATGACGATCCTGCTGTTCAACAACCGGATCTACGGGCTCACCAAGGGGCAGTACTCCCCCACCTCGGAGACCGGCAAGGTCACCAAGTCGACGCCGATGGGCTCGCTCGACCACCCGTTCAACCCGGTGTCCCTCGCGCTCGGCGCCGAGGCGACCTTCGTGGCCCGCACCATCGACTCCGACCGCAAGCACCTCACCTCGGTGCTCGCGGCCGCCGCCGCGCACCGCGGCACGTCGCTGGTCGAGATCTACCAGAACTGCCCGATCTTCAACGACGGTGCCTTCGACGCCATCAAGTCGCCCGACACCAAGGCCGACGCGATCATCCCGCTCGTCCACGGGGAGCCGGTGCTCTTCGGCGCCCCGCTCGAGGACGGGCGCGGCGCGAAGGCGCTGGTGCGCGACGAGGAGACCGGTGGTGTGAAGGTCGTCGCGACGGCCGACGTCGCCGCCGAGGACATCCTCGTGCACGACGCGCACAACCCGGACCCGACGATGGCGTTCGCGATCTCGCGCCTGACCGACTCGGGCTACCTCAACACCTCGCCGATCGGCATCTTCCGCCAGGTGCAGCGCCCGACGTACGACGACGCGGCGCGCGAGCAGGTCGCCTCCGCGACCACCGTGCCCGGAGACGACGACGCCGCCGACCGTTCCGCGCGGCTGGCGGCACTGATCGGCGGCGGCGACACCTGGACGATCCTCTGAGCTCTCCCTCACAGGAGGCTCAGGGGATCACCCCGGCGGAGGATCACTTGAAGTAGAGGGTCCAGACCTTGCCCTTGGTGTTGCCGAACCCGTTGGAGTGGTCGACCTTCGAGCGCCACTTCCAACGGCCCTTCTCGGGCGCGTAGATGCGGGTCTTGAAGACGCCCGCGTCGTTGGTCTTGATCTTCTTGACCGTCTTCCACTTGCAGGTGCCGCACTTCTTCTTGAGGATCTTCACCTTCTGGTTGGCGTACGGCAGGAGCGTGCCGTCGAGCTGCGGCTCCATGACGCTGCCCTTGAGCTTGAAGGCGTTGTAGGACACCTGCTTGTTGCCCGGCGGCGTCTCGTCGATGATGCGCTCGGGCAGCGAGCCGGCGGTGGCGCCGGTGCTGAGCGCACCGGTCATGAGCAGTGCGGCCACGAAGGCCGCCAGGACGGCGCGGAAGACCCGCATGTTGAACTCCCCCTCGAGAGACGATGTCTGGTCGGACGGCACGGGGTCCCAACCCCGAGCCCCCTCATCGTAGGCGACGGGTCCGCCCTAGACTCCCTGAGTGCCAGAAAGCCGACGCGGCCTGATCCTCGGCGCCCTGGCCTACACCCTCTGGGGCACCTTCCCGCTCTACTGGACCTTGCTCGAGCCCGGCGGCGCCGTCGAGATCCTGGCGCACCGCATCGTCTGGTCGCTGCTGACCATGGTGCTGATCCTCGTGCTGTGGCACCGGGTCGACCAGCTCAAGGCCCTGCTGCGCGATCGCCGCAAGCTGCTGCTCATCAGCGGCGCGGCCGTGGTCATCTCGGTGAACTGGGGTGGCTACATCTGGGGCGTCAACAACGGCCGGGTCGTCGAGACGTCGCTGGGCTACTTCATCAACCCCCTCGTCACCGTGCTCATGGGCGTGCTCGTCCTGGGCGAGCGCCTGCGCCGGCTGCAGTGGGTCGCGATGGGCATCGCCTTCGTCGCCGTCGTCGTGCTCACCATCGACTACGGCCGCCCGCCGTGGGTGGCCCTGGTCCTCGCCTTCTCCTTCGGCACCTACGGACTGCTGAAGAAGCAGGCCGGCGTCGGCGCCGTCGAGAGCATCACCCTCGAGACACTCGTGCTCGCCCCCCTCGCTATGGCGTACGTCGCGTGGCTGGTGGCGACCAGCGAGTCCAACTTCGGCTCGCACGGCCTCGGCCACGCGCTGCTCTTCACCACCACCGGCATCATCACCGCGATCCCGCTGATGCTCTTCGGAGCGGCCGCGATCCGGGTCTCGATGGTGTCGCTCGGCCTGCTGCAGTACCTCGCGCCGACCATCCAGTTCGCGCTCGGCATCCTGGTGTTCGAGGAGGCCATGCCCGCCAGCCGCTGGATCGGTTTCGGCCTGGTCTGGGTCGCGCTCGCGATGTTCACCGTCGAGGCTCTCAACCACCGCCGCCGCCAGCTGCGGCTGGTGGCGCACGCCAGCGCCGCCTGACCGCCCTCCCTCGCTCGACCGCCGTCCTTCGCCGGTTGAGGTGCGAGCGCAGCGAGCCTCGAAACCATCGCGCTCCATCGCCGGGCCACTGTCGGACCCCTTCCCTAGGATCGAACGCATGATCGAGGTGCTGGAAGTGGAGCCGGAGGCCGGGGCAGACGCCCTCGGTCCCGCAGCACTGCTCGCCTCGATCCGCTCAGCCCGGTCTGCTGAGGACGCTGCCGCCGCGGAGCAGCTCGACCTCGCCGCCCGGTGGGCCGACCTCCACCCACCCGAGTCGATCCACAGCGCGGCGTCGTTCACGGTGGCGGGGTGCGAGCACGAGGAACCCATCGCCGGCCCCGGTACGCCGCTGGTCGCGGAGTTCTGCGTCGCCGAGCTCGGCACCGTCCTCGGCATCACCTCGGTGTCGGCGAAGAAGCTGATCGGCCACGCCCTCGAGCTGCGCCACCGGCTGCCGCGGCTTTGGTCCCAGGTCCACGCCGGGCGGGTCCCTGCGTGGCGGGCCCGTGCGGTCGCCGAAGCCACGATCCACTCCACCCCGGCCCTCACTGTTGAGGCGGCGCGGTTCGTCGACACCCAGGTCGCTGCGGTCGCGGGGAAGATCGGTCCCGCGCAGCTGGACCGCCTCGTCGCGGAGACCATCAAGCGCTACGACCTCGCTACCGTCGACCCGGCCGCTGACCCGGAGGACGGGTACCTCCACGTCGACCCGCGCCACGTCACGATCCACGACGAGAACGTCCACTTCGCCGGGACCGTACGGCTCGAGGCTGAGATCGACCTTGCCGACGGCCTCGACGTCCACCAGGCACTCGCCCACGGGGCCGCGACGCAGAAGGCCCTCGGGTCCGAGTTGCCGCTCGACGCACGCAGGGCGAAGGCGCTGGGTGACCTGGCGCGGACGCAGACCGCGCTCGACCTGCACGAGAGTGGTTTCGAGGCTCGCTCCGCTCGCACCTCAACCACCGATGACGGGTCGGTCTTGCCCGCCGCACGGGAGGTCGTGCTCCACGCCCACTTCGATGCCAGCCTGTCCGGCGACACCACGGCCTTCGCTCCCACCGGGCGGCTCGAAGAAGGCCAGCGCCTCCTTCTGCTCGACCAGCTCAGGTCCTGGTGCCGCGATTCGCGGACGCAGATCACGGTCAAGCCGGTCATCGACCTCAACCAGGAGAAGTCCGCGCCGGGCTACGAGATCCCGGACCGGATCCGCGAGCACGTGGTCCTCCGAGATCTCAGGCGAGTTCTAGGTAGTGACGCAACACCTCTCATGAGGAGTTGTGATGAGGAAG
>CAXHZJ010000028.1:0-15252 GCA_964021995.1 Nocardioides furvisabuli | reverse complement strand
GGGGGGGGGGGGGGGGGGGGGGGGGGGGGGGGGGGGGGGGGGGGGGGGGGGGGTTGGGGGGGGGGGGGGGGGGGGGGGGGGGGGGGGGGGGGAGAGCTCGTGGGGTCACCGGTCGGGTCGGTCGTCGGATCGCCGGTCGGGTCGGTCGTCGGGTCCGTGAGCGGGTCCGTGGTCGGGTCGACCGGGGTGGTCGTGCCGGGCACCACCACCTCCTCGCCGGGCGCGATGACCACCGCGTCCGGGCTGGTGGCCGAGCTGCGCGGCGCGCCATCGCCGGGGGCGGCCACGGACGGGTCGGTCGTCGACGAGGCCGACGTCGGCGCGCGCAGCGCGGCGGGCTCGCCGGGCGCTCGGTCGGGGCCGCCGATGCCGAGCGCGATGCCGCCGGCCACGACCACGGTGCTGGCGGCCACGCCCGCCACGGCGGCGGCACCGGCGTTGCCGACGACGAGGTCGCGGACCCGCCCGGCCAGCAGGCCGATCCCGAACGGCATCGCGCCGGTCGCGGCGGCACCGCCGAGATAGGCGGTGGCCACGCCGCCCAGCAGCAGGGGGGCGAGGAGGCCGCCGAGGTTGCTGTTGACCTCGGTCAGCTCGAGGTAGATCGCCATGCAGGAGCGGCACTCCTCGAGGTGCCCCTCCACCCGGGCGGCGTCGCGGCGCGAGATGGCGTCGCGGACGTAGGCACCGAGCTGGCCGTGCGTCCAGCGGCACTGGTCCTGCTCGAGCTCGCCGACGTGCTGGGTGAGGAAGGCCTGGCGGAGGCCCTCGCGGGCGCGGTAGGCCAGCGCCGACACCGAGTTGGCGCTCATGCCGAGCAGCGGCGCGATGTCGGCGGGCTTGTCGCCCTCGACCTCGGTGTGCCACAGCACCAGCTGCCACCGCTCGGGCAGCGAGGCGAAGGCACGGGCGGCCGCGGCGCTCTCGAAGCCCTCGACGGCGGTGTCGCGGAACGGCACGCCCGGGTCGAAGGCCTCCATGTCGTCGGTGGTGTGGAGCTTCGCGCCGGCACGGAACCGGTCGACCTGGAGGCGGCGCACGGAGGTCAGCAGGTAGGCGCGGAAGGCGACGTCGGGACCGCCGCCGCGCTGCAGCACGCCGAGCACCTTGACGAAGGCCTCGGAGACGAGGTCCTCGGCGTCCCCGGCCGGGACGAGCTGGCGGGCCAGGCGGCGGGCCGCGTCGACGTGCCGCTCGAAGAGGGTGCCGTAGGCGTCGAGGTCCCCACCGCGGACCGCCGAGATCAGCTCGGCGTCGCCCGGCGCTTCGACGCTGGTGGCAGTGCTCATGTGGATCGACGCTTCCCGGAGCTCTCCTGACCCGGCTGTCAGGGCTCCTTGAACTGTAGACCTCCGCGGCGGTCCCGGGGCCGTGATGGCCGAATCGTGATTTTCCGCCGCGAGTCCGCGTCATGGATCCGCACGGTCGACGTCACACCAGTGAGCAAGACCGGATCCGGGAGGGAGCTGCCGTGAAGAACTTCGCCACACGTGGGCGACGACTCGCGGCATCCGGTCCTGGGGTGAGCGGTTCGCAGTCTCCTGATGTGCGGTCGGGGTTGCCGCACCGGTTCGAGGCCGTGGGGGAGGCGCTCACCTCAGGATCGGACGTCCTGCTCGCCTGCAGCGTCGCGGGCCAGGACCTGGCCCGCGACGGCGCATCGGTGGAGGAGACGCTCGAGGGGCTGCGCGGCACGTGGCGACGGCTCACGGGTGCCGATCCGGCGTACGACGTCGTGGCCGCGGTCCTCACCGCGTGGAGCGAAACGACCCTGGGCTACCTGCACCAGCTGTCCTGCGAGGACCCGATGACGGGCCTCTCCAGCCAGGCCCACCTGCGCAGCCGGCTCTCCGAGCTCTACCGGCTCGCCGTCAGCGACGGCAAGGACGAGGTGGACGGGACCGCCGACGTCGTCGGCGACCACGCGCTCGTCGTCTGCGCGCTGCCGTTCGGCGACGACCCGTCGGAGGAGCCGGGCGACCACTTCACCCGCGCCATGCGCCTCGCGCGCGCCGGCGAGCTCGCGCGCACGGCCTTCGTCCGCGACGAGACCGTGGCGCGCCTGGGCATGCACCGCGTCGCGATCCTCACCCGCCGCGACGAGCGGCTCGGACGACGGGTGCGGGTGCTGCGCACGCTGCTCGACGGCGTCCAGGCCGAGTCGGGCGGCGCATCGGTGCGGGCGTGGATCGAGGGCCTGCCCGCCACGGACGCCGGCGCGGGGATGCTGCTCGACGAGCTGGCCCGCGGCTGAGCGACGCCGTCGCACGGCTCCCCTAGGGTGGGCCTCGTGTGTGGTCGCTACGCCTCGTCCCGCAGCTCCGAGGACCTCGTCGAGGAGTTCGAGGTCGTCGAGAGCCGGATCGCCGCGCCCCTGCCGCCCGACTACAACGTGGCCCCCACCAAGGAGGTCTACGCCGTCGTCGAGCGCCCGCCGTCGCGGGAGTCCGATGAGCCGGCCCAACGCCAGCTGCGGGTGCTCACCTGGGGCCTGGTCCCGTCGTGGGCCAAGGACCCCTCGATCGGCAACCGGATGATCAACGCGCGGATGGAGACCGTGGCGGAGAAGCCTGCCTACCGCAAGGCCTTCGCCAGCCGGCGTGCGCTGCTGCCGGCCGACGGCTACTTCGAGTGGTACGCCACCTCGCAGACCAACGCGCGGGGAAAGCCGGTCAAGCAGCCCTTCTTCATCCGGCCGCGTGACGGCGGGGTGCTGGCGATGGCGGGGCTCTACGAGATCTGGCGCGACCCCTCCCGCGCCGAGGACGACCCGGACCGCTTCCGCTGGACCTGCACCGTGCTGACCACCCAGGCCGAGGACTCCCTCGGGCACATCCACGACCGGATGCCGCTGATGGTCGAGCGCGAGCGCTGGCACGAGTGGCTCGACCCGACCACCCCCGGCGACACCTCCCTCCTGGTGCCGGCCGCGCCGGGCCGGCTCGAGGCGTACGCCGTGCCCACGCTCGTCAGCAACGTGCGCAACAACGGCCCCGAGCTGGTCGAGCCCCTGCCCGCCGAGGAGACCCTGCAGTGAAGAAGGCCACCGTCCGCTCCGTCGCGACCCCGCACGGCGAGGGCCGGCTGCACACCCGTCGGGCCACCAGGCCGATCGCCACGCTCCTGCTGAGCCACGGTGCCGGTGGCGGGATCGAGTCGCGCGACCTCTGGGCGCTGGCCGACGCGTTGCCCGCGCAGGGCGTCTCGGTCGTGCTGTTCGAGCAGCCGTGGCGGGTCGCGGGCCGCAAGGTCGCGACGGCGCCGCCGACCCTCGATGCGGCGCTGACGTGCGCGGCCGACGTGATGCGGGTGCGTACGCCGCTCGTGGTCGGCGGTCGTTCGGCGGGCGCGCGCTCCGCGGCCCGCACGGCCCGCTCGCTGGGGGCCACCGGCTGCCTGGCCCTGTCCTTCCCGCTGCACCAGCCGGGCCGCACCGAGCCCACCCGGCTCCCCGAGCTGCGCGGCACGGGCCTGCCGACCCTGCTCATCCAGGGCGAGCGAGACCCGATGGGACGTCCCGAGGAGTTCCCCGGCGACCTCGAGCGGGTCGACATGGTGGTCGTCCCGGGTGCCGATCACGGGCTGAAGGTGCCCGCGCGCGGCGGCGTGAGCCAGGACGAGGCGATGGGGATCGTGGTCGAGTCGACGCTGGAATGGCTGGTGCGTGACGTCGTCGGGAATCCCCGGGTGGGGTGAGGTGTTGGGGCCAGTGTGCAGTCACTGACCCTGGAGAGACCCGCAGCGCTATCGTGGACCGTGATGACTGAATCACTCACGGACGACACGTCCGGCCCTGAGATCGCCGTCGAGGACGAGACCTCCGACGAGCGCTCCGCCCGCTTCGAGCGCGACGCCCTGCCGTTCCTCGACCAGCTCTACGGCGCCGCCATGCGGATGACCCGCAACCCGGCCGACGCCGAGGACCTGGTGCAGGAGACGTTCGCCAAGGCCTACAGCGCCTTCCACCAGTTCAAGCCCGGCACCAACCTCAAGGCCTGGCTCTACCGGATCCTCACCAACACCTACATCAACTCCTACCGCAAGAAGCAGCGCCAGCCGCAGCAGTCGATGTCCGAGGACGTCGAGGACTGGCAGCTCGCCCGCGCGGAGTCCCACTCCTCGACCGGCCTGCGGTCCGCGGAGATGGAGGCGCTGGAGCACCTGCCCGACTCGGAGGTCAAGGACGCGCTGCAGCGCCTGCCCGAGGAGTTCCGCCTCGCGGTCTACCTCGCCGACGTGGAGGGTTTCCCCTACAAGGAGATCGCCGAGATCATGGACACGCCCATCGGCACCGTGATGTCGCGCCTGCACCGTGGCCGGCGCCAGCTGCGCGACATGCTGGCCGACTACGTCCGCGTCAACGACCTCCTCCCCGCAACCACCGTCCCCGGCGCCGACACCGAGGGGGAGGCCACGTGAGCACCCACGAGCACGGCAACGACGACTGCGTCGACTACATCGAGCGCATCGTCTACTTCATCGACAACGAGCTCGACCAGGCCGACTGCGCCGTCGTCGAGATGCACCTGCGCGAGTGCGGGCCCTGCCTCGAGCGCCACGACCTCCAGAAGGCCGTCAAGCAGCTCGTCGCACGCTCCTGCTCGGAGGCGGCTCCGGAGTCGCTGCGTGACCGCGTACGCCTCCAGCTGCGCGAGGTCAGCATCCAGATCACCGAGGGCGGGGCCTGACCGCGGGCTCGACCCGATTCGCCGCACCCCAGGGTTTTTGACACACTGACCCGAGCACCGATTCCAGGAGGACCACCATGGGCAAGACCGGACGCAAGCGCCGCGCGCGCAAGAAGAAGGGCGCGAACCACGGCAAGCGCCCCAACGCCTGACGCGCACCTGCGCGTCATCTCGTAGAAGTCCCCGCCGCGGCGGGGACTTTTGCACGTCCGGCGTCGGTCCGGCGACTAATCGGGGAGCATCGCACCGAGTGCCGGCTGCGTGAGCGTCGTGAGCTCCGCGACGTGCGGCAGGTGCAGGTCCAGGTGGTGCTGCGACACGATGGCGCGCACCTCCTCGAGCGCGATCCGTCGTTCGTACTCCGCGAACTCGATGCGCTGGCCCAGCGTCGCCAGTGCCTCTCGCAGCCGATCATCCATGCTGGTTGGCCCCATTCCGTCCGCGCGCCCCCGCGCGCCGTGCCCGAGCCTGCCAGACCGACGGCCGTCCCGCGATGCATCCGGACGAGGACGCCCGGGCGGTCTAGTCAGGTCGACCCTGACGAAGGCTACAGGCGGGCGAGGAAGCGCTCGGCGTCGACCACCACGCGGGTGATCTCCCCGGCGGCGAGCACCTTGCCGCTGGTGGTGTCGCGCGCGCTGACGGTGAAGCGGTGCAGCCTGCCGTCCTCGTAGGCGCTGGAGGCGCTGACCTCGACCTCGGCCCCGACGGGGCTGGCGGCGAGGTGCTCGACCTGCACCCGGGTGCCGACGCTCGTCGATCCCTCGGGCAGCAGCGGCTCCAGCCCGGCGCACGTGGCCGCCTCGAGCCACGCGAGGAGGCGCGGAGTCCCGAGCACCGGCAGCGAGCCGCTGCCGACGGCCGCAGCCGTGTCGTCCTCGCCCACGAGGAAGGTCAGGGTGGCGGTCTCGGGACGGGACATGGCGGACCTTCCGACAGATGGGTGGCGCGGTGAGGCAACCTGTGTGCCACCCACACGTCTACCAGACATGGGCACGGGGACCGCAGGACCGGGGGCACGAGCGGGGGCAGGAGCGGGGGTGGCGATGGAGCCGGCAGTGGACATCACCGAGCTCTACGCTGCGCACCGGCTCGCCCTGGTGCGGCTGGCGGTCCTGCTGGTCGACGACGTCGCCTCCGCCGAGGACGTCGTGCAGGACGCCTTCGCGGCGCTCGCACGTCGTCCCGACGCGGTGAAGGACCCGTCGAAGGCGCTGGCCTACCTGCGCGTCGCGGTGGTCAACACCGCACGGTCCGCGCTGCGGCGCCGACGTACGGCGCGGGCGTACTCCCCACCCCACGACCTGTCGCCACCCACGCCCGAGGACAGCGCGGTGCTGGCCGAGGAGCACCGCGAGGTCATCGTGGCGCTGCACACCCTCGCCCCGCGCCAGCGCGAGGTGCTGGTCCTGCGCTACTGGTCGGACCTGTCCGAGGCGGAGATCGCCCGGACCCTCGACATCAGTCGCGGCACGGTGAAGTCGACCGCGAGCCGCGCGCTCGTGGCCCTGGAGAAGGCCATGCACGACACCGTCACGACGAGCTCGGGAGAGGAGGAGCGATGAGCACGACACCTGGTGCCCCCGACCTGGAGGCGCGCCTGCGCGCCGCGTTGGCGGCGCGGGCCGACCTCGTGAGGGGAGAGGACCTCACCCCCCTGGCCACGGTCACCCCACTGCGTCCGCGGTGGTCCACGCCGTGGGTCCTGCTCGCCGCCGCGGCGGTCGTCCTCCTCGTCCTGGGCGTCGTCCTCCAGGGTGTCGGGAGCCGCACCCGCTCCGACGAGGTCGCCCCGGAGCCGGACGCACCGCGGCTCGAGCTGCCTGCCGACGTGGGCCGGGGCTGGGAGCCCGCCACCCTGTCGCGTTCCCCGAGGCTCGACCTCGACGGTGACGGCACCCGGGAGAAGGTGGACTTCCTCGCCGAGCCGACCGAGGGCTTCGACGGCCGCTTCCGGATGCAGACGACCCTCAGCGCCACGGGCGAGGAGGCCTACGGGATCGCGAAGGTCGGCACGACGATCGACACCAACGTCCTCGACCCCATCGACGCCGACGGCGACGGCGACCAGGAGCTGGTGCTCTACTTCGACGACCCGGACGCCGGTCCCGGCGGTGGTGGCCACCCTCTCGTGTTCGACCTGCGTGACGGGCTGCTGGTCCAGGCGGTCGTCGAGGAGCCGGAGCTGCTGGTGCGGGGCCAGCTGGTCGTCGAGGGCAGTGCGACCGACCACTACGACCTGGTGCGGGTGGCGAACTACTGGCTCGAGGACGGCATCCTGCGCTCCAGTCGGTCGGTCGGTGCCTATGCGCGCGGCAACATGACCTTGCTGACCCCTCGCACGTACGTCATCGACGCCTGGACCTGGACGCTCGGCGACGACGGTGTTCTCCGCCACGGGGACGCCGAGTGCCTCATGCAGTCCTTCGACAGCACGCGGCCGTGCGGCGCCGACCCGCTGGACACCATCATGTACTTCCCGGTGGAGCGGGCGTCGTACCTCCCGGCAGGAGAGACGGTCGACGCGCTCGAGGAGCAGGGCTACGGCTTCACCGCCCGCGTCGACGACGGCGCCGAGCCCACGCTGGTGGTCGAGGGCTACGGGCGCGTCATCGAGCAGGTCCTCGACGTCCGGGACCCCCTGCTGGGCAGCGTCCAGCCGTCGTCCGTCTTCTACGACGGTGCCTCGCTGGTCGTGACGTCGGCTGGAGACCCATCGGTGTTCGAGGTGCTCGTGCAGGACGACGACCGGATGGTCGTGATGGAACCGGTCGGCGAGATCGACCTGGTCAACGACGGTGAGCAGCGGACCTGGCTGACCGAGAACGGGGCAGTGCTGTCCGCGATCCCGGACGGCGACGCCTGGTCGCTGTGGACCTGGACGATGGTCTCCCGGACCGAGATCGCGGCACTGCCGTGGGGGACCGTCTGCATCGACGACGTCGACGACCCGAGGTCGATCCGCGCCTGCTGACCTACAGTGTCTTGCTGAAGGCCACCAGCTCGACGCCGGGCAGCGGCGACCAGTCGCGCTCGGGGTCGCGGGCGTAGCCCAGGCGCTCGTAGATCCGGTGGGCTTCCGTCATCACAGCCAGCGAGGACAGCGCCATCCCGACGGCACCGTGGGCTCGCGCCCGCACCTCGCAGTGCCGGGCCAGTGCCGTGCCCGCGCCCGTCCCGCGGGTGTCCGGGTCGACAGCGAGCATCCGGAACTCGCCCTCGTCGGGACGGCTCACCTCGCGGTAGGCCGACCCCGGCGGGCAGCACGTCACGGTGCCCAGCAACCGGTCGCCGGCGACGGCGACCCACAGCTCTGCAGCCCTCGCCCGCGACGCGGCGTCGCGCAGCCGGGCCGCGTAGGGGTCGGTCGGGCCGCGCGTGTACGCCGCGTAGGCGCGCACGGTCAGCTCGCCGACCGCCTCGAGCTCCTCGGGTCGCGCGAGGCGCACCTCCACCACGACGGCCGGCTCAGATGCCGAAGGTGTTGCGGGGGTAGGCCGCCTCGACGTCGGTGATCACGTTGACCAGGTAGGGGACACCGGCGGCGTACGCCCGGTCGAGCGCGGGCCCGATCTGCTTCGGGTCGGTGACGGTCTCGCCGGCACCGCCGAGGGCCTTCACCACGTCGTCGTACGGCGTGCGCTGGCCGAGGTCGGCGATCACGTCGTAGCCGTAGAGCATCTGCATCGGGCCCTTCTCCAGGCCCCACGCGGAGTTGTTGCCCATCACCATCACGACCGGCAGGTCGTGGCGGACCAGCGTGTCGACGTCCATGAGGGAGAAGCCGGCGGCACCGTCGCCGAGCAGCAGCGTCACCTGGGCCGAGGGGCGGGCGATCCGGGCGGCGATCGCGGCGCCCAGGCCCGCGCCGAGGCAGCCGTAGGGGCCGGGGTCGAGCCAGCCGCCGGGGCGCTGGGGCTCGACGTACTTGCCGGCGAAGGAGACGAAGTCACCGCCGTCGCCGATGACGACGGAGTCGTCGGCCAGGCGCGGCACCAGCTCGCCGTAGATGCGCGCCGGGTGGATCGGGTCGGCCTCGGCGGTGAGCAGCTCGGCGTCGCGCGCCGCGGCGACCTTGACCTGGTCGGCGAGCTGGTCGGACCAGTCCTGCCAGTCGGGCTTGTCGCCGTGCTCGATCGCGGCCTGGAGGCCGTCGAGGATCGTGGTGAGGTCGCCGGAGACCGACGCGGCCAGCTCGGCGTGGCCGGAGACCTGGCCGGGGGAGTCCGCGATGTGCACGACCTTCGCGAACTCGCCGTGCGGGTTCTTGTCCGGGCCGCCGAAGGCGCCGTAGCCGAGGCGGAAGTCGAGCGGCGTGCCGACGACGACCACCAGGTCGGCGCCGGACAGGGCGGCGCCGCGGGCCTTGGTGACCAGCGAGCGGTGCCCGCCGGGGATCACGCCGCGGCCCATGCCGTTGGTCAGGGTCGGGATGCCGAGGTCCTCGACGAGCCGGAGCGCGGCCACCTCGGCGTGGTCGGCCCACACGTCGGTGCCGAGGATGAGCACCGGGCGCCTCGCCGCGGCCAGCAGCCGCGCGACCTTCTCCACCGCCTCGGGGTCGGGCTCGATGCGGGTGCCCTCGCCGGACCCGGTCGACCCGGTCGAGGAGTTGAAGAACTCGTCCATCGGCACGTCGACGAAGACGGGACCGCGGTGGCTGGAGCGGGCCAGGGTGAAGGCCTCGTCCATGCCACCGGCCACGTCGGCGGCGGTCATCAGGGTCCGTGCGGCCTTCGCGACCGGCGCGATGATCGGCGGCTGGTCGAGCTCCTGGAGGGAGCCGCTGCCCCAGCGGTTCTGCGGGGCGCGACCGCCGACGACGACCATCGGGGAGCCGGCGAACTGGGCCTGCGCGATCGCGCTGATGCCGTTGGTGACGCCGGGGCCCGCGGTGAGCACGGCGAGGCCGGGCACGCGGGTGAGCTTGCCGGTGGCCTCGGCGGCGAACGCTGCGGTCTGCTCGTGGCGTACGTCCAGAAGGCGCATCGGCGGGCCCTGCCCCTCGGCCTGCGTCCTCACCGCGCCGTCGTACATCGGGAAGACGTGGGCGCCGGAGAGGGTGAACATGGTCTCGACGCCGTGGGCGCGGGCGACGTGGACGGCCAGCTCGCCGCTGTGGCCGGAGATGTCGGTGGGCTCGCTCATGCCCCGCAGGCTAGTCGGTGCCGGGTTGGAGGCTAGTCCGTGCTCGGTCGCAGGAAGGGCGCGTTGGTCATCCGGAGCGCCTCGATCAGCACGAGCAGCAGGTCGGGGCGCACCTGCGGCGCGTCGGGCGCCAGGGACAGGTGGACGAAGAGCGCGCGCAGGAACGACTGGGGCGCGTGGGTGCGGGCGAACGGGTCGTGGTCGACCGGCCCACCGAACGCGTTGGCTGCGGCGCCGATGCGGTGCACCCAGGGCTCGAGGACCTCGGTGCCGAGCGTGTTGCGCCGCAGGATCCTCATCGCTGCGTGGGCCATCCAGTCGGGCTCGCCGGACTCGAGCGGCTGGCCGGCGGGCTGCTGGAGCAGGCGCTCGGCGAGGATGTCGAGCAGGACCGCGTGCTCGTCGCCGGCGAGGTGCGGCGACTCGGCGAGGGCCCCGATCGTGTCCGCGCCGTGGGCGATCGCGTGGGCCCACCCCTTGCCCGGCACGAAGCCGCGGGTGTCGACCTCGGTGAGGAACCAGACCGCGATCCGGTCGCCCCAGTCCATGATCTTCGCCGGCGGCATCAGGTGCTCGGCGTTGTCGCGCTCGAGGCACTCGGCGAGGATCAGCGCGCTGAAGCTGCGCCGAAAGACGGAGTCGGTGTCCTGCTCCCCGAGGCCGACGGACAGCCCGCTGACCATGCCGTCGCCGAGGCCGGCGAGGAGGTCGTCGTAGACGCCGCGGTCGATCCACGTCGCCAGGGCGGGATAGGCGGTGCCGTCACGCACCTCCGGCTGCGTGGAGCCGAGCATCGTGGTGAGCTCCGCGGTCAGGTCGCCGAGCGGGCGGTCCGAGGGGACCTCGAAACCAGCCGCCTGCACCTGGTCCCAGTAGCCGATCGACATGCCGCCCATCCTGCCAGCAGTCACCGACGTCGCCCCAGCCCGGTCCGGGGCTGGCCCTAGGGTGGCCGGGTGCCATCCCTCCACGAGCTCGTGCGCGCCCACACCGACCTCGTCGAGGCCGACATCGCCTGGCTCCAGCTGCTCATGGCCGACTGGCAGATCCTCGCCGACCTGTCCTTCGCCGACCTCGTGCTGTGGCTCCCGGACCGGGAGGGCAAGGGCTACTGGGCCGGGGGACAGATGCGACCCACCACCGGGCCGACCGCGCTGGTGGACGACGTCCTCGGCACCTTCATCCCCACGGGCCGGCGTCGGATGCTGGACGAGGCGCTGGGCACCGGCCGTCTGGTGCGCGAGGGGGATCCCGAGTGGCGCGACGACGTGCCCGTGCGGGTGGAGGTCATCCCCGTGCGCCGTGCGGGCCGGGTGATCGCCCTGATCGCGCGCAACACCAACCTGCTCGGCGTACGCACCCCCAGCCGGCTCGAGCTGAGCTACCTCCAGACCGCGGCCGACCTGACCCAGATGATCGCCGCGGGCCACTTCCCGCTGCCGGGCCAGCGCGGCGACCACGCCGACTCACCGCGCGTGGGGGACGGGTTCGTCCGCCTCGACCCGACGGGACGCGTCGTCTACGCGAGCCCCAACGGGCTCTCGGCCTATCGCCGCCTCGGCCTCCAGGGCGACCTGACCGGGCTCGTGCTCACCGACCTGACCCGTGACCTGGTGCCCGCGCGCAAGCGGATCGACGAGGAGACGCTGAGCGCGGTGCTGGGCGGTCGCGACGGGCGCGCGACCGAGGTCGGGACCGACGAGGTCACCCTGATCGTGCGGAGCATCCCGCTGCGCCCGCAGGGGGACCGGAGCGGCGCGCTGCTGCTGGTCCGCGACGTCACCGAGCTGCGCAGCCGGGACCGCGAGCTCGTCACCAAGGACGTCACGATCCGCGAGATCCACCACCGCGTGAAGAACAACCTCCAGACGGTGGCCGCGCTGCTGCGCCTGCAGGCACGGCGTACGCAGGCCGAGGACGCCAAGGCGGCCCTCGAGGAGGCCGTGCGCCGGGTCGGCTCGATCGCGATCGTGCACGAGACGCTCAGCCACGCCGTCGAGGAGACCGTCGACTTCGACGAGATCGCCGACCGGCTCGGGGCGATGGTGGTCGACGTGAGCGGTGTCGAGGTGCCCGTCCGCGTGGTGCGCGAGGGGTCCTTCGGCAAGCTCGCCTCCGAGGCGGCGACGCCGCTGGCGATGGTGCTGACCGAGCTGCTGCAGAATGCCGTCGAGCACGGCTACGCCGGGGACTCCGGGCGCTCCGAGGGGCGCGTGGTGGTCACCGCGCGCCGCATCGTCGGGCGCCTGCACGTGGTCGTCGAGGACGACGGGAGGGGGCTGCCCGACTCGTTCGACCTCGACGCCTCGACCCAGCTGGGCCTCTCGATCGTGCGCACGCTGGTGGAGTCCGAGCTCGGCGGTGTGCTCGAGATCGGACCGGGCAGCCGCGGCACGCGGGTGCAGGCCGACCTGCCGGTCGAGTAGGCGGGGCCGCGCGACGTGACGGGCCCGCGGTCAGGCGGTGCGGATGCGGGCGCGGGCGTTGCGGCGCTTCAGCGCGCGACGCTCGTCCTCGCTGAGGCCACCCCACACTCCGTGGTCCTGCCCGGCCTCCAGGGCCCACGCGAGGCACTGCTCGCGCACCTCACAGCGCCGGCACACCTGCTTCGCCTCCTCGATCTGGAGGATCGCGGGACCGGTGTTGCCGATCGGGAAGAACAGCTCAGGGTCCTCGTCGAGGCATGCAGAGCGACTGCGCCAATCCATGGGTAGGGAAATCCCTCTTTCTCGTCACAGGCAGGTGCTGTTCTCGGACATTCAGCTGGGCCCGGGCGCCGGGAAGCGCAGCGACAAGACTCGCAACCTTTGAACGTTCACACAACCCCCAACGCTGGTCGTGTCCGTCACAACTAGTGTTGAGCCGTGCCCGTTACACCTTCTGACTTTCCCCCTGGTCCAGACAGTAGCGCGCCGCCCCCGCTCGTGGTCGCCGCATCGCTCGTCGCGGTCGAGGCGTTCGTGCTCCTCACGCTCGGAGTCCTGGAGCTGGCGAACCTCCGTGTCATCCGCCTGACGATGGGCCTGACCACCTCGGCGTTCTTCCTCGCGGCCGCGGCCGGGCTCGCGTGGTGCGCCTGGTCGCTGTGGAAGGTACGCCGCTGGGCGCGCGGACCCGTCGTGATGGCCCAGCTGATCCAGCTGGGCCTGGCCTGGAACTTCCGGGACGTCGGGGGCCTGGTGCTCCCGCTGTCGCTCGCCCTCGTCGCACTGGTCGTCATCGTGGGCCTGCTCCACCCCGCGACGACCGAGGTCCTCGAGGAGGACGCGCGGCTCGACCCCTGAGCGGGGCTCGGGTCACTCCGCCTCGAGCGAGGTCCGCAGCTGGGTCAGCGTGCGGGTCAGCAGGCGTGAGACGTGCATCTGCGAGACGCCGATCTCCTCGGCGATCTGCGACTGCGTCATGTTCTTGAAGAAGCGCAGCAGCAGGATGCGCTTCTCCCGCTCGCCGAGTCCCTCGAGCAGCGGCTTGATCGACTCGCGGATCTCGACGTGCTCGATGTTGGCGTCCTCGACGCCGAGCGTGGCGAGCATCGCCGGCGGGCCGTCGTCGTTGTCGTCGGAGGCGTCGAGCGACAAGGTGGCGTAGGCGTGGGAGGACTCGATGCCCTCCATGATCTCCTCCACCGAGCAGCCGATGACCTCGGCCAGCTCGCGCGGGGTGGGGGAGCGGCCGAGCTTCTGGGTCAGCTCGCCCGTGGCCCCGCCGATCTGCATGCGGAGCTCCTGGAGGCGCCGTGGCACCCGGATCGCCCAGCCCTTGTCGCGGAAGTGGCGCTTGATCTCGCCGATCACCGTCGGGGTGGCGTAGGTGGAGAACTCCACGCCGCGATCGGTCTCGAAGCGGTCCACCGCCTTGATGAGCCCGATGGTGCCGACCTGCACCAGGTCCTCGAAGGGCTCGCCGCGGTTGCGGAAGCGCCGCGCGCAGTGCTCGACGAGCGAGAGGTGCAGGTGCACCAGGTCGTCGCGGGCGCCGGCCCGCGAGGCGTCGCTGGCCTCGGTGTCGCGCATCAGCGTGAACAGCTCGGCGCTGCGCGCGCGTACGTGCTCGAGACCGGTGGGGACGACGTCGTCGTCCTCCCGGTCCAGGGCGGCCCCCGCCGCCACGTCGTCCCCCGTGCCCCCCGTTTCAGTGCTCATGTCAGAGCTCGACACCTGTCATTCCCGCAGCGACGCTCGAGGTCACCGTGAAACGGACGTGGAACCGTCCGCCCTCGGGACCCGCGGAGGCGTCCTGCGCCATCGTGTCCAGCACCTGCCAGGCGAAGCTCTCGGTGTCGAGCGGCGGCTCGTCGGCCGCCTCCGTCTCGAGGGTGACGGTCATCGCCCCCGCGCCGAAGTGGAAGCACGCGACCAGGTCCGTGCCCGGGTCGGCGGCCGGCATCGCCAGCGCGGTGGCCTCTCCGATGGCGATCCGCAGGTCCTCGATGTCGTCGATCGTGAAGTCCAGCCTCGCCGCCAGCCCGGCGGCCGTGGTGCGGACCACCGAGGCATAGGCACCCTCGGCGGGGATGCGGAGCTCGACGTCGGCGCGAGAGCCCCCCGTGTGATCTGCCATCAGCGTCAAGTCCCGTCGTCGAGGCGGATGTGCTCGCCACACCCTAGCCCGGCTGGGGGCCGAACCAGGGGCAGACCTGGTCACGCGTGCGCAGCGCGTGGCGGTGCGCCCTGTCCTGCAGCAGCGGCGACTGCCGGTCCTCGCGGGGCGTCACCTCCGCGGTCGTACGTCCCTCTGCGGCGCCGAGCTCGACCACGACGCCGTACACCCCGAAACCGTTGTCCTGCTCCGTCATGCGCCCGAGCCGGCGCAGCATCCCCAGGGACGCCGGGTTGTCCTTGAAGACCTCCGTCACGATGCGCTGCACGCCGGGCGGGCGGTGACGCATCAGCACCTCCAGCAGGACGGTCGCGACGCCGCGGCCCTGCCAGGCGTCCTTGACCGTGACCGCCAGGTCGGCGGCGTCCGGGACGTCGGCGTAGCGCACGATCCTCGCCAGCGCGACGGGGTCGTAGGTGCCGGGCGCGGTCTCGACGCACAGCACGAGCGCGACGTGGTCCACGCCGTCGACGTCGTCGACCAGGTGCGCGAGCATCTCGTCGCTGAGGTGGTGCACCGGCGCCAGGAACCTGCGGCGCTGCGACTCCGGGGAGAGCGTCTCGAACTCCGCGGCCAGCGTCGCGCGGTCGGTGCGCATGAGGGGCACGACGATCGCGTCGGTGCCGTCGCGCAGCCGGACCTCCTCGATCAACGCGGGATCCTCTCGGCTCGACTGGTCCGAGGATGCACGACGCCGCCCCGGTCCGCGAGGACGGGGGCGGCGTGTGTGGGTGAAGAGTGCGGAGTGGCAAGCCGCTGAGCAGGTGCGGAGCGGCAAGCCGCTCAGAAGGTGCGGAGCGGCAAGCCGCTCAGAAGG
>CAXHZJ010000027.1:0-15332 GCA_964021995.1 Nocardioides furvisabuli | reverse complement strand
TACTGTCCCGAACCACGAAAACACCCGGTGTTGCGTGACTACCTAGATTCCGCCTGCGGTCGCGGAGGATGACGTGCTCGCGGATCCGGTCGGGGATCTCGTAGCCGGGCGCTGCCTTGGGCTGGTTGAGGTCGAGGACCGGCTTGACCGTGATCCTGGTGCGGGAGTCGCCGCACCACGACTTCAGCTGGTCGAGCAGGAGCAGTCGCTGGCCTTCCTCGAGCCGGCCCGTGGGACTGAACACCGTGGTGTCGCCGGACAGGTTGGCGTCGAAGTGGGCGTGGAGGACGACCTCGCGCGCGGCGGGCAAGTCCGGCCCGTCATCGGTGGTTGAGGTGCGAGCGGAGCGAGCCTCGAAACCGCTGCCGGCGGTCTGGCCTTGGTGGAAGAGGTCGAGCGCGGTCTGCGTCCGGGCCAGGTCACCCAGGGCCTTGGCGCGACGTGCGTCGAGCGGCAGCTCGGACCCGAGGGCCTCGAGAGTGGCAGCACGGTGGGCGAGTGCCTGGTGGAGGTCGAGGCCGTCGGCGAGGTCGATCTCGGCCTCGAGCCGCACCGTCCCGGCAAAGTGGACGTCCTGGTCGTGGATCGTCACGTGGCGCGGGTCGACGTGGAGGTAGCCGTCCTCGGGATCCGCCGCAGGGTCCACCTCAGCGAGGTCGAACCGCTTAATCGTCTCCGCCACGAGCCGGCCCAGCTGGGCGGGGCCGATCTTGCCTGCGACCGCGGCGACCTGGGCGTCCACGAATGCCGCTGCCTCGACCGTCAACGCTGGGGCCGAGTGGATCGTCACCTCGGCGACCGCCCTCGCCCGCCAAGCCGACACCCGTCCGGCATGGACCTGCGCCCACAGCCGCGGCAGGCGGTGGCGCAGCTCCAGGGCATGACCGATCAACTTCTTCGCCGACACCGAGGTGATGCCCAGGACCGTGCCGAGCTCGGCAACGCAGAACTCCGCCACCAGGGGCGTACCCGGTCCTGCGATCGGCTCCTCGTGCTCACACCCCGCGACGGTGAAGGTCGCTGCAGTGTGGATGGACTCGGGCGGGTGGAGGTCGGCCCAACGGGCGGCGAGGTCGAGCTGCTGCGCGGCGGCAGCGTCCTCAGCCGACCGGGCCGAACGGATCGAGGCGAGCAGGGCTGCGGAGCCGAGGGCGTCTGCCCCGGCCTCTGAGCCCTTCTCCAGCGTCTCGATCATGCGTTCGAGTCTAGGGAAGGGGTCCGACAGTGGGCTCGGGTCTCGATACGCCTCGCTCGTTCCTCGCTCCGGCTATTCGACCACCGAGAAAAGGCGGCCCGGCTACTCGACCACGGCGGGCGCACCTCGACACCAGCAGGCGTACAACAGAGCCCTCAGCACCGAGGCAGACGTCAGGAGCACCATGGACACCGAGTCACCCGATCCCCCGGCACGACGCGTCTACGTCGACATGGTCGGCGACCTGTTCCACGCCGGCCACGTCGCACTGCTGCGGGAGGCGCGCCGCCACGGCGACCACCTGGTCGTCGGCGTCCTCGGCGACGAGACGACCGCCGCCTACAAGCGCCGGCCCATCATGACCCTGGCCGAGCGGGTGGCGGTGATCGAGTCGTGCCGGTTCGTCGACGAGGTGGTCGCGGACGCGCCCTTCGTGGTCGACGAGGGCTTCCTCGACGAGCACGCGATCACGACCGTCGTGCACGGCGACGACCTGAGCCTCGACGGCGCGGCGTCCATCTACGGTCCTGCTGTCGCGCGCGGGGCGCTCGTCCTCGTCCAGCGCTCCCCGGGGCTCTCCACGACACAGGTGATCCAGCGCGTCCTCGAGCGGTCGGGTGAGGTGAACACCGGGTGAGACCTGCGCCAACAGCAGCCGGGCCACCTTCCGTCGTGTCGGCGGTCCGTCGTAGGTTGGCCGGACCCCCTCGGAAGGTTCTCGCATGCGTCCTCGGCCCACGCCCCACCGCTCCCGCCTCGCCCTCGCCGGTGCGACCGCCCTCGCGGTCGCCGGCCTCGCGGCCCCGCTGCTGACCACCCCGGCCAGCGCGGGCGCAGGCACCGACGTACGCCGGCACGCCAAGCCCGCCGACGTGCGCTTCGCGACCTTCAACGCCTCGCTCAACCGGTTCGCCGAGGGTGACCTGGTGCGTGACCTCTCCACGCCCGGCAACGCCCAGGCGGCGGCTGTCGCGGAGACGATCCAGCGCACGGACCCCGACGTGCTGCTGATCAACGAGTTCGACTACGTCGAGGGCGGCCGCGCCGCCGAGCTGTTCCGCGACAACTACCTCGAGGTCGGCCACAACGGCGCCGCTCCGGTCGACTACCCCTACTTCTACGTCGCCCCCGTCAACACCGGCGTCCCGAGCGGGCTCGACCTCGACAACAGCGGCACCGTCGGTGGCGGCAACGACGCCTTCGGCTTCGGCACCTTCCCGGGTCAGTACGGCATGGTCGTCTACTCCAAGCACCCGATCGCCACCGACGACGTGCGCACCTTCCAGGACTTCCTGTGGAAGGACATGCCGGGTGCCGTCCTGCCCGACGACCCGGCCACGCCCGAGCCCGCGGACTGGTACTCCCCCGCCGAGCTCGACGCCGTACGCCTGTCGTCGAAGTCGCACTGGGACGTGCCGATCCGCATCAACGGGCGCACCGTCCACTTCCTCGTCTCCCACCCGACGCCGCCCACCTTCGACGGCGCCGAGGACCGCAACGGCACCCGCAACCACGACGAGATCCGGCTGTGGGCCGACTACGTCCGCGACCGCGCCGACTATCTCTACGACGACGAGGGCACCTACGGCGGCCTTCCGCGCGGCAGCCGGTTCGTCATCGCCGGCGACCAGAACGCCGACCCCTTCGACGGCGACTCCTTCGACGACGCGATCCTCCAGCTGCTCGACCACCCGCGGGTCCGCGACCCGCACCCCTCCTCGGCCGGGGCGGTCGAGGCGGCCGCCCGCGACGCAGCCGCCAACCTCGCCCACTCGGGCCCCGCCGCACAGGACACCGCGGACTTCGCCGACGCGCTGCCCAACGGCCCCGGCAACCTCCGCGCCGACTACGTCCTGCCCGACCGCTCCACCAAGGTCCGCGACGCAGGCGTGTTCTGGCCCGAGTCGGACGACCCGCTGTTCCGCCTCGTCGGCACGTTCCCCTTCCCCGCCAGCGACCACCGCCTGGTCTGGGTGGACGTGCGACCGACCGGGCCACGCGGACGCTGACCCCACTTCCGACGGAGAAGTGGGCGGCTTCGCGGAGGGGTCGGGTGACGTTCACCCGTCGTCCACCCGCCGGCCCTCCGCACGGCGACACGGACGGTGAGAGTCGGGGGGTCCGCCCACCCCTCCTCTCGGAAAGTCCCCCCATGACTCCTCCCCAGAGCCGCACCCTGCTCCCGATGGTCAACCGCACGCACGGCAACCGCAGCGCCGTGACCTGCCACCTCCGCTGCGGCGACGCCTGCTTCCAGGAGGTCCCCAACACCACCGAGACCTCCTACTTCCGTGACATCGCCGCCTCCGTGCTGAGCCGCCGCTCGGTCGTCGGCACCGGCCTCTCGGTGGCAGCGCTGACCGCCGTGCCGATGGCGCCGGCGGCCGCGAAGCCCGGCAAGGGCGGCGGCCACGGGGGCGGTCACGACCACGGCCGTGGTTCCCTCGCCTTCACCGCGATCGCCCCGGTCGCCAGCACCGTCGACGACGTGACCGTCCCCTCTGGCTACCGCTGGGACACCATCGTGCGGTGGGGCGACCCGATCCTGGCGGGCGCTCCCACCTTCGACCCGGCCAACCAGTCACCCGAGGCGCAGGCCGGCCAGTTCGGCTACAACAACGACTACCTCGACATCATCGAGACCAACCGCGCCGGGACCCGCGGCCTGCTCGTGTGCAACCACGAGTACACCAACGAGGGCATCATGTTCCCGCCCGGCACCGACCCCGAGACCGTCATCCGCACCGCCTGGGCCGCGCACGGCATGTCGGTCGTCGAGCTCGAGCGGCGCCGGCGCGGCGACGCGTGGACGTACGTCCCGGGCGCGCGCCTCAACCGGCGCATCACCGTCGACACCACGTTCGCCGTCGACGGCCCGGCGGCCGGCTCCGACCTGCTCAGGACCACGGCGGACCCGACCGGCCGCGCGGTCCTCGGCACGCTCAACAACTGCGCCGGCGGCACCACGCCCTGGGGCACGATCCTGTCGGGCGAGGAGAACTTCAACCAGTACTTCCGCGTCACCGGGACGGACCCGAAGGAGAGGCGCTACGGCCTCTCCGCGACCCAGGACTCGCGCAACTGGCGCTCGCTCGACCCGCGGTGGGACGCCACCACCGACGACTACCGCAACGAGCCGAACCGCTTCGGCTGGATCGTCGAGCTCGACCCGAGCGACCCGACCTCCACCCCGGTCAAGCACACGGCGATGGGCCGCTTCAAGCACGAGGGCGCCACCGTCATCGTCAACCGCGACGGCCACGTCGTGGCCTACATGGGCGACGACGAGCGCTTCGACTACGTCTACCGCTTCGTCTCCCGCGAGAAGATGCGCCCCGGCAACAGCGCGAAGGCGCGCCGCCACAACCTCGGCCTGCTGAGCGAGGGCGACCTGTCCGTGGCCCGCTTCACCGGAGACGGCCTGGCGGACGGCGTCAGCGACGGCAGCGGCGAGTGGCTCCCGCTGACCCGCGACGGCCAGTCCGTCGTCCCCGGCTTCACGACCGAGGAGGTGCTCGTCTACACCCGCCTGGCCGCCGACGTCGTCCAGCCGACCAAGATGGACCGTCCCGAGGACGTCGAGCCCAACCTGCGCAACGGGCGCATCTACGTCGCGTGCACCAACAACACCGCCCGCACGGCGGCACAGGTCGACGAGGCCAACCCGCGCCCGGCCAACAAGGACGGCCACGTCGTCGAGATGGTCCCGACCGGCGGGGACCACACGGCGGCGACCTTCAGCTGGAACCTGTTCCTCATCTGCGGCAACGAGGCATCGGCCGGGCGCTACTTCGGTGGCTGGGAAGGACCGGTGTCCCCGATCTCGTGCCCCGACAACGTCGCCTTCGACAGCGTCGGCAACTTCTGGGTCTCCACCGACGGCCAGCCCGGCGCGATCGCGCTCGACGACGCCCTGTTCAAGGTGCCGGTCGAGGGCCCCGAGCGCGGTCGCGTGCAGCAGTTCCTGGCCGTGCCCGCCGGCGCCGAGACCTGCGGACCGGTCATCCGGGACCGCGAGGACTCGGCCTTCGTCGCCGTCCAGCACCCGGGCGAGGACGGCACGTGGGCCGCGCCCCAGTCGCGCTTCCCCGACTACGTGCCGGCCGGTTCGACCGCCGGCGCGGGGTCGTTCGCCGGTCCGCGCCCGAGCGTGGTCCAGGTGACGCGCGCCTGAGGAGCCCTACGATCGACCCGTGCCGCGACCCGTCCCCACCACCGTCGCGGTCGCGGCCGGGTCGACGGCGCTCCTCGCGCTGGCGGTGTCCCAGGGCTGGCTCGGTCCTGACGTCGGGCGGGGCGCCAACTTCTGCGAGCGGGCACGTCCCGGGGCGGTCGCCCAACCGGCCAACACGCTGTCCAACATCGGCTTCGTCGTCGCCGGGCTCCTCGTCGCCCACCACGCGCAGCACCGTCGACACCACGGGCCGGGCACCCGGCCGGTGATGTCGACGGGCGTCGCGACGCTCTTCGCGTGCGTCGTCGTCCTCCTGGGACCCGGCTCCGCCGCCATGCACGCCACCCAGAGCGAGTGGGGTGGGCATCTCGACATGCTGAGCATGTACCTCGTCGCCGGCTTCGCCGCGGCCTGGGCCTGGACGCGCTGGACGCGGCGCGGGACCGCCGGCTTCGTGACGGCGTACGTCGCCTGCGTGGCCGCGTGCGAGCTCATCGGGCTGTGGCCCGACCCGGTCCCGGTCGTCAACTACAGCGGCAACCTCGCCTTCGGCGTGCTGCTCCTCGGCGCCGTCGCGCTCGAGACCGCGCTGTGGCGTCGCGGCGAGACCAGCCGTGTCTTCCGCCACGGGGTCGTGGCGGTGACCGCGATGGTCGTCGCGTTCACGATCTGGCTGCTCAGCAACAACGGCTGGTGCGACCCGGACTCGCTGCTGCAGGGTCACGCCGCGTGGCACCTGCTCTGCGCGGTCGCGGCGTACTGGCTCTACCGGCTCCACGCCTCCGAGCTGCGCGCCGCCTGACCCACGGCCCGGAACGCCGGCGTCGGCTCAGGCGTTGCCGTCGACGAAGCGCCCGTCCGGCGTGACCGGGTTGTCCTCGTTGATCGCGGCGACCGCCGCGCTCAGCTCGGCCTCGGCGAGCGGGCGGCGGTGGTCGAGGTGCACCCCGGCGATCATGCAGCGCACCGAGCCACCAGCGAGCTCGATGGTGGGGATGTCGACCGCCACGATCTCGCACGACTCCTCGATCGCGGCGACCTGGTCCGGACGCAGCGAGCGCTTGGCCCGCGCCGACATCGCCATCACGTAGCGGCGCCTGCCGTCCGCCGTACGCCCGCACAGCTCCACGGCGTTGCCGGCGAACTCGCCGATCTGCTCCTCGGTCAGCTCGACGATGGTGCGTCCGGTGACGGCGAGCCGCTCGCGCACCTGCTGGCGGCGGTGCTCGTCGGGGATCATGTCGAGCGCGAAGAGGGCGACGTGCGTGCCGACGCAGGCGATCACGTTGGTGTGGTAGACCGGCACGCCGTCGGAGTCGACCGCGTCGAAGGCCATCGGCTCGTAGTTGAAGTCGGTGCAGAAGCGCTCCAGCACCGCCACGTCGGCGCGGTAGCTGCGGGCGGCGTAGGCGACGCGCGAGACGTGGTCGAGCACCATCGCGCCGGTGCCCTCGAGGAAGATGCCGTCCGGCTCGAGACCGGAGTAGTCGACGATCGCCTGGACGCGGTACTCCGACTTCAGCATCTCCAGCACGTCGCTGCGACGCTCGTGGCGACGGTTGGAGGCGTACATCGGGTAGACCGCGACGGTCCCGCCGGCGTGCGTGGACAGCCAGTTGTTCGGGAACACGCTGTCGGGGCGGGTGTGGTCGTCGTCGTCGAAGACGTGCACCCGTACGCCGACCGCGCGCAGGGCCTCGGCGAGGGCGTCCATCTCGGCCAGCGCGCCAGCGGCGGTCGCCTCCTCGGACTGGCCGGCCGGGGCGTCGGCCTGGAAGGCGTTGTCCGCCGCGGTCGCCGGGTTGGGGACGAACCTGGTCGCGCGGATCAGGATGACAGCAGAAGGGGCCTGGGCACTCACGGGAGGAATCTAGGGCACGCGGCGCCGCGCGTCAGAACCCGCGGGACCCGCCACCGCCGCCGCCACGGGAGCCGCCGCCACCGCCGAAGCTGCGCGAGCCTCCGCCGCCGCTGCTGCGGGACCCGCCTCCGCCGCCGAAGCCGCCACCGCCCCCGCCGAAGCCGCCACCGCCGCCGCTCGAGCTGCGGCGGCGTGCTGCCTCTGCGCGGCGGGCGGCCTCACGCCGCTGCTCGGCGTCGCGCCGGTCCTGACGGGCGCGCGCGGCGGCCGCGTTGGCGGTGTCCTTGGCGCTCTCGGCGCCGGCGGTGATGGCTGCCAGCGACCCGGCCTCGGACTCGGCGAGGGCGAGCTGCTCCCTGGCGTCGTCGAGCAGCTCGCGGGCCGCGGCGGAGACGTCCCCGTGGACGACCTGGTCGCGGGCCGCGGCGATCGCTGACGCGGCGGCGTCCAGCGCGCGCTGGGAGGCCTCGTGGTCGGCGATGGCCTTGTCCACGACGGCGCGGGCGCGGGTCAGGCCCGCCTCGGCCTCCTCCAGCTGGGCGTCGAGGCGCAGCCACGGCGGCTTCGCGAGCCCGGCCGCGTCCCCGACCCGGACCGCCTCGGAGCGGAACCCCGACACGTCGGGCACCTCGGGCAGGAAGGTCATCGCCGCGGGGTGGGTGCTCACCTGCCCCTGGATCGCGTCGGCCTCCACGACGGCCCGCTCGACGCGCTGCGGCACGTCGACCGCGAGCGCCCGCAGCTGCTCCACCCGCAGCGCCGGATGCGCGGCGCCAGCCGCGACGGCGTCCGCGGACTCCTGCGCCGCGGTGAGCTCCTCGCGCGCCCGGGCGAACTGCTGGTCGGCCATCGAGGTGTGCTGCTCGATGGTCCGCAGGGCTCCGTCGAGCGCCTTGCGTGCAGCCGACGCCTCGTCGACCGTGGCGCGCACGCCCTCGACGCAGCTGGGGTCCTGGTCGCGCTCGAGGGCCTCGGTGGTGACGTAGGCGTCGGCGATCGCGGCGTCGAGCTCCGTCGTGCGGGTGTGGAGCGCCGCCGTGTCCCGCGTCAGCGCCGCCCGGAAGTCGGCGAGCTCGCTGAGCCACGTGCGGTGCGCGGCGAGGTCGGCCTGCGCCCGCTCGACGAGTGCGGCGGCGTCACCGTGGCGCTGCTGGGCGGAGAGTGCTGCGGCATCGGTCGCGGCCCGCTCGGCTGCAGCCGGGGCTGCGTCGTTGTCGGTCGTGCGGTAGCCCTCCACCTGGCGCGAGGCGAGGAGCGCGGTGACCTCGGTGGCGCCCGTCCGCAGCGCCTCGATCCGCGCCGGGAGCTCCTCGCGGAGCGTGTCGTAGGCCGAGAGCCGCTGCTCGACGACCGCCATGGCGGCCTGCGCGTCGCGCAGCTCGCGGGTGGCGGCCTCCACCTCGTGGCCGGCCTGCGTGGCCTCCTCGGTGTCCATCCCTGCCACGGCCGTCTCGGTGTGCACCTCAGACAGTCGCAGGTAGGTCGTGGTGGCAGCGTCGCGCGTGGCCACGGCCTCGGCGTGGGCGGTCCGGATCCCGTCGGCGACCGAGTCGCTGACCTGCGGGAGCGCGCCGACCCGTGCGTCGATCAGCTCGTTGCTCTCGTCGAGCTCGAACCACGCCTGCGCCATCGCGGACACCCCGTGGGCGAGCGAGGCGCGGGCGGCGGCCCGGGCCCTGAGGCGTCGTCGCAGCCGGACCGCGCCGTAGCCACCGCCCCCGACGGCGGCCAGGCCCACCGGCACGCCGAGGAGCCACGGCGACGGTGCGGACCCGCCCCCGTCGGAGGAGAAGTCGTCGGAGAAGTCGTCGATCTCCGGGACGTACGGCTCCGGACCGCGCGTCGGGCTCGAGGCGGCGTACGCCTCGCCGTAGCCCCGCAGCCCCTCCACCATCCCGTCGGTCCACTGGCCGTTGCCGAAGGCCGGACCCATGGCGCCCGTCTCGACGTCGTCGCGCGAGGAGTCGAAGCGGTCGAAGGCCCAGCCGTCGTAGTGCGTGCCCAGCTCACGGCCACCGGTCGAGACGCCGAGCACCAGCAGCGAGCGTCGCCCACCGCCGGTGAAGCCCCATCCCGCGCACTGCGCACGGGCGTCGACGAGGGCGTCGTAGAGGGTGCCGCCGCCGGGGGTCTGCTCCCAGGCGATCACCTTGACCGTCACCCGGTCGTCGTAGGAGGACCTGGCCGCGCGCGAGACGGCCCGGTCGTCCAGCACGTCGGCGCCGTCGAAGACCACGCCGCTGTCGCACAGCTCTCCGGCGGCGTGCGCCGGTGCCGTCACGGACACGGCCGTCCCGCACGCCAGCAGCGCCAGCGCGGCGCTCCGTCGTACGCAACTGCCCAGGGTCGACCCTGTCCGTGCCCGCATGGCGATCCTCCCGCTCGGCTACGTGCCGGGGCGACTCTCCCCGACTGCCGCGGCCATCAAACCAGCCACCTCGACCGGGTCGCGGGTGATCGCGGATTCGTAGCAGGTCAACTCGGTCACGACCCAGCCCGGGACGTCGGCCGCCCGCCACAGCCCGCAGGGCACGACTCCGCGCTCCTCGGTGAAGGCGACGACCCGCTCGTTGACCTCGTCGGGGGTGCCGGGGGCGTAGGCCAGGAAGGTCGCGATGTGCGGCTCCTCGGGGAAGGTGGCGAAGCCGTGGTCGCGCAGCGCCGCGGCCAGCGCCATCGCCCAGGCGCGGTGGTCGCCGAACCTCGACAGGTCCCGCAGCCCCATCAGCCCGCCGACCGCCGCGGTGGTCATCGAGAAGAGGGTCCCGCCCATCCGCTGGCGCCACGAGCGCAGCTCGCCGGCCAGGTCCTCCGGGCACACCACCAGCGCGCCGCTCGAGGCTCCCAGGTCCTTGTAGAGCGAGACGTAGACCGAGTCGAAGAGCTCGCCCACCTCGGCCAGGGTGCGGTCCCAGTGCGACACCGACTCCCAGATGCGGGCACCGTCGGCGTGGAGGGGTACGCCGCGCTCGCGCGCCGCGGCTGACAGCGCGACGAGCTCGTCCCATGTCGGCAGCAGGCACCCGGCGTCACGCAGGGGCAGCTCGACCATCGCCGCGCCGAGGCGGCCGCCGACCCGCGCGAGCGCCTCCGCGGTGGGCGTCTCGCGTCCGGTGGTGAGCCACTCGAGCTCCAGGCCGAGCACCCGGCGAGGGCCGTCCTGCTCGTGGTGGACGAGGTGGGAGAGGTCGGGCAGCGCGACGCGGCGCGAGCCTGACCGGTCGCACCAGGCGCGCAGCGTCGCCTGCTGCGCCATCACCCCACTGGGGAACATCACCGCAGCGGGCTTGCCGAGCAGCGCCGCGACCTCCCCCTCGAGCTGCGCCACCGCGCCACCCTCGCCGTAGCGGTCCCACTCGACCCCGTGCTCGTCGGCGTACGCCGCCAGGTTGGCGAACATCGCCGCCGGCGTGGAGGGCGGGCGCCAGAAGATCGTCTCCGCGGACGCCGAGGCGGCGCGGAACCGGGCCGCGAGGTCGCTCACGACCGGCCGTTCAGGACTGGCGCTTGAACCAGTACGTCGTCTCGACGCCGGGGATCACCTGCACCAGCTCCCAGCCGTTGACGCCGAGGGAGGTCAGCAGGTCCTCCCACGACTCGGTGTCGGCGACGAGCGCCTCGGGGTCGGCGTTGTAGCCACCGACCTCCACGTTGCCCTGGTCGTCGACAGTGATCTCGAGGTGCGCCCATGAAGCCATGCCACGATCCTGCCATGCCCGGGGCGAGGCGCGTCGCTCAGCGCCAGCAACGCGACCAGGAGCCGCGGTCCTGCCGGTCGGCCCGGCGCTCCGCACGCTGGTAGGCGCCGGCCCGCTCGAAGGGGTCGTTGCGGTAGACGAAGACCTGCGCCAGGCCCGCCGTGACCTGCGCGCGCCCGACGTCCTTGCCGCGACGCTGGACGTAGCGCAGCAGCCGGTCGTAGCGGTCGCGGTCGGCCTGCGTCGGGTCGCCGACGAGCACGACCTTCGCCCCCACCGGCGCCAGGCGCCTCATCCGGCGGCTCGCGGCTGCGCCACCGCACTCGGTGCGCCCGTGCACCTCGGGGGTGTCGATGCCGAGGATCCGGACGTACTCCTCGCGACCGTCGGCGAGGCGCACCTTCAGCGTGTCGCCGTCGGTGACCCGTACGACGCGGGCGCGGTCGGTGCCGGACGATCCGCCGTCGCCCGCACCGGGGTCCGTCGGGGCCGTGGTCGGCGTCGGGGTCGGCGTGGACGTCGGGGTGGGCGTCGTGGTGGGCGTGCCGACGAAGGACACGATGTCGGTCGAGCAGGGGCAGGGGTTGGACTCGCAGGCGAGTCCGTCGCCGTCGGAGTCGAGGCGGTGCGGGTCCCCCGCGCCTGCTGCGACGAAGAAGGCCTGCGCCTCGGCCTGCGTGGCGAAGTCACTGCAGTCCATGTCGGTGGCCGAGGCCGGAGCCGTCCCCGCGAGGACCGTGACGACCAGCGTGACCACGAGGGTGGCGAGGGCGAGCACGGTCGGGGCGGGTCGGCGAGGCATGCGTCCAGCCTCGCTGCCGCACATGAGCGGTCCCGGGGGTTCGCAGGGAAATGGCCCGAACGGACTAGCCCCCGAGCCGCCACTCCTGCACCACGTGGCAGCGGTCGGTCTCCCACCACGCGAGCTGGAGCCGGTCGAGCACGACCCGCACCGGCACAGCGTCGGCGAGCAGCGCCGCAGTGGACGCGAGGTCGACCTCATCCGATGCCGCGTCGACGGTGAGGTGCGGCTGCACGTCCGTGCCGAACTCACCGGCGTACGGCGGCCAGTGGGGGAAGGCGGCGACGAGCCGGGCGGTGAGGTCCCGGAGCCGGTCGTCGGGCTCGGGTAGCAGGTGGATGATCCCGTTGGGGAACTGCGCGAGCCGAGCCAGCTCCACGGCGACCGGCGCTGTCGCCGATGCCAGGTCGGCGATCGTGGCGAGAGTCGCCTCCGACGGATGTGGGTCGAACGGGCCGAGCGCGGTGATGTGGGCGTGCCCGAAGCGGGGGTCCGTCGAGACGAAGCCCGCGTCGTAGTGGGCCGTCCGCGCGCGCACCCACTCCTCCAGCGCGTCGACCGGGAGCTGGAGGACGGAGTGGCCGGGCACGGACCCAGACTGGCATCTAGGCTGGCGCCGCCATGGACCAGACACGCATCGCCCCGCCCTCCCCCGACGTCGCCGCCCGCGCGCAGGAGCGGCTCGCCGGTCTCGCCACCCCCGCGGGAGCGCTCGGCCGCATCGGCGAGCTGGGTGCCTGGCTGGCGGCGGTCCAGGGCGAGGTGCCGCCGCGGCCGCTCACCGACGTACGCCTGGTGGTGCTGGCCGGCGACCACGGCGTCGCCGCGCACGGGGTCTCGGCCTATCCCGCCGCTGTCACCGAGGCGATGGTGCGCACGATCGTCGCCGGCCGCGCGGGCGTCTCCGCGCTGGCCCGCGAGCACGGGGTCGCGGTGACCGTGCTCGACGTCGCCGTCGACGCCGACCTCTCCGACCTGCCCGCCGAGGTCGGCGCGCGGAAGGTGCGCCGCGGCTCCGGACCCATCCACCTCACCGACGCGCTCACCCGCGACGAGGCCGAGCGCTCGCTCTCCCTCGGCGCCGAGGTGGCGCGCGAGCTGGTCGACGATGGCGCGCAGCTGCTGATGACCGGCGACCTCGGCATCGGCAACACCACGCCCGCCGCCGCGCTCGTCGCGGCGGTCCTGGGCCTGCCCGCCGACGAGGTCACCGGTCGCGGCACCGGCATCGACGACGACGGTTGGGCCCGCAAGCGGGACGTCGTCGAGGCCGCCCTGGCCCGGACCGCGGGGCGCACCACGGACCCGGTGGAGCTGCTCACCGCCCTCGGCAGCGCCGACCTCGCCGCGACGGTGGGCTTCCTCGTCGAGGCCTCGACCCTGGGCGTGCCCGTCGTGCTCGACGGGCTCATGTCGGTGGCGTGCGCAGTCGTCGCCGAGGCGATGGCACCGGGCGCCGCCGCCTGGTGGGTCGCCGGGCACCGGTCCACCGAGCCCGCCCAGACCCACGCCCTGAAGTCCCTCGGCCTCGAGCCGCTCCTCGACGTCGGGATGCGCCTCGGCGAGGGATCGGGCGCCGTGGCCGCCCTCCCGATGCTGCGCTCGGGCATCGCGGTGCTGCGCGACGTGGCGCTGCTCTCGGAGGTCCTGCCTTCGTGAGCCTGCTGCGCGACGCCTCGCTGCTGGCCGCCGGCACCCTCACCGCCGTACGCGTGCCGCCCCCGTCGCGCGTCGACCGGTCCGTGGCGGGCGTCGCGATGGTGCTCGCGCCGCTGGCCGTCCTGCCCCTCGCAGCCGCGTCCGCGCTGGTCGTGCTCGTCGCCGGCTGGGTCGACCTGCCACCCCTCGCCACGGCGTACGCCGTGGTGCTGGTGCTCGCGCTCGGAACGCGTGCCCTCCACTGGGACGGGCTCGCCGACACTGCCGACGGGCTCACCGCGTCCTACTCCCCCGCCCGCTCCCTGGAGGTCATGCGCACCGGGCCGGTCGGGCCGGCGGGGGTCGTGGCGGTCGTGCTGGTCACCGGCCTGCAGGCAGCCGGTCTCAGCGCGGTCGTGCGGCACGACCAGGCGTGGTGGGTGGTCGCGGTCCTCGTCTGCGCGTCGCGGTCCAGCCTCGCTCTGGCGTGCGTGCGCGGCGTCCCGGCCGCCCGGGCCGACGGGCTCGGCGCGGTCCACATCGGCGCCGTGCCCGTGGTCGCCGCCGTCGGTTCGCTCGCCGTGACTGCCGTGGTTGTCGCGCTTGCCGGTGTCGGCCTCGGGTCGCCGTGGCCGCTGCTCGTCGGGATCCTTGTCGTGGTGGGCGCGGTCGTCGCCCTGCTGCTCCGGTGCGTACGCCGCCTCGGCGGGATCACCGGTGACGTGCTCGGCGCGGTGGTCGAGGTGTCCTTCGCGGTGCTGGTGCTGGCAGCCGCGACGGCCTGACCGCGGTCCCGGTCCCGTCGCGGGTCACCTCATGCGCAGGGTGCGGATGCCCAGAGCGACAGCCACCAGCAGCACACCGATCGACAGGCTCATGAGCCAGGCCCAGTCCGGGATCGAGTCGACGGGCGCCCAGGCCAGCAGGGCACCGAGGACGATCAGGGCCAGTCCGCCCCGCAGTGCGCCGACAGGTGCGAGCTTCGCTTCCGGAGATGCCATGGCGCCGACCGTACTTGATCAGCCACCCACCGAGATCAGCACCGCCGTCGCGACGAGGCACGCCCCTGCCGCTACTGCGATGGCCGCCGTGCCAAGCTCGTGGCTCCGTGGGACGCCGCGGGCGATCACACCCAGCGGTAGGGCCACCGCTGCCCCGAGGAAGGTGAAGACGCTGAAGAGGTACGTCGGGGCACACAGGGCGCTCAGGACAGCGACCACCAGGGCGATCGCCCCGAGAGCGGGCGAGTCGAGAGTGGGACCCTCGCTCTGGTCCCAGCCCGTCGGCGTGGTCGCGTCGTCCGTCACGGGGAGAGAGTAGGCCCAGGGCGGGACGCTTCGAAGTGGTGACGGCAGACCCGCCGTGGGCTAGCCGGACTGAGCGACGATCCACTGAGTCAACGCCTCGAAGCGCTCACGGCAGTCCGACGGAACGGGCCGCGAGGCGCTGGAGGTCCCGCCGCCGAGCACGATGCTGTCGCCCGAGCCGTACGTCGATCCGCCGTAGCGGAGCCCCTCGTCGCTCCACTCGACCTCGTCCTCGGGGAAGTAGGCGAGGAAGCGACCACCAGTGCTGGCCTCGACGAAGAGGCAGCCGTCCTCCAGTCGGACCGTTCCCTCGAGCAGTGCCCCGTCGCCACCTTCGCCGGTGGCCTCGTAGGTGCCCACATGCGCTGAAACCTCGTCGGAGGTCCATGCGCTGCAGCCGGCGCCACCGACACACACGAGCACGAGGGTCACGGTGGCGGGAACGGTGCGCATGTCGATACGACGCCTGGCGGTGCCTGATCGTTGCTCCGACCGGGATGCAGCTCGCCGCCCATCGGCACGAGTGGGCGTTCGGATCGCGGCAGATCCGGGCGAGCGTAGCCGCCCTCAACGCGGCAGATCCGGGCGAGCGTAGCCGCCCTCAACGCGGCAGATGAGTGCGTCTACACGAGTCGCGACATCGCTTGTCTGGGCCAC
>CAXHZJ010000026.1:0-21528 GCA_964021995.1 Nocardioides furvisabuli | reverse complement strand
GGCGATCCGACGACCGACCCGACCGGTGAACCCACGAGCTCTCCCACCACCTCCCCCACCACCACCTCGCCCACCTCGAAGCCGACGCCCACGTCGAGCCCGAGCGCCAGCCCGACGTCCAACCCGACCTCGAACCCGACGTCCAGCCCCACCTCGAACCCGACCTCGAACCCGACCTCGAACCCCACCTCGAACCCCACGTCGAACCCCACTGGCCAGCCGACGAGCAGCCCGACGCCCACCCCGACCCCGACGACGACACCGCCCCCGCCGCCCCCCGCGGCCGACGTCACCCTGGGCGGCTCCGCATCGGGGACGCGACCGACGTACGACGTGGTGCTGCGGGTCGCGGCCCTCCCGTCCGGCTCCAACGCGGTCCTCACGGTCGAGGCGGCAGGCGCCGAGGTGGTGCGCACCAGCGACGGACGGTGCACCACGAACCGGGCCCGCGCCACCTGCCAGATCTCGGGCGCGAACCTGGCCGCGGTCTCCTTCGAGGTCGTCGCACCGCAGGGCGCGCAGGTCGTGGCCTCGCTGTCCACGGCGCAGCCGGACCCCGACCCGTCCAACAACACGTGGCGCGCCGTCCTCGACTGAGGACGACCCGCGCACCGGACGCATCCCTGCGGGCGGGGCGCACCTTCGGCGCATCGTGTAGACAAGGGCCATGACGATCACCCGGTTGCTCGCCCGTCCGATGCTCGCCACGATCTTCGTCGCCGGCGGCATCAACGCCATCCGCAACACCGAGGCGCACGCCGTCAAGGCGAAGAAGGTCACCGACCGGGTCGTGCCGAAGGTCCAGCAGGCCGCGCCCGGGGCGCCGATCCCCACCGACCCGCAGACGCTGGTCCGGATCAACGCCGGCGCGCAGATCCTCGCCGCCGCCGCCCTCGCGACCGGCCGTGCGCCCCGGCTGAGCGCCACCGTGCTCGCCGCGTCGCTGGTGCCCACGACCCTCGCCGGACACCCCTTCTGGGAGGAGTCCGACCCGCAGGCGAAGGCCGCCCAGCGCCTGCAGTTCATGAAGAACACCTCGATCCTCGGTGGCCTGCTCCTCGCCGGTGTCGACACCGACGGCCGCCCCGGGCTCGCCTGGCGCGCGCGTCGCGCCGCCGCCGACGTGCGCCGCGAGGCCAAGCAGGTGGCCAGGGACGCCCGCCGCGAGGCGAAGCTCGCCAAGGCACAGCTGACCTGATCGATAGGGTGCGCGGGTGAGTGAGCTCTGGCCGGCACCCCGTCCCCTCGACCCCGTGGACCGGGTCGTGTCGTTGCCGGGCAGCAAGTCGCTGACCAACCGTGCGCTGGTGCTCGCCGCGATCGCCGACGGCCCGAGCGTCGTACGCCGTCCGCTGCGCTCGCGCGACACCCTGCTGATGGCGGCCGCGCTCACCTCGCTCGGCACCCGTGTCGAGGACACCGACGGGCCCGGAGCCGGCGACTGGGCGGTGACCCCGCAGGCGTGGGACCGCGACGCCGAGGTCGACTGCGGGCTCGCCGGCACGGTCATGCGGTTCGTGCCGCCGGTGGCGGGTCTCGCACACGGGACCGTGGGCTTCGACGGCGATCCCCACATGCGCCTGCGGCCCGTCGGCCAGATGCTGTCGGCGCTGGCCGCGCTCGGGGTCCACGTCGACGACGACGGCCGCGGCGCCCTCCCCTTCGCCGTGCGCGGCAGCGGCACGGTGCCCGGCGGCACCGTGACCATCGACGCCAGCGCCTCGTCGCAGTTCGTCTCCGCGCTGCTGCTCGCAGGTGCCCGCTACGAGCACGGGGTCGACGTGCGCCACGTCGGCAAGCCGGTGCCGTCGCTCCCCCACATCGAGATGACCGTGCAGATGCTGCGCCAGCACGGCGTCGAGGTGGACGACCACGACGCCAACCGGTGGGCGGTCGCCCCCGGGCCGGTCGCCGCCGTCGACCACGCCATCGAGCCGGACCTGTCCAACGCCGCGCCGTTCCTCGCCCTCGGCGCCGCCACGGGCGGTCGCGTGACGGTCACCGACTGGCCGGCCACCACCACCCAGCCCGGCGACGAGCTGCGCGAGATCCTCACGCTGATGGGCTGCGAGGTCAGCCGTGTCGACGGCAACCTCACCGTGCAGGGTCCGGCGCGCCTCTCGGGCGTCGACCTCGACCTGCACGACGTCGGCGAGCTGACCCCCGCGATCGCCGCCCTCTGCGCGCTGGCCGACTCCCCCTCCCACCTGCGCGGGGTGGCGCACATCCGCGGCCACGAGACCGACCGGATCACGGCGCTCGCCACCGAGCTCGGGCGCCTCGGCGCCGACGTCACCGAGCGCGAGGACGGCCTGTCGATCCGGCCCTCGTCGCTGCACGGCGGCACGTTCCACACCTACGCAGACCACCGCATGGCCCACGCCGGGGTCATCCTCGGCCTGGCCGTCGACGGCGTGCTGGTCGAGGACATCGCCACCACGTCCAAGACCTTCCCCGACTTCGCGACCGCCTGGAGCACCGCCGTGCGGGGCGTGTCCTCGTGACGACCGGCCGCTACGGCGAGCACGACCACGAGCACTACGAACGCCCCCGGCGCCGCACCCGCCCACGCACCAAGGACCGACCGAGCTACGACGACGCGGTCGACGCCCGCGTCGTCACCGTCGACCGCGGCCGGTTCACCCTGCTCCTCGACGGGCGCCGGGTGATGGCGATGAAGTCGCGCCCCCTGGGCCGCAAGGGGGTCGTGGTCGGGGACCACGTGCGCGTCGTCGGCGACACCAGCGGAGCCGACGGCTCGCTGGCCCGGATCGTGGAGGTGGTGCCGCGCAGCACCACCCTGCGCCGCACCGCCGACGACGACGACCCAGTCGAGCGGGTGATCGTCTCCAACGCCGACCAGCTCGTCGTGGTCACCGCCCTCGCCGACCCCGAGCCGCGCCCGCGCCTCATCGACCGGGCCCTCGTGGCGGCGTACGACGCCGGGATGGCGCCGCTGCTGTGCCTGACCAAGGCCGACCTGGCCGACCCCGAGGTGCTGCTGTCGACCTACCGCTCCCTCGGGGTGCCCTGGGTGGTGACCCAGCTCAAGGGCGAGGGGGCCGGCGACCTGACCGAGCTGCGCGACCGGTTGCGGGGACGCACCAGCGTGCTGGTCGGGCACAGCGGCGTGGGCAAGTCCACGCTCGTCAACGCGCTCGTGCCCGACGCCCACCGCGAGGTCGGGATCGTCAACGCGGTGACCGGCCGCGGCCGGCACACCTCCACCAGCGCCTACCTGCTCGAGCTGCCCGACGCCGAGGGCTGGATCATCGACACCCCGGGCATCCGCTCCTTCGGCCTCGCGCACGTGCAGCCGGAGAACCTCATCGAGGCCTTCCCCGACCTCGACGAGATGACCGAGACCTGCCCGCGCGGCTGCTCCCACGGCACCGGTGAGCCCGAGTGCGGGCTCGACGAGGCGGTCACCGCCGGCGAGGCGGACCCCGACCGGGTCGAGTCGTTCCGGCGGCTGCTCGCCGCCCGCGAGGCCTCCAGCGACTGGTAGTCCTGCGGTCAGCCCCAGACGGCCTGCGCGCCGGAGTCACCGGCGAGGTAGACGGTGACGAGCAGTGCGACCGCGCCGACCGCGAGCAGCGCCATGACCGGGACGCCGAGGCGCGTCTCGCGAGCCCCGCGGCCCGAGGCCAACGCGGAGACCCCACCCAGCGCCCACGCGGCGAGGCCGGAGACCAGGACGTAGGCCAGCGACACGGTGCGCAACAGCTCGCCGGCCTCCTCGTGCTCCTCCACGATCGGGGCGAGCTCCGGACGCGCGGCCAGCAGGTCCTCGCCCGCGGCGACGGCCAGCAGCGAGGCGGCAGCGGTGACCACCGCGAGCACGACCAAGGGCCACCGCAGCAGCCAGCGCCACCTCGGCACGAACGCGTAGGCAAGCCCGGCCAGCGCCGCCAGCGGGCCCAGGACGACGACTGCGTGGACGACGAGCGGGTGCAGCGGCACACCGTTGAGTTCCATGCGTGCAGGGTAGGACCCGATGCTGGCAATAGCCTGTGAACATGCCCATCACCGGCCCCGGCTCAAACGACTACACCGACGACCTGCGCCTGGCGCACGTCCTCGCCGACGACGCGGACTCCCTCACCCAGGCGCGCTTCAAGGCCCTCGACCTGCACGTCATGAGCAAGCCCGACCTCACGCCGGTCACCGACGCCGACAAGGCCGTCGAGGAGGGCATCCGCCGCACCCTGTCGCGGGTGCGCTCGCGCGACGCCGTCGTCGGCGAGGAGCAGGGCACCACCGGCCACAGCCAGCGCCGCTGGATCGTCGACCCGATCGACGGCACGAAGAACTTCGTGCGCGGGGTCCCCGTCTGGGCCACGCTCATCGCGCTCGCGGTCGACGACGAGGTCGTGCTCGGGGTCGTGTCCGCACCGCAGCTGCAGCGCCGGTGGTGGGCCTCGGTCGGCAACGGCGCCTGGACGGGCCGGTCCCTGCTGAAGGCGACGAAGTGCGAGGTCTCCGACGTACGCCGCCTCGAGGACGCCTCGCTGAGCTACTCCTCGCTCTCGGGCTGGGACGAGCGCGATCGGCTCGACGACTTCGTGTCGCTGTCGCGGCGCTGCTGGCGTACGCGTGCCTACGGCGACTTCTGGTCCTACATGCTCCTCGCCGAAGGCGCAGTGGACATCGCGGCCGAGCCCGAGCTCGAGCTCTACGACATGGCGGCTCTCGACGTCATCGTGCGCGAGGCCGGCGGCCGGTTCACCTCGCTCGACGGCACCGACGGCCCGTGGGGCGGCAACGCGCTCGCCTCCAACGGCCACCTCCACGACGCCGCCCTGTCCTTCCTGGGCTCGCTGGACGACGACGACTCCGACCCCGACGTCCCGCGCCGTGGGCCCGGCTCGGTCAGCAACCTGCGCGAGCGCCAGGCCCCGCCCGTCCTCGACTGACGCGACACCTGTCGCCCACGGCCGCGCTTGGCTACGGTGAGGTCACCGTCACCGTGCACGACCGGACGAGAGGTGCCCCGATGAAGATCAACGACGTCATCCACGCCAAGTCGCAGCAGGCCGTGGTGACCATCAGCCCCGACGCCAGCGTGCGCGAGCTCGTCGCGCTGCTCGCCGAGCACAACGTCGGCGCCCTCGTGGTCAGCGACGACGGCGAGCGCGTCTCCGGCATCGTCAGCGAGCGCGACGTCGTACGCCGCCTGCACGCCGACGCCGCCGTCCTGGACGCCCCGGTGAGCATGATCATGACCGAGGACGTGCGCACCTGCACCGGCACCGACGGCCTCACCGACCTCATGCAGACGATGACCGAGCACCGCATCAGGCACGTCCCGGTGGTGGCCGACGGACGGCTGACCGGCATCATCTCCATCGGTGACGTGGTCAAGAGCCGCATCGGCGAGCTCGAGTTCGAGCGCGACCAGCTCGACCACTACGTCCACCAGACCTGACACCCGACTGATTGGAACCACTGTGAGCCAGAAGCCCGACGTCGACCCGCACATGGGCGAGGTGCCCGCCGACCTCGAGGTCACCGACCTCGTCGAGGGCGACGGCACCGAGGCCACGTCCGGCTCGACCGTCTCGGTCCACTACGTCGGCGTCGCCCACTCCTCGGGCGAGGAGTTCGACGCGTCCTACAACCGCGGCACCCCGCTGCAGTTCCGCCTCGGCATCGGCCAGGTCATCTCCGGCTGGGACACCGGCGTGCAGGGCATGAAGGTCGGCGGTCGTCGCCGCCTCGTCATCCCGCCGCACCTCGGCTACGGCGACCGCGGCGCGGGCGGCGTGATCAAGCCCGGCGAGACGCTGATCTTCGTGGTGGACCTGCTCGAGGTCCGCTGACCCCACCCCCGTACGCACCCGCGCCGGGCGGCTCTCACCCCTGGGCGTCGTGGACCAGGATCGCGACCTGCACCCGGTTCTCGACGCCCAGCTTGGTGAAGAGCCGCCCGACGTGCGTCTTGACCGTCGGCACGCCCATGTAGAGCTCGGCGGCGATGTCGGCGTTGCTCAACCCGCGCGCAACCGCGTCGGCCACGTCGCGCTCGCGCTCGGTGAGCGTGGCCAGGGCCGCCTGCGCCGAGCGGGCGCGCTCGTGGACCTCCGTGGCCTGGTCGGTGCGCGTCACGGCCGCGATCAGCTGCGCGGTGACGCTCGGGGAGAGCATCGGGTGGCCTGCCGCCACGGTGCGGACGGCCTCGACCAGGCGCGCAGGCGGCGTGTCCTTGAGGAGGAAGCCCGCGGCCCCGGCCCGCAGCGCGCGGAGCACCATGTCGTCGGTGTCGAAGGTCGTCAGCACGATGATCTTCAGGTCGGGGTGGTGCGCCAGCAGCTCGGCGGTCGCGCTGAGCCCGTCGCGCACGGGCATGCGGATGTCCATCAGCACCACGTCGGCGCCCGACGCCGGCACCACCCGCAGGGCCTCCTCGCCGTCGCCCGCCTCGGCGACGACGACGAGTCCGGAGTCGCCGCCCAGCATCATGCCGAGCGCGGCGCGCACCATCGGGTCGTCGTCGACCACCGCGAGCCGGACCGGACCGTCGTCGCTGGGTGACCTCACGAGTCCCACGGTATCCACGCGCGCACCGCGTAGCCCCCGGTGGTGTCGGTGCCGTGGCTGATCCGGCCGCCGGCCAGCGTCGCCCGCTCCTGCAGCCCCAGCAGTCCCAGGCCCGAGGCCGGCAGCGACGGCACCGCCACCGGACCGACCGGTGCGGCGTTGCGCACCCCGACGACCAGGCCGTCCGCCGGCGACCCCGCCACGTCCACCGTCACCGCGGTCCCGGGTGCGTGCTTGCGGGCGTTGGTCAGCGCCTCCTGAACGATCCGGTAGGCGGTGCGGCCGACGCCGGGCGGGACCTCGCCCTCGATGCGGCGGGAGAGGCGTACGCGCATCCCGCCGGCCGCCTCCTCCGCCACCAGCTCAGCGAGGTCGTCGAGCCCTGGCTGGGGCCGTTCCGGCGCGGCGTCGACCGGCTGGAGCGGGTCGCGCAGCACGCCGAGGACGGCGCGGAGGTCCGTGAGGGCCCGGTGGGCGTTGTCCTCGATCGACCGGGCGGCGCTCGCCTGCTCCTCGGCGGTGAGGTCGCTGCGGAACCCGAGGGCACCGGCGTGCATGGCCACCAGCGAGATGCGGTGGGCCAGCACGTCGTGCATCTCGCGGGCGATCTTCGTGCGCTCGGCCGCCTGGGCCTGGGCGACCCGGGCCCGCTGCTCGCGCTCCGCGGTCAGCGCGCGCTCGCGGTAGGAGTCGACCAGCTGGCGCTGCGAGCCCATCGCGTAGCCGGTCGCGACCAGGATCCCGACGACGAGGGCCCCGAAGGCGATCGAGGCCCACAGCGGCAGCGTGTCCTGGGCGATCCCGATCCGCTCCTGCACGACGCCGGCCAGCACGTTGAGAGGTCCCACCACCGCGACCAGGCGCCACCGCCGGTGCGAGGCGATGGACCCCAGGATCCACGACCCGGGTCCGGCGCTCGAGGCGGAGACGCACGAGAAGACCAGCAGCACACCGGCCACCAGCGCGGGCCTGCGGTGGCGCCAGCGGATGAGCACGAAGGAGAGCAGCCCCAGGACCGGGTCGCCGACGAGGAACCACGTCACGGCGGCCTGCGGGGTGCGCTCGCTCGCGCCGACCAGCGGGATCGCCCAGACACTGAGGCTGATGAACAGGGCGAGGGCATAGCGCCAGGTCGCTGCGAAGCGGCCGGTTCCCCTCTCCATGGCCCGAGGCTAGGACACGGAGGGAGCACGGCGCGTCCGACCAAGGTGTCGCACCGGGACCGAGGTCGATACCGGGGTCGGACCCCGTCGACCCCTGAGCCCGATGCCGCGGGCACCGGTCCCGGCCGAGGGTGGAGCCATGATCACAGTCGAGAACCTCACCAAGCGCTACGGCGGGTTCACCGCCGTCGACGACATCTCCTTCGAGGTGCGACCCGGGAGCGTCGTCGGCTTCCTCGGCCCCAACGGTGCCGGCAAGTCCACGGCGATGCGGATGATGACCGGGCTCACCCCCGCCACCTCGGGCCGAGCCACGATCCTGGGCCAGACCTACCGCGAGCTGCCCAACCCCGGACGCCAGGTCGGCGTCATGCTCGACGCCTCCGCGCAGCACCCGGGGCGCACCGGGCGCGAGGTGCTGCGGGTCGCGGCGATCTCGGTCGGCGTGTCCAAGGCCCGCGTCGAGGAGGTGCTCGCCCTCGTCGGCCTCACCGACGAGGAGGCCGGGCGCCGCGTGCGCAACTACTCCCTCGGCATGCGCCAGCGCCTCGGCCTCGCGGCCGCGCTCCTCGGCGAGCCGCAGGTGCTCGTCCTCGACGAGCCCGCCAACGGCCTCGACCCGCAGGGCATCCACTGGATGCGCGGACTGCTGCGCCGCTTCGCCGACGGCGGCGGCACGGTGCTCCTGTCCAGCCACCTGCTCCACGAGGTGCAGATCGTCGCCGACGACCTCGTGATGATCGGCCGCGGCAAGATCGTGGCGATGGGCTCCAAGGAGGAGCTCCTCAGCCGCGGTGGGACGTCGGTCACCTCGACCGACGACGTACGCCTCACCCGCCTCCTCCAGGACGCCGGCGTCGGCGTCACCCGCACCGGCTCCGGCCTCGTCGTCGAGGCCGAGGCCCGCGTGGTGGGCGAGATCGCCGCCCGCGAGTCCGTCGTGCTCCTCGAGCTGCGCTCCGGCGGCTCGGAGGGCCTGGAGGAGATGTTCCTGGGCCTCACGGCCGCCACCTCTCGCGAAGGAGACGCAGCATGAGCACGGACACCACCACTCCCACGACCTCCCCCACCGCCCCTGCTGCGGCGCTCACCGGGCGTCCGGGCGTGCCCTTCGGCCGCACCCTGCAGGCCGAGGTGCGCAAGATGGTCGACACCCGCGCCGGTCGCTGGATGGTCATCGCGATGGCCGCGCTGACCGTCCTGATCCTGGCCTCCTTCGTCCTGTGGGGCCCGGCCGAGGACGCGACCTTCGCCAACCTGCTGCAGGTCTCGACCCTGCCCCTGGCGATCCTGCTGCCGGTGATCGGCATCATGGCCGCCACCGCCGAGTGGACCCAGCGCACGGGGCTGGTCACCTTCGCCCTCGAGCCGCGTCGCGGACGGGTCGTGCTCGCCAAGGCGCTCGGCGCGCTGGCGCTGGGCCTGGTCGTGCTGGCCGTCGCGTTCGCCGCGGCCGCCGTCGCCAACCTGGCCGGCGACGGTGCCTGGGACCTCGACGCGGCCGCCGGCGGCGGGCTGACGCTGGCGCTCCTCGTCTACGTGCTGCAGGGCGTCGCGTTCGGCCTGCTGTTCCTCAACACGCCCGTGGCGATCGTGCTGGTGCTGGTGCTGCCCACCGCGTGGTCCATCGTCACGCAGGTCTTCAGCTCGCTCTCCGACGTCGGCGCGTGGCTCGACCTGGACCAGGTCACCCGGCCGCTGTTCGCCGGTGAGATGGCCGGCCAGGACTGGGCGCAGCTCGGCACCGGAGTCGGCGTGTGGGTGCTGCTGCCCTTCGCGATCGGCACCTACCGGGTGCTCACTCGTGAGGTGAAGTAGTCGGGGGACGCTTCACCTCACCCCGTCACCAGGGGACGTCGATCTCGACGTCTCCGGTGGCGACCCGGGCCGCCAGCGGTCCCAGCGTGACCACGTCACCGGGGACCAGCTGGCGGCCCCGGCGCGTCTCGACCTCGTCGTTGACCCGGACGGCGCCGTCGGCGATCACCGGCTTGGCCTCCGCACCGGTCTCGACGAGGTTGGCGAGCTTGAGGAACTGGCCGAGCCGGATGGACTCGTCGCGGATCGGCACGTCGATCGGTACGGGTCGGTGGTCGTCAGCCATGGGCCCAGTCAACCAGTAGACCTAGGGTGGACCACCGTGCGGACACGAACCCTGCTCACCGTCCTGGTCCTGGGCCTGCTGGCTCCCCTGCTCACGCTCGGGGCGCCCGCCCAGGCCCGCGAGGCGGCGCGGCCAGGGAAGAGCGGGTGCGAGGCACGCGGCGGCATCGAGGTGTGCTTCACCTCCCCGCCCACACGGCGCAACGACCCGACGGTGCTCGCCCGGCCGGCCCGGCTCTTCGACACCGCCGGCCCCGGCGACACGATCCGGATCGCCATGTTCCGCTGGGACATCAAGCCCCCCACCGACGCGATCCTCGCCGCCCAGCGACGGGGCGCCACGGTGCTCCTCGTCGGCGACGACGACCTGCGGCTCAACAGGCAGGGGCGTCGGCTGATCACCACGCTCGAGGAGCAGGACCCGGCACGGACCAACGTCACGATCTGCCGCGGCGCCTGCCTGCCGTGGCGCGCCAAGGGCCCCTTCCCGGACAGCCAGAACGTCCAGCACCTGAAGTTCTACGTCACGGACATCGGCGGCGTGCAGTCGTTCATCACGTCCTCGGCCAACCTCGAGGACCGGCAGTACCGGCAGTACAACTCCTTCCTCAAGATCGACGACCCCGGCCTGCACCAGTTCGGACTGGACTACTTCGCCCGCCTCCAGGCCCAGAGCCTGAAGGTCGACGGGCTGCGCTGGGGCGACCGGCAGAAGGTGTGGCGCAGCGGCGACACGACCGCGGCCGTCTACCCCAGCCGCGACGACCTGCTGCTCTCCACGCTGCGCGACCTCTCCTGCTCGAAGGGCGCCCGTGACGTGTCGGCGATGTTCGCGGTGATCCAGCGCGCCGACGTGCGCGACCAGCTCGCGCGGCTGTCGCGGTCGGGCTGCCGGGTCCGGATCGTCACCTCGCGCGACACCGTGGAGAACTGGCTGGAGCAGCCGCTCGCGGCGGGCGACATCCCCGACGCCCGGGTGCGCACGGTGCTGACGCACGACAAGATGCTCGCGGTGCACGCGAAGTTCCGCGGCCGTGCCACGCACCTGGTCGTGACCGGCACGTCCAACACCACGTGCGGCGGCCTGCTCTACAACGACGAGGTGATGCTGCGCATCGTCGGCAACCGCTGGCTGCACGGGCAGTACCTCGCGCACTTCGACGACGCGTACGCCCGCGCCTGGCAGGGCCGCTCGCGGGTCATGCCGGTGATGAAGCCCTGCCGCTGAGGTCGTTCCGGCTCAGTGCACGGCCAGGCTGAGGGCGTGGATGAGCACGCCCACCAGTCCGCCCACGATCGTGCCGTTGATCCGGATGAACTGCAGGTCGCGGCCCACGTGCAGCTCGATGCGGCGCGCGGCCTCCTTGCCGTCCCACCGCTCGATGGTGTGGGTGATCACGGTCGTGAGCTCGGCGCCGTAGCGCTCGACGGCGAAGACCGTCAGGTCGGCCGCCATCCGGTCGAGGCGCTCGCGCAGCGCGGCGTCGTCGCGGAGCCGTCCGGCGAACGCGCTCAGCTCGTCGAGCAGGCGCTGCCGCACCGCTCCCTGGGGGTCCTGGATCGAGCCGAGCAGCGCCGACCGCATGGCCTTCCACAGCGAGATCGCGGTGGTGACCACTTGCGGGTGGTCGAGCAGGCGCTCCTTGAGGCCCTCGGTGCGGCGCTGGGTCTCGGCGTCGTTGAGCAGGTCGTGGGCCAGCTGTCCGAGCATCGAGTCCAGCGCTTCGCGGGCCCGGTGGTGCGGGTCGTCGCGGATGTCCTCGAGCCACGCGAGGGCCTGCACGTGCAGCCGTGAGGTGACCGCGTCGTTGAGCTTGGGCGGCGCCCACCACGGGGCGCGCTCCTCGAGCACCCGCGTGAACGTCTCGGGGTTGTCGACCAGCCAGCTGTGCAGCTCGTCGACGGCGAGGTCGACCAGCCCGTGGTGGAGGTCGTCGCGCAGCACCTCCATGAGCGCCGTGCCGAGCAGGGGCGAGATCGGCTCCTCGCGGAAGCGCGGCACCAGCGCCTGCGTGACCAGGTCGGCGACGTGGTCGTCGCGCACCTTCCCCAGCGCGATGACCGCCACCTCGGCGAACTCGTCGACCACGCGACGGGCGTGGGCCTCCTCGCCGAGCCACTCACCGACGCGGGCAGAGATCGTCGCGGCGGCGACGCGCTCGCGGATGATGTCCTCCTGCAGGAAGTTCTCCCCGACGAACTCCTCGAGGCCCTTGCCCAGCTCGTCCTTGCGCCTGGGCACCAGCGCGGTGTGCGGGATCGGCAGTCCGAGCGGGTGCTTGAAGAGCGCCGTCACCGCGAACCAGTCGGCGATCGCACCGACCATCGACGCCTCGGCCCCCGCGTTGACGAAGCCCCAGAACCCGTCGCGCCCCAGCGTGGCGACGTACACGCAGGCGGCGAGGACGAGCAGCCCGACGGCGACCGTACGCATCTGGCGCAGGCCGCGCCGGCGCGCCTCGTCGGCACCCGGATCGGGGGTGATGAGGGAGACGCGGGGGTGCGGGGCAGGGGGTGCGGCGGTGGCCTGGTCGGGCATGCGGACCATCCTCCCCGACCGTGCCAGAATGCCGCGCATGCCTCGCACCGTGATCACCTTCGGAACGTTCGACGTGTTCCATGTCGGGCACCTCCGGGTGCTGGAGCGGGCCGCCGCGCTCGGCGACCGTCTCGTCGTCGGCGTCTCCGCCGATGCGCTCAACGAGCGCAAGAAGGGCCGTGCACCGATCTTCAGCGAGCGCGAGCGGCTCGCGATCGTCGGGGCGCTCAAGGTGGTCGACGAGGTCTTCGTCGAGGAGAGCCTGGAGCAGAAGCGCGACTACATCGTGGAGCACGGTGCGGACGTGCTCGTGATGGGCGACGACTGGGCGGGCAAGTTCGACGAGCTCTCCGACGCCTGCGAGGTCGTCTACCTCGAGCGGACGCCCGCCATCTCCACCACCGCGATCATCGAGCACATCGCCGATCTCTGAGGCGGAGCGGCAGTTAGGCTCGCCCACGAGATGACAACCACGAGGGGAATCATGCGCAGAATCGTCACGACCGCTGTGGCCATGGCACTGGTGGGTGGCGCGGCGCTGTCCGCCCCCGCCGTCGCTGCCGACAAGGACCGGCCGGCCGGCAAGGCCAGCACCGGTGTCCAGCAGCAGACCAGGGCGCTCGAGAAGGCTGCCGACAAGGCGCTGGAGAACGGCCTCGGCCTCGCGCCCGGCGCGGTGCCGGAGGTCTCGGACGCCACGGCCCCCGAGACGCTCGCGACCGCGCGTCGCGTGCTGTCGGGCAACGCGACACGTCGCGACCCGTCCGCGACCATCGCCCTGCGCGACCTGTTCGTGAAGCGCTCGCAGCTGCGGGGCAAGGCCCTGCGCGGCGCCAAGGCCCTGCTCGCACGGCCGACCGACGGCGCGGGCGACAACCAAGGCTTCGGCTACACCGTTCCCGAGGCGGCGCCCCTGTGCAACACCCGCCTGTGCCTGCACTACGTGCCGACCGGCTCCGACGCACCGCCGTCGGTCGACTGGGCCGCGCAGAACCTCGCGACCATGGACTCGGTGTGGTCGACCATCGTCGACGGCTTCGGCTACCGCGCACCCCTGGGTGACCGCTCCGAGGGCGGCAACGCGCTCTTCGACGTCTACCTCAAGGACCTCGGCACCGGTCTCTACGGCTTCTGCGCGCCCGAGCGCCGCGTCAAGAAGCGCACCGCCTCCGGCTACTGCGTGCTCGACAACGACTACGCCGCGGCGCAGTTCCCGTCCGGCACCCCCACCGACAACCTGGCGGTCACCGCCGGCCACGAGTTCTTCCACGCCGTCCAGTTCGCCTACGACTACGCCGAGGACCCGTGGATGATGGAGTCGACGGCCACCTGGATGGAGGAGCGGATCGCCTCGCAGGTCAACGACAACCGCCAGTACTTCCCCACCAGCCAGATCTACGCGCCCTTCGTGCCGCTCGACACCTTCAGCCGCACCTCGAGCTACCAGTACGGCAACTGGGTGTTCTGGGAGTACCTCACCAACCGCTACGGCCTCGGCCTGGTCAAGAAGGCCTGGAAGCAGGCGGGCTCGCTGAAGTCCGACGGCGGCAAGAGCTCCATCCCGGCGCTGCAGCGCATCCTGCGCGGCAAGGGCGGTCTGACCAAGGTCTACGCGACGTTCGCCGCCGGCAACCTCATCCCCGCGCTCAACTACCCCGAGGGCGCGGAGTACCCCGCCCCCAAGGTGCGCGGTGCGAAGGCGCTCCGCCGCAACAAGCGCGCCAAGCGCTTCGCCACCCGGGTCGACCACCTGTCGTCGGCGTCCTACGTCTACGTCCCCGGCAAGGGCCTCGGGGCGAAGAAGTGGAAGCTCGCCGTGCGGGTCGCCGGTCCGGCGAAGCGCACCTCCCCCGCGGCCGTGGTGGTCACCTACACCACCGACGGCAAGCGCAAGGTCAAGCTCGTCCGCCTCAACCGCCGCGGCGACGGCCACACCAAGGTCGCCTTCAGCAGCCGCTCGGTGGCCGCGGTGTCGGTGACCCTGGTCAACGCATCCACCCGCTACCGCTGCAACCAGCGCACCCTGCTGGCCTGCGGTGGCCGTCCGCTCGACGACCGGGCCCGCTTCGCCGTGACGGGGCGCGTCACCAAGCGCTGAGCCTCAGACCCTGATCGACAGCAGGGCGTGGAGCGCGGCGACGCACTCCACGACCAGCTGGGACAACGAGACCGGGCGTTCGCCGGTCGGCACTGCCGACCAGGTGAGCGCCCGGTCCTCTGTGTAGGCCCACCACGCGCGTACGACGGCACGCTGGCGCTCCTCGATCCCGAGCGCCTGCACCACCCGGTCGGTGCTGCCCTCGCGCACGGAGTCCATCACCTCGCTCACCCGCGGGTCGGCCACGCCGTGCCCGTGGACGAGCGCGAGGTAGAAGTCGCGGCGCCGCTCGATCTGCTCGATCATCAGGCGGGTCGCCTGCTCCACCTGCTCGGGCCCGGCCAGCGCCTCGTCGGGGGCCGTGTTGCGCAGGATGCGCCGACCGGCCGCGGAGATGCAGGCGAGGTAGAAGTCGGTCTTCGTCGGGAAGTAGTGGAAGAGCAGCCCACGCGAGATGCCCGCCTCCCCTGCGATGTCGTCCATCGAGAGGTCCTGGATGGGCGTCTCGACGATCTTGGCCAGCCCGATGCCCACCAGCTGGCGGCGCCGGTCGGGCGCGCTCAGCCGTCGGCGTACGGGCGGGGCGGCAGGCCCTGCTGAACCTTCGGACACACTGTTGAGCATTGCTCAACAGTGTGCGAAGGTCAACGTCATGGACTTCTCCCTCTCCCCCCGCGCCGCGGACCTGCGGGCCCGGGTGCACGCCTTCGTCAGCGACGAGATCGAGCCGATCGAGGCCGAGGCGCACCGGCGCATCACCCGGCTGCGCGATTCCGGCGGCGACAGCTGGACCCCGGACCCGGTGATCGCCGAGCTCCAGGCGAAGGCGCGCGCGCAGGGCCTGTGGAACCTCTTCCTGCCGGCCGCGCACGCCGGTCGCTACGCCGCCGAGTTCGGCACCGACGGCGGCGAGGGACTCTCCAACGTCGACTACGCCGCGGTGGCGGAGGTGATGGGCCGATCGTTCCTGGCGCCCATCGTCTTCAACTCCAACGCTCCCGACACCGGCAACATGGAGGTGCTGCTCAAGTACGGCACCGACGCGCAGCGCGAGCAGTGGCTCGAGCCGCTCCTGCGCGCGGAGATCCGCAGTGCCTTCTGCATGACCGAGCCCGAGGTGGCGTCGTCCGACGCCACCAACATGGCCGCCACCGCGACGGTCGAGGGCGACGAGGTCGTCATCAACGGCCGCAAGTGGTGGTCCACCGGCGTCGGCAACCCGGACTGCAAGGTCTTCGTCTTCATGGGTCTCTCCGACCCCGACGCCGACCGTCACTCCCGGCACACCATGGTGCTGGTCCCCCGCGACGCCGCCGGCGTGAAGGTCGAGCGGATGCTCACCACGATGGGCTACTACGACGAGCCGCTCGGCCACGGCGAGGTCTCCTTCGACGACGTGCGCGTGCCGGTCTCCAACGTCCTCCTCGGTCCCGGGCGCGCCTTCGAGATCGCCCAGGGCCGCCTCGGTCCCGGCCGGGTCCACCACTGCATGCGCGCCATCGGCCTCGCCGAGCGCGCCCTCGAGCTGGCGTGCGCCCGCGCCGTCTCGCGCACCGCCTTCGGCAAGCCGATCGCCAACCTCGGCGGCAACCGCGAGCGCATCGCCGACGCCCGCATCGCGATCAACCGCTCCCGCCTGCTGGTCATGCACGCCGCATGGCTCCTCGACCAGGGCATGAGCCGCGAGGCCTACTCCGCGGTCAGCGAGATCAAGGTCGAGGTGCCCAACATGGCGCTCGACGTCATCGACATGGCCATCCAGCTGCACGGCGGCGCGGGCATGTCCGACGACTTCCCCCTCGCCGCGGCGTGGGTCGGCGCGCGGACCCTGCGCCTGGCTGACGGGCCCGACGAGGTGCACCGCAACGTCATCGCCAAGATCGAGCTCGGGAAGCACGCCTCATGAGGCGCGTCCTCATCACCGGCGCGGCCTCCGGCCTCGGTGCGGCCCTCGTCGCTGCCTTCCGCGACCGTGGTGACGAGGTGCTGGCGACCGATCGCGTGGCAGCAGAGGGCATCGACCTGGTCCTCGACATCACCTCCGACGACGACTGGGCCTCGGCCCTCGACGCCGTACGCGCGCGCTGGGGCGGCCTCGACGTGCTGGTCAACAACGCCGGCGTCGCCGGCGGCGGGCGGGTCGACCGCTGCACGCTCGAGGAGTGGCAGTGGATCACCGACATCAACCTCTTCGGCCTGGTGCGCGGCACGCGCACGTTCACGCCGATGCTCAAGGAGCAGGGGACGGGCCACCTGGTCAACGTCGCCTCGCTCGCCGGCCTCGTGCACCCGGCCGGGATGGGCTCCTACAACGCCACGAAGGCCGCCGTCGTGGCCTTCACCGAGACCTGCGGCCACGAGCTGGCGGCGTACGGCATCCGCGCGAGCGTGGTGTGCCCGTCCTACTTCCGCACCAACCTGATGGACTCCATGCAGGGCTCCGACGAGCTCGTCGGCCGCGTGGTCGGCGGGCTGGTGGAGCGCTCGCGGGTCACCGCCGACGACATCGCCGCGGCCGTGCTGGCCGGGATGGACGCCGGCGAGGACGTGATCGTGCCCGACGAGGCCGCGCGCCAGGCCTACTTCCTCAAGTGGGCCGACCGGCCCGCCTACGACGCAGTGATGCGCGACCAGGCGGCGAAGCTCCAGGCGGCGGACTCGTGAGCGCCGTGCCCGGCGCCCGCGAGGTGCGCGAGGAGGACGCCTTCGACGTGGCCCGCGTGGCCGCGTGGCTGCGCGAGCACGCCGCGACGCCCGAGGGCCTCGACGGCGAGCCGGAGGTGCGCCAGTTCACCGGCGGCGCGTCCAACCTCACCTACTTGCTGCGCTTCCCGTCCGGTCGCGACCTCATCGTCCGGCGCGCGCCGCAGGGCACCAAGGCCAAGGGTGCGCACGACATGCGCCGCGAGCACGTCATCCAGTCGGCGCTGGCCCCGGTCTTCGACTACGTCGCCCCGATGGTCGCCTTCTGCGACGACCCCGACGTGGTCGGTGGCGACTTCTACGCCATGGACCGCATCGCCGGTGTCATCCCCCGCAGCGAGTGGCCGGCCGACGTGCCGCTGTCGCCGCAACAGGCACGCGCCATGTGCCTCGACGCCGTCGACGTGCTCGCCGAGCTCCACGGCATCGACCCCGGGGCCGCCGGTCTCTCCGACCTCGGCAAGGGCGCGGGCTACGTCCGCCGCCAGGTCGAGGGCTGGTCGACGCGCTACCGCAACGCTCGCACCGACGACGTGCCCGACCTCGAGCAGGTCATGGCCTGGCTCGACGCGCACCAGCCCGATGACGTGGCCACCTGCGTGATCCACAACGACTTCAAGCTCGACAACCTCGTGCTCGACGCCGACGACGTGACGCGGGTCGTGGGGGTGCTGGACTGGGAGATGGCGACCCTCGGCGACCCGTTGATGGACCTCGCGGGCTCGATGGCCTACTGGGTCCAGGCCGACGACACCGAGGAGTTCCAGATGATGCGGCGGGTGCCCACGCACCTGCCCGGCATGCTGACCCGCGACGAGTTCGTGGCGGCGTACGCCGAGCGCACCGGCCGGTCGGTCAGCCGCGAGCAGTGGCGCTTCTACGAGGTCTTCGGGCTCTTCCGGATGGCCGTCATCGCCCAGCAGATCTACTACCGCTGGTTCCACGGGCAGACGACCAACGAGATGTACGCCCTCTTCGGACCGGCCGTGCAGATCATCGGGCGCCGGCTCGACGGGCTCATCGCGTGAGCCGGATCCTTCTGGTCCGCCACGGTCAGGCGTCCTTCGGCGCCGACGACTACGACAACCTGTCGCCGACCGGCCACCAGCAGTCGCGGGTGCTCGGGGCCGCGCTGGCGGCCCGCGGCGTCAGCGCCGACGTCGTGGTGGCGGGCGAGATGAAGCGGCACGCCCAGACCGCGTCCGGTGTCCTCGAGGGCGCGGGCTGGAGCACCGGCGTCGACCTCGACGCCGGGTGGAACGAGTTCGACCACGTCCAGGTGCTTGCCGTGCACGACCGGCCGACGACGGTGGAGGGCGAGTCGGAGAAGGCCGCCTTCCAGCGCTGGTTCACCGAGGCCACGCTGCGCTGGACGTCCGGTGACCACGACGACGCCTACGACGAGTCGTTCGGCGCGTTCACCTCCCGCGTGGAGGCCGCCCTCGACCGGCTCGTGGCCGCCCTGCCGCGGAGCGGGACGGCGGTCGTGCTGACCAGCGGCGGCCCGATCGCGTGGGCGGCCGCGTCGCTTCTGGCCGACGGCGACCGATCCCGCACGGACCTCTGGCTCCGGCTCAACCCGGTGTCGATCAACACCGGCACCTCGACCGTCGTGTGCGGCGCGAGCGGCACGACGCTCGTCACCTTCAACGCCGCCGACCACCTCTCCCCCGACCTGCTCACCTACCGCTGACCTCCTCAGGAGACCCACCATGTCGACCATCCTCATCACCGGCGCCAGCAGCGGCCTGGGCGCCGAGATGGCCCGCCAGTTCGCGGCCCTCGGTCACGACCTCGCCCTGTGCGCACGGCGTACGGACCGGCTCGACGAGCTCGCCGTCGAGATCACCACTGCCCACCCGCAGGCACGCGTCGGCATCAAGGCGCTCGACGTCACCGACCACGACGCGGTCTTCCGGGTCTTCGAGGAGTTCCGCGAGGAGCTCGGCGGCATCGACAAGGTCGTCGTCAACGCCGGCCTCGGCAAGGGCCAGCCGCTGGGCACCGGGCGCTTCGACGCCAACCGCGAGACAGCGGAGACCAACTTCATCGGCGCGCTCGCCCAGACCGAGGCCGCAGCCCAGATCTTCCGGGCACAGAACTCCGGCCACCTGGTGATGGTCTCGAGCTTCTCCGCGCTGCGCGGGATGCCGAAGAACATCACGACGTACGCCGCCACCAAGGCCGCGGTCGCGCACCTCGCCGAGGGCTTCCGCGCCGACGTGCACGGCACCCCGATCAAGGTGACCGTCCTCTACCCGGGCTACATCGTCTCCGAGATGTCCGGCACCTCGGCGAAGACCCCGCTGATGGCCTCGACCGAGAAGGGCGTGCGCGCCATGGTCGAGGCGATCGAGAAGGAGAAGAAGTCCGCCGTCGTGCCGGCCTGGCCCTGGGTGCCGCTCGGGCTCGCCATCAAGCGGGTGCCGGTGGGCGTGCTGCGGAAGATGAGCTAGGCGGCACGTGCGCGGACCAGGTTCCGCCCGGGATGCCTCCGGGGTGCTGTGCCGCCAGCCCGGCCATCCGGGCGAAGGTCGGATCGACGGGCATGGTGGGACTGTCGAGGGCCACGAGGCGGTAGAGGTTGTAGACCAGGTAGGGCTTGTCGGGCGGTTGCTCGAGCACCAGCTGCCGGACGTGCTGCGCGCCCGAGTCCCTGTGCCACCCGCCGATGCTGCACATGTCGTCCCACTCGTCCGGCGTCATCACGATCTCGACGACCCGGGTCGGTCCATCGCCAGCCGTGAGCACCACGGTGAGGCCGCCGGGGTCGCGGTCGGTCACGTCCCCGATGGTGGCGAGGACGTCGACCAGGTGGTCCCACCACGTGTCGACCCCGCGCTCCATCCGGGAAGGATCGCACAACGGTCCGACATGACCGCTGCCAGAATGGCCGCATGGTCCTGGCTGTGTGGGTGCCCGAGTGGGTCCTCGACGAGGACCGGCGCACCCTGCGTGTCGGCGAGACCCTGGCGGAGTGGCTGACCTTCAGCGAGGTCCAGCGACTGCCTCACGTCGCTCCGGTGCGTGTCCAGTCGATCCGCGGGCTCGCACGACCGCTCCCGCGCTGGGCGGGGACCGAGGACGGACATCATCCTGTCTCCATCAGCGTGGACGGAGCGACGCTCTACTGGGACGCACCACGCCCGGCCGACGGCTCGGTCGAGCTCACCGGCGTCGTCTCGTTGAACAACATCGACGCACCCGACGCCTTCCCCGTCACGCGCGGTGTCATCCGTCGCGTCTGGATGGAGTGGCAGGCGACAGGCACCGGGACGGCCGGGCAGCGCGTGCCCCCTCCTCCGCCGGGCGCGTCGAGTCACTACGAGGAGGTTCCGGTCAGCTACCTGCCGGGGTTCGACGGCGGTCCCGGGGCTGGCTTCCGGCACGCTCCTGCGGCGGTCTCTCCCCAGGCGCTCCGGTGGAGCGGTTGCCTCGTCGACCTCGAGCCCAGCGTGCCCGTGGCGTCGATCGGCGAGACGCCCTGAGAGCATCGGCTCCATGAAGATCGGGCTGATCGGCGACCTGGAGGGCGAGGTCGACGCAGCGGTCGACTGCATGAGGCTGCTCGGCGAGCGCGGCGACGTCGAGGTGGCCTGCCAGCTGGGCGACCTCCGGTTCGGGTACGGCCCCGACCCTGAGGGATACCTCGACGCCATCGAGTCGGCCTGCGCCGACTACGGGATCGAGCTGCTGTGCATCACCGGCAACCACGAGAACTGGGACCGGCTCGACGCGCTGTGGGACGAGGCGCGGTGGCAGCACGAGGACGGCACCCTGCGACCGATCGCGGTGCGCGATCACATCTCGATGCTCCCCCGGGGGTTCCGCTGGGAGCTCGGAGGCCGTTCGTTCGTCGCTCTCGGAAGTGCGCCGTCGGTCAACCGCCCGCTGCTGACCGAGTGCGTCGACTGGTGGCCCACCGAGGTGCTCCAGGAGGAGCACGTGCAGGCGACGATCGCGGGTGGCCACGCGGAGGTCATGCTCACCCACGACAGCCCTGCCCCGCCCTACTGCACCGCCCCCGTCGCCGACATCATGGCCGGCAACCCGATGGGCTGGCCCGACGACGTCCTGGCGTACGCCGCCGACGGCATCGACAAGGTCACCCGGGCCGTGTTGGGCGTCCGGCCCAGGCTCCTCGCCCACGGGCACTTCCACGTCGCAGGCGAAGCGGATGTACGCCTGCCGGGGGCCGACCACGACACGACGATCTGGTCCCTCGCGGCGCGCCAGGATCCTGGCAACGTCCGCGTCCTCGACCTGGACACGCTCACCGACGCCACGGAGAACCAGACGTCGTGATCAGTGATGAATTCCTGTCGGCCTACGTCCGTCTGGCGTAGGTGACCTTGTTGTCGGAGTGGATGGTCATCGCGTAG
>CAXHZJ010000025.1:0-25665 GCA_964021995.1 Nocardioides furvisabuli | reverse complement strand
CTGGATCAGAGTCTGGCCAGACACCGATCCTGAGGGAAGTTTCCTAGTAGCCGCGGTGAGTGCGCGGATCTGCCGAAAGTCGGGCGTCCGCTCATGCCGATGAGCGGATGACCGAGACCCAGCAGTGAATCGTGGAATCATGTCGGCTGAACCCCCGTCCGACCGTTGGAGGTGACGGATGCGACCCGTACTCGCTCGTGCCGCCGTCACGCTGGTCGCCGTCGTCGTGTTGGTGCCGCTGCCGATCGATTCTGCGTCGGCGGACTGTGCCACAGACGTTCTCCAGTTCGACGACGGCCGCACTCAACTCAGCGTCGTCCCCGGCGAGGTTGTGACCTTGACGTCCGCCGGTTACGTGAAGGGATGCGATGACGGTGGTGATCGTGACGTCGGATGCAGTGCCCCGCTCCACGAGCAGCCGAGGGAGGACATCGAGTTGCGGTTGCGGCAGGGTGGCGAGGAACGACCACTGGCCACAGTTGATGCGCAGAACGAGGGCGACGACGTAGGTCTCGTCTCCTGGACGGTCACCATCCCCGTCGATGCGACCGCGGGCCGAGCAACGTTTGTCCCTGATGGCGGGCAGCCCCTGACGGTCCGAGTCGTTCCTGAGTGACCAACGGTTGATCAAGACCTCCACGTTGCGCCCGTTCGCTCGCCGAACGCACTCATCTGCCGCTGATAGTGCGCAGCTCCGACGCCGGCGACACATCGAGTCCCGCTCGGGGATCGCCGATCGGGACAGCTCGATGTCCGCCTCGAACCTCACGCAACATGGCGAGTTGCGGATGCCGAGTGAGGTCACGGGTCGCGCCGATGGGGGCCTGGGAGCACTCAGCCATTACGTGGCCAACACGGCTCCTACACTCCGGGGATGCCTCGGATGACCGTCAAGCTGCTCATGTTGGACGAATACGATCGCGTCCTCCTGATTCGCTCGACTGACCCCACTTCAGGAGCGCCGTGTTGGTACCCGGTCGGCGGCGGTGTCGAGACTGGCGAGTCCCTACAGCAGGCGGCTCGCCGAGAGGCCCACGAGGAAACGGGCCTGACGACTCTGCCGGTCGGCGCGCCCGTCTGGACGCGCGAGCACACGTACGAGTACGACGGGCGAACCGTTGACGTGCACGAGGACTGGCTGCTTCACAAGGTGAAGCACTTCGAGCCAAGCCCTGCGGGCCTAACCGAGTTCGAGGCGAAGACGATCGCGGGATTCCGTTGGTGGGACGCCGAAGATCTGTCGGCTACAACCGCGACCGTCTTTCCGCCGAGGCTGGGAGAGCTCCTCTCCGCACTCCTGCGAGACGGACTGCCGCCGGAGCCTGTCGACATCACAGAACCGTCCCCGGCCTGACCCTCCACCGGGCCGCAGCGCCAGCCCATCGGCCGACGGCAACGCTGGTCGCAGGACGCGCCCGAGGTACTATTTCATCCGTTCAGCGAGTTGAGCGAAGAAGTCCTCAACCATCCCCGCGCTGTTCTGTTTCTGGGTGAGCTCGTAGCCGCCGAAGCGATAGACCTCGTACCCGGCCAGCCGGAGGCGGCGGTCCTCGGCGACCATCTCGGAGTACAGCGCTGGGTTGGCCTGGTCTCCCTGGGCGTAGTGCTGCTTGCCGTCCACTTCGATGACCACCCGCTGGCGGTCGCTGAACAGCAGGAGGAAGTCCATCCTCTGACGAGCAAGCGGCATGCCGTTGGGCAGGCCCCGTCGGGTGCGCTGGTCGTAGGGGTCGTAGTGCAGGTAGACCTGCGGGATGAGCGCGGGGATGTCGTACGAGGACTTGTAGCGGCCGGCGTAGGCCTCGCAGACCACCCTTTCCGCCTCGCTGTCCAACGACGCCGCTAGACGCCGATGCAGCTTGTGACCGACGGCTCGGTCATCGAACAGGGCCTCGGGAAGTCCTTCACGAGCCCGCCACCACCGGATGAGGTGGGAGAACCGCACGCCTTCTGCAGGGATGGGCTGCTCGTAAACCAGGCAGTGTTCGGCGTTCGCAACGATCTCGATGTCGTTGCTCACAGCGTCTCGCAGCACGATGTCGGGCTTGGGTCCGTTCGCGGCGAAGATGAGGTTCTTGGTCGGCCCCTCTACCCCGCCGCCTCGGTCGTATGCGTCGATGTAGCGGCGCAGATCTGAGAGGTAGGTTTCCGAGATCTCCACCTCGGCGTCCAGCCGACGAGCGAAGGCCACAAGCTGGGGAAGCGGCCAGGGATGGATGTAGCCGTCGATGAGCGCTCGCTTGCTGTCAGCCTCGGACGGGTCGCAGTCGTCGTTGGTCCAGGTGAGTTGGAGTTCCTCGGCTAGCACCAGTTCCAGGTTTGTCCTAGTGAAGGAATAGATGAGCGCGTCCTCGATGGCTGCTCGGAGCGTGCGTGTGGACACCTTCGCCGGGCCCGCCTCGGGGTTCAGGTCCGAGGAACCAGTTGGGAAAAAGCTCACGCCGCCAGTCTCGTCGCTTCTGCCCCTCACGCGAGGCAGGACGGTGCACTGGGTGCGTCGTGAGCTCCGCGAGCCGATCCCGCACCGGCTCGCGGAATGTGCCGGTGCGGGATGGGCGGCGCGTGGTCCGCTGAGGTTCCTGCAGTGTGGATCCCTGTTGCGCTTCTGGTGCTTCAGACGAATCGGTCTGTCAGGGCTGCAACCTCGTCGAATCTCTTCTTGATCTCCGGCAGAGTGGCTGTGCCGTCTCGATATGGCTGCTTTGACATGTCGATCTCGCCGATCAGCAGCCGACCGGAGTCACTGTCGATGACGTCTGCGACCAGTAGGTCGCCGGTCTCGCGATCGAAGCCACACTCGATCTTGAAGTCGATGTAGACCCCACCTTGCTGCTTCCAAGCGCTCTCGATGACCTCGAACGCGGAGACGGTGAGGCTGCGAAGCTTCGCCATGAGCTCCGACGAGATCTCGGCGTAGCGACTCGCACTCAGCGGTTCCTCGCCGATGAGGTCACCCGCCTTGGAATCAGGGCCGATCGCGGCGGCCGCCTTGTCGTTGGGTAAGTATCTGCGCAGGACGCCGGCTCCGAAGTCGAAGCCCAGCAGCGGGTCACGCCTTGCGTCGTCCTTCTCGAAGACTTCGAAGACCAGCTCGCCGAGGACTGCGCCTTCGGCGAGGTTAGGGTTGCGATCTCGGTAGCTGCCGGTGGCATACCGGCGGGCGACTAGCTCGAGTGGGATCATCTCGACGTTGCGCGCTCGGAAGGTCACATCGTCAACGCGGGCCACGAAGTGGGTAGCCACGCCGCTGCGCTCAAGCAGCTGGAAGATGTTGCTGGTCGTCCTCGTGGAAGCGGCGCCTTTGCCATCGAGAATATCGTGCCTGGTTCCGTCGCCGGCGGTGATGTGGTCCTTGCTACGGACGAGAACCTCACCGTTGCCGGCTTCTGTGATGATCTTGGTCTTGCCTTCCACGAGCATCGTCGTCTCTCCGATCAAGGTCATGAGGTCGTATGTGTGCAGCTCCCGGTCCCCGTTGAGCCGGGCCACAACGGTGGCGAGACGGTCCCGGAGCGCTGAAGTACGCGCCAGGTGCAGGTCGAGCTCGTGCAGCTGCCGGGCGAGCGTGGAAGCCAGTGGTTCGCCGCCAGCGAGGCAACGTCGGATCTCATCAAGGGAGAGTCCGACGCTGCGGAGCGCGACAACCTGGGTGAGGCGGGCGACGTCAGGCTCGGTGTAGCGGCGATGCCCTCCGGCCCGGCGGGTGGGTATCAAGAGCCCGATCTCGTCGTAGTGGTGAAGGGTTCGCACCGACACGCCGGCTTGATGCGCCAACTCACCGACCGTCCACTCTCGCGCCATGCTCGTCAGAGTAGAAGGTCACGTAACGTGAGGTGCAAGCACCGCTCGGAGGCCAACCGCGCACACCCGCATGGCGTGTGCAGCCCCAATCCCAAGCTCCCATCACCGACAAGGGATCCCGCACCGGGCCGCTCCGCGAGCCCATCCTCTTCCGGTCCACGCTGTAGCGCCTTCAAAGTTCGGCCTGGGTAGACGTCGGTACTGTGGGCTGGGCCTGCCACGATGATCCTGTGGATGGATCCGAAATGATGAAGCAGCTTGCCGATGTCCTTGACGGGCATCGATGGGACGACCTGCCTGCGCTGCTGCACCGTGGCTTTCGCTGCCGCTATGTGCACACCGGCGAGTGCTTCGACCGTGACACTTGGGTGCGACTCAACGCGGAATACCCCGGATTTCAACACTTCTTGCTTGAGGACTGCGTCGGTGAGGAGAGTCGGGCTGCTGGCCGCGCTCACGTTACGGGCGAGAGCGAGGGGCGCTTGCAGCACTTCGAGGTTGCCACCTTCATCACCTTGCGCGACGGACTGATCGGTGACATGACCGAAGTATGGACGGACGTGGATGAAGTGGCGCCGAGTGGCACTCGGCCATCGTGACGCCCGAGCGGGCAGTCTCTGCGATAGGTCTTCCTCTCCGTAAGGCATCGTCACGCGGAGCGTGACCAGTACGCGATGGGCTCGCGGAGCGACCCGGTGCGGGATCGGCTCCCGGGACGCGCACCCAACCGAGAGCGACGGTTTTCGGTGGGCTCTGTCGCCTGTTCGAGCACGGGGCCCACCGAGGAGTAGCTTGAGGCGGCGCTCGACCTGGTCTGACACGAGCCGCTGATCCGGACGCGGATCGTCCGGTAACGGTTCTACGGTGGGGACCATGAGTATCGAGGCGAGCACCGACGCGACGTTCGAGGTCGTTCCTCTGACTGTCGAGACCTGGCCGGCTTTCGACGGCCTCGTGCAGCGCCACAACGGGATCTTCGGCGGGTGCTGGTGCATCTGGTTCCATCCAGACGGCCCCGAGCGCGGGCAGGGGGCCGAGGCCAACCGGGAGCTGAAGAAGCAGTACGTCAAGGCCGGCGCAGCCCACGCGGCGCTCGTCATGGACGGCGACGAGGCGATCGGGTGGGCGGAGTTCGGCACGCCGACCGAGCTGCCCACCCTCCACCATCGCAAGCAGTACGACGCCGAGAAGGACCAGGATCCCGACTACCGGATCACCTGTGTCTTCGTTGACCGGAGGTACCGCCGCCGAGGCGTCACCGAGATCGCGATCCGCGGCGCCCTCGACCTCATCGCGCAGGCCGGTGGCGGCATCGTCGAGGCCTATCCGCACGACTTGACGCACCAGACGAAGAAGATGTCCTCGTCGTTCCTCTACAACGGCACCCGCCGGCTCTACGAACGCCTCGGCTTCAGCTACGTCCGACCCAAGGGGTTGAAGAACTGCGTGATGTCGATCGAGGTGGCGAAGCGATGAGCACACGCGCTGCAGCGGGGCCGCCGATAGGGTCCCCGAGCATGGACATGCTGAAGAGTGACGAGATCGCCCAAGCCCGCCTGACCGAGTGGCGCAAGCTGGCCCAGGGACTGCATGCCCGCTACCTCGTCGCCGACTTCGGCACCGGCGCGCGGTTCATCGCCGCGGTGGGCGAGGAGGGCGATGCGGTCGGCCACTACCCCCGGGTGTCGCTGGGCCATGGGCACGTCGACCTCAAGCTGGTCACCGCCGATGCGATCTATCGCGACGACGAGGGAACCGAGCATGTCGTCGAATGGGTGACCCAGCAGGACGTCGACCTCGCTCGGCGAATCAGCGACATCGCCGCCCATCACGATCTCGATGCTGACCCGGCCTCGGTGAGCGTCGTCGAGCTCGGCCTCGACAGCACGCAATCCGCGACCATCGCACCGGTGTGGGCTGCCCTGCTGACCGGGAACGCCGACTCCCAGGGTCACGGGTCCCCGAGCGACGAGATCCGGGACGCCACGGGACGTGTGCCGAACCTGTGGTTCGGGGACGACGCCGAGGGTGGGGCCCCGGGTCAGCGGTTCCACGTCGAGGTCTATGTGGCGCCCGAGGTGGCCGAGCAACGAATCGCCGCAGCCGTCGCCGCAGGTGGCATCATCGTCGATGACAGCGACGCACCGTCGCTCACCGTCCTCGCTGACCAAGAGGGCAACAAGGGGATATTGTGCGTCGCCCAGCCCCCGGCGAAGACGGGCTGAACCACCAACCGCGGCACGCCGGGACGGAGTCCGGGGACGAGTCCAGCGCGTCGTATACCCCATCCTGCACTGGCACGCTCCGCGAGCCGATGGGCAGGCGGAGCGAGCCGATCCCTCTTCGATGACCGTGCTCCTGCAGCGGCCGCGCTCGTAGGCTGTGCTTGTGCCAGAGACCGTCGCCTGTCGTCCTGTCGATCCGATGTCCGACGCGGTCGCCGAGCTGGCGAGTCTGTTCGAGCTGTACCGGATCCACTACGACCAGTCGCCGGCTCCGGCCGCGACACGGGCGTGGGTCGGCGAGATGGCCAGATCCGGCGAGCTCGAGTTCTACGGCGCGTACCACGGTCCGCGGATGGTCGGATTCGCAACCAGTCACCAGGTCCCGGCGTCTCTTGGACTGGGGCGGTTCTGGCAGCTACGCGACCTGTTTGCCGACCCCGCGGTGCGCCGCCAGGGCATCGCCCGTCGGCTGGTCGAAACCATCCAGCAAGCCGCCAGCGATTCCGGTGCGTTGCGGCTGTCGCTGCAAACCGAACCGGACAATGCCGCTGCACTCGCGCTGTACCGCCAGTGCGGTTTCACGATCAACGCCGACCTCGTGACGTTGAGCCTCAACGTCGCCAGATAGCGATCCCCGCCCCGGGACGGCCGCGCTCGCTGCGGCCCACCACGGTCGCGTGCAGGCGACCGCTCGACGACTGCTCGAGCTGCGCGTGCCAGTGGCGTACGTCGCTGTCGTCGACCGCGTCCAGCGTGTCGGGCGTCGCGCCGGCGCGGGTGAGGCCGGAGTGGTCGGCCACGAGCTGCTCCAGCAGGTCGTGACGGCGACGGCGCACGGCCTCGCCGGTCGCCAGCAGCAGCTCCCAGGGTATCTCGACCACGTGCGGGAACGCCTCCGCGTCGGCTGCAGGGCGGAGGGTGCGGGTGTCCACGTGGGCGGCACGGCCGAGCTCGAGCCACCAGTCGTCGGCCGACAGCCAGGCCAGCTCGAAGGAGGTGCCGTCGGCGGTCGACAGGCACACGACCCATTCGTCGAGGTTGCGGTGCCAGCTGCGGACCCGCACCGTGCCGCGCCGCAGGACGACCAGCATCTCGAGATCGACGGCGAGGGCCGGCGCGTGCCACACCGCCAGGACGGCACTGCCCTCGGCGGTCGGGGTGCCGGCGTGGAGGAGGCCGGCGGCGGCGAGCGCGCCGTCGAGGTCGCCGTCAGGCACCGGCTGCTCGTGCGCGGCCGCGGCCGGCTCGCCGAGCCGGGAGTCGGGGCCGGTGGGTAGCCCGCTCGCGCCGACGATCCGGGTGGCGGGCGACTCGACGGCCGCGAGTCGGGCCAGCCGGTCGAGCGCGGCGCGGGGCAGTCGCACCCGACGCGGCGGGACGGCGCGCTGCTCGACCTCGCGCCCGCGGTCGTCGAGCCGGACCGGGCTCATCGTCCGGCTCCCGGCAGCCGGTCCGGCACGCGCAGCCAGTCCAGGTGGCCCTCGGGTGGCGGCTGGAAGCGTGAGAGCAGCTCGTCGACGGGGTCGGGGGCGACCGCCCTGACGACGTCGGCGACCCGACCGGCGAGATCGGCGAGGCGGGACCTGGCGTCCTCCACCATGCCCCGCACACGGTGGGCGATCTCCCGGATGAGGTCCTGGAGCCGGTCGACCTCGTCGGCGTGGTGGCGCAGGGCCCGTGCGGCGTCGTCGTGCTCGTCTGCCGTACGACGCAGGGCGACGGCGCGCTCGGCCATCCGCTCGCGCATCGCCCGGGCGGCCCGGCCCTCCCACAGCACCTGGTCCGACGCGCTGACCAGTCGGTCGGCGTCGCGCCGGATCTCGCTGCCCTGCTCGGCCATCCGGCTGGCCAGCCTCCGGATGGCCGCGGTGTCTCCGTACATGTGCGTCTCCTCCCCCTCGGCGCCGTGGTGCGCCTGGGTGTCAGGTGCCCGGGCCGCACCGCCGGGAAACGGCGGTCCTGCGATCTGTGGACAACCCGGACGCATCGCCCGGGTGCCTAGGCTGGAGCCGTGGACGCCCCCGCCGTGGAGCCCGTGTCGCCGGACGCGCCGGCGATGACGCGGACCGTCGTGATGAGCCAGCGCTGGTGCGACGTGACGTTCGTGCACTGGGCGGTCGACCCGGACGAGGTGGCGGACCGCATGCCGCCCGGGGTGCGGCCCGACGTGCTCGACGGCCGGACCTACGTCGGCCTGATCCCGTTCCGCATGGTCGGCGCCGGCTTCGGTCACGGGCCCGCGGTGCCGTGGCTCGGGACGTTCCTCGAGACCAACGTGCGGCTCTACTCCGTCGACGCCACCGGCCGGCGAGGGATCGTCTTCCTGAGCCTCGACACCGACCGGGCGGCCGTGGTGGCGGGGGCCCGCGCCGCCCTGGGCCTCCCCTACCGGTGGGCACGGATGCGTCACCGCCGCGAGGGAGACGTCCACACCTACGACGCCCGCCTGCGTGCACCCGGACCGCGCGCCTCCAGCCACGTCGTCGTACGCGTCGGGGCGGCGCGCCAACCCACGGAGCTCGACCACTTCCTCAGCGGGCGCTGGGGGCTGCACACCCGCTGGTGGGGCCGCACCCTCCACGTGCCCAACCGCCACGAGCCGTGGCCGGTGCGCGACGCCGAGGTCCTCGACCTCGACGACGAGCTGATGAGGTCGGTCGGGCTGCCCGACCTGGCCTCGCGTCCACCCGACCACGTGGCGTACAGCCCCGGCGTGCGCACCGAGTTCGGCCTGCCGGGCGACGCCCGGCGACCACGGCGGCCCTGACCCCGCTCCCGGGGTTCAGGACCACCGGCGTGCCGCGTGCTGGGCGCGAACGATGCCCGTGCCGAAGCACGCCAGGACGGCCGCGGCTGCCACGGCACACACGGCCGTTGCACCGAGCGGGAGGTCAGGGCCCGCCACGACGCGCCAGAACGCCAGCGGCACCCCGACCGCGAGGCCGAGGACGGCCGCCGCGAGCAGCCAGGGCTGGGCTGCCTCGTGGCCTGCGCGCCAGGCCTCGTCGGACGCGAGCGTGGCCCTCGTCCTGATGCCGACGAGCCGATTGGGCCCCAACCCGTCGGTCCCGCCCAGCCGCGTCACGACGTACTGCAGCAGCGATGCCGCCGCGATCGGCAGCATGACGGCCAGCAGCACCACCTGCACGGCGTCCATCCCGGTCTCCCCCGAAGATCTGGTGACGCCGACCCTAGCGTCGGTGCCCCGCCGCGACTCGCCTCACCCAGCGGCCGCCGCGCGCGGAGAACTGCGGCCGCGCGACCGGTCCATGCCCCGCCCACCTGTCGTCCCGCCGCAGTTCTTCCGACGGCCGGCGACGACGACGACGACGACGACGATCCGTACGACGACGGCCGACGACGGCCCAGACCCGACGACCGGAGCGCGCGGGGAGAACTGCGGCCGCACGACAGGTCCACGGCCTGCCCGCCTGTCGTCCGGCCGCAGTTCTCCGACGGATGGCGACGTCGACCGGCGACGATCCGTACGACGACGGCCGGCGACGGCCCGCACGACCGGCGGCCGGGCGGCTACCCCGCCGGCGTCAGCCGCAGCAGCCGACCCGCGCCCTCGTCCTCGAGCACCCAGATCGCTCCGTCCGGGCCCTCCTCGACTGCGCGGATCCGCGCGCCCATGTCGAAGACCTCGGTGTCTCCCGCGGTCCGGCCGTCGAGGTCGACGCGCACCAGCGCCTCACCGGACAGCGCGCCGAGGAAGGCGTCACCGCGCCAGTCCTCGAACATCTCGCCGTCGTAGATCATCAGGCTGCCGGGCGAGATGCTCGGGTTCCACGACCGTGCGGGAGCGGTGAAGCCGTCGCCCTCGGCGTGGTCGGGGATCTCCCCGCCGCCGTAGTCGCTGCCGTCGGACACCTCCGGCCAGCCGTAGTTGGAGCCGGCCTCGATGACGTTGAGCTCGTCGCCACCCTCGGGACCCATCTCCGACGACCAGAGCGTGCCGTCGGGGGCGACCTCGAGCCCGAGCGGGTTGCGGTGTCCCCAGGTCCAGATCTCGGCGCTGACCCCGCCCCTGTCGGCGAGCGGGTTGCCGGGAGCCGGCTCACCGTCGGGCGTGAGGCGGACGATCGTGCCGAGCGTGTTGGTGGTGTCCTGGTCCGGGGCCCCGAGCTGTCGGTCGCCGGAGGAGACGAAGAGGTGCTCGCCGTCCGGCGAGAAGGCGAGCCGGTGGCTGAAGTGCCCGTCTCCGTCCACCTTCGGCGTCTGGCGCCAGAGCACCTCGAGGTCGTCGAGCCGCGGCCCGCTGGTGTCGAGCTCGGCACGGCCGACGACCGCGCCGGTCCCGCCGTCGCCGGCCTCGACCCAGCTCAGGTAGACCATCCCGTCCTCCGCGTACGACGGCGCGGGGAGGACGTCACCCAGCCCGCCCTGGCCGGCGTCGACCACCTCCGGCACGCCGCCGACCTCGGTCCGCTCGCCGCTGTCCGCGTCGCGCAGGTGGAGCGTGCCGCTGCGCTCGGTGATCAGCAGGTCGCCGGTGTCGGGCAGGAACGCCATGGCCCAGGGCTCGTCGAGCCGGTCGACCTCCTCGACGGCGAATGGCCAGCCGTCGTCGCCCTCCCCCGTCGCCGGGCCGAGCGAGCCGGAGGCGGCGGTGTCGCCCGAGCAGGCCGCGGTCAGCACGGCCACCAGTCCGGCCAGTGCGGGAGCAAGGGGCTTCATGCGTCCATGGTGCGCGGGGGTGGCAAGCGCGGCCCCGCCCGGAGAAGGATGTCGGGAAAAGACGTCGGAGAAGTGTGCGACATCGATGTCGAGGTGCGCCGCGCCCGTTCGACGTACGTGCGAGAACACACCCACCGCACCACAGGAGGAACGAACAATGCCGCGATTCATGGGATTCGTCAGGATGGAGGAGAACATCGGCATGCCGCCGCAGTCGCTGTTCGACGCGATGGACGTCTTCATCGGGGAGCGCGCCGCCAACGGCTCGTTCCTCGACGGCGGCGGCCTCTTCGGCACCGAGGACGCCGTCAACTTCGTGGTCCGCCAGGGCCAGGTCACCCGCGTCGACGGGCCCTACGCCGAGGGCAAGGAGGTCGTCGGCGGCTGGTCGCTGATGGAGTACCCCAGCCTCGAGGAGGCCGTGGCCGACCAGCGGCTCTTCGCCGAGCTGCACGCGAAGCACTGGCCGGAGGCCACCGTGGTCTCCACGCTGCGCCAGGTGTCCGAGGGTCCGGAGGCGCCCGGCGACTGACCTCGACCCGCGCACCGGCTCACTAGGCTGGGACGGTGCCGGACGGGACGACGTACGACGACCTCTCGAGGCCCACGGGGGTCGTGATCGCCACGTGGCGGGCCGAGTCGGCCCGCCTCGTCGGCGCCCTCACCCGGATGACCCGCGACGTCGACCTCGCCGAGGACCTCGCCCAGGACGCGCTCGTGGCCGCGCTGGAGCAGTGGCCCGTGTCCGGCATCCCGGACAACCCGTCTGCCTGGCTGATGACGACGGCGAAGCGTCGCGGCATCGACGACTTCCGGCGCGCCGACACCCTGCGGCGCAAGGTGGCCGAGCTCGAGCACGACCTCGAGCGCGGCGAGGAGGCGCAGGTGCCCGACCTCGACGACCAGGTCGACCACATCGAGGACGACGTGCTTCGCCTCGTCTTCCTCTCGTGCCACCCCTCGCTGAGCCCGGAGTCGCGCGCGGCCCTCACGCTGCGCCTGGTCGGCGGGCTCACCACGGCCGAGATCGCTCGCGCGTTCCTCACCTCCGAGGCCACGATGGGCCAGCGCATCTCCCGGGCCAAGAAGACCCTGACGGCCGAGCGGGCCGAGCTCGAGCTGCCGACGGGCGAGAAGCGGACGGCGCGCCTCGACGACGTGCTGGCCGTGCTCTACCTCATCTTCAACGAGGGTTACACCGCCACCGCGGGCGAGCACTGGATGCGCCCCGACCTCACCGCCGAGGCGACCCGGCTGGCCCGCATGCTCGCCGACCTCGCCCCCGACGAGCCCGAGGTGCTCGGCCTGCAGGCGCTGCTGGAGCTCCAGGGCTCGCGCACCGCGGCGCGCCTGTCCCCCGACGGCACCCCCGTCCTGCTGGAGGCGCAGGACCGGTCCCTGTGGGATGAGCTGATGATCCGGCGCGGCCTCGCGGTGCTGCGTGCCGCGTCCCGCCTCGCCGCCACCGGACGACCGGTCGGCCGCTACTACCTCCAGGCGTGCATCGCCGCGGAGCACGCGCGCGCCCCGCACGCCGAGGACACCGACTGGGCGCGCATCGCCGCGTTGTACGACGTCCTGGCGCAGGCCGCGCCCGGACCGGTCGTCGAGGTCAACCGCGCCGTCGCCCACGGCCGCGCCCACGGTCCCGGCGCCGGGCTCGCCGTGCTCGACGCGGTCGACGCCTCCCTGCTCGGCGCCTCGCCGCTCCTGCCCAGCGTGCGCGCCGACCTGCTCGAGCGGGCCGGGCGCCACGCCGAGGCCGCCTCGGCCTTCGCCGAGGCGGCCGCCCTCACCCGCAACGCCGGCGAGCGCCGGGTGCTGCTGCGGCGGGCGGAGGACAACCGCACCCTGTCCGAGGGGTGAAGGTCCGGAGTGCGCGAGCCCGTCCGGGGCGACTACGCGCCGCACGTGGTCCGCACACGTGGGTGCCGGTCGACGATCGGTGGACCCCCAACCCGAGGAGCCCCCGATGAGGCACAGATTCCTGACCCGTCCGCTGTCGGCCGTCCTGCTGGCCCTGACACTGGTGGGGACGTTGCTCGTCACCGCCACCGCCGGCGCCCCGCCGGGCAAGGTGGCCGCATCCGTGCACGAGGCCAAGCGCCAGCACCCAGCGGGCGGCGAGAAGCCGACCGTCGTGCTCGTGCACGGCGCGTTCGCCGACTCCAGCGGCTGGGAGGCCGTGGCCAGCCGGCTGATGGACCGGGGCTACCCGGTCATCGCCTTCTCCAACCCGCTGCGCGACCCCATCAGCGACGGGGAGTACCTACGAGCCTTCCTGACCACCGTCGAGGGCCCGGTCGTGCTGGTCGGCCACTCCTACGGCGGTGCGGTGATCACCAACGCGGCCACCGGCAACCCGGCGGTCCGCTCCCTCGTCTACGTGGCGGCGTACGCCCCCGCCGAGGGCGAGAGCGTGGCGGAGGCCAACTACCTCGGCGGCGGCAAGGCGACGGTGACCGACCACCTCGTGGTCCGCCCGATCCCCGGCCAGACCGAGAACGCGGACGCCTACATCGACCCGGCATGGTTCGGCGAGCTGTTCGCCCAGGACCTGCCGGCCCGGACCGCCCGGTTCATGGCGGCGACGCAGCGGCCCGGGGCGCTGGCGGCGCTCCTCACGGAGTCGGGCCCGCCGGCCTGGGAGGAGATCCCGAGCTGGTACGTCGTCGCCACCGAGGACCGCATCATCCCGCCCGAGGCCGAGCGCGCGATGGCCGAGCGGGCGGGGAGCGAGGTCGTGGAGATCGACAGCTCCCACGTGGTGATGATGAGCCACCCCGCGGCCGTCACGAGGCTCATCCTCGAGGCCGCCCGCTGACGCACGCCCCGCAGGGCCGGCCGCTCGGGCGGTCGGCTCTTCGCGCGCACCCTCCGACCGACTCAGCCCGACGGCACCGGGTCGACGAGGCCGAACGGTCCCGCGGCCCGGACCGCGACCTCGTCGCTGGTGACGACGTGTCCCGCCTCACAGCGCGCCTCGATCGTCACCGGGCTCCCGCACCCGTCGTGGGTGAGGCCCGGCGGGTACGGCGGCGGGTCGTGGCGGTTGGCCCACTGCAGCAGCGCGAACAGCGCCGGCATGAGGTCCTCCCCCGCCGGCGTCAGGACGTACTCGTGCCGCCCCCGCTGGCCCGGCTCCCGGTAGGGCCGCTTCTCCAGGATCCCGGCCCGGACGAGGTCACGCAGCCGCGCCGACGTGGTCGCGTCGGTCAGATCCGCACGCGACGCGAACTCCTCGAAGCGGGAGGCTCCGTAGAACGCCTCACGCAGGACCAGCATGGCCGACCGGGTGCTCAGCACCTCCAGTGTGCGCTCGATCGGGCAGTAGGTGCCCACCGGCCGGTTGTCGCGCAGGGCGAGCGCCCCCAGGAGTTTCATCGACACCTCGCCACTGTAGTTCGCGGCCGACCGAGCCGTGGCCCGAACGCCGACGGGCCGACCGGGCTGCACCAGCCTGGTCGACCCGTCGGGTCGCGATCGCCCCGTCAGGACTCCACGGCCCGCCGTGCGGTGCGGCTGTGCTCACGTGCCCAGGCCAGGGCGTGGTCGGCGACGGCCTCCCACCCGGGCGCAGCACACGTCCAGTGGTCGCGGCCCTCGAACTCGAAGAACTCGGTCACGGCCGGCGACTTCGCGTAGTGCTTGGCGTTCGACCGGTTCACCGACGGCGGCATGATGTGATCCTCCGAGCCGGCGATGAACAGCAGCGGAGCACGGTCGGCGGAGTAGTCGACCCAGGTGTCCTGGTGTCCGGGCTTGAAGTTGGCGAACAGCCCGTACTCGAAGACCCAGTGCCCGGGCGCTGCGATGGCATACCGCTCCCACACCGCGTCCGACTCCTCCCGCGACAGGGTGTTGGTGAAGGCGTAGTGGAACTCCTCGCGGGTGAAGCCGACGGCCTTGCGCCGGTTGGCCGGGTTCTTGAGGGCGGGGAACAAGGACCTCGCCTGCGAGATCGGGTTCACCCGGACGCCCTCGGTCGGGGCGGAGTCGATGACCACCCCGGCCGACCCGAGGCCGCGGGCCAGGAGCAGCTGGGTGAGCGTCCCACCGAACGAGTGGCCGATGATGATCGGCGGGGAGCCCACCCCCTCCACCACGGCGGCGAGGTGGTCCACGGTCTCGGGGACGGTGAGGTCCGCGATCACGTGCGGGTTCTCGCGCAGCGCCTCGACCTCGATCTCGAAGCCGGGGTAGCCCGGCGTGAGCACCGTGTGCCCCTGTGACTCGTAGTGGGTGACCCAGTGCTCCCAGCTGCGCGGGGTCATCCAGAGACCGTGCACCAGCACGATCGTCTCGGGTGTCGTGTCCGTCATGGTGTCTTCCTCTCAGGAGTCGATGAAGGCGAGCAGGTCGGCGTGGAGGCGGTCGCGGTCGGTGTCGGGCAGCGCGTGACCGCTGCCCGCGTAGACCTTCAGCTCGGCCCCGTCGACCATCGAGGCGGACCTCTTGCCGCCGACCTCGAACGGCACGATCTGGTCATCGTCGCCGTGGATGACGAGCGTGGGCACGTCGACCTTCTCGAGGTCGGGTCGGAAGTCGGTCGCACTGAACGCCGCGATGCACTCGTACGCCGCCCGGTGCCCGCAGGCCATGCTCTGCAGCCAGAAGGCGTCACGGAAGCCCTGGGCCACGTCGTGGTTGCGGTTGTGCCCGAAGAACGGCCCGTCGGCGAGGTCGCGGTAGAGCTGCGATCGGTTGGCGGCCTCCCCCGCCCGGATGTCGTCGAACACCTGGATGGGCAGGCCCTCGGGGTTGTCGGCGGTGCGCAGCATCAGCGGTGGCACGGCGGACACCAGCACGAGCCGGGCCACGCGGGCCGTCCCGTGCCGTCCGACGTAGTGCACCACCTCGCCACCTCCCGTGGAGTGACCGACGAGGGTCACCGCGGACAGGTCGAGTGCGTCGAGCAGGCACGCCAGGTCGTCGGCGTAGGTGTCCATCTCGTTGCCGTCCCACGTCTGGCTGGACCGTCCGTGGCCGCGACGGTCGTGGGCGATCGCGCGGTGCCCGTGCGCGGCGAGGAAGAGGGCCGTGGCCTCCCAGGCATCGGCGTTGAGCGGCCAGCCGTGACTGAGGACGACCGGGGTGCCGTCGACACCCCAGTCCTTGTAGAAGATGCGGGCGCCGTCGTCGGCGGTCACGTAGGGCATGGGGCCTCCTGGGGTCGGTTCCGGTGGTGTCGGGATGCCACCGAGCGTGGTGCAGCGCGACCCCGTGCGGACCACGTACGACGCGTAGTCCGCGTCGCGACCTCCCCCGCCCCAGCCGCCGTCAGTCCGACCGGTCGAGACGCTCGGCGAGCTGCCGCCGCGAGGAGATGCCGAGCTTGTGGAACACGTGGCGCAGGTGGTAGTCGACGGTGTTGGGGCTGAGGAACATCGTCGCGCCGATCTCGGCGTTGGTGTGGCCCGCGGCTGCCAGGCGCGCGACGGTGAGCTGCTGGGACGTGAGGTCGAGGGCGTGGCCGGCGACGGTCGGAGCGGCTTGGTCGCCGGCGGCGCTGAGCTCCGCACGCGTCCGGTTCACGAAGGCGGGTGCCTGCCCGCGCTCGAACAGGTCGAGAGCCGCGTGGAGCTGCTCCCGTGCGTCGCTGCGACGCCTCGCCCGCCGGAGCCACTCGCCGTACAGCAGGTGCGCCCGGGCCAGCTCGGTGGGCAGGTTGCCCGACGCCAGCACCTCGACCGCTGCGCGGTGGTGCGGCTCGGCGTCGTCCTCGACGAGCGCGCGCGAGCGGTGGGCCACACCGAGCGTCCAGGGCGAGCCGTTGGCGTCGGCCAGCGCCTCGAGGTGGCGCACGTGCGGCAGCGCCTGGTCGGCGTGCCCGCTGCGGCACGCCGCCTCCACGAAGTCGGGCAGCTGAAGCGGCGTGACGTGCAGGAAGGGGTCGGCCACCAGCGGCTCGAGCCGTCGGTAGGCCCGCTCGTAGTCGGCCTCCGCCAGGTCGCGGACCGCCAGCGCCGCCTCGCCGGCCGAGTGCACCCCGCCGAAGCCCATCGAACCGGCGCCCTCGGCGATCGCCTCGACCTGCTCGCGGGGGGCGTCGGTCCACGCCAGCAGCGCGACGTTGATGACGTGCTCCGCGTCGTAGCCGATGGCTCGGCGCAGCTCGCGGACCTGCGCGATGCACTCGTGCGCGCTGCGTGGCGAGTCACTCGCGAGCTCGGTCATCGACATGGTCCACAGGGTGGTGTCCAGCAGCTGCAGGGCGCCGGCGTCCCGGGCCGCTGCCGCCATGCGCTGGAGGCACTCGCGGCCTCCCTCGGCGTCCCACAGCGCGACCGTCATGGCCACGCTGGTGGCGCCGTAGCGCAGCAGCGCGGTGGCGTCGAGGCCGAGGATGGCGTCCATTGCCGTGCGCATCACCGGGACGGCGTCGTCGTACGGGAGCAGCAGGTGCGCGCTAAGGCCGCGCAGGACGGTGCTCGCCGTCCCCTCCACGAGGTCGGCGCCCTTGCGCAGCCGGGCGCCGAGCTCCGACAGGGTCAGGCCCCGGGCGAGGCGCTCCGCGGGAAGCGTGTACTCGAACGCCTTGACCAGCGCCTCCTGCTCCAGGGCCGTGTCGTGGCCGTGGAAGCACTCGGCGGCCGAGAGCATGGTGGCGCCCGCGTCCATCAGCGCGGGGTCGGCGGTGAAGAGCGAGATGCTCGCGCGGGTCCAGAGCAGCCGCCCGCGCGACACCGCGTCGAGCGCGTCCTCGTCCACGTCGTCGAGGTAGGTCTTCGCGAGCTGGGCGGCACCCGAGGCGAGCGCCGCCTCCGCGGCGGCGACCAGCCGGGCGTACTTCACCCGACCCGGAGGCGTGAGTCTCGATGCCTCGGCCAGCACCCGCGCGCGTGAGGCGAGCCCACCGCGCCGGCCGGCCGCGTCGGCCACCCGCTCGAGCCGGTCGGCCACGTCCGCGTCGGTGCCCAGGGTCGCCCTGGCTGCGTGCCAGGCCGCCACCTCGACCAGCCCGAGCTCCTCCGCCGCCACCGAGAGGACGTGGTGGGCGCGGCGGCGTTGGGAACCCTGGACGGCGTTGTAGGCCGCCGAGCGCACGAGCGGGTGCCGGAACCTGATCGGCGGCCCGAGCTCGACGAGGTCCTCCGCCTCGGCCTCCTCGACGGGATCCGCCGGGAGCCCCCACGCCTGCCCGGCCGCCCGGACCAGGTCGAGGTTGCCCGTCGAGTCCGCGGCCGCGATCAGCAGCCAGGTCTGCAGGTCCGCGGCGAGGTGGCGGATCCGCCTCAGGTAGTGGGCCTCGAGGTGGTGACCGATCGGCAACGGCTCGTCCGACAGGCTCATCTCGGTCAACCGCCGCACGCTGAGCTCGCTCGCCAGGTCCACCAGTGCCAGGGGGTTTCCACCGGTGGCGGTGATGACCTGCGCGGCGGCGGCCGGGTCCATCGGCTCGGGCAGCGACGTGGACAGCAGGCGCAGGGCCCACTCGGGCTCGAGGCCGGTGAGCGGCAGGCCCGGCACACCCGCCAGCTGGGCCGCGACCTGCGCGGTGTCGCGGGCAGCCAGGACCAGCGCGACCGACTCGGCCTCCAGCCGGCGCGCCACCAGCCCGAGGACGTCGAGCGACTCGGGATCGAGCAGGTGGGCGTCGTCGATGACGCACACCACTGGCTCGACCTCTCCGGCCGCGCCGAGGAGGCCGAGCACGCCCAGCCCGACGAGGAACCGGTCGGGCGGCTCGCCCTGAGCGACCCCGGCCGCCACGCGCATCGCGTGGCGGTGGCTCTCCGGCAGCTCGGACAGGAAGCCGCGCAACGGGATCGCGAGCCGCTGGACCCCGGCGAACGGGATCATCGACTCGGCCTCGAACCCGTCGACCCGCAGCAGGCGCATCCCGGGCGGGGCGGAGGTCGTGGCGTCGAGCAGCGCCGTCTTCCCGATGCCGGGCTCGCCGCTCACGAGCAGGGCGCCGCCACGACCGTTGCGCGCATGGCCGAGCAGGGCACGCACCCGCTCCTGCTCGGCGTGCCGGCCGAGGAGCAGCCCGGGGGTAGCCACGCGCTGACTCTAGCGGGTTGAAGTCAGAGGCCGCCAGTGGTGGACCAGACCTCTCCCACCGGTTCTCCGGTAGGAAGGTCCCCATGCGCATCTTCTTCACCGGCGGCAGTGGCAAGGCCGGCCGACACGTGGCCCCCCACCTCGCCGAGCAGGGCCACCAGGTCACCAACGCCGACCTCGCGCCCCTCGACCACCCCGACGTCCACGACCTGCAGGTCGACCTCACCGACGCGGGCCAGGTCTACTCCGCGCTCGCCGGGCTGGCGACCTTCGACGAGCTCGACCTGGCCACGATGCCGTCGTACGACGCCGTCGTTCACTTCGCCGCTGTGCCGGCCATCCTGCGCACCGCCGACTCGGGGACGTACGCCACCAACGTGCTCAGCACCTACCACGTGCTCGAGGCCGCGACCCGGCTCGGGATCCGCAAGGTGGTCTTCGCCTCGTCGGAGACGACGTACGGCGTGTGCTTCGCGCAGGGCGAGCGCAAGCCGCTCTACGTGCCCGTCGACGAGGAGCACCCCACGGTGCCCGAGGACTCCTACGCCATGTCCAAGGTGGCCAACGAGGTGACGGCGCGCTCCTTCCAGGCACGCACCGGCGCCGACGTCTACGGACTACGGATCAACAACGTCATCGAGCCGCACGAGTACGCCGAGCTGTTCCCCGACTTCCTCGAGGACCCGGGGCTGCGGCGGCGCAACATCTTCGCCTACATCGACGTGCGCGACCTCGGCCGGATGGTGCAGCGCTGCCTGGAGACCGACGGCCTGGGCTACGAGGTCTTCAACGTCGCCAACGCCGACATGTCGGTCGCCGCGACGACGTCCGAGGTCCTCGAGCGGTTCTACGACGGCGTCGAGGTGCGGCGCGAGATGGGACGCGACGAGACCTTCTACGCCATCGACAAGGCGCGCGAGCTGGTCGGCTTCGAGCCGCGGCACTCGTGGCGCGAGGTGCTGGACGACCCGGGCCGGTGACGGTCGGAGCCCCGGTCCCCCAGAGGGGACCGGGGCTCCGTCGCCGTCGTCCAGGCCGTGGGTCAGGCCGTGGATCAGGCCGTGGGCGAGGGCTGCTGGCCCAGCGCGAACTGGATGTTGCCCTCCTCGTCCACACCTCCGTCCAGCACCTTGTCGGCCAGGAGCTTTGAGGCCGGGCCGTCGACGTAGACCGTCGCCCCGTCCTGCTGGATCACCTGGTCGTCGGCCTCGCCGTGGTCGGCGGGGCTGACGGAGAGGGACTCCCCGTCGGCCTCGGTGGCGATGCGGAGCGCCGAGATCTCCGGCACCTCCTCGGCGAGCTTCTTGACGATCTCGGTCACGTTCTCGGTGAGAGCGAGCACGGGCTCTCCTCTCCGTTGGGGAATGTGTCCCCTCCACCATGTCTCGCCCGTCCGGTCGAGGCAAACCGGGGGCGGGACCGGGGTGCGCGTCCTCCCGGGGCCGTCGGGACTCGCGACCCATGCGACGGGCCACGCCCGGGCGCCACCGTGGACCGGCACTGACGGCACGGCTCCCGGGAGGGCGATCATGTCCCACGACGGACTGCTCGACGCTCGACGCTCCACGACGGGGCGCGTCCGCGCGCTGGACGGCATCCGCGGTGTGGCCGTGGCGGGCGTGCTCGCCTTCCACGGCGGGCTGTCGTGGGCGAGCGGCGGCTTCCTCGGCGTGGACGCCTTCTTCGTGCTGTCCGGCTACCTCATCACCGCCCTCCTGCTGGCCGAGTGGACGCGCACGGGCGGACGCATCGACCTGGTTGCGTTCTGGGGTCGTCGCGCGCGCCGACTGCTGCCGGCCCTGCTCCTGGTCGTCACGGCCGTCGCGATCGGCGCGCGGGCCCTGCTGCCCCCGGAGGAGGTCCGGCTGCTGAGGGGCGACGGCATCGCCGCGCTGCTCCACGTCGCCAACTGGCGGATGATCGTCCGCGGCGGCGACTACTTCTCCGACACCGCTGCGCCGTCCCCGCTGGAGCACACCTGGTCGCTCGGGATCGAGGAGCAGTTCTACCTGGTGTGGCCGCTCGTGCTGGGCGCGGTGCTGCACCGCCGGGCCACGGCCCGCACGTGCACGCGGGCCCGGCTCCGAGCCCTCGTCGTCCTCTGCTGCGTCGGAGCCGCCGCGTCGACCGCGGCGGCGTGCGGGGCGGGCGAGGTGGGCCGGGCCTATTACGGGACCGACACACGCGGCGCCGCCATCCTGCTCGGGGCGGCGCTCGCGGGCCTGCTCGCGATGCGACCGCCGGAGCCCGTACGCGCCGGGTGGCGGCGCACCGGCCTGGGCGCGGCGGCGGCCCTGGCCACCGCGGGCCTCGCGTGGGCCGCGACCCACCTGTCGGGCACCGACGAGGTGCTCTACCGCGGCGGGATGGCGGCGGTGGCCCTCTGCGTGGCGGTGGTGATCGCCCACGTCGCGCTGGTCCCGACGGGCTGGTCGGCCCGCCTGCTGTCGCTGCCCCCGCTGCCGCAGCTCGGGCGGATCTCCTACGGCGTCTACCTCTGGCACTGGCCGGTGTTCATCGCCGCGAACGCCGACCGGACGGGCCTCGAGGGCCTGTCCCTCTTCGCGGTGCGCTGCCTGCTGACCCTCGGCATCGCCAGCCTCTCCTACGTGCTCGTCGAGCGCCCGGTCCAGCTGCGCGTACGCCCGCGCCGACCGGCCTTCGCCGCGACCGGAGCGGGGATCGCGGTGGCGACCGGGGCAGCGGCAGTGGTGGCGATGACGGCCGTGCCGCCGTCGCCCGCGGTGGCGGAGGAGTCGTCGGTGTCCGACGCGGTGGACCGCTTCCTGGCCGGCTCGCCCGAGCGGAGCGGCGGCGGGGCCGGCGTCGCCGGGGGCCGGGTGAACGAGCGGGCGACGAACCGCCGCCAGCCGGCGCCCCGGCTGCACCACCGACGGCCCGGGCAGCCGGTCGTCGTCGACGTGTTCGGCGACTCCGTGGCGTGGACGCTCGTCAACTACCTGCCCGCCCATCCCGAGCTCGACGTGCGGGACCGGACGCTGATGGGGTGCGGCATCAGCCGCACCGCACCGTTCCGCTATGCGGGCGAGGCGCACTCGCCCCTCATGCCGGCGTGCCGGGACTGGCCCCGGATCTGGCAGGCGGCCGTCGCCCGGGACGACCCGGACGTCGCGTTCATCCTGGTCGGTCGGTGGGAGACCATGGACCGCGTGCTCGACGGGCGATGGACGCACGTCGGCGAACCCGCCTTCGACGCGCACCTGCGCGCCGAGCTCGAGCTCGCGATCCGCATCGCAGGAGCGGGCGGAGCGCACGTCCTGCTCGCCACCGAGCCGTACAACCGGCGCTGGGAGCAGCTCGACGGGAGCCTCTACCCCGAGGACGAGCCGCCGCGCGTGACCGCGTGGAACGGGCTGCTGCGCGACGTCGCGCGAGACCACCCGCACGTCCGGGTCGTCGAGCTCGGCGAGCGCATCTCCCCCGACGGTCGCTTCGCCTGGGACGTCGGCGGCCACCGGCTGCGCTCGGACGGGCTGCACCTGACGCCGTCGGGCGTCCAGGGCTGGATCGCCCCGTGGCTGCTGCCGCAGCTGGTGGACGCGGTGCCCGAGGAGCCGCCGGGCGATCTGGCGCACTGTCCCCGGCGACGGCCACCATGGGGCCATGACCGACGACTCCACGACGGGTGACTTCGAGGGCGCGACCTTCGTCGGCACGAGCTTCAAGGGCGCGACGATGCGCTACTCCGACCTGAGCGGCGTGACCATGCGCAGCGTCGACGTCGACGGGCTCGACATCGACAGCCACGACCTGTTCATGGGCCGCCTGGTCGTCAACGGTGTCGACGTGGTGCCCCTCGTCGACGCCGAGCTCGACCGCCGGTTCCCCGGCCGCGCGCTGCAGAAGGCGCAGGAGCCCGAGGGCCTGCGTGCGGGGTGGGTCGCCGTGCAGGCGGCCTGGGCCTCGACCGTGGCAGACACCCCACCCGAGCTGGTCGACGCCCACGTCGACGACGAGTGGTCGCTGGCCCAGACGCTGCGACACCTCGTCCTGGCGACCGACACCTGGCTCCGTGGCGGCATCCTGCGGATCGAGCAGCCGTTCCACGAGATCGGCCAGATCTTCACCGGTGCCGCCGAGATGGGCTTCGACACCTCGATCTTCCGCGCCGACCCGCCGCCCTTCGAGGAGGTGCTGGCCGTGCGCGCCGAGCGGCAGCGGATGGTGACCGACTTCCTGGCCACGGTGACGCCCGAGCTGCTCGCCGAGGAGCGCAGCGACCCGTGGGGCTCCGACTGGAGCCCCACCGTCGGCGACTGCGTCCGCGTGATCCTCGAGGAGGAGTGGGCGCACCTGCGCTACGTCCGGCGCGACCTCGCGCTGCTGGGGTGAGTGTCCGGCGCCCGCGTCGGCCGCGGTGGGTCAGCCGCCGTCGTCGGTCAGGGCCGTGACCGGCAGCCAGTCGGCCCCGAGGAGCCGGGCGAGGTCGGCGAGGCCGGTGGTGTCGCCGCCGACGGTGTCGGAGGCCGCCGCGATCCGCTCCACCATCACCTGGCCGACCCGCTCCTCGACGGTGCCCTCGGCATAGGCGATGTGCCACGGCGAGACCTGGTGGTCCCGGTGCGTACGCCCGGTCACCTGCCGTCCGGCGATGCCGGAGAAACGCGCCTGGTGGAAGACCCCGACCCGCGGCTCGGTGCTCGCGCGGCGGCCGTCGGCGAGCGTCTCGCCGGCGTGCAGGCTGATCGAGGCGACGGTGGTGAAGACGCAGACCTTCGCCTCCCCGGTCTGGAACCGGAGCCGCTCGGCCTCCGGGTCGAACCGGTCGCGGCCATAGATGGTGGCGACCTCGATGCCCGAGTCGCGCAGCCGGTCGGCGATCGGGTCGGCCGCGGTCGCGACGAACTCCACCGAGCACGCCACCTGTCGTTCGGCCTCGACCTGCTGGGCGATCCAGGCGACCGTCGAGTCGACGCGGATGAGCCCGGCCTTCTGCCGGAAGCGCAGCAGCGCGGCCCGGCCCCTCGCGGTGTCGCGGCCGCGCCGGGCGACGTCCATCTCGCGACAGAACTCTCCCCACTCGGCCTCGTACGCCGCCCGCTCCGCGGGCGTGAGCGCGACGGGCATGCCCGAGATCGGCACCGGCCCCCACGGTGCGGCGCGGTGCAGCATCGCCGCGGGCCGCTCCTCGTCGAGCCAGCCGCGCACGAGCTTGAGGTCAGCGGCGCGGCGGGCCGGGTCGGTGGTCCACGCGGCGCCGTACCGACCCCGGTCCACCCCGACGCCGTGGCGCTCGAGGGCGGCGGCGAAGACCTCCCCCGGACGGGTCGCCGAGGTCCACTCCCGCATCGGCTCGCCCAGCACCTGCGCGTACGCGGGTGCGAGGTAGGGCAGCTCGAGCGGCGTGTGCCCGGGCGTCGCGGTGGTCGCGATGACGAACGGCGCCGCGTCGTGCGGCCGTCCGTGCCCCGAGATCCGCGCCCAGAGCCTCCACCGCTTCGTCGTCGTGCGCCGCAGGGCGTGGGCCTCGTCGGCGATGATCACGTCCCAGGCGTGGTCCGCGACCTTCTCCAGCCGGTCCCACGTGATCACGACCCACTCCAGGCCGCCGTCCCCGAGCGCCGTGATCGTGCGGCACCAGTGGCCGATCGTTGAGCGGGACGACCGCGCGGATCGCGGCAGATCCGGATGGTCGGGACGTGCGGTTACCGGGCTAGGGGGTTCCGTGTAGTCGCGGGCCTGGGGCCCGGCCCGGACGCGGGTCGAGTCGGGTTGGTCTGAGGAGGACGCCTACGCCAGGCGGCGGCGATGCCTGCCACCATCAGTGTTCCTACGACCAGGATGTAGATGAGAATGACAGCTGGTGCGCTGCTGTAGTTGGTGAGTCTCCCGATTCCGACGCACGCAGCCACTCCAACGCCGCCGGTGAGGGCCATCGCGGTGGTGGCGAGTGCGACAGTTCCGCGCGTGTTCTCGACATCGCGGAGGTAGTGGGCCATGCCGAACGCTGCCGCACCAAGTGTGAGGGCGCAGCAGACCCCGTACACGAGGGTCAGCGAGACAACGAGAGAGCTTGTGGTGGATTCGTCGTAGTAGACGAGAGAGGCGATGGCGTTTATGGCGAAGAACCAGATGAAGGCCGCCATTGCGGTTGCGGCCCCCAGCGCCCATGCGACGAGTCCGCGGAGGTTGGGTTGGTCACCGGAGTGCGGAGCGACCGGTGAGATGCCCTCAGCGGAGGCGATTTCGGCGGCGAGCACGTTGGCATCGACAGTGAGGACCTCCTCCAGCTTGGCCCCATCTGTGAGGGCGGCGTGGAGGCTGTCCTCCAGCTCGTGGGCGAGCCGGCGGCGGGTTCGCGATGGGAGGCCGTATCTATTCCAGGCCCTCTCGACTTCATCAACGTAGGTGGCGACGGCCTCGCGGTGGCGAGTGTGGAAAGGGTCAGCGGGATTCTCGCCGCTTGGCGGTCGGGGGGTGTCAGACATGGCTGGGTTCCTCGCTGGTCGTCACTTCGTCTAGTACTCGTGAAACCCGCTGTTGAACGTCACGCCATACGGGCAGCAGGTCTTGGAGGGCTGAACGGCCCTCGGCGGTAATGGTCAGCACGTTGCGGGCGGGTCCGTTCTCCCCTGGCTCGGAGTGTTGCGAGACCAGTTCGAGCCTCTTGAGTCTGGTGACGAGCGGGTAGATCGTCCCGTAGCTGGTCTGGTCAAAATCGCGGGCCCTCAACGCCTCGACCAAACCGTAGGCATGAGTTGGCTTGTTACTCAGAATGGCGAGCACGCACAGGTCCAGCACGCCCTTGAGCATCAGGCTTTCTCGCTCAGTCCCGGATGTTTCACTTGGCATGCAATGCAAGGTACTTTGCGTAACCCACTACTGCAAGCATCTTGATGCCCATGCTCGCTCATCGGCATGAGCGGACGCACGGTTCGCGGCTACTAGGAAACTTCCCTCAGGATCGGTGTCTGGCCAGACTCTGATCCAG
>CAXHZJ010000024.1:0-44520 GCA_964021995.1 Nocardioides furvisabuli | reverse complement strand
CACGGACTCAGACCGTGTCGTCGCAGGTTCTCGACCAACGTGCCTGGGCATCACAGCTAGACGACGGCGGGTTCGCCTCGGTCGCCGCGCTCGGCACGCCGGGGGCCGGCAAGGCCGGCAACAACGAGGGCCTCGGCCACGGCGGTTATGATCGCATGTGTGGGTGCCGACGGCGCCCCTTCCCTGCTCCAGGGCGCCGTCGTGGGCGGCTCGGCCGTCGGCGTCCCATCGGCCTCGGCCTACGCGGCACCGCTGTGGGGTGACGCGATGCGGGGCATCGAGGACCTGTTGCCCGGTAAGGACTTCGTCTACCCCGCAGCTGTGACCGAGGCGGGCGCGGAGTGAGGGGCGCCGGTTCTCTTCGTCAGGGCAGCACCGCGGTCGCCTCGACCTCGACGAGCACGTCGGGCTCGAAGAGCACGTCGACGCCGATGAGGGACGCAGGGGGCATGGGTACAGGAAGTCCGATCTCCTCAGCGACAGACTGGACTCCGGCCATGAAGGTCTCGATCTTGTCGGGACTCCACTGGGTGACATAGAAGGTCAGGCGGACCACGTCGGAGAAGCTCGCTCCGGCGCCGGCCAGGCCGATGGCGGTGTTGCGCAGCGCCTGGGCGACCTGCGCCTCGAGGTCGTCGACGGCGACCGGCTCGTTGCCGCGCTGACCCACCTGCCCAGCGACGTGGACGTGGGTGGTGCCGGTCGCGACGGCGACGTGGTGGTACGGGGTCTGCTCCAGCATGTCCTTCGGACTGATGAGACGAGTGCTCATGAGATGCTCCTTCGCGGTTGGGGGGTATCCCATTGATACCTGGTGCACGCAGGGCACTTCAACTAGACTAAGTGTCATGGTCGAAACCGCGGAGCGCCTCGACATCACCGCCGCGCACCGCGAGGTGCTTGGCCAGGTCTTGGACAAGTGGTCGGTCCTCGTCCTCGAGGAGCTCTGCGAGAGGCCGCGCAGGTTCAATCAGCTGCGGCGCCTCATCCCTGTGACCCAGAAGTCGTTGACCGCGACTCTGCGTCGTCTCGAGAGGAGCGGAATCGTCGAGCGCATCGTAATCAGTGACCGCCCCGTCGCGATCGAGTACCGCATCACCACACTGGGCAAGAGCCTGCGCGACCCGATCGACGCCATCCTGCAGTGGAGTGACGACCACCTGGGCGAGATCGAGCAGGCCCGGGCACGGTTCGACGACGAAGCCACCGGCTGACCCGGCGGTCACCGACCCGGTTCGCTGGGCGGTGAGTGGTGGAGGTTCTTCACCACGGTGCTGGTGGCTGCCGCGATCGGGGCGTCGTCGGTCGCTGCGTCTGCCTGGTCGTCGTGGTCATGACCGCAAAAGGATGGGCGCACGGCCGGGTGGACGGAGCACGGCGACGTCGTTGCGCGTGTCGCAGGACGCGGATCCCGTCCTCGGCCAGACGTGCCGGGATCCCGGGCATCCACGGGAGCGGGCCGGCGCCCGCGTTGCGCAGCCCAGAGGCGTCCAGGCGCCAGTCCAGGACCGCGGCCCGGTCGCGTGCGCCCTTCAGGGCCACGTGAGTCAGCAGACGATCAGGCAGCAGGCGAGGCGTACGGCGCGCGACATGGCCACGAGGCGGCGGCGGGAGAGGGACGAGCGGGAGCGTCGGGTGATCGACCTGGCCAAGCGGGTCATAGTCGCGATCGGTGAGCGCGACGCGGCGGTGACCGAGACCGAGAGGCGAGCCGGTGAGGCACTACGGGAGTTGACCGAGCGCGAGGACCTGACCCTGGGCGAGAGCGTCGAGTGGTGCGGTGGAACGATCACAGCGCGGGAAGCGAGGCGCCTGCGGCGGCTCGCCAATGAGCCGCCGGCAGGCTACGACAGCGACGAGGGCGGCCAAGGCGCGGCACAGGCGAACGCTGGGGCGGGTGAGCGGGTGTCGGCTCTGTGCGTGGATGACGCCAGGCTCACGCCGTCGGGGCCGTCAGCCAGTCCGCACGGTCGACGCGCATCACCGGCCGCTCCCCGCACCCATCCGGGCGCCCGGTCTCGCCTAGGTGATCGCTACCGACGCGATGCACGCGCGCCGGGCGTCATCGTTGCCGGAGGCACCGAGCGCCGAGGACGACGTCCCGATGTCGGTGTCTTCCCAGGTGCCGGCGAGTTCCGGCTTGCACGAGGGTGAACAGACCGACGGCCGGGACCCGTCCGACCGCCCGACCGAGCATGAGCGTCCCGGATCCGGTCAAGGCCGGCCAAGGACCTGGAAGAGGAACCATGAGGTCCAGACACGTGTCCACAGCCGGGGTCGCCGTGGCGTCCGTCCTGGGTCTTGCTGCAGCGGTTCCGGCCGCCGATGCCGCCAGCGGTGGCCAACGGCGGACCGAGTTTACGCCCCCGCTGGGCCTTCAGGGCATCGACACCGGACCGGGGAAGTACGCGTACATCGGCTCGTTGACGGACGCAGTGCTTCCGTCCTGGCGCGGCGCTAGCCCGGCTGCTCGAACGCTCCGAATGAACAGGTGTGTGGGCGGTCGCTTGTTGGCCGCAACAGGCGACGGTGACAGGCGCCTCAGTACCCCATCCGCGGCCGCCGCGCTCGCCATCACGTCGACGGCCCCGGTCGAGGTGGCCTTGTGATGTCCGTGATGCTGGCCGAGATCGACGACGGGTTGCTGCGCCGCGATGCGCACGCTACCGACGACCTCGAAGCCGGACGGCTGCGCAGCCTGCGCATCGCTCGCTCCGAATCGCTCGCGCACGTCGCGCCCGTGCTCGGGATCCATCCGAACACCTTGGCACGGTGGGAGCGTGGGGTCCGTATCCCGGGCCCCGAGGCCATCAACCGAATATCCGACTACTACGGCGTCTCGCGTCGGGAGATCGTCGAGTTCTTCGACGGACGGCGTACACCCGCCAGCCCGGACGACACGCTGAGGGCTACAGGTCTGCGTCGCGTTCGCACCTCCTACGCGGTCCCGGTCCGAGTGATCGCGCAGGACCTGGACGTGCCGGCTCACACGATCTACAACTGGGAGCGCGGTGGAGCGAGGATGCCGGCCGGGCTGCTGCCGCGTCTGGCCCGGCTCATCGGGATCGAGCAGGGAACACTTCGGGTCTTGCTCGCGCAGCCTGCCGTAGTACCGGCACGCACTCCCGTGCCACGCAGCTCGCTCGAGCGGTGGCGCCGTCGCGTGGGGTTGACCAAGTCGGCTGCAGCACGCCTGATCGGGTGCAACCGGCACACGCTCGCCAAATGGGAATCAGGAGCGAGCATGCCGTCGCTGAGTTGCATCCGGGCAATCGCACGGCACTACGGGGTGCGACCGCAGGAAGTCGCCCTCGCCGTCTCGTACCAGACCTCCCCCAAGCTCGATCCGCGGTCGTGGCGCAGTGACGAGTTCAGCCGCGTCGTCTCGGACGTGCGGCAGTGGTCGGGCCTCACCCAACGCGACCTCGCCGACCGGCTCGGAGTCGGCTTCGCCACTGTCCGGGCGTGGGAGGCCGGACGCACCGAGCCCGGACAGGCACGCACCCGCGAGCTCGAGGCGGTGTTCAAGCTGCCCCACGGCAGTCTCGAGCGCGCACGACGTACCCGCCCGCCGCCGCGCGGACCACGTCCGGCTCGGTGACGACCGCGAGAACAGGATTGGCACCGACCTCACAGCAAGTATTGGCTCTGTGGCTGGATGATGCGGCCTTCGCGGCCCTCGCGGCGGTCGCGGCGGTCACCCATCAGGCCGTAGCGGTAACCGGGCGGGTCCAGCGGGAGCGGAGGACGGCGGCGGGCATGGCCGGTTTCGGCATACGCCGGGGCGGGTGAGATCACCAACCGGTTTGCTTTCGCGGTGTGCACAGCGCGTGGCCGTGTGGGACGGAAGCGCTGTACCGATGCTGCACGTCGAACGGCGCCGCGGAGCACGGCGCCGTAGTCCGCTGTGAAGCAGTCCGGGGCCGTTAAGCGTCTGCACCAAGATGGGCAACGGCGCCTGCCGGGGACCTGGCGTCGGTCGATGCTATGCAACGAGAACGGCACGACAGAGTTCCAGCAAGAGGATCGACGTTCGGGTCTGTGACTGTTCGCCTACGTAGCTGTGGCTGTCGGCCTACGTAAGAACAGTGGTGTGGGTGGTTGTTACCGACGCGCGGAAAGCCTTCGAGCAAGCAGGCTGGGTTCAGTCGGCGAGTAGGTCGCTGGCAACGACCCCGATCGGCCGGCAGTAATACGACCAGGGGGCGGGTTTCCTGGGAACGCCCTAGCGCCTCCCTGCGGCGCCAGTTCAAACTTTCCGCTCACCTTTGAAGTGAAGGCTCACCACCCATGTCGACTCAGGTCACTGTCACTAACAACCCTCAGCGGCGGCGCTACGAAGCCCTGGACAATCAATCGACCGTAGCTGGCTTCGTCGACTACCAAGAGACCCCGGAGCTGGTGGTCCTGACCCACACCGAGGTCGACTCGTCCTTCGAGGGCCGGGGCGTGGGGAGCGCCCTCGCGCGTGCTGCCCTCGAGGACATCCGCGATCGCCAACTGAAGGCGCTGGTGATCTGCCCCTTCATCATCGGCTGGTTGCGCAGCCACCACGACTACGTCGACGTGCTGTTCAACGCGCCGCAGCCCAAGGTTAGGGACTAGGCAGACATGACGACCTCACAAGTGAGTGCGGCTGCTGCGCAGCCGCGGTTCGACAGCCTGAGCGCTGTCTTCATCAATGCGACGCTGAAGCGGTCACCAGAGCCAAGCAACACCGACGGGCTCATTCGTCTCAGCAGCCACATCATGGAAGAGCACGGCGTCGCCGTCGATGTCGTTCGGGCGCTTGATCACGACATCGCGATCGGGCTGTGGCCGGACATGACCGAGCACGGCGAAGAGGCGGATGACTGGCCCGTGATCTTCGAGAAGGTGATGGCAGCGGACATCCTTGTGCTCGCCGGGCCGATCTGGCTGGGGGACAACAGCTCGGTGATGAAGAAGGTGATCGAGCGGCTGTACGGAAACTCCAGCCTGCTGAACGAGGCCGGTCAGTACGCCTACTACGGCCGTGCCGGCGGATGCCTGATCACGGGCAACGAGGACGGCATCAAGCACTGCGCGATGAACGTGCTCTACAGCCTCCAGCATCTCGGCTTCACGATCCCGCCTCAAGCCGACGCAGGCTGGATCGGCGCCGCCGGCCCCGGGCCGTCCTACCTGGATCCGGGATCGGGAGGTCCGGAGAACGACTTCACCAACCGTAACACCACCTTCATGACCTACAACCTGATGCACCTCGCCGCGATGTTGCGATCCGCAGGCGGCATCCCTGCGTACGGCAACCGCCGCAGCGAGTGGGACGCCGGATGTGCCCCCGACCAACCGAACCCCGAACACCGGTAGACGCGGACGAAGAGGACAGCAGATGACCACGAACATCGCCGTACAGCAGGCGTGGCCGCGACTTCGGGTCGACGACTGGACCGACACGCGCGACACCCTGCACATGTGGTCCCAGATCGTCGGCAAGATCCGGCTATCGCAGGCGCCGCTACTCAATCATTGGTGGCAAGTGACGCTCTACGTCAGCCCCCGCGGGCTCACCACGGGCGGGATCCCGCATCGTGGTGGGCTGTTCGACCTCGAGCTCGACTTCGTAGGACACCAGCTGCGGTTACGTACAAGCGATGGCGGCGAACGACTGGTGCCGCTGTCCTCGCGCCCCGTCGCTGAGTTCTACCACGAGACCATGACCGCCCTCCGCGGGCTAGGCATCGAAGCGACGATCGACACCCGACCGAACGAAATCGACCCGGCGGTCCCGTTCGACCAGGACTACCAGCACGCCAGCTACGACCCGGAAGCGGCCCGACTCTTTTGGCGCCAGCTGGTGCATGCCGACCGCGCCATGGGCGAGTTTCGCTCCCATTTCGTCGGGAAGGTGAGCCCCGTCCACTTCTTCTGGGGAGCCATGGACCTCGCTTGCACCCGCTTCTCCGGGCGTGAGGCGCCCGCGCACCCCGGCGGCGCGCCGAACTGCGGGGACTGGGTGATGGTCGAGGGCTATTCGAGGGAACTCAGTAGCGCCGGGTTCTGGCCAGGTGGGGGCGATGAAGGTGCTTTCTACGCGTACGCCTACCCCGAGCCTGACGGCTTCGCCGACTACCCGGTCGGACCGGACGGTGCGTACTACAGCACGGACTACAAGCAATTTCTACTGCCGTACGAAGCGGTGGCCGAGGCTAGGAATCCCGAACGAGATCTGCAGAACTTTTTGCATTCCACGTATCACGCCGCCGCGGATCTTGCCGCCTGGGACCGGGCCAACTTGGAGGACGACCCGAGTCGCTGGCCGCAACATCGGCGCCGGCCCCGTCGATGACTCACGAAGGCAGGGGGCGGGGTGACCTGCCCTGCGCGCCACCTCTACGAACTCAACGATATGGAGAAGTCGAAAGATGAACATCGAGTCAATGAGCGCAAACACCGGCTTGAGCCGCCGGCGCCTGATCGGCGCAACAGGCGTAGCAATGACACCTGCCCTCTTTGGGGTCCCTCGGATGTCGCCAGCAGCAGCGATCGGTCTCAAGACCGATACCGCCCCCGTGCCGCCCAATGCGGTTGGACCATCTATCCCGCCGAAGGGCTACCTCGTTCAGGAACTAGGTGAGGATCTGTACTCCATCACCGACGGCGTCTACCAGATGATGTTCTTGGTCACCAAGGATGGCGTCGTTGCGGTAGACGCCCCGCCGACCCTGGGCAACAACATCCTGCGTGCCATCAAGGAGGTCACTCGGCAGCCCGTGCGGCACGCTGTCTACTCGCACGCGCACGCCGACCACGTCGGAGCCATGACCTTGTTCGACAAGGCGACCTTCTACAGCCACGTGGACGTCATGCACCTGCTTCGCCAGGCAGGCGACAAGAACCGGCCAATCCCGAAGAAGAAGAACACATTCGAGAAGAAGATGGCGCTCAACGTGGGCGGTGAGCGTTTGAACCTGGAGTACAAGGGACCGAACCACGCGCCGGGCAACCTTTTCGTGTACGCGCCCAAGCAGCGTGTGCTGATGCTGGTCGATGTCATCTTCCCGGGCTGGGTTCCATTCGCCTACCTTGCCGTCTCACACGACATCCCGGGGTGGATCACCGCGCACGAGAAGGCACTCGACTTCCCGTTCAAAACCTACGTCGGCGGCCACCTCACCCGACTCGGCACCCGCGACGACGTCCGCGTTCAGCAGGAGTACATCACCGACCTGCGCAAGCGAACTGAGTACGAGCTGTCAAACGTCGACTTCGAACAGATCTATGCGACCAACGACGCAAGCAACCCTTGGGCAATCTTCGACGCCTACCTGGACGCGGTCGCCACCCAGGCTTCGGATTACCTCGAGCCGCGCTGGGTCACCCGCCTGGGCGGTGCCGACGTCTTCCTCAAGTCCCACGTCTTCACCATGGCTGAGGCGCTTCGGCTCGACTACGGGAAGCTCGGGCCGTTCGGCATCCGTCTCTGACGGACCGACGGCATCGGACTTCCTTCGGCTGGCGGCGAGTCTCGACCTTCAGTCGTGTTGAACGCTTCACCCCATTGGTCCACCCATCAATCACATGACACCCAAGCCCTCAGGAGGATCTATGACCACCATCCAGCCCGCCCCCGCAACGCTGTCCGACCTCGCGGGGACCTGGACCATTGACCCATCGCACACCCGCATCGGCTTCGTTGCCCGCCACGCAATGGTGACGAAGGTTCGCGGCTCGTTCAATGACTTCGAGGGCAGCGTCGTCGTCGATGCCCACGACTTCGCGAAGTCCGTCGCGACTCTGTCGATCAAGGCTGCCAGCATCGATACCCGCAACGACCAACGCGACGGCCACCTGCGCAGCAACGATTTCCTCGCGATGGACGAGCACCCCGACATCACCTTCGCCTCCACCGGTGTAACCCAGACCGGCCCGACCGGTCTGGAGCTCACCGGAGACCTGACGATCAAGGGCGTCTCTCGGCCCCTGACTGTCCCGTTCGAATTCGAAGGTCTCGCCACCGATCCGTTCGGCAACCTCCGCGCGGGCTTCGAGGGGGCCGTGACGATCAATCGCAAGGACTACGGCATCACGTGGAACGCCGCATTGGAAACCGGCGGCGTGCTGGTCAGCGACAAGATCGTCCTCGAGTTCGAGGTATCGATGATCAAGAACGTCTGAGCCGCAATCGCCCGGGAACGGGCCGGCCTCCGCGGTGGCGGACGGCCGGCCCCAGCCGAACGCCTAGCCCCTCAGTTTCACCAGTTCCACCATCTCGTCCTACATCCCCACGTCTCAGCCCTGAGGACAGCCATGACTGCCGCAAGGATCGATCCCTCCGTTGATATCCGCCGCGCCGAGGACCGCTACAAGAGCCAGTTCGGGTGGTTGGACTCCAAGCACTCATTCTCCTTCGGCGACCACTACGACAAGGCCAACACCCACCACGGGCTGCTGCTGGTCAACAACGACGACGTCGTCGACGCCGGCACGGGTTTCGACACGCACCCGCACCGAGACATGGAGATCGTCACCTGGGTCCTCGACGGCTCGCTCGTCCACCAGGACTCCACCGGGCACAACGGGATCATCTATCCGGGCCTTGCGCAGCGGATGAGCGCCGGTCGCGGCATCATGCACTCAGAGAAGAATGACTCGTGGACATTGCAGGGCGCCACGCACACCGACCCGGTCCACTTCGTCCAGATGTGGGTGGTCCCGGACGAGTCCGACATCAAGCCCGGCTACGAGCAACTCGAGATCGACGGTGAGCTTATGTCCGGCGGTTTGGTGCCGGTCGCTTCGGGGATGGACAAGCACGACGGGGCTTCGGCGATTCGGATTTCCAACAAGTACGCCGCACTGCACGCCGCGCGTCTTCAGCCCGGGCAGAGCATCGAGCTGCCGGAGGCGCCCTACCTGCACCTGTTCGTGCCCCGCGGCGCGATCAACCTGGAAGGCGCCGGCGCGCTCGCGGTCGGCGACGCCGTCCGATTCACCGCGACCGGCGGTCAGCAGGTCACTGCTACCGAACCGGCCGAAATCCTGGTGTGGGAGATGCACGCCACCATCGGCTCCTGACCGCCGCCCGCATGCGCCATCGGACACACGCGTGCCCATGGAGGAGGTGCACCGCGGAGCAGAACGTCCATCCTGCACTGGGCGTGAGCACGTGTGTCACCACGGCAAGCTAGGGGAGTGGGACCAGATTTTTGGACCCAGCGCTTCGAACAGATGATGCCTGCCGGCCACGCCACGTTCTTCGTGGTCCGACTGCACGACCTAGGTGATTGTCACAGGCGCGGGGCACGAATATTCCCGTCAGTCTGAATCCGGCACCAGCCGCCGGTGCCCGACGCCGAAGCTGTGAGCCGTGAAGCCGCCGAATGTCCACCACCGCTGAGAAAGTCGACCGATGACGAGTAGCCCCTCGACCTGCAAGACGGCCGTGACCTCAGTGCCCATCCATCCTCTGCTGGTCGAACGTTGGAGCCCGCGTGGCTTCGACCGCCAGTACGAGCTCGACGACGATGCACTGTGTGCCCTCCTTGAGGCTGCGCGATGGGCGCCATCGGCAAGCAACACACAGCCTTGGCGGTTCCTGCCTACACGCCGCAACGACGTTTCCTTCGCCCGACTTCTCGACCTTCTCGCGCCGGGGAACTTCAGCTGGGCGAGCGCCGCAAGCGCTCTAATTCTTGTCGCCGCGCAGACGACCGACGAGGCTGGCCGGCAGCGTGCCTGGGCGCTGTACGACACCGGGCAGGCTGTGGCCGACCTGACCGTTCAGGCACAAGCGGATGGACTCTCAGTCCATCAGATGGGCGGGTTCGACGCCAACGCCGCTCGCCGCGAATTCGACCTCGGCCCAGATCTGGCGCCCGTCGTGGTGGTGGCCGTCGGTCGCTATGACGGCGACGCGCGGCTACCGGAACCGCTCGCCGCCCGCGAACATGCCCCCCGCTCGCGAAAGCCGCTCGAGTCCCTGCTCCTCATCGACCTTGGGCTTGCGCACCAGAGGTGAGCGCTCCTAACCCTCAGCCCTTTGAAGAACGGGGCCCACAACGACGAGTCCGCGTAGACAAGCGGCACCCGCAGATCTATCGAGCCCAGCTCGAGGTCGCACGCTCCGTCCGAGCCGCGGCAGCCGAAGCTGGGTTCGACCGAATCTTGGTCGAGCTGGTCAACATCAGAGTCTCGCAGATAAACGGCTGCGCCTACTGCCTACACATCCATGTCCGTGATGCCCTCGCTAACGGCGAAAGCACCCAGCGGCTGGCCGTGTTGCCCGCGTGGCGTGACACGACGCTGTTCACCGACGATGAACGGGCCGCGTTGACCCTCGCGGAGTCGCTGACCACACTGCCCGACGCCGGTGATCGGGAAACTGGATATGCCCAGGCCGCCGCGCACCTGACTCGCGAGCAGATGTCCGCGCTCATCTGGGTCGTTGTCACCATGAACGCGTTCAATCGGCTCTCTATTGCCAGCCGCCACGAGGTCCGCGCAACCGACACCCCCGAACACCGAAGTCCGCCTCAACAAGGAGCCGCCCCGTGAGCGTCGTGCACGATAATCCCGATCAGAACCGCTACGAGGTACACGACGGCGGGAGGCTCGCCGGATTCGCGCAATACAAGTTGCGCCCGAACAGGATCGCCTTCATTCATACCGAGACTGATCCCGCCTTCAGTGGCCGCGGAATGGCTCGCTTGCTGGTTGCCGAAGCTCTCGAGGACGTCCGTCGGCGCGGTCTCGCTGTGCTCCCGTTCTGCCCTTATGTCCGCAAGGTCATCGCTTCGGACCCGGAGCGATATCTCGATCTAGTCCCGGTTTCCGACCGACGCCGATTCAACCTTCCTGACGAGCTGGATCACAGGGCTGCGGACGCCAGTTCCGTGACGGACAAGGGGAACCTTCCCTGATCCCGTCTGGAGGCCGCTGCCTGCTTCCATCCATTGAGCACGCGCTGTGGCGTCAGGAGGCCGCACTCGTCTCCGTGAAGACCACGATCCACTCGAGACGAGACGCGTCCGCCACCATCGTCCGGTCGGAGAAAGCAAGCCCGTTGTCCGCGTCCCTCCGCGCTCGGTTATGTCCGTGGGGCGCGTCCCCCCATCGAACCGCGTAGGAACACGTCGACTCAGTGGATGTCTTGGGCCGGTAGAGGGTTTTGCCAGAGACGGCATTGCGAACCACCTGCTCTTGCTCAGGACACCACGTCTTTGCGTCGGTCATGACTACGGATGATCCGACGCGCAGGGGGTGCTGCGGTCTCATCGATCTCAGGCAGCTGGAACTCGCGGAGCTGCCGCCTGGAGGTGATGTCCAGCTTTCGAAAGATGTTGCGCAGGTGAGCCTCGATCGTGCGGCGGCTGAGGAAGAGCTCAGAAGCGACCTCTTGTGACGTCGCCCCAGTAGCCACGAGGCGAGCGATCTGCAGCTCATGAGTGGTGAGGGCGTCAAGTGGTTGAGTGGTGCGCTCGCGTGGATGCTCGCCAGTAGCGAGTAGTTCGCGGGCGGCGCGTTTGGCGAAGGCTTCCGCGCCCATGTCCGTGAGCAGTTGATGAGCTGTGCGTAGCTGGTCGCGAGCCTCGTGGCGGCGTCCCTCGCGACGCAGCCACTCGCCGAACACCAAGTGGGTTCGAGCGGAGTAGGAGAGCATGCGCTGACGCTTGAGCAGGTCAAGTGCGTTGAGGTAGTACTGCTCAGCATCGGGTCCATCAGTGATCAGAGCCCTGGAACGCGCGGCTAGCCCAAGTGCCCACGGCGTACCGGCGGCGCGCGCCAGCATCTCAAGCTCCTCGACGGCCGCCCTTGCCCGAACCGGGTCGGAAGCCCTCGAGGCCGCCTCGACAATCTCGGGCAAGGTCACGTTGCTGTAGGTGAGTTCGTCGGTCTCGTAAGCTCGTGCAGCCGCGGTGAGCGCGGGGCCGTAGTTGCGCCTAGCGTTCTGCAGCACCGCTGAGGCGTAATTGGACACCGAGACCACGGTGTCGTCGAGCTGTTCGCCCAGTCCCTGGGTGCGAGCCGCCTCGATGGCGAATGCCCCGGCCTCGTCGCCGCGCCAACCGGCAAGGACCAGTTCGGCGTGCGGCAGGGGGACAGTGCCGATCGCGTGTGCAATGGCGGTGCCCTCAGACGCCAACTCTGCGGCGCGAGCGAACTCCCCGATCAACGCATGCGTGACGGACTGCATCGTGAGTGCGCCAGGGAGCTCGGCTAGTGCGCAGGTACGACGAGCAAGTCGCACATGGCGGTCCGTCAGGGCATATAACAGTTCGTCCTCAAATAGGGTTGCGGCGGTGCGGCTGGCCAGAAGCAGCCACCTGTCGCTGTCGCTGGCGGTGCTCGCGGACGCCTCGCTACGGAATGCCTCAAGCGCCTTTCGCAGAGCAGGCACGCCGACTTCGTAGCCCAGCGTGTGTGTTGCGGCTAAGCCATCAAGCAACAAGTCGGCGGGGGTCGGGGGCCCTATCGGTGCCGGAGCGCCCAGCGCGGCGTCAGCGACTTTGCGCACGACGTTGCCTCCGATGGTGATCGCCGCTTCCATCGCATGCAGGTAGGCCTGGCGTGCTGATGCAGCGTCCATCGGCGAGAACGCCTCAGCGGCACCGAGGAGCATTTCGAGTACCTCGGGGCCCCCCGTTGACTGAAGTACGACCCGAGCTCGTAGCAGCTGGAGGCGGGCGTTTTGCAAAGCGGTCAAGGGTCCCGCTTCGGCGAGCTTCAACAGGCTCAACGCGGCGTTGGACGCGCCGGCTGCGTGCTTTGCCTGCGCAGCCTCAAGTGCCCGGCTGGCACGGCGAGCGGGATCCGGCGTGAGTTCGGATGCCTGGTGCAAGAACGCGGCTGCGGCAGCCAGGCCACACCGAGCGCGCGCCCGGTCTGCCGAGCGCTCGAGTTCTGCGGCGGCACCTTCATCCGTGCCCAGCACTGCCCGCGCGCGATGCCAGGCGCGGTGGTCAGGATGAGATTGAGGGTCGGTGGCTGTGGCCAGCGCGCCGTGCACGCGTCGCCGGTCCGAGGGGGTTGCAGCCTGGTACACCGCCGAGCGCACCAAGGGGTGCCTGAATCGCACCACATTGTCGATCTTGAGCAGCCGGGCTGCCTCCGCGGGTGCGGCTGCCTGCGTTTCGATTGCCAGCACTTTGGCTGCGCGCCGCAGCGTGGCCGCGTCGCCGGTCGGCTCCGCGGCGGCAAGGAGCACTAGAAGCTGCGTTTCTGCCGGCAGGTTCTTGGAGCGCTGTCGGAAGCTGTCCTCGATGCGCCGCGGCACGTCGACATCTTCTGGTAGCTCGAATCCGCCAGCCAATCCGATCTGCGGGGCGCAACGGGGCAGGTCAAGCAGCGCGAGCGGGTTGCCGTGCGCCTCGGCGATGATTCGCTCCCGCACGCCGCCCTCGAGTGGTGTGGCGACGGCGTCGGCCAAGAGCGTGCGGGCCTCACTGTCAGTCAGGCCTTTGAGGCGGAGTTCGGGCAGACCGGCATAGGGGCGCAGGTCGCCATCGTTGGTGGGGTCGCGCAGCGCTAGCAGCACGGCCAGACGTTCGGCAGTCACTCGACGGGCCACGAACGCCATGACCTGGGCGGACGCCTGATCCAACCAATGTGCATCGTCGATGATGCACAGCAACGGCTTCTCACCTGCGCTCTCGGAAAGCAGATTCAGGACAGCCAAACCGACGACGAACCGATCAGGCGTTGTGCCGACCTGGAGCCCGAAGGCCACTCGCAGAGCGGCTTCTTGCGGCTCAGGAAGCGCCGCTATTCGGTCCATGAGCGGGTTGCAGAGCTGGTGCAGTGCCCCGAAGGCGAACTGCGACTCGGGCTCGGCCCCGGCCGACCTCTCGACGCGGTACCCCGAGGAGGTGGCCACCGCATGGGCATGGTGCAGCAACGTGGTCTTTCCGATCCCAGGCTCTCCCACCAGAGCGAGGGTGCCGCTCCGTCCCGAGTGTGTCTCGAGGAGTAGACGATCGATGGCCTCACGCTCGGCTCGTCGCCCGACCAGACGCTTCATCGTGGTCCCTCGCTGGACACTGCTTGCTGTGCACTGCCGCCGTAGAGCCAGGACCTGAGCAGCCGGCTCAGCGCTGGAAGCACGATGTAGGTGAGGAGCACGGTGAGTATGACGGCCGGCACTGCGGCCTCGAGGGGCGCAGGCCAATCTGCTATGTGAGACCCGGCGGCGTACTGCACTATCGGGACGAGGAAGTAGACCGCACCTGCGGTAACGACCGCCATTTTCCACCGAGGCGGCGGGTAGACGGCGCGGTGGGGCAAGCTGAACCAGGTTTCTAGACCTGTGGTGGTAACGCGTCGGTCGGCTTCCCGGGCAATCCCGTCGAGCCGATACACAAGTTCTGCGCGTGCGCGTGAATTGAGCCAGTTGTGCAGGCTAGTGGCGTCGGCGAACCTCAGCAGCGCGTGGTAGGCCTGATGAGGCTGGTCGGGGCGAACCAAGGCCACGCCTTCAAATCCCTCCTGGCGTGAAGCATCGGCCCTGATCTGTTCAATGACGCTCTCGAAGTCGGGCTCCCGGCCGGCCGCGACCTCCCAGCTGATGATCACGGTGACCGGGCCGTGCCCGGACGGTTGCGTCATCGCGATGCCTGCAGGACGGCCATGGATCGGGAGGGGGACAAGTTGTGACGCGAGCCGCCATGGGGACGAGGCTGGTGACACTGGGGCTTCTCGACAGTGGGTCCAACCACAGTGGAGTCCAGAGCAGGCACGCTATTCCGTTCGCAGCTCGCGACGAGATCATGGCGCCGGACCCGCGCGGCGTCTTCCCAGGCCCGGTCGCGCGGTCGGCAGGTGGAGCCGAGGGGGACCGCCGGATTGGCGGCGCACTCGGTGGCTCCACCGGCGATGATCATCGCCGCTCACCGGCGCTGGCGTGCGCGTGCCGTCCGAAGATAGCCATGGACATAAGCGTCATAACCGTTAAGATAGTTGCATGCGCACACAACGGCAAGCGGACGGTGGACGATGATGTGGCCGGATCCAGCGGCGGCCAGGGCTGTGGTTGCGCCGGGCGAGAAGCCGCTTCGAGTAGATGTCGCCCGCTCATGAGTGAACGCGCCGCTACATTCGAGCTGCTGCGCCTAGGGACGCCCCGAGCACGGATCGTGTTGCTCGCGGTTGTCTTGGCCAGCACTTTGACTCAGCTCGCTGGCACCATCGTGAACGTCGCTCTGCCGAGCATCGGCGAGGATCTCGACGCGAGCTTGGAACAGTTGCAATGGGTCTCGAACAGCTTCACCCTGGCGTTGGCTGCGTTCCTTCTCATCGGCGGAAGCTTGGGTGACCGGTTCGGTCGTCGTCGTGTCCTGCTGATCGGGGTCGTGCTGTTCACGTTCGCATCGGCCGCCTGCGCAGCGGCTCCCACTGTTGAGTTCCTGATCGCGGCCCGCGCGCTGCAGGGTCTGGCTGCTGCGCTCATCGCTCCGGGCTCGCTGGCGATACTGGAAGCCGTGTTCATCGCTAGCGACCGCGAGCCTGCTGTCGGCTCGTGGTCGGGGTTGGGCGCGGTGGCGGCTGCGGTTGGACCCGTGGTGGGCGGTTTGCTGGTGCAGTCCGGTGATGCTGGTTGGCGGGTCACGTTCTTGCTGAATGTGCCGTTGGCTGTCGTGGTCGTCTTTTCCGCGCGGTGGATACCGGAGACGGCGGACCCGGAGTCGAGCGGGCTGCCCGACTTGTGGGGTTCGGCGCTGGTTGTGACTTCGTTGACGGCCCTGATGGTGGCATTGACCAGCGGTATCTCGGGAGGGTGGACGGCCGGCGTCGGCAGCCTCGGTGCCGTGGGCCTGGCCTTTCTGTTCGCGTTCTTCTGGGTGGACCGTAGGGCCGCGCACCCGCTCGTGCCGCCCGCCCTGTTCGAATCTAGGCAGTTCGTGGCGGCGAATGTGGTCACGTTCATCATCTATGCAGCGATGGGTGGAGCGCTGTTCCTGCTGCCGCTGCAGTTGCAGATGGTGGCAGGATTTTCCCCGGCATTGAGCGGAAGTGCATTGCTGCCGGTGACGGTCTTGATGCTGTTGTTCTCGGCGCGCGCAGGACGGCTGTCGCAACGGATCGGTCCGTGGCTGCCGATGACCTTTGGGCCGATGGTGGCGGGGCTCGGACTTGTGGCGATGACTCGAATCGGGCCCGGGTCGTCTTTCGTAGTCGACTTGGTGCCGGCCGTGACTCTCTTCGGTGCGGGGCTCACATTGACCGTCGCTCCTTTGACGGCCACTGCTCTGGCGTCCGCTCCGGAACGGTCGGTGGGCGTCGCAGCCGCGGTCAACAGCGATGTGGCGAGGTTGGCTGGTCTGTTCGCGGTAGCAGTGCTTCCCGGCCTGGTAGGTATCGACGCGGCCGCGTTCTCGGACCCTGGCGCTTTTGATCAGGGCTTCGATCGAGCTGTGTTGGCTTGCGGCATCGTGTGCGCTCTGGGCGGTGCTGTGTCGCTCCTCAGCATCGAGCCCGCCTGGTCGGAAGAGTCCTCACCTCGAGCCGTCGAGGCGGCGGTGGATGCCGGGAAACGGCCCCATACCCCCGACATCATCCCGACGCGCCCGGCGCGTCATCGCGTACGGTGACGAGGGACGAGCCGATCTCGGTAGTGCTGGGACCTGCGCATCGCGACTAGGAGGGCCCACCGGGCTGGAGCACTAGCTTCGCTGGTAAGACCTGCCCATTGGAATGGCGCTCTCTCGATCACTCAAGAGTCGCATGACAGTGAGTCTCGGGGTGCCTCGCATCGAAAGATGAACCGGTCGCGGTGCTCGTAGAGCTCATGGGTTCGGCCAGAACGGTGGGCGAAGGTGCCGCAGGGTCCGCGATGCACATGCGACTCCTTTTTCCCTGCACACGCGCCTCAGTCTTCGGCGAGTACCTGGTCCCAAATGTCGCCGAGAAGCTCGATCTGCTCCTGCGACAGCCGATTCAGGAACCAGTCCTTGACTCGTTGTTGATGCCCTTCTGCGGCGATACGCCACAGCTCGCGGCCCTCGGCGGTAATCGCGATGACCGCGCTGCGCCGATCACCTTCCAGGCAGGCCTCGCGCGTCAGCAGACCCCTGCGCCGCAGCCTGTCGACGAGTCGGGACAAGCCGCTCGCCGAAAGCGTCAGGAGGGTCAGCTCGTTGAGCGTCGCCATGGGTAGCCTGCCGTCGTCGCTGGACGCAAGCTTGAGGAGTACTTCGTACTCTCCGAGGCTCAGGTTCGCCGAGGACTCCATGGCCTCAGACAGGTGCTGGGTCAGGGCGGCATGTGTGGCTAGGAATCCACGCCACGCCTTGAAGTCTGCGGCGGAGAAAAGATCCAGGACACTCGCGGGATTTGACACGTACTCATCATCTCATCCAACTGGCCACGATGCTGACTCATCCCCTTATCGCCGTGAACGGTGTCCTGCTGACTGCCCCAATCTGCGCGAGCACACTATGCGTGACCGGGTCGCGAGGGCGCGGCGATGCTCTTGCCGAACTCGGGCTTGGCGGCGTTAGTTTCCTCGGTCATATCGGGTGAGACGGCTGAGGTGCCCGCGGGACCGAGCGTGGCGATGCCGCGGTTGACCTGAAAGTCGCCGCCGAGGACTTGAGGTCCATGGAGTGCTTCGTGGTCGTGACCCCCTGCGGCACGTACTCCGTGTTGAGGGCAACGGAAGCCCGCGGTGGCTAGCTCGACGGCCGGTCGCGTGGATCCGCCACCGGTGTCGGTGGGGACGCCTACGGTCGGAGAACCGATCTGGGCCGCGTGAGCTCAGCGGGAGAGGTCAGCCATGACAGAGGAACCCCAGGAGCCAGAGCAGCCCGCAGACTCGAAGTCGAACGACGAGGACGACGCCGGTCCCCAGCCGTACTCCCTGTCGGACAACGTGTCCCGGTTGAGGGGCGACCTCTTCCTCGAGCACTTGGTGGACTTATGCAACAGGGCAGGCAGCCTCGGCATGCCGGTCATCCTGACGGTGCAGGGACAGTCGATCTTTGGATCTCTCATTTCGATGGAGGAGTTCTTCGACGCCAGCGGCGCAACGATCGAGTCGATCCCTGTCGTCGATGACGAGGGTCAGGCAGTTAACGATGGGCAAGCGGTCACCGAGTTGCTCGGCAAGATGCTGAGGGACTTCCCCGAGAGGAGTGGCTGGTCGACCCGCGACAGTGAGGACGAGGCGGACGATGACGACTTCAACCCTCCGCGGTACATCCACTTGAAGAACGCCAATGTGATGGCTGTCGGCGGGTCTGATCTGGGCTTCTGGCGTGGGCGACTGTCGGAGGTCAGTGGATGGGCGATCCCATCGCCTGACGCGAGCTAGCTACGGCGCGACGCCGATTTGCTCGCGACGTCGTAACCGCTTGAGGTGGTTCGCGTCGAGGTTCGGAGGGGATCCAGACCACCGTCTCGGGTAGAGACGGCAAACGTGCCGGCGACCTCCTGGATCGCGACTCACCGCCGTCGTCCCGAACCGGACCTGGGTCATGAACTTCACCTACGGCCACACCGGACCGGGTTCGATTGCGTCGCCTTCGTCCTCGACGTCTTCGCCCAGCGGATCGTGCGTGTAATAACGACTCGACCCAAGGCCGTCGAACTGACCGCGATGCCACTGTGCATGGCGTTGTGGCAGCGCGGTCGCGAGGCAACCCCGTCGTTCCGGGAGCTCATCGGCCACGCGGACGCGGGCTCGCAGTACACCTTCATCCCCTATCCCGAGCACCTCGGCGACGAAGACATCCCACCCTCGATCGCTCAGTTGCCGATGCATACGACAACGCCCTGATGAAACATCCGCACCACGTTCTGCCACGCCGGCCATCCCAGATAGCCAAGATGTCGAGTACGCCACCGCCGGCTGGGTCGATTGGTGCAACAACGGCGGCCTGCACTCGAGCCCGGGGGATAGCCCGAGGCATTGCTGTTGTGTGCGCATGCAACTAATGTGGGGATCGTGGCTATTGCTTCCGTTCGGTCCTCAACACCGCGCGTCCGAGGTGTCGACGGCACACGCCCACTAGTCGACCCCAACCCGTCACCCAGCGATTTGCGCGCCCGTCCGGCACATCGAGAATCGGCGTCCACGTGATGAGTGACCCCCCGATCCTGGGCCCGGACCCGGCGCGCGATGTGGCCGATCCGGCTGTTCGGTCCGGCCAGAGTCGTCGGCGTGCCCCCCTTGGTCTGCGCACCAAGCCGATGCGCGGACGGGACCCAGCAGAGTTACGTCGGGCTGCCACGCCACTCGAGCTGCTGTTCGACCTGGCCGCTGTGGTTGCCGTCGCTTTCTGTGCTGAGGGCCTCGCCGAGGGCCTAGCAGAGGGCCGAACCGTGGAAGCACTCATCAGGTACCCATTGGTCTTCTTCGCCATCTGGTGGGCATGGATGGAGTTCACCTGGTTCGCATCCGCGTTCGACACCGACGACGCCGTCTACCGAGTTGCGATCTTTGTCCAGATGGGCGGCTCGCTGGTTCTCGCAGCGGGTGCTCCGGAGGCTTTCAACGACGGAGACTTCGCGACGGTCACCATCGGCTACGTCCTCATGCGTGTCGGACTGATTTCACTGTGGCTCCGGGTGCGTCACGACACCACAACCATGAAGGGTAAGGCGACAGCAACGCGCTACGCCGTGTCGCTGACGGTTCTGCAGGTTGGTTGGCTCGCGCTCATCTCCACTTCCAATCACACGCTGTTCTACGTCGGCTTCGCGGCGCTCGTTGTCGGCGAGCTTGCGGTCCCGTTCATCGCGCAACGCCCACAAGCGACACCTTGGAATCCCGAACACATCGCCGAACGCTACGGACTGTTCACCATCATCGTGCTCGGCGAATCCGTGGTTGCCTCCACAGCAGGTTTGCGGACTGCAGTTGACGCTGGCGAGGGGTTCGCCGACCTCGCTGGGGTCGCTGCGGGCGGGCTAGTCCTGGTCTTTGCGATGTGGTGGTTGTACTTCGACCAGCCCGCAGTGCACGTGGCGAAAGCCATCAGAGGCTCGAGGAGGCCCGGTTTGAGGGCCGCGCGATGGGGGTACGGCCATTACTTGATCTTCGGTAGCGCCGCCGCGACCGGCGCCGGACTAGCTCTCAACATCGACCGGGTCGGTCACCATTCCGCCATGACTGACCAGCACGCTGCACTTGCGGTGGCGGTCCCGGCAGCCGTCTACGCCGTCACCGTTTGGGTCTTGCATGAGCCTCGGCGCAGCGCCGGCTTCAAGGAACTTCGGCTGTTGATCGTCACCGCGCTTCTGGCGACATCCTTCCTGCCCGAACCTGTCGTGTTCACGGCCTTGGTCATGGTCGGCGCCGTCATCCTCGAGACCTACGCCGGCAACCGTAGCCAGATCGCCAATGACGCCGTCACAGCGAGCCATGCCACCGCCCGAAGCGAGTCAGACTCATGACGCAGCTCCATCGCCCCGGCACGGCCATCCTCGACCAGGGCCCCCTCATGGGCCAGTGGCCTACCTTCGATCCCTTCATCATGTGCAACCACCATGTCGACAACTACCCAGCGGCCAACAGCAACCTCGGGCCAGATGCGGAGCTCGACGGACGTGAGCTCGGCGCGGACTTCGCTGACCTCGACGGCTGGAACATGTACCACGGAGACACAGTCCCCGGCTTTCCTCGTCATCCCCACCGTGGGTTCGAAACGGTCACCTACCTGCGTGCCGGTTACGTCGACCACTCTGACTCACTCGGCGCGACGGCACGCTACGGCGATGGCGACGTCCAATGGCTGACCGCAGCCCGAGGGATCGAGCACGCTGAAATGTTTCCGCTGCTCGACGCTGCCGGACCGAACCGGCTCGAACTCTTCCAGCTCTGGCTCAATCTCCCGGCTGCAACAAAGCTCGCCCCACCGCAGTTCAAGATGCTGTGGAGGGAGGACATTCCACGGGTGAGGTACGCGCCGGCAATCACTCGTTCGCCAGGGACCGTAGTGCCGCGCGGATCTACCGACGCCGGGACCGGTACCGGCGTCATTACTGTCATTGCGGGCCACGTCAGGGAGTTCGCCGGGACGGACTGGGCAGGTGGTAGCGCAGCCCCTCCGGACCCGCCCGTCGCATCCTGGGCCGCCCACCCGAAGGCTGATGTTGCTGTCTGGCACGTTGCAGTCTCGGCTCGCGGCGACGTCAGGCTGCCGCCCGCCGTTACAAGCGGTCGCGGTCTGACGAGGACGCTTTATGTCATGACCTCAGCGCCCTTCGCCATTGACGGACGTCCCTTCGAGGAGCCCACATTCCTGCGGGTGGACCCCAGCCGGCCGATCACCATCAGCGCAGCGGGTCTGCCAGTCGAGGCGCTGATGCTGCAGGGACGAGCCATCAGGGAACCGGTGGCGCAGTACGGACCGTTCGTGATGAACAGCGACGAAGAGCTGATGGCGGCGTTCGCCGACTATGAGCGCGGCACTTTCGGTACCTGGCCCTGGGGCGACGACGCACCAGTACACGCTCCGAGCCGGGGGCGTTTCGCCAAACACCTCGACGGCCATGTCGAGATACGCCCATGAACCACCAAGCTCGCCACTCGACGGCCTGGCTCTCAACAGGCGTCCCCGCAGACGGGCGCTCCCATCACAGATAAGGAACTCTTCGCAATGGCCCACCAAGATCACGACGACGACCTCACCAGCCAAATCGCCAAGCTCGTAGCAGAAGAGCACCAACTTCGTCGCGATGCCGGCAACCCCTCGCAACCACCTGAAGAGGAGCGGGCACGCATCGCAGCGATTGAAGTAGAGCTCGATCGCCTCTGGGACTTGCGCCGGCAACGTGATGCACGACGCGCCGCTCATCAGGATCCGAACAACTCCACCAAGAGGTCGGCCAACATTGTCGAGGGCTACCAGCAATAGCGCCGCTGGTCCTTCGTGGAGACGAGCGCGTCAGCCTTCTTGGTGCTCGCACGAGGCGTCGCAATGCGGTCTTCTAGCGCTGCGACCACACCCACACAGACTCAGCCTGGTCTCTTGCGTGGTCGTCCCGTCAGGCAGACGCCACTCCAGGTCGCCCTTCAGAAGCAGGTACCCAGGGTCGCCGACCTCGACAGTAGTAGGGCGCTGGGGATGTTCTGCTGCAACTGAGTCGCTCCTGTACTGCAGAGCTCCGCTCGGGCAGCGCCGGACGACCTCGGCGACCGTCTCCGCCGCTGCGTTGCCTGGTTGTATCCAGGGGCGCGCCGAGACGTCAAAGACCTCCGGCAGTCCTCGAACACATTCGCCGAAGTGTCGGCAACGGTCGGCGTCGAAATGGACGGTGATGGCGGCGCCGACGTAGGGCTTCCCGACGTGGGGTCTCCGCTCGCCGTGAGGGGAGTCCGCCGACTGACTGTGCGTGAGCATGCAAGTACTTTACGGACTCGCGTCGGTTCTGGGAAGGTCGACAAGGAACGGCTGCATGCCAGTCCGCAGACGAGGACACGGCTCATCGCCGGACGAAACTATTGCGTGCGCACGCACGTAATGGCATGATGAAGATCCACACAAACCAAGGAGCTTCGCCATGTCTAGTGCCGATCGTCGCGACCCCGTCACCGACCACCTCTTGACTCCAGAGAACTCCGCCCTGGTGCTCGTCGACTACCAGCCCCCGCAGGTCTACACCTCGATCTCCGCAAACCCGGGCGAGTTGGTGAACAACGTGGTCGCCCTGGCCAGAACCGCTGTCGCGTTCGACATGCCGGTGATCTTGTCGACGGCTCAGGTTGAGAATGGCGTGAATCCCGACACCATTCCTCAGCTGCGCGAGGTTCTGCCTGGCGTAACCTCGTATGACCGGACTGTCATCAATGCCTGGGAAGACACCGAATTCGTCGAGGCGGTGCGCGCGACTGGACGCAAGAAGTTGATTTTCGGCGCTCTGTGGACCGAAGTGTGCCTCGCGTTCCCAGTGGTTGACGCCCTGCGTGAGGGCTTCGAGATCTACGTGCCCGTAGATTGCGTCGGTGGTACTTCGGCGGAAGCGCATCGCTCAGGCCTCGACCGAGTCGTGCAGGCAGGCGCGGTCCCGGTCAGCTGGATTTCGGTGTTGTGCGAGCTCAAGCGCGACTGGAACCGTGAAGAGTCCAACGAGATTCTCCTTGGTGTTGCCCTGCAGCACGGCGGTGCTTTTGGCAACGAGGTCGCCATCAAGCTGAACCGCACCAGCTTGTAGCCCGGTCAGCGGCGCCGGGGCCGCGATGCCAATCCGCGGGAGACGCGATCGCGCGGCTCCAAGCGGGCGCACCTCGACTGGTCGCAACAATCACAGCAGTGAGCCGCGCAGGACCTCGGCTGACGTTCCAGCATGCCCAGCACCGCCACGCAGCTCGCCGCCCTCGGTTTCCCGGCCTGATTGCAGTTGGAGAGGGGTGCTCGCGGTCGAGCGCTGGCTCCCTGCACCACACGGGGCCAGAAGCTCCTCCCGACTGAGGGCGGCGGGTTGCCACCGCGAGGTTCTGGTCAACGCTGCGCATGCCTCCAACGCTCTGCGGGCCTATCCACCTTGCATCTCGCCCGGAGCTGCGCTCGTGTCAATGGTGGGTGGCTGCTGGGACGGGGGTGTGGCGTCCGGAGCGTAAGTTGCCCGGTTGGGCGGGGCGCGGATGCTCGTCGACTCCGGCGTTGCGCCGACGCGACGCCGGAGTCTGCGGGCAGGCAGCCCGGCCGCCGACAGGAGCAGGCAATCCTCGACAGAGCGAAGGTCCTGTCCGCCGCATCGGATCGTTGTGGGCGCGTGCGTGCCGAGCGAGCGGAATATTCGTGGGCCTGCTCAAGTTGATCTTTACGGGTTGCAAACAGCAACCAAGAAAGGGAAACATGGCTCACCGTTCGTCATCGCTTCGCGGCAAGGTCGTGCTTCGGTCGACCGAGTCGCCTTTTTCTTACGTGACAGGCAAGAGCCGACGGAACAACCCGGACAGGCTCCGGCTGCGAAAGTTCGATCCCACGGTTCGCAGGCACGTGGAGTTTGTCGAAGCGCGATAATGCTGTGACCTTTCCGTAGGCGTCATGGATCCGCACTTGGGGTATGCGTACGAGGCCCCTGGGATTCGCAAAGGTTGCGCACTCTCGCAAGGCGCGGAACACCCGTAGCGCTGCGACGGCGCGGAACTTGGTGCACGACGATGGTCACTAACGCGCCGCTCAGGTGAGACGTAGATCCTTCAGTTGGCGACGCGACGTGATGCCGAGCTTGCTGAAGATGTTGCGCAGGTGGGCTTCGATGGTGCGGGGACTGAGGAACAGGTGCGCGGCCACCTCCCGTGAAGTCGCACCGGTGGCCACGAGACGCGCGATCTGCAGTTCGTGGGGGGTGAGGGCGTCGGTGGGCTGCGCTGTCCGTTTGCGGGGGTGCTTTCCTGTCGCACGCAGCTCGCGTGCGGCACGTGCGGCGAACGCCTCCGCACCCATGTCTGACAGCAGGTCGTGAGCTGTGTTGAGGTGTTCGCGGGCGTCGTGCTGGCGGCCTTCGCGGCGCAGCCACTCGCCGTAGGTGAGGTGGGTGCGGGCCAGGTATGTGACCATCCGGGATTGGTCAAGGTGCTCGATCGCCTCGCGGTAGTGGTCCTCGGCATCTGGTCCGGAACTCACCAGGCCACGCGAGCGGGCCGCGAGCCCGAGTGCCCAGCGCGTGCCGGTGGCGTGAGCCCGCTCGCTGAATCGGTTCAGCGCATCGCCCGCGCCCGCGAGGTCGCCGGAGCCAGCGCACGCCTCGACGAGCTCGGGAAGGCCGGCGCTGCCGAGAGACATCTCGTGCGACTCGCACGCTTGCGCAGCGGCTTCCTTCGCAGCCGGGTAGTCGCCCAGGCCGTTATAGAGGACCGCTAGGGCGTACTGCGCCAGGGACGCGTCCGTGCCCTCGTCGGGGTAGGCGAGGTCTCGAGCGATGATCCCGGTCAGCTCCGTCGTCTCGCTTTCGTGGCCGCGCCAGGCACTGAGAATGACCTGGGCGTGCCGCAGCTGCACACCGCCGGTGTCGCGCGTGATGGTTGCCGCCTCCGCGGCGAGCTCGTCGGCTCGCGCGAGCTCGCCGAGCAGGACCGACGTGATCGATAGGAAGCTCAGCGCGGCTGGGAGGCTCGCCAATGCGCCGGCCTCTCGCGCGCCCTGAACGTTGCGGCTTGCCAAGACGTACAAGATGTCCTCGTCCAGGACCGCCACTGCGTTGCGGGCAGCGAGCCACAGCCATCGATCGCTGTCCTCCACGTGCCGGGAGCCCGTGCGCGGCGTGTCCCGAAATGCCTCGAGAGCGCGTCTCAGTGCGGGTACTCCCTGCACGTGCCCCCGAGTCATGGACGTTGCGAGACCATCGAGGAGCTGGTCCACCGGACGGACGAGGCCAACAGGTGGGGGCGCGGTCAGCGCTGCTTGGGCGATGTCCAACACGACATCTCCACCGGTGATGACCGCCGCGTCCAGCGCGTGCAAGTAGGTCTCGCGGGACATCGCAGCGTCGAGCGGAGCGAGTGTCCGCGCGGCTGCCAGCAGCATCCTCGGGACGCCGACATCGCGCGTGAGGTGGAAGGCGATCTGGGCGTGCAGCAGCTCGACGCGCGCGGCCTGAAGCGCGTCCAGCGGTCCGGCTGCGGCCACCGTCAGCAGCTCCAGCGCAGTCTCGGACGCGCCGGACTCGTGCTTGGCCTGCGCGGCCTCCAGGGCTCGAGCCGCGCGGCGAGCGGGGTCGGGGGTCAGCTCGGCTGCTTGCTGCAGGAAGGCGGCTGCGGCGGCGACTCCACCACGATCGCGTGCCCTGCCCGCTGAGCGTTGCAGTTCGGCGGCGACACCCTCATCGGTGCCCTTTGCCGCACGCGCGCGGTGCCATGCGCGACGGTCCGCGTCGGACTCGGGGTCGGTGACAGCGGCCAGCGCGCCGTGCACCCGGCGACGATCCGCCTCGCTGCGGGCTCGGTACACCGCTGAGCGCACCAACGGGTGCCGGAACCGCACTTGGGTATCAATCTCCAGCAGCCCAGCGTCCTCGGCGGGCCCGGCTGCCTCGACGTCGATCCCGAGCTCTTCGGCCGCGCGCCACAACATCGCTGCGTCTCCGGTCGGTTCGGCCGCCGCGAGGAGCAACAACAGCTGGGTCTCCGTCGGCAGGCCGCTCGAGCGCTGCCGGAAACCATCCTCCACGCGGTGCGGAACACTCATCGCGTCAGGCAGCTCAAACCCGCCGGCCCATTGCGCCGGAGTCACGCTCCGCGGCAGCTCCAGCAAGGCGAGCGGATTGCCGCGTGCCTCGGCCACGACACGGTCCCGGACGCCGTCGTCGAGCGGTGTGGGGACGGAGGCGGTGAGCAGCGCTCGCGCCTCATGGTCGTGCAGTCCGGCGACGCGGAGCTCGGGCAGTCCAGAGAATGCTTGGAGGTCGCCGTCGTCGGTGGGGTCACGTACCGAGAGCAAGAGCGCCACGTCCTCTGCCGCAATCCGTCGCGCTACGAATCCAAGCACCTGGGCTGACGCCTCGTCGAGCCACTGGGCGTCGTCGACGACGCACAGCAGGGGCCGCTCCTCGGCAGCCTCGGCAAGCAGGGTGAGCATGCCCAAGCCGATCAGGAAGCGGTCCGGAGGCGCACCGGTCTGCTGCCCGAACGCGACCCGAAGAGCGGTCTGCTGGGGCTCGGGCAACGCGTCCAGCGCTCCGAGCAGCGGCGCGCAGATCTGGTGGATGGCCCCGAACGCGAATTGGGTCTCAGCCTGAAGGCCGACCGAGTCCTGAACCCGGAACTCGAACTTTTGCGCCACCGAGCGGGCGTACTCGAGCAAAGCCGTCTTCCCCATGCCGGCCTCAGCGTGGATGACAAGCGCCCGGCTCCGACCGGCCCGCGCCTCGGCCAAAAGGCGATCGAGCGCCTCGCGCTCGGCAAGCCGACCGATGAGGTTCACGACGAACTCCTCTCAGCCCAGTAGGCACAGCGCTAGGTGATTCTTACCGATGCGAACAACCCCTGCCAGCCCTGCTTGGTACGTAGCCCCGTTCGGGAGGCACGCCAAAGGGACTTTCCCCGACGCGGCGGTAGCGGGGAGTGAGTTTGGCGCCACGACGCCAACCGAACCAGCCATTAGAAGGTGTCCAGAAACAGGCCATTAACTGCGTAAGGAACTGACAGCGAGCGTCAACGAAGCACAGGGGGTAGCCCGAGTTTGTGCTGGTCAGAGAGCTGCTAGGTGCATTGTTCGTCGAACCGCGTCGAAGGCTCGGCGCGCACGGGGCGGCATCGGAGGGTTGTTGGTTCGAGTCCAACCGGGGGAGCCAGAGAAGGGCCCCGATCCGCGACGCGGGTCGGGGTCCTTCGCATCTGCGCGCCGGCGATCCTCCCGTTCCGGGTGTGGAGGCCCCGCGGGTCGGGCAGAGTGTGCAGCCGCCGCGCGTCCGCCGACGCGTCCGCCCCCGAACGAACCCAGGACCCCCGAACCGTGATCCGATCGCTCCTGGCGCCCCGCACGTTGCTGTGCCTGGCCGCCGTCCCCCTCGTCGCCGCCGGTCTGCTGGCCCCGACTGGTGCTGCCGGACCCGGACAGGTCGGGGAGACCAGCGGGACGGCGTCGGTCCACGACACGATGCACGACACGACGGCGGCCGCGCAGGTGCTGGTCACGACCACCGTGAGGAAGCCCGGGCTGACCGTCAGGACCGACGCTCAGGTCGTCGCAGGGGAGCGGATCGTGGTGCGCGGTCGCGCGAAGCACCGCCGCGCCGTGGTGAGCCTGCAGCGTCGGGCGGCCCGGCAGTGGGTCGGCGTCGATCGCGCCCGCACCAGTGCCCGGGGCGCATTCCGCACCTCCACCCGCGTCGACGCGCCGGGACGGCACGCGTTCCGGGTCGTGGTCACGCCTCGTCGTGGGCGTGCGCTCTCGGCGGCCGTGCGGGTCACGGTGGTCGCGGTGGAGCCGAACCCCGTCGAGCCCACGCCCACCTCGACTCCGACGAGCAACCCGACCGGCACCCCGCCGCCCGTGCCGACGCCGACCACCGGGCTGGGCGACCCCGCGCACTGGGCCTACATCGGCGGCGCGGACCCCATCGCCTGGAACTCGTGCGCGCCCATCGCCTGGTCCTACGCCCCGGCCGGGGAGTACGCCGGCGGGCTGGCGGACATGACCCGCGCCGTCGCCGCGGTGTCCGCGCGCAGCGGGCTCCAGTTCTCCTACGTCGGGACCAGCGGCGGCAAGCTGCACGTGGAGTGGTCGGACGCGTCCGCGACCCCGGCCCTCGGTGGAGGCGTCGTCGGCATCGGCGGTCCCTCCTACTACTTCGTCGACCCGGCGAAGAACGGCGGCGTGCGACGGCTCATCACCAGCGGGCAGGTGACCCTCGACCGCGAGGAGCAGCTGCCGGCCGGGTTCCCGACCAGCGAGCGGGCGGGCTGGGGCCAGATCATGATGCACGAGCTGATGCACGCCGTGGGCCTGGGCCACACGGTGGGGCGCGAGCAGGTGATGTACCCGATGGCGGGCGCCTTCGCCCTCGGCGCCGGCGACCACACGGGGCTGTTCAACGTCGGCTCCTCGCGCGGGTGCCTCAACGGTGGCTACGCCCGTACGTCCCCGCGCCGCGGCGGCGAGGTGCTCGTCCTCGACTCTGGCGCCGAGGTCCGCTGACGTCAGCCGCGCGCGGCAGCAGCCGCGTACGCCTCCACGAGCTGTGCCTCGGCTGCGTCGAGGTAGGTCGCGATCGCCGCCTCCGCGCCGGAGAGGTCGCCTGCCACGAGGAGCTCGAGGATCGCCCGGTTCTCCGGCAGGTAGGTCGCGTGGAACGCCTGAGGTGCGTCCATGACGTGGAAGACCAGCCGCAGCTCGGCCAGGAGGTGGTCCATCACCTCGGTGACGCGGGGGCTCTGCGCCAGGTCCGCCACCGCCTGGTGGAAGTGCATGTTGGCCGTGCCCACGGCCACCCACGCGTCCTGGGCGGCAGCGGACTCGCCCTCCTCGACGGCCGCCCGCACCGGCGCCAGCAGGTCGGACGTCCGGCCGACCGGTGACGAGCCGGACGCCAGGCGCTCGGCCAGGCGTCGCACGGCACCGCACTCCAGGATGCGTCGGACCTGGTAGAGGTCGCGCACGTCGTCGACCGTCAGCCTGCGGACGAACACCCCACGGTTGAACTCGTGCACCAGGAGGCGCTCGTGGCCGAGCAGCCGGAACGCCTCGCGCAGGGTGTTGCGGGAGACGCCGAGCGCCGCCCCGATGTCCTCCTCCGACAGGCGCGTGCCCGGGCGCAGGTGGCCCTCGGTGATGCGGGTGCGCAGCACGTCGGCCACCCGCCCTGCCGTGCTCGCGCGGCCGAGGTCGGAGCGCTCGCTGCGCAGCTCCTCGAGCCAGTCGGTGGTGGTCACGTCCGCAGGCTATCCGACGGGGGGTATTGACGGATTGTTGAACAATCCCTCACTCTGGTGTGACGGGGAACACTCCTGACGCCGATGCCGAGGCCCGGGACCGACACGGACGGACGAGACATGACCGACGAGACACGATCACGCGAGGGCCGGACGGCGGGGAAGGGCGCCACGTCCGGGACCGCCGTGCGCGGCACGATGCTCGGTGCGATGTTCCTGATGGCGACCAGCGCCATCGGCCCCGGCTTCATCACCCAGACCACCGTCTTCACCGCCGAGCTCGGTGCGGCCTTCGCCTTCGCGATCCTGGTGTCCATCCTGGTCGACATCGCCGTCCAATTGAACGTGTGGCGCGTCGTCGGCGTCTCCGGGATGCGCGCCCAGGAGCTCGCGAACTCGGTGCTGCCCGGCGCCGGCTACTTCCTGGCCGCGCTGGTGGTCATGGGCGGCCTGGTGTTCAACATCGGCAACATCGGCGGCACGGCGCTGGGCGCCAACGCGATGGTGGGCCTCGACGTCAAGGTCGGCGGCGCGATCTCGGCGCTCATCGCCATCGCGATCTTCCTGAGCAAGCGGGCCGGGGTCGCGATGGACCGCATCGTCGTGGTGCTCGGCCTCCTGATGATCGCGATGGTCCTCTACGCCGCGATCGTGTCGGGCCCCCCGGTCGGGGAGGCACTGCGCCAGAGCGTGCTGCCCGACGACATCGACTTCCTGATCATCACCACCCTGATCGGCGGCACGGTCGGCGGCTACATCACCTACGCAGGTGCGCACCGGCTCGTCGACTCCGGCATCACCGGACCCGAGCGTGTCCGGGAGATCACCCGTGGCTCGGTGACCGGCATCCTCGTCACGGGCGTCATGCGTGCCCTGCTGTTCCTCGCGGTGCTCGGTGTCGTCGCCGGAGGAGTGACCCTGGCTGTCGAGAACCCGCCCGCGTCGGCGTTCGAGGCCGCGCTGGGCGAGGTCGGTGTCCGCGTCTTCGGCATCATCCTGTGGGCCGCCAGCATCACCTCGGTCATCGGCGCGTCCTACACCTCGGTGTCCTTCCTCGCGGGCTTCTCGCGACGCCTCGAGGAGCGCCGCAGCTGGGTGACCGTCGGCTTCATCGTCTTCTCGATGGTGGTCTACCTCGCGCTCGGCAAGGCGCCGGTCACCCTGCTGGTCCTCGCCGGTGCCCTCAACGGCCTCATCCTCCCGGTGGGCTTCGGCATCATCCTCTGGGTCGCCGCCCGCCGCACCGACCTCCTCCGCGGCTACCGCTACCCGAAGGCGCTGCTGGTCATCGGTGCGCTCTCGTGGGTGCTGACGGTCTACCTCGGCTGGAACTCCCTCGGTGGGATCGCGGACCTGCTGTGACCACCACCGCGAGCATCGACCTCAACGCCGACCTCGGGGAGTCGTTCGGCAGCTGGACCCTCGGTGACGACGACGCCCTGCTGGAGGTCATCACCAGCGCCAACGTCGCCTGCGGCTTCCACGCCGGTGACCCGACGGTGTTGCGGCGCACCTGCGAGCGCGCCGTCGAGCGCGGGGTGGTGATCGGCGCCCAGGTGGGCTACCGCGACCTCGCGGGCTTCGGACGCCGCTTCGTCGACATGGATCCCCACGACCTCACCAACGACGTGCTCTACCAGCTCGGAGCACTGGAGGCCTTCGCGCGGGTGGCCGGCACCCGGGTGCGCTACGTGAAGCCGCACGGCGCGCTCTACAACGCGATCGTCCACCACGAGGCGCAGGCCGAGGCCGTCGCCGACGCCGTACGCCGCTACGACCCGACGCTGCCCGTGCTGGGGCTGCCGGGGTCGGTGTGGCTCGCCGTCGCCGAGGCGGCCGGGCTCGTGCCCGTGGCCGAGGCCTTCGCGGACCGCGCCTACACCCCCGAGGGGACGCTGGTCTCGCGCCGGGAGCCCGACGCGGTGCTCCACGACCCTGCCGGGGTCGCCGAGCGCACCGTCCGGATGGCGACGCGCCACGAGGTGGTGGCCGCCGACGGCTCGCTCGTCACGGTGCGGGCCGGCTCCGTGTGCGTGCACGGCGACAGCCCGGGAGCGGTGGCCATGGCGACCGCGGTCCGTCAGGGCCTCGAGGAGTCAGGGGTGCGGGTGGCGTCGTTCCTCGACGGTGAACCGGGATGAGGTTCCTGCCGTGCGGCGACGCCGGCCTGCTCGTCGAGGTCGAGGACCTCGCAGACGTGCTGGCCCTCTACGCCGAGCTGGTCGAGGACCCGCCCCACGGTGTCGTGGACCTCGTCCCGGCCGCCCGGACCCTGATGCTGCGGATCGACCCCACCCGGGCCGACCCGCACGGCGTCGCACGCGCCGTGCGGGCCGTACGGCCGCGGCGGGGGCACCGTCCCGATGCCGGGCTGGTCGAGGTGCCCGTCACCTACGACGGCGAGGACCTGGCCGAGGTCGGACGCCTGACCGGCCTGGGTGAGCGCGGCGTGGTCGAGGCACACACCTCCCAGGAGTGGACGGTCGCCTTCTGCGGCTTCGCGCCCGGCTTCGGCTACCTCGTCGGATCCGACGACCGGCTGGCCGTGCCGCGCCGCACCGTGCCGCGCACCCGGGTGCCGGCGAGGTCGGTCGCGCTGGCCGGGGAGTTCACCGGCGTCTACCCGAGGGAGTCGCCCGGAGGGTGGCAGCTCATCGGTCGCTCGACCCTCGAGCCCTGGGACCTGGAGCGCGACCCGCCCGCGCTGCTCGTGCCGGGATCACGCGTCCGGTTCGTGGAGGTCCGATGAGCGCCTGGCTCGAGGTCGTGGCCCCCGGCCCGCTCGCCACCGTGCAGGACCTGGGCAGGTCCGGCCTCGGAGCCCTGGGCGTGGGGCACTCCGGTGCGGCGGACGCACCCGCGCTGCGGCTGGCCAACCGGCTGCTCGGCAACCCCGAGGGCGCCGCCGCGGTGGAGGTCACCTTCGGCGGCCTGGAGGTCCTCGCCCACGGTGACCTGACGGTGGCGCTCACCGGTGCTCCGTGCCCGATGACCGTCGACGGCCGGGCGCACTGGGGGTTCGGTGTCGTGCGGGTGCCCGACGGTGCCCGCGTGCGACTCGGCGTGCCCGCCACCGGCCTGCGCAGCTACCTCGCCGTCCGCGGCGGGATCGGCGGTCCCGAGCAGCTCGGCTCCCGCTCGACCGACACCCTCGCTGCCCTGGGCCCCACGCCGCTCGCACCCGGGGACACGCTGCTCGTGCGCAGCCCCACCCGACGGCTCCCGGGCGTCGACCTGGCTCCCGTGGCACACCCCGTCGCAGGCGACGTCACCCTCCGCATCGTCGACGGCCCGCGGGCCGACTGGTTCACCCCGCGGGCGCGCGAGGCGCTGGTGACCGAGCCGTACGACGTCACCGCGGACAGCAACCGGGTCGGCATGCGGCTCTCCGGGCCCGTCCTGGCCCGTCGCCGCGACGAGGAGCTCCCACCCGAGGGCATGGTGTGCGGCGCCCTCCAGGTGCCGCCGTCGGGCCAGCCGACGCTGTTCCTCGCCGACCACCCGGTGACGGGGGGCTACCCGGTCATCGCCGTGGTCGTCGGTCCCGACCTCCCGCTGGCCGCCCAGGTGCGTCCGGGCCAGCGCATCACCTTCGTACGTGTCCCGTCCGCACCCCTCAGCCCTGGAGCCCACGATGACTGACCCCGACGGCCCCTCCCCGGACCGCCTCTCGCCCGACCGCCTCTCACCCGACCGCCTCTCACCCGACCAGGCCCGTGCGAGGTTCCGTGCCGGCCTCCGGGTGCCCACGTCCGGCTGGTGTGCCGGGTGGACCCAGGCCAACCTCCTCGCGGTCCCGCGCGACCTGGCCTACGACTTCCTGCTGTTCGCCCAGCGCAACCCCGGGCCGTGCCCGGTCCTCGACGTCACCGAACCGGGCGCGGTGAGCAGCCCGCGGTTCTCCGGCGACCTGCGCACCGACCTCCCCGCCTACCGGGTCTACGAGCACGGCGAGCTCGTGGCCGAGGTCGACGACGTGGTCGAGCGGTGGCGCGACGACATGGTGGCCTTCCTCATCGGCTGCAGCTTCACCTTCGAGGACGCGCTCGTCGCGGCCGGCGTGCCGGTCCGCCACATCGCGCAGGGCAGCAACGTGCCGATGTACCGCACCGACGTCGCGTGCCGCCCGGCCGGATCGCTGTCCGGTCCGCTGGTGGTGTCGATGCGGCCGATGCCCGCCTCGCAGGTGGCCACCGCCGTGCGTGTCACCTCCCGCTACCCGGCTGTCCACGGTGCACCGGTGCACATCGGGTCACCGTCCGAGCTCGGCATCACCGACCTGGACGACCCCGACTTCGGCGACCCGGTCGAGGTGCGCCCCGGCGAGGTGCCGGTCTTCTGGGCGTGCGGCGTGACCCCGCAGGCCGCGGTCATGCAGTCCCGGCCCGCGCTCGCCATCGGCCACGCACCGGGGCACATGGCGATCACCGACATCCGCGAGAGCGAGCACATCGTCCCCTGAGGGCGGACGCGGAAGGGGCCCGGGAGCAGCACGCCCCGGGCCCCTCGCTCCCTCCACGCCGTTGTGGAGGGCGAGCTCAGGGGCTGACCGACGTGCCCCCGAGCTCGTAGCCCTGCTCGGCGTGGACGGTCGCGTCCAGGCCTGCCTCCTCGAAGTCGTCCGCCACGCGCAGCCCCATGATGCGGTCGAGCCCCTGCGCGATGACGTACGTGACGACGAAGGAGTAGGCCAGCACCGCGAGCGCCCCCACGACCTGGCGCCAGAGCTGGTCGGTGCCGCCGCCGTAGAGCAGCCCGTCGATCCCGGCCGGTGCGGCCGCGGTCGCGAGGAAGCCGATGGCGACGGTGCCCCAGAGCCCACCGACGAGGTGGACGGCGACGACGTCGAGCGAGTCGTCGTAGCCGAGGCGGTACTTGATCCCGATCGCGAGGGCGCACAGCACGCCCCCGCCGATGCCCACGAGGATGGCACCCACGGGTGACACCGAGGAGCACGCCGGTGTGATCGCGACCAGGCCGGCGACCAGCCCGGACGCGGCGCCCAGCGAGGTGGCGTAGCCGTCACGGACGCGCTCGACCAGGATCCAGGCGAGGCTGGCGGCGGCCGGCGCGACCAGCGTGTTCACCCACGCGACCGCGGCGGTGTGGTTGGCCGCCAGGGCGGACCCGGCGTTGAAGCCGAACCAGCCGAACCACAGCAGGCCCGCCCCGAGCATCACGAGGGGCAGGTTGTGCGGGCGCATCGCCTCGGCGCCGAAGCCGCGGCGGGTGCCCAGCACCAACGCCAGCGCGAGTGCGGCCGCGCCGGCGTTGATGTGGACCGCGGTGCCGCCGGCGAAGTCGATGGCACCGAGCGTGTTGGCGATCCAGCCTCCGACGTGGTCGCCGGCGCTGAAGTCGAAGACCCAGTGCGCGACCGGGAAGTAGACGACCGTGGCCCACACGCCCGCGAAGACCAGCCAGCCGCCGAACTTCATCCGCTCGGCCACCGCTCCCGAGACCAGTGCGACGGTGATGATCGCGAAGACCGCCTGGAAGCCGACGAAGGCCATCGCAGGCAGGCCGCCCGCCTCGGTGGTCGTGTCCTCGAGCAGGCTGCCGAGGCCGAGGAACTGCGTGGGGCTGCCGAGCAGCCCACCGCCGACGTCGTCGCCGAAGGCGAGGGAGTAGCCGTAGAGCACCCACAGCACGCTGATCAGGCCCAGCGCGCCGAAGGACATCATCATCATGTTCAGTGCGCTCTTGGCGCGGACCATGCCGCCGTAGAAGAGCGCCAGGCCGGGAGTCATCAGCAGCACCAGGCTGGCGCTGGCGAGGACCCATGCGGTGTCACCGGTGTTGACCACCAGGACCTCCTCCGTGTGTGATCGTGTGCCCGAGCGGGAGGTGCCACCGTCGCCGGTCCGGGTTCCGGGAACCTGCGCGCTGCGGTTGCCGGGGCGTAACGCTTTCGCACCGGGTGTGAACTGTGGGTTACGCGGCGGGGCAGGACGCGGAGGCTGCGTCAGGCTGACGGGCATGAGCGCAGAACAGGGCATCGAGGCCACCGACCCGGCCGAGTTCCTCGTGCGCCCCGATGGCACGGTGCTGGGGGACGACGGCACAGCCGGCGCGCTGGCCGCGGCGCTTCCCTACACGGGTCGGCTGGCGCGGCGGATGGGGGAGCTGGTCGAGGTCGGCGACCTGCGGGTGATGGAGGCGTTCGGCACGCACCGGCTGACGGTCGGGGTGACCTGGACGCCGGCAGGGGAGGGCACCTACCGCGCCGCCCTCACGCCGCTCGAGCCCCGGACGCTGCCGACGTACACCGTGGTCGGTGCTGTGGACACGACCGCGGCCGTCACCCACTGCCTCCAGCGGCTCGCCGGCGTCGACGGCGTCGTGTGGGGCTCGGTCGTCGCTGCGGACGCGCGGGTGATCGGCGCGGTGGGGGAGCGCCAGGACCTGCACCACCTCGCGGAGGTCGGCAACCGGATGCTCGCCATCCTGCGCTCGCTGGAGGACCAGCACGCCACCGGTTTCATGCGTCTTCGGTTCGAGCAGGGTGCAGTCGTCGGGGCATCCCTCGGCCGGCACGCCCTGGTGGCGCGGGCGTCGACGGCGGAGGACGAGGAGCTCGTGGCGATCATCGACGAGATCCGGGCGATCCTGGCCGGCCACGACCTGGCCTCCGTCACGAGCGAGTTCGACCCGTCCGAGGTGCCGACCGGCACGTCGCCCGAGCCGGACCCACCGAGCACGCTGCCCGCGCGCCCCGCCCTCCCCGTCGGTGCGCGCTACCGCGGCGCCGGCCAGCGCGTGGAGCGTCCGCGACGCGGATTCTTCGGTCGTTGACGGCTCAGCCCCACCCGAGCGGGAACACCTCGAACGTCGCGGCGTGGGTGACGCCGAGCCCCTGTCCGCCGCCGCGCAGGATGCCGTCGAGGAACTCCTCGGAGTCCCATCCCTCCCAGCCGAGCCCTTCGATGTAGGCCCGGTGCTCCTTCAGCGAAGCCACGCCGGCGTCGAAGGTGTCGGTCACGTCGACGGCGTGCGTGGCGTCCGGGGAGCTGCCCGACCACACCGCACGCACGCCGCCCCACGGCTCGAGGCCGTCGGTGAGCTGCTCGGGGAAGACCCAGCGGTTGCCGGCATCGCGTACGGCGTCGAGCAACGCCCGGCCCACCGCGATGTGGTCGGCCTGGTTGAGGTTGGTCCCGCCGAAGGTCTCGCGGAAGTTGATGGTCAGCGCGACGTCCGGGCGGTGGCGTCGTACGACCTCGGCGATCGAGCGGCGCAACGCGACGCCGTACTCCAGGATCCCGTCCGGCAGCCGCAGGAACTCCACCTCGTCCACGCCGACCACCCGGGCGGACGCGACCTCCTCTGCCTCGCGCAGCGGGCCGCACTCGTCGGGGTGGAGCCCGTCGATGCCCGCCTCGCCGCTGGTCACCATGCAGTAGACGACCCGCTTCCCCTGACCGGTCCACCGCGCGACTGCCGCCGCTGCGCCGTACTCGATGTCGTCGGGGTGGGCGACCACGAAGAGGGCGGTCTGCCAGTCCTCGGGGAGGGGCTCGAGACGGGGTGCGTCGCTCATGGTCCGAGCATCGCACCCGCGACCGTGCGTGTCTGCCCTCGTCAGGCCATCACGCCGACGGCCTGCGGCGCGAAGCCCGGGAAGACCTGCCCGACGGAGACGCCGAAGCGGCGGGTGACGACCTCGGTGAGCACGCTGCGGTAGTCGGTGGTCACGAGCAGGTCGGCGTCGAGGGAGTCGGTCAGCCCGGGCCAGGAGCCGAGGTAGCGCCCGCCGCGCACGCCCGCGCCGGCCACGAACATCACGTTGCCGAAGCCGTGGTCGGTGCCGTAGTCGTCGTTCTCCTTGACCCGCCGGCCGAACTCGCTCAGCGTCACGAGGGTGACCCTGTCGGCCGCCGGCCCGAGGTCGGCGAAGAAGGCGGCGATCGAGGAGGCGAGGTCGCCGGCGTTGCGCTTCATGTCGCCCCACTCGAGCGTGCCGAGGTCGGTGTGCATGTCCCAGTCGCCCTGGTCGACCGTGATCACCTCGGCGCCGACGCCGGAGCGGATGATCCGCGAGACGTCGGAGAGCGCCTTGCCCAGCTGGCTGCCCGGATAGGCCGTGGCGGGCGTCCCGGCCGGCAGGTCGCGAGCGGCGCCGAAGGTCTCGGCCCCAGCGATCGCGTCGCGCACGGCGCGGCCCATCGGCGAGCGACCCTTCCACGCGTGCTGGAGCGCCCGCAGGCGGCGACCGTCGTCGTCCGCGCCGGCCACCTCTGCCTGGTCGACCCGGCCGACCACGAAGGCGGGGTTCGTGCCGAAGAGCGACGTCGGCACCTGGTTGCCCATCGCGGTGCCCTGCAGGGGAGAGGCCCCGGGCAGCTCGCCCAGGAGGCGGTTGAGCCAGCCGTTGCGGGCCGTCGACCCCGGCGCCGCGTCCTCGATGGCCTCCATCGCCGCGAAGTGGGAGCGGTTGGGGCTCGCCATGCCCGTGGCGTGCACGGCCGCGAGGGCGCCGGCGTTCCACATCGGCAGGAGCGGCGCGAGGGCGGGGTGCAGGCCGAACATGGCGTCCGGCGCCAGCAGGGCCGTGTGGGGTACGCCGATGCGCGGACGCGCGGCGTAGTAGGCGGGGTCGCCGTGCGGCACCACCAGCGACAGCCCGTCAGCCGCGCCGCGCAGGGACAGCAGCACCAGCACCGAGCCGGTCGACGAGGCGAGGCCGGCCGCGGTGCGCCCGGTGACGGCGTACGCCTGCGGTCCGGAGCCGGTGAGCCCGGAGCCGAGCGCGATCGCGCCGCCGGCGAGGACGGTCCCACCGAGGAACGCACGACGGCTCAGGGCCAGGCGGGCCTCGTCGTAGTCGGGGCAGCCGCAGGCAGGGGCGGAGCCGGACAGGGAGGTGGGTGAGGTCGAGTCGGATGTCGTCATGTCAGCACCCCAGGTGGTCGGGGGAGTCGAGGACCGCGGCGAGCAGCCGCGGGAAGCCCCATCGGTAGAGGTCGTGCTCGCGGTCGATCTTCTCCCGGCGGCGACAGCCCGTCGCCAGGGACGCCGTCTCGACCATGCCCCTGGTCGCGCGTCGGTGGAGCAGGTCGCGGCACACGTCGTCGACGAGGTCCTCGAACCTGACCGGCTTCTTCGCCGGCACCCAGGCAGCGGGCTTGCGGTAGCGGAGGTCGGTGGTGGGCCACCAGCCGCCGGCCATCGACCAGTGCATGCTCATCGACCCGAGCGCCCGCGACGGTGAGGCCCAGACCGCGTCGGTCACGGGCGTGCCGTCGGGTCGCGGCCAGGCGTGCGGCGACAGCCCCAGGCCGGAGGCCTGCCACAGCATCGCGTTGGCGCCGGAGTCGTCCTGCGACGGGCGGCCCACGTCCACACCGAGGGCGCGGTAGGTCGCCACGACGTCCTCGCTGGGGTCGCGCAGCTTCTTGCCGGCCGAGGACCGGAACTCCTTGCTCGCCACGAGCGCGCGCAGCACCGGCACGATCGCGGTGTCGTTCTTCAGGTAGACCTTCGCCAGTCGCCGGACCAGGGATGCCGGCGGGTCGTCGCGCACGAACTTGGTCGCGAGCCGCTCGGCGATCCGGTGCGCGGTGTCCGGGTGGTGGGCGAGGTAGCGCAGGTAGTCCTTGGTCAGGCGGCGGCCGTCGGCCTTCCGGTTCTTGTCGCGGAAGCCGCGGACCTCGACGGTGCCGGTCCAGTGGTCGTCCTCGACGTAGGACGCCGCCCAGGTCTTCCAGAGGTCGACGTGCCAGCCGGTGAGGATCCGCGACGAGGCCTTGACGTCGTCCTCGGAGTAGTTGTCCGCGCCGAGCGTGTGCAGCTCCAGCAGCTCGCGGCCCAGGTTCTCGTTGGGCGCGCGCTTCGTGGAGGTGGCCGCCGACAGGAAGATCAGCATCGCCGGGTGCGTCGTGGTCTCGACGAGCATCTGGTCGAAGCGCCCGAGCGCGTGGCGCCGGATCGTGTCGCCGTAGTCGACGCGCCACGTGAAGTGGGCGTCGCCGCTCACCGGCACGTGCAGCATGCCCTCCCAGAACTCCGTCATCTTCTCGAGCACCGGGCGTCGGGTGCGGATGCGACGCACGAGCAGCCAGCGGCCGTAGTCCTCCATCACCTGCCAGCCGCCGCGGACCTCCTGGACCTGGCGCTGCCAGAGGTCGGCCGGCTTCCGGTCCAGGTCGGGCCACCAGCCGCGCACCTGCTCGGCGTCGCGGTCGGGAAACGCACCGGGGCGGGTGAGCTGTCGCTCGAACCACGCCTGCGCGCCACCAGCGCGGCGTACGTCCTTGGCGAGCGCGGCGTCGACGCCGTAGCCGAAGCGCGTCACCAGGTGACGCTGCGACGTGCTCAGCAGCTCTGCACTGTCCTTGGCCACCCGAGGTCCTCCCATCCCGAGACGGCCTACTGTCCCACGACCCGTCGCGGGGGTGGAGCCGAACCCGATATCCGGTTGTCCCGGTCGCGCCGGTGGGGTCGGATGGGTCGGTGGACATCCGCGAGCTCGACGTGACCGACCCCGCCGCACGCCGCCGCTGGTACGACGTGCAGGACCGGTCCGCCCGGGCCGACCGGCCGTACGCCCTGCTCGAGGCGTTCGACGCCTTCGAGGTCTCCGCGACGCAGCCGGGGCCGTACGCCGAGCGCGTCCGGTGGGAGGCGCACGACGGCGACCGGCTGGTCGGTGTGGCCGAGCTCGAGCTCCCGCTCGCGGAGAACCCCGACCTCGGGTGGGCCGAGGTCCACGTGCTGCCCGAGGACCGTCGCCGCGGGGTCGGCCGGGCGCTCTGGCAGGCGGTGACCGGTCGTGCGCGGACGGCCGGGCGCACCCGCGTCGGGGGCGAGGTGAGCGTCGACCTCGCCGTCGCGGGCGCCGGCTTCGACTTCGCCACGGCGATGGGCGCGGTCGAGAAGCACCGGGAGGACCACCTGGTCGCGGACCTCCCCGTCGCCCCGCTCGGGATCCACCCGGACTACGAGCTGGTCACCTGGCGCGGTCGCTGCCCCGACGAGCACCGCCCCGCCTACCTCACGATGCGCAACCAGATGAATGCCGACGTCCCGGCCGGAGAGCTCGACCTCGAGACCACGGTCCTCGACGACGCCAGGCTCGCCGCGTCCGAGGAGCGCCTCGCCCGCTCGTACGACGTCCGGGTGGCCGCCGCCCGCCGCCGGTCCGACGGCGTCCTCGGCGGCTACTCGCTCCTCTTCGTGCCCCACGGTGCCGACCACGCCTGGCAGGACGACACGCTCGTCATGCCCGAGCACCGCGGCCGGCGGCTGGGGGCGGCGCTCAAGTCGGCCGCGTACGCCGCCCTGCCGCCGGACGTCACGCTCGTCCACACCTGGACCGCCCCCTCCAACACCGCGATGCACCGCACCAACACCGCGATGGGCTTCCGAGCCGTCGAGCACATGTACGAGGTCGAGATCTCCCTCGCATAGGGTGCGCACCGAGGGGCGGTAGCTCAGTCGGTCAGAGCAGAGGACTCATAACCTTCAGGCCCTGAGCGAGAAACCGCAGGTCAGTGGGGCTCCCGGGTCGACACGGACCCCGTTCGGACCCCGCTCGCGCCGCGCTGGGTAGGGTTCCCGCTGTTCAAGGGGCAGTACCTCAGTTGGTAGAGGACGGAACTCATAATTCCAGCAGTCGTGGGTTCGAGTCCCACCTGCCCCACAGTTTCGCAGCGGCAACCCGCCCCACTGCGCTACAATTCTGTGTAGCCGAGCAGGAACGGCTGATACGTAAGCACCGCCAGGCAGGCAGACGAGCCTCGCAGCGAGAGTCAACGCTGGGCAGAGGACACCACCTGTGGCGTCGGTTGGCTCTCAGTGCGCGGCTGAGACTCATGGCCACCGATCCGACAACTACGTCGGGTCTGGTGGCCTTTGTCGTCTCCGGACCCATGACCGGAGGCCACCATGGCGAACCTGCTGACCGTCGATGAGACGGCGGACTACCTCAACCTCACGCCGCAGACCGTTCGGCGCCTGCACCGTGACGGCGTTCTGCCGAGCGTCAAGCTTGGCGGCAAGTCCAAGAGCCGCATCCGCTTCAAGCAGAGCGACCTCGATGCGGTGATCGAGTCGGGCTATCGGCCCGCAACCTCTGGACCGCTCGCGTCTGCCTGAGCGCCGCCTCTCACTCCTGGCCTCGTCACACCAGAGGGGTGGGGGAGGACGCACGGTCACGGCCCGTTGCGCCTGCTTCTTGACATTTCAATAGAGGTCGCCAGAGAGCCACTCCTCGCACAGGGCGCACACGAACGACACAGGTCGGTCGAGCGAGCACCCTAGCGTCGTCGGTTGAAGGCTCAACTAACTCCCGGAAGGGGAACGCTATGGCTCGCGGAATCAACGCCGCTGGCGATCTGCCGGTCGCGCAACTGCTGGACGGTTCTGACGCCGCTCAACTTTTCAAGGACTACGTGGAAGTGGTCAAGGCGCAGAACGACAAGCAGGACACGCTCGTGTCGCTGCTGACCTTCAAGACCACGCTCGCGTCCGACGCCGTGCTGCAGAGCATTGACGCTGGCGAACTGGAACTGGCCTCCGAGTACGGGCAACCGGTTGGCATCCGTCCGGGCCTCACCTCGATCACCCTCGGGTACAAGTTCGACTGGTACGACCTTGCGACCCGAATGACGGCGCGGTGGCTTGCAGACGCTTCGAAGGAGCAGGCCGACGCGCTCACCAACGCAGCGCTTGCGGCCGACAACAAGACCACGTTCAAGGCGGTCATGGGTTCGCTCTTCAACAACACCGCACGGGTCAACGAGCAGGGCGTAGCAGTGCAGCCTCTGTGGAACAACGACGGCACTGTTCCCCCTCCCCACGACGGCAAGACCTTCGCTGCCACTCATCAGCACTACGTGACGAGTGGCACCGCCAACCTGACGGCTGCGGGCGGGCAGATCGCTGTCGACGCGCTGATCGAGAACGTCCGCGAGCACGGGTATGACGCCAAGGGCGGGCAGTTGCTGCTGCTGGTGAACCGGCAAGAGGCCAACCAGATCCGCGGCTTCCGTGCTGGTGCGAGCGGGTCGTTTGACTTCATCCCGGGTGAGGGCGCTCCTGCTCGGATCACGAGCGAGGTCGTGGTGGGACAGACACCTCCAGCCAAGCTTGGTGAGCAGCCGCTGATCGGTGCCTACGGCCCGGCGTGGGTGGCGGAGAACAACCTCATCCCCGCTGGCTACGTCGTCTGCGTCGTCACTCGTGGCACGAACAGCAGCCAAAACCCCATCGGCTTCCGCGAGCACCCGACTACGAATCTTCGAGGTCTGCGCATCGTGCCGGGCCCGAACCCGGACTACCCGCTCACCTCAGCCTTTTATGTCAGAGGTTTCGGCGTCGGCGTGCGGCACCGTGGTGCGGCTGCGGTCATGCAGGTCACGGCCAGCCCGACCTACACGGCTCCGGCTGGCTTCTGATGCTCACGCCGGGTGAGACCGCCTACGTCGATCAAACGCTGCAGGCGATCAGTGACATCGAGCGCGAGTGGCCGCACAACCAGGCGCTCATGGATGACCCGGAGGTCTCCCGCGTCGTCTGGGAGAGGCTGGGGGAGGAGTGGGAGCAGTCGGCTCCAGGTGCGGCGTACGTGCTCTGGGCCAACGGACGAATGGTCCGGCTTCCACTTGCCGAGTCGATGACCATCGTCGCCACGGTCCTTCTGACCGCGCCACAGCGTGAGGCCGAGTGCGACCGATGCCGGATCACCCACAACATCGCGGGAATCGCGGTGGTCGCAGTGGCACCGCTGCTCGTGCCTCTCGTCCTGTGTTGGAACTGCGCCGACTGCCTCGATCCCGAGTCTCTTCTACAGATCGGAGTACGTGATGCCTGACATGAAGGCAATCGCAAACGCTGCGGCGTACTGGCCGGACCAGCGCGAGCTTGCAGAGGAGTACGGCGTCTCCTTCCGCATGGTGCGCCGACTGGTCGCCAGTGGCGAGGTCGAGTCGATCCGGCTCGGGAAGATCCGCGTCAACCCTGAGTCATTCGAGCGCTGGCTCGCAGCGCAGTACAGGCCCGGCGAGGCCTGACCACGATCCGCAGCGCCGGTGGGGGTCTCCCGTCGATCCGAGCAGCCTCACCGGCGCTGCACCCTCGCGACAACCTCGTGGAAGGAGTTCTCATGTCGCAATTCAATGCTAGTTCCCGTTCGGACCTCATGGTCCGCGTAGAGACCCACACTGGTGCCGAAGCGCTCGGGTGGGTAGTCCAGTCCTGTGAGCAGAGCCTCGTGCTCCGCATCGATGACACCGGCCATGAGCAGGACGGCTGGACGGTGAGCATCCCTTGGGATCAGATCACCGATCTGGACGACGTCACTGAGTTCATGACGATCGGGCCCAAGTGGGCGCAAGCGCTGGTGGTGTGACCATGCAGCGCGATGGTGCGGTCTATCACTACACCGACCTCAAGGGGCGTCCTGTGCTCCGCAAGATTAGGAGGGAGGGGTGGGAGGAGAGGCGCGACAAGTTCCGTCAGCAGGCTGCTGTGTATCGCGACGACCGGCTCTATTGGAAGGTCGGGTTGGAGCGGTACCAGCCCGACTGGTCGGCGAAGGCCATGTACAACCTCCCCTCCCTCCTCTCCGCACTGCGAGTGCATGCTCCGGTCTACTTCTGCGAGGGCGAGCGCGACTGCGACACCGGCACCGCGCTCTGGGGTTGGTCAACGACCACGAACTGGCAGGGTGCCAATGACTTCAACCCCGATCAGGCCAAGTGGTTCACGCGGTACGGGTCGCGGTCTCGGATCAAGATCCTCATCGACAATGACGATCCCGGTCACTATGCAGCCGACCTCCGGCGCAGGCGTCTGGTCGGTGCCGAGGTCGACCCGAAGCGGATTCGGCTCTACCGGCCCGCCGACCCGGCCCATAAGGACCTCACTGACGTGGCCCGGGCTGGGCTAGGGCTGTCTGCCTACGAGCGGGTGGGCCGTCGGGAGGTTCGGGAGCGCGCAGACGCCTACGCGGCCTCCCTGCGATCGGCGGGGACGCGCGTCACCTGGCGCGCCTACCAGAGCCAGCCATGACCGCCGGTACCACACGACCTCCGAACCGCCCCGAAGCCGCAAGCGAGGCTAGTGACGAGGAAGCGGGCGGGTCTTGTGCTGGCAGGCCTACCCCGCCCGCTTCCGGTGCAAAGGCCTGCCAGCCGAACAAGAGAAGGAGCCTGCCATGACGAACGATGACGGGGCTGCTGCACTGATCTGTGACAGTCGGTCACGCGGCCTGGTCGGCCAGCGTG
>CAXHZJ010000023.1:0-44997 GCA_964021995.1 Nocardioides furvisabuli | reverse complement strand
CCGGCCGGTGACCTTCGACGACCTCCAGGGTGGAGGTCTTGCCGGCTCCGTTCGTCCCGAGCAGTGCGTAGAGCTCCCCGCGGCGGACCTGGAAGGACACGTCACGGACGGCGGTGAAGTCGCCGTAGGTGACGGTCAGTCCGTCGACGTCGATGACAGAAGAGTCGGGCATCAGGTCGTTCCTTGGTCGTCTTGGTGAGCGCGGGCACGGGTGGCGAGCCGCTCCTCGGCCGGGGAGCCCCCGCCCCCCGGGCCGAGGAGGTCCGGCAGCCCGGTCAGCCCCGGTTGCTGCCGTGTCATCAGGCTCGCCCACGTCGCACCCGGCTCGCGTCGGTAGAAATCCCGGTGCCGTACCCTGTAGCCGCCTCTGTGACCTGTCTCCGAGCTGCGAGCCCAGTCCTGACAGCGGCCGATCGCATCAGTGACAGTCACCTAGTCCGATGGGACGGAGAAGGAGCGCCGGTGGAGCTCGTGGGCCGAGACGCCGAGCGCGCGTCCGTCGATCACCTGCTTGCCGAGGCCCGAGCCGGGCGGAGTGGCTCGCTCACGGTGCTGGGCGAGGCCGGCATCGGAAAGACAGCGCTGCTCGAGCACGGGCGATCAGTGGCTGCCCGGTCGGGCTTCCGGGTGGAGAGCACGACCGGACTCCCGTCCGAGACCCAGTTCGCGTTCGCGGCCCTCCACCAGCTGTGCACGCCGCTCCTGGGACACCTCGATGCGTTGCCCGAGCCGCAGCAGATCGCCCTCCGTGCTGCGTTCGGGCTGGAGGCCGGTCCTGCGCCGGACCGCTTCCTGATCGGGTTGGCCGTCCTGAACCTGCTGTCCGAGGTCGCCGAGGAGGGACCGCTGCTGTGCATCGTCGACGACGCCCACTGGCTCGACGAGGCCTCCGCGCAGGTGCTGGCCTTCGTGGCCCGTCGGCTGGCGGCCGAGCAGCTGGCACTGTTGCTGTGCGTTCGCGACCCCACCGACGACGGCGACCTCCGCTCGCTCGCCGGCCTGCCCGAGCTTCGCCTGACCGGGCTGACCGACGGCGACGCGCGGGTGCTGCTGGCCGCCGCAGTCCGTACCCCCCTTGACGACGAGGTGCGCGACCGGATCGTCTCGGAGGCGCGCGGCAACCCCCTCGCGCTGCTCGAGCTGCCCCGGAGCGCGCCGCCGACGGGGCTGGCGGGCGGTTTCGAGCTGCCCCACACGCTCAGCGTGCCGCGCCGCATCGAGGAGATGTTCCGGCAGCGCTCACGGGACCTGCCGTCCGATACGCAGCTGCTGTTGCTGCTCGCGGCGGCCGACCCGACCGGCGACGCAGCGGTGTTGTGGCGCGCGTCCGAGACGCTGGGGATCGAGCCCGAGACAGCCGCGCCCGCCGAAGCAGCCGGGTTGCTGGAGATCGACAGTCGGGTGCGGTTCCGGCACCCGCTCGTGCGCTCCGCCGTCTACCGAGCCTGCTCGGAGCCAGACCGTCGACGCGTGCACGGCGCGCTGGCCGCCGCCACCGATCCGCAGTCAGATCCGGACCGTCGCGCCTGGCACCGCGCGCGGGCAGTACGGGGCGCCGACGAGGAGGTCGCCGCCGATCTCGAGCACTCGGCCGGCAGGGCCCGTGCCCGCGGCGGTCTTGCCGCCGCGGCCGCGTTCCTGCAGCAGGCGGTCGAGCTGACACCTGAGCCCGCTCGCCGTGCGAGTCGCGCACTGACCGCAGCGCATGCCAAGCACGCAGCCGGGGCGTCGGAGGTCGCCTCGGACCTGCTGACGGTCGCTGCGGCCGGACCACTGGACGCCTTGCAGGTCGCCCGTCTCGAGCTGCTGCGGGCCCAGATCGCCTTCCACCTGACCCGCGGCGGCGACGTCCCAGGGATGATGCTGGCTGCTGCCCGCACGCTCACGCCGCTGGATCCAGCCCTGGCCCGCGCGACCTACCTGCACGCGCTGGATGCAGCGATCATCACCGGCGGCCTCGGTCCCGGCCACGGCGTGCGCGAGGTGGCCGAAGCCGCCCGGGCCGCGCCAGCGCCGCCGGAGTCGCCCGGCCCGGCGGACCTGCTTCTCGACGGGCTGGTGACGACGTTCACCCGCGGGTACGCAGCGGGTGTGCCCGGACTGCGGCGGGCCGTGGAGGCCTTCGCCGATCACGAGACGGACGCTGGCATCGACCGCGACGACCGCGACGACCGCGGCTGGCTGTGGCTGGCCAGTCGAACCGCGACTGCCCTGTTCGACGACGAGATGATCCACCTGCTGACCAGCCGGAACGTTCGACTCGCCCGCGACGCTGGGGCGCTGTCCACGCTTCCCGCCGCGCTCGTCAGCCTCTCCGGCACGCTGGTCCTGGCCGGCGACTTCGCCCGCGCCTCCGAGCTGGCCGCCGAACAAACCGCGATCACACGGGCGACCGGGGCGGTGCCTCTGCAGTACGCCCAGCTCATGCTGGCTGCCTGGCGTGGCGACCCGGGCGAGGCCAGCGAGACCCCTGCGGCAACCATCGACGAGGCGAGGCCGCGCACGGAAGCCGTTGCGATCTCACTCGAGGTCTCGTTGGCCCAGTACGCCCGCGCGGTCCTGCACAACGGTCTCGGCGACTACCCGGCAGCGCAGGCAGCCGCCACGCGGGCTTGCGAGGCCAATGAGCTGCTTCATGGCAACCTGGCCATCCCCGAGCTCGTCGAAGCGGCATGCCGCACCGGCCAGCCGGGGCACGCGGCTGACGCCCTCGACCAGCTCAGCTCGCGAGCCCTGGCCAGCGGCACCCCCTGGGGGCTCGGCCTGGCAGCACGCTCGAGGGCGCTGATGAGCCAAGGCGACGTCGCGGAGGAGCACTACGTCCAGGCGATCGAGCATCTCCGGAACTGTCGGATGGCCACCTACCTCGCCAGGACCCACCTCGTCTACGGCGAGTGGCTGCGCCGCGAGGGTCGTCGCCAGGACGCCCGCGAACAGCTCCGAACCGCCCACGTGCTGCTGTCCGACATGGGCGCAAAGGCCTTCGCAGCGCGCGCCGCCCGTGAGCTGCGCGCGACTGGCGAGCACCCCCGCAGGCGCACGGCGCAACCCGCCGATGCCCTCACCCCCCACGAGCTGCAGATCGCGCGCCTGGTGGCCACCGGTGCGACCTCGCGCGAGGTGGCTGCGCAGCTGTTCCTCAGTCCCCGCACGATCGAGGCGCACCTGCGCAGCATCTTCCGCAAGCTCGGCATCACCTCGCGTCGCCAGCTCAAGGACCTGCAGCTCGCCTGAATGCCGGCATCGCGCCGCACCGACACCTACACGGCTGCACCGACCCCATTCATCGACACTCAGGGATCTTCACCGACGCGAAGGCACGGCCCGCCGCGGAAGCATCGAGACATCGCACGGACGTGCGATGTCGTACGCATCCGCACGCAAGGAGCCCCCATGTCGACCGACGTGACCGTGACGAACAACCCGGACCGACAGCGCTACGAGGCTGTCGTCGACCAGGCGACCCTCGCTGGATTCGTCGAGTACCAGGACACCAGCGAGCTGGTCGTGCTGACCCACACAGAGGTCGGCGCCACGTTCGAAGGCAAGGGAATCGGCAGCGCGCTGGCCCGTGCCGCACTGGACGACGTCCGTGAGCGCCGGTTGAAGGCGCTGGTGATCTGCCCGTTCATCCTCGGTTGGCTGCGCAGCCACCCCGACTACCAGGACCTGCTCTTCAACGCGCCCCCGTCCAGGGTCAGCGACTAGGAGCCATGATGCTGAAGACACCAGTGGACGGCGCGGCTGCGCCCCGGTTCGACGGCCTGAGAGCCGTGTTCGTCAACGCGACCCTCAAGCGCTCGCCGGTGCCCAGCAACACCGACGGACTGATGCGGGTGAGTACTCGCATCATGGAGGAGCACGGCGTCGCGGTCGAGGTCGTCCGCGCGGTCGACCACGACATCGCGATCGGCCTGCGACCCGACATGACCGACCACGGCGCGAAGACCGACGACTGGCCCGCGATCTTCGAGCAGATCATGGACGCGGACATCCTGGTGCTCGCCGGGCCGATCTGGCTGGGAGACAACAGCTCGGTGATGCGGCGAGTCATCGAACGGCTCTACGGCTGCTCGGGGGTGCTCAACGAGGCCGGACAGTACGCCTACTACGGCCGGGTCGGCGGTTGCGTCATCACCGGGAACGAGGACGGCATCAAGCACTGCGCCATGAACGTGCTCTACAGCCTCCAGCACCTCGGCTTCACCATCCCGCCACAGGCGGATGCCGGCTGGATCGGGACGGTCGGACCCGGCCCGTCCTACCTCGACCCCGGGTCCGGCGGCCCGGACAACGACTTCACCAACCGCAACACCACCTTCATGACCTACAACCTGATGCACCTCGCCGCGCTGCTGCGCGCCGCAGGGGGCATCCCCGCGTACGGGAACCGGCGCAGCGAGTGGGACGCAGGCTGCGCACCGGACCAACCCAACCCCGAGCACCGGTAGACCCTGCCGAGAAGGAGAGCACGTGACGACGCACCTCAGCCCACAACAGCCATGGCCCCGGCTGCGGGTCGACGACTGGACCGAGACCCGCGACACCGTGCACATGTGGACCCAGATCGTCGGCAAGGTCCGGCTCTCGCAGGCCCCGCTGCTCAACCACTGGTGGCAGGTCACGCTCTACGTCAGCCCCCGCGGGATGACCACTGGCCCGATCCCCCACCGCGGCGGGCTCTTCGACCTCGAGCTCGACTTCGTCGAGCACCAGCTCAGGATCCGCAGCAGCGGCGGCGGCGAACGTCGCGTCGGTCTGTCGTCACGCCCCGTGGCCGACTTCTACCGCGAGACCATGAGCGCGCTCGAGACACTGGGGATCGAGACGACGATCGACGCCCGCCCCAACGAGGTGCAACCGGCGATCCCCTTCGCCGAGGACCACCACAACACGACCTACGACCGCGACGCGGCGCAGCTCTTCTGGCGCCAGCTCGTGGACGCCGACCGGGTGCTGGGCGAGTTCCGCTCCCACTTCGTCGGGAAGGTCAGCCCCGTCCACTTCTTCTGGGGCGCGATGGACCTGGCATGCACCCGCTTCTCCGGACGTCCGGCCCCGGCACACCCCGGCGGTGCGCCCAACTGCGGGGACTGGGTCATGGTCGAGGGGTACTCCCGCGAGCTGAGCAGTGCCGGGTTCTGGCCCGGCGGTGGCGAGGAGGGTGCCTTCTACGCCTACGCCTACCCGGAGCCGGACGGCTTCGCCGACCACCCCGTCGGTCCGGACGCGGCCTACTACAGCGTCGAGAACCGCCAGTTCCTGCTGCCGTACGAGGCGGTGGCGGAGTCCGAGAACCCCGACCGGGACGTGGCAGAGTTCCTGCACACCACCTACCGCGCGGCCGCTGACCTCGGTGGCTGGGACCGGCAGAGCCTGGAGGACGACCCGCACCGGTGGCCGCAACACCGCTTCGGGACGCCTACGAGAGGGAGCGACCATGGGTGAGCTGGACGGCAGGACGGCGGTCGTCACCGGAGGCAACGGCGGGATCGGCCCGGCGACGGCCGTACAGCTGGCGGAGAAGGGGTCCCACGTCTTCGTGATCGGCCGTGGCGCGGCCGGGGTCGAGGCCGCCGTCGAGACCATCGGAGCAGACCGCGCGACCGGCATCGTCGGGGACGTCTCGACACCCGAGGACCTGGATCGGCTCTACGACCTCGCCCTGACAGGTCTCGCACCGGCCCTCGGCGACGTTGAACGAGAATCGGCCGGCGCCATAGCCGCGGGCCTTCGCCTCGTCCGTCGCTGCATACAGCTTGCGCACCGCATCGAACATCCCTGTGGTCTCCGGGTCGGGGAAGTCGACGCTGGTCACGCAGGTGCTCGCCGAGCTCGTGCGCTGCCATCTGGACCTGACGCCCGAGGACCCCGACCAGGCCGACCTCGACGTCGATGTGGAAGACGCGTCGGGACTGGAGTCGTTCGACCGTCTCGTCCTGGTCGACCAGCGCCCCATCGGGCGTACGCCGCGGTCCAACCTGGCGACGTACGCCGGTCACCGCCGTCAACACGCAGAGCGGGATGTCGACCGAGACGTCGGTGAGGTTGTGGCGGGAGACGCCGCGCAGGTGCAGATGGCCGTGCGGGGTCCGTGGCTCAAGCGGTGTGGCCGTCGTGCGTCGTCCCGTCCGCCTTGAAGTCCGTCGGCTCGATCGCAAGCGAGATGAGCACGCCGCCCACCAGCGCCCAGAACGGGCTTGAGATGTTCAGCACCGTGACACCGCTCATCGCGATCACCAACGCGGCAAGCGCGCCGACCTGGAAGCGGCTGCCCGCGAAGGCTCCGCTGAACGCCGACAGAAGTACGCCGATCATGGCCAGACCGGCGACCGCGGCGATCAGCTCGCCGGGGAGCATGGTCACTGCAGTAACGGCCGCGCCTGCGGCAATTCCGAAGGCGATGAAGAGGATGCCGTTGACGACGGTTGCGGCGTACCGTCCTGACCGATCCTCTCCGGCCTGCTCCGAGGAGCAGATCGCGGTCATCGGTCCGGCGATGTTGGCGTTGTGGCCGCCGAACACACTGGCCAGGATGCCCCCCACGCCGCTGATGAGGGTCATCGAGTTCACCGGCGGTCGATACTTCTCCGCCATGAGCACACCGGTGGCCTGTGCGTTCTCGGCCCCGATCACCAGCACGGCAAGGGGCACCGAGACCGCCAGGATCGCATTGAGGTCGAAGGTGGGTGCCATGAGCGTGGGCGCGGTCATCCCGAGACCCGCAGCCGAGTCATTGAAAGCGCCGGTGACCGCAGCAGCGGCGGTTCCCAGCAGCAGTGCACCGACGGCACCCGGCACCGACTTGACGAATCGCGAGAGCAGGAGGAACCCGATCACGGCGGCCCCGACGATGGCGGGAGCGCTGAGCCCGGCATCCACCACGCCGATGCCGAACCGGATGAGGGCACCGGCGATCATCGCCATCACGATGGGAACCGGAAGCCACGAAGCCACCCGGCGCATCAAGCCCGTCACCCCCAGCAGGAAGACCATGACTCCGGCGACGAGGAAAGCACCCACCATGTCACTGAACTCGAACGTCGCGAGGGCACCCACGACCAGCACCGCACCCGGGATACTCCACGCACCGGTGACCGGAATCTTGTAGTACAGGGCGAGCACCAAGGAGATGGCCCCACCGAACACGTAGATGCCGAAGATCCATGAGGTGATGAGGTCCGCCGACAGTCCGGCTTCGCTGCCACCGTTGATGATGATGAGGGCTGGACCGGTGCAGCCGAAGATGGCGGCCACCAGACCAGCTCCGACAGTGGCGACATTGAGGTGTCTGGGCAGATCCCTGAGTCCGCTGGCGAAACCTGGACCGCTCTCGATCAGACGGCCTTTACCTTCGGGTCTTGGCGTGGTGTCGTTGGTGGGGGGTGAGGTGCTGGACATGTTGCCTCAGTTCGGGATGGGTGGACAGGGCTAGTTTCCGGACCGGCGTCGGCGGCGGTTCTCCCGAGCCCGGCGGTGACGATCGCGAACGGTGTCGAGCAGGAGGCGGAAGAGGCTGGGGGCCTTGGCCTCGACTGGGACCTCGCCCCGGGCGGCCTGGTCGAGCGCCGTCGCGAAGTCTTCGAACATGCGACGGCTCACGTCGCCGGCGAGGGAGCGGCCGAAGCCGGCGATGCGCCCCACCAGGAAGACGCGTGCCCGCGCCTCCAGGCGGGTCCCGTCCCCGTCCGGGTACGCGGACAGCTGGATCTCAGCCTGTGCCCGCCCTCCGCTGGCGTCGCTGCCCTGGGCCAGCACGTGCATCCGGTCGGACTCGTGCACAAGCAGGTGGGCGATGCTGGTGAACGACAGCCGGATGGGGCCCAGCGCCACCCGTGCCCGGCCGCGGTACCACCCCTGCCCGAGCTCGTCGGTGAGCTCGGCTCCGGGAAGGCAGCGGGCCAGCAGACGTACGTCGTCGAAAACCTTGCCCACGTCGGACAGGGACGACTCCAAGGAACTGGTGAGGTCGATGGCGATGGTGGGTTCCCCGCTGGGCAGGGTGATCTCCTGCGGCTGGTCCTGCTCGGGAGCGGCGGCGGCCTCCGGCTCGCTCGCGGGTGCGGTGGAGCCGGCGCCGCTTCGCCCGACCAGCGTGCGGTGCCCGCAGTTGGTCGGCTGCGGCAGACCGTCGCGGTGACTGGTGGCCACGTCATCGACGGCGTCGATGATGTTGCGGTAGCCGGTGCACCTGCAGATCACGCCCGACAACTCCTCAGGAAGGTCCTTGCGCTCGACGTTCGGCTCGTGGCTGAGCAGGTCGTAGGAGCTCATAAGGAAACCTGGCGTGCAGAAGCCGCACTGCAGGCCGTGGTGCCGGCCGAAGGACTCCTGCAGCGGGTGCAGGTCGTCGGGTCGGCCGAGTCCTTCAACCGTCGTGAGGTCCGAGCCGTCGATCTGGACGGCGAACAGGAGGCAGGCTCGAGCGGCGTCGCCGTCCACGAGAATCGTGCACATGCCGCAGACGCCGTGCTCGCATCCGAGGTGCGTGCCGGTGAGGCCGAGCTTCTCGCGCAAGGCGTCGGCCAAGGTCATCCGAGCCGGCACCCGCAGCGACACGGGGGTGCCGTTGACACTGAACGCGACCGGGATCTCGCCCTCGGCCGGGGTGTGCTCGACTGTACGCAGCGTGCTCATGCGGGCCCCTCTACGGTGCTGGAAGCGGTCGCCCGGACGTAGGCGCGCGCGATCTCACGGCTGGCCAGCGCGGCGATGAGCTGGCGGCGATAGGCGGTGCTGCCGTGTGCGTCGCCGCCGGTGTCGACGACGTCTTCAGCGAGGGCTGCGGCACCGTCGACGAGCGCGGCGCGGAGGGCGGCCTCCGGCGTCTGTGAGCCATCAGTAGCGACGGCCTCGCGCACCAGAGTGGAGACGTCTCGCACGATCGGTCTGTCGGAGATGCCAAAGGCGGTCACGCGGGCGGTCGGGCGGGCGGGGTCGCCGGCGCCGACGCGGACCGCGACGCCCGCGAGGGCGAAGTCGCCGTGCCGGCGGCCGATCTCGGCGAAGCCGAAGCCCTCGTGTGGCTTCGCATGCGGGAAGTGCACCGAGGTGACGAGCTCCTCGGGCTGGGTCGCCGTCGTCATGGCGGCGGTGAAGAAGTCCGAGGCAGCCACGGTCCGTTCGCCGTCGCGGCTGCGGATGGTGAGGGTGGCGTCAAGGCAGGCGGCGACGGCGGGCAGTTCTGCGGCGGGGTCGGCGTGGGCCAGGCTGCCACACACTGTGCCGCGGCTGCGCAGTTCGCGGTGTCCGACCCAGGGCAGCGCGAGCCGCAGCAGGGGGACGGCGGCCCCTTTCGCGTCGCGCTGGATTGTGCGCTGTCGGACGCAGGCACCGACGCGGAGCGTGTCACCGTCGGTGTCGAGGACGTAGAGCTCGTCGATGGCGTTGATGTCGACCAGGGTGGTGGGTTGGGCGAGTCGCATGGCCAGGACGGGCGCCAGTGACTGGCCACCGGCGATGACCTTGGCACCGTCGCGGCCCAGCTCGGTCAACGCGTCGTCGACCGTGCCGGGGCGCACGTAGGCGAAGGGGGCTGCCTTCATGGATCTGCTACCTCAACGTCCGGTGAACTTGGGAGCTCGTTTCTCGCCGAACGCGGCAACGCCCTCGGCGAAGTCGGAGCTGGCGCGCAGCATCGAGTAAGCTTTGCGCTCGAGCTCGATGCCGGAGTAGAGGGGCGCGTCGATGCCCTTGTCTAGTACCTCCTTGGCTGTGCGCATCGCCAGCGGGGAGTAGCCGAGCATCTTGTCAACGAGTGCCAGTGTCTCCTGCTCGAGTGTCTCCGCGTCGGGGGCGAGCACCGAGACCATGCCCCAGTCGAGGGCCTGGTCGCCGGTGATCCGCTCGCCGGTGAGCACGTGGTACTTGGCCCGGGAAAGGCCGATCAGGCGGGCGAGGCGCTGGGTGCCGCCGCTGCCGGGGATCATCCCCAGCTTCATCTCCGGCAGGGCGAAGCGGCTGCGCGGCGTGGCGAGCCGGATGTCGGTAGCGAGCACGAGCTCGAGGCCTACCCCGAAGCAGTAGCCGTCGATGGCCGCGATGACCGGCTTGGGGCTGCGGGCCGCAGCTGTGACGTTGTGGCCGAGGTCGGTCAGGTCGATCGGGTCGACCTCCATGAAGCCGGCGATGTCGCCGCCGGAGGAGAAGTGCTCGCCGTCCGCGCGGATGACGACGAGCTTGATGTCGGGGTCGCGGTCGATCTCGGCGAACCGGTCGGCCATCACCTGGCGGGTCTCCCACGTGATGATGTTGTACCGCCCGTGATTGAGCGTGAGGTTCGCGACGCGGCCGTCGTGGCTGCGCTCCAGGCGGATCTCGCCTCCGGTCAGTGGCATGGGATTAGTTCCTTTCGGTGGGGTTGCTTGCGGCGAGCAGCTTGTGGAGAACATTGGGATGGAGAGGCAGCGAGGTGATGCGTACTCCGTGCGGCGACAGTGCGTCGGCGACGGCGTTGGCGATGGCGACCGGGAAGCTCATCGAGCTGCCCTCGCCACATCCCTTGGCCCCGAGCGTGGTCAGCGGGGAAGGCGTCTCGAGGTGGTTGCTGGTCAGGGGGAACGACGACTCTGCCGATGTGGGGCAGAGGTAGTCCATGAACGTGGTCGCGGTGGGCTGGCCCGAGTCGGAGTAGGTGATCTCCTCGTACAGGGCGCCTCCGAGGGACTGCACCATCGCCCCGTGGATCTGGCCGTCCATCAAGGTCTGGTTGAGGATCGTGCCCGCGTCGTGGACGGTCGAGATCGTCTCGAAGGTGATCTGCAGCGTGTCAGGGTCAATGCGGCAAGCGACCACGTCGGCGACGAAGCCGTAGCAGAGGCTGGAGTTGACCTGGTCTGTCTTCGATGCGGCCTTCGACTGGGGAGGAGTGAAGGCCGCCTCCTCGTAGGTACGCGCGTCGACGCCGTCGGGAAGCGAGCCCGGGTCCCAGTGCAGCAGGCCGGCCGCGTGCCGGAAGGCCACGGCGCGCTCGGGTTCGCCGGCGACACGGACCTGCCCGTCGGCCAGCTCCAACTCTTCGGGGTCGGCCTGCAGCAGCACCGACGCGGCGGTACGGACGGTGGCGGCGATCCGGTCGGCGGCTTCGATCAGCGCGCTGGTGAGCAGAGGGGCGAACCGGGAGGAGTAGCTGCCGGAGCTGATCGTCCACGGCGTCGATGCCGTGTCCATCTCGACCCGGGGCCGTACCTGCTCCAGCGGTAGGCCCAGTCGCTGGGCGACCAGCTGGCGTGCGACCGTGGCGTGGCCCTGCCCCTGGGGGACGGTGCCGAGCAGGACGGTGACGACGCCCTGCGGGTCGATGCTCACGCGTACGTGCTCGGTCGACCCCGACTTGCCGCGCCCGCGGTTGTGGACGGGGGTGGCCAGGCCGACGTAGCCGATGTTGGTGGCCGACGGGTCGACAATCGTTGCGAGGCCGATCCCGAACAGCTCGCCGCGCTCACGTGCTATGCGCTGCTCTTCACGCAACGTGTCGTAGCCGGCGGCGTCGAGCGCCAACTCGAAAGCCTTCTCGTAGTCCCCGGAGTCGTAAATGCCCCCACTGGGGGTGGTGTAGGGAAACCCGTCGCTGCGGATCAGGTTGCGTCGGCGGACGTCGGCGGGGTCGAGGCCCCGCTCGGCGGCGATGTCATCTACTAGCCGTTCGAGACCGAAGTAGAGCTGCTGACCGCCGAAGCCGCGGTTGAGGCCGGTGGGCGCCTTGTTGGTCACGACCGCGCGGGCGCGGATCTGCACGTGCTCGACCTGGTAGGCACCGGTGATGTTGCCGAAGCAGCGGTACAGCGTGCTGGGCTCGGGCGGACGGAGATATGCGCCGACGTTGTCGATCAGGTCGACCTTGAGCGCGGAGATCACGCCGTCGTCGCTGACGGCTGCCTCGAAGGTCATCTCGCGGTCTGAGCCCGACGAGCTCGCGAGCATGTGCTCGAGCCGGTCCTCGGTCCATCGCACCGGGGTGCCGGCGTACTTGCTGGCCAGCGCCATCAGCGCCACGTACGGGTAGACGGCAGCCTTGATGCCGAAGCTGCCGCCGATGTCGGCGGGCACGATCAGGCGCACCCGCGAGGTGGGGAGGCCCAGCGCGCCAGCCAACACCTGCACCATCGAGAAGGGGCCGTGGAAGTTGGCCCACGTGGTCACCTCGGGACCGTCGTCGGTCTGCCGCCAGTCCGCGATGACGCTGTAGCACTCCATCGGAGTGGAGGAGTAGCGCGGGAAAGAGTATCGGCCGGTGATCGTGTGCGGGGCGGCGGCGAAGGCATCGTCGACCTCGCCGAACGTGAACGTCCGGTCGGTGGCGACGTTGTTGTCCGCGGTGTCGTGGACGCGGGGAGCCTCGGGCTCGAGAGCGGCGTAGGTCCCGACAACCGCGTCAAACGGTTCATAGTCGATATCGACCAGGTCGGCGGCGTCCTCGGCGGTGTAACGGTCGCTGGCCACGACCACCGCGACGGGCTCGCCAACGAAGCGCACCTTGTCGGTCCCAGTGGGGTAGTAGGGCATCGGCGTCTTCACGGAGAGCGGGAACGGGTTGAGTGTCGCCAGCACCTCCTCGGGCCCGATGACCGCGGCCACGCCAGGGTGTCGGCGCGCTCTTTCGAGGTCTACCCCGCGGATGCGGGCATGCGGGTGAGGGCTGCGCACGATCGCGGCGACAAGCGTGCCGGGAAGCGGGTCCATGTCATCGAGGAAGCGGCCCTGACCGGTCAGCAGGGCGGCGTCCTCGATGCGTGCCAAGCCGGTCACGGTGTCATCGCCTCGGTGTCGGCGAGGACCTCGTAGTCGCCCTCGATGAGCCGCCGGCGCAGGATCTTGCCGACTGCGGACGTGGGGATCTTGTCGACGACGACCACCCGCTTCGGCCGCTTGAGCGAGGGCAGCCCGGACTCGGCTCGGACCCACGTCTGGATGTCGTCGAGCGCGCGTCGGGGCTCGGTGCCGGGCCGCGCCACCACGAAAGCGGTGACGGCGGATCCCCACTTGTCGTGCGGCGTGCCGGCCACGATGACCTGGTCCAGGTGCGGACATCGCGCGAGGGCGTTCTCGATCTCCTCGGGGTAGAGGTTCTCGCCGCCGGAGTTGATCATGTCGTCGACGCGGCCGGAGATCCACAGGTCGCCGTCCTCGTCCGCGGTGGCCAGGTCGCCGGGGAAGTACCAGCCGTCGCGGATCGACTTGGCGTCGGCGTCAGGGCGGTTCCAGTAGCCGGCGAAGGCCTCGGGGCTTTCCATGCTGGCCGCGATCTGTCCCTGCTCGCCCGGTCCTACGATCTGGTCGGGCGACGCCTGCGGGTCCGGGTCGACGAGCCGGATCCGGGTGAAGACTCCGGCCCGCCCGGCGCAGCCGGGCTTGCGGGCCCCGTCGGGGCCGATCGTGAACGTGTAGATCTCAGTGCTGCCAAAGTGGTTGACGAACTGATCCGGTTGGACAGCGGCGACCAACTGTTCGGCGAGCGTGGGCGTCATCGGTGCGCCCGCGTAGGCAAGGCGTCGCACAGACCGCGCCTGGTCGAGCTGGCCGGTCTGCAGCAGCGACCAGAAGATGGTCGGGACCAGGTACAGCGTGTCGACCTGGTGGTCGAGGATCAGCTGCAACGATTCGTCGGCGTCGAACTTCGCCTGTGGTACCCAGGTGCCGGCACCTACGATGCTGGCCAGCAGGCTACGGATGCCCATCGTGTGGAACAGCGGCATCGCGCCGAGACTGACCGCGCCGGTGGGTTGACCAGTCTGGATCAGGTGGGCGACGGCAGCGCTGTGCTCGGCGCGGTGACTGCGCGGGACGCCTTTGGGGGTTCCGGTGGTGCCGGAGGTGTAGAGCATGAGCCCGATGTCGGCCTCCCTTGGGGCAGCCGGCAGCCGCCCCATGGCGTCGCCTCCTCCGACGAGATCGTCGACATGGACGACGGGCGGGGCCCCGGAGACTGTAGCCACGGCGTCAGAGACGGCGGTCGCCGTGGTGTTGTCGACGACAACCAACACGGGTGAGCAGTCGGCGATGCAGTACGCGAGCTCCCCCGAGCCGAACCGGGTCGAGAGCGGCACGGAAGTCACGGCGGCCTTCTGCGCGGCCAGATGCAACGACGCGAGCGGCTCGCCGCCCTGCAGCATCAACACGACGCGCGAACCCGGGGCGGCACCACGGGCGATAAGTGCCCGGGCCAGATCATCGGTGCGGGAGTCCCACTCGGCGTACGTGAGCGGGGCAGAACCACCCACAGCTCGCCGGTGCGGATAACGCTCCGCGGTCCACCTCATCGCAGTGGCGATGTCCATTCGAACCTCCAGAAGCATGCGAGACAGACCGTACGGAACGGACTATTGATTGCGACGCTACGGTACGCTTCGGACCATGTCAATGGCCGCCAAGCTGACACCGACGTCGTACGTGGTGCTCGGAATGGTCGCGATGCGCGGCGCGACGACCTCCTATGACCTCAAGCGCGCGATCGGTCACTCCGTTGGCTACTTCTGGCCGTTTCCGCATGCGCAGCTGTACTCCGAGCCCAAACGGCTCGTCGAGCTGGGGCTGCTGAGCGTCTCGTCGGAACAGGACGGTCGGCGACGGCAGACCTACACTGTCACCGACGTAGGCATGAAAGAGCTCAGGAGTTGGCTGGCCGAGCCGACCAACGAACAGATGCAGGTGCGCGACGTCGCGGAAATGAAGCTGTTCTTCGGTGAGTTCGCCGAGCCGGACGACCTGCTCGCTCTCGCGCGTGCTCAGATCGTTCAGCACCGCGAGAGGATCGCGACCTACGAGGGCATTCGGCAGCGCTTCGCTCACCGCGAGGACATCGCCGCCCGTATGATGCCGCTGCGGCTCGGCCTTGAGATGGAGCTTGCAGCACTGCGTTTCTGGGAAGAGTACGAACGTGAGCGAACGGAAGCCCGGTCCTGCCACTGACGCGCGCTGATCGCCCGTCGATCTCATCGAGCAAACAGTCTCCCTAGACCGCCCCGCCAGACTCGTTTCGGCCGCATGAGCCGAGATGGTTGCGCACAAGCGAGAGGCCCTCACAGTCAGACTGTGAGGGCCTCTCGGCTTCTGTAGCGGGGGCAGGATTTGAACCTGCGACCTCTGGCTACCAGCGCAAAACACAGCAAACGCGAGCGCCACACGGCAACCGGCGGCACGTAGGAGCCGACGATCTCCGCGAGGTCCCCAGATCCGTCTGCGTACGACGTGTGGTCCGGCGATCGCTCCATGACCTCGATTTGGGCTCAGTTCTCCACAGTCTCCGCGGTGAGGGCTGCACACCTTCAGTTACGAGGGCAAACCTGTCCTCGTGATCACGAAGGAGCACACGATGAGTACCACCGTCGACACCAGCCACGAAAGCATGATCCTCACCATCGACGAGGCTGCGGCCTACCTCGCGATCCCGAAGGCGACGTTGTACACCTGGCGGACCCGCCGGGTCGGGTTCGGACCACGCGCCGTGAAAATGGGCGGTTGCCTTCGCTACCGCCGCGCGGACCTCGACGCGTGGATCGTCGAGCATCTCGAGCCCGCAGCAGGCGAGTAGGCCATGGCCAGGCCGCCACTCCCCCTCGGCACGTGGGGGACGATCAACACCGAGAAGATCCGCGACGGCAGATATCGAGCCCTGACCCGGTTTCGTGACACCGACGGCAACACTCGTCGCGTCACTGCGACTGGTCCGAGCAAGGCGGCTGCAGAGCGAGCCCTTCGAGACGTCCTGGGCACGCGCACCGCGCCAGCGGGTGAGCTCATCACGGCGGAAACCCGGCTGATCGATCTCGCCAAACTGTGGATCACTGGTCTCGAAGCTGAAGGACGGATCGAGCAGACCACCATCAACGAGTACCGCCGGGTGCTGGACAACCTGGTGCTACCGAGTGTTGGTGGGCTGAAGCTCCGCGAGGCCACTACGGCCCGGCTCGACCGGCTCCTGCTGAGGTTGCGCGATCAGAGCGTGAACCGGCAACGCAAGGCAAAGGTCGTCCTCGGAGCCATGCTCGACCTCGCGATTCGACACGATGCGATCTCGGTGAATCCGGCCCGCGGGACAACCCGGGTTCACCGACCCAAGCAGGAGACCAAGGCTCTGCGGGTCGAGGACTTGATCGAGATCCGCGCCGCCGTACGCCGGTGGGTCAACACGGACCGCCCCGGGCCCAAGGCCACCGGCGACATGGCCGACATCATCGACCTCATGCTCGCCACCGGTTGCCGCATCGGCGAGATCCTGGCCTTGCGTTGGAGCGACCTGGACCTCGACGGCGATCTGCCCGTCCTCACGGTGTCGGGCACGATCAAGACCGAGACCGGAAAGGGCACGTATCGGAAGGCCACGCCGAAGTCGGACGCCAGCCGGCGAACCGTGGTGCTCCCCCGGTTCGCGGCCGGGCTTCTCCGGGTGCGCCGTGAGTGCGCGACGCACAACGAGATCGACGCCGTCTTTGCCACCCGCAACGGCACGTGGCACCAGGTCGTCAACGTCGAGCGGCGGTGGCGGCAGATCCGCAAGGACACCGGCTTTGAGTGGGTGACCCCGCACACGTTCCGCAAGACGGTGGCGACGCTGATCTCGGAGGCAACCACGTCCGAGCTCGCCTCGCGCCAGCTCGGCCACTCCTCGAGCCAGGTCACCCGTGACCACTACATCGCCAAACCGGCGGTCTCAGCCGACCTATCCGAGCTCCTCGAGCGGCTCGCTGAGAGCGACGATACGAGCTCGGATCCGTAGGCCGCAAAATCGTTTACGACTAGTAAAAGACCATTCTGCGGTGCCACGTCAAAACAAGAACCGCCTCTGACCTGCGTTTCCGCAGGTCAGAGGCGGTTCTTCGGTCGGGCTGACAGGATTTGAACCTGCGACCCCCTGACCCCCAGTCAGGTGCGCTACCAAGCTGCGCTACAGCCCGAACGCTCCCGGCACGAGGCCTGCGGAGCGGTCCGAACACTACCGCAGGCCCCGCGCAGCCACGGAATCGCCCCGCCCATCGGCCCGGACGAGGGTGGACGCGTAGTCCCTTGGGGCCATTTGCCCGGCTTTCCCACCCCGCCGCCCGTTTCGCGCAACAGGATGAATCGTCAACCGTGGGGGTTCACATGTCATCACTGCCGCGCCGAGTCGGCATCGTCTGTGCCGTCGTCGTCACGACGGTGTGCCTGGCTGCCGTGCCCGCGGAGGCCGCGCCCGAGACCTCGGTGCGTGAGGGCGCGCAGGCCGAGGCGCTCGAGCAGGCCATCGAGGTCCGGGAGCAGCTCCGCGAGCGCCAGCTGTCGCTGCTGACGCTCAACCGCCGCGCCGACGCGCGGGACCGGGCGCTGCTCGGTCGCAAGGCCGTGCTCGCGACGTACGGCTACCACGGAGACCCCGAGCGGGTCCGCGCCGTGCTGCCGCTGGCGTCGTACCGGCTGTCCGCGGGCTACGGCCTCACCGGTCCCCTGTGGGAGGCCGAGCACGGCGGCCAGGACTTCAGCGCGTCGCTGGGCGAGCCGATCGTCGCCATCGCCGCGGGGACCGTCACCGAGGTGGCGTACGCCGGTCCCTACGGCCTGCGCACCATCGTGACGCTCCCCGACGGCACCGAGGTCTGGTACTGCCACCAGGCCGAGTCGTCGGTGTACGCCGGCCAGGTGGTCGACGTCGCCGAGCAGATCGGCACCGTGGGCTCGACGGGCAACTCCACCGGCCCGCACCTCCACCTCGAGGTGCGACCCGGCGCCGCCGGACCGACGGACCCGCTCGCCTGGCTCCGCGCCGAAGGGGTCACCCCCTGAGCGCTGCGGCCGTCAGCGCTTGCGCTTCTCGCGCGGCTTCTGGTTGATGATGATCGGGGTGCCGACGAAGCCGAACTCCTCGCGCAGGCGTCGCTCGATGAACCGCTCGTAGGCAGCGTCGAGCTTGCCGCTGGTGAAGAGCACGAAGGTCGGCGGCGCTGTCGAGGGCTGGGTGGCGAAGAGGATCTTCGGCTGCTTGCCGCTGCGCACGGGGTGCGGGTGCTCGGCGACCAGGCGGCCCAGGAACGTGTTGAGGGCACCGGTGCCGATGCGCGTCTCCCAGCCCTCGAGCGCCTTCTCGATCGCCGGGACCAGCCGGTCGACGTGCCAGCCGGTGCGAGCGGTGAAGTTGATGCGCGGCGCCCACTTCAGCTGCACGAGGTCGCGCTCGATCTCGCGCTCGAGGTAGTGGCGGCGCTCCTCGTCTACGAGGTCCCACTTGTTGAAGGAGATCACCATGGCGCGGCCCGCGTCGCGGATCGTCTGGATGATGCGCATGTCCTGCTCGGACACCGTCTGGCTGGCGTCGAGCACCAGCACGGCGACCTCGGCGCGGTCGATCGCGGTCGTGGTGCGCAGGGAGGCGTAGTACTCGTGGCCCGACGCCTGGTTGACGCGCTTGCGGATGCCGGCGGTGTCGATGAAGCGCCAGGTGCGGTCACCGAGGGTGATCAGCTCGTCCACCGGGTCCACGGTCGTGCCGGCGGCGTTGTCGACGACGACGCGGTCCTCCTTGGCCAGCATGTTGAGCAGGGAGGACTTGCCCACGTTGGGCTTGCCGACGATCGCGATGCGCCGCGGCCCGCCGACCTCGTCGAAGGCCTGCGCCGGGGTCTCCGGGAGCGCGGCGAGGATGGCGTCGAGCATGTCGCCGGAGCCGCGACCGTGCAGTGCGGAGACCGCCCACGGCTCGCCCAGCCCGAGGTTCCACAGCCCGTAGGCCTCGGCCTCGGTGCGGGCGTCGTCGACCTTGTTGGCGGCCAGCACGACCGGCTTGCCGGAGGCACGCAGGATCCGTACGACGGCCTCGTCGGCGTCGGTGATGCCCACGGTCGCGTCGACCACGAAGAGCACGGCGTCGGCCAGGGAGACCGCGACCTCGGCCTGGCCGGCGATCCGCTCCGCGAGGCCGCGGGCGTCGGGGTCCCAGCCACCGGTGTCGACGACGGTGAAGGCGCGGCCGGCCCAGTTGGCGTCGTAGTAGACGCGGTCGCGGGTCACGCCGGGGCGGTCCTCGACCACGGCCTCGCGACGGCCGATGATGCGGTTGACGAGGGTGGACTTGCCCACGTTGGGCCGGCCCACCACGGCCAGGATCGGGGTCGGACCGCTGTCGGCCTCGACGCTCTCGACGTCGTAGTCACTCATGCGTGATCACAGCTCTCTCATGCTTCGACGAGCCCGGATTCGGGGTCGTCCTCGGATTGTCCCGCAGGTGAGGGCTCGGACAACGATCGGCGCGTCTGCGAGAGGGCGCTGTCCAGCTCGGACAGCAGGTGCTCCCGCAACAACGCCGCCGTGGCACCCACCTGTTCCCGGGTGCGCGGCCAGGGCTGGTGTGGCGTGCACCACGGACGCCCGAAGACCACGTCGACGGCCTCGCCGCGGGCCGGCAGCGAGCTGCCGGGCGCCCCGCGGGTGCCGGTGAAGGTGACCGGCACGACCGGGGCACCCGTGACCATCGCGAGGTAGGCGGCGCCGGGATGGCAGCGGTCGAACCTGCCGCTGCTGCGGGTTCCCTCGGGGAAGATGCCGACCACTCCCCCGTCGCGCAGCACGCGCAGCGACGACCGGACCGCGCCGGGATCGGCGTGGAGGCGGTCCAGCGGGATCTGGCCGGTGCGGCGCAGGAATCCGCCGAGCCGCCCGTCGAACATCTCGCGCTTGGTCAGCGCGTGCACGGGGCGCGGCGACAGCACGGCCAGCAGCGGGCCGTCGACGATGCCGACGTGGTTGGCGGCGAGGATCACGCCGCCGACGGCGGGCACGCGCTCGGCGTGGTGCACCGCGACCCGGAAGCGGCGCCGGACCAGCCAGCCCGACACCGGACGCAGCGCGCGGAGCATCCGGGTGGGCGGGTGCTCCGCACTGCTCGCGGGGAGGTCGATCCTGCTCACGTACGCTCCGCCGCGGCCTGCTCGGCGAGCGCGACGATGCGGTCGATGACCTCGGGGAGCGTGAGGTGCGTGCTGTCCACGTGGACGGCTCCCTCGGCCATGGTCAGCGGGGCGGTCGCGCGCCCGGAGTCGATGCGGTCTCGCTCGAGGAGCGACTGCTGGGTGGTGGCCACGTCGGTGCCGCCCTGCTCGGCTGCACGGCGTACGGCGCGGGCGTCGGGGTCGGCGCTGAGGTAGACCTTCACCTCGGCCCCGGGCCACACGACCGAGCCGATGTCGCGGCCCTCGACGACGATGCCGCCGTCGCCGATGACCTCGCGCTGGAGCTCGAGCAGCAGGGCCCGCACCTCGGGGACGGCGCTCACCGGGCTGACGGCCGCGGTCACGTCCTCGCCCCGGATCTCGACCGAGACGTCGGTGCCGTCGACCGTGATGGTCGGGGCCAGCGGGTCGGTGCCGGACTCGATGCGCGGACGACCGGCGGCAGCCGCCACGGCCTCCACGTCGCGTACGTCGACGCCCTCGCGCAGCAGCCACCAGGTCATCGCGCGGAACATCGCACCGGTGTCGAGGTAGCGCAGGGCGAGGCGCTCGGCCACGCCGCGCGAGGTGCTCGACTTGCCCGATCCGGACGTGCCGTCGACGGCGATGACGAGGGACGGTGTCTCGGCGCTGCTCACGGGCGAGAAGATTACCGGTGAGTCGTCCACCCGCGGGATTCGAGAGCGGCGAGCAGGTGCTCGGCACGGCCCTGGTCGACCACCAGCTCGGTGAGTCCCACCGGACGTCCCGGGTCGTGGTCGATGTGCACGTCCTCGATGTTGACCCCGATCTCGCCGGCGTCGCCGAAGAGCCGTGCCAGCTCGCCGGGGTGGTCGGGCACGGAGACGAAGACCGACCGGGTGGGGCGCGCCGGACCGCCGTGCTTGCCCGGGATCGCCGCCGTGCCCGCGTTGCCGCGCGCGAGGATCTCGGCGAGGTCGGGTCCGGCGTCGTCCGCGACCGCCGTCATCAGGGCGTCCAGGTCGGCACGCACCTCACCGAGCAGGTCGAGCACCGCCCCTGCGTTGGCCTCCAGGATCTGCTGCCACAGCGCCGGGTCGCTCGCCGCGACGCGGGTCACGTCGCGCACACCCTGCCCGGACAGGGCCAGGTGCTCCTCGGGGGCGGCAGCGAGCCGCCCGGCGACGAGGACGGCTGCGAGGTGTGGCAGGTGGGAGATGCGCGCGACCGCGCGGTCGTGCTCGTCGGGCGCCATCAGCCGGGGCGAGGCCCCGCACTCCAGCACCAGCGACTCCACCAGGCCCACCGCGTCGAGGTCGGCTGCGCCGTGGGGCGTGATGGCCCAGGGGCGCCCGTCGAAGAGCGCGGCGCTCGCCGCGAGGGGGCCGGAGCGCTCGCTGCCTGCCATCGGGTGCGACCCGACGTAGCGCGCGAGGTCCGCCGGCCGGACACGGCCGGCGACCGCGGCGAGCGGTGCCGCCTTCACGCTGCCGACGTCGGTCACCACCGCGTCGGAGCGTCCGAGCGCGGCCACGATGGCGTCGGGGATCGCCGCCGGGGGCACCGCGACGACCACGAGCTGGGGACGCTCGTGCGACGACGCAGCCCGCCCCGCACCGAGCCCGGATGCGGTGCGGAGGTTCTCCGCGGAGGTGTCGCGCAGCACCACGTCGAGCCCGAGGCGCCGGCACACCAGTGCGATCGAGGCGCCGATGAGGCCGGCCCCGACGACCTCCACCGGGCCGGTGAGGGCCGGGAGAGGCCGCTCAGTCATGGCTGGTGGTCCGGGTGAGGTCGCGTCGCAGGTTGGCGGCCCCGTGGAGGTAGACGTGCGTGACGTCCGAGCGCGGCAGGTCGGTGTCGACGTGCGCCATCAGCCGGACCACCCGGGGCATCGAGCCCTCGATCTCGAGCTCCCGCGCGCACACCAGCGGGACGTCGGAGAAGCCGAGCTGCCGTGCGGCGTACGCCGGGAACTCGCTGGTGAGGTCGCTGGTCGCGGTGAAGATGATCGAGATGAAGTCGTCCACCTCGAGCTCGTTGGCCTCCATCACGTCCGTCACGAGCTCGGCGACGCGCGCGAGCATGTGCTCGCGGGTGTCCTCCTCGAGCTGCGTCGCGCCCCTCACTGCCCTCACTGCCACGGGAGAACCCTAACGGCGCTGCGGCTCAGAGCTCAGCGCTGTCCATCAGCTCGCCCAGCTCGGCCACGGTGAGCTCACGCATCTCCCCGGACCGCAGCCGGGACAGCGTCACCGGGCCGATCTGGGTGCGGGTGAGGCGGCGCACCGGGTGGCCGACGTGGTCGAGCAGCCGGCGCACGATGCGGTTGCGGCCCTCGTGGATGGTGAGCTCGACGATCGAGCGGTTGCTCCCCTCGCGTCGGGGGTCGCCGCCGAGCACACGCGCCGCGCTGACCGTGACCGGGCCGTCGTCGAGCTCGACGCCGGCGAGGAGCTGGCGCACGGTGCGGACGTGCACCTCGCCCTCGACCTCGGCGACGTAGGTCTTGTCGACCTCGTGGGAGGGGTGGGCGAGGTGCTGGGCGAAGTCACCGTCGTTGGTGAGGATGATCAGGCCTTCGGTGTCGGTGTCGAGCCGGCCGACGTGGAAGAGCCGCTCGGGACGGTCGGCCACGAGGTCGCCGAGGGTGCGGCGGCCCTCCGGGTCGGACATCGTCGACACGACGCCGCGCGGCTTGTTGAGGACGAGGTAGACCTTGTCGCTGATCGGCGGGAGCCGCTTGCCCTCCACGCGCACGACCGCGGTGCGCGGGTCGACCTTGGTGCCGAGGCGGGTGACCACCTCGCCGTCGACCTCGACGAGCCCGTCGAGCATCAGCTCCTCGCACTTGCGACGGCTCGCGACGCCCGACTGGGCGAGCAGCTTCTGCAGGCGGATCAGCCCGTCCTCGTCGGTCTCGGGGCGCTGCGAGCTGGGCTGGTCGTTGTCGGGGGCGTCGTGGGGCTTCATGAGATCTCGGTCCCGCCGTCGGGCTCGGTGCCGGCGCCGCTGTGCGGCGAGGCATGGGTGGGGAGTACGCCGGCCGGGGCAGGCTGCGACTCGGGTGTGCTCTCCGGCGCGGGGTCCGCAGGCGGGGCGTCGAGGCCGGCGACGCTCGCGAGCTCGTCCTCGAGGTCGTCCATGTCGGGGAGGTACGGCGCCAGCTCCGGCAGGTCGTCGAGCGAGGTGATGCCGATGCGCTCGAGGAAGTAGGAGGTCGTGCGGTAGAGGTTGGCGCCGCTCTGCTCGTCCTGGCCGGCCTCCTCGACCAGCCCGCGGGTGAGCAGCGTGCGCATGACGCCGTCGACGTTGACACCGCGGATCGCCGAGACGCGGGCGCGCGACACCGGCTGCTTGTAGGCCACGACCGACAGCGTCTCGAGCGCCGCCTGGGTGAGCCGGGCCTGCTGGCCCTCGAGCACGAACGACTCGACGACCGCGGCGTACTCCGGGCGGGAGTAGAAGCGCCAGCCTCCGGCGACGGACCGCAGGTCGAAGCCCCGGCCCTGCTCGGCGTACTCCGCGGCCAGGGCGTGCAGGGCAGCCTGCACGTCGGCGACGGGGTGCCCCACCACCGAGGCGAGGCGCACCTCGTCGAGCGGTTCGTCGGAGACCATGAGGATCGCCTCGAGCGCGGGCCGCAGCTCGGCGACGGCGACCTCGAGGGTCTCCACGTCGCCCGGCGCGGTCGCGGGGTGCTCGCTCACTGGTCCTCCTGGGGGTCCGGGGCCGGGACGTCCGACACGTGGTCGTCGGTCCCGGTGCCGCCATCTTCGTCGGGCGGCGGGGCGCCGTCGAATTCGTCGTGGATCTCCACGTCCCCGTCCTCCGCACCGGTCCATCGCACGGTGAGCTCGCCCAGCGGTGTGACCTGGTCGAAGGACACCGCTCCCTCGCGGAAGAGCTCGAGGAGCGAGAGGAAGCGCGCGACGGTGGTCAACCGGTCCGGCGAGTCGCCGCACAGCGCGCGGAAGGTCATCGTGCCGCTGCGCCTTAGCCGGTCGACGACCAGCTGCGCCTGCTCGCGCACGCTGACCCTTGCGGCGTGGATGTGGTGCAGCGACACCTCCAGCACGGGCTTGGGCTCCATCGCCTTGGCCGCGAGCTGGGCGAACTGGTCGAGACCGATCCCGATGAGGACCTCGGGCAGCAGGGTGGCGAAGCGCTCCTCGAGCCCGACCGCGCGCGGGTGGCTGCGCGACTCCGAGGCGATGCGCTCCTCGAGCACCGACGCGACGAGCTTGAACGCGCGGTACTGCATCAGTCGCGCGAAGAGCAGGTCGCGCGCCTCGAGGAGCGCGAGGTCCTCCTCGTCCTCGACGTCGCCCTGCGGGAGCAGGCGCGCCGCCTTGAGGTCGAGCAGGGTCGCGGCGACCACGAGGAAGGACGTCGTCTGCTCGAGGTCCCAGGCGCCGCCGAGGTTCTTGACGTGCGCGATGAACTCGTCGGTGACCTGCGAGAGCGCGACCTCGGTGATGTCGAGCTTGTGCTTGGCGATCAGGCCGAGCAGCAGGTCGAAGGGCCCCTCGAAGTTGTCCAGGCGTACGGCGAACGCCGGTGTCTCGCTCCCCGGCTCGGCGAGGTCGGTGGCGCCGCTCACTCGTCCAGCAGTCGCTGGACCAGCGGGCTGTCGGCGCCCTGCGTCTCGAGGTCGGCCAGCACCAGGGCCAGCGCCTCGCGGACCAGGCGACCGCGGTCGACCGCGAGGCCGTGCTCGCGGCGCAGGGTGAGCCGGGCGTGCTCGATGTCGAGGAGCTCGTCGGCGGTGACGTAGACGGTCATCTTCTCGTCGTGGCGGATCCGCCCGCTCGGACGCTTGGGACCGGCCTCGGCCTCGTCGGCGACCGCACGCACCCGGCGCGGGCGCTCGGCGGCGGCCTTCTCGGCGTCGGACGTCGGCCGGAACAGGTCGTCCGCGGCCGGCATGCTCACTCGGCGGGCCACCGGGTGAGCACCTCCCTCGCGAGCTGGCGGTAGGCGTCGGCGCCGGTCGACGACGAGGCGTACGACGTGATCGGCTCCCCGGCGACGGTGGCGTCGGAGAACTTCACCGTGCGCCGGATGACGGTGTGGAAGACGGTGTCGCCCCACGCCGAGACCAGGCGCTCCATCACCTCGCGGCTGTGGAGGGTGCGCCCGTCGAACATCGTGCCGAGGACGCCGTCGATCTCGAGCTTGGGGTTCAGGCGCTCGCGGACCTTGTCGATCGTGGTCTTCAGCAGCGCCACGCCGCGGAGCGCGAAGTACTCGCACTCGAGCGGGACGATGACGCCGTCGGAGGCGGTCAGGGCGTTGACCGTCAGCAGGCCGAGCGAGGGCTGGCAGTCGATGAGGATGACGTCGTAGTGCTCGAGCGCCGGTGCCAGCACGCGCTGGAGGGTCTGCTCGCGCGCCACCTCGTGCACCAGCTGCACCTCGGCGGCCGACAGGTCGATGTTGGACGGCAGGAGGTCCATGCCCTCGATGCCGGAGGGCACCACGACCTCGTCGAGGGTGGTCTCGCGGTCCATCAGCAGGTTGTAGATGGTGGCGTCCATCTCGTGGGGGTTGAGCCCCAGGCCCACCGACAGCGACCCCTGCGGGTCGAAGTCGACGAGCAGCACCTTGCGGCCGAACTCGGCCAGCGACGCGCCGAGGTTGATCGTGGTGGTGGTCTTGCCGACGCCGCCCTTCTGGTTGCACATCGACACCACGCGCGCGCCGCCGTGACCGGTCAGCGGTGCCGGGTCCGGGAAGACCGGCATCGGACGCCCCGTGGGACCGAGTGGCACCACGGCGGACGGCTGGGGGTCCGCTTCGGCGATCGGTCGTTCGAAGGGGATCGGCTGGCTCACGTCGTACTCGTCTCGAGAGGGAGGGGCGGGTTGCTGCGGCTGGGGTGGTCGGACGAGAGGAGGCATCTCGGAGGCACTGCTGCCGAAGTCCTGACCGGGACGTCCCGCACCGCTCATGTCCGCTCCTCCACACGTCGACCTTGGGCTTCGATTGGATCACGCCGAAGGCCCCGAACTTTGTCGACACGTCGACAGTTCCGAGAACGGCTCGGCGCGACTCTAGGTGCGCCCCCGACACCTCACAACACCGGGACCCGGTCCCACAGGCCGTGGACCAGATCTGTGCACGGAGCCACGGTCCCCTGCACAGGCGGAGGCGGCCTGTGCACAAACCTGTGCGATCTTCCCGAGGCCCCTCGAGGGCCGGTTCAGAGGTCGCCGAGACGCCGCATCGCGACCGTCGCCAGCACCAGCTCGCCGGCGCTGTCGGTGGCGTCGCAGTCGACGACGGCCTCGATCACCCAGTCGTGGTCACCCTCGGGGTCGTGGATCGTCTGGCGTACGTCGCGCAGCCGGGCCTCGGTGCCCTCCTCGGCCCCCACCGGCTCGCCGGTGCGCTCCTCCCCCACGACCAGGAGGTCCGGGCCGCGGGCGTCGGCGTCGGTGAGCACCCGGTCGTGCTCGGCGTAGTAGGCCTCGAGAGCCTCGTCCCACACCGACCGGCCGACGACGACCTGTCGCGGCGGGTCGGTGCGGTCGGCCGCGGCCCGCTCGAGGCGGACGAGGACGTCGAGGTCGTCGCGGGATACGGCGTCGACGCGTGCCCACATCGCGTTGCGCAGCATGACCCGGAAGGGACGCTCCTGCCGGGTGAGGGGGCGCGGCGGGGGTGGCGGCTCGTGGTGCGAGACGGTGCCCGGCACGTGCGCCGGGTCCGACAGCGCCTCCCACTCGTCGAGCAGGGAGGAGTCGGTCTGGCGCACCGTCTCCCCCAGCCACTCGATCACGTCCTCCACCTCGGGAGCGCGGTGCGCCTCGGGCACCGAGTGGCGCAGCGTCCGGTAGGCGTCGGTGAGGTAGCGCAGCACCAGGCCCTCGGAGCGGGCGAGCTGGTAGCGGCCGACGAAGTCGGTGAACCCCATCCCGTTCTCCCACATCTCCCGCACCACCGACTTCGGTCCCAGTGCGTCGTCGGGGAGCCAGGGATGGGTCTGCTGGTAGGTCGCGTAGAGCGCCTCGAGCAGCTCGCGCAGCGGTTGCGGCCAGGTGATCTCCTCGAGCAGCGCCATCCGCTCGTCGTACTCCAGGCCGTCGGCCTTCATCTCCCCGATCGCCTCGCCACGCGCCGCGTGCTGCTGGGCCATCAGGATCTGGCGCGGCGCCTCGAGCACGGACTCGACGATCGAGACGACGTCGAGGCCGTAGGTCTCCGACTCGGGGTCGAGCACGTCGAAGGCAGCCAGCGCGAAGTGTGCGAGCGGCTGGTTGATGGCGAAGTCCTCGGGCAGGTCGACGGCCAGCACGTAGCGGCGCCCGAAGCGGTCCACCTCGGGCAGCCGGGTGACGATGCCCGTCCGCACCAGCGAGCGCGTAAGGCGCAGGGCTCGTCGCGCCAGCCGGAGCCGGGCGCGCGGCTCCTCGTGGTTGTCGGTGACGAGGCGACGCATCACCGCGAAGGCGTCCTCCTCGCGCGACACCACGTTGACGAGCATCGAGTTGTCGACCTTCATCCTGCTGCTGAGGCGCTCGGGCACGCCCGCGACGAGCTTGTCGAAGGTCTGCTCGGTCCACACCACGGTGCCCTCGGGTGCCTTCTTGAGCTGGGCCTTGGACTTCTTCTTGCCGGCCGCGACCCGCGCGGCCGACTTGGCCTTGGCCTGCTCGTTCTCGATGACGAAGTCCGGCGCCTGTACGACGACGTAGCCGGCCGTGTCGTAGCCCGCGCGGCCGGCGCGGCCGGCGATCTGCTGGAACTCCCGCGTCCGCAGCACCCGCTGCTTGGTGCCGTCGAACTTGGCCAGCCCGGTGAAGAGCACTGTGCGGATCGGGACGTTGATGCCCACGCCGAGCGTGTCGGTGCCGCAGATGACCCGGAGAAGCCCGGCCTGCGCGAGCGTCTCGACGAGCCGGCGGTACTTCGGCAGCATGCCCGCGTGGTGGACCCCGATGCCGCTGCGCACCATCCGCGACAGCGTCTTGCCGAAGCCCGCGCCGAAGCGGAAAACACCGATGCGCTCGGCGATCGCGTCCTTGTCGACCTTCAGTCCACCGCCGCTGGCCGCGAGGCGGGACTTGAGCAGGTTGGTGGCGTGCTCGACGGCGGCCGCCTGGGTGAAGTGGACGACGTAGACGGGGTCCTGGCCCGTCGTCACGAGCTCCTCGAGGGTGTCGTCGAGCGGCTCCATCGACCAGCGGAAGCTCAGCGGCACGGGTCGTTCGGCGTCGTCCACGACCGCGGTGTCGCGGCCGGTGCGTCGCTTGAGGTCCTCGACGAAGAAGGAGACGTCGCCCAGGGTGGCCGACATCAGCAGGAACTGGGCGTCGACGAGCTCCAGCAGCGGCACCTGCCAGGCCCAGCCGCGGTCGTGCTCGGAGTAGAAGTGGAACTCGTCCATCACCACGACGCCGACGTCGGCGCCGCGGCCCTCGCGCAGCGCGATGTTGGCCAGGACCTCGGCGGTGCAGCAGATGATCGGGGCGTCGGGGTTGACCGCGGCATCGCCGGTCAGCATCCCGACGTTGTCGGCGCCGAAGACCTCGATGAGGGCGAAGAACTTCTCGCTCACCAGCGCCTTGATGGGTGCGGTGTAGAAGCTGACCTTGTCCTGGGCGAGCGCCGCCACGTGGGCGCCGATGGCGACCAGCGACTTCCCCGACCCGGTGGGCGTCGCGAGGATGACGTGGTTGCCGCCGAGCAGCTCGATGACCGCTTCGTCCTGGTGCGGGTAGAGGTCCAGCCCCTGGTCGACCACCCAGCCGGTGAAGGCGTCGTAGACGGCGTCCGGGTCGGCGCCCGTCGGCACCCGGGTGTCGAGGCGTACGGCGTCCGGCATGCGTCGATCCAACCACCTGCGCCCCGGCCGGCGGGGGCCGGAGGCGGTCAGTCCCGCGCGCGGGGGTGTGCGGTCGCGAAGACCTCGCGCAGGTTGTCCACCGTGACGAGCGTGTAGACCTGCGTCGTGGTCACCGAGGCGTGGCCCAGCAGCTCCTGCACCACGCGCACGTCCGCTCCCCCGTCGAGCAGGTGCGTGGCGAAGGAGTGGCGCATCGTGTGCGGGGAGACCGAGGCGGTCACGCCGGCCCGCTCGGCGGCCTTCACCAGCACCGCCCACGCGCTCTGGCGCGAGAGCCGCCCGCCTCGCGAGTTGAGGAACAGGGCGGGACCGCCGCGGCCGGTGCCGACGAGCTCGGGCCGCGCGCGGGTGACGTACGCCTCCACCGCGTCGCGGGCATAGCCACCCACCGGGACCAGCCGCTCCTTGCCGCCCTTGCCGCGCAGCAGGACCGTGCCGTCCACCTGGTCGAGGTCGTCGACGTCGAGTCCCACCGCCTCGGAGATCCGCGCGCCCGTGCCGTAGAGCACCTCCAGGAGTGCGCGGTCACGCAGGGCGAGCACCGTGTCGGGTGCGCCCGCCGCCTCCAGGATGGCCTCCACGTCCGACAGCGGCAGCGCCTTGGGCAGCCGCTTGGCCGGGGTGGGGGGCTTCACCGCCGCCGCCGGGTCCGCGAGCGCGAGCCCGTCGGAGACGGCGAACTTGTGGAATCCGCGGACGGCCACGACGGTGCGCGCGGCCGAGGTCGCGCTCAGCGGCGGGTGGGCGTCGCTGCCCTCGCGCAGGCTGACCAGGAACGCGGCCACCGTGGCCTCGGTGATCGCGTCCAGGTCGTCGATGCCCTCGCGGGTCAGGAACTCGTCGTAGCGCCCCAGGTCACGCCGGTAGGAGCTGAGCGTGTTGGCGGCCAGCCCGCGCTCGACCGCGAGGTGGTCGAGGTAGGTGCGCACCGCCCGCCGCAGCGTGACCCCAGGGCTCACGCAAGGACGCTGTCGAGGCCCACCGAGTCGAGGCCGACGGCGGCGCCGACCGGCGCGTTGGTGAGCTGCCCGTCGTGGGTGTTGAGGCCCAGCGCCAGGCTCGGGTCGTCGCGCAGGGCCTGCACCCAGCCCTTGTCGGCCAGCGCGACGGCGTAGGGCAGGGTCGCGTTGGTCAGGGCGTACGTCGAGGTGTTGGGCACCGCGCCGGGCATGTTGGCCACGCAGTAGAAGACCGAGTCGTGGACCTCGTAGGTCGGGTCGTCGTGCGTGGTGGCGTGGGAGTCCTCGAAGCAGCCGCCCTGGTCGATCGCGATGTCGACGAGCACCGAGCCCGGCTTCATCCGTGAGACCAGCTCGTTGCTGACCAGCTTGGGCGCCGCCGCGCCGGGGATCAGCACCGCGCCGATCACCATGTCGGCCTCCATCACCTGCTGCTCGATCGCGAGCTTGGAGGAGGCGAGGCCGTGCACCCGGTTGTTGTAGCGCCAGAACGACATCCGCAGCTTGTCGAGGTCGGTGTCGAGGAGCGTCACGTCCGCGCCCATGCCGAGCGCGATGTTGGCGGCGTTCTGGCCGGAGACGCCGGCACCGATGATGACGACCTTGGCGTTGGCCACGCCGCCGACGCCGCCCATGAGGACGCCGCGGCCTCCGTTGGCCTTCATGAGCGAGTACGCCCCGACCTGGGGTGCGAGGCAGCCCGCGACCTCCGACATCGGGTAGAGCAGCGGCAGGCCGCCGGAGGGCAGCTGCACGGTCTCGTAGGCGATCGCGGTGACCTTGCGGGCCATGAGCTCCTCGGTCAGGGGCTTGTCGGCGGCGAGGTGGAGGTAGGTGAAGAGGGTCTGGCCCTCCCGCATCCGGTGGTACTCCTCGGCGACGGGCTCCTTGACCTTGAGGATCATGTCGGCGCTGCCCCACACGTCGTCGGCCGTGTCCAGCATCGTGGCACCGGCGGCGACGTACTCCTCGTCGGGGATCTGCGAGCCCTGGCCGGCGGACTTCTCGACCACGACGTCGTGACCGTGCTGGACCAGCTCGTGCACGCCGATCGGGGTCAGGGCCACGCGGTACTCGCGGTTCTTGACTTCCTTGGGTACGCCGACCTTCATGCCTAGCTCCTCATGGTCCGGGGGCGCACGACTGTGTGTCGCCCCTCACAGCGGGAGCGAGACTACTCCCGCGGGAGGTCAGTGCGCCTCCAGGGTCCCCCGCTGCCGGAGCACCTCGTAGGCGAGCACGGCCTGGGCGAGCGGACCCTGCCGGACCCTGCCCTGCAGCACCGCCTCGAGCAGGTCGGTGACGGGGGTCCAGAAGACCTCCATCTCGGCCTCCTCGTGCCGCATCTCGAAGTCGCCGCGAGGCGCGTGCGAGAGCCCGCGCGCGAGGAAGATGTCGTGGACCTCGTCGCTGATCCCTGCGCTGGACCACGTGCTCAGCAGCAGCCGCCAGTCGCTCGCCTCGAGCTCGACCTCCTCGCGCAGCTCACGTTTCGCCGTCTCGACGGGGGGCTCGTCCGCGGCGTCGCGCAGGCCGGCCGGCAGCTCGACGAACTCGTGGCCGCTGGTGTGCCGGTACTGCCGCAGGCACCTGACCCGCTCGTGCTCGTCGACGGCCATCACGATCACCGCGCCCGGGTGCTCGAGGCTGATCCGGCTGAACTGCTCGGGGTGCCCGGGACGGGTGATGACGTCCTCACGCAGCGCCACCACCCAGTCGTCGCGGTGGAGGTAGCGGCTGGAGACCACGGGCCAGGACATCGGCCGGTCCGCGGGCAGCTCGGCAGGAGGAGTTGCGGGCCGGGCGCCGGTCGGGGTGTCCATGACCCGCACGCTAGCGCGGATGGACACAGTGAGTACGGTCACCCTCATGACGTTGTCGACGCTCACCAAGCACGAAGCAGCCACCCGTTCGGGCCTCCTCGACGTCCAGCGCTACGACATCGCGGTGGACATGACGGGCCTGCTGGAGGGCGAGGTCTTCGCCTCGGTCAGCACCATCACCTTCACCTGCTCCGAGCCCGGCGCGTCGACCTTCGTCGACGTCGCGATGGACGTCGCGCGCGCGACCCTGAACGGTGAGGACCTCGACGTCACGACGGTCGCCGACGGGCGGCTGCCCCTGCCCTCCCTGGCCGCCGACAACGTCCTGGTGGTCGAGGCCAGCACGACCAACACCGCGACCGGCGAGGGCATCCTCCGCACGGTCGACCCGACCGACAAGCTCGTCTACGTCTGGACCAGCCTCGAGCCCGACGAGGCGCGCCGGGTGTGGGCGTGCTTCGACCAGCCCGACCTCAAGGCGCCGCACCGCTTCGTCGTCACCGCACCCTCCTCGTGGCTGGTGACCTCGAACGGTGCCCCGGAGTCGGTCGAGGACGCCGACTCCTCCGACACGCGGACCTGGACATTCCCCGACACCCCGCGCCTGTCGACGTACGTCGTCGTGGTCAACGCGGGCCCCTTCCACGAGGTGCGCCGCCAGCACGACGGCTACGACCTCGGCTTCTACTGCCGCCAGTCGCTCGTGCCGATCCTCGAGCGCGACCTCGACGAGATGGTCACCCTCACGCGTCAGGGCCTGGCGTTCTTCGGCGAGCGCTTCGGATACCCGTTCCCGCAGGAGCGCTACGACCAGGTGTTCGTGCCCAACCTCGGCGGTGCGATGGAGAACTGGGGCTGCGTCACCTACGGCGACGGCCAGCTCTTCCGCACGCCCCCGACCCACGCGCAGCGCGCGGTCCGCGCCGAGTTCATCTTCCACGAGATGGCGCACATGTGGTTCGGCGACCTGGTGACCATGCAGTGGTGGGACGACCTCTGGCTCAACGAGGCGTTCGCGTCGTGGGCGGCCAACTGGGGCATGGCCGGGTCCAGCGAGTTCACCGACCAGTGGGCGACCTTCCTGGCGGTGTCCAAGCGCACCGCCTACGAGATGGACATGAGCCCGGCGCGCCACCCGATCCGCAGCGACGTGCCGGACGTCTCTGCCGCGATGTCGAACTTCGACGCGATCACCTACGTCAAGGGCCAGAGCGTGCTGCACCAGCTCGTGGCCTTCATCGGCGAGGACGCCTTCGTCGAGGGCCTGCTCGACTACTTCAGCCGCTACGCCTTCTCCAACACGCGTCTCGACGACCTGATGGACTGCTACTCCCGCGCCTCCGGGCGCGACCTGTCCGCCTGGACCAAGGCCTGGCTCGACGAGGCCGGCACCGACGTCATCTCGCTGGTCGACGACGAGCTGGTGGTCGAGACGACCGACGGGCAGGAGCCGCGCCCGCACCGGCTCGACATCGCGGTCTTCGACACGTCCGGCGACACCCTCGCGCCCGTGGGTCGGTCCTCGCACGAGGTCGACGGCCTGCGCACCCCCGTGCAGCTCCCCCCAGGTGACCTGCGCCTGGTCAACGCCGGCGACTACACCTTCGCAGCGATCAAGCCGGACGCCACCTCGCTGGAGCACATGCTGCACCGCATCGACCAGCTCGACGACCCGCTCGACCGGGCGCTCGTGGCCGCCACGGCAGGACAGTTGCTGCTGCTCGGCGACGTCGCGCCGCGCGACGTCGCCGCCGCTCTCACGACCGCGCTGCGGGCCGAGACCAGCCCCGCGCTGATCGAGCCCTTCCTCAGCCAGGCCCTGATCGTCGCCGATCGCTGGGCCCCCGCTGCCGAGTCGCCCGACCTGCTCCGCGGGCTCGCCGACGCCGTCGTCGGTCTGGTCGACGTGCCGGACGCCCGCCAGGCGGCGCTGCGGACGTTGGCCGCCTCCGCCTCGACCGACGACCACTGGTCGGTCCTGGAGGCCGCCGCCGAGAAGGCCACCGACCTCGACCTCGCCTGGCGCATGGCCGTACGCCGCTCCGAGCTCGGCGACTACGACGAGGACCGCGTCGCGCGCCTGCTCGAGGCCGACCCCGACCCCGACGCCGGCATGCGCCGCCTCGCGGTCCTCGCCGCGCGGCCCGACCTCGAGGCCAAGGAGGAGGTCTGGCAGGCCTTCTTCGTCGACTACACCGTCCCGGCGAGCCGCGAGACGCTCGTGCTCGGCTCGACCTTCTGGCGCCCCGGCCAGGCCGAGCTGCTCGCGCCGTTCACCCACCGCTACCTCGAGGAGCTGCACACGCTCAAGGGCGGCCTGCTCAACCAGGGCCTGACGATCCGCGCGATGTACCCCCTCGGTGCAGGCGACGCGGACTTCCTCGCCGCCGCCGAGGCGGCCGCCGACGACACCAGCCTGATGGCGTACGCCCGCAACCAGCTGCGCTCGAACTCGTTCGTGCTGGGCCGGATCCTGCAGGCCCGCCAGCTCTGATCGGGCACTTCCTCGCGTTCAGGCGCGTCGACCGGGCACTTCCTCGCGCTCGATCGCCTGCGCGAGGCGCAGGATCTCGTCGACGACCTGGCCCACGGGTGCCGTGGCGTCGACGAGCGTGCCGTCCGACGGGGTGTCCTCGCCACTGCGGTGCACCCGGAGGACCAGCTCACGCTGCTGCCGGGTCCCGCCGAACTCGTCCGCGCCGCGCGCCGCCAGCCTGCTCACCAGGGTCTCGGCATCCACGGTCAGCACGAACACCTCGTCGAACACGTCGATGAACCGTGGGAAGTTCCGGGACCCGCCGCAGAAGAACGTCAGGCGGTGGCTGCGGTCGGCCGCCAGCGCGCGTACGTCGTCCACGCGCCACACGTGGTGCTCGTGGACCGGCTCACTCGACGTCGGCTCCCCGGTGACGGGATCCCCTTGGTAGGCCAGGTCGGTGTCGCCGTTCACGGCGTGGTGGCCGCGTCGACGCAGCTCGAGGCACACCGACGTCTTGCCGGTGCCCGAGACGCCCTCGACCAGGAAGTTCCGCACGCCCACGCCGGCAGGCTACCGACTGGGCGTGCGGCCCCTGCTCAGTCCTCCGCGTCGTCCTTGCGCCGCAGCCCCGACTCGTCGAGCGGGAACCGCTCGGAGCGCTGCCGCTCGATCGCCGCACCGACCAGGCCGGCGAAGAGCGGGTGCGGGCGGGTGGGGCGCGAGCGCAGCTCGGGGTGCGCCTGGGTCGCGACGTAGTAGGGGTGCACGTCGGCGGGGAGCTCGACGAACTCCACCAGGCCCAGCTCGGGGTTGATCCCGGAGAAGACGAGGCCAGCCTCGGCGAGGGTCTCGCGGTAGGCGTCGTTGAACTCGTAGCGGTGGCGGTGGCGCTCCTCGATCACGTCCGCGCCGTACGCCGCCCGCACGACGCTGCCCTCGAGGAGATCGGCCTTCTGCAGGCCCAGCCGCATCGTGCCGCCGAGGTCACCGGCACCGTCGACGAACTTCTTCTGCTCCTCGATCGTGGAGATCACCGGCTCGACCGTGTCCGGGTCGAACTCGGTCGACCCGGCCTTCGTCAGGCCGGCGACGTCGCGGGCGTACTCGATCACCATGCACTGCAGGCCGAGGCACAGGCCGAGGGTGGGGATGCCGTGGGTGCGGGTGTAGCGCAGCGCGCCGAGCTTGCCCTCGATGCCGCGCACGCCGAAGCCGCCCGGCACCAGCACCGCGTCGACGTCGCCGAGCTGCTTGGCAGCACCCGCGTCGGTCTCGCACAGGTCGGAGGCGACCCAGCGGATGTTGACCTTGGCCTCGTGGGCGAAGCCGCCGGCACGCAGAGCCTCGCTCACCGAGAGGTAGGCGTCCGGCAGGTCGATGTACTTGCCGACCAGCGCGACCGTGACCTCCTCCGAGGGGTGGTGCACGCGACGCAGCAGGTCGTCCCACGTCGTCCAGTCGACGTCGCGGAACGGCAGGTCGAGACGGCGTACGACGTAGGCGTCGAGGCCCTCGCGGTGGAGCACCTTCGGGATGTCGTAGATCGACGGGGCGTCGGCCGCCGTGACCACGGCGTCGTCGTCGACGTCGCACATCAGCGCGATCTTGCGCTTGATGCTGTCGGGCAGCTCGCGGTCGGCGCGGCACACGATCGCGTCGGGCTGGATGCCGATGGAGCGCAGGGCGGCCACCGAGTGCTGCGTGGGCTTGGTCTTCAGCTCGCCCGACGGCCCGATGTAGGGCACGAGCGAGACGTGGATGAAGAAGCAGTTGTCGCGACCGATCTCGTGCCGCGTCTGCCGGGCGGCCTCGAGGAACGGCAACGACTCGATGTCGCCGACGGTCCCGCCGATCTCGGTGATCACGACGTCGATGTCCGGTCCGCCCATCGCGAGGATGCGGTCCTTGATCTCGTTGGTGATGTGCGGGATCACCTGCACCGTGTCGCCGAGGTAGTCCCCGCGGCGCTCCTTGGCGATCACCGTGGAGTAGACCTGACCGGTCGTCACGTTGGCGATCTGGTTGAGGTCGGTGTCGAGGAAGCGCTCGTAGTGCCCGATGTCCAGGTCGGTCTCGGCGCCGTCGTTGGTGACGAACACCTCCCCGTGCTGGAACGGGTTCATCGTGCCTGGATCGACGTTCAGGTAGGGGTCCAGCTTCTGCATCGTCACGCGGAGACCGCGCGACTTCAGCAGCTGGCCCAGGCTGGAGGCGGTGAGCCCCTTGCCGAGGGAGGAGGCGACGCCTCCAGTGACGAAAACGTGCTTGGTCGGCGTACGGCTCTTCACGGGCTTCGATCCTACCCGAGTGGGACGGGACCGTCGGCACCCGACGCACCGAAGGCGCCGCCGGGTGTGGTGAGCGAGCGCTGGAGGGTCATGATCGCGGTCACCCGGCCGGCAGCGGTGTCGATGCCGTCCACGCTCGCGACCGAGGCGGCGGCGGGGTCGGCGCGCAGCCTTCCGAGCTGGCCCTCTCCCCCGTCCGCGGTCGCGCCGGCGACGACGACACCCATGGCCTGGACCGCGAGGCCCTCCACCAGACCGGCGAGCACGGCGTCGGCACCCTCGTCACCGGCGTCGGTGCCCAGCACCAGGAGCACCAACGGGGCGCGACGCTCGACGTCTGCCTGCTCGGCCATGAGGCCGGCGCCGCTGACGGCGTCGAGCACGGCGCGCGCCTTCCCGCTCACGTCCTGGCCCTCGGCCTCCTTGGTGGCGATCGCGAGGCCGAGCAGCTGTCCGATCCGGTCGTACGTCGACGCGTCGGCGGCGACGTCGTCGGTGGCCTGCTGGGTCAGCAGCTGGCTGCCGAGGGTGTCGACCAGCGACTTCTGGTCGGGGTCCAGGAGGTCCGCGCCCAGGTCGTAGCGCGCGCTCACGGTGCCACCGGCGGCGCCGACCTGCTCGGTCAGCGCGGTCACGAGCTGCTCGTCCGCGCCGGGGACGGTCACGACCGCCACCGACCGGTCTGCGAGCCGCCCGGCGAGGACCGGGGGTGCGAGCGTGGAGACGAAGCGCTCGGAGTAGTCAGCCTTGCCGCCGTCGTCGGCCGGCCCGGCGTCGTCGCGGCTCGCGGCCGTCACCGTGGTGCCCACGTCGGACAGTGGCCCACCCCCGAGGACGATGCCGGCGGCGAGTGCCAGGAAGACGGCGACGATGGTCAGGACGTGGTGACGCAGGGTGATCACGGGAGGATTCCTCGGACGTTGTCGATCAGGTCGGTGGTGCTGCTCGTGACGGCCGGCGCGAGGTCGTCGACCCACTGCTGGCCGACGGGGGTGACGGACACCGCGGCGGCCACGGCGAGCACGCCGGCGACCAGCGCACCGACGAGGTGCCGTGGTCGTACGGCTCCGTCGTAGAGCTGCGGGACGGCGCTCGCGTCGACGAGGTCGGGTCCGACCTTGAGCCGGGTCAGGAAGGTGCTCGCCAGACCGGCGCGCCGGCGGTCGAGGAACTCGTCGAGCGTGGCATGCATGCCGACGCCGACGATGAGCGAGGCCTCGCGGGCCGACGCGAGCAGCAGGGCCGCGTCCTCGGCGGTGGCGGTGGTCTCGAATCGCAACGGCCGGATGCCGAGCCGTTCGAGCTGCTCGGTCGCGCTGCGTGGCGCACCGCGCTCGACCAGGACGACGACGTCGCGGGCCTTGCGGAGCACCGCAGCGCTCGGCAGGTCGTCGGCGCCACTGACGACCACGACGTCGGGACGGTGGCCGGCCTCGACGAGGGCGTCCGCGCCGTGGTCCACGCCGACGAGCACGGGGCGCTGCTCGCGCACGAAGGGCCTGATGCCGCGCAGCTCGTCCTGCCAGCCGTGGGACCGCACGGTGACGACCACGGGCCGTCCGGCCATGTCGGTCGCGGTCCGCGGCACACCGTGACCGTGGAGGAGCAGGTCCTGCTCGCGGCGCAGGAACTCGGTGCTGTTGTGGGTGAAGCTCTCCAGCTGGGCACTCAGCCCGCTCCGGGCGCGCCCCATCTCGGAGCGGACCAGCTCCGCCGTCACCTCGCGACCGGTCGCGACGAGCGTGTCGCCCGCGTGGACGACGCCTGCGTCGATGCGGACGCCGGTGCCGTCCCTGAGCCGGTCGAAGACCTCCGGGCCCGCCTCGTCGACCACGAGGACGCCGGCCTCGACCAGCCGCTCGGGTCCGAGGTTGGGGAAGCGGCCCGACACCATGGGACCGCTGTTCACCACGGCGACGACCCCGGCGTCGATCAACGCCTGCGCGGTGTCGCGATCCATGTCGAGGTGGTCGAGCACCGCGACGTCACCGACGTGCAGCCGGCCGAGCAGGCTGGCCGTGCGCCGGTGGATCCTGGCCGGACCGTGGACACCGGGAAGAGAGGGGGCTGGGCGGGAGCGCACTGCGAACTTCATGACCGCGCCATGCTCTCAGCCGCGACCCTGCCCTTCAGGGAGGCACGCCCGGTCGGGCGCGGCGGCGGCGAGCAGCTCGCGGGCATGCGCGCGGGCGCTCTCGGAGTCCTCCACCCCGGCCAGCATCCGCGACAGCTCACGCTCGCGCTCGTCCTCGTCGAGGGTGACCAGGCCCGAGGTGGTGACCGAGCCGTCGCTGGACTTGTGCACGACCACGTGGCGGTCGGCGTACGCCGCCACCTGCGGCAGGTGGGTGACCACGAGGACCTGCGAGGAGTGGGCCAGCGCAGCGAGGCGGCGCCCCACCTCGATGGCGGCCTTGCCGCCCACGCCGGCGTCGACCTCGTCGAAGACGAAGGTCGGCACCGAGCCCGTCTCGGCCAGCGACACCTCGAGGGCGAGCATGACGCGCGACAGCTCACCGCCGGACGCTCCCTTGTGCAGCGGCCGCGGGTCGGCGCCGGTGTTGGCGGCGAGCAGGAACTCCACCTCGTCCACGCCGGAGGAGGTCGCGCGCAGCCAACGACCGTCCACGTCCAGCACCGGTCCGGACGGGACGGCGGGCGCCGCCACCTCGGACTGCGTCACCGCGATGCTCACGACCGCGTGCGGCATGGCCAGCGAGGTGAGCTCGTCGCTGACGGCCATGCCGAGGCGCACCGCCGCCTTCGTGCGCTGCTTGCTGAGCTTCGAGGCGAGCGCACCCAGCTCTGCGCGCAGGCGGTCGCGGCGCGCCTCCAGCTCCGCGATGCTGCCGTCGGCGTCCTCGAGGTCCAGCAGCCGCTTGGCGCCGTCCTCGGCCCACGCGAGCACCTCGTCGATGGTCTCGCCGTACTTGCGGGTCAGGGCGGTCAGCGCTGCCCGGCGTTCGGACACGTGCGCGAGCCGCGACGGGTCGGTCTCCAGGCTCGAGGCGTACGACGCCACGTCACCCGCGACGTCGACCAGCAGGTGACCGAGCTCGGCGATGCGGTCGGCGAGCTCCCCCGCGGTCGCGTCGTGCTCACGGACCCCGTCGAGGGCCTGACGGGCAGCGCTCGTGGTGGCCAGCGCATCGGGCGCGCCGTCCTCGCTCGAGAGCGCCTCGCGGGCGGTCTCGGCCGCGGTGCGAAGCGTGTCGGCGAACCCGAGCCGCGTCTCCTCGGCAGCGAGCTCCAGGTCCTCGCCGGGCCTCGGGTCGACCGCCTCGACCTCGCCGAGCCCGAAGCGGAGCTGGTCGGCCTCGCGGGCGCGCTCGCGGGCCGACCCGATCACCTCGGCGAGGGTGCGCTCGGTCGCAGCGAGCTCCGCATAGCGCCCGGCGTAGTCGGCTGCGGTCCTCGCGAGCGCGTCGCCGGCGAACCGGTCGAGCGAGGCGCGCTGCGCGCCGGACTTCAGCAGGCGGTGCTGGTCGGACTGGCCGTGCACCGCGACGAGCGGCTCGGCGATCTCGGCGAGCGTGATGACGGGCACCGATGCCCCGCCGACCCAGGCGCGCGAACGTCCCTGCGCCGCGACGTTGCGAGCCAGCACGACACGGTCGTCCTCGATGACTCCCCCGGACTCCTCGACGGCCTGCCGGAAGCCGGCCAGGTCGCCGGTCGACACCACTCCCTCGACCCTCGCCTGCCCGGTCCCGGAGCGTACGGCGCCGGGGTCCGCGCGGCCGCCGAGCAGCAGCCCGAGGGCGGTCACGACCATGGTCTTGCCCGCTCCGGTCTCACCGGTGATGACCGTCAGGCCGGGCCCGAGCTCGAGCGTCGAGGAGTCGATGACGCCCAGCGAGCTGATCCGCAGCTCCTCAAGCATCGTGGTCACCGCCGTCGCGGCGACGACGCTCCGCCGCACCTCGCCAACCCTCGACCGGCAGCCCGAACTTCGCCACCAGCCGATCGGTGAACGGCGCCTGGTGCAGGCGGACCAGACGGACCGGGCGGGCGCCACGACGCACCTCGATGCGGGCGCCCGGCGGGAGGTCCACGGTCCGTCGGCCGTCGCACCACAGCACGCCCGAGCCCTCGGTGTTGGCCAGCACCTCGACCGCGAGCACCGACGTGGGCGCCACCACCATGGGCCGGGCGAAGAGCGCGTGCGCGCTCAGCGGAACCATCAGCAGCGCCTCGACCTCGGGCCAGACGACCGGTCCACCGGCACTGAAGTTGTAGGCGGTCGAACCCGTGGGGGTCGCGCACACCACGCCGTCGCAGCCCCAGCGCGACAGGGGGCGGTCGTCGACCTCGACGACCACCTCCAGCATGCGCTCGCGTGCCGCCTTCTCCACGCTGGCCTCGTTGAGGGCGAAGGTCGAGAACAGGGTGTCCTGCCCGACCTTGACGCGCACGTCCAGCGTCAGCCGGTCCTCGGCGGTGTAGTTGCGCTCGACGATCGCTGCGATCGTGGACTCGACGTCCTCCTGCTCGGCCTCGGCGAGGAACCCGACGTGGCCGAGGTTGACGCCGAGCAGCGGCGTGCTCGTCTCGTGGGTCAGCTCGGCCGCGCGCAGGATCGAACCGTCGCCGCCGATGACCAGGACCAGCTCGCAGCCCTCGCCGGGCACGTGGTCGGGCAGGGTCGTCTCGACCAGGCCGTCCGCGTCGGCGAGCCCGAGGTCGGCCGCCTCGTCCGCCAGGAGCCGTACGGCGATCCCGTGCTCGGTCAGCTGCTGCACACATGCACGAGCGACGTCACGCACGTCCGCCCGTCCTGTGTGGGCCAGCACCAGCACGCGGCGTACAGGGCTCTCGGCGGTCACGGGACCACCCTCTCACCCGCCACCCCCAGTGACGCGGCGCGCTGCACCTCCGCCGTGATGTCGTCCGCGCCGATCGCTGCCGGACCGTGGCGCAGCAGCAGGAAGAACTCGACGTTGCCCGACGGCCCGGGCAGCGGGCTGACCGTGACGGCGACGGCGCCCCAGCCGCGCGCGGCCGCGAGGTCCGCGATCGCGGTCACCGCCTCGGCGCGCAGGCCGAGGTCGCGCACGACGCCGCCCTTGCCGACGCGCTCCTTGCCGACCTCGAACTGTGGCTTCACCATCAGCGCCAGCTCACCGTCGCTGCGGGTCACCGACAGCAACGGGTCGAGCACCAGCGCCAGGGAGATGAACGACAGGTCCCCGACGACGAGGTCCACCGGGTCGCCGATGACGTCGAGGGTCAGCTCGCGGATGTTGGTCCGGTCGTGCACCTGCACGCGCTCGTCGCTCTGCAAGGACCAGGCCAGCTGGCCGTAGCCGACGTCGACAGCGACCACCTCACGCGCGCCCGCCCTCAGCAGCACGTCGGTGAAGCCTCCGGTCGAGGCTCCGGCATCGAGGCACCGCTTGCCCTCCACGCCCACGCCGTGGGCCGCGAAGGCCTCGAGCGCTCCCGCGAGCTTGTGCCCGCCGCGCGAGACGTAGTCGACCGACGTCGGGTCCTCGCGCACCACGAGGGCCACGTCCGTGGTCACCCCGGTCGCTGGCTTGGTCGCCACCGCGCCGGAGACCGTCACGCGCCCGGCCGCCACCAGCTCGCTGGCGTGCTCGCGCGAACGAGCCAGGCCGCGGCGGACGAGCTCCTGGTCCAGGCGAAGTCGTCGTGGGGGCACGGGTGTCAGGAGCCCTGTTCGTGGTCGGGCTGACCCGCCGAATCGGGCTGTGCGTCGAGGGCGCGACGCAGCTGCTCGTGCGCCTGCTCGAAGACCCGCACGTGCTCGCTCAGCGGCGATCCGACGACTGCGGCGACGTCGCCCAGGACCCGGTCCACGGCGTCGACACCGGTCGGCTCGTAGGTAGGTGCCTCGCGGTGGGCGACGCCCTCGACGCGCTCGTCCGGGGCGTTCGCGCCCGGCTCGTACGCCGCGGCGCCGCGCTGCTCGTCCATGGGTGCGACCCTACTCGGCGCCGAGGCGCCGGGCCGGTCCGGGCGGCGCCGTGTCGGTGACGTCGGCAGGCTCGCCGGCCTCGTCCAGGTGGAGCCAGCACGCCGTCGCAGCCACGCGCCACCAGTCGGCGTCGCTCCCCGTGCCCTCGACCTCCAGCCGTCCGCCCACCACGGCGCCGGACCAGCCGCCCAGGTCAGCTCGACTCCCGTCGACCGCGGGAGCAGGATGGGGCTCGAACAGCCCTCCCAGGTCGGGTGAGATGTAGGTCGGTCGCAGCTCCGGGCTCGCCGCGGCGAGCTCGTCCAGCCAGGTCACCCCGGTCAGCACCAGCAGCGAAGGTGCGCCGATCGCGTGGGCGCCCTCGATGTCGGTGTCCAGCCGGTCCCCGACCATGATCGGCCGGTCCCCGCCGACGCGGAGGACGGTCTCCTCCATCAGCGGCTTCTCGGGCTTGCCTGCCACGGTGGCCTCGACGCCGGCGAAGCCGGTGATCGTCTGCACCAGTACGCCGTGGCCGGGGGCCAGGCCGTAGGCGGTGGGGATGGTCATGTCGGCGTTGCTCGCCACGTAGGGCAGTCCGTCGCGGACCAGGCTGGCGACACGCATGATGTCGCGCCACCGGACGTCAGGTCCGTAGCCGCTGGCGACCGCGACGGCACCGTCCGGATCCTCGACCGGCTCCAGGCCCGCCTCGAGGAGCGCCGCACGGAGACCGTCTCCTCCGAGCATGAGGATCCTGGCGCCTTCGCCGTGGGCGTCCACGAGCACGCGGGCGGCTGCCTGGGCAGACGTCACCACGTCGGTCGGCTCTGCATGGACCCCCATCCCGATGAGCTTCTCCGACACCTGGTCGGGGGTGCGGGCGGCGTTGTTGGTCACGAACGCGACGTGCAGACCCCTGGCACGGATCCGGTCCACCTTCTCCGCGACGCCCTCGATGACATCGGTCCCGACGTAGACCACGCCGTCGAGGTCGAACATCACCAGGTCGTGCGCGTCCACGATCGGAGTCCTGCACTCCTCGAGCATGCTGCACCCCTCTCCGGGCTGTGACGAGCGTCCCCCTACGATGCTCCGATGGAACTCGCCAGCGTCGTGCCGCCGTACGTCGCGACGCCTCTCGAGCTCCTGCCGTTCCGTGCGGTGATGCTGGCGCCCGAGCGGGTGGGGGATCCCGCGTCGGCCCGAGCGCTGGCGCGACCCTATCGCGACGTCGCGGCCCGTCTGGAGCAGTGGATCGAGCAGGGTCGCGCCACGGCCGACACCGCACCCGCGATCTATCTCCACGAGTACACCGTCGGTGGCCTGACGGTGCGCGGCCTCGTCGGAGCGCTGTCGATGTCGCGTCGGGCCGAGACCTTCGACGAGCGCGCCGTGTGGCCGCACGAGGCCATCCACCCCGAGCAAGCCGGTGAGCTGGCCGACCGGATGCTGCAGATGGACCTGAACCCTGCCCCGATCCTCCTGGTGCACCACGGTCGACCCGAGCTGCGGGAGATCGTCACGTCCGTCAGTCGCAGCGCACCCGACTGGCGCTACCTCGACCGCACCGGCCAGCGTCAGCGCATCTGGGCCATCCGCGATCCCGAGACCATCGCAGCGATCGCCGGCCTCCTCGCGTCGACGCGCTGCCTCCTCGCCGATGGGCACCACCGGTATGCCGCCTACCTGCGCCTGCAGGAGGAGCACGCCGGTACGGCGTGGGACACGGGCCTGGCCATGCTCGTCGACCAGGACGACACTCCCCTGTTCCTCGGAGCCATCCACCGCAGCTTTCCGGGCACCACGCTCGTCGACCTCCTCGACGCCGCGCGCGCCGCGGGCGCACATGTCACTCCTCATGAGCGCCACCACGCCTTGCTCGCCCTCGACAGCACGCACTGCGTGCTGACCGACGGTGAGTCCTGGCACGTGGTGGCACCGCCGGCCCATCCCCAGGACGCCCCCGTCTCCTGGTTGCATGAGGTCGTGCTTCCGCGCCTGAGCCGACCGGACGTCCGCGTGGTGCACCACCACAACGTCGACGAAGCACTGGCTGCAGCGGGCCCGGCTGCACCGGCCGCCCTCCTGCCCAGCCCTGACTTCGACCAGGTGCGCGCCATCGTCGAGTCCGGCGGCCTCCTCCCGGAGAAGGCCACCTCGTTCCAGCCCAAGCCCAGCCTGGGCGTGCTCATGCGCCCGGTGACCGGCGGATGATCCGCCCGGCCGATGCCTCGACCTCCACTCGCGAGCGGGTCGCCCCACCTGCCTGGTAGAACCGGCACCGCACGGCGCCCTCGATCTCCACGAGGTCACCTACCCGCCAGGTGAGCACGCTGCGCCGCACGCGGGCGCTCCATGCGGCGCAGGGCACCGAGTCCACACGTCGGCCGGTGGCCACGCCGGCTCTGGGCACCGACACCCGGAACGTGATCACGGCATCACCACTCGGCAGCTCCACCGTCGTGGGCACGCTCGTGAGTCGACCCACCAGTCGTACGTCGTTGATCGCGACATCGATGTCGCCTGGGTCCTTGGTCTGTGTCTTGGTCACAGTGCACCTCCTGCGACCACACCATTCCGCGGCCGACCGACAACGAGTCAGCGATGGCGCCACCCCTGTGGACAGGCACTCGAAAGGACCGTCTGTGGACACCACGTGGCCCACGATCACCACACTCCGGGACGCCCGTCGACGTCCGGGAACGCAAAAGTGGGGCCACCCGAAGGTGACCCCACTTTCACAATGTATGTCCGGCGGCGTCCTACTCTCCCACAACCTCTCGGTTGCAGTACCATCGGCGCT
>CAXHZJ010000022.1:0-56143 GCA_964021995.1 Nocardioides furvisabuli | reverse complement strand
AAACCTGTGCATCGCCACCGCAGGCCGATCCGCAACGAGACACACTCATCCACACACTCCACCGCTGCTGGATCCGGACGCTTGAATGCGACCGGCGCTGAGCGACCTGACTCGCCAGTCCATGCAGACCAGGCTGCGTCGGCTGTTTGGCCGGCGCCGGGTTTGAATGCGACCGGCGCAGAGCCCCCTGACTTGCCGGTCCATGCAGACCGGGATGCGTCGGCTGTTTGGCCCGCGCCGACAGGCGGCGGATTATCGTTCGAACTGTTGCCGCTAGGCGAGGACCGAACCTGCACCGTCCCCAGTCCTGGCTGCACGCTCGGGTTCCGTGCGCTTGCGCACCACGCAGACGTGAGTCGGCGCGAGGTGCGCCCTGACGCCGACGAGGTGCGAGGGCAGCGCTTGCATCTATCGGTCCGACACCGGCGATCTGACGACACGTGCGGTCGCACTCACCCAGGCCTTTGACCTAGTTGGTCAATAGGATTACGTCGAGGACTGGAATCTCCTCTACCTCGCGATAGAACTGAAGGAGGAGGGCTACGACCTCTTCAATCGCTTGGGCGAAACCTGACCCCGCGATCTCGTCGGTAACTGACTCGGGTCCGACCATCACCATCGCTGCTGCTAACAATCCGCTGGCGTGCCTAGTGCTGACCGCGGCCTGCATCAGCTCCGACGCGCGGGCCCATGGCAGGTTGGAACGTGTGAACCAGTCGGCCGCTTCGTCCGTGCTAAGACGCCCGGTCGCGAGGTCCGTCGCGACCGTCATTAATGCACGGAAGTTCCGCGACAAGTTGCCCGAGACCCTGATCAAGTCGCCTTCGGGCTCAATCACAAGGAGGGCATCTCCGAAACGCGGCACTGGGAATCCTTCCCAGCAGTATGGACACGGCCCAGCCGATCCATGCCCTAACTCGGCAACCTGCTCCAACAGACGTGGCGAAACTCTGATGTGAGCGCCCGATGGAACTTCGAACGGAAGGTTGCAACCTCTACATACTGCCCATATGGAATTCGGGCCCGAACTCGATCGTCGACGCATAGTGCCAACGCGCACATGAAGCCACTTTCGGTACACCCACGACTTGCGGCGTACCCGGGGCATGTCGCCTCGAGGCTCGTGGACGAGCGCCTTCATCGGTCGGAGCTCGTAGCGCGTCGAGGGGTCTTCCGCCTCCAAAACGGCTTCCGCCGCAGATTGAGCACGTCTTAACCATCGGTGAGCTTGGATTCGTCGCCACCACCGCGGGTCATCTAACAAGATTCTAGCAATGTTTCGCATTGCTGAAACGCTTCCTCGTTCGGCCGCGTCGCGCAACATCGATTCTGATGCATTCATCTCGCCGATGTCACGGTATGCCGCGCCCAAGTTGTTCATCAGTGAAGTGATTTGTGCTGACGTGAAGCGGTTCGGACCCTCGAGCAAACCCGTCAGCAGGTCGATCGCGGCCGGAACATCCTCCGCTCGGCCTCGCACCAGGAGCGCAGATGCCAGCTGCGCTTTCGCGTCAAGCGCGTACTCTTCTGCGCCACTGGCGCCCAATTGAAGCGATTCGATTGCCAAGTCAACTTCGCCTACGTCCATATAGATGGATCCAAGTTGTAGACGCGCCATCCCCTCATCTGGACCTTGTACTGCAACCAATAACTGGACTACCTCGCTGGGAAGATCCTGAAGAAGCACAGGCACGCGTTCGCGTCCCAACTGTTCCTGGGTTTTTGACGCCAAGAAGGCGGCCAGTTCGACGGTACACCGAACATCGCCGGCCTCATGGCCTGCCTCGAGAATCGACCGCGCGGCGTCGAATAGTCCTCGCCTGATGAGCACTAGCGCCTTCAGCGCCTCCAGGCCAGGCACCCGCTCCGCGTCCACCAACTCGTCTAGTAGTCGACTAGCACGCGATAAATCCGTTGGTATGCGTTCAGTTGCGATCTGCTGGGCAAGTGCTAGGCGTCCCCGATCGCTACCCGCCTCGACCGCTCTCTCGAGGTAGACAGAGCCACGTGCATCTTCGCCTCGGTCAAGCAGCAGCTCACCAAACGCGGCGACGACGTCAGGGTCCGGATCCGCACTAGTCGCGGCAACCTCCAGCAACTCCTGTGCCTCAGCGCTCCGGCCCTGATCGGCCAGAAGCTCTGCCAACCGGCCAGCGGCCCGACCATGACCAAGTTTGTACGCACGACGGAAGTACCTCTCCGCCTCCGCCTCCGCCTCCGTTTGCGCGGCTCGAATAGCGCAGGTGCCGGCGTTGAAGTTCGCAACAGGCTCATCCAACGCAGCGGCTCGGCGATATAGATCATGTGCTTCAGGAACGTACGACTCGGGCCCCCCGGATAGTTTTTCAAGAACTATCCCAAGGCTCGTTAATGCCAATGGATATGCGTCATCGACAGTCACTCTGCGTAAGACTTGCTCGGCTTCGCGCCATGCGCTCTCGTCGTCCCGATCTCCCAATGTGACCCCAAGGTTGTATGCCGCATCGGTTGTGCCCGACGTCCGCCAAGCCTTGAGAGCGAAATCAGGGTATCCAGCGTCGAATGCACGCTCGCCAACGGTCACAAGCTCGTTGTCTGATGCAAGCTCAATCACAAGATTCCAGGTGTCGTCGCTGGGCGCCACCTGCCCCAAGTCTTCAAAGTATTCAAGAATCGAGTCAGGTAGCGTAATTCGGTTAGATTCAACCCCGATTGTCAGAAGTGCCAGTGATCCGACGATTGGCTCCAGGCACCACTTGATTGCCTCCTCAGTCACGGCCTCGTCGGATAAGGGGTCACCGCCTAGCGCTACCGCTCTAGTCAACTCTGAACGAGGAAGCCCTCCGGCGAGTCCGCACCTACTTACTTCAGCCACCGTCCGCAAAATGGAGTATGCCGCCAGTCCCTCCGATTGAGCTATGTTCAGCTTGCGCACTAGAAGTGGGGCACCACCTAGATAGCCGGACAGCCCGTGGGTCATGACCGCTTCCCGCGGCAGGTCGGCATCGGCTGTAGTGAGCGCCTCATTCACTTCGGCTTCGGACCATGGAACGAGCCAAACCGGATCGCCAAACCAAGGGATCAGGTCGGCGCCCGTCGGGCGTCCATAGGTAGAGTCCGTCATCTGATCAAGAACGCTGCTTCGGACCGTGGCGACGATGACGTTCGAGCGATCAAATAGGGCGTCGAGATGTGCCAAGTGCAGCCCACCGGCGACTGCAAACCTTTCAAGGTCGTCGAGCCATATTACGGTTCGCTTGACCGAACTCCCATCGGCCAGTAATTGCGCGACCGCGCTTCCATCGTTCGGTCGCCATATCCCGTAACCAGGGTAAAGCCTTCTCACACTTTCAGATGCAAGGCGCGTCTTGCCGCTCATAGAGCGTCCCACAACCAAGAGCTTGCGAGTGGCACGCAAAGTATCAAGCGCCTGTGGCAGAGATGAGCGCTCGTAGAATGGGAAGGCAGCGACGGCCGGATGGACGCGCAGTTGATCTAGGCCCAAGTCAGCGACGAACGGAAGTGTTCCACCTATGGAGTCCGGGGCAGCTCGCCTTCGGCTCGCGGCCACAGCGGCAACCCATTCTGTGCGGGCGAGCAGAGGCTCGATCGCAAACGTCGCTGCCATACCCAGTAACGCAGCGAGGCCCTTTACCCACCTCGGCGCATCTAGTGCCCCGCCGACGAGCCATCCCAGCATCCCGATCGCAAGTGCGAGAACAATGACTAGCCTGAACCGAGGCTTCGGTGCGGCGAAGAAGAAGCCTGGACCCATGGTCCAGTTATATCGCCGATCGAGCGCATAGCGGTGTTCGACTGACTCCGAGTTGCGCCACGTCGGCAAAGCACGACCTACACGATTTGGGTCCGTCGCCGTCGTCGCAATGTGTTCAGACCTGTCGCAGTGTGCCGAGGGACGCGCTGCCGACTGCTCGTACCTCGTTCGGTCCAGCCACACGCGTCCTCTGAAGCCTTGGACCTTCCTGTCCGATCGGTCGTGCCACTGTTGAAACCGCTCAACACCGATGGCGGCGGCTGTAATGATCCGTCTCGTCCGTGGGATTGGTGCATTGCGGAGTCGCGTCATTCTGGGCGAGCTGCCCCTACCTCACCCGCTCGATCGTCGTCACCACCGAGGTCACCGACGGCCGAGCAGGCGTCGACGAGAACCCGAACCGACACGGCGGGTCCACGGGAGCAAGCGACCCGAGGTCCACACCCCGCCACTCCCCCGCGATCCCAGTGACCGCCCGCACCGACGTCGCGCCGTACCACTCCCGCCGGTCGTTGCCGGCCGTCCCGCGCGTCCGCACCCCGCGCATCACAATCCGGGCGAGCGGGTCCACGGCCGCGCACCAAGCAGGCGCCGTCGCAACACGCGAGGGCACGAGCCCGAGCGCCGCGCCCAGCGGCGTACGGCCTCCGATTTCCAGGCGCAGTGAGAGCGACGGCGTCGACACCTGCCACCCGTCGGAGGTGTCCGAGACGGAGACCGGTTCGATCACGTGCTCGTCGAAGGAGTAGGTCGCGGTGACGAAGTCGCGCACGCGCTCGTCCGGTGCCAGCAGCACCCGGTGCCCCGCAGCGTCCTCGACCATCACGTCGGCGAAGGCACCCCAGGGCGAGTCGTCCCAACGGCCGACGACGACGCGGACGCCACTGGTGCTGCCCACCCCGGCGATCCGGCCGGTGAAGCGTTCGCGGACGCGCCCGGACCTCACTGCTCGACCAGCCCCGACGGGTCCCGCCCGTCGGCGGCCAGTCCGCGGGCGACGCCGGCGCGGTCCTCGTCGGAGCGGTTCTGGCTGAGCTTGGCCTTCGCCTCCACCGATGAGACGACGAGCTCCACGCCGACGATGGGTCGCAGGTTCTTGGTGACGTAGTCGTCCGGAGCGTCGCTGACCGCCCACGGCTCGTCGCGCGGCTGCTCGTGGTGGTCGGTCAGCCGGGTCACCAGGCTGCGCACCCAGGCGGGGTCGTCGTGCACGGCGATGCTGCCGCGCAGGTGGATCACGGAGTAGTTCCACGTCGGGACGACCTTGCCGTGCTCGGCCTTCGTGGCATACCAGCTCGGCGAGACGTAGGTGTCCGGCCCCGTCACGACCGCGAGCGCCGGCGAGCCGTCCACGATGCGCCGCCAGTGGGCGTTCGCGCGGGCGAGGTGGCCGACGAGCCGGTCGCCCTCCCACAGCACCGGCAGGAAGGTCGCGTCGGGCAGGCCGTCGGCGCCGACGGTGACGAGCTGCGCGGTCGCAACCGCCGCGACGAACGGGCGTACGTCATCGGCGTCCATCACGTTGAAGCGCGGGACGTAGAGCTCGGGGTCGGTCACTCCCCCATCCTGCCCGTGGGGAGGCACCGGACTGTCGGTGCCGGGCGGCAGGATGGGTCCATGCTGCTCGCCGAGCTCGTCGCCACGTCCACGTCGGTGGCTGCCACCCGGTCCCGCAAGGCCAAGGTCGCGGCCCTCGCCGAGACGCTCGCGCGCGTGGAGCCCGCCGAGCTCGAGGTGGTCGTGTCCTATCTCGGCGGTGCGCTGCGCCAGCGGCGTACGGGTCTGGGCCACCGCGGCCTCACCGACCTCCCGACGCCGGCCGACGAGCCGTCACTGACGGTGCTCGAGGTGCACGAGGCCTTCGAGGCCATGTCCACCATCGCCGGGACCGGCTCCCAGCAGGCTCGGCGCGACGCGGTCACCGCGCTCTTCGGTCGCGCGACCGACGCCGAGCAGGCGTGGCTGCGCGCGGTCGTCACCGGAAACGTCCGCCAGGGCGCGCTCGACGCGGTCACCCAGGAAGCGGTCGCGCAGGTCGCCGGCGTCCCCCTCACAGCCGTACGCCGCGCCGCGATGCTCGCCGGCAGCACGGTCGCAGCGGCCGGGGCGGCGTTCGCGGGCGAGGAGGCCCTGGCCGAGATCGGCCTGGAGGTGGGACGCCCGATCATGCCGATGCTCGCCTCCAGCGCCCCCGACGTCGCCGCGGCGATGGCCGGCCTCTCCCCCGACGGCACCACCGAGGTCGCGATCGACGCCAAGCTCGACGGCATCCGCATCCAGGTGCACCGCGACGGCGACGACGTGGTCGTGGTGACCCGCAGCCTCGACGACATCACCGGGCGGTTGCCCGAGGTCGTGGACGTCGCCCGGTCGCTGCCCGCCGAGCGCTTCGTCCTCGACGGCGAGGCGCTCGCGCTGTCCGACGACGGGCGGCCGATGGCCTTCCAGGACACCGCCAGCCGCACCGCGCAGGACACCGGCGTCGCGGTGACCCCGCACTTCTTCGACCTGCTCCACGTCGACGGCCGCGACCTGCTCGACTCCCCCGGGCACGAGCGTCTCGCCGCCCTCGACGCGCTCGTGCCCGAGCAGCACCGCGTGCGCCGCCTCGTCACCTCCGACCCCGGCGAGGCCGACGCCTTCGCCACCGAGACGGTCGCCGCCGGCCACGAGGGCGTCGTGCTCAAGGACCTCTCGGCTCCGTACGCCGCCGGACGTCGCGGCTCGGCTTGGGTGAAGGTCAAGCCGGTCCACACCCTCGACCTCGTCGTGCTGGCGGTCGAGTGGGGCTCCGGGCGGCGCGAGGGCTGGCTCTCCAACATCCACCTCGGCGCGCGCGACGACTCCTCGCCGTCCGGCTTCGTGATGTTGGGCAAGACCTTCAAGGGCATGACCGACGAGATGCTCGCCTGGCAGACCGAGCGCTTCACCGAGCTCGCCACCTCACCGGTCGACCGCAGCTCCTACGTCGTGCACGTCCGGCCCGAGCAGGTCGTCGAGATCGCCTTCGACGGCCTCCAGCGCTCCACCCGCTACCCCGGCGGCGTCGCGCTCCGCTTCGCACGGGTGATCCGCTACCGCGACGACAAGCCAGCGACCGAGGCCGACACGATCGAGCAGGTCCGCGCCCACATCGCCACCTGACGCCTGCCCGGGAGGGCGCAGTCACCGCGCTCCCTAGACTGACCCCCATGACCTCCGAGCCGTCCGCCCCGCCGACCACCGGACGCAGCGGCACCGCTGCGGCACGGCGCCGGGTGCGCGAGGCCGAGATCATCTCCGCCACCCGCGGTCTCTTCGACGAGCGAGGCGTCCGCGACGCCCAGATCGAGGACATCGCCAAGGCCGTCGGCATCAACCGGGCCATCATCTACCGCCACTTCACCGGCAAGGAGGAGCTCTTCAGCCTCACGCTGGTGGAGTACCTCGACGAGCTGCGCGTCGCGCTCGAGCAGGGCGCCGCCTCGACGGACGAGCCGCGCGCCCAGCTCGAGGCGCTGGTGGAGGCGTTCGTCGACTACGGCCTGGCCCACCCCGCCTTCGTCGACTGCGCGCAGGCGATCATGCGGCGCCCCGGCGGCGACCTCCTCGAGGAGGTCAGCGAGAGCGCGATGTTCCGCCTCGGCCAGGCGATCAACGGCTGCCTGTCGGTGCTGACCCGCACCATCGAGGCCGGGGCCGCCAGCGGCGACTTCCGCGTCGACGACCCGCGGCTGCTGGCCAACATGCTCTACGCCAGCGGCCTCGGGACCCTCCAGCTCGGCCGCGTGGCCATGCTCGTGTCCGAGGACGCGCCCGGCGTACCCCGCATCAGCCGGGTCACCGCCCAGCAGGTCCGCGACCACATGGTCACCACCGCACTCGCGGTCGCGTCGGCGCCGCCCCGCTGAGAGCGGACGACCTCAGCGCGAGAGGTGCCTGGCGCGCGCGAAGCAGAACAGGCCGTACGCCCCGATGCCGAGGCCGATGGCCGTCAGCATGACCGGACCGAAGGGCTGCTCGAGCACGGTCTGCAGCGCCTGGTCGAGACCGCCGGACTCCTTGGCGCGATGGGTGATCGCGGCGTATCCGAAGAGGCCGCCGATGACGCCGAGAGCCACGCCCTTGGCGATGTAGCCGACCTTGCCGAGCGTGACGTAGGCCGAGCCGTCCTGGCCGGACTGCCCCTGTGCGTCGAGGTGCTCGCGGAACTTCTCGGTCCAGCCGCGGACGATGAGCGAGATGCCGTAGCCGATGATCGCCAGGCCGATCGCGCCGACGATCAGCTGACCGCCGGGCAGCTGCATGATCTTGGCCGTCGTGCCGTCGGTGCCACCCTTGGACCCGTCGCCGATGGCCACCTTGACCGCGCTCCAGCCCAGCGCGCCGTAGATGACCGCCTTGCCGAGCGACGTCGCCCGCTTGCGCCAGCGCTTCGTGTCGTCGGACTCCTCCGGGTAGCCGAAGGCGAACTCCAGGAGCCGCCAGACGACCAGGAGGAGCATCCCGACCGCGACCCCCCACACCAGCACCTCGCCGAACGGCTGCTCGGCGAGGTAGTGCAGGGCGCCGCTGTTGGACGCGTCCTCCTGCTTCCCGCCGAAGGCGAGCTGCACGGCGAGGAGGGCGACCAGCAGGTGGACGACGCCGTACGCCACGAGGCCGGCGCGGATCGCGTGGTCGAGCCAGCCGCTGCGGTGCACGGAGTCGGCGGTGTCTGCGGCGGCGTTCATGACGCCAACCTAGACCCGCCGGGGACGGGACCGCGAGCGGTGTCGCCCGTGGGGGTGGGGTGGGTCAGACCAGGGTGGAGCGGTCGCGCTGGATCGAGCCGAGCAGGCCGTTGACGAAGGCCGGCGAGTCGTCGGTGGAGAGGTCCTGCACGAGGTGCAGCGCCTCGCTCACCGCGACGGTGTCGGGGACGTCGGCGTCGCCCCACAGCAGCTCGTAGACGCCGATGCGCAGCACGTTGCGGTCGACCGCGGGCATCCGCGCGAGGGTCCAGCCCTTGCTGTAGGTGCTCAGCACCTCGTCGATGCGCTCGAGGTGCTCGACCACGCCACGCACCAGCGTGCCGGTGTAGGCGTTGGTCGGGCCCTCACCGGCCTCGATGGCGCGCTCGAGCGCGACGACGGGGTCCTCGGAGCGGAGCTCGGAGGCGAACAGGATGTCCAGCGCGCGCTTGCGCGCCTTCGAACGGGCAGCCACGTGGTGCGCTCAGCCCTTGACGCGGCCGAGGTAGGACGAGTCGCGGGTGTCGACCTTGACCTTCTCGCCGGAGGTGATGAAGAGCGGCACGGCGATCTGGTGGCCGGTCTCGAGCGTGGCGGGCTTGGTGCCGCCGGTGGAGCGGTCGCCCTGCAGGCCCGGCTCGGTCTCGGCGATGAGCAGCTCGACCGAGGCCGGCAGCTCGATGAAGAGCACGCGGCCCTCGTTGGTGGCGACGATCGCCTCCTGGTTCTCCAGCATGAAGTTCTTGGCGTCGCCCACGATCTCGGGCGCGACCTCGAGCTGCTCGTAGGTGCTGGTGTCCATGAAGACGTAGGACGAGCCGTCGTTGTAGAGGTACTGCATGGTCCGCTTGTCGACGTTGGCCGTCTCGACCTTGGTGCCGGCGTTGAAGGTCTTGTCGACGTTCTTGCCCGACTCCACGTTGCGGAGCTTGGTGCGCACGAAGGCCGGGCCCTTGCCGGGCTTCACGTGCTGGAACTCGACGACGGCCCAGAGCTGGCCCTCGATCTTGAGGACCATGCCGTTCTTGAGGTCGTTGGTGCTTGCCATGCTGTGTTCCGCCTCCGTCGAGTTGTCAAAGATGAGTGGGCACCCTCCGCTGGGCGGTCGGCGCCGACGCGCCAGTCTAGTGGTGGCCGACGAGAGCCATGAAATGCTCGGCCTGCGCCTCCGTCGTGCCCGGTGGGTTGCGCCGCCACCCGCCGTTGCCCGGGAGGAGCATCGCCAGCCAGAACGCGGCGAAGAGCGGGCGGTAGGCCCCCATCCGCTCGCGGTCCTCGGCGTCGATCCCGACCGCGTCGGCCAGTGCGCGGGCGTCGTACACCCCCGGGAGGCGGCTGCCGAGGTGCTCGACGTGGTCGGCGAGCTCGTACGCCGGATCGCTGAGGCCGCCGTCCTCGAAGTCGACGAGCCGTACGTCGCGCCCGTCCCAGAGCACGTTGGCCGGGTTGAGGTCGGCGATCCCGAGCGCGGTGAGCCGCGGCTCCGGCACCGGCGGGTCGGCGACGAACGCCCGTGCGGCGTCGAGCGCATCGGCCACCAGCCCCGGGTCGCGGCACTCCCGGAGGTCGTGGTCGTCCGCCAGCCACTCGACCAGGACCCGCGGGTGCTCGGCAGCGCCGTACCTCCGCGGGCCGATGCCCGCATCCGTCACCGCCTGCACCGGTACGTCGTACAGCCGGCGCAGCGCGGCGCCGAGCGCCTGCGTCTGGACGGGCGTCAGCGGTCGCGGCGCGAGCGGGTCGCCGGGGAACCGCTCCATCACGATGACCGGCGTCCCACCGTCCTCGCGGCGCAGCGGCCGCGGCGCGAGCCCGGGCGCGTGCTCCGCGAGGAGCGTCAAGCAGGCCCACTCCCGCTCGGCCTCCCGCTCGTGGTCGGCGACGAACTCCTTGCGCACCTCGCGCTCACCGAGGGTGAGGCCGTGGGTCGAGGTCTGCACCGGCTCACCGTAGCCGCGCTAGCGTCGCCACCATGCGCATCACGATCTTCGGCGGCCACGGCAAGGTGGCCCTCCTGCTCGCTCCCCTGCTCGTCGAGGCCGGACACGAGGTCACCTCGGTCATCCGCAACCCCGACCACGTCTCCGACGTCGAGGCCACCGGTGCGACTGCGGTCGTCTCCTCGCTCGAGGACGCTGACACCGCAGCCCTCACTGAGCTGCTGTCCGGCCAGGACGGCGTCGTCTGGTCCGCCGGCGCCGGTGGCGGCAGCCCCGAGCGCACCGACGCCGTGGACCGTGACGCCGCGATCCGCTCGATGGACGCTGCGGTCGCCGCCGGCGTGAAGCGCTACGTGATGGTGTCGTTCTCCGGCGCGTCGGTCGAGCACCTCGTGCCCGAGGACGACTCGTTCCGTCGCTACCAGGACGCCAAGATCGCCGCCGACGAGCACCTGCGCGGCACCGAGCTCGGGTGGACGGTCCTGGGCCCCGGCGCGCTCACCGACGACCCGGCCGACGGACGCGTCAACCCGGCCGCGAGCTCGCGCGACGGCGACGAGTCGCCGCGTGAGCTGGTCGCCCAGGTCGCGGCCGCCGTGCTGGCCGACGACCGTGCCTCGCGCACGACGCTCGTCTTCGGCAAGGGCGACGTGCCGATCGACGACTGGCTGTCCTCTCTGTGAGGATCCTCGTCACGGGAGCCACCGGCTACGTCGGCGGACGCCTCGTGCCCCTGCTCCTCGACCGAGGTCACACGGTCCGCACGACCACCAGTGACCCGGGGCGCGACGCCCCGTGGTGGGCAGGTCGCGTCGAGACCGTGGTGATGGACGTGCTCGATCCCGAGCAGGTCGCAGCCGCCTGCCAGGACGTCGACGCGGTCTACTACCTCATCCACGGGATGGGTGGCGACGACTTCGCCGAGACCGACCGCAAGGCGGCCCGCAACGTCGCCGCTGCGGCGCGCGCGGCAGCGGTGGACCGGGTCGTCTACCTCTCCGGCATCGTCCCCGACGTCCCGGACGACGAGCTGTCGGAGCACATCACCTCCCGCCGGGAGGTGGAGCAGATCCTCGAGGGCGCAGCCGACACGGTCGTCGTGCTGCGCGCAGCCGTGCTCATCGGCAGCGGGTCGACGTCGTTCGAGATCATCCGTCAGGTCAGCGAACGGATGCCCGTGCACACCGTCCCCCGGTGGATGGACTCACTGGTGCAGCCGGTGGCGGTCGTGGACGCCCTGGAGGCCCTCGTCGGAGCACTCGACCACACCGGGCCCTCACGGCACTTCGACGTCGGCGGACCGGACCGCCTGCGCTACGGCGAGCTCCTCGAGAGGTACACGGCGCACGCGGGTCTCGACCGCACACAGCTCACCGTGCCGCTGCTCCCGACAGCACTCGTCGGGACGTTGGTGGGCAGCCTCACCGATGTGCCACGTCCCACCGTCGAGGCGCTGGTGGAGAGCCTGCAGCACGACATGGTCGCAGCCGACGACGCCTTCCTGGCGCTGCTTCCCGACGGTCACGTGCTCGTGGGCGTGGACGAGGCGCTGCGGCGCTCGCTCGTGCCGGCATCGACCGGTCCCGAGCAGTCGGACGCCATGGGCCCGATGCCCCAGGATCCGGCGTGGGCGGGCGGCGGGGACGGACGCGGCGCCCTCGCCAAGGTGGTGGACGCGGTCAAGGACGCCCTGCCCGGGTCGTGAGTCCCGTCAGGACGGCGAGCTCCGCCCTCAGCGCACCAGGCGCGCCGCACGGCGTGACGCCACGCCGGAGTCGGTGCAGAAGCCGTCCCCGCTCCGCTTGAGGCACAGCAGGCCGAGCAGCCGCCCGTCGTCGTCCACGACGGCGAGCCGCCTCTCACCCGCAGCCTGCATCGCCCGCCGTGCGTCCTCCGACGCCCGTGAGGCGTCCACCGTGCGGCCCTCGACCCGCGCGTGCGCGAGAGCCGAGCCCGGTGCGTCGGACCCGGACCCGGCGGGCGGCAGGTCGTCGCGCACGAGGGTGCCGAGGAGCCGCTCGCCGACGCGCCCCGTGCCGGTGAGCAGCACCATGTGCACGTGGGAGCTGTCGAAGACCCTCCGCACCTCGTCCAGCGGCTCGGACGCCGCCAGCACGATCGGCGAGCGGAGCATCAGCTCGGTGACACCACCTGTCATGGGTCCATGATGGGCGCCCGGGTGCTCCCTGTCCTCACCCGGGCGGCGAGGTTCGCCGAGCGGACACGCTCAATCGAGGTCGACCTCGCCCACGACCCGCGTGACGGCGTCCCCGGAGACCCAGACCTGGTCGCCGTCGGCCTCGATCCGCACGCGGCCCTCGCGGCCGATCACCGAGCCCTGGCGGGAGGTGTACGCCGACGGGAGGGCACCGGCGCCGATGAGCCACTGGCCGAGCCCGGCGTTGGCGCTGCCCGTGACCGGGTCCTCGCCGAAGTCGCGGCCGTCGGCGTAGAACGCCCGCACCTCGACGTCCGCGCCGAGGTCCTCGGCGCGGGTTGCGTCCCAGCGTCCGAGGACCGTCACCTTGAGGTCGGTGAAGGCAGCGATGTCTGGCACCACGTCGAGCACGGCCTGCGCGGAGCCGAGGTCGACACCGACCCAGCCGGGCCCGTTGTCGATCCACGCCATGTCCTGCACGTCGCCGTCCGAGATCGCGAGCGCGCGCACGATGCGGGCGCGCAGGTCGGTGTCCACCGGCCCCGAGCGGCGCAGCGGGGGCGCCGCGAAGCCGAGCCGCGGCGAGCGGCGTACGTCGACGAGGCCGGCGCCGCACTCCTGCACGACCACCTCACCCCGCGGCACTCCCCCGGCCTCGAACCAGGCGTGCGCGCTGCCGATCGTCGGGTGGCCGGCGAAGGGCAGCTCACCGGTGGGCGTCCAGATCCGGACCCGGTAGTCGGCGCGGTCGTCGGTCGGCGCGCAGAGGAAGGTCGTCTCGGACAGGTTCGTCCAGCGCGCGAAGTGCGCCATCTGCTCGTCGCTCACGCCATCGGCGTCGTGGACGACCGCGAGCGGGTTGCCGAGCCACGGCTCGGCGCTGAAGACATCGACCTGGCGGAAGGGCAGCACCGGCCGATCCAAGCACAGCGTCAGCCGTGCGCGCTCCACCGCCGACCGGCCTCGTCGGCCGCAGCCGCGATCAGCGCCGCGAGCTCGGGCCGGTCGGGCACCGGGAAGGAGACGTAGGCGCCGCGACCGCCGGCGACGGGGCGGCCGTAGGCCTTCGCGGCGAGCGAGCCGTCCGGCAGCATCCGGATGGTCAGCGACTGGAGCTCGAACTCCTCGTCGCGGCGGGTGTCGCGCCAGCGCAGGTCCTCGGGGATGACCACGTTGATCGCCATCGCGCTGACCTCGACCGGTGCGTCCACGTCCCCGATCGTGCCATGCGCGTCACGAGGCGGCGAGGTGCTCCAGCGCCTGGCGGTAGCCGTCGATCCCCTGGCCCGCGATCGTGACCGCGGCGTGCGGCTCGACGACCGAGGTGTGGCGGAACTCCTCCGCGCGCTGCTTGGGGTCGGAGATGTGCACCTCCACGAGCGGGGCCTCCAGCTGCGCGCAGGCGTCCCAGAGCGCCAGCGAGTAGTGCGTCCACGCGCCTGCGTTGAGCACCACCGGGGTCAGGTCGTCGGCGGCGGCGTTGAGCCAGTCGAGCAGCTCGCCCTCGTGGTTGGTCTGGCGCACCTCGACCTCCAGGCCGAGCGCACGTCCCCACTCGACGCACTGGTGGGCGAGCTCGGCGTGGGTGGTCGAGCCGTAGATCTCCGGCTGCCGGCGGCCGAGGCGACCCAGGTTGGGTCCGTTGAGGACGAGCACACGCGTCATGACGAGAGCGTACGGCTCCGCGCTGCTCGCACGTCCGCGGTGTCCGGGAGCGAAGGCACGGTCCAGTCCGCGGGCGACTGCCACGAGCGCCACTCCTCGTCCAGCGCCCAGTGGGCACCGCCGACCAGCTCGGCCCGGGCCCACTCCGCGGCGGCGTGCACCTCGGCCGCCGTCGCGGACGAGCAGTGGCCGGAGCCGACCGCCGCCTCGAGCTCGTCGGCGTCCTTGAGCCACAGCTCGCCGGACGGCTCGAGCCACAGGTCGAGCACCAGGTCGCGCGTCGCAGTCACGTCGCCGCGGCGACGGTGGGTGAGCTCGAGGTTCACGTAGTGCCCCGCGAAGGTGCCGTCGCCCTCGGTGAACACCCAGACCGACCAGGGCCGGCCGCTCGGCGCGATCCGCAGCACGCCAGTGCCGTTCCAGCGACGCAAGACCGGACCGCGCTCGACGCCGAAGCGCTCGGCCAGCGGGACCTCGCGCAGCGAGCGTCCGTCGACGGGCGCCATGGCGACCTGCTCGGTGCCCTCGGCGAGCCACGCCACCAGCCCGCGCGCGTCGTCGCGCACCACCCGCATCGGGTCGATGCCGTGGCCGTAGCGCCACAGCACGACATCCCCGGGCTCGAGGAACGGGCCCTGCCCGGCGTCCGGCCAACCCTCGGTGCCGGGCAGCCGGTGCGACTCGAGCACCTCGAGGTCCACCGGCCGGATCGCGGCTGCGCCGCCGATGAGACGGGTCATGGTGCCGCCAGACTCGCTGACCGTCGTGTCGTCGTCCCCCGAAGTGTCCGTCACCCGGCGGACGATAGCGCGGCGTACGCCGCCCGCAGGTCGTCCTCGCCGGGCCCCGCGAGGATCCGCGGGGAGGCGAGGTCGTCCAGCACGACGAAGCGCAGCTGCGAGCCCCGCGCCTTCTTGTCGACCTTCATCGCGGCGTGCAGGTCATCGAAGGACGCGGCGTCGTACGTCGTCGGCAGCCCGACCCGCGACAGCGCGGCGCGGTGCCGCTCGACCAGCGCCGGGTCGAGGGACCCGGCCCGGGCGGCGAGCTCGGCGACGAACACGCAGCCGATCGCGACGGCCTCGCCGTGGCGTACGGAGTAGTCGCTGGTGCGCTCGATGGCGTGCGCGAGGGTGTGGCCGTAGTTGAGCACCTCGCGACCGGGATGACCGTCCGAGCCGCCCTGCTCCTTCAGGTCGTCGACCACGACGTCCACCTTGACGCGGACCGCACGCTCCACGAGCTCGCGCAGCTCGGCCGAGTCGTGAGTCAGCGCCGCGGGATCGGTGCGCTCCACGAGGTCGAGGATCGCGGGGTCGGCGATGAAGCCGCACTTGACGACCTCGCCCAGGCCGGCGACGAGCTCCTCCCGCGGCAGCGACTCCAGCAGCGACAGGTCGCAGAGCACGCCGGCGGGCTCGTGGAAGGCACCGACGAGGTTCTTGCCGGCGCCGGTGTTGATGCCGGTCTTGCCGCCGACGGCGGCGTCGACCATGGCGAGCAGTGTCGTGGGCACGTGCACGACGCGTACGCCGCGCAGCCAGGAGGCGGCCACGAAGCCGCCGAGGTCGGTGGTCGCCCCGCCGCCGATCGTCACCACCGCGTCGCTGCGCGTGAATCCGGACTCGCCGAGCGCCTCCCAGCAGTCGGAGGCGACGGGCGCGGTCTTGGCGCGCTCCCCCTCCGGGAGCCCCAGTGCGAGGACGTCGTAGTGCTCGACGAGGGCGTCGACGATCGGGTCGACCAACGCGCCCAGCGTGCCGGCGTAGAGCACGGCCACGCGCTCGACCGAGTCGCCGAGGATCGAGGGCAGGCGACCGGTGATCCCGTGGCCGATGACGACGTCGTAGGGCGAGACGCCGCCGACGTGGATGACCGTGTCGCTCATGCCAGCAGCTCCCGGATGTCGGCCGCGACCGCGTCCGGGGTGCGGCCGTCGGTGTCGACGACGTGGGTGGCGACCGACTCGTAGACCGGGGTGCGCTCGTCGAGCAGCACCTTGATCCGCGAGCGGACGTTGCCGAGCAGGAGCGGGCGGCCCACACCGATGCCGACTCGCTTGACCGCGTCGGAGAGCCCGACGCGCAGGAAGACCACGGGCACGTCGGCGAGCAGGTCGCGCGTCTCCGCGCGCAGCACCGCTCCGCCGCCGAGGGCCAGCACGCCGTCGTGCTCGGCGACCGCCGCGGCGACCGCCGCCGCCTCGAGCTCACGGAAGGCGTCCTCCCCCGACTCCACGAAGATGTCGGAGATCTCGCGACCGGTGGTGGCCTCGATGTCGGCGTCGGTATCACGCACCGGGACGCCCCAGGCGTCACCGAGCAGGCCTGCCACCGTCGTCTTGCCGGCACCCATCGGCCCGACCAGCACCACGCGGGGCGGCATCAGCGGAACCGCAGGGTGTCGAGGTAGGACTCGACGTTGCGCTTCGTCTCGGCCACGGAGTCGCCGCCGAACTTCTCGACGACGGCGTCGGCGAGCACCAGCGCGACCATCGCCTCGGCGACGATTCCGGCGGCCGGGACCGCGCAGACGTCTGAGCGCTGGTGGTGCGCGACTGCTGCCTCTCCGGTCGCGACGTCGACGGTCGCCAGTGCCTTCGGCACGGTGGCGATCGGCTTCATCGCCGCGCGCACGCGGAGCACCTCACCGGTCGTCATGCCGCCCTCGGTGCCGCCGGCGCGACCCGTGGTGCGGCGCAGGCCCTCGTCGGTCGGGACGATCTCGTCGTGGGCGAGCGAGCCCGGGGTGTCGGCGAGCTCGAAGCCGTCGCCGACCTCGACGCCCTTGATCGCCTGGATCCCCATCAGGGCACCGGCGAGGCGGGAGTCGAGGCGCCGGTCCCAGTGGACGTGCGAGCCGAGACCCGGCGGCAGGCCGTGGACGACGACCTCGACGACGCCACCGAGGGTGTCGCCGTCCTTGTGGGCCTGGTCGATGCGGGCGACCATCGCGGCGCTCGCCTCGGTGTCGAGGCAGCGGACCTCGTCGGCGTCGAGCCGCTCGACGTCATCAGCAGCGGGTACGACGCCCGCAGGCGCCTTGACGCCGCCGAGGGACACCACGTGCGAGACGATCCGCGCGCCGGTGGCCTGCTCGAGGAAGTTGGAGGCCACCCGGCCCAGCGCGACGCGCGCCGCGGTCTCACGAGCCGATGCCCGCTCGAGGATCGGGCGAGCCTCGTCGAAGTCGTACTTCTGCATCCCGGCGAGGTCGGCGTGACCGGGGCGCGGGCGGGTCAGCGGCGCGTTGCGGGCCAGCGCCTCGAGCTCCACCGGGTCGACCGGGTCGGCCGACATGACCTTCTCCCACTTCGGCCACTCGGTGTTCCCCACCTCGATGGCCACCGGGCCGCCCTGGGTCTCGCCGTGCCGGACGCCGCCCAGCACGCGGATCTGGTCCTGCTCGAACTTCATCCGAGCGCCGCGGCCGTAGCCGAGACGGCGCCGGGCCAGTGAGTCGGCGAGGTCGTCGGTCGTGACGCGGACATGGGCGGGAAGCCCCTCGAGGATCGCCACCAACGAGGGACCGTGGGACTCGCCTGCTGTGAGCCATCGGAGCATGGCCCCAGTCTCTCAGCCCCAGATGCGCCCAGCGAGCGCAGTCCCCCAGACGAGACCCACCAGCGCGCCGATCACCATGAACGGGCCGAACGGGAACGACTTCTTGAGCATCAGTCGGTCGCGTCGCCAGAGGGCAAGCGCGAGGGCGGGGACGACGAAGGCGACGAAGCTGGTCCACACGCCGATCGCCACCGCTCCCCAGCCGACCCAGCCGAGCACCAGCCCGACGGGCGCACCGAGGCGGACGTCGCCGAAGCCCATGCCGGCGGACCGCACCGCCCACAGCACCCAGAAGAACGACCGCACCGCGACCATCGCCCACAACGCCCGCACCAGCGCCTCGCGCTGGTCGGTGGCCAGCCCGACCGCGGTCACCACGACGAGCGCGGCGAGGGTCGCGGGCACCACGACGACGCGCGGCAGCAGCCGCGTGTGCCAGTCGACGACCGACAGCGCGACCGCCACAGGGGTCAGCGGCACCAGCCACATCAGCGACCAGTCGAGGCCGACCGCGGCGCCCAGCAGTGCACCCGTGGCCGCGGAGACAGCAGCGCTGCGCCACCCCAGCCCCGGCCGCGCGGCGATGTCGGCGTACGCCGTCTTCGGAGGCTCGGCCTCTGAAGAATCCTCGGGTCCCGACTCCGACTCCGGCTTGGGCTTCGGCTCCGGCACGCGGGCGATCAGCGTCGGCACCAGCAGTCCGCCCAGCCCGGCGACCAGCGCGGCGAGCACGGCCGCCAGCACGACGTCGCTCACCCGTGGCTCCGCGCCTCGAGGGCGGCGCGACCGGCCTCCCGCATCACGTCCAGAGGAGCCGGTCCGCCGGTGAAGAGCTCGTGCTGCAGCGCCGCCTGGTGCACCAGCAGGTCCAGCCCGCCCACGAGCACCCGGCCCGAGGCGAGCGCGGCGGCAGCGAGCGGCGTGGGCCACGGGTCGTAGAGCGCCTCGAAGACCACCGGCACCCCGGCGACGCGGTGCAGCAGCCCGGGCACCTGCGCGGCCGCGGGGATCGTGGAGACCACGATGTCGGCCGCCAGCGCCTCCGACGCGTGCAGCACCCCGGTGCGTACGTCGACGTCGGCGGCGTGCGAGCGCAGCACCTCGACCGTGTCACCGGCGCGCGTGACGTCGCGCACGAGCAGGTCGATCGTCCGCACCCCGAGGTCCGCGAGCGCCAGGCCGACCGAGGCCGCCGTGGCTCCCCCGCCCAGGACGACCGCGGAGGCCAGCGGGTCCGACGTACGCTCCCGGACCGCGGCAGCCGCGCCGGGCAGGTCGGTGTTGTCCCCGACGAGCTCGCCACCCGGCTCGAGCAGGAGCGTGTTGACCGCACCCGCGCACCGCGCGCGGTCGGTGAGCCGGTCGACCAGCGGCACCGCCTCCCGCTTGAGCGGCATCGTCAGCGACAGGCCGCGCCACGTGTCGTCGAGCCCGGCGAGGAAGGACCCCAGCCCGCCCGACGGCACCCGGTGCGCGTCGTAGGACCAGTCCAGGCCGAGCTCGGCGTACGCCGCCCGGTGCAGGACCGGCGAGAGCGAGTGGGCGATCGGGTCGCCCAGCACGCCGCAGCGCCGGCCCGCAGGAGAGCCGCCGCTCACCTCTGCCTCGGCCCCGGCCTCAGCACCGGTCGGAGGTCTCGCAGTAGGCGCGGTACTCGTCGCGACCCACGAGGAAGTCGTCGTAGTCCTCGTAGAACTTCGTCTCGCCCGTCTCCAGGTTGACCGTCACGTAGTAGTACCAGGGGCCGTCAGCCGGGTTGGCCGCCGCCTCGATGGCGTCGTCACCCGGCGCCTCGATCGGCGTGGGCGGCAGGCCCGCGCGTCGACGGGTGTCGTAGGGGGTGTCGACCGCGAGCTGCTCGGTGGTCAGCGCCGTGGTGCCGGACAGGCCGAGGCCGTAGGCGTTGGAGGCGTCGATGCCGAGCGTGCCGTTGGTGCCGCCCTTGTCGCCGGGACCGTCGAGGCGGTTGTAGATGACCCGCGCGATCTTGGGCATGTCGTCGCCGCGGCCCTCGGCCTCGATGAGCGAGGCGATGATCATCAGCTCGCCCGGGGTCTTGCCGAGCTCGGCGGCCTTCTCCTCCAGACCAGCCTGGTCGGCGGCCTCGCGCCAGCGGTCGACCATCATCTTGAGGATCCGCACCGGCCTCTGCCCGGGCTTGATCTCGTACGTCGCCGGGAAGAGGTAGCCCTCGGCGTTGCCCTCGGCGTAGTCGGGCAGGCCGAGCTTGTCGGGCTGCTGGAGGGCGCGGTTCCACGCGCCCTCGGGGATGTCGGTGTTCTCGGCGAGCGTCGAGACGATGTCGACGAGTCGCAGGCCCTCGGGGATGGTCACCGTGGGGAAGCTGATCATGTTGTCCGGGTCGATGAGGACCTCGAGCGCGTCGGCGGCCTTCATCTCCTTCTGGAGCTCGTAGTCGCCGACCTGGATGCCGCTGGAGGCCGGCTCGCCCGCGGCGGCGTCGATGAAGGCCTGCACCGAGGCGGTGACGCCCTCCTCCTTGAGGTTGCGGCCGATCTCGGCCACGACGTCGCCCTCGTTGACGGTGAACTCGACCGAGCCGGTGCCGGGACCCGGGAAGTCCTCGGGGCCCTGGAACTGGTCCGCCACCCACGAGACGCCCTTGGTCAGGCCGAAGTAGAAGCCACCGACAAGCACGGCCAGCGCGACGAGGACCGCGATGCACCCCTTGGCTCTGCGGCCCTTGCGGCGCCGCCCGCCCGGGACGTACTCGTAGTCGTCGTCACTCAGCACGTCCTGCTCGGACCCGTGCTCACTCATCAGTCACCTCGACGATCTCTCCAGGCGCCTGCCCGCCGATGCGCTCGGTGTCGAGCGCCGTCTGCAGGATCAGCACCGCTGCTGCCTGGTCCACCACGGCACGTCGCTTGGCGCCACGCCGTCCCTGCTCGCGCAGGATCGACTCGGCCGAGACCGTGGTCAGGCGTTCATCACACAGTCTGACAGGGACGGGTGCAACTCGGCGCGCGACCCGACGGGCGAGGTCGCGCGCCTTGTCGGCCGCAGGACCCTCCGTGCCGTTGAGCGAGCGCGGCAGGCCGATGACGACCTCGACGACCTCGAGCTCGGTGACGAGCTGCGCGATCCGGCGTACGTCGCCCTTGCCGGCGCGCACCGTCTCCACGGGCGTCGCCAGGAAGCCGGAGGGGTCGCTGCTCGCCACCCCGATCCGGGCGTCCCCCGGGTCAATGCCGAGCCGCACCCCGAACCGCACGTTCAGGCCTGCGCCTTCGCGGCGACCTCGCGCGCGACGAGCGCGAGCGCCTCGTCGATGCGGGAGGCGTCGGTGCCGCCACCCTGCGCGACGTCGTCCTTGCCGCCGCCCTTGCCGCCGAGCAGCGGGCCCACGGCGCGGACGAGCTCGCCGGCCGACAGGCCGCGGGCACGCGCCTCGTCGTTGGTCGCGGCCACCACGGACACCTTGCCGTCGGCCTGACCGATGATCACCACGACGCCGGGCTCGCCCTGCGGCAGTCGCCCGCGCACGTCCATCGCCAGGTTGCGTACGTCGCCGCCGCCCGCGCCGTCGGCACGGTAGGCCACCAGCCGGACCGGGCCGACCTGCGTCGCACCGGCGGCCAGGTCGGCGCTGGCGCCGAGCAGCTGGGCCAGGCGCGCCTTCTCCAGCTCCTTCTCGGCGTTCTTCAACCGCTCGGTGAGCCCCTGCACGCGGCTGACGAGGTCGTCGGGCTGCGTCTTCAGCAGGCCGGTGAGCTGGGCGACGACGTCACGCTCGCGGGCGAGGTAGCCGAAGCCCTCGACACCGGTGAGCGCCTCGATGCGGCGGTTGCCCGAGCCGACGCTGGTCTCGCCGGTCACCACGACCGTGCCGATCTGCGAGGAGTGGTCGACGTGGGTGCCGCCGCAGAGCTCGCGCGACCAGGGGCCGCCGATCTCGACGACGCGGACCTTGGTGTTGTCGTAGGTCTCGCCGAAGAGGGCGATCGCGCCCCACTCCTTGGCCTGCTCCAGCGTCATGTAGTCCCACGCGACCGCGAGGTCGGCGCGCAGCGCCTGCTGCGAGACCGTCTCGACGTCGCGCACCTGCTCGGGCGTCAGCGCCTGGGTCCACCCGAAGTCGAGGCGGAGGTAGCCGGGGCGGTTGTAGGAGCCGGACTGCAGCGCCGTGGGGCCGAGCACCTCGCGCAGGGCAGCGTGCACGACGTGGGTGCCGGAATGCGCCTGGCGCGCGCCCGTACGCCACTCCGGGTCGACGCGGGCGTGCACCTCGCGGCTGGCCTCGAGCTCTCCCTCGAGCACCCGCACCTGGTGCACGACGAGGCCCTTGATCGGACGCTGCACGTCGAGGACCTCGAGGCGGCCGCCGTCGAAGACGATCGTGCCGGCGTCGGCGGCCTGGCCGCCGGACTCGGCGTAGAAGGGGGTGCGGTCGAGCACGAGCTCACCGACCTCGCCCTCGGCCAGGCGCGACACCGGGGCGCCGCCGCTGAGCAGCGCCAGCGGGCGCGACTCGGTCTCGAGCGTCTCGTAGGCCAGCCACTCGGTCGGGCCGTGCTCGTCGAAGACGCCGCGGTAGACGCCCGTGTCGCCGTGGGCGCCCTTCTTGGCGCGCGCGTCGGCCTTGGCCCGCTCGCGCTGCTCGTCCATCAGCCCGCGGAAGCCCTGCTCGTCGACCTGGAGGCCCTGCTCGGCCGCCATCTCCAGCGTGAGGTCGATCGGGAAGCCGTAGGTGTCGTGCAGCGCGAAGGCGCGCTCGCCGGACAGCGTGGAGCCGCCGGTCTGCTTCACCTCGGAGGCGGCGACGTCGAAGATCTGGGTGCCGGCCTGCAGGGTCTTGCGGAAGGCGTCCTCCTCGGCAAAGGCCACCTGGGAGATGCGCGGCCAGTCGCTGATCAGGTTGTCGTAGGTCTCCCCCATCCGGTCGCGCGAGACCGGCATCAGCTCGGGCAGCACCCGGTCCTCGCAGCCGAGCAGGCGCATCGAGCGCACCGCGCGACGCAGCAGGCGGCGCAGGACGTAGCCGCGGCCGTCGTTGCCGGGGGTGACCCCGTCGCCGATGAGCATCATCGAGGAGCGCACGTGGTCGGCGACGACGCGGAACCGTACGTCGTCCTCGGGGTCGGCACCGTAGCGACGGCCGGTGAGCTGCTCGGCCTTCTCGATCACGGGGTACATCACGTCGATCTCGTACATGTTGTTCTTGCCCTGGAGCAGGAACGCGACCCGGTCCAGGCCCATGCCGGTGTCGATGTTCTTCTTCGGCAGGGAGCCGGCGACGTCGAAGTCCTCCTTGGAGCGCACCGCGGACAGCTCGTCCTGCATGAAGACCAGGTTCCAGATCTCCAGCAGGCGGTCCTCGAGCTCGAAGGGCATGTCCGGGCCGAGGGTCGTGACGTCGAAGTCCGGGCCCCACTCGGGGCCGCGGTCGTAGAGGATCTCCGAGCACGGCCCACCGGGACCGGGGACGCCCATCGACCAGTAGTTCTCCTTGTTGCCCAGCTGGACGATCCGCTCGCGCGGCAGGCCGGTGGCCTTCATCCAGTGTCCGATGGCTTCCTCGTCACCGACGAGGACGGAGGGGTAGAGCCGCGACTCGTCGAGCCCGAAGCCGCCGTCGTCGACCGACTTGGTCAGCAGGTCCCACGCGAGCTCGATGGCGCCTTCCTTGAAGTAGTCGCCGAACGAGAAGTTGCCGCACATCTCGAAGAACGTGCCGTGGCGGGTGGTCTTGCCGACGTCCTCGATGTCGGGGGTGCGCACGCACTTCTGGACGCTCGTGGCACGCGGCCACGGCGGCGTCTCCTGGCCCAGGAAGTAGGGCTTGAACGGCACCATGCCGGCCGGCACGAAGAGGAGGTTGGGGTCGTCGGCGAGCAGCGAGGCGGAGGGCACCACGGCGTGTCCGGCGGCCTCGAAGTGCGCGAGGAAGCGGCGGCGGATCTCGGCGGTGTCCATCAGTTCTCGTTCTCCTTGGGTGCAGCGGTGGGTGAGGTGCGAGCCGGAGGGGCCTCGGCACCACGTGTGAGCTCGGGTATGCCATGAGGCCGCAGGCCGAGCTGCTCGCGCAACTCGGTTTCGCGCTCGGCCCGGCCCTGCTGGACCTCCTCGGCGAAGAGTCGGGCACCGACCTGCCAGCCGCGCACGCGGTCGCGCAGGCCGTCGGCGGTCAGCGCCTCGGCGGCACGGCGGGCGCGGGCGGCGGCGTACACCCCGACCCCCGCCCCGGCCACGAACCAGAGTGGGCGACCCATCAGGCGACGTCCTCCCCGACACCGCGGTCCAGGTCGCGGCCCAGGCCGGCGCGCTCGCGCGCCCGGAACTCGCGCAGCGCCTGCTTGGTCTCGGCTCGGCGCTGCCGGGTGGCGCGCCTGGTCTCCTGGCGCACCTCGAAACGGATGCGGTTGCGGCTCGCCGGGGACAGGGCGCGCCGCAGGCCGTGGGTCCACGACGCCGCCATCACCACGCTCTCGCGCGCGACGATGTCGGCGAACAGCCGCCCGTCGACCGGTCGTGCCACGGGCACCTCAGGAGTGGGGACCTCGTCGACGCCCATGCCGGTGATCACGTAGGTGCCCGGGACGTCGTCGACCACCGGCTGCGGCGCAGCGGCGACCGGCGACTCCAGCACCGCCACGCGTACGGCGAGGGCCGCTGCCTGCGACTCGGCGCGGCGGGCGCGGCGGAGCGCGAGTGCCGACAGGACGAGCGCCACGAGCGCCACGGCACCTGCCGCGCCCATCCACACCTGCTCCGTCGTCACCGGGACACCCTATAGAAGGCGCGAGAGTCACTGCACGACGTAGAGGTCCTTGTAGTTCGGGGTGCCCATCGAGCCGTCGCCCGTGGGGTTGCCGATGTCGGCGCCGAAGACGAAGAGCCGGTTGACGTAGGCCGTCGGGATGATCGGGAAGTAGTCCGTCATGATCCGCTGGTCGAGCCTGCCCCAGGCCTCGGCCTGCTCCCCGATCGGGAGCATCGCGAGCCGGTCCATCGCCGCGTCCACCTCGGGCTCGTCGAAACCGGCGGTGTTGAAGACGCCGCCACCCTCCAGCAGGGCCGGCAGCAGGGCCGCACCGGCCGGCCACGCCGGGCAGAGGTTCACACCCCGGACGTTGAGCCGCTGGTTGAGCTCGTCGTCGGGGTCGAGCCAGGTGTTGTAGGGCGAGTCCTGGACCGGGATGGCCTTCACCTCGAAGCCGCCCGCCTCGAAGCCCTTGGTGATCTGGTCCTGTGCGTCCCCGGCCTCGGGATCGGTCTCGTAGTAGATCATCGTGATCGGGTAGGGCTCGTCGCCGTAGCCGGCCTCGGAGAGCAGGGCGCGGGAGCGCGCCGGGTCGTAGGTGATCTGCTCACCGTCGACCTGGTGCGCCCGCCGCCCGACCATGCCCGGCGGCATGAGGGAGCTGGCGTAGTCGCGGGTCACCCCGGGGACCTCGCCGTCGGCGATCCACACGTCCTCGTAGGGGTAGGCGTAGGCAAGGGCCTTGCGGACCTCGATCTCGGTGATCTTGGTGTAGTCGGGCGCCAGGGTGGTGACGCACGGGGAGCTCTGCTGCACCAGGCGCTCACCGAGCGCGGCGCGAGCCTCGGTGTAGCGCCCGGGGCCGAGGGACGTGACCAGCGAGGTCCTGCTCTCGGAGGTGTCGGCGAGCATCATCTCGTCGACCATGGCCTGGTCCGCGTTGAACTCGAAGACCCAGCGCTCGGGGTACTGGTGGCGCGCCGGGTCGGAGCCGGCGTCCCAGGCCTCGTTGCGCACCAGCACCAGCTGCTCCTCCGGCGACCAGCTCTCCACCCGGTAGGGCCCGGTGGCCATCGGTTCCTGCCTGTAGGTGACGGGGTCGGCGGCGTCGCCCAGCGGGGCCGGGCCCATCGCCATCACGGCACCCCAGTAGTCCATGTCGGGGAAGGGGCGCTCCATCGCGATGGTGACGTCCTGGCCGTCCACGGTGATGGCGTCGTAGTCGTCGCAGCCGGGGTCGTCGTCGGTGTAGGGACCGTCGTAGTCGGCGGCGCCGGCGAAGTACGTCTTGGAGTACTGGGTCCCCGGTCCGGCCGGGAACGCCTCCACGTCGAGCGACCGGCAGATCCCGAAGGCGACCTCCTCGGGCGTGACGGTCGTGCCGTCCTGCCAGGTCGCGTCGTCGCGGATCGTGAAGGTCCACTCGGTGTAGTCCTCGTTGTGCGATCCGAGGTCGGTCGCGAGGTCCGGCACCAGGACAGGGTTGCCCTCGTCGTCACGGGCGTACTGGGTCAGCGAGCGGCTGACCAGCGCCTGCTGGATCGCGTTGCCGACGACCGACCAGCCGGCCGTCGGGTCGAGCGAGTCGGGGCCGGGCGCGCCCGGCAGGTGGACGGTGATCGTGCCGCCCGGGGTCGCACCGTCGACTGGCGTGGCCGGGCCCTGTCGGCCGAAGTCCTTCGAACCCCCGGAGAACGGGATCTGGGACCGGACCTTGCCACCACCGGCGGGCGTTGCCGGCCGGGTCGGCCCGCCGCTGCATGCGGCCAGCGCCACCACGGCAGCACCGAGTGCACACACAAGGGCCCGCGTCGCTCTCATGCCACCCCCTGTTCCATCACGAGCCGCGAACGATGCGGCGTACCCGCTCCCAGCGCTCGCGGACCGCGGACTCCGCGCCGAGGCTGGTCGGTGAATAGTAGGTCGCATCGGCCAGCACATCAGGGAGGTACTGCTGCTCGACGACACCGAAGGGCTCGTCGTGGGGGTAGGCGTAGCCCTTGCCGTGCCCCAGGTCCTTGGCGCCGCCGTAGTGGGCGTCGCGCAGGTGCGGAGGCACCTGCCCGATCTTGCCGGCCTTCACGTCGGAGATCGCGGCGTCGATCGCCGCGATGACGGCGTTGGACTTGGGGGCGATCGCGAGGTGGATCGTCGCCTGGGCCAGGTTGATCCGGGCCTCGGGCATCCCGATGAGCTGCACGGCCTGCGCGGCAGCAACGGCCGCCTGGAGCGCGGTCGGGTCGGCGAGGCCGATGTCCTCGCTGGCGTGCACCACGAGCCGACGGGCGATGAAGCGGGGGTCCTCCCCCGCCTCGATCATCCGGGCCAGGTAGTGCAGCGCCGCGTCGGGGTCCGAGCCGCGGATCGACTTGATGAAGGCCGAGATCACGTCGTAGTGCTGGTCGCCCTGGCGGTCGTAGCGCACCGCGGCCTGGTCGACCGCGGTCTCGGCGGTGACGAGGTCGATGGTGTCGAGGCCGTTGCTCGCCGCCGCACCTGCTGCGGCCTCGAGGTAGGTCAGGGCCCGGCGCGCGTCGCCACCCGCGAGGCGTACGAGGTGAGCGCGGGCCTCCTCGTCGAGACCGGTCTCACCGGCCAGCCCACGCTCGTCCTCCAACGCCTGGTCGACGACCTCCGCGACGTCGTCGTCGGTCAGCGACTGCAGGCGCAGCAGCAGGCTGCGCGGCGGCCGCGGACCGACCCCGGAGAAGACCGGGTCCGCGGTGGTCGCGGCGATCAGCGTCACCCAGCGGTTCTCCACACCCGGCAGGAGTGCGTCCTGCTGGGCCTTGGTGAAGCGGTGCACCTCGTCGACGAAGAGCACGGTCTCCTGGCCGCTGCGGACCAGCTCGGCCCGGGCGCCGTCGATGGCGGCGCGGACCTCCTTGACGCCGGCCGCGACCGCCGACACCTCGACGAAGCGTCGGCTCGTCTGCTGGCTCACGATGGCGGCGATCGTGGTCTTGCCCGTCCCCGGCGGTCCCCACAGCAGCAGCGACATCGACTGGTCGCCCTCGATGAGGCGCCGCAGCGGCGACCCCGCGGCACGCAGCTGCTGCTGACCGACGAGCTCGTCGATGGTGCGCGGACGCATCCGCACCGCGAGCGGGGCGGACGCGAACGTGTTGGCACCCAGCGACCCTGCCCCCGGCGTGCCGGCTCCGGACATGGATCCGGGCGCGGGTTGCCCCGCGCCCGGAATCTCGAACAAGCCGTCCACGTCGGTGAGTATCCCCCGTGCCGCGAGCGGCACGGCAGGCGGGCTCAGACGCCGGTCGTCTGCTTGGTGTGCAGGTCGTACCAGGTCTTCTCGTAGCCCGGGATGGTCAGCTGCGTGTTGCTGGGCGTGGCGCCCGGGACCGGGCTGCCCTGGTCGTCGACACCGAGCAGCTCGGTCGTGACCGGGGTGGCCGGGTGGGCACCGAGCTCTCCGGCGAAGTGGCAGGCGACCTTGTGGCGCTTGCCGATCTGCAGCAGCGGCGGCTCGACCTTCGCGCAGATCTCCTGGGCGAACTGGCAGCGGGTGCGGAACCGGCAGCCGGACGGCGGGTTGATCGGGCTCGGCACGTCGCCCTCGAGGCGGATCCGCTCGCGACGACCGCCCACCGCCGCCTGCTTCACGTCGGGCACCGCGGAGAGCAGCGCCTGGGTGTAGGGGTGGTGCGGGCGGCTGTAGATCGTCTCGCGGTCACCGATCTCCACGATCTTGCCGAGGTACATCACGGCGATCTCGGGGCAGAAGTGACGCACGATGGCGAGGTCGTGGGCGATGAACAGGAAGGCCACGTCGAACTCGCGCTGGATGTCCTGGAGCAGGTTGACGACCTGCGCCTGGATCGAGACGTCGAGCGCCGACACCGGCTCGTCCGCGACGAGCACCTTCGGGTTCAGCGTCAGCGCGCGGGCGATGCCGATGCGCTGGCGCTGACCGCCGGAGAACTCGTTGGGGTAGCGGTTGTAGTGCTCGGGGTTGAGCCCCACGACCTCCAGGAGCTCCTGGACGCGGGTCAGCACCTTGTTCTTCGGGACGATCTTGTGCACCTCGAGGGGCGCACCCACGATCGTGCCGACCGTGTGGCGCGGGTTCAGCGAGGTGTAGGGGTCCTGGAAGATCATCTGCACGTCACGGCGCAGCGGCTTCATGTCCTTGTTGGAGAGCTTGGCCAGATCGTTGCCCTCGAACATCATCGAGCCGCCGGTCGGCTTGTAGAGCCGGGTGATGAGGCGACCGGTCGTCGACTTGCCGCAGCCGGACTCGCCGACCAGGCCCAACGAGCCGCCCTTGGGCACCTCGAAGGAGATGCCGTCCACGGCCTGCACGTGGCCGATGGTGCGCCGCACCACGCCCGAGGAGCGGACCGGGAAGTACATCTTGAGGTTGTCGACCGTCAGCACGGCCGGCGCGTCGGGGTCGAGCTTGGAGGCCGCGTGTCCCAGCTCGGCGACCGAGTGGGGGCGGTCCCCCGGGACCTCGTGGGAGGCGTAGGCGTCGCTCGCCTCGGGGGTGAGCTGGCGCTCGCCGGACTCGGCGGCGTTGGCGCCGACCTCGGTCGGAGCGACCTGGGCGTCGGCGTTGGGGTCCTGGGTCATCGGGTCTCCTCGACCAGGTCGGGGGCGATCTCGGGCAGCACCTCGGACTGGTAGACCGCGCTGGGGTCGGCGAGGTGGCAGCGCCGGAGATGAGCCGCGCCGACGCTCGCCGGCAGCAGCGGGGGCAGCTCGGTGCTGCACAGGTCACCGGGGACCTTGTCGGAGTGCACGCAGCGAGGGTGGAACGAGCAGCCCGACGGCGGGCGGAGCAGGCTCGGCGGGTTGCCCGGGATGGGGATCAGGCGCGCGTCGGTCGACGCGAGCACGTCGGGCACGCTCGAGAGCAGGCCCCACGTGTACGGCATCTCGGGCGCGGTGAGGATCTGCTTCACCGTGCCGTACTCCACGCAGCGACCGGCGTACATCACGAGCACGTCGTCGGCCATCTCGGCGATGACGCCGAGGTCGTGGGTGATGATGATGACCGCGGAGTTGAACTCGCGCTGGAGGTCCTGGAGCAGGTCGAGGATCTGCGCCTGGACCGTCACGTCGAGCGCCGTCGTGGGCTCGTCGGCGATGAGCAGCGACGGGTCGTTGATGAGGCCCATCGCGATCATCGCGCGCTGGCGCATGCCGCCGGAGAACTGGTGCGGGTAGTCGTCGACGCGGCGGTCGGGCTGCGGGATGCCGACCCGGTCCAGCATCTCGATCGCCTTGCGGCGCGCATCGCGCTTCGAGGCGCTCGAGTGGTGGACGAGGTAGGCCTCCTCGAGCTGCTTGCCGATCTTGTAGAACGGGTGCAGGGCGGCGAGGGCGTCCTGGAAGATCATCGCCATCGAGTTGCCGCGCAAGGCGCGCATCTTCGACTCGCCGAGGCCCACGACCTCGGTGCCGCCGACCCGGATGGACCCGGAGATCTGCGCGGACTTCGCGTCGTGCAGGCCCATCACGGCCATGCTCGAGACGGACTTGCCCGAGCCGGACTCGCCGACGATGCCGAGGGTCTTGCCGCGCTCGACCGAGTAGGACAGGCCGCTGACCGCGGTCACCGGACCGTCCTCGGTCGGGAACGTGACCTTGAGGTCCTCGACCACGAGGAGGGGGCCCTCGCTCGCCGAGCCCTCGCTCACGGAGGACTGGGTCATGGGAACGCTGGTCACGAAAGCCTCACCCTCGGGTCGAGCACGCTGTAGACGATGTCCACGAGCAGGTTGGAGATGATCAGGACGACGGCGCTGAAGAGAGCGGTCGCCATGACCACCGGAAGGTCCCTGTTCTGCACGGCCTGCAGGCTCCACCAGCCGATGCCCTGGATCTCGAAGATCCGCTCGGTGAAGATCGTGCCGGCGAGCAGGGTGCCGAAGTCGATGCCGAAGATGGTGACGACCGGCACCAGCGCCGCACGGAGCCCGTGCTTGTAGACGATGGTGCGCGTCGGCAGGCCCTTGGACTTGGCGGTGCGGATGTAGTCCTCGCTGAGCGCCTCGACCATCGCGCCGCGGGTGAAACGGGTGTACTGGGTGCAGCCGAAGATGCCGAGCGCGACCCAGGCCAGGAACAGGCCGCTGAACCACGCCCACGGGCCCTCGGAGATCGGCGAGAAATAGCCGGTGTTGCTGAAGAACGGGACCTCGAAGGTGATCGTGAGGTAGAGCCAGGTCAGCAGCGCGAAGAGGTAGTAGGGGATCGAGCTGATGAAGAGGAAGCTCGAGACCAGGGCCTTGTCGGCCAGCGTCCCGCGGCGTCGCGCTGCTGCCACGCCGATGGGGATGCCGAAGAGGAGGTAGAGGAACGCGCCACCGATGGCCACGGAGAAGGTGGCCGGGATGCGGTCGACCAGCGCCTCCTTCACGGGCTGCTTGGTGACGAAGCTCAGGCCGAGGCACGGTGCGGTGCACTCGTACTCGTTGGAGGCGACGGTGATCGTGCGGCCGACGAAGACGCCCTGGACGAACTTGCCGTACTCCTCGTAGACGGGGTTGTCGTAACCGAGGGTGCGCTCGTAGATCTCGATGCGGTCACCGCATCGGTTGCTGGTCTCTCGGTCGCAGACCGTCTGGGCGGGACTTGAAGGGCCGTACCAGAACAACAGGAAGATCGCCATCGAGACCAAGGCCACGACGAGGACTCCCGAGATCAGCCGCTTCACGACATACGCGAACATCGCAGATCACTCTCCGGGGATGGTGGATGAGTCGGACCCCCCGAGGCACGACAGCCTACTCGGGTCCGGGCTGGCGAGTGGGGGCTCCCGGATGCGGGAGCCCCCACCCGTCAGTGGTTGCTACGTGGTGCTGGGTGGTGCCCCCAGGCCCGGGTCACGGACCCGGACAGGGGCACCAGGATCACTGCATGACGAACAGGTCCTTGTAGTTCGGCGCACCGATGGAGCCATCGCCCGTCGGGTTGCCGATCTTGGTGCCGAAGACGAACAGGTCGTTGCGGAACGCGGTCGGGATGATCGGGAAGTACTCCGTCATGATCTTCTCGTCCAGGTCGCCCCAGGCAGCAGCCTGGTCCTCGAGGGGCAGCGTCGCGATGGAGTCCATCTCGTCGTTGATCGAGGCCTCGTCGAAGAAGGCGGTGTTGTAGACAGCGCCACCCTTCAGCAGCGGCGGGAGCATGGTCGAACCGGCGGGCCAGTCCGAGCACCAGTTGACGCCACGCATGTTGAGCTGCTTGTTGACCTTGTTGTCGGGGTCGAGCCAGATGTTGTACGGCGACTCCTGGACCGGGATGGCCTTGACGGAGAAGCCACCGGCCTCGAAGCCCTTGGTGATCTGGTCCTGGGCGTCCTTGGCGAGCGGGTCGACCTCGTAGTAGACCATGGTGATCTCGTAGGGCTCGTCACCGTAACCGGCCTCGGCCAGGAGCTCCTTCGACTTCTCGGGGTCGTACTTGATCTGCTCCCCGTCGACCTGGAAGTCCTTCTTGCCCGCCATGCCGGGAGGCATGATCGAGTTGGCGTAGTCGCGGGTCACGCCCGGAACCTCACCGCCCGAGATCCACACGTCCTCGTAGGGGTAGGCGTAGGCGAGGGCCTTGCGGACCTCGATCTCGGTGATCTTGGTGTAGTCCGGCGTCAGGGTGGAGACACACTGCGACGTCTGCTGCACGAGGCGCTCGCCGAGCTGCGAGTTCGCGTCGTTGTAGTTGCCCGAACCGAGCGAGGTCGCGACGGCGGTCTGGCTGTCGGAGTTGTCCGACAGCATGATCTCGTCGACCTTGGCCTGGTCCTGGTTGAACTTGAAGACCCACTCGTCGGCGTACTGGTGACGGGCCGGGTCGGAGTCAGCGGACCACTGGTCGTTCTTCACCAGTCGCAGCTCCTCGTTGGGCTTGTAGCCACCGGGGGCGAGCTTGTAGGGGCCGTTGGACAGCGGCTGGTTGCCGTAGTTCGGCGGCTTGGAGGCGTTGCCGAGCGGGGCCGGGCCCATCGCCATGAAGGAGCCCCAGTAGTCCATGTCCGGGAAGGGCTTCTCCATCGCGATGGTGATGTCCTGGCCCTCGACGGTGATGCCGTCGTAGTTCTCGCAGTTGGGGTCCTTGCCGGTGTAGGGACCCTCGTAGTCAGCGGCGCCGGCGAAGTACGTCTTGGAGTACTCGGTGCCGGGACCGGACGGGAACGCCTCGGAGTCGAGCGAGCGGCAGATGCCGAACGCGACCTCTTCGGCGGTGACGGGCTTGCCGTCCTCCCACGTGGCGTCCTCACGGATCGTGAAGGTCCACTCGGTGAAGTCCTCGTTGGCCGTGCCCAGGTCGGTGGCCAGGTCGGGAACCAGGACGGGCTGGCCCTCCTCGTCACGCGAGTACTGGGTCAGCGACCGGCTCGTGAGCGCCTGCTGGATGGAGTTGCCCGTGACGGACCAACCACCGGTGGGGTCCAGCGAGTCGGGGCCCGGGTCGCCGGGGAGGTACACCGTGATGGTGCCACCGGCGGCTGCGCCCTCGACCTCGGGAGCGGGGCCCTGACGCTCTGCGTCCTTGGTCCCTCCCTCCTGTGCGCCGATCTCTCGGTCCGTGCCTCCATCGCCATCACCGTTCTCCGACGAACCGCCGCCACAGGCAGCGAGGGTCAGAAGAGCGGCGCCAGCGACGAGCGCGAGCGGCTTGTTCCGCTTCATGCTGTCCAGCCTTTCCTTTTTGTTCTCACCGAGGACGGCGTCTCCGGCGACGTGCTGCGACCTTGACCGAGGAGTGCTCAGCGTCGGGTCTTGGGGTCGAGGGCGTCGCGGATCGCGTCGCCCAGGAGGTTGAGGGAGAGCACCAGGGCGACGACACCGATCATCGGCTGCCACAGGTACTGGGGGTAGTCGCGGAAGTAGACCGGGGTCGCCGCGTCGAGGATCATCTGGCCCCACGACACGCCGTCGGTCACGCCGATGCCGAGGAAGGCCAGGCCCGCCTCGAGGGCGACGAACGCGGGGAGCATCAGCGAGACGCTGATGATGATGGGCGCCGCCAGGTTGGGCAGCAGCTCCTTGAAGAGGATGCGGGAGGTCGGCATGCCCATCACACGGGCCGCCTGGACGAACTCGCGCTCACGCAGCGAGAGCACCTCGCCGCGGATGAGTCGTGCGGTGCCCATCCAGCCGAACACCGACAGCACCACCACGAGGCTGAACTTCTGGATCGTCGCGTAGTTGTCGGCCGTGTTGAACCGCTCGTTGAGGATCGGCGCCAGCGTCAGCGCGGCGAGCAGGAAGGGGATGGTGAGGAACATGTCGATGAAGAACGACAGCACCTTGTCGACCTTGCCGCCGAGGAAGCCGCTGAGCAGCCCGACGACGACGCCCACGATCGAGGCGATGATCGCCGCCGTGGTCGCGATGGTGAGCGACACGCGGCAGCCGTAGAGCCAGTAGGCCATGTTGTCCTGGCCGGTGCGCGGCGCCACGCCCATCGGGTGGTCCCAGGTGAAGGGGCCGTTCGGCGGGCCCATCTCGGGCTTCGGCAGGTTGTTGTTGAGGCCGTCGACGCGCTCGCTGGCCAGCGGCGTGTCGAGGCTGACCCCGAAGAGGTTGCTGATCGTGCCGGCGAAGACGGCGCAGATGATGAAGAACAGCACGACCAACGCGCAGACCACGGCGACCTTGTCGCGGGCCAGACGCCCCAGCGCGATCCGCAGCGGCGACTTGCCGGCGATCTCCTTCGCCTGCTCGCTGTTGGGATCCTGCGGCGAGGGCTCGTTGTTCAACGAGCCCAGCGTCTCCGGCCCTGCGGTGTCTGCCGACATGCTCTCCCCATCTGGTTCGGGACTGTCCCGGCGCACTCCGGGGGTCCCCCGAGGCCAGCGCCGAGACGGGACTCTATGTGACCCGCACCGCATGGACGATCACCGACGGGTAACGATCCAGTTACGACGCATTCACCTCCGCTGGGCGGTGAAACCTGCGCCGGTGGAGCGCGTGCACGGAAAAACCTGTCACCAGCGGCCGCCGCGACGCCGTTCCTTGTGGCAAGCGACCCCGTGCGCGACAGCGCCCGCGCCGACCGCGGTGGCGGTCGGCGCGGGCGCCGGTGTCATGGGTGGTGCTGCGCGCGGCCGTCAGGCCGGGTCGGAGGCGTCCTTCTCCGGCGTGGCGTCCACACCGGCCTCCTTGCGCTGCTCCGGCGTGATGGGCGCCGGAGCGGCGGTGAGCGGGTCGTAGCCGCCGCCGGACTTGGGGAAGGCGATGACGTCGCGGATCGAGTCGGTGCCGGCGAGCAGCGCCACGATGCGGTCCATGCCCACGGCGATGCCGCCGTGCGGCGGGGCACCGAACTTGAATGCGTCGAGCAGGAAGCCGAACTTCTCCTGCGCCTCCTCCTCCCCCAGGCCCATCACCGAGAAGACGCGCTTCTGGATGTCACCGCGGTGGATACGGATCGACCCGCCGCCGAGCTCGTTGCCGTTGCAGACGATGTCGTAGGCGTAGGCCAACGCACTGCCGGGGTCGGTGTCGAAGGTGTCGACGAACTCGGGCTTGGGGCTGGTGAAGGCGTGGTGGACCGCGGTCCAGGCGCCCGCACCGACGGCGACGTCACCGCTCGCGACGGCGTCCGAGCTCGGCTCGAACAGGGGCGCGTCGACGACCCAGGTGAAGGCGAAGACCGAGTCGTCGAGCAGGTCGCCGCGGCGGCCGATCTCGAGGCGGGCGGCGCCGAGCAGCGCGCGGCTGCTCTTGGCCGGACCGGCGGCGAAGAAGATGCAGTCCCCCGGCTGGGCACCGACGTGGGCGGCGAGTCCCTCGCGCTCGTCGTCGGTGAGGTTCTTGGCGACCGGCCCGCCCAGCTCGCCGTCCTCGGCGATCGTGACGTAGGCCAGGCCCTTGGCCCCGCGCTGCTTGGCCCAGTCCTGCCAGGCGTCGAACTGGCGACGCGGCTGGCTGCCGCCGCCGGGCATGACGACCGCGCCGACGTAGGGCGCCTGGAAGACGCGGAAGCCGGTGTCCTTGAAGTAGTCGGTGCACTCGACGAGCTCGAGGCCCATCCGGAGGTCCGGCTTGTCGGAGCCGAAGCGCGCCATCGCGTCGGCGTACGTCATCCGCGGCAGCGGCCGCTCGATGGTGTGGCCGGCCTGGGCCCACATGGCCTCCAGGACGTCCTCCATCAGCGCGATGACGTCCTCCTGGTCCACGAAGCTCATCTCGATGTCGAGCTGGGTGAACTCCGGCTGGCGGTCGGCGCGGAAGTCCTCGTCGCGGTAGCAGCGCGCGATCTGGTAGTAGCGCTCCATGCCGCCGACCATCAGCAGCTGCTTGAACAGCTGCGGGCTCTGCGGAAGGGCGTACCAGCTGCCGGGCGCCAGGCGCGCGGGCACGAGGAAGTCCCGGGCACCCTCGGGCGTGGAGCGGGTGAGGGTGGGCGTCTCGACCTCGACGAAGTCGCGGGCGTCGAGCACGTCGCGCGCGGCCTTGTTGATCTTGCTGCGCAGGCGCAGCGCGGCGTTGGGGCCGGAGCGGCGCAGGTCGAGGTAGCGGTGCTTGAGGCGTGCCTCCTCACCGACCTCGCCGCCCTTGTGGCCGGACGCGTCGTCGATCGGGAACGGCAGCGGCTCGGAGGAGGAGAGCACCTCCAGCTCGGTGGCGACGACCTCGATGTCACCGGTGGCCAGGTTGGGGTTCTGGTTGCCGTCCTTGCGGGCCACGACCTCGCCGGTCACCTTGATGCAGAACTCGCTGCGCAGGCTGTGGGCGACCGCCTCGTCGCGGACCACGACCTGCACGACGCCGCTCGCCTCGCGGAGGTCGAGGAAGGCCACGCCGCCGTGGTCGCGCCGGCGCGCCACCCACCCGGCGAGCGTGACGGTCTGGCCGACGTGCTCGGCGCGCAGGGCGCCGGCGTCATGGGTGCGGATCACTTGGGGGTCTCCTCGGTGTTGATGGTCGGCCGGAGGTCTGCCTCCGGCGGGGCCCAGGTGGCGGGGTCGGCGTCGACCTGCTCACCGGAGCGGATGTCCTTGACCTGGTGGCTGCCGTCCGCCTGGACGAACCAGACGAAGGGGATGCCGCGCCGCTCGGCGAAGCGGATCTGCTTGCCGAACTTCGCCGGCTCCGGAGCGATCTCACAGGCGATGTCGCGGGCGCGCAGCGCGGCGGCCACCGCGGTGCTCGCGGCCCGATCGTCCTCGGTGTTGAGCGCGACGAGCACGGCGCTCGGCACCGCGCGGCTGCCCGACAGCACGCCGTCGGTCAGGAGCGGGATGAGGGTGCGCGAGACGCCGAAGGAGACGCCGACGCCGGGATAGGTCGTACGCCCGTCGCTGGCGAGCGCGTCGTAGCGCCCTCCCCCGCCGACGGACTTCAGGCGCTCGTAGCCCTCCATGAAGATCTCGACGACGGTGCCGGTGTAGTAGTCCAGGCCGCGCGCGATGCGCAGGTTGGCCTCCACGCCGACGCGGTCGCCCGCGACTGCGCGGCAGCCCTCCACCACAGCGGCGAGCTCGTCGAGGCCCTGGTCGAGCAGCGCGTCGCTCACCCCGAGCGCGCGGACCTGCTCGACGAACGAGGTGTCCTGCACGCGGATGGTGGCCAGCTCCAGGCACCGCTGCGCCTGCTCCGGCGTCGTGCCGACGCGCTCGACGAGGAGCCTGGCGACCTCGTCCTCAGGAAGCTTGTCGAGCTTGTCGATGACCCGGATCGCCTCGGTGACGTCGTCGATGCCCAGGCCGCGGTAGAAGCCCTGGATGAGCTTGCGGTTGTTGAACTGGAAGGACACCCGTGGGATCGGCAGCCGGCCGAGCGCGTCGACCATCACCGACATCACCTCGACGTCGTGGTGGAAGGGCAGCTCGTCGCGCCCGACGATGTCGACGTCGGCCTGGGTGAACTGCCGGTAGCGCCCCTCCTGCGGGCGCTCGCCGCGCCAGGCGGGCTGGACCTGGAAGCGGCGGAACGGGAACTGGAGGTGGCCGGCGTGCTCGAGGACGTAGCGCGCGAAGGGGACGGTGAGGTCGAAGTGGAGGCCGAGGTCGGCCTTCGCGTCGGGCTCGGCCGCGATGCGCTGCAGGACGTAGATCTCCTTGTCGACCTCGCCGCCCTTGGCGAGTCGCTCGATGGGCTCGACGACACGCGTCTCGATGTTGGCGAAGCCGTGCAGCTCGAAGGTGCGCGAGACCGACGCGATGACCTCGCGCTCGACGGCACGCTGCGCAGGCAGCAGCTCGGGGAACCCGCTCAGCGGGCTGATCTTGCTCATCAGAGGTCCTGGAGATAGGGGTTCGTGGCGCGCTCGCGCCCGATCGAGGTCTGCTCACCGTGGCCGGGGAGCACCACGATGTCGTCGGCCAGCGGCAGCACCTTGTCGGCGAGGCTGCGCAGCATCGTGGCGTGGTCACCGCCGGGCAGGTCGGTGCGGCCGATGGAGCCCGCGAAGAGCAGGTCGCCGGAGAACATCACCTCGGAGACGTCCTGCTGGGCGTACGGCGAGCGGAACGTCACCGAGCCCTCGGTGTGGCCCGGGGTGTGGTCGACGACGAACCGCATGCCGGCCAGCTCGAGCTCGGCGAGGTCCGACAGCTCGCGCACGTCGTCGGGCTCGGCCCACGAGTAGTCGCCGCCGAGCAGCATCTGGGTGGTCTCGGGGCTCATCCCCGCCATCGGGTCGCTGAGCAGGTGGCGGTCGGCCGGGTGGACCCACGCGGTGGCGTCGTACGTGCCGGCGACGGGCGCGACGCACCACATGTGGTCGACGTGGCCGTGGGTGACCAGCACGCTGACGGGCTTGAGCCGGTGCTCGCGCACCACCTGGGCGACACCCTCGGCGGCGTCCATGCCGGGGTCGATGACGACGCACTCGGACCCGGGACCCGTCGCCACGACGTAGCAGTTGGTCCCCCAGGGCCCGGCGGGGAAGCCGGCGATGAACACGGGCGTCAGTCCTTGCTTGTCTCGCGTGTCGGTGGTCGGTGGGGCGTGGTCGTGCCCGCCTCGGGTGGGAAGCCTACCGAGGCCACTGCGGGCCATGACTACGATGGGCGACCATGAGCGCCGACAAGCAGTCCCGAGACGATTCGGCCCCCGCTGAGATGCCTTGGGGTCGGGTGGCCGAGGACGGCACCGTCTATGTCCGCACCGCTGACGGGGAGCGATCCGTCGGCTCCTACGAGGCCGGCACGCCCGAGGAGGCGCTGGAGTTCTTCACCAAGCGCTTCGACGAGCTCGAGGGCAAGGTCCACCTCCTGGAGCAGCGCGTCGCGTCGGGCCGGCTGGCCCCCGAGGAGGCCGCGTCGTCGGTGAAGTCGCTGCGCGAGCAGGTCGTCGACGCCCACGCGGTCGGCGACCTCGTCTCCCTCGCCGGGCGGCTCGACGCGCTCGGCCCGGTGATCGCCGTGCAGCGCGCCGCCCGCAAGGAGGAGCGCGCGCAGAAGGCCGCGGAGTCCAAGGCGGAGAAGGAGAAGCTGGTCGCGGAGGCCGAGAAGCTCGCCGCCGGCACCGACTGGCGCAACGGCGCCAACCGCCTGCGCGACCTGCTCGCGACGTGGAAGGAGCTCCCCCGCCTCGACCGCGCCACCGACGACGCGCTGTGGCGGCGCTTCTCCACCGCCCGTACGACCTACACCCGCCACCGCAAGGCGCACTTCGCCGAGGAGCACGAGCGCCGCGACTCCGCGCGGGTCATCAAGGAGCGGCTGGTCAAGGAGGCCGAGGCGCTGTCGGGCTCGACCGAGTGGGGTCCCACGGCCGGCAAGTACCGCGACCTGATGCGCGAGTGGAAGGCCGCCGGCCCCGCCCCCCGCGAGGTCGACGACCAGCTCTGGCAGCGCTTCCGCGGCGCGCAGGACACGTTCTTCGGCGCCCGCGACGCGACCAACGCCGCGCTCGACGAGGAGTTCGCCGCGAACGCCGTGGTCAAGGAGGAGATCCTGGTCGAGGCCGAGAAACTCGTCCCGGTCACGGACCTGGAGGCCACCAAGAAGGCCTTCCGCGACCTCGCCGACCGCTGGGACGCCGCAGGCAAGGTGCCGCGCGACCGGATGAAGGACCTCGAGGGCCGCATGCGCAAGGTCGAGCAGGCCATCCGCGCGGTCGAGGACGAGCAGTGGAGCCGCAGCGACCCCGAGAAGTCCGCGCGTGCCGACGACATGATCGGCAAGCTCGAGGCGGGCATCGCGGACACGCAGGCCAAGCTCGACAAGGCCACCGCCGCCGGCGACACCAAGCGCGCCGAGGACCTCGAGTCCGAGCTGGCCAACAAGCAGGCCTTCCTCGACATGGCGCGCAAGGCGGCCGCCGACTTCGGCTGAGCGGGCAGGTCAGGACGTGACGCGGTAGGCGTCGAACACACCCGGCACGGCGCGTACGGCACGCAGCACGCCGTCGAGGTGGGCGGCGTCGGCCATCTCGAAGGAGAAGCGGCTCTTGGCCACCCGGTCGCGGGTGGTCGAGAGGGTGGCGCTGAGGATGTTCACGTGGGCGTCCGAGAGCGCCATCGTGATGTCGGAGAGCAGGCGCGCCCGGTCGAGCGCCTCGACCTGGATGTTGACCAGGAAGGTCGACTGCGACGTCGGCGCCCACTCGACCTCCAGCACCCGCTCGGGCTGGCCGAGCAGGCTCGAGGCGTTGGTGCAGTCGCGGCGGTGCACCGACACTCCCCCGCCCTTGGTCACGAAGCCCAGGATCGGGTCGGGCGGCACCGGGGTGCAGCACTTGGCGAGCTTGACCCAGAGGTCGTCGACACCGGGGACGATGACGCCGGAGTCGGTCGGGGCGCGCTTGGCGCGCGAGCGGCCGGTGATCGTGACGGCCTCGGACATGTCCTCGGCCGCGCCGTCGTCGCCGCCGTGAAGGTCGATCACGCGGCGTACGACGGCCTGGGCGCTGAGGTTGCCCTCGCCGACAGCCGCGTAGAGCGCGGAGACGTCGGCGTGGTGGAAGTGCTCGGCCACGAGCGCCAACACGTCGTGGGTCATCAGGCGGGTGAGGGGCAGGCCCTCCTTGCGCATGAGCTTGGCGATCTGGTCCTTGCCGTGCTCGATCGCCTCCTCGCGCCTCTCCTTGGTGAACCACTGGCGGATCTTGGAGCGGGCGCGCGGCGACTGGACGAAGTTGAGCCAGTCGCGCGACGGCCCGGCCGTCGGGGCCTTGGAGGTGAAGACCTCCACCACGTCGCCGTTGTCGAGGGTCGACTCCAGCGGCACGAGGCGGCCGTTGACCCGCGAGCCGATCGTGTGGTGGCCGACCTCGGTGTGGACGGCGTACGCGAAGTCGACGGGCGTCGCACCCATCGGCAGTGGGATGACGTCACCGCGCGGCGTGAAGACGTAGACCTGCTGCTGGTTCATCTCGAAGCGCAGGGACTCCAGGAACTCACCCGGGTCCTCGACCTCGCTCTGCCAGTCGAGGAGCTGGCGCAGCCAGGTGAGGTCGTCCTTGTCGCCGAGGCGGTCGGTGTCGACGCCGGCCTTGGAGTTCTCCTTGTACTTCCAGTGCGCCGCGACGCCGTACTCCGCACGGCGGTGCTGGGCGAAGGTGCGGATCTGCACCTCGACCGGCTTGCCCTGCGGACCGATCACCGTGGTGTGGAGCGACTGGTACATGTTGAACTTCGGCATCGCGACGTAGTCCTTGAAGCGCCCCAGCACGGGGTTCCACCGCGAGTGGATCACGCCGAGCGCGCTGTAGCAGTCGCGGTCCTCCTCGACGAGGATCCGGATGCCGACCAGGTCGTAGATGTCGGAGAAGTCGCGGCCGCCGACGATCATCTTCTGGTAGATCGAGTAGTAGTGCTTCGGGCGACCGGTGACCTTCGCGGTGATGCGCGCGCCCTTGAGGTCCTCCTCGATGTCCTCGACCACCTCGGTGAGGAACTGGTCGCGCGACGGCGCGCGCTCGGCGACCATCCGCACGATCTCGTCGTAGATCTTCGGGTGCAGCGTGGCGAAGGCGAGGTCCTCCAGCTCCCACTTCAGCGTGTTCATGCCGAGGCGGTGCGCGAGGGGAGCGTAGATGTCGAGGGTCTCGCGCGAGGAGCGCTCCTGCGAGGCCGCCGGGACGTAGCGGAGCGTGCGCATGTTGTGCAGGCGGTCCGCGAGCTTGATGACCAGGACCCGGATGTCGCGCGACATCGCCACGATCATCTTGCGGATCGTCTCGGCCTGCGCCGAGTCGCCGTACTGCACCTTGTCGAGCTTGGTGACGCCGTCGACGAGCAGGGCGACCTCGTCGCCGAAGTCGGCCCGCAGCGCGTCGAGCGTGTAGGGGGTGTCCTCCACCGTGTCGTGCAGCAGCGCGGCGACCAGGGTCGGCTCCGTCATGCCGATGTCGGCGAGGATCGTGGTCACCGCGAGCGGGTGGGTGATGTAGGGGTCGCCGCTCTTGCGCATCTGGCCGGTGTGCCACTTGTCCGCGACCGCGTAGGCGCGCTCGAGGAGCGCGAGGTCGGCCTTCGGGTGGTTGGCGCGCACGGCCCGGAAGAGCGGCTCGAGGACCGGGTTCGACGAGGGCGGCTTGGTGCCGACGCGGGCCAGGCGCGCGCGCATGCTGCGCGCTGTCAGGGGCGCCTTCGGCTCCTGCGTGGGCACCTGCTCCTCGGCCATCACCCCAGTCTAGTGACGGCCCCGGCGCGGTCGTACGCCGACGACCCCCGCGACCGCCCTCAGACGGTCAGCAGGGTGGAGATCGGCAGGTCCCCGGTGACCGCGCGCGGGTCGAGGAAGGACAGCTCCATCAGCACCGACGCGCCGGTGGCGACGCCGCCGCATGCCTCGATGAGCTGGCGGGTGGCCACAGCGGTGCCGCCGGTGGCGAGCACGTCGTCGACCATGAGCACCCGCTCCCCCGCGCCGATGGCGTCACGGTGCACCTCGAGGGTCGCCTCGCCGTACTCGAGGGTGTAGCTCACCGCGTGGGCCTCGCGCGGCAGCTTGCCGGCCTTGCGGACCGGGACGAAGCCGATGCCGAGCGCGAGCGCGACGGGCGCGGCGAGGATGAAGCCACGAGCCTCCATGCCCACGACCTTGTCGACCACGACGTTGCCGTGGTCGTCACGGCCGGCCGCGGCCAGCGCGGTGATGACCGCGGAGAAGGCGTGGTGGTCGGCCAGGACCGGGGTGATGTCCTTGAACGTCACGCCCTTCTCGGGCCAGTCCGGCACGTCGACGGTGAGGCGCTCGAGCGCCTCCTGGGCCGTACGCCGGTCAGGCATCGCCGGACTCGCCCGGCTCGACCGCCACGGGCTGGTCGACCTTGGCGATCGCGGCGCGCGCGATCTCGATGACCGTGCCGTTGGTGATCTCGAGGTGGGCGCGGTCGTCGGTGAGGGAGACGACGGTGCCGAAGATGCCGGACGACATCATCACGCGCTGCCCGACCTGGATGCTCTCCTGCAGCCGCACGACCTCCTTCTGCCGACGCTGCTGCGGGCGGACCACCATGAACCAGAAGAGGGCGAGGATGGCCACCAGGGGGATGAGGGCGGCGATGTCGTTCACGGTCGGGGCTCTCCTGAGGAGTGGGGGACGGAGCGCGTGGAGTCTACGCGGCGCCCGCGCGACGCCTCACACGTCGTCGAAGAGCGTGGAGTCGACGGTGGGCATCGCGGGAGGCGCGAGCCCGAGGTGGTGCCACGCCGCGGGGGTCGCGACGCGTCCGCGGGGCGTACGTGCGAGCAGGCCGCTGCGGACCAGGAACGGCTCGGCCACCTCCTCGACGGTCTCGCGCTCCTCGCCCACGGCGACGGCGAGGGTCGAGATGCCGACCGGTCCCCCGCCGAAGCGACGGCACAGCACGTCGAGGACGGCGCGGTCGAGGCGGTCGAGCCCGGACTCGTCGACCTCGAAGAGCTCCAGCGCGGCTTGCGCCACCGGCAGGCTGAGCACGCCGTCGGCACGGACCTGGGCGTAGTCGCGGACCCGGCGCAGCAGTCGGTTGGCGATGCGCGGGGTGCCGCGCGAGCGCGACGCGATCTCGCTCGAGCCGTCGACGGTGAGGTGCACCCCGAGCAGGCCGGCCGAGCGGTGCACGATCTGGTCGAGCTCGTGGGGCTCGTAGAACTCCAGGTGGGCGGTGAAGCCGAAGCGGTCGCGCAGCGGGCCCGGCAGCAGGCCCGCGCGGGTCGTGGCGCCGACCAGGGTGAAGGGCGGAATCTCCAGCGGGATCGCGGTGGCGCCGGGGCCCTTGCCGATGATCACGTCGACCCGGTAGTCCTCCATGGCCATGTAGAGCATCTCCTCGGCCGGGCGCGACATCCGGTGGATCTCGTCGACGAAGAGCACGTCGCCCTCGTTGAGGCCGGAGAGGATCGCGGCCAGGTCGCCGGCGTGGGTGATCGCCGGACCGCTGGTGAGGCGCAGCGGGGTGCTCATCTCGGCGGCGATGATCATCGCCAGCGTCGTCTTGCCCAGTCCCGGCGGGCCCGAGAGCAGCACGTGGTCGGGCGCCCGGCCACGGCGGCGAGCCGCCTCGAGGACGAGCCCCAGCTGGTCGCGTACGCGGACCTGCCCGACGACCTCGTCCAGGGTCTTCGGACGCAGCGCCGCCTCGACGGCGCGCTCGTCACCGTCGGCGTCGGCGTCGGTGAGCCGCTGGAGGTGGCCGATCTCGGCCTCGCTCAGCGCGACGTCGTCGTAGGTGTCCTCGTCGGTGTCGTCCCAGTTCATCGGCGCCTCGTCCTCACGCCTTGCTCAGCGTGCGCAGCGCGGCGCGCAGGAGGGCGCCGACGTCGGGCATCTCCCCCGCGTCGGGCGCGACGGCCTCGACGGCCTTCTCGGACTCCTTCGCCGACCAGCCGAGGCCGACGAGGCCCTGCTGGACCTGGTCGCGCCACGGCGCGCCGGCCGAGTGAGCGGCGGGCGAGGTGTGGGCACCCACGGGCGGTCCGATGCGGTCCTTGAGCTCGAGGATGATGCGCTGCGCGCCCTTCTGGCCGATGCCGGGGACGCGGGTGAGCGCCTTGACGTCCTCGGTCGTGATGGCACGGCGTACGTCGTCGGGGCTCATCACCGCGACGATCGCCTGGGCGACCTTCGGGCCGACGCCGGAGGCGGTCTGCACGATCTCGAAGACCTGCTTCTCGTCGTCGTCGAGGAAGCCGAAGACGGTCAGGCTGTCCTCGCGGACCACCATGCTGGTGGGCAGCGTGGCCTGCCGACCCACCCGGAGCGTGGCGAGGGTGCCGGGCGTGCACATCAGCTCGAGGCCGACCCCGCCGACCTCGAGCACGGCGCTGTTGAGCGTGACGGCGGCGACCTCGCCGCGGACGAAGGCGATCATCGGGTCCTCACAGGTCGTCGGTTGGCGGCCACGGCGGCGTCGAGGCGGGACTGCGCACCGCCGCGCCACACGTGGGTGATGGCCAGGGCCAGGGCGTCGGCGGCGTCGGCGGGCTTGGGCAGCTCGGTCAGGCGCAGGATGCGCACCACCATCGCACCGACCTGCGCCTTGTCGGCGCGGCCGTTGCCGGACACGGCGGCCTTGACCTCGCTGGGGGTGTGCAACGCGATGGGCAGGCCCCTCCGCGCGGCGACGACCAGGGCGATGCCGCTGGCCTGGGCGGTGCCCATGATGGTGCTGACGTCGGAGCGGGCGAAGACGCGCTCGACCGCCACCGCGTCCGGGCGGTGCTCCTCGATCCACGCATCGAGGCCGCGCTCGATGCTGACCAGCCGCTCCGCGATCGGGAGGCTGGAGCTGGTGCGGATGACGCCCACGTCGACCATCGTCAGGGGGCGCCCGACGCTGCCGTCGACGACCCCCACGCCGCACCGGGTGAGACCGGGGTCGATGCCGAGCACCCGCACGTCGCTCCACCTCGTCCCGTCAGTCCGTCCGAACACGTGTTCGTGTGCCCACGCTAACCCGCCCCGGCTGTGGGGCGTCGGACGACACGCGGCGGGGCGGCGGCTCCGCGGCCTTCCGTCCCCACGCCGGCTCCGCTGTAACGCCGGGTTAGGTGCTGTACCCACTCAGATATATCCAGGTGGGTACAAGCACTAACCCGGCGTTACAGCGGGTGGTCAGCGCCGGCGCACGCGGTAGGGCGCGAGGTCGTCGACGTTCGTGCCGAAGCGCGCGCACGTGTCGGCGTACTCGCGAGCCGCCCGCGCGAGCGCCGCTCGACGTCCGGCGAACAGGTCGACGTACGTCAGACGCGTGCCGCCCAGCTTGAAGCCGGTCAGGAAGTCGTGCCGACGCTTCTCCTCCGTCAGGACGGCATCGGGGTCCTTCCCGCTCGGGTTGCCGAGCGGGTACTTGAGCAGTCCGTCGGCCTCGAAGAAGTGCCGCCTGACACAGAGGTCGGCGAACGCCGTGGTGTGGCCGTCGGTCAGCCCGAACTGGAGCTCGGGGCGGCCGATGCCCAGCTCCAGCACGAAGTCGCGCACCAGGGACTCGAGGTAGCTCTCGGCGCGGCCGTCGGCGTGCTCGATGCACCACCGCATGCACCGACTGTGCGGCCAGCAGTCCATCGTCGACAGCACGTCGAGCAGCGCCGACCGTGACACACCCGCCCGGAGCGCGGAGTCACAGGCGGCGAGGCCGTGGGATCGGCCGTGCTCACGGACCATGTCGAGCGCCGTCCGAGGGCGATCGAGCACGACCAGGCCGCCGACGACCAAGGTGTCGGTGGCTGTGTACGGCGCAAGGTGGTGCTTGACCCCCGCTCGGACGGCGTCGCCGTGCGCCTTTGGTCGAGTGAGGTGGACCAGCGCCGAGCGCGGGTCCGGGGCGCCCATCCCGAGCACGATCGCCGATGAGTCGTGGCTGAATGCGTACGCCGTCGACGTGAGGGTCATGGCGGCTGCGCGGATGTGCATGAGCGGCCGTTGGCGGTAGGCATCCAGGTCCGCCCACGCCTCGCTGTCGACGTACACCCCGTGTCGGATCCGGTGGATGCGCCCGGCACGAAGGAGGCTGCGGACGTCGTTGGCGGTGAGGCCGGCCGCCCGCAGCTGGCGCGCGGCGATGAGTCCGTGCTGGGAGGCCATCAGGGAGACGGTGGGCAGGTACATGCCAGCCGAGCATCGACGTCGTCACCGACGCACGGACGGCTGCCGTGCACGCGCCTGTGGAGAAGGGCGGAGGCGGGGGTGCTGTGGATGGTTGCTGGCTCGCCCACCCCCGCTGTAACGCCGGGTTAGCAGCTGTACCCACCCGGATATGTCCAGGTGGGTACAAGCACTAACCCGGCGTTACAGCGGGTGAGGCGGACCGCGAGGCGGTCACCGCCGTCAGGCGTCGGCGGCCTCGAGCTCGGCCATCACGTCGGCGGGGATGTCGACGTTGGTGAAGACGTCCTGGACGTCGTCGAGGTCCTCGAGCGCGTCCACGAGGTGGAGCACCTTGGCGGCGCCGTCGGCGTCGACGGGGATCTCGAGGCTGGCGACGAACTCCACGTCGGCGGAGTCGTAGTCGATGCCGGCGTCCTGGAGCGCGGTGCGCACGGCCACCACGTCGGTCGCCTCGCTCTGCACCTGGAAGGCCTCGTCGAGGTCGTTGACCTCCTCGGCGCCGGCGTCGAGGGTCGCCTCGAGGACGTCGTCCTCGCTGACCTCGCGGACCGTGCCGTCGTGGTCCTGCGACTTCGGCACGACGACGATGCCCTTGCGGGTGAACAGGCGCGAGACCGAGCCGGGGTCGGCCATCGTGCCGCCGTTGCGGGTCACGGCGGTGCGGACCTCCATCGCGGCACGGTTGGTGTTGTCGGTGAGGCACTCGACGAGGATCGCGACGCCCTGCGGGCCGTAGACCTCGTAGGAGATCGTCTTGTAGTCGACACCACCGGACTCAGCCCCGGAACCGCGCTTGAGGGCGGAGTCGATGTTCTTGTTGGGGACCGAGCTCTTCTTCGCCTTCTGGATGGCGTCGTAGAGGGTCGGGTTGCCCGCGGGGTCGCCGCCGCCCTGCTTGGCCGCCACCTCGATGTTCTTGATGAGCTTGGCGAAGAGCTTGCCGCGCTTGGCGTCGATCGCGGCCTTCTTGTGCTTGGTCGTTGCCCACTTGGAGTGGCCTGACATGAGTCCCTCTTCTTCTCGACGTGCTGGGGCGGTCCGCGCTCAGGCCGAGCGCACCAGGTCCACGAACATGCCGTGCACCCGGTCGTCGCTGCCGACCTCGGGATGGAACGAGGTCGCCATCAGGGGGCCTTGCCGGACCGCGACGATCCTACCCGCGGCCGGACCGGTCTCCACGCGCGCGAGCACCTCGACGTCGTCCTCGACCGCCTCGACCCACGGCGCCCGGATGAAGACGGCGCGCACCGGGTCGGCCAGGCCGTCGACGTGCAGGTCCTCCTCGAAGGAGTCGACCTGGCGCCCGAAGGCGTTGCGACGCACCGTGATGTGCAGGCCACCGATGGTCTCCTGCCCGACCGCGCCGTCCTCGATGCGGTCGGCGAGCAGGATCATCCCGGCGCACGTGCCGAAGGCAGGCAGTCCCCCGCGTACGGCGTCGCGCAGGGGTCCGAGCAGGTCGAAGATGCTCGCCAGCTTGACCATCGTCGTGGACTCCCCGCCCGGGAGGACGAGGCCGTCGCAGGCCGCGAGCTCGGCGGGGCGGCGTACGGAGATCGCGTCGGCACCCAGCGAGCGCAGCGCCTCGAGGTGCTCACGGACGTCGCCCTGGAGGGCGAGGACGCCGATGGTGGGCTGGGCGGCAGGCACAGAGGGAGGGTAGGGCCGCGGGTCGATCCACGCTCAGGCGGGTCGGCCCGGCCGTATCCTGCGGCCATGGGACTTCGTCGTGGCCTCGCCGCCCTCACCGTCGCTGGCGCCGTCGTGGCCGCCACGGCGTACGCCGGACTGCCGGACCGCGCCGTCACCGCGACCGCGGCCCCGGCACCCGCCGCGGACGGGAAACGTGTCGAGGGCTGGCCGGTGCGCTCCCCCGCCAGCGTCGGCCTGCGCGGCAGTGCGCTCCGCGACGGCGCGCGGGTGGCCAGGCGCCGCGACTCGACCTGCTTCGCCGTGCTCCGCAACGGCAAGCTCGTCCGCGAGGACAACTGGCAGCTGCGGCGGGACGCTCCGCGCGAGGTCTACTCCATCACCAAGTCGGTGACGAGCACCCTGGTCGGCATCGCGGTGCGCGACGGCGACCTGCGCCTCGACGACCGCGTCTCGCGCTACGTCCCGCAGTGGCGCGGCACCGCCTCGGCGACGGTGACCGTGCGCAACCTCCTCGCCAACGACAGCGGGCGCTTCTGGTCGCTGCAGTCGGACTACGCCGACCTGCTCTCGGCGCGCAGCCGGACGGCGTACGCCATCGGGTTGCCGCAGCAGCACGCGCCCGGCACCGCGTGGGCCTACAACAACGCCGCGATCCAGGTGCTGGAGCGGGTGCTGGAGAGGTCGACCGGGATGGGGGTGGCGAGGTACGCCCGGACCCGGCTCTTCGAGCCCCTCGGCATGGCGCGCACGAGGTTCATCACCGACCGGGCCGACGACGCCGCGGTGTTCTACGGCCTGCAGACGACCTGCCTCGACCTCGCCCGGTTCGGCGCGCTGCAGCTCGGCAGGGGCAAGGCGTACGGCACCCGGCTGCTCGACAGGGGCTACGTCGCGGACGCCGTCGGTCGCTCCTCGACCCCGCACAACGCGGCCTACGGCTACTTGTGGTGGCTGAACCGTCCCGGCCCGCTGCGCGGTGCCACGGACGCGGTCGACGCGCAGGGCCAGCCGCTGCGCCAGGTCACCGGCCAGCTCGCGCCGTCGGTCGGCGAGGACGTCTACGCCGCGCTCGGCTTCGGCGGGCAGGTGCTGCTCGTCGACCCGACCACGCGGACGATGGTGGTGCGCCTCGGCCTCCCCGCCCAGGCGGGCGAGGAGGCGTACGGCTTCGTCGATGCCGCGACGGTGCTGTCGCGGGCGGTGCGCTGAGGCGGGTGGCTACCAGCCGCGCTCGGCGAGGCGGTGGGGCTGCGGGATCTCGTCGACGTTGATGCCGACCATGGCCTCACCGAGGCCGCGCGAGACCTTGGCGACCACGTCGGGGTCGTCGAAGAAGGTCGTGGCCTTGACGATGGCCTCGGCGCGCTCGGCGGGGTTGCCGGACTTGAAGATGCCCGAGCCCACGAAGACGCCCTCGGCGCCGAGCTGCATCATCATCGCCGCGTCGGCCGGGGTGGCGATGCCGCCGGCGGTGAAGAGCACGACCGGGAGCTTGCCCGCCGCCGCGACCTCCTTGACCAGCTCGAACGGAGCCTGGAGCTCCTTGGCCGCGACGTAGAGCTCGTCCTCGGACATGGAGTGCAGGCGGCGCAGCTCGCCGCCGATGGTGCGCATGTGCATGACCGCGTTGGACACGTCGCCGGTGCCGGCCTCGCCCTTGGAGCGGATCATCGCCGCGCCCTCGGTGATGCGGCGCAGGGCCTCGCCGAGGTTGGTCGCACCGCACACGAAGGGGACGGTGAACTTCCACTTGTCGATGTGGTTGGCGTAGTCGGCCGGGGTGAGCACCTCGGACTCGTCGATGTAGTCGACACCGAGCGACTGCAGCACCTGCGCCTCGGCGAAGTGGCCGATGCGGGCCTTGGCCATCACCGGGATCGAGACGGCCTCGATGATGGAGTCGATCATGTCGGGGTCGCTCATGCGCGACACGCCGCCCTGGGCGCGGATGTCGGCCGGGACGCGCTCGAGCGCCATCACCGCGACGGCGCCGGCGTCCTCGGCGATCTTCGCCTGCTCGGCGGTGACGACGTCCATGATGACGCCGCCCTTGAGCATCTCGGCCATGCCGCGCTTGACGCGGCTCGTGCCGTGCTCGATGGGGGTCTCGGGGGTGTGCTCAGCCATGGCCAGATCGTAGTCCCGGCTCATCCCAAAGGATGCACCGGGCTCGACCCTCGAGGGGCAGCCCGATCAGGCCTGCGAGGCCGCGCGCTCCAGGGCCTGGCGGCGTACGACCCAGATGCGCTGGACGACGGTCACGGTCGCCGCGACGGCGAGCGCCCAGAGCGCCACCTCGAGCAGGATCGGCAGGTCGAGCACGTCGGCGAAGAAGGCGGGGACGAGCATGCCGACGAGGCGGTCGGGGCGCTCGGCGATGCCGACCTTGGCGTCGTAGCCGAGGTGGTCGGCCTTGGCGCGGGCGTACGACGTCACGGCGCCCATCAGCAGGATGACCAGGCACAGCACGAGGTAGAGGCGGCTCTCGGCCTGCCAGGCGAAGTAGAGCGCCAGCCCGCCGAACAGCGCGCCGTCGGCGACGCGGTCGAGGGTGGAGTCGAGGAAGGCGCCGAAGTCGTCCTTGCGGCCGGTCTTGCGTGCCATCGCGCCGTCGATGAGGTCGCTGAAGACGAAGGCGGTGATGAAGAGGACGCCCTCCCACACCATCCCGCGGGGGAAGAAGAACAGCGCCCCGAAGCTCACGCCGAGGGTGCCGACCAGCGTCACCACGTCGGGGCTGATGCCGAGGCGGACGAAGAGGTTGACGAAGGGCGCGAGCATGACGCCCTGCCAGAACTGCTTGAACCTGTCGAGCACGGGCGCAGGCTACCGCTCGAGCAGCGCGTCGCTGACGTCCGCCACCGCTGCGGGCGCGCCGGTGACGGTCCAGTCCACGCCGGCAGCGCGTACGACGACCGACTCACCGCCGGCGCCCCGCATGATCGCCGCGCCCGGGAGGCGGTCCCAGTCGGCCACCGAGTGCTGGAAGAGCACGTCCCACTGGCCCGACGCGATCGCCATCACGTCCATCGTGCCCGAGCCGAGCATCCGCAGCGTCCCGACCTCGCCGAGCGCGCGGGCGAAGGCCTCCCCCACCTCGCTGCCGTAGAACGGCGGATGGAGGTAGGTCGTGGCGCAGCGCGCCTCGCGCGGCGTCGCGGGCAGCGGCGCGAGGGGCGCACCGTCGAGGGTGGTCGGCAGACCGGGGCCCCCGACCCAGGTGCGGAGGGTGGACGCGTGGTGTACGGCGCCGAGCAGCACGTCGGCCTCGTCGTGCAGCGCGATGGCGCTGCACCACCAGTCGCTGCCGCGTGAGAAGTTGTAGGTGCCGTCGACGGGGTCGATGACCCAGGTGCGCCCCGAGGTGCCGGGGCGCGAGGTGCCCTCCTCCCCCACGATCGCGTCGTCGGGGCGCTCGGCGGTGAGCTGCTGGACGATCAGGCGCTCGGCCGCGGTGTCGGCCTGCGTGACGATGTCGGAGCCGCTGGTCTTGCGCGACACGTCGAGCCCCTCGCCCCGGATCCGGGCGGCCAGCAGGGCCGCCTCGCGGACCAGGTCGGCTGCGAGCGCGGCGTCGGCGGCGAGGTGCGCGTCATCCATGGCGCCCACGGTAGTGCGCAGGCGTACTGTGGCAGGACGGAGCCAGTCAGGCTACCGAACCGAGGAGCCCCGATGAGCGACAAGTCGCCACGGCAAGGCATGTCCAAGAAGTCCGGCAAGTCCATCAAGGAGAAGCGCGCCGACAAGCACGCGAAGGCGGCCGGGAAGAGCGGCGCCGACGAGACGTTCCTCCCCCCGAAGAAGAAGTGAGTCGGCTCAGCCTCGGCGTCATCGGCACGTCCGCCAAGGAGAACGAGCACCGCCTCCCGATCCACCCCGACCACCTCTCGCGCCTCGCCCCCGAGGTCGCGGCACGCACCACGCTCGAGCACGGGTACGCCGCCCGCTTCGGCGCGGGCGACGACGAGCTCGCCCCGCTCGTGGCCGGCTTCGCCTCCCGCGAGGAGATCCTGCGCGACGCCGACGTCGTGGTGCTGCCCAAGCCGCAGCACGAGGACGTGGCGATGATGCACCCCGGCCAGGTGCTGTGGGGGTGGCCGCACTGCGTGCAGGACGAGCGGATGACCCAGCTCGCGATCGACCGCGAGCTGACGCTGATCGCCTTCGAGGCGATGAACCACTGGACGTCCGACGGCCACGTCGGGCTGCACGTCTTCCACAAGAACAACGAGCTCGCGGGCTACTGCTCGGTGCTCCAGGCGATGGAGCTCATCGGGATCACCGGCGACTACGGGCGACGCCTCAGCGCGGTGGTGATCGGCTTCGGCGCCACGGCGCGGGGCGCGGTCACCGCCCTGAAGGCCCACGGCGTCAATGACGTCGCGGTCCTCACCACGCGCGGGGTCGCGGCCGTCGGCTCGCCGATCCACTCGGTGCGGATCCGCCAGTTCGACCACGACCCCGCCAGCCCGGGGGTCAGCCACGTGATCACCGACCGCGGCCGCGAGCCGCTGGCGGCGTACCTCGCGGAGAACGACATCGTCGTGAACTGCACGCTGCAGGACACCGCGGCGCCGCTGACCTACCTCCGCACCGCGGACGTCGCGGCCTTCCGGCAGGGCAGCCTGGTGGTGGACGTGTCGTGCGACGAGGCGATGGGCTTCGAGTGGGCGGTGCCGACGACGTTCGACGACCCGATGTTCACCGTCGGCGACCGGGTCCACTACTACGCGGTCGACCACAGCCCGTCGTACCTCTGGAGCTCGGCGACGTGGGAGAACAGCGAGGCGCTGCTGCCGTTCGTCGACACCGTGCTCGGCGGCCCTGCGGCGTGGGACGCGAACGAGACGATCCGCCGGGCCATCGAGGTCCGCGACGGGCGGGTCCGGAACCCCGCGATCCTGGCGTTCCAGGGGCGGGGTCCGGAGCACCCCTACGCGGTGGCCTGAGCCCCGTCCCACGCGTCGGCGAGCAGCCGGCGCGTGTCGGCGAGCAGCTGCGGGAGGATCTTGGCGCCGCCGACGACGGTGATGAAGTTGGCGTCGCCGGTCCAGCGCGGGACGACGTGCTGGTGAAGGTGCTCCGACAGCGATCCGCCGGCCGAGCGGCCGAGGTTCAGCCCGACGTTGAAGGAGTGCGGCTGGCTCACCGCGCGGATCGCGCGCAGCGACTGCTGCGTCATCGCCATGAGCTCGAGCGACTCCTCGGGCGTGAGGTCGGCGAGGTCCGCGACGTGGCGGTAGGGCAGGACCATGAGGTGACCGGGGTTGTAGGGGTGCAGGTTCAGCACGACGTACGTCGACTCGCCGCGCGCCACGACGAGCGACTCGTCGTCGGGGTGGCCGGGGATCGCGCAGAAGGGGCAGCCCTCGTCGTCGACGGCCGAGCGGACGTAGGCCATCCGGTGGGGCGTCCAGATCCGCTCCAGCGCGTCGTCACTCATGCCCGCGATCCTAGGGTGGTCCCGTGACGTCGATCCGACCGGCCGTCGCGGCCGACATGGCCGCGGTCGCCGACCTATGGCACCAGGGCTGGCACGACGGCCATGCCGGACACGTGCCCGAGGGTCTGACGGCCGCCCGCACCTTGCCGGCCTTCCACGATCGCACGCCCGCACGGGTCGCCGACACCACCGTGGCGGTGTCCGTCGACGGCGAGCTGCTCGGCTTCGTGATGGTCGTGGGCGACGAGGTGGAGCAGGTCTTCGTGGCTCCGGCCGCCCGCGGCACCGACCTGGCGCCTGCCCTGCTGGCTGAGGCGGAGCGACAGGTGGCCGCCGCCGGGCACGGGACCGCCTGGCTGGCGGTGGTGGCGGGCAATGCTCGTGCGCGACGGTTCTACGAGAAGTGCGGCTGGCGCGACGAGGGCGACCTGCCCTACGAGGTGACGGCCGGCGGACAGACCTTCGTGTCGCCGTGCCGGAGGTACGTGAAGGCGGTCTGAGGTCGTCGCACGTGGTCAACGGGACGGTCGCCGCGCGCGTCCTACGTGCATGGTGACGACGAGCCGCTGTGCGGTGGTCCTGTTCGTCCTGCTGTCGGCGTGCTCTGCCGATCCGGCGGCTCCGAGCCCCACCGTGCCTGACGCCTCGACACCTGTGCCGACCGTTGCTCCGACCCCCTCGCCCGACCTCGCTCGTCTGGCCGACCGGTTCGTCGCCCACGCCGCGGGCGGGTCCGCGTCGTTCCACCACCGCGCGACCGTTCGGCTGACGCTCGGTGGTGAGCCCGTGGGGGCCGTCAACGTCGCCTCGGTGCCCGACCGCGGCCTCTGGACCGGGTGCCCGCCCGGCTGGGAGGGGTACGCCGCTGCGTCGTGCCCGGTGGACTTCCTCGGACCGCTGCGGACGGCGCGGGCGAACGGGGCGTCCGTCGTCCACGAGGCGACGTACGGCGAGGTGACGTGCGCGCCGAGTCGCTCCGGGCCGCTGCCCGAGGGGCGGCTCGTCGTGATCAGGCCGGACCCCGAGAACCGGGACTGCGCGCGGGACTTCGCGCTGGTGCTGGTCGCGGACGAGCGGGGTCGGTTGCGCGCCGTCGACCTGACGCTGTCCGCGCCGTGACCCAAGAGCGCCTGCGCCCGCGCGTGGCTACCCTCGCGACATGGTCAGGGCAGTCGTGCGTCAGTGGTCCGACGAGGACGGCCGGGATCCCTTCGACGCGATCGCCGGGGTCTTCGCGCTGGGCGACCCGACTGCCGTGCGTCCGGTGGCCGGAGGTCTGTCGAACGAGATGTGGAAGCTCGACACGAGCACGGGAGCATTCGCCGTCAAGGTCATGCGGGCCCACACGGACGAGCCCGGGTTCCGCGACAACATCGAGACGGCTCACGACATCGAGGCCGCCGCGTTCCGGCACGGCGTGCCGTGCCCGGAGCCGATGCTCGCTGTTGGAGGCCATTGCCTGGCTGATGTGGCCGGAGACCTCGTCAGGGTCCACCGATGGGTGGAGGGACGACCGGTGCAGCCACGGGCCTGGCTCGAGCAGGTCGGGGACCTCACAGCACAGATCCACGGCGTGTCCGAGCCCTTCGACGAGGTCCTCGACGACGAGCCCTGGGACGCCACCCGATGGGCCGGTCTCGCCGACCACCCCGACCTGCCGTCCACGCTCGCACACGGCCTGAGCCGGGCAGCACCACGTCTCGCCGCCCTCGAGGCCGCGACGGCAGCGCCGGGATTGCCTACGCTCCACGCCAGCTCGCACGGCGACCTCGACCCGAAGAACACCCTGCGCGCCGGGAACACCCTGATGGCACTCGACTGGGACGCTGCGGGTCCACGACCAGTCATCAGAGAAGCAGCATCGGTGGCTCTCGACTGGAGCAGCGGTCCGCGCGAGTTCCAGCAGGTCATCGCGGCGTACAGCCGCGCTGCCCGAGTCGTCCCACCCGCCGAGCCGTGGGTCCTCGGCGGGTGGGTCTCGGCGCTTGCAGGATGGCTGGTCCACAACGCCACCACCCGGCCCGGCGACCCCCTCGGTCGTGAACAGACGAGGCTGACCTGCGACCGGCTCCTGGGCTTGCACACCCACCTGGGCGCGTACGTCGACGCCCTCGGGCCTGCCTGAGTTCTCCCCGCGCCCTCGCGTCGGCGCCGGAACGTGCCTGTGACCCCGCCGACACTGGGTCGACGGGGTGCGGGGCGGAATCATCTTCGAGGCGACGGCATCCGTGGTGGGCCGGGGTCGGGTGGGTCGAGGGCGGTGGTCCCGGTGCGGTCGCGGCGGTAGCGGTGGCCGTGCGGGCTCGTCCACTCGAACACCCCGGGCGCGGTCATCCGGTAGCGCCAGGCGGTGTGGGTCTTGAGCCGGTGGTGGAACCGGCACAGAGCCGCGAGGTTCTCGGTCTCAGTCGGGCCAGGCTGGGGTCTGCCCTCTGCCTCGGCGTCGTGGTCGTACTCGATGACGTGGTCGACGTCGCAGCCGCGGGGTGGGCGCCCGCACCACGGGAAGACGCACGTCCGGCGAGTTCTAGGTAGTGACGCAACACCTCTCATGAGGAGTTGTGATGAGGAAG
>CAXHZJ010000021.1:0-57513 GCA_964021995.1 Nocardioides furvisabuli | reverse complement strand
CGGTCGGAAGACCCTCACGCCAACCGCCCCTTGACACAGAGGGGTACCAGATCCGGATGTCGGAAGTGCAATGGTGGACTCGGCCATTCCCGGCAGGTAAGAGGGAGAGACGGGTTCCACCGCAGGGTGGGAGAAGTGCTGGGAAGTAGACCCCGCCTCCCCGCCCCACGAATCTCATCGCGGCATCATCGGATGTCGGCGTGGGCAGTAGCTCTCGGGGATGGCTCCCCCAGATCGTGGTCGAGCCTCCGAGGTCGGCCTAGGTCCGTCTGTGGAACCTGAGGTCGCCGTTCGGGAGGCGGTCGGTGCGGTAGCCGGTGTCGTGGACCCGGTGGTGGTGGTGCGGGCACAGCAGGACCGCATTGGCCAGGTCGGTGGCTCCGCCGGTGTGCCAGGGGTCGCGGTGGTGGGCGTCGCACCACGTGCCGGGGACGTCGCAGCCCTCGGCGCGACACGTGCGGTCGCGGATCAGCAGCGCCTTGCGCTGGGCTGGGGTGAAGAGCCGCTTCGTGCGTCCGAGGTCGACCGGGAGTCCGGTGCCGTCGAGGACGGCGGGGAGGATCTTCGCGGTGCACGCGAGCCGGCGGGCCTGGCTGGCAGTGATGCGGTCCCCGGTGAGGTCGTCGCCCGGGACGAGGCCGGCGCCGATGAGGTCGGCGGTGGCGAGCTCGGCGCGCAGCAAGTCGAGGGGGATGGTGACGATGACCGTGGTCGCATCGCCGCCGTGGACCGGGAGCCGGGACGGGTCGGTGGTCTCGAGGAACCGGGCGAACGCCTCGCCCATGCGGCGCGGGTAGGGCAGCCGGGTGAACGGGTCGGCCGTCTGCTCCGCCTCGCCCTTGGGAGCGTCGAAACGTTGGGCGCGGGGGTTGGCGAACGCTTCGAGGTAGGTCGCGAGCCTGGTTGCGACCGCGTCCGGGACCAGTGCGCTGATGCGGGTGGTGCCGTCGCCCTGGCGGCGCATCGTCATCCGCGTCCGCTCCGCCGCGGCGGTCTCGAGGTCGGCCAGCCGGGCGGCCTCCGCGGCCTCGGCGACCTCGGGCGCGACCACGTCGAGGACCCGCCGCCCGATCCGACCCAGCTCCTTCGGCCCGAACTCCGCCGCACAGCCCACGAGGTGCGCCTCGGCACGCTCGACCGTGTCCGCATCCACGGCCGCAGGGAGCGCGTCGAGGGCCCGGCGGATCACGTGCGCCTGCGCCAACGTCACGGCACCCTCGCGCATCCCCGCCGCGAGCACCGGCCGCTCCCGGTCCAAGACGCCAGCGAGGGCGAGGTCGGCCCGCGCGTCAGAGAACCGGGTCCGGGTCTGATGGGCTAGCCATCCCGCGGGGTCCTTCGCCCCCGTCGCGTCCGCGAGGTCACCGGCGTCGGCCAGGACCCGCAACCGCAGCTCGACCAGCTGCGCCTCGGCCGCGACCAGCTCCCTCAGAGCGGCCGCCTTGTCCGAGGTCGACATGAACGTCGGGTTCGCACCGGCGACCCCCTTCAGGACCGCGCGGATGTCGGAGGCAGCAGCAAGGATCGGATGGTTCACGAACGGCCTCCTTCCGACGACGGGAAGCGCCACGCACACGCGTGGCACCTGACGGTCGTCGCTCCTGGAGGCCCGGATCACCGGACTATTACTCACCCTCGCAACTCGCCCCACCAGCCCGGCATCACGACTACCCGGTGACTGTGGAACGTGACGCCGACACTACGCCCGCCTGAGCAGATATAGAACACACGTTCGATCAAGATCCGACGGACACATCGTCAAGCGTCCGAGCCAGGCTGGGGATCACCACCGCAGCAGCGACGAGGTGCAGCACGACGAGGGCGACGCTCGTCGAGGGCGCAGCCCCCACCACCCACGGCGGGACCAGCGAGAGAGCCGTCAGCACCAGCGTCGTACGCACGAAGTGCCGCCGAGGCCGGGAGGCCCACCGAGCCAGGGCAGCGGCGATGACCACGCCCGCGAGCGAGAAGACGCCGGTCACGAAGGCGATCCCCGACAGCGGGATCGTCTCGCCATCTTCCGGCACCTCCAGCTCCACACCCAACGCGGTCGCGAGTCCAGCCGCTGCAGTCGTCGCGACCACGGCCACGAGCGACGCCAGGAGCCCCGTGCGCACGGCGCCGACCAGCCGGCGCCTCACGCCGACTCGCCCGGCAGGCGCTCCGGCAGCCCGAGCCGCGCGAAGTGGTCGCGGTCGAAGATCGTGACCTCGGTGATCCGACCGCCGCTGACGCGCAGGACGTCGACAGTGATCGGGACGTAGGAACCGGACGGCTCGTGCCAGGTGTAGTAGCCCACGGCGGGCTGGCGGTTCACCGACGTGGCGACCGACCGCAGCCCCGCCATCTCCGGATATCCACCCGCCACCCAGTCCGCGATCACCGCGTCGCGCCCCACGATCAGGCCCTGCGTCGGCGGCATCGCGAAGCGGACGTCGTCGCGCAGCATGGTGGCGATCGTGTCGACGTCGGCGGCGACGCTGGCCTCGGTGAAGCGGCGTACGAGCTCGCGGTTGGCGACGTCGTCCTGCGCCCCGGTCCATTCCTGGCGCTCGGCAGGCAGGTGCTCCCGCATGCCGGCACGCGCCCGCTGGAGCGCGCTGTTGACGGAGTTGACGGAGTCGCCGAGCAGGTCGGCCACGTCCTTGGCCGGCCAACCGAGCACGTCGCGGAGGATCAGCACGGCGCGTGGTCGCGGCGCGAGGTGCTGCACGGCGACGACGTACGCCAGCTCGATGGTCTCCCGCGCGACGGCCAGTGCCTCCGGCTCGTCAGCGCTGAACGCGGGGAGCTCGTCGAGCAGGTGGTCGGGATAGGGCTGGAGCCACAGCACCTCTCCCCCGGTCGCCGGCTTCGGCCGACGCCTCTCCAGCAGGTCGAGGCAGGCGTTGGTGGCGATCCGGTAGAGCCAGGCGCGGAAGGTCGAGCGCCCCTCGAAGGTCTCGCGCCGCCGCCACGCACGGAGGAACGTCTCCTGCACCGCGTCCTCGGCGTCCTCGAACGACCCGAGCATCCGGTAGCAGTGCACGTGCAGCTCGCGTCGGTGCCGCTCGGCCACCCCCGCGAACTCCGCCTCGTCCATCGTGTCGAGATCGCTCACGTCCCGCTCCTCCAGCCGCGTCACCGCAGTCATCGCACCCATCCTCCAGTCTCGCCGTGTCCTGTCACAGGTATGACGGGTGCGGGCCGCGGAACTCATCACCGCTCTGGGAGGATCGTCGCCATGCGGATCCTGGTCACCGGCGGAGTGAGGTCGGGCAAGTCGACGCACGCGGAGGCCCTGATCGGCGACGAGCCCGCGACTTACGTCGCCGCCGGACCGACGCCGGACGCCGAGTCAGACCCCGACTGGACCGCACGCATCGCCGCCCACCGGGCGCGGCGACCGGCCGTCTGGGACACCCTCGAGAGCCAGGACCTCGCCGGCGCGCTGGCGGGGGCCGGTCACCCGGTGCTCATCGACTGCCTGGGCACCTGGCTGACGGCGGTCATCGACGACGCCGGTGCGTGGGAGGACGAGGCCGACCGCGTGCACGACCTCGTCCTGGGGCGCACCGACGAGCTCACCGCGGCACTGCGCGCGTGTGAGCAGGACGTCGTCCTGGTGACCAACGAGGTGGGCCTGGGCGTCGTGCCCGAGCACCGATCGGGGCGGCTGTTCCGCGACCTGCTCGGCACGCTCAACCAGCGCGTGGCGTCAGCCTGCGACGAGGTGCACCTGGTGGTGGCGGGCAGGGTGCTCCGGCTCTGACGGGAGAGGCGCCCGGGTCCGACCTGTCGGTCGGAGCCCGAGGGCCTCGCGGATCATGCGGTGCTGGTCAGGCCGGGGCGACCGTCTCGGTCGGCTCCGGGGCGGTCTCGCACTCCGTCAGGCGCTCCTGCGCCTTGGCCACGCGCTGCTGCTGGGCGCGCTTGGTCACCTTCGTCTCCTTGCGGTCCTTCTTCGCGTCCGCCAGCGCACGGCGGGCCGCGGCCTTCTCGCGACCGGCCTCGGCCTTGGCGACGACCTTCTTGGCCTTCGCGACGCGAGCCTGCTGACGCTCGAAGACGGCCGTGACCCGCTCGAGCGCAGACTCCGCCTTCTCGACCTTGGCCTGCTGCTGGGCGCAGGGGGCCGTCGAGGTGTCGTCGGCGCTGGCCGCGGAGACGGAGAGGCCTCCGAGTGCGACAGCGACCGCTGCGGCGGCACCTGCGAAGCGGATGGAGACAGACATGTGGGTTCCTCCTGCGTCTCGGCACGGCACGTCACCACGCCTCGTCACCACTACAGCGCCGCAGAACGCTCCAGTGTTACGCGGGACGCGCTCAGACGAGCAGGACGAACGCCCCCAGCGCCACCAGCCAGGACGCGAACGACCCGAGCAGGAAGTACTCGGTCATCTCGTGCACCGTCTGCTGCTCGTCGCGCGAGGACAGCTCGGGGAAGCGCAGCAGCCCCTTCGCCGCCACGACCACGCTTGCGGCGGTGACCTGGCCACCGAGCGCGAGCGCGAGGATGAAGACGCGCTCGAGCGGGCCGAGCAGGCGCCCGCCCTTGAGCTGCGTCGGCGGCATCTGGCCGTCAGCGCGCGGGTTGATGGTGCCCGTGGACTTCAGGACGAGCCGGACCAGCACGTTGCCCGTCGCGAGCTGCACGGCGAAGGCGCCGAGCAGCAGCAGGAACCGGTCGGCCTCCATGTCCTCCAGCGCCGGCAGCTGCACCGAGTCGAGCCAGCGCTCGAGCAGGCCGGACGCCTCCGGGGCGAGTCCCGAGCACGCGATCGCGGTGGTCAGCGCGACGACGAAGACCGCGAGCGGCACGCGCGCCGGCTTCGGTCCCGGATGACCGAACCCCCACGTGACCGTGAGGCCCCAGAGCAGGACGACCACCGCGACCACCAGCAGCGCCACGACGTCGCGCCCCGAGGTGAGCCCCGCGAGCGCACCCACGACGAGGACCGTGAGCGCGCCGACGCACTCGGGCAGGTAGCGGGTGCGGCGCACCGAGTGGGTGAGGTCGGTGACGGCGAACCCGACCAGCAGGATCCCGAGCCAGCTCATCGGTCTCCTCCCGGTGCGAGCAGGTCGTGGGCCGCGACGATCGCCGCGAGCCCGTCGGCGCGCACCCGCTGCGACACGGCGGACGCGCTGATCCCCAGGGCTTCCGCGAGGTCGCGCTGGGTCTCGTGGGACAGCAGACCACGCAGCACCGACACCGACCGCTCCGACAGGCCGCTCACCCGCTCGTCGCGCAGGACCAGCCCGGCGTTCACGAACGCCGGGTCGGCGCCGCCCTCGGCGCCGTCCGCGACGACGTACGCCGTGCGCAGCCACCGCTGGGCGGGCGTCTCGGCGGCACGCTCGGCGGCGTCGATCGCCGCCCGGGCGGCCCACCAGCCCGGGCCGTCCTCGATGCCCGCGTCGTCGAGGACGCTCGTGGTGCCCCAGCCGATGCCGTGGCGTACGTCGTGGGCGGGCCAGAGCCGGACGCGGACCAGCAGGGTGGCGCGGACCGCCTCCGCGACGGTGGCGAAGGTGCCCTGGTACTCGTCGCCGGCCGTGACCCAGAGGCCGCGCAGGGGACTGAGCTCGTCGTTGACCTCGGCGAGCGCGCGCCCCAGGCGCTGGTGGAGGTCGGCCCGGTCGTGGGAGGACCGGGAGCCCACCAGGTCCCCGATGACGGTGGCGACAGGAGTCATGACTCCATCGTGAAGGTCATCGCTTCATTTGTCCATTATGAAGGTCTTTGCTTCATCTATCCGCGAATGAAGCCCAAGGCTTCACTCCCAGAAGACGCGCTCGACCACGGCGTGGGCTCGCCGGGTGGTGCGGAGGTAGTCGTTGACCATCTGGTCGGACGAGCCCGCGGGATAGCCGAGCACCCGTGCCACCGCGGCCCGCTCCCGGGCGTCGCGGGGCAGCTGGTCGGAGGGTCGGCCGCGCACCAGCGTCACCGCGTTGCGCACCCGGCTCACCAGTCGCCACGCCTCGGCCAACGTCTCCGCGTCGGCGGCGGAGATGAGCTCGGCCTCCGTCGCAGCCTCGAGCGCGGACAGCGTCTGCGGGGTGCGCAGGCCCTCGACCCGTCCCGCGTGGCGCATCTGCAGCAGCTGGACGGTCCACTCGACGTCGGCGAGCCCGCCGCGACCGAGCTTGAGGTGGGTGTGGCGGTCCGCGCCGCGCGGCAGCCGCTCGTCGTCGACGCGTGCCTTGATCCGACGGACCTCGATGACGTCGGAGTCCGAGAGGCCCTCGGTGGGGAAGCGGATGGGGTCGATGAGGTCGGTGAACCGCCGGCGCAGGTCCTCGTCCCCGACGACGGCGTCGGCGCGCAGCAGCGCCTGGAACTCCCACACGTGCGACCACTTGGCGTAGTAGGCGGCGTAGGACTCCACGGTGCGCACCATCGGACCGTTCTTGCCCTCCGGACGCAGGTCGGGGTCGACCTCGAGCGGGGGGTCGCTGGCCGGCAGCGACAGCAGCCGCCGCAGCTCCGAGACGACCGCCTGGGCGAACGACGCCGCCACCTGCGTCTCCGCGCCCTCGACAGGGTCGTGCACGAACATCACGTCGGCGTCGCTGCCGTAGGAGAGCTCGAACCCGCCGTAGCGACCCATCGCGACGACCGCGATCCGCGTCGGGGCCGCGTCGAGGTTCCGCTGGCGGCGCACCGACTCCGTCGCGATGTCGAGGGTGGCCTGGAGGGTGGCGTCGGTGAGCCGGCTCAGGCCCTGCCCGACCAGCGCCACGTCGGTCCCGGCCACCAGGTCCCCGCACGCGATCCGCAGCAGCTCGCGGCGGCGTACGGCACGCACGGCGCCGACCGCGGCCTCCGGGGAGTCGGCGCGCTCGAGCACCGCCTTCATCTCCACCAGCGCCGCCTCGGCGCTCAGCGGGACGAGCGACTCCCCCAGCATCTTCACCCCGCGCGGCTCCCGCTCGAGGAGGTCGGTGGCGTAGCGGGACGTGCCGAGCAGGAAGGCCAGCCGCTGGGCGACCTCGCCCTCGTCGCGCAGCATCGTGAGGTACCACGGCGTCCGCCCCAGGCTCTCGCTGAGGCGGCGGAAGCCGAAGAGCCCGGCATCGGGGTCGGGCGAGTCGGCGAACCACTCCAGCAGGACCGGCAGCAGCGTGCGCTGGATGTCGGAGGTGCGCGAGACGCCGCTCGTGAGCGCCTCGAGGTGGCGCAGCGCGGCCTTGGGGTCGGCGTAGCCGAGCGCGGCGAGCCGGGCCTCGGCCGCCTGCAGCGACAGCCTGGCCTCGGTCCCGGGCAGCTTGGCGACCGCGCCGAGGAGCGGGCGGTAGAAGAGCTTCTCGTGCAGCCGGCGCACCTCGCGGCGGTGGTAGCGCCACTGCTTGTCCAGCTGCGCGGCGGGCTCGGAGAAGTGCCCCAGCGAGCGGCCCAGGCGGCGCAGCGACGCGTCGTCGTCGGGCAGCACGTGCGTACGCCGCAGCTGGTGCAGCTGGATGCGGTGCTCGAGGGTGCGGAGGAAGGCGTAGGCCTCGTGGAGCTTCTCGCCGTCCTCACGACCGACGTAGCCGCCGTCGGTGAGCCGCGCGAGCGCGCTGAGGGTGGCTCCCTCGCGCAGCGACGGGTCGGCGCGCCCGTGCACGAGCTGGAGCAGCTGGACCGCGAACTCCACGTCGCGCAGGCCCCCGGAGCCGAGCTTGAGCTGCCGCTCGGCCTCGTGGGCGGGGATGTGGTCGATCACGCGACGGCGCATCGCCTGCACGTCGGACACGAAGCCGTCGCGCTCGGCCGCGCTCCACACGAGCGGCTCGATCACCTCCTCGTAGGCCCGTCCCAGCTCGGCGTCGCCGGCGACCGGACGCGCCTTGAGCAGCGCCTGGAACTCCCAGGTCTTGGCCCACTTCTCGTAGTAGCCCCGGTGGCTGGCGAGCGTGCGGACCAGCGGTCCCTGGCTGCCCTCGGGGCGGAGGTTGGCGTCGACCGGCCAGATGGTGCCCTCGCGGGTGTGGTCGGAGCAGATCCGCATGAGGTGCGAGGCGAGCTGGGTCGCCGCCCTCAGCGCGACGCCGTCGTCGGCCGTCTCCCCCGACTCCAGCCGGGCGGGCTCGTAGACGAAGACCACGTCGACGTCGGAGATGTAGTTGAGCTCGTGGCCGCCGCACTTGCCCATGGCGATCACTGCCAGCCGGGCGGACGCGGCGGTCTCCCCGACCCGGGCCCGCGCGATCGCCAGCGCCGCCTCCAGCGTCGCTGCGGCGAGGTCGGAGATCTCGGCCGCGGCGTCGTCGATGCCGACGTGGTGGGCCAGGTCGCGGGAGGCGAGCCGCAGCAGGATGCGGCGGTACTCCACGCGCAGCGCGTCGACCGCCTCCGCGTCGGGACGGCCAGCGACGGGGACGGCGGCTGCCGGCTCGGCCCCGACCGCGGCCAGCATCGCCTCGCGGACGGCGTACGCCGCCGGGCGGGTGCTGCCGAGCGTGGGGTCGGTGAGCTCGCGCCAGTGGTCGGGGTGGCGCACCAGGTGGTGGGTCAGCGCGGTGCTCGCGCCCAGGACGCTGCACAGCCGCATCGCGGTGCCCTCGTCGTCGGCGACCTCGGCGAGCATCTCGGCGCCCGAGCCCTCGGTCTCCTCGTCGAGCGCCTCGGCGAGCATCTCGGCGCCCGAGCCCTCGGTCTCCTCGTCGAGCGCCTCGGTGAGCCGCAGCAGCCCCTCGAGCGCGGCGTCGGGGTCGGCGGTGGCGGCGAGCTTGTCGGTGAGCGGACGGCCGGCGTCACCGAGGCGCTCGATGCCCCGCGCGGCGGCGGCCCCGTCCACGAAGCCGAGCCGGACGAAGTGGCCCGAGGACGTCATCGGCGCACCTCCGCCGCGATCGCGGCGAAGCGCGCGACCAGCGGCCGCCAGTGGGCCTCGAGCGCCGGTCGGGCCTCCTCGATGGAGGCCAGCACGGCGTCCTGGTCGAGGCCGAGGGCCACGTGGTCGGCCCGGTCGGACTCCGCCCAGCGGGTCACGATGCCGGTGTCGGCCTCGGGGTGGGCCTGGATCCCCCACGCCCGCGGTCCGAAGCGGGCCGCCTGCACCTCACCGCCGGGGGTGCGCGCCAGCACCACCGCCCCGTCGGGCAGGGCGACGACGACGTCGTTGTTCCAGTGGATCGCCACCTCGGCGCCGGTGCGGGCGCCGACCCAGTCGTCAGCGGCGGCGTCCGCGGACCAGCCGACCGGCTGGAGACCGACGATCTGACCGCGGGGGTTGCGCTGGACCGTCCCGCCGAGGGCCGCGGCGATCACCTGGTGGCCCAGGCAGATCCCCAGCAGCGGGGTCCCGGCGGCGACGGCGTCGCGGATGCCCGCCTTGAGCGGACCCAGCCACGCGACGGTGTCGTCGTCGTTGGCGCTCATCTCCCCGCCGAGCACCACCACGGCGTCGTACGCCGTCAGCGCGGGCAGCGCGTCGCCGTCGTAGGGGCGGCACACCTCGAGCGTGCAGCCGGCATCGGCCAGCCACGTCCCCACGAGGTGGGGCGGGCAGGACTCCTGGTGCTCGACGACCAGGACCCGGCTGTCGCTCACAGGACCGGCAGCATCCGGTCGCGCTCGAAGGAGGAGACCTGGGTGCGGTACTCCTCCCACTCGGCGCGCTTGTTGCGCAGGAAGAAGTCGAAGACGTGCTCGCCGAGGGTCTCGGCGAGCAGCTCGGAGGTCTCGGCCACGTCGATCGCCTCCGACAGGCTCTTGGGCAGCGGAGCGATCCCGAGTGCCTTGCGCTCGCGCTCGGTCAGCGACCAGACGTCGTCCTCGGCCTCGCGCGGCAGCTCGTAGCCCTCCTCGATGCCCTTCATGCCGGCGGCCAGGACGACCGCGAAGGCGAGGTAGGGGTTGCAGGCCGGGTCGACGGTGCGCAGCTCGATGCGGGTGGACTGGCCCTTGTTGGGCTTGTACATCGGCACGCGGATCATCGCGGAGCGGTTGTTGTGCCCCCAGCAGATCGACGACGGGGCCTCGCCGCCGCCGAGCAGGCGCTTGTAGGAGTTGACCCACTGGTTGGTCACCACGCTGATCTCGCTGGCGTGGCGCAGGATGCCGGCGATGAACTGCCTCCCGGTCCGCGACAGCTGGTACTCCGCGCCGGCCTCGAAGAAGGCGTTGCGGTCGCCCTCGAAGAGCGACACGTGGGTGTGCATGCCCGACCCGGGGTGTGTCGTGAACGGCTTGGGCATGAAGGAGGCCCAGATGTCCTGGCCCAGCGCGACCTCGCGGACCACGGTGCGGAAGGTCATGATGTTGTCGGCGGTGGTGAGCGCGTCGGCGTAGCGCAGGTCGATCTCCTGCTGGCCCGGCCCGCCCTCGTGGTGGCTGAACTCCACCGAGATGCCCATCGCCTCGAGCATGGTGATCGCCTCGCGGCGGAAGTCCGCGCCGCGGGACTGGGCAGTGTGGTCGAAGAAGCCGCTGCGGTCCACCGGCTCGGGCTCGTCACCCTTCCCCGGCATGTTCTTGAAGAGGTAGAACTCGATCTCGGGGTGGGTGTAGAAGGTGAAGCCCTTGTCGGCCGCGGCACTCAGCGTCCGCTTCAGGACGTGGCGCGGGTCGGCGTACGACGGGCTGCCGTCCGGCATCCGGATGTCGCAGAACATCCGAGCGGTCTGCGGGCCCTCCATCCCGCCGCGCCACGGCAGGATCTGGAAGGTCGAGGCGTCGGGGTGGGCGAGCATGTCGGCCTCGTAGACGCGGGCGAAGCCCTCGATCGCCGAACCGTCGAAGCCGATGCCCTCCTCGAAGGCGTTCTCGAGCTCGGCCGGCGCCACGCTCACGCTCTTGAGGTAGCCGAGCACGTCGGTGAACCACAGCCGCACGAAGCGGACGTCGCGCTCCTCGAGCGCCCGGAGTACGAAGTCCTCTTGCTTGCCCATAGCCCCAGCCTAGGGGTCGAGCAGCCTGCTTCCCCGCGGTGGTTGAGGTGTGGGCGGTGCTAGCGTCGGCAGACCAGCCGCCCCACTCGGGCCCGCTCACACGGGAAAGGGATGCTGCACGATGAGCCACACCCACGACCAGACCGCACCGACACCCCCGGACGGGTTCCTGCTCGGCCACCTCGCCGGCGAGACACGTCGCCGCGCCCGCACCGAGCGCGCACCGGAGGCCACCACGGCCGGCGCCGACCGCGAGGTGCTCGACGCCCTGCGCGACGCCGTCGAGGAGGTCGGTCCGACCCTCCTCGCGGCCAGCCACGACCTGTCCGCGCACCCGGAGGTCTCCTTCGAGGAGCACCGCTCCGCCGCGGCCCTCGCCGACCTCGTCGAGGCGCGCGGCATCGAGGTGGTCCGGGAGGCCCACGGCCTCGCGACGGGCCTGCGGGCCGAGGTCGGCGACCCCGACGGGCCCACCATCGCGGTCCTCTCGGAGTACGACGCGCTCCCGGGCATCGGCCACGGGTGCGGGCACAACGTCATCGCCACCGCCGGGCTCGGCGCCTTCCTCGCGCTCGCGACCGTCGCCGACCGGCTGCCGGGCCGGGTGGTCTGGCTGGGCACGCCCGCCGAGGAGGGCGGCGGCGGCAAGGAGATCATGGCCGGCCACGGCGCCTTCGACGGCGTCGACGCCGCGCTGATGGTGCACCCGTTCACCTTCGACATCGCCGACCCGGTGTTCCTGGGACGCCGCCAGCTGCGCGCCACCTTCACCGGCGTCACCTCCCACGCCTCGGCGCAGCCCTTCATGGGTCGCAACGCCCTCGACGCGGTCAACCTGATGTACACCGGCGTCGGGCTGCACCGCCAGCAGATGCCGGCCACCGACCGGGTGCACGGTGTCGTGACCGCCGGCGGCGAGCGGCCCAACGTCATCCCCGAGCACGCCGAGATGCTGTTCTACCTGCGCAGCGAGCACCCCGAGAGCCTGGCCGTGCTCAGCGAGCGCGTGGCCGACATCGCCCGCGGTGCGGCCCTGATGACCGGCTGCGGCGTCCAGCTCTCGTGGGACGAGGCCCCGCCCTACCTACCCGTGCGCGGCAACGGTCCCCTGGCCGCGGCGTGGACCACGAGGTACGGCGAGCGCGGGCGTACGGTCCTGCCGCCCGACGTGGTGCCGCGGATGTTCGCCGGGTCCACCGACTTCGGCAACGTGTCCTACCGGATGCCCGGCGTGCACGCCATGGTCGCCATCACCGACGCCGACCTGTCGCTGCACACCCGCGAGTTCGCGGAGGCGGCGGTGAGCGAGGAGGCCGACCGCGTCGTCCTCGACTCCGCGTGGGCGCTGGCCGCGGTCAGCGCCGACTGGCTGTGCGACCCCGAGCTCCGGCGGGTTGCCGCGGAGGACTTCGAGGCGGCCGGCGGCGCGGTCGACGTGCCGTCCTACTTCGGGCAGGGCTGAGCGCGATGAGCTCCACGACCCCCACCCGCACCGACCGGGCCCTCGCCACCGTCGAGCGGGTCGGCAACCGGCTTCCGGACCCGTTCCTGCTCTTCCTCGGGCTCTTCCTGCTCGTCGGCGTGATCTCCACCGGCCTCCAGCTCGCCGGGACCTCGGTCACCATCCCGGGCTCGGACGAGGAGACCGTCGTGCGCGGGCTCTTCACCGGAGAGGGCCTGGCGTGGCTGACGGTGAACCTCGGCGCCAACTTCATCGGCTTCCCGCCGCTGGTCACCGTGGTCACCATCCTGCTGGCGGTCACCGTCGCCGAGCGCACCGGGCTGCTCGCCGCCGCCATCCGGGCGACCCTCGGCTCGGCGCCGCGCTGGCTGCTGCCGTACGCCGTCGGCTTCGTCGGGGTGAGCGCCTCGGTCATGGCCGACGCGGCGTTCATCGTGGTGCCGCCGCTGGCTGCGATGGTGTTCAAGGCGGCCGGGCGCCATCCCCTGGCCGGCCTGGTCGGGGGCTTCGCCGCGGTCGGCGCCGGCTACTCCACCTCGATCATGGTGACCAGTCTCGACGCGCTGTTCGCCGGCATCACCAATGCCGTGACCGCGGGCCTGCCCGAGGCCGGCGCGACGGTCACACCGGTGTCGAACCTGTGGTTCAACATCGCCTCGTCGCTCGTGCTGGCCATGGTCGCCGGTCTGGTCATCGACCGCGTCGTCGAGCCGCGACTGGTCCGTGAGGACGCGCCGCGCGACATGGTCGCCACCGACGCCGACACCCCGTCGGTCGACGACGTGGCGCAGGACGGGGACGACGTGGCCCCGGCGCTGCGGGCCGCGACCACCGACCTGTCCCCCGGCCTCGAGCCCGAGGAGAGGCGCGGCCTGCGCGTAGCGTCCCTGGTGTTCCTCGCGCTCGCGGTGGTCGTCGTGGTGGCGGTGCTCCCGGGCGGGTCGCCCTGGCGCAACGACGACGGGGCGTTCCTGCCCGAGTCCCCGCTGCTCGACTCGACGGTGTTCCTCGTCTTCGTGCTCTTCCTCGGCCCCGCGCTGGCCTACGGCTTCGTCAGCGGCACCCTGCGGGAGGCCGCCGACGTGCCCAAGGTGATGGGCCTCGGCATCAAGGACATGTCGGCCTTCATCGTGCTGGCCTTCATGCTGGGCCAGTTCATCGCGCTCTTCAACTGGACCAACGTGGGCTCGGCGCTCGCCGTCGCCGGGGCCGAGGGACTCGAGTCCATCGGCCTCACCGGCTACCCCGCGATCATCGGCTTCATCCTGCTGGCGTCGGGGCTCAACCTCTTCATCGTCAGCGGGTCGTCGATGTGGACCCTGGTCGGCGCCGTGTTCGTCCCGCTGTTCGCGCTGCTGGGCTACGAGCCCGGATTCGTCCAGGCGGCGTTCCGCGTCGGCGACTCCGCGACCCAGGTCATCACCCCCATGAACCCCTACATCTGGATCTTCCTGGTGATGGTCAAGCGCTACGAGCCCGACGCCGGGCTCGGCACGGTCATCTCGCGGATGCTGCCGTTCGTGGTCCCGTTCTGGATCTCGTGGGTCGCGGTGCTCTCGATCTTCTACTTCACCGGCGCGGACGTCGGGCCCGGGGTGGGCATCCGGATCGAGTGAGCCCCGCTCAGCGGCAGACGTTGACGTCCTGAGACCCCAGCACGCCGTCCCACACCTCGCGCATCGGAGGCAGCCAGCCCTCGGTCACCGGAACGAAGGCGATGCTGCCCGGAACCCGCTCGCGCACGCCGTCCACCTCGACCTCCTCCACCACGAGCGGCACGGTCACCGCGCGGCGGCGTACGCCCTCCCAGCAGGCCGAGGCCTTCCTCCTCGTCACCGCCTCGGCGAGGGTGACGGTGTCGCCGACCTGCTTGCCGGCGTAGCGCCAGGCGACGGTGGTGGCATAGCCGGTGTGGCCCTCCCACGGCGCGCGGACGGTGACCGAGAGACCCCAGGTGCGCTTCGTCGCGACGCGGAAGGTGACCCGCCCGTCCTCGACCGCGCGGGTGCGCGACTGCCAGACGTGGACCACGTCGGCGTCGAGGGTGCCCCGGGCGTTGACGAGCCGGATCTCGCACCCCTCGCAGTCGTCGACCGTGAAGGTCAGCCGGGTGCGCGGCTCGGACACCGCGGCCGCCGGAGTCGGGACCGCGAGGGTGCTGACGGCGGCGAGCCCCGCAACGGTGGCGGCGAGGATCGGGCGGATGCTGGTCGAGATGGTGCTGGCGGTCATGTCGGTCTCCCCCTGGGTGGTCGGTCGCTGTCAGGACGCCACCCGGTGGGGAAAGGTTGCACCGGACAGTCAGTCGTCGTCGCCCAGGGTGTTGCGCTCGATCTCGGCGAGCGCGGGACGTCCGCGGTTGCAGAAGACCTCCAGGTCCACGGAGTTGCGACCGTCGCTGAAGACCGCGTCGACGTCGTCGTCGGGTCCCTTCTCCCAGCTCACCACGCGCCACCCGGCCGCCCGGTCGGGGCGCGCGGCGACGCCGTACGCATAGGTGTCGCGGCACTCGACGACGAAGGTGCCCCACTCGCCCGAGACCTCGTCGCCGACTGCCGGACCCTGCGGGGACGGGACGGCAGTGGGCGCGGACAGGTCCTGGACCACCTCGTCGCCGACGGGACCGCGGTCGCGGATGGTGGCGCCCACCGTGGACACGGCCACCACGCCGACCACCACGGCCACGGCCGTCGTGGCGGCCCACAGGCCCACGAGCAGGAAGCGACGTCTCACGTCCCCATCGTGCCCTGCCCCACGACAGCGCGAGGTGAGGTGAGGGTTAAGGCGCGGATAAGGACGACGGCAGGCGCGGGGGCGGACGGTACGGTCACCGCGTGGCCGAGGTGCTGATCATCGAGGACGACGACCGGATCCGGCCGTTGCTGGTGCGAGGCCTGCGCGAGTGCGGCCACACCGTGACGTCGGCCCCCACCGGCATGGCCGGCCTCCAGCTCGCGGTCGACTCCTCCCCCGACCTCGTCGTGCTCGACCTCGGCCTGCCGGACGTCGACGGCACCCAGGTCCTGTCGATGCTGCGCGCGGTGAGCGCGGTGCCGGTGATCATCGCCAGCGCCCGTGCCGACGACCCGTCGCTGGTCGGCGCGCTGGACTCCGGTGCCGACGACTACGTCGTGAAGCCCTTCACCAGTGCGCAGCTCGACGCACGCGTGCGTGCGGTGCTGCGCCGCGTGCAGTCCGGGCGGCAGCGGCCCACCACCCTCACCGTCGGCGGCCTAGTGCTGGACCTGGCCGGACGCCGCGTCCACCTCGACGGCACCGAGGTCGAGCTGACCCCGCGGGAGTTCGACCTGCTCGCGCACCTCGCCGAGCGCCCAGGCGAGGTGGTCACCAAGCGCGACCTGCTGGTCGAGGTGTGGCGCCAGCCGTGGGGCGGGTCGGACAAGACCGTCGACGTGCACCTGTCGTGGCTGCGCCGCAAGCTCGGCGAGACGGCAGCCGAGCCGCGCTACCTGACCACGGTGCGCGGGGTCGGCGTACGCCTCACCGCCCCCGACGAAGGCGGCTGAGGTGCGTCGCAGCCTCCTGCTCACCGCCGCGGCGGCGATCTCGATGGTGCTGCTGGCCATGCTCGTGCCGATGGCGATCCTCGTGCGCAGCTATGCGCTGGAGGACCGGCTCGCGCGGGCGGCGCTCGAGGTGCAGGTCGTGGAGACCGTGGTGTCGCGCTACGACGACAAGGGGTCGGTGGCGGTCTACCTCGACCAGCTCAACGACGACGAGCAGCACACCCAGGTCACCGTGCTCTACCCCGACGGCCAGGGCGTCGGTCCCGACCCCGGTGAGGACGCGCTCGTCCTCGACGCCCGCAACACCGGACGGGCGCGGGTGGACGACGTCCCCGGCGGCTCGCAGATCCTCGTCCCGGTCTCACGCGGCGGCAACTCCGGCCTGCCGTCGCAGACCCCCGTCATCCGCGTCGTGGTCGACGAGCCGGGCCTCGACTCGGTCGTCGGCGTCGCTTGGGGACTGCTCGCGGGACTGGCCCTCGCGCTGCTGGCCGGCTCGCTCGTCGTGGTGGACCGGCTCGGGCGCTCCTTCGTCCAGCCGATCCGCCGCCTCGCGGAGCACACCCAGACCCTGGGTCGCCCCGGCGCGACCGCTCCGATGGCCGCCGTCGACGGACCGCCCGAGGTGCAGGAGCTGGCCGGTGCGGTGGACCGCCTGGTCGGTCGCATCCAGCTGCTCCTGTCGCGCGAGCGCGAGAGCGTCGCCGACCTCTCCCACCGCCTCCGCACCCCGGTCACCGCGCTGCGGCTGCGGGTGGAGACCGTCGCCGACCCCGACCTGCGCGACCGGCTGGCCGGCGACCTCGACTCCCTCGAGGCCACGGTCGACGAGATCGTCCGCGAGGCGCGCCGCTCCGAGCGCGAGGGCCTCGACCCCCGCACCGACGCCGTTGCGGTGATCGCTGAGCGCGTACGCCACTGGGCGCCGCTGGCCGAGGACCTCGGACGTCCGTGGGAGGTCGACCTCGCTTCGACCGGGCCGCTGCTGCGGGCCAGCCGGGCCGACCTCGAGGCGCTCGTCGACGTCCTGCTGGACAACGTCTTCTCCCACACCGCCGACACCGACGCCGTACGCATCACGCTCACCGCCTCGGACGACCGCGTGGACCTGGTCGTCGAGGACGCCGGTCCGGGGCTGCCGCCCGGGCTCGACGCCACCGGTCGCGGCGCCAGCGGTGCCGGCTCGACCGGTCTCGGGCTGTCGATCGCCACGCGGACCGCGGAGGATGCCGGCGGTGCGCTGGCCACGGGCACGTCGGACATGGGAGGAGCCCGGGTCGCCGTCACGTTGCGGACGGCCTGACTCGGGCTCTCACCAGTCGAGGGGATCGCTCAGCGCAGGGTGACCTTCGTGGAGCAGGACGCGCCACCGGCCGGGGTGACCGTCAGCTTGAAGACGTCCTTGCCGGCGGTGTTGCGCTGGAAGGTGTCGAGGTCGAGCTCGCCCTCGTCGTCGGCGCGCAGGACCCGCGAGGTGGCGACCTTGCCGTCGTGGCGGATGGTCACGCGCCACTCGCTGCCCGCGCGGGCGTTGTCGATGTCGGCGTCGACCTCGAAGCCGCCGCGCTCGCGGTCGACGTTGAGCTCGTACGTCGCCCCGGCGCAGGTCCCGCGGCGCTCGACGTCGGCGTGGGCGGGAGCGGCGACCAGTGCGGTGGTGCCGGCGGTCGCGAGCAGGGCGGTGGTGGCGATGAGCGTCTTCTTCATGGGGTGTCTCCTGGTGGTGTCGGGGTGGGGGTGGTGCGGGTGGCTGGATCAGGAACCGAGGGTGGCCGTGCAGGGCTCGCCGTCGGCGGGCGTGAAGGTGACGGCGTACGTCGCGTCGCCGGGGTTGCCGTCGCTGAAGGCGTCGACGTCGATCTCGCCGTCCTCGTCGGTGGTGCGCTCGCCGGTGAGGAGGGAGGTGTCGCCGCGCAGGAGCTCGACCTGCCAGGCCTCGCCGGGGGCAGCCGACTGCAGCTCGGCGCTGACCTCGGTGCCGCCGTCCTCGGCCTCGGCGCTGAGCTCCCAGGTGGCGGCACCGCAGGTGCCGCGCTCGCTGGTCTGGGCCTCGACCGAGGCCTCGACCGCCCACCAGGTCCCGAGCCCGCCCACGACCACTGCCGCCGCGATGCCGCTGCCGATGACTGCCTTCTTGTTCACGGTTCCTCCTCGTCGTCCGGCGCCGGTGTGGCGCCATGACCAGAAGGTTCGCGGCAGTGGGCCTAACCCCGCTCCAGCCGGTTGCTAAGGGCAGGCAAAGGCCTCGGGGGCCTCCCGGGAGCGGTGCGTGAGACAGGTTCTTGAGCGCGCAGAACGTGTCTCACTCACCGCTCGCACCTCAGGAGGCAGGCACGTCCCGCTCGATCTCGGCCAGCCAGGCCGTTCCCTTGGCGTCGCTCGGCATCCGCCAGTCCCCGCGCGGGCTCATCGTCCCGATCGCGCTCACCTTCGGCCCGTTGGGCAGCGCCGAGCGCTTGAACTGGTTGGCGAAGAACCGCCGGACGAAGACCTCGAGCCACGCCCGCACGTCGGAGAGCGAGTACGCCACCCGCGCATCGTCGGGGAACCCGGGCGGCCACTCCCCCGCGTCGACGTCCTTCCACGCGTGCCAGGCCAGGAAGGCGATCTTGCGCGGTCGGTAGCCGTGGCGCACGACGTGCGCCAGCGTGAAGTCCTGGAGGTTGTAGGGCCCCACCGAGTCCTCGGTGGCCTGGGGCTTCTTGCCCTCCTCGACCGGGATCAGCTCCGGGGTGATCTCCTGCTGGAGGATCTCGGCGAGCACGTCGTTGGCGGCCTCCTCGAACTCCCCGTGGCTGATCACCCAGCGGATGAGGTGCTGCACGAGCGTCTTCGGCACGCCGGCGTTGACGGTGTAGTGCGACATCTGGTCGCCGACGCCGTAGGTGCACCAGCCGAGCGCCAGCTCCGACAGGTCACCGGTGCCGACGACGATCCCGCCGCGCTGGTTGGCGAGCCTGAAGAGGTAGTCGTAGCGCAGGCCTGCCTGCACGTTCTCGAAGGTGATGTCGTAGACCTTCTCGCCCTCGGCGTAGGGGTGGCCCATGTCCTTGAGCATCTGCTCGGCCGCGGGGCGGATGTCGAGCTCCTCGAAGGTGACGCCGAGCGCCTCGGACAGGCGGGTGGCGTACGCCTTGGTGGTCGCGCCGGTCGCGAAGCCGGGCATCGTGAAGGCGAGCACGTCGCTGCGCGGGCGCCCGAGCCGGTCCATCGCCTTGCACGCCACGATCAGCGCGTGCGTGGAGTCGAGCCCGCCGCTGACGCCGATCACCGCCTTCGGCGTGCCGATCGCGGCGAGGCGCTGCTCGAGCCCGGAGACCTGGATGTTGTAGGCCTCGTAGCAGTCCAGCGCGAGCCGCTCGGGGTCGTCGGGCACGAAGGGGTAGCGATCGACCTTGCGCAGCAGGCCGATGTCGCCGGCCGGCGGCTCGAGCTCCCACTCGACCGTGCGGAACCGGTCGGTCCGCTCGTGGTGGGTGCGCCGGTTGTCGTCGAAGGAGCCCTGCCGCAGCCGCTCCTGGCGCAGCCGGTCGAGGTCGACGTCGACGACCGTGCGGCGCGGCCCGTCGGGGAAGCGCTCGCCCTCGCCGAGCAGGTCGCCGCACTCGTAGACGAGCGTCTGGCCGTCCCAGCTGAGGTCGGTGGTCGACTCGCCCTGCCCCGCCGCGGCATAGACATACGCCGCCGAGCACCGCGCGCTCGCGCTGCGCACCAGCAGCCGGCGGTCCTCGGCGCGGGCGACCGTGATGGGCGACCCGCTGAGGTTGGCCAGCACCGTCGCCCCGGCCAGCGCGGCCTCCGCGCTCGGCGGCACCGGCACCCACATGTCCTCGCAGACCTCGACGTGGAGGTCGAGGCCGGGGACGTCGAGGCACCGGAAGATCAGGTCGGGCCCGAACCGGACGTCCTGGCCGGCGACGGTGACCCACTCCAGCTCGCGGTCGTCGCCGGGGGCGAACCAGCGCCGCTCGTAGAACTCGCGGTAGTTGGGCAGGTAGGACTTCGGCGCGACCCCGAGGACGGAGCCGCGGTGGACCACGATCGCGCAGTTGTAGACCCGGTTGCCCTGCACGACCGGCGCGCCGATCACGAGGGCCGTCATCAGGTCGGCGCTCGCCGCCACGATCGCGGCGACCGCCTCCTGGACACCCTCGAGCAGCGTGTCCTGGAGGAACAGGTCGTCGACGCTGTAGCCGGTCAGGCACAGCTCGGGGAAGACCGCGACCGCCACGTGGTCGTCGTGGCAGGCGCGCGCCTGCTCGATGACCTCGGCGGCGTTGGCGGCGGGGTCGGCCAGGTGCACCGGCAGCGTGACCGCCGCGACGCGCGCGAAGCCCTGGGCGTAGGCCGAGTAGAAGTCCACGCGCTCACTCTAGGGAACCGGCTCCGCACCGCTGGTCCTGCACGAGGTCCTCGGCGCGGTGCAGGTCGCCGGTGAGCAGGTAGGCGGAGCGCAGCAGCCGGCGCTGCCGCCCGACCGCCCAGTCCGTGAAGCCCTGCTCGTCCACCCGTGTCCCCCTCGTCTGCACACTCAACTGCACGAGACGCGGAAAGGGTTGGCACGACCTGCCCGGCTGCGTCACGGTGGGATCCATGGAGATCACTCCCTGCACCTCCGACGAGGACTACGAGCACTGGCGGCGGGTGCGGATCGCGGTGATCCCCTACGAGCGGACCCAGTCGGTCGCCGAGCTGAGGGCCGGCGACACCCCCGAGCGGCTGCTGCTCCTCGCGCGCGACGGCGGTGAGGTCGTGGGTCACGGGCTCGCCCAGCGCTCGGACAGCGCCGGGGCCGGGTCGGTGATCCCCCGGGTGCTGCCGGATCACCGTCGCCGTGGCGTCGGCACCGCGCTGCTCGAGCGCCTCGCCGACCATGTCGCAGGGCTCGGACTGGGCATGGTCCGCGGCACCGCGGACGACGACGGTGCCCTGGCCTTCGCCCACCGCTTCGGCTTCGTCGAGGTCAACCGCGAGGTCGAGCAGACGTACGTCGTCACTGCCGCGCCCGAGGTCGCGCCGCTGCCCGACGGGGTCGAGGTGGTCACCGCCCGGGAGCGACCGGAGCTGTGGGCCGAGTGCTTCGAGCGGTTCGGGCGCGAGGCGCTCGCCGGATTCGCGGTGGACACCCCCCTCGACGTCTCCCTCGAGCGGTGGACGCGCGACTGGCTGGGGGACCCGATGTTCCTCGCTGTCCACGACGGCGAGGTCGTCGGCTGCGCGGGCCTCGGCCTCGACTCCGACACCCCGTCCCGGGCGGAGAACTCGCTCACCGCCGTCCGCGGCGACTGGCGCGGGCGCGGCCTCGCCGTCCACCTGAAGCAGCGCGCCCTGGCGTGGGCGGCCGACCACGGCGTCACCGAGGTCTACACCTGGACCCAGGACGGCAACGCCGCCATGCGCACCCTCAACACCCGCCTCGGCTATGCCACCACCCGCACCGGCATCCAGCTCGCACGGGCGCTGCCCCTGGACTGACGGGCGTTCACAACGGCCGCCGCGGCGGCTAGCGTCGGGGAGATGGCCCGCCTCCTGCGCACCTCGCTCGCCCTCTCCACCGTCCTCGGTGCGCTCGCCCTCGCGCCTGTGACGGCCGCCCCGGCCGCCGTGGCGCCCACGACCGAGCGGTCCACCGCCCCGGCCCTGAAGGTGCGCACGGTCGCCCGCGGCCTCGAGCACGCGTGGGACGCCCAGCAGGCGCCCGGCGGCCGACTGGTCGTCTCCGAGCGTGACCGCGCCCGCCTCAGCGTCGTACGCAACGGCAAGCGCCGCACGCTCGCCGACCTCTCGAGGCTCGTGTGGGTCTCCGGTGAGACCGGCCTGCTCTCCCTCGCCGTCGACTCCGGCTCACGCACCGTGTGGGCGTGCCACGGCGCCTCCACCGCCGGTGGCAACGAGGTGCGGGTGACGCGCTGGAAGGCGGACCGGCCGTGGCGACGACTCTCGAACCGCCGCACCGTCGTCAGCGGGCTGCCGGCGACGTCCGGACGGCACGGCGGCTGCCGGCTGCTGCTCGAGCGTGGCTCCGATGCCCTGCTCGTCGGCACCGGCGACGCCGCCGTCGGCACCAACCCGCGCGACCTCGACTCGCTCGGCGGCAAGGTGCTGCGCGTGCACCGGCGTACGGGTGCCCCGATGCCCGACAACCCGTACGCCGACGCCGCGTCGCCGCGTCGGCTCGTGTGGACCCACGGCCACCGCAACGTGCAGGGCCTGGCCCAGCGTCGCGACGGGTCGCTGTGGTCGGTCGAGCACGGCAGCTTCCGCGACGACGAGGTCAACCGGCTCGTCCGCGGCGGCGACTACGGCTGGAACCCGGTCCCGGGCTACGACGAGTCGGTGCCGATGACCGACCAGTCGCTCCCCGGCGAGCAGCAGGACGCCGCCTGGTCCTCCGGCACGCCGACCATCGCCACCTCCGGTGCGGCCTGGGTGCGCGGCAGGCAGTGGGGCCGCCTGCAGGGCACCCTCGCGGTCGCGGCGCTCAAGGGCTCCGAGGTGCTCTTCATGCGCTTCGACCGCGCCGGCGACCTCGTGTCGGTCACCCGGCCGCCGGCGCTCGCGCGCTTCGGGCGGTTGCGCTCGATCACCGCCACCCGCGACGGCGACCTGCTGCTCACGACCGACAACGGTGCCGGCGACCGGGTGCTGAGGGTCTCGCCGCGCTGAACCGACCCGGGATCGCGAACCCGCGGGTTTGAGGCGGTCCCGGACGCGGAAGAAGACGCCCATGACGCCTCCCGCGATCGAACCGGGCGCCCCCGACCCGGCGCTGGCCGACCCGATGCTCCGGGTCCTGCGCGAGCAGCACCCCGAGGTCGACATCGTGGTGCTGCCGCAGACGGCACCCGCTCCGAAGGCCGCCGAGCTGTCGGCGCCCCAGCGGCTGGCCCTCTCGACCGGCCTCGACTCCTCGCTCGACGACCTCCTCGCGCGGATCACCTCCTCCCCCGCCGCCGGACCGGTCAGGCGCGACGGCTCCTGGCACACCGACGAGTGGGACCAGACCTGGTTCGAGGCGTACGCCGTCGTCGGGCCCCTCGCCGAGGGCGACAACATGACGCTGCTGCGGGCCACCGCCGCCGCGCTCGTCGGCCTCGGCTGGCAGGTGCGGCCGGTGCCGGGCGACCGGCCCCGGCTGGTCGGCCGCCGTCGCGGCGGTCTGGAGGCGGCGGCGACGGTGCGCCCGGACTCACTGGTGCTCACGCTGCGCACCGCCAAGGTGCGCGCGGTCGAGGAGGCCGCGTCGTGACGATGCAGATGTGGACCGCCACCCTCGCCGCAGCGCGCGACTCCTGGGAGGACCAGTCGGAAGGCCTCAACGGCCCCCGCAAGAACCTGGCGCAGGCAGACCCCGCCCTCCTCGGCGACGCCGTGCAAGGCGCCGCCGACGCCTTCCTCACCACGTGGGAGCAGCGGGTCCTGGCCCTGCGCGACCGCGCGTCGGGCCACTCCGACTCGCTGGCGCAGACGATGTACGACTTCCTCCTCACCGACCAGGACAGCGTGCAGGCGACCCAGCAGCTGCTCATGTGGGAGGACCGCGGCACCACGCCCGTCCAGGCGGTGGGCCCGTGACCACGATCGCCGTCCCCGCCTGGCTGCCCCGTGAGCCCGAGCTGAAGGTCACCGAGGCCTCGAGCGCCGTGCTCACCGACGTACGCGCCGCCGCGACGGCGGTCAGCGACGTCGCCGAGTGGGCCCGCGCCAACGGCGCACCCGCCGACTTCAGCGGCGACGCCGCCGAAGCCGCGGACCACGCCGTCACCCGCTTCGCGACCGACACCGACGCCGTCGGCGCTGCCCTCGAGCGCGGCGCGCTGGCGATCGATGCGTTCCTCACCCAGATGCGCCAGCGCCGCGCCGAGCACGGCGACCTGATGGACCGTCGCCAGCGGCTCAACGACGACCGCGAGGCGCTGCTCCAGCGCATCGAGACCGCCACCGAGGCGCAGGTCGCCACCCTCCAGGCCCACGCTGCTGCGCTCCGCGGGCGCTTCGAGGCCTACCACCAGGACCTCCAGACCTGGCGCGACCGCGTCGACTCCGACGAGCAGGCCTGCGTGCGGGCCCTCGCTGCCGTCGACCAGGTCGCCGAGGGCATCGCGGCGGCTTCCGACCCGTCGCGCGCCGACACCACCGCCCTCGCCGCCGAGCTGCGCCGCCTCGGCACCGACACCGACGCCGTCAACGCCTGGTGGAACGGCCTGTCGCAGGCCGAGCGCAACGCCCTGCTGATCAGCGACCCCGACCTGGTCGGCAACACCAACGGCATCCCCACCGGCGACCGCGACGAGGCCAACTCCTCGGCCGTGCAGCGCGACATCGAGTACCTCCTCGGCCTCCAGGCCTCGGGGCAGGACCTCAGCGCGTCGGAGCAGAGATGGCTGGAGAACGCGCAGGCCATCGAGGAGGCCGTCCAGCAGGCGTCCGACGACAAGTGGGCCGACTACGAGATCGACGCGTTCATCATGGCCTACCAGCCGCACGCCTTCGGCGGCGACGGCATCGCCGCGGTGGCCTACGGCAACCCCGACACCGCCGACCACACGGCCGTCTACGTGCCCGGCATCATGCAGGACGGCACCTACATCGACGACAACGGCGACCAGGCGCTCAACCTCTACGAGGAGACCGTCAACAGCATGCTGTCGGAGGACCCGCCGCGTGAGGGCGCCGTCTCGACCATCGCGTGGATCGGCTACGACTCCCCCAACTTCAACCCCGAGTCGATGTGGCCGTGGGACCTCGGCGACTCCGCGGGCGACGTCTCGCACACGGTGACCGAGGCCAACGCCCAGGCCGGCGGCCTCGCGCTCTCGCAGTTCGTCGACGGCCTCAACAGCACCCACACCGACGGCGACCAGCCCCACCTCACGGTGATCGGCCACAGCTACGGCTCCACCACGTCGTCGTACGCCGCCGCCGGAGGGATGGAGGCCGATTCCCTGGTGCTCATCGGCAGCCCCGGCGCCAGCGAGGGCGTGAGCCACGCCTCCGACCTCAACATGCCGGCCGGCCAGGTGTTCGTCGGTGCCGCCGACAACGACCCGGTGTCGTGGCTCGGCGGCGAGGACGGCCTCTTCCCGGGCTCGTGGGACGACAGCCTCGGCCTCGGCCAGGACCCCGCGCAGAGCGACTTCGGCGCGACGGTGTTCGGCGTGGACAACGGCCAGGAGTTCCACGGACCCGGCGGGCTCGTCGACACGGGCTTCATGCAGAACCACGTCAACTACTTCGACGACGGCAACCCTGCACTGGCCAACATGGCCGACGTCGTGTCGGGCAACTCCGGCGCCGTCGTCGACACCGGTGGTCGCACCCAGGAGGCCCATGACTACCTCTACGACTGGGTGGGCGACGAGGTGCAGCACCACGTGGTCGAGCCCGTGGTGGAGACCTACGAGGACGTGCGCGACACGGTGGTGGAGACCTACGACAACGTGAGCGACACGGTCGTCGAGACCTACGAGGACGTCAGCGAGGGAGTCAACGACGCGGTCGAGGGCGCCCAGGACGCGTGGGACGACGCGTGGGGCAGCGTGTGGCCGGACAGCTGGCCGTGAGCACTACGGTGAGTCGCATGCGCACCACCGTGCTCCTCCTGGCCCTCGTCAGCCTGCTCGCCGCGTGCGGCGGCGGGAGCTCGGGTGATGCCGACGACGCCGGATCGTCCCTCGACACGGTCGAGTCGACGACCACCAAGCGCGCCCAGGAGGCCATCCCCCTCGTCGCCGAGGCACTCGGGGCCGACGTCGTGCGGGCGAGTCGGCAGTGGCAGAGCTGCATGGCGATCAGCTGGCGCCACGAGGCGTTCGCGACCCTCTCCGCACCATCCGGCGGTGACACCTCGACGCAGCTCGACGACGTCCGCTCCGCGCTCACGGGAGCGGGCTACGACGACGCGACCCAGGTCGACGACCGCGTCACCGTCACCCGCGACGAGACCACGGTCGACGTCCAGCCGACCCCCGCCCGGGGCGAGGGCACCTGGACGGTGACGGTGAGGTCGGAGTGCGCCGACTACGACGGCGACGACCTCGAGCGGGTGAAGGGCGACGAGGGTGGCCCGCTCGACGGTGTGTGAGCGCCGCCACAGCGTCGTACCCGCCGGTCGGGACTAGCCTGATCGTGGTCCGTGGACTCCACCGGGGAGCTGCGAGATGACGAGGAGCGAACGATGACGACACCGTCCGAGGAGACCGCCCCCTACGGCTCCGGCCCCGCCGCCCCACCCGCACCGGTGAAGCGCGTGCGCACCCACCACCTGCGGGAGATGAAGGAGCGCGGCGAGAAGATCACGATGCTGACGGCGTACGACATGTATACCGCTGCCACCTTCGACGAGGCCGGCATCGACCTGCTCCTCGTGGGCGACTCGGCCTCCAACAACGTCTTCGGCAACGAGACCTCGCTGCCCGTCACCGTCGACGAGCTGCTGCCGCTCACCCGCGCCGTGGCCCGCTCGACGAGGCGCGCGATGGTCGTCGGCGACCTGCCGTTCGGCAGCTACCAGGCCTCCCCCGAGCAGGGCTACCTCACCGCGGTCCGCTTCATGAAGGAGGCCGGCGCCCACTGCGTCAAGCTCGAGGGTGGCGCCGAGATGGCGCCGGTGATCGAGAAGTGCACGCGCGGCGGGATCCCCGTCATGGCCCACATCGGCTTCACGCCCCAGAGCGAGCACACGCTCGGCGGCTACCGCGTCCAGGGGCGAGGCGAGGCCAGCGACCGGGTCATCGCCGACGCCCGTGCCGTGCAGGAGGCCGGTGCCTTCGCCGTCGTGATGGAGATGGTGCCCGGCGACGTGGCCGAGCGGATCAGCAAGGAGCTGACCATTCCCACCATCGGCATCGGCGCTGGGGCCGGGTGCGACGGCCAGGTGCTGGTCTGGCAGGACGCCTTCGGCCTGCGCACAGGCCGGATGGCGCGCTTCGTCAAGCAGTACGCCGACGTCCACGGGGTGCTGCTCGAGGCAGCCCGGGCGTACGCCGACGACGTCCGCGGCGGCACCTTCCCGGGCCCCGAGCACACGTTCTGACAGGCGTGGCTCAGGCGTTGAGCCAGTCGAGGTAGCGCGAGCCGGCCACGATCGTGGCGAACCACACCAGCGCGACCAGGACCGGCAGCAGCACGACGGTCCGCGGTCGCCTGGTGAACCACCGCAGCGACTGCACGAGGGCGACCAGCCACACCACTGCGAGGCCGAGGACCGCCCACCACGGGACGCCGAGCGGGCCGACGGTCACGGCCACGAGGAAGGCGATGCAGGCCATCCCCACGAGGCCCGCGACGGGCCACGGCGAGATCGGCTCGCGGACGGTGGGCGTGGGCACGGCGACACGTTAGCCGGTGACAACGTCCGCGTGGCACGGAAGGATCGGGTGTCCACCGACGATGCAAGGAGCCTTCCATGAGCGAGAGCCCGAACGAGAGCACCGCCTCCGGCCAGGCGCCGGCGAAGAAGGCGCCGGCGAAGAAGACCACCGCCAAGAAGGCGCCCGCGAAGAAGGCCGCCGCCCAGAAGGCTCCCGCGAAGAAGGCGGCCACGAGCACCACGTCTGCGACGAAGAAGACCTCCGCCAAGAGGACCTCCGCGAAGAAGGCCCCCGCCAAGAAGACCCCCGCCAGCAGCGCGCGGGTCAAGCGCACGACCCCCACCCGCACCGCGCCGCCCGGCCCCGCCACGACGTCCCTCCGGAAGTCCGCGACCGAGCGGGCGGTCGACGTCGGCGCCCAGGCTGTCGGCACGGCTGCGCTGGTGCAGCGGGTCGCCCAGGAGACCGCCGAGCGGGTCGCGGCCGAGACCGCGGCACGCGTCAGCGCCCAGTACGAAGCAGCCATCTCGGAGCTCACCCGGACGCTGGACAAGAACACCAAGCGGGCGCTCAAGAGCGTCCGGGCCGCCGCCGACCTCGCTCAGTCCGCCAACCCCGTCAAGGCGGGGAAGGCCAAGAAGAAGAAGTGATCAGCTGTCCGGCGTGCCGTCGGTGAGACCGTCGCCGGAGCCCGGGCCGGAGTCGTTCCAGTCGGGGTCGTTGTCCCACGCCTCGTTGCGCTCCTGCACCTTCTCCAGGGCGCGCGACGCCTCCTCGGAGGAGGCGTAGGGACCGAGACGGTCGGCGTTCTTGCAACCGTCGGTGCCCTCGACCGTGTGGTGCTTCAGGCAGAACCAGTATTCGTTCTCGCTCATGGGGCGAAACTACACTCACGCCCGTGCCTGCCGTGTCCCCCGCAGAGGTGTCTGCGCGTCGTCCCGTGCCCGCCCACATCCCCCGCCCGGAGTACGTCGACCGCCCGGCACCGCAGCGGTTCACCGGCGAGGAGGTCAAGGACGCCGAGACGATCGAGCGGATGCGCGTCGCGGGTCGGCTGGCCGCGCAGGCCCGCGAGCTGGTCGGCTCCCACGTCGTGCCGGGCGTGACGACCGACGAGCTCGACCGCATCGGCCACGAGTTCCTCTGCGACCACGGCGCCTACCCCTCCACGCTCGGCTACCGCGGCTTCCCCAAGTCGCTGTGCTCCAGCGTCAACGAGGTCGTCTGCCACGGCATCCCCGACTCCCGGGTGGTCGAGGACGGCGACATCGTCAACATCGACATCACCGCCTTCATCGGCGGTGTCCACGGCGACACCAACGCGACCTTCCTCGCCGGGGACGTCGACGAGGAGTCCCGGCTGCTCGTCGAGCGCACGAAGGAGTCGCTCGACCGGGCGATCAAGGCGGTCAGGCCCGGGCGCCGCGTCAACATCATCGGGCGGGTCATCGAGGCGTACGCCAAGCGCTTCGGCTACGGCGTGGTCCGCGACTTCACCGGCCACGGCATCGGCACCGCGTTCCACTCCGGTCTGATCATCCCCCACTACGACGACGAGCGCTTCGACGACGAGATCCGGGTCGGGATGACCTTCACCATCGAGCCGATGCTCAACCTCGGCACGGCCGACTACGACATGTGGGACGACGGCTGGACCGTCGTGACCAGGGACCGCCGACGATCCGCGCAGTTCGAGCACACCCTGCTCGTCACCGCTGATGGCGCCGAGGTGCTCACCCACCCCTAGACTCAGCCCCGAGTGGGTCGGCCGGGCGGCCGCGGTCCGTCACCCCTGGTTCGTCCGGGGACGGCGGGTCGAGGAAGGTCCGGGCTCCACAGGGCAGGGTGGTGGCCAACAGCCACCCGGGGAAACCCGCGGGATCAGTGCCACAGAGAACAGACCGCCTCCTCCTCCGGGAGGAGGTAAGGGTGAAACGGTGGTGCAAGAGACCACCAGTGCGCCGGGCGACCGGTGCAGCTAGGCAAACCCCACCCGGAGCAAGATCAGACAGGATGCGTTCGAGGGCGGCCCGCCCGAGCATCCGGGTAGATCGCACCAGGCGGCCGGCAACGGTCGTCGCAGATGGATGGTCGCCCCTGCTTCGGCAGGACAGAACCCGGCCTACAGGCCGACCCACTCCCCACCACCTCACCCCGATGGACGGGGGCCGCGTGTGTGCGGGCGATCCGGTGGCTACCTTCGAGCACATCGCTCGCCCGGGCACCCTGCCGCGGGCGCTCCCCTGACCCTGGAGCTGCCGGTGACGACGACCCCGCCTCGCCCGACGGTGGTGCCCGACGCGCTCGACGACACCCTGGCCCACCTGGTGCAGCGTGCGAGCGTCGGTGACCTCGAGGCGTTCGGCGAGCTGTACGACGCCACGGCCGGCCCGGTCTACGGGCTCGCCCTCGACGTGCTCGGCGACGCGGACCTGGCCTGCGAGGTCGTGCGGGAGGCCTTCGCGGAGCTGTGGGCGTACGCCCCGTCCTGGACCCCTGCCCACGGCCCGGCGGCCGCGTGGATCGTCGCCACCACCCACCGGCTGGCCGTGGCCCACGTCCGCACCCACGGCACCGCGGTCCCGGCCGGGCCGTCCAACGCCGCGCCCGTGCTCGACGGACTCGACCCCGACGAGCAGCACGCCGTGCGGCTCGTCTACTTCGGTGGCCGCACCGTGTCGCAGGTCGCTCACTCGACCGGGACCAGCGATGGCGTCGTGGCCGGACGCCTCGGATCCGCGTTGCGCGCGATCCGCGACGCCGCGCGCCGCGACGACGTGGCCTGACTGCGGGCTCAGGCGAGCCTGAACTCCACCGAGCGCGACGCCGGATCGGCCTGCACCAGCTCGACGGTGACCTCCTCGCCCAGAGGCAGGTCGCCCTCGCCCCGGACCCTTGCCTCGATGGCGGGCTCCTCGATGGTGATGTCTCCCCGCGACGCGTCCTTCTCGTCCACCTCGACGACCACGGCGGCGAAGCTCTCGCCCACCCGGTCGTGCAGCAGCTCGGCCTCGCAGAGGTTCACGATCGCGTTCTCGTACTGGTTGGCGCGCCGACCGGACTCGCGCATCGTGTCGGGCAGCTCGCCCATCGCCGCTATCACCCACTCGGGCACCTCGGTGCCCGCGCACAGCGCCACGCACACCTCGCCGGCGTAGCGGTCGACCAGGCGCCGCAGCGGCGCGGTGACGTGGGCGTACTCCGAGGCGAGCGCGGAGTGCTGCGCCTGCTCAGGCAGCTCGCCGTTGAAGGTGACGTAGCCCGCGCCGCGCAGCAGGCGCGTGCACGCGACGATCATCGCCGCGTGCGTCGGCCGCGACGGGTCGAGCGTACGGACGAAGTCGGGGTAGAGCTGCTCGGCGGGCCAGGGGATGCCGAGGGCACGGGCGGTGCGGTGCAGCCGCTGCACGTCGCGGGGGTCGGCCGGCGGGAGGGTGCGCAGGACGCCCACCCGGGCGTACACCATCAGCGACGCGGCAGCCATCCCGGTGAGCAGGGAGATCTGGGCGTTCCACGTCTCGACCGGCGTGAGCCGGCGGAACTCCAGCTCCCAGTGGCCCTCGCCGGTCTCGACGAGCTCCTGTTCCGGCAGTGGCAGCGAGACGCCGCCGCGGGCGGCCTCGCGGGCCAGCCGCAGCTCGCCGACCTCGCGCAGCAGGCCGATGACCTCGCTCTCGCGACCCGCGTCGACGTCGGCCTGGACCGCGTCGTAGGACAGCTTCGCGCGCGAGCGGACGAGGGCGCGCTCGACCTGGACGTCGGTGCCCTCGCCGGTGTCGTCGACCTTGATCGTCCACAGCAGTGCCGGACGCACCTGGTCGGGCAGCAGGGAGGCCGCGTCCTCGCTGAGCACGGGCGGGTGCAGCGGGATCTTGGAGTCCGCGCCGTAGAGCGTCTCGCCGCGCCGGTTGGCCTCCACGTCGACCGGGTCGCCGGGAGCGACGAAGGCCGCGACGTCGGCGATGGCGTAGTGCACGACGTAGCCGCCGGGGGCGTCCGGATCACGCTCGATGTGCAGCGCCTGGTCGAGGTCGCGCGCCGACTCGGGGTCGATGGTGATGAGCTCGATGTCGGTGCGGTCGAGGTCCGGGAGCCGGGGGTCGGCGGCAGCCTCGGTGGCCGCCCGCTCGACCCCCTCGGGGAAGGCCGCGGAGACCTTCATCTCCGCCTGGATCGCGGCGATGCCGTCACGCATCTCCTGCGCGGGGACGCTGTCGCCGCTCGAAAGGACCTTCACCACGCGGTTGCTGGGCATACCCCTGACCCTAGCCACAGTCGCCTTCCTGACGCTGCCTACGCTTGCGCGCGTGCTGATCCTCCTGCCGCCCAGCGAGGGCAAGTCCGCGCCGCGCCGCGGCAAGCCCCTCGACCTGGACTCCCTCGCCGCTCCCCGGCTCACCGCGACCCGCAGCGAGCTGCTCGAGGCCCTGATCCGCCTGTGCGGGGAGGACCCCGACCGGGCGGCCGACGTGCTCGGTCTCAGCGCCACCCAGCGCGACCTCGTGGAGCGCAACGCCGGGCTCCGCACGGCGCCGACGGCCCGCGCCGACGCGATCTACACCGGGGTCCTCTTCGACGCCCTCGACGTCGCGACCCTCTCCCCCGCGGCCCGTCGTCGCGCGACGTCGCGGCTGGCCGTGACGAGCTCGCTGTTCGGCATCGTCCGCCCCGGCGACCGGATCCCGGCCTACCGGCTCTCCGGCGACGCCGTCCTGCCCGGCGTGGGCCCGGTGGCGGCCGCCTGGCGCGAGGTCCTCGGCGAGGCGGTCACGGACGCGATGCGCGGCGGCCTGCTCGTCGACCTCCGGTCCAGCACGTACGCCGCCTTCTGGCGCCCCGGCAAGGACCTGGCCCGTCGCGTGGCGACCGTGCGCGTGCTCCACGAGTCCGACGGTCGGCGCACCGTGGTGAGCCACTTCAACAAGGCCACCAAGGGCCGCATCGTGCGCGCGCTGCTGGAGGACGGGGCCGATCCGCGCACGCCGGCAGCCCTGGCCGAGGCACTGACCCGCCTCGGCTGGACCGTCGAGGTCGGCGAGCCGACGCCGAAGGGCACGCAGCTCGACGTCGTCGTGACCCAGGTCTGACAGGCGTCGATCAGCGCAGCGGGATCACGTCGGTCGCCTCGAGCGGGTCCATCCCGCACAGTGCCAGCAGGTCGGCGATGATCGAGCGCACCTGCGCGAGGATCACCTCGGCCGACAGGTCGTGGCTGTGCTCGACCGTCGCGGTGGCCCGCCCGAGCGACACGAGGTCGTCGATCACCGCGGTCGCCATCCGGTTGGCGACCAGCTCGTCGGCCACCCGCTCGGCGAGCTCGGCCAGGTCGCGCATCAGGGCGGCGTACGACGCCGGCACGGGCTCGCGGCGGTGGCACGCCACGGCGACCCGGCGTACGACGACACGGGTGTTGCGCAGGGCCACGTCCAGCGGTTCGACGAGGTCCGCGAGCTGGCGCTGGTGCTCGCCGTGGCGACGTCGGAAGGGCGAGGAGCTCACCACCGACAGGCCCTCCTCCGACGCCGCACGCAGCTCCGAGATCAGGACGTCTGTGGATCGGGCGTCGCGCAGCATCGCGAGCGCCCGCTCGGCGTCGCCGTCGCCGAGCCGGTCCGACGACGACCGCAGCAGCTCGGCGATCTTGCGCACGACCACCGCAGCCTGGTCGCGCGGCCTGCGCAGCGGTGCGCGCGGCACGACCGTGGCTGCCACGAGCGCCACGGCGCCGCCGATGAGCGCGTCTGTCCAGCGCACGAAGGCATCGCCGGGTGCCGGGGCCAGCGCCGCCACCACGATGCCCTGGACGGCCGCCTGGATGAGGAGCAGCTGCCCGGCGTCGAGCAGCAGCGCGATCGACATGCCCGCCGCGACGATGAGGGCGATCTGGGGTCCGCCCGAGCCGATCAGGTGGGTCGTCGCGTCGCCCAGGAAGACTCCGAGCGCCACGCCGACCGTGACCTCGGCGACGCGGCGCTGGCGCTGGCCGTAGGACATCCCGAGCGAGACCACGGCCGCGATCGGGGCGAAGAACGGCAGCCGGTGGCCGAGGACGTCGGCGGCGAGCCACCACGCGACGCCGGCCGCGATCGCGCACTGGCCGATGACCCATGCCTTGGAGCGCAGGCGCGCGACCCGCGCCCGCAGGGACGTACGCCCCCGCGCGGCCATCACTTCCGCGTCGAGGCGCATGCTCGAGCGGCTCTCAGAGTCCCGACTCGTCGGTGCGCACGAGGATGCGCTGGCACTCCTCGCACCGGATCACCTCGTCGACCGGGGCCGACCGGATCCGGGAGAGCTCGGAGGCGTCGAGCGTCATGTTGCAGCCGCCGCACTGGCGGGCGCGCAGCAGGGCCGCGCCGATGCCCTTCTGCTCGCGCAGCCGCTCGTAGAGCGCCAGCAGGGCGTCGGGGATGCCGTCGACGGCGGGGCCACGGGCGGCGGTGACCTCGGCGAGGGACGCGTCGATCCCGGCCTGCTTCTCGTCGCGGGCGGCGACGAGCTCGGCGAGGCGGGCGTCGATGTCGTCGGCGCGGATGCCCAGGCCGTCGAGCACCTGCTGGGCCTCCTCGAGCTTCTCCATCACCTCGAGCTCGGCGTCCTCGAGCGTGGAGATCCGGCGCTCGAGCGAGACCAGCTCGTGCTGCATCCGCTCGAGGTCCTTGGGGTTCGTGATCTGCCCGGTGTCCATCCGGTTGCGGTCGCGCTCGCGCCGCGTCCTGACCTGCTCGACCTCCCGGTCGGCCTTGGCCTGCTCGACGGTGAGGTCGTCGACGACGATGCGGGCGTCGCGCACCTGGTCGGTCAGCGCGGTGCGCTCGGAGGTGAGCGCCGCGATCTCGGCGAGCTCGGGGAGCGTCGAGCGCTGGTGGCGCAGCTGGGCGACACGGCGGTCGAGCTCTGCGACGTCGAGCAGCTGGACCTGGTGGGCGGGATCGGCCTTCAACGGCTCTCCTGGGACTTCAGTAGCGAAACGACCACGGGTCGGTGCACTGCGTGCTGACCCGGGTGTCGACCCTATCGCCCATCGCCTCGCGCAGCCGAGCCTCCACCACGGGGAGCCACGTCCACTCCGCGGCCCAGTGCGCCACGTCGACCAGCGCAGGGCCGTCGTGCTCGAGGAACTCGGCCGCCCGGTGGTGGCGCAGGTCGCTCGTGACGTAGACGTCGACGTCGCCGTCGGCCAGCTCGTCGAGCAGGAAGTCGCCCGACCCGCCGCACACCGCGACCCGCCGCACCACCCGGTCCCGGGCACCCGCGACGCGTACGCCGTGCGCGGTGGCCGGCAACGCCTCGCCCACCCGCGCCGCGAAGGCCTCGAGCGTCGTCTCGTCGACCGTCCCGACGCGTCCGGTGCCGGTCGTCGCACCCTCGGACGCGGGGAGGATCGGCGCGAGGTCACGCAGGCCGAGGGCGAGCGAGAGCGCCTCGGAGACGCCGGCGGAGGCCTGGTCGGCGTTGGTGTGCGCCGTCAGCAGCGCGCAGCCCCCAGAGGTGAGCGTGTGGAGGGTCCGTCCCTTGGGCGTGGTCGCGGCGACCGAGCTGACAGGGGTGAGGAAGAGCGGGTGGTGGACCACCAGCAGGTCGGCACCCCACGCGACGGCCTCGCGCGCCACCTCGATCGTCGGGTCCACCGCGAACATCACCTTCGCGACCTCGGCCGACGGGTCGCCGGCCACGAGGCCGACGGCGTCGAAGGAGTCGGCCGTCTCCGGCGGGTACCAGGCGTGCAGCAGGTCGACGACGTCAGCGAGCGTGGGCATGGCGCCAGTATCGGGGTCAGTTGACCTGCCGCTCCTGGCCCTCCCAGTAGGGCTGGCGCAGCTTGAACTTCTGCAGCTTGCCGGTCGCCGTGCGGGCCAGCGCATCGCGGAACTCGATCGACGTGGGCGCCTTGTAGCCCGCGGCCTTGTCCTTGCACCACGCGATCAGCTCGGCCTCGTCCGCGCTCGCCCCGTCGGCGAGCACGACCAGCGCCTTGATGGTCTCGCCCCACTTCTCGCTCGGCACGCCGATCACCGCCACCTCGGCCACGGCCGGGTGGGAGAACAGCACGTCCTCGACCTCGATCGACGACACGTTCTCGCCGCCGGTGATGATCACGTCCTTCTTGCGGTCGCTGATCGTGAGGTAGCCGTCGTCTCCGACCACTCCCCCGTCGCCGGTGTGGAACCACCCGTCCACCAGTGCCTTGGCCGTCTCGTCGGGCCGCTCCCAGTAGCCCTCGAGGATCACGTTGGAGCGCGCCAGCACCTCGCCGTGCTCGTCGGTGCGCAGGCGTACGCCGATCGCGGGCGCACCGGCCCGCACGAGCTTCGCCGCCCGCTCCTCCGCCGACAGGTCGTCCCACTCGGCGCGGCTGCGGTTGACCGTCAGCAGCGGCGAGGTCTCGGTGAGGCCGTAGATCTGCACGAACTCCCACCCGAGCTCCTCTTCGACCCGGACGACGGTCTTCGTCGGTGGCGGCGCGCCGGCCATGATGATCCGGACCCGGTCACGGCCGGGGATCTCGCCCTCCCAGTCCTGGGCTGCGTCGAGCACCGCCGCCGCGACGGCGGGCGCCGCGCACATCACGGTCACGCCGTGGTCCCTGACCCGGCGCAGGATCTCCGCGCCGTCGACCTTGCGCAGCACGACCTGCGGGACGCCCAGGCCGGTCATCGCGAACGGCATCCCCCAGCCGTTGGCGTGGAACATCGGCAGCGTGTGGAGGTAGACGTCGCGGTCGGTGACGCCCGCGTGGAGGCCGAACGTCACCGCGTTGGTCCACAGGTTGCGGTGCGTGAGCTGCACGCCCTTGGGCCGCGCGGTGGTGCCGGAGGTGTAGTTGATCGTCGCCGTCGCGTTCTCGTCCGGCTCCCACGCCCGCGGCTCAGAGCCAGGGGCCGCGAACATCGACTCGTCTTCGCCGAGCACGAACCGGTGCTCCACGTCGATGCCCGACACCGACTCGACCAGCTCGGGGTCGACGTAGAGCACCCGGGCCCCCGAGTGGGCGACGATGTAGGCGATCTCGTCAGGACGGAGCCGGAAGTTGATCGGCACCAGCACCCGGCCGGACCCGCACACGCCGAAGAACGACGTCAGCAGCCGCGCGGAGTTGTGGCTCAGCACCGCGACCCGCTCGCCGACGTCGATGCCCAGCTCGTCGAGGCGGGCGGCCTGCCGCTGCGCGAGGGCGTACGCCTCGGCGTAGGTCAGCGTGCCGAGCGAGGCGGCCGGCTGGTCGGGCTCGTCGATGAACCCCGGGCGCTCGCCGTAGACGGCGGCGGCCCGCTCGATGAAGTCGGTGACGCTGAAGGGGACGATCACGGCAGCTCCCTGGTCCGGTGGCGTGTGGCACCGCCACTGTGGCATGCACCACAACCTCCGTACGACGACTCGGCGCAGCAACTGCGACGGACGGCACCCAGACGTCGGTGAGCGGACATGAGAGGTCTCTCATCCGGCTCTCATCCACGTTCCAGCATCCGTGCCCAGGATGGGGGCATGGGTCCGCTGCCGAAGGTGTTGCTGCTGCTGGCACTCGTCGTGCCCGTCACCGCGTACGTCGCCGGGTCGCTGGCGTCCCCCGGCGCGCCACCGCCCGCCGACCACAGCCCCGTCATCCTGCGCGACGCGCCGAGCGATCCGCCGGAGACGCCCGCGTCAGAGACGCCCGGAGCGCAGACACCGTCCCCGCCCGGACCGACTCCGGACGACGGCCGCGAGGGTCCGGCCGAGCGCGACGACCAGCAGCAGCGCGACGGGTCCGGCCGCGACGGGGGCGAGGAGGCCCGCGTGGTGACACCGACACCGACACCGGTCGGGGAGGATGACGACGACGACTGGGACGACGACGGGCCTGAGGATGACGACACCGACGACGAGCGGACCGACGGGGACGACTGACGGTGCCCGCCGACGCTTCACCCGTGTCTCGGTCCGGACCCGCATCACCGTCGTCATCGCCGTCCTCACGGCCGCGGCGATGAGCGGTGCCGGGCTGCTCGTCTACGCCCTCGAGTCCGCGCGCATCGAGCGGCAGGTCACCTCGCAGATCAGCCAGGAGATCGAGGAGTTCCGCAACCTGCGCCGCGACCCCAACACCGGCGAGCCGTTCGACGACGTGCGCCGTGTCCTCGAGGTCTTCCTCACCCGCAACGTCCCCGACGACGACGAGCTGCTGGTGGGCTACACCCGCGGCGAGGGGACGATCGCCACGCGCAACCGCTACGGCCAGGAGGTGTTGGACGAGCCGGCCTACCAGCAGGCGGTCGAGGACCTCGCCGAGGTGGGCGGGACGAGGATCATCGACTCCCCCGCCTTCGGGGAGACCTGGGTGACCCTCGTGCCCGTCACCAACTCCCAGGGCGACGGGGCGCTCGTCATCGCCAACTTCCTGCGTGACGAGCACGAGGAGCTCAACCGGACGCTCCAGACCTACACCCTCGTCGCCCTGCTCTCCCTCGGCCTCATCACCACGATCGCGGCCTTCCAGTCCGGTCGGTTGCTGGCCCCGCTGCGCACCCTGGAGGAGACCGCCCGCGAGATCACCGCGACCGACCTCTCGCGCCGCATCGTCGAGCAGGGCAACGACGACATCACCGCCCTGACCCGCACCATCAACGGGATGCTCGAGCGCCTCGACTCCGGGTTCGCCGCCCAGCGTCAGTTCCTCGACGACGCCGGGCACGAGCTCAAGACGCCGCTCACCGTGGTCCGCGGCCACCTCGAGCTGCTCGATCCCACCGACCCCGCCGACCTGGAGCAGACCCGCGAGCTCGTGCTCGACGAGGTCGACCGGATGTCGCGCCTGGTGACCGACCTGATCCTGCTGGCCAAGAGCCGGCGCCCGGACTTCCTCGTCGTGGGCGACGTGGAGCTCGGCGGACTCACCCAGTCGGTGCTCGCCAAGGCCACGGCCCTCGGCGAGCGCGACTGGCAGCTCGACGACGCCGCCCACGGCCGCGCGGTGCTCGACGAGCAGCGCATCACCCAGGCACTCCTCCAGCTCGCCGACAATGCCGTGAAGCACACCGACCCCGGCGCCGTGATCGCCGTCGGCTCGGCCCGCGAGGACGGTCTGGTCCGACTCTGGGTCCGCGATGCCGGCGACGGCATCCGCCCGGAGGACCGGGAGGCGGTGCTGGAGCGCTTCGGCCGCAGCAGCGTGCGCGCCGGCGACGACGGGTTCGGCCTGGGCCTGAGCATCGTGCGCGCCATCGCCGACGCCCACGGGGGCGAGGTCGTCATCCGCGACGCCGAGCCCCGGGGTGCCCACGTGGAGATCGTCCTGCCCGAGCGGACGCTCGGACGATGACCAGCTACCTGAGAGAGGACCGCAGATGGCCCAGATCCTGATCGTCGAGGACGAGGACCGCATCGCCTCGTTCGTGGCCAAGGGCCTGCGGGCCGAGGGCCACCAGCCGACCGTCGCCTCCGACGGACCGACCGGGCTCGACGAGGCGCTCTCGGGCCGCTTCGACCTCATGGTGCTCGACATCGGGCTGCCGGGGATGGACGGTTTCGAGGTCCTCGACCAGCTGCGCTCCCAGGGCAGCCGGATGCCGGTCATCATCCTCACCGCCCGCGACTCCGTCACCGACACCGTCACGGCCCTCGACAGCGGTGCGGACGACTACATGGCCAAGCCGTTCCGCTTCGCCGAGCTGATGGCCCGGGTGCGGCTGCGCCTGCGCGCCCTCGCGCCGGTCGACGCCCCCGCGAGCGGCGACGACCTCGTCGTCGGCGGCCTGCGCCTGGACCGTCGCACCCGTCGGGTCTCCGGGCCGGAGGGCGAGTCCGAGCTCTCGGCCCGCGAGTTCGCGCTCGCGGAGATCTTCCTGCTGAACCCCGGCCAGGTCCTGACCCGCGAGCAGCTGCTCGACCTGGTGTGGGGCTACGACTTCGACCCGGGCTCCAACGTCGTCGACGTCTACGTCGGCTACCTCCGCAAGAAGCTGGGCACCGGCGCCATCTCGACGGTCCGGGGAGTCGGCTACCGACTCAACCCGTGAGCGCCGTCCGGGGCGTCAGCCCCTGATCTTGAAGCCCGCGAGCGACCCGCGGGGCAGGCCCGCCAGCACCGGCTCGAGCGCCTCGGCGACCTCGTGCGGCAGCGGCCGCTCGGCGGGGTCGCGGCGCAGGCAGGCCGCGATCACCTCGGCGACCGCACCGGGTACGCCGTCCGGCAGCGCGGCGGGCGCGTCGACGAGCTGCGGGAAGCGCTCGCGTACGTCGTCGGCGTCGGGGTCGCCGTGCGCGAACGGGCGCTGCCCGGCCACGGCGTGGAACAGGGTGGCGCCCAGGCCCCACACGTCGGAGGCGAAGGACGGCACGTGCTCGCCCGGGTCGCACTGCTCGGGCGACATGTAGGCGTCGGTGCCGATCGGGTAGCGCAGCCGTCGGGCGTCCTCCTCCGGGCGGGCGACCGACAGGTCGATGAGCCGCGCGGGGGCACCCATGATCACGTTGCTGGGCTTGATGTCGAGGTGGGTCCACCCGATGTGGGTGAAGTAGTGGAGCGCCGCGGCGACGTCGATCGCCAGCGGCAGGTACTGCTGCTCCTGGAGCCGGCCGTAGCGGCGGATCAGGCTCGACAGGCGTGGGCCGTCGATGTGCTCCAGCACGACGTGGGGACGGTCTCCGTCCTGCCCGTCGCGCAGCCCACGGACCACCACGGGGTGGTTGACGGTGTCGAGGGCGAGCACCTCCCGGCGCAGACCGCGCCGGGAGGACTCGTCGTCGACCTGGGAGGGACGCAGGACCTTGACGACCACGGGCGACCAGGTCACCTCGTCGAAGCAGAGCCAGGCCTCGTAGGCCGCTCCGCCACCGAGGCGGCGCAGCGCGCTCAGCCCGGGAGCGAGGAGCTCGCCCTCGTCGAGGTGCCAGCCGTCGTCGTTCCTGCCCATGTCGCCCTCCTCGTCCGCGATCGGTCAGCGACGCGTGTCGTTGCGGCTGCGGTCGTTGGTGCTGTTGGCGGTCTTGTCGCGGGTCTTGTCGCCGCCGTCGCGCGTCCAGTCGCGGGTCTTGTCGCCCCGGCTCTTGTCGCGGTCGCGGCTCACACCCGTGACGCGGCTGTTGGTGTTGTCGTTGGTGTCGCGGCTCTGGTCGGTGTACGACGGGCTGTTGGTGTCGTCGTCGTTGGTGTCGTCGTCGTTGGTGTCGTCATCGTCGTCGTCGGCGACCAGGACCAGCGACGGCGCGTCGTCCTCGCGCTTGGCGGCCTCGTCGGCGGCCGAGGAGACGACGGGCGACGACATGCCGATCAGGCCGAAGGCGGTCAGGCCGGCGATGCCCAGGAGTGCGGTGGGGAGCAGCTTCCTCATCATGGTTCCTCTCGTCGGGGGCCGGTGCGGCCCCGGTGTACGAGAAGACTGGAGGTGCGCCGTGAGCCGACGGTGAGGCGCCGATGAGAGGCCTCTCATGCAGCGGGAGGGGTGCGTCGGGACGGTTTCGAACCGCCGACCGCTCGGGTGTAAGCCGAGTGCTCTGCCGCTGAGCTACCGACGCGCGCGGCACAGACTACGGGACACTCCGGTCCCGCTCGAATCCCGTCGCCGGCCACCAGCCAGGCACGAGATGAAATGAGTTGAGCCGCTGGCGTCTCGGGTCACCAGCGGCTCAACACGTAGAAGATTACACCAGCTCCCAAGGGCGTACCTGGATTCGTCCAATTGCCGGGATCTGTCTAGACCACCGGGTCCCAGCTCAGCCGACAGCGGCCTGGAGCTCGCGGATGTGCTCGTCGAGGTCGCGCCCGTCCGGGTTGGCGTTGTGCACCGCCCAGCTGAGCCGACCCTCGCGGTCCACGACGTACGACGAGCGGCGCGGCGCCCCCTTGACGGGGTCGAAGACCTCGTAGGCCGACGCCACCGCGCCGTGCGGCCAGTAGTCGGAGAGCAGCGGGAAGTTGAGCCCCTCCGCCTCGGCGAAGCTTCGCAGCGCGTAGACCGAGTCGCACGACAACGCCAGCACCTCGGTGTCGAAGCTGAGGAACTCGTCGAGCCGGTCGCGGACCCCCGACAGCTCACCGGTGCACACGCCGGTGAACGCGAACGGGAAGAACATCAGCGCCACCGCCTTGCGTCCGCGGAAGTCGCTCAGGCGCACGTCCTGGCCGAACTGGTCACGCAGGATGAAGTCGGGCGCCTCGTCGCCGATGCGCAGCCCCTCGCTCGTCACGCCTGCTTGCCGTCCTTGTCGTCGTCGTCATCGTCGTTCTCGTTGCCGTCGGCAGCCGCCGCCTCGCCGTGCCGGGCCAGCTCCCGCTTGAGGACCTTGCCGGTGGCGTTGCGTGGGAGCTCGTCCACGAACACGATCTCGCGCGGCACCTTGAAGCGCGCCAGGTTCGCCTTCACGTGCTCGCGCAGCTCGTCCGCCGACACCTCGCCGACGCGCACCACGAAGGCCCGCAGGCGCTGACCATAGTCGTCGTCCTCGACACCGATCGCAGCGACCTCGCCGACGGCGTCGTGGGTGACCAGGCAGTCCTCCACCTCCTGCGGGAAGACGTTCTCCCCACCGGACACGATCATGTCGTCGTCGCGGCCGGCCACGTGCAGGCGCCCGGCGACGTCGAACCAGCCCACGTCGCCCGACGACATCAGCCCGTCCACGACCTCCTTGGACCCGCCGTGGGTGTAGCCCTCGAAGAGCAGCCCGTTGCCCACGAAGATCCGGCCGGTCTCGCCCTGCGGGAGCTCGGCGCCGGCCTCGTCGAGGATCCGGACGACGGTGCCGTACGGCGGCTTCCCCGCCGACGTCGGATCGGCCCGCAGGTCCTCGGGGGTGGCGATCGAGGCGTACGCCACCTCGGTCGAGCCGTAGATGTTGTAGAGGTTGTCGCCGAACCGGTCCATCCAGGCCTGCGCCAGCGTCGCGGGCAGCGCCGACCCGGACGACGCGACGACCTCGACCCGGCCGAGGTCGATCGCGTCCAGCTCGGCCGGATCGAGCGCCAGCATCCGCTGGAGCATGACCGGGATGACCACCATCGACTGGCAACGCTCGTCCTGGGCGGTCCTCAGCGCGGTGGCGGGGTCGAAGGTGCGACGCAGCACCACCGTCGAGCCCAGCAGCATCGCGAGGGCGAGGTGGGCGAAGCCCCAGGTGTGGAACAGCGGCGCCGCGATGTGCGTACGCCATCCCGCACGCAGCGGCATCCGCGACAGCAGGGACACCGCCGCGTCGATCCCCGCCTCCTTGCGCGGCGCGCCCTTGGGCGTGCCGGTGGTGCCGGAGGTGAGGATCACGATCTTCGCGTGGCGCTGCGGCGGGTGGAGGTCGGACTCGTCGTACGCCGACACGAGCCGTTCGAGGCGCTCGTCGGAGACGCCCTCGTCGTCGGTCCACGCCAGCACGCGGCGCTCGACCGACGCTCCGGCCAGCAGGGCGGTGAACTCCTCGTCGTGGATGACCATGCTCGGCGCCTCGCGCTCGAGCACGTCGACCAGCTGCGGGCCGGCGAAGGCGGTGTTGAGGTAGAGGATGTCGGCGCCCAGCTTGGCGACCGCCACCGAGGCGTCGATGAAGCCCCGGTGGTTGCGGCACATCACCGCCACCGAGTCGCCCTCGCGGACGCCCCGCTCGGCCAGGGCGCGCGCCAGCGAGTTGGACCGCCGGTGCAGCTCGCCCCAGGTCAGCTCGCCGAGCTCGTCGACGACGCCCACCTGGTGGGGCGAGCGGGCCGCCAGCGTGGCGAAGCCGCCCGCGGGCCCGGTGCCCCAGCGGAGCACCACGCGCCCGATGCCGGCGAGGGTGCGCGGTCCGTAGGGGCGGATCACACCGGCGCGCCCGAGGACGCGCACCGTCGTGCCGACGCCCGAGAGCGCCCCTGCGAGATCGCCTGGCTTCACGCGGGTGTCTTCGGTGCCACCAGCCGGGTGGCCTGCCAGTCCTTGCTGACCGAAGCCGTCGTCGTCTGGGACAGGCCCGCGATGGGGGCCGCTTCCGCGACGTCTGCTGCATCCACCGTGCCGGGACGACCGACCTTCGGCGTCAGCAGCCAGATCGAGCCGCCGCCGACGAGGTCGGTCAGTGCATCGACCAGGCCGTCCACGAGGTCCCCGTCGTCGTCGCGCCACCACAGGACCACCGCGTCCACGACGTTGCCGTAGTCACCGTCCACCATGTCGGCATCGATGCAGTCCTCGACCGCGACGCGAAGCTCGTCATCGGTGTCGTTGTCCCAGCCGAGCTCTTGCACGACCATCCCGGGCTTCAGCCCCAGTCGGTCGCCGATCCCGGTCGCCGGGGCAGAATCGCCCACCGTCGAACTCACGCAGTGCCTCCCATGCTCGGATACCCGTCGGTGCGCGGGCTGCGCATAGTCCACCCGAACACAGCAGGCGCCGCAACCCCGTCCCGCCCGCCGGGCGCCCGTAGGGGTCGTGTCCCCCGCTCGGCCGGACCCATGTTCGATCCGTCGTCGCACCCGCCGTCCCGCCTACCCGCGGGTAGATTTCGTGGCGGCGTGTCGCGTGACACGATGCAGGGGTGAGTGACGCCGAGAAGTCCAGCAAGAGCCCGGCGATCGTGCCGGTGATCCACGAGGGACTCCCCACCCAGCTGCCCGACATCGACCCCGACGAGACCCAGGAGTGGCTCGCGTCCTTCGACGCGATGCTCGACGACCGGGGTCGTGACCGCGCGCGCTACGTGATGCTGCGACTGCTCGAGCGGGCGCGGGAGAAGCAGGTCGGCGTGCCGGCCCTGCGCTCCACCGACTACATCAACACCATCCCTCCGGAGCGCGAGCCGTGGTTCCCCGGCGACGAGGAGGTCGAGCGCCGCATCCGCGCCTTCATCCGCTGGAACGCCGCCGTGATGGTGTCCTCGGCCAACCGCAAGGGCCTCGAGGTCGGTGGCCACATCGCGACGTACCAGTCGTCCGCGAGCCTTTACGAGGTCGGCTTCAACCACTTCTTCCGCGGCAAGGACCACGAGGGTGGCGGCGACCAGATCTACATCCAGGGCCACGGCTCGCCGGGCGTCTACGCCCGCGCGTTCCTCGAGGGCCGCCTCAGCGAGGAGCAGCTCTACCGCTTCCGCCAGGAGGTCCAGCACGGCAAGGGTGCCGGCCTGCCGTCGTACCCCCACCCGCGCCTGATGCCGGGCTTCTGGGAGTTCCCGACCGTCTCGATGGGCCTCACGGCCATCGGCTCGATCTACCAGGCGCGCTTCAACCGCTACCTCGACAACCGCGGCGTCAAGGACACCAGCCAGCAGCGCGTGTGGGCGTTCATGGGCGACGGCGAGATGGCCGAGCCCGAGTCGCTCGGCGCGATCCGCGTCGCGGCCCGCGAGGAGCTCGACAACCTGACGTGGGTCATCAACTGCAACCTCCAGCAGCTCGACGGCCCGGTCACCGGCAACGGCAAGATCATCCAGGAGCTCGAGGCCAACTTCCGCGGCGCCGGGTGGAACGTCATCAAGGTCGTGTGGGGCCGCGAGTGGGACGACCTGCTCGCCAAGGACGTCGACGGCGTCCTGGTCAACCGGATGAACACCACCCCGGACGGCCAGTTCCAGACCTACTCGACCGAGGACGGCGCCTACGTCCGCGACCACTTCTTCGGCACCGACCCGCGCCTGCGCAAGATGGTCGAGCACATGTCGGACACCCAGATCGAGAAGCTGCCGCGCGGCGGCCACGACTACCGCAAGGTGTACGCCGCCTTCGACGCGGCCAGCAAGCACACCGGTCAGCCGACGGTGATCCTGGCGCACACCATCAAGGGCTGGACGATCGACGCCCTCGAGGGCAAGAACGCCACCCACCAGATGAAGAAGCTGACCCTCCCGGACCTCAAGAAGTTCCGCGACCGGCTCTACCTCCCGATCAGCGACCGCGACCTCGAGGAGTCCTACGAGAAGACCGGCGGTGCGCCGTTCTTCCACCCCGGAGCCGACGCCCCCGAGATCGAGTACATGCTCGAGCGCCGCGAGGCCCTCGGCGGCTCGATCCCCCGCCGGATCAACCGGGCCACGGCGCTCAAGCTGCCCGGCGACGAGATGTACTCCGAGCTCAAGCAGGGCTCGGGCAAGAACAAGTTCGCCACCACCATGGCGGTCGTCCGGCTGCTCCGCGACTGGATGAAGGACCCCGAGATCGGCGACCGCGTGGTGCCGATCGCGCCTGACGAGTACCGCACCTTCGGCATGGACTCGATGTTCCCGAGCGCCAAGGTCTACAACCCCGGCGGCCAGCAGTACGAGTCGGTCGACCGCAAGATGCTGCTGTCCTACAAGGAGTCCGCGCAGGGCCAGATGCTCCACGAGGGCATCTCCGAGGCGGGCGCCATGGCGTCGGCGACCGCAGCCGGGTCGGCGTACTCCACGCACGGCGAGCACATGATCCCGTTCTACATCTTCTACTCGATGTTCGGCTTCCAGCGCACGGGCGACTCGATCTGGGCCATGGCCGACCAGCTGGCGCGCGGCTTCCTGATCGGGGCCACCGCCGGTCGCACCACGCTCACCGGTGAGGGCCTGCAGCACGCCGACGGCCACTCGCCGCTGCTCGCGGCGACCAACCCTGCGGTCGTGCACTACGACCCGGCGTTCTCCTACGAGATCAGCCACATCATGCAGGACGGCCTCGAGCGGATGTACGGCTCCGGCGGACCCGACGGCCAGGGCGAGGACGTCATCTACTACCTGACGGTCTACAACGAGCCGGTCTCGCAGCCGGCCGAGCCGTCCGACGTGGACGTCGACGGCATCCTGCGCGGCATCCACAAGGTCGCGACCGCCGACGGCGAGGGCCCCCGGGTCCAGCTGATGGCCTCCGGCGTCGGCTTCCCGTGGATCGAGGACGCCGCCCGCATGCTCGCCGAGGACTGGGGCGTGCAGTCGGACCTGTGGTCGGTCACGTCCTGGAACGAGCTGGCCCGCGACGGCGCCGCCGCCGAGCAGTGGAACCTGCTCAACCCCGGCGAGGAGCGACGCACCGCCTACGTCAGCGACAAGCTCGCCGGCGCCCAGGGTCCCGTCGTCGCCGTGTCCGACTACATGCGCGCCGTCCCCCTGCAGATCGCGCGCTGGGTCCCGGCCGACTACCGCGTGCTCGGCGCCGACGGTTTCGGCTTCGCCGACACCCGTCCCGCCGCGCGTCGCTTCTTCCACATCGACGCCGTCAGCGTGGTCGTCCAGGCCCTCCAGGCCCTCGCCGACGCCGGCGAGTTCCCGGTGGAGAAGGTCGTCGAGGCAGCCGAGCGCTACCGCATCGACGACCCGACCGCGACCAAGGACATCAAGCAGGAGGGCGGCGACGCCTGACGGCTCCCTCCCAGCTCCAACCCGCACCACCCCGCACCACTGGCCACTGGCCCCTGAGTCGCTCAGCGACTCAGGGGCCAGTGCCGTTGCCGAGCACCCCGCTCGCCCCTCCCGGCCGCGGGCCCTTGCCACGGGCCCTTGCCGTTGAGTCGCTGACCGACTCAAGGGCTAGGGCCCGGCAACTCGGAGCGCGGACCACTGATCCGGGGCCAGTACGACACCCACGCCCTGTGGACGACACCCCGCAGACCCATGCCTGTGGAGAGACGGGGCCGACTGTCAGGACCGCCGGGTGTGATCGACCGCAGCAGAGGACGATCGCATCAGGGGGCAGTGATGGACGCTCAGACCAAGCAGGGCAGCGCCACAGGGAGCAGCCGGGACGACTGGCTCCGGCGTCAGCCGGCGTGGCGCAGGTTGGCGGGGCGGCCGGGAAGCGCCGTGGGCCCGGAGCCGCAGCCCGAATGGACCCAGGCGGAGTGGGACGTCTACGTGCTCGGCCCCTTCGACGGGCACGTCCCGGGTCTCGTCCGACGCGTACGACGCATCCTCGACGTCTCCCAGCGCGGACTGGCAGCCATGCTCGACGTCTCCCAGTCCGCGGTCGCACGCTGGGAGACCGGTCGCACAAGCCCGCGCGCGGACGTCCTCCACGGGCTGTTGCGCCTCGCCGGACTGGCGGTGTCGGTCCACGACGCCGACACAGGTGAGGAGGTGCCACCGATGCGTGACGACGGGGCGCGCGACCACGCCGGCAGGCGCTACCCCGCGCACACCGACCTCAGGGTGGTCGGCTGGTGGCAGCCGCGCAGCTCGGTGTCGACCACCGACTTCCTGTGGTGGCGCACGCGCTCCCGGGCGCGGCGCGACCCGAACGTCCGCTACTGCACGGACTCGAGACGCCGATCACTCGAGCGTCTGATGTGGGGCACCCCCGACGACCATCCCGCGGTCCACCAGCTCGCCGCCGAGGCCGAGCACCTGGATGAACGCCGCGAGGAATGGCGGGACCGACGGCGCCGACGCTCCGCGAGCGCTGTGGCCCGCGGCTGAGGGGACGAAGGCGTCAGGCGCCAGCCGCACGACGTACGGAGTGGACCGGCGCCACCGGCGACTCGCCGGCCTCGGCCTGCACGGGGAACCGCAGCGCACCCTCGTCGAGCAGCTCGCGCCAGCGGGTGCGGTCGTAGTGCGCAGGCTCGGTGGTGCGGATGAAGTCGCGCACGATCTTGGCGAAGCGCTCCGGGTGGTCCTTGTGCGGGAAGTGACCCGCATTCGGGACGATCTCGATCCGCGCGGTCGGGGCGAGTGCGCTCGCGTGGCTGGCGTGGGAGACGGGGATGACGAGGTCGTCCGCGCCCCACACCACGAGCATCGGCATGGCCTCGGTCAGGTAGGCCCGGTCGGCCATGGTGACGATCTGGCCCTTCCAGTCCACGACCGCACGCGTCACGTGACGGATCGCGGCGCGGGTGCGCGGGTCCTTGAAGGAGTCGTAGATGTCGGCGACCTCGCCGAGGTCACGCACGTGCCGCACGCCGCTCCGGGAGAGCAGCCGGAGCGCTGCCGTGGCCACGTGGCGCACGCCGGGCGCCGACAGCACGGCCATCGCCTGGTGGAACCCCGGGGTCGTGATGGCGCGGATCGCCGGGCTCACCTCGGGCCCGAGCCCGCCGGACGCCACCAGCACGAGCCGTTCAGTGCGCTCGGGGAACTGGTAGCCGAACTGCATGGCCACTCCCCCGCCGAAGCTGTGGCCGACCACGGTGGCGGTGTCGATCCCCAGCACCGTCAGCAGGTCGCGCATGCCGTTCGCGTAGCCACCGAGGCTGTAGTCGGCGCGCGGCTTGTCGGACTGCCCGTGCCCCAGCAGGTCCGGCGCGATGACCGTGTGGGTGCGGGCGAGTGACTGCATCACCGGCGCCCAGGTCGTGTGGTCGCAGCCGAGGCCGTGCAGGAGCAGCAGCGCCGGCCCCGATCCCATGCGCACGTAGGCGCGTCGGTGCCCGTGCACGGTGACGTGCTCGACGTGCGGGACGGTGCGTTGCGGCACGCGACCTCCAACCGATGGGGACAGGTCCCGGATTCAACCACGCACACCCCGCGCCTCGACCGGCGCACGGCCCACGATGCGAAGTCGTGACCTCGGCACCCCTCGGCGCGCCTCCACCACCCTTCGTGGGAATCCCACTACGTCCGGCACGCCACTAGAGTCGCCCCATGCCCCCCTCTCGCCGTCGCGCCGCCGAGGCGCTCCGCAACTCCAGCGGAGCCCTGAGCACGGCCGCGACCGGGCGGATGGCGAGCGACCTGCCCTGGTTCGACGACCTCAGCGCGGAGGACCGCTCGTGGGTCGGGCTGATCGTCCAGGCCGGTATTCGGGGGTTCGTCGACTGGTACGACCGCGAGGTCCGCGCATCGGCACACGACCCGCTGGACGTCGTCGTGTTCGGTGCGGCACCCCGCGAGCTCACCGGCGTGATCTCGCTCCAGCAGACCGTCGAGCTCGTACGCCTGAGCATCCGCGTGGTCGAGACCAACATCGACGCGCTCCTCGACCCCGAGGACGCCCGGGAGGTCCACGACGCGGTGCTCCTCTACGCCCGCGAGGTGGCCTTCGCCACCGCAGCCGTGTACGCACGCGCCGCCGAGTCCCGCGGCGCGTGGGACGCCCGCCTCGAGGCGTTGGTCGTCGACGCGGTGGTGCGCGCCGAGGCCGACGAGACGGTCCTGTCCCGCGCCAGCGCGCTCGGGTGGGGCGCCCACGGCGACGTCGCCGTCGTGCTGGGCGCCGTGCCACCGCACCGCGCGGAGCTCGACGTCTTCGACTCCGTACGCCGCTCGGCGCGCACCGGCGACATGGATGCCCTCTGCGCCACGCAGGGCGAACGGCTCGTGGTGGTCCTCGGCGGCGTGTCCGACCCCCTGAAGGCGGCGACACGACTGCTCGACCACTTCGGCGACGGCCCGGTCGTCGTAGGACCGGTCACCGCCGACCTCGCCCATGCGAGCGCCTCGGCGCGCGCCGCGCTCTCGGCCCACCGGGCCGCCAGCGGGTGGCCCGACGCCCCACGCCCGGTCGCGAGCCGCGACCTGCTGCCCGAACGCGCGCTCGCCGGCGACGGGCACGCCCGTCGGCACCTGGTCGACGAGGTCTACCTCCCCCTCATGGCCACCCGCGGCACGCTGCTGGAGACCCTCGGCGCGTGGTTCGAGAACGGCTCGTCGATCGAGGCCACGGCACGCGCGCTCTTCGTCCACCCCAACACCGTGCGCTACCGGCTGCGCCAGGTCTCGGAGGTGACCGGCTGGTCACCCACGCGTCCCCGTGAGGCCTTTGCGCTGCAGCTGGCGCTCATCCTGGGCCGCCAGTCCGGCCGCACAGAACTGTAGGAACCCTACAAAGATCTCCCGGTGAGTTTCGTCGGCGTCGGACCCGCGTGCTCGGCGCACGAACCGGCAGAGTGGTCGTGTGCTCGTCATCGTCGCTCCCGGTCAAGGGGCCCAGACCCCCGGTTTCCTCACGCCCTGGCTGGAGGACCCCACCTTCGCCGCGCGGTTCGACTGGCTGGCCACCGTGGCCGGCATCGATCTCGCCCACTACGGCACCGAGGCCGACGCCGACACGATCCGCGACACCAAGGTCGCCCAGCCGCTGCTGGTCGCGACCGGGCTGGTCTCCGCACTCGACCTGTTCCCCCACCCGGCCGACGCGTTCGCCCGCATCGGCGCGGTCGCCGGCCACAGCGTCGGCGAGCTGACGGCGGCCGCCGGTGCGCGGGTCATCACCGCCGAGCAGGCGATGGTGCTGGTGCGCGAGCGGGGCAACGCCATGGCCGACGCAGCCGCGACCACCGCCACCGGGATGACCGCCGTGCTCGGCGGCGACCGCGACGAGGTGCTGGCCGCCATCGAGCGCCACGGCCTGACCCCGGCCAACGACAACGGCCCCGGCCAGCTCGTCGCCGCCGGTACGACGGAGCAGCTCGCGGCCTTCGCCGAGGACCCGCCGGCCAAGGCCCGCCTGATCTCGCTGAGCGTCGCGGGTGCGTTCCACACCACCCACATGGGCGCGGCCGTCGACCGCATGGCCTCGCTCGCGCGCTCGGTCTCGACCCACGACCCGCGCACCCCGGTGATCTCCAACCGTGACGGACAGGTCGTGCACGACGGGCGCGACGTGCTGCGCCGCATGGTCGGGCAGATCGCCAACCCGGTCCGCTGGGACCTGTGCCTGGAGACGATGAGCGACCTCGGCGTGACCGGCATCCTCGAGATGCCGCCGGCCGGGACGCTGACGGGCATCGCCAAGCGCGCGCTCAAGGGGGTGGAGACGTTCGCCCTCAAGACGCCCGACCAGCTCGACGCCGCCCGCGAGTTCTGCGACAAGCACGGCGAGGCCTCGCAGATCGAGACCACTCCGACCTGGCGCATGGTGGTGTCGCCCGCGAAGGGCACCTTCCACATCTCTCCCGAGGCAGCCGACGCCGACCTGCTCGGACCGGGCGCCGTCATCGGCGCCGTCGCCAGCCTGCGGGACCGCACCGACATCACCGCGGCCCACGGCGGCTCTGTGGTGGAGTGGCTCGTCGAGGACGGCGACCTCGTCTCCCCCGGCCAGCCGCTGCTGCGCCTGCACCCGGAGGGCTCGCACTGATGGCCGCGCTCACCACCGCCACCGGCGCACAGCACGCCGCGATCCTCGGCGTCGGCGCCTACCGGCCGCGGCGCCTCGTCCCGAACGCCGACGTCGTCGACGCGATCGAGTCCAGCGACGAGTGGATCCAGCAGCGCTCGGGCATCAAGACGCGCCGCTGGGCCGGCCCTGACGAGTCGGTGCAGATGATGTCGGTCGAGGCGTCCCGCATCGCCATCGAGCGTGCCGGCCTCGAGCCCGGCCAGATCGACTGCGTGGTGGTCGCCACCGTCAGCCACCTCCTGCAGACGCCGGCGGTCGCCACGGCGATCGCGCACGAGCTCGGCACCGACGCTGCGGCGTTCGACATCTCCGCAGCCTGCTCCGGGTTCTGCCACGGCATCGCACTGGCCTCCGACATCGTCCGCGCCGGCAGCTCGCGCTACGTGCTCGTCGTCGGTGTCGAGCGGCTCACCGACATCCTCGACCTCACCGACCGCGGCACGGCCTTCATCTTCGCCGACGGCGCCGGTGCGGCCGTCGTGGGGCCCAGCGACACCCCCGGCATCGGCCCGGTCGTGTGGGGCTCCGACGGCGAGCAGTTCGACCTGATCCGGCAGCGCGAGGACTGGCGCGACGTCGTCGGGAGTCCCGAGAAGCCCGGCAGCGGCGTCATGCCGCACCTCACCATGCAGGGCAACCCGGTGTTCCGGTGGGCGTCCTTCGCGATGGCGAAGATCGGCCAGCAGGCGCTGGACGCGGCCGGAGTCACCCTGGACGACCTCGACGTCTTCGTGCCCCACCAGGCCAACATGCGCATCATCGACGCGATGGCCCGTTCCATGAAGCTGCCCCCCACGGTCCGCATCGCCCGCGACGTGGCCGACCAGGGCAACACCTCGGCCGCGTCCGTCCCGCTGGCGCTCGACCGGATGATGGCCGAGGGCGAGGCGAGGTCCGGTGACACCGCGCTGCTCATCGCCTTCGGCGCCGGCCTCTCCTACGCCGCGCAGGTCGTCACCGTCCCGTAGGACCGCACCACCCCCAGACCACCCCAAGCAGCACCCACCAGAAGAAGGGAAGGCCCATGGCCACCACCGAAGAAATCCGCGCTGACCTCGCCGAGATCGTCAACGAGGTCGCCGGTGTCGACGCCGACGACGTCCAGCTGGACAAGTCCTTCGTGGACGACCTCGACGTCGACTCGCTCTCCATGGTCGAGGTCGTCGTGGCCGCCGAGGAGAAGTTCGGCGTGACCATCCCCGACGACGAGGTCAAGAACCTCAAGACCGTCGGTGACGCCGTCGCCTACATCGAGCGCGCGCAGGGCTGACGCCCTCCCTGACACGGGGGCCGGCACCACGCCGGCCCCCGTGCCCAGGACCTCCTCCCACCTCGCGAGAACGGAACCCACCTGATGCCCTCGACCCGCGTAGTCGTCACCGGCCTCGGCACCACCTCCCCGCTCGGCGGCGACGTCGCGTCGACCTGGCAGGCCATGCTGGCCGGCGAGTCCGGCGTACGCCACCTCACCGACGACTGGGTCGACATGCTGCCGGTGAAGATCGGCGGCCGCGTGGCCGTCGAGCCGTCCGAGGTCCTCGACCGGGTCAAGGCCCGCCGCCTCGACCGCTCCAGCCAGTTCGCGATGGTCGCCGCGGACCAGGCGTGGGCCGACGCCGGGCTCGAGGGCTCCGGCCTCGAGCCCGAGCGCCTCGCCGTCGCGGTCGCGTCCGGCATCGGTGGTGTGACCACGCTGCTGGCCAACTACGACGCGCTCCTCGAGAAGGGCGCGCGCCGGGTCTCGCCGCTCGCGGTCCCGATGCTCATGCCCAACGCCCCGGCGGCCAACGTCAGCCTCAAGTACGGCGCCCGCGCGGCCGTCCACGCACCCACGTCTGCCTGCGCCTCGGGCAACGAGGCCATCGCCATGGCCGTCGACCTGATCCGTCTGGGCCGCGCCGACGTGGTCATCGCCGGCGGCACCGAGGCCGCGATCCACCCGCTGCCGATGGCCGCCTTCGCCAACATGATGGCGCTGTCCAAGACCGGCAGCGAGGAGGGCGGCGACCCCACGCGCGTCTCGCGCCCGTGGGACACCGGCCGTGACGGCTTCGTCCTCGGTGAGGGCGGGGCCATCCTGATCCTCGAGTCCGAGGAGCACGCCCGCGCCCGCGGCGCCAAGGTGTACGCCGAGGTGCGCGGCGCCGGCATCAGCAACGACGCCCACGACATCGCCCAGCCCGACCCGGAGGGTCGCGGCGGCACCCGCGCCATCCAGATGGCGCTGCGCGAGGGCGACGTCGACCCGGCCACCGTCGTCCACGTCAACGCGCACGCCACGTCGACGCCCAAGGGTGACATCGCCGAGGGCCTGATGCTGCACGCCGTCCTCGGCGAGCACGTCGACCGCTGCGTGGTCACGAGCACCAAGTCGATGACCGGCCACCTGCTCGGCGGCGCCGGCGCCCTCGAGGCGGTCGCCACGGTGATGGCGCTCCACGACCGCGTGAGCCCGCCGACGATCAACCTGGACGACAAGGACCCCGAGGTCGACCTCGACATCCCGACGTCGCGACGCGACCTCCCCGACGGCGACATCGTCGCCCTCAACAACTCCTTCGGCTTCGGTGGCGCCAACGTCGCCGTCGCCTTCGGGAGCCTCCGATGACCGCCACCGCCGCCCGGCCGGCGAAGCTGCCCCGCGAGGACGACCCGCGCAACCCCGTCCACCGGCTCACCGCCCTCCTCGACGAGGGCACCCTCGAGCTCATCACGCCCGACGACGAGTCCGGCATGCTCGCGGCCGTGGGTCGCGTCGACGGCACCTCCGTCGTGGCCTTCTGCAGTGACGCCACCGTCATGGGTGGCGCGATGGGTGACGTCGGCTGCCGCGTCGTCGTCGACGCCTACCACCGCGCCATCACCGACGGCGTCCCGATCATTGGCCTGTGGCACTCCGGCGGCGCCCGTCTCGCCGAGGGCGTGCTGTCCCTCCACGCGGTGGGCCGCATCTTCCAGGTGATGACGCACGCCTCGGGCGTCATCCCGCAGATCTCCGTGGTCCTCGGGCCGGCCGCCGGTGGCGCTGCCTACGGCCCCGCCCTCACCGACGTCGTCATCCTCGGCCCGGAGGGACGCATCTTCGTCACCGGTCCCGACGTGGTGCGCTCGGTGACCGGCGAGGACGTCGACATGCTTCGCCTCGGCGGGCCCGAACCGCACGGGCGACGCTCGGGCGTGGTCCACATCCTCACCGAGTCCGAGCGTGAGGCCCTCGACCGGGCCCGCACCGTCGCCTCCCTGCTCGGCGCCCAGGGCAGCCTCGCCGTCGAGTCGGTGGACGACCGCGACCTCGGCGCCCTGCTCCCGGAGTCGAAGAAGCGCGCCTACGACGTCCACCCGCTCGTCGACGGCCTGCTCGACGAGGGCACCATGCAGGAGCTCCACGCCCGCTGGGCGCCCAACATCGTCACGGCCCTGGGCCGCTTCGGCGGCCGGACCGTCGGTGTCGTGGCCAACAACCCGCTGCGCCTCGGTGGCTGCCTCGACTCGCTGTCGGCGGAGAAGGCGTCCCGCTTCGTGCGGATGTGCGACGCGTTCGGTGTGCCGCTCGTGGTCCTGGTCGACGTGCCGGGCTACCTCCCCGGGGTGGGCCAGGAGTGGGACGGAGTCGTACGCCGCGGCGCGAAGCTGCTGCACGCCTTCGGTGAGTGCGTGGTCCCGCGGGTCACCCTGGTGACGCGCAAGACCTACGGCGGCGCCTACATCGCCATGAACGCCCGCTCCCTGGGCGCGACCCGCGTCTTCGCCTGGCCCGGCGCCGAGGTGGCCGTCATGGGCGCCGTGGCGGCCATCCGGGTCCTCCACCGTCGCAAGCTCGCCGAGGTCTCCCCCGAGATCCGTCCGCAGGTCGAGGCCGAGCTCGCTGCCGAGCACGAGCGCATCGCCGGGGGCGTGGACAAGGCCGTCGAGATCGGCGTCGTCGACGAGGTCGTCGAGCCCACCCGCACGCGGAGTGCGATCGCGGAGGCCATGCGCCACGAGATCGACACCGTGGGCGTACGCCGCGGACGCCACGGCAACATCCCGCTCTGAGACAGTCGGCGTAACGCACGTCACAGCCGGTCGTTGGACCCCTCGTACCCCTCGGAGGTGTCCTGCATGCTGTCGACCCTGCTCACGGCCTCGGCCGTCACGATCGCCGGGCTGCTGCCGCCGCCCCTGCCCATCGACCCTGCGGCAGGCAGCGGCACGGAGCCCGCAGCGCCGCACGTCGAGCTGTCGGGGGCCCTGGACGCCCCCGACGGGCGGCTGAAGCGCGGGTGCAAGGACTACCGCTACGCCTACTCCGTCACCACGGAGTCGGACGACTGGACGTTCGACATCACGATGCAGGACCGACGAGGAAAGGGCGTGAGCTCGCAGTCACTGCTCGGTCCCAACGACGACGAGGCCGGCGTCCTGACCTACCGCCTCTGTCGCTGGGCGACCGTCGCCGGACGCTTCACGCTCTCGGGCGTGCTCGTCTCCTACGACGGCGACCGGGAGACCTCGGTGCCCGTGACCGAGACCTTCCGGCTCCGGCGCACGAGGTCCTGAGCCGACCGGCTCAGACGACCTGGTGCAGCCAGCGCACCGGGGCGCCCTCGCCGGCGTGGCGGAAGGTCTCGAGCTCGTCGTCCCACGGCTTGCCCAGCAGCTGGTCGATCTCGAGCAGCAGCGTGGTGTCGCCGAGGGCCGCCTTGACCACCGCCGCCTTCAGCCGGTCCTCGGGGATGAGGATGTCGCCGTGGGGTCCGGTGATCGCGTGGAAGATGCCGAGGTCAGGGGTGCACGAGAAACGCGTGCCCTCCGAGGAGCTGGTGGGCTCCTCCGTGATCTCGAAGCGCAGGTGGTTCCACCCTCGGAGCGCCGACGCCACAGCGGCGGCGGTCCCCGAGACGCCGGACCACGACAGCTCGGCACGGTACGCACCCGGCTGGGCAGGCTGAGGCGTCCAGTCGAGCGAAACGGCAACTCCGAGCACTCCGCCCACGGCCCACTCGATGTGCGGGCAGAGTGCGGAGGGAGCAGAGTGCACGTAAAGAATGCCCCTCGTTGCCGGACCGTCCGGGCGGGAAGCAATGCGTGTGGTCACTGTGACCTCCTTGAGTTCCGACGCTCCAGATGCGCCTTCCCCAGCGTTCTGTCGTCGGTGCTCGACGGGAGTCAAGTGACACGTATGTGATTAGGGCTCCATTGTGACCCATGCGGCGCCCGAACACCAGCATCAGGACCCGACTCAGGACTGGCGTCGCTCCAGGAGGTCCGCACGTGCAGCAGCGTCGGTGATCTCGTCGGAGTCGATCGCGTGGGTGCGGTGGAACCACGCCAGCGCGTCGGACTCGCGCCCGGCGGCCTCGAGCGTGTCGGCGTACGCGTAACGCAGGCGCACGACCCACGACGACCGGCTCTTCGAGGTCAGCGGTGCGAGCTCGAGCGTCCGCAGGGCGGCGTCGAGCTGTCCCATGTCGCGCCGGGCGCCGGCCTCGACCAGCGTCATCTCCGCCTTCGCCTCGGACGCGAAGTTGGCCACCGACGGACTCTTGGCCAGCTTGATCGCCTGCTCGGGGTTGCCGAGCGCGCGGTGGCAGTCCGCCATGATGGGCAGGTAGTCGGTCGCCCCGTTCATCCGCTTGGCTGCCCGCAGCTCGGAGAGCGCCTCGGCGTAGTGACCAGCTGCGTACGCCGCCTCGCCCGCCGCCTCGCGCACCACAGCGATCCGCGACGCGCGGGCGCGTGCGGCCAGCGTGTGCTGGTAGGCCGTCTCCGGGTCCTCGTCGATCAGGACGCCGGCGGCCGCGAGGTGGCGCGCCACACGGGCGGCGAGCTTCTCGGGCAGGCCCTTGAGCTGTGCGCGTACGCCCCGGTCGAGCTCGGCGCCGGTGATGTCCTCGGGGAGGTCGGGTCCGTCGTAGACCGCTTGGTCGACTGTGCGGACCTTGTCGTCACGACGCTCACGGTAGGGACGGTCCTGGCCGCCGGCTGGCTTCTTGCCACCCTGGTAGCCGCCGCCGCGTGAGGCTCCGCCCTTGCCCCGGGATGCCTCGTCACGGCTGCCGCGTCCACGACTGTCGGGGGACGCCGAGCGGGCACCCGTGCTGCGGGAGCCTCCGCGGGTGTCGTCACCGCGGCTCGACGAGCCACCGCGCGGCGCACCTGCACCGCGACCTCCGGAGCCACCGGCCTTGCCGGCACCGGCTCCACCTCGTGACGGACGCTGTCCTCGACGGTCCTCGGCCACGGCCGCACTTCCCTTCTTCACGTATCGAACCCCGTCCCGGGGCAACCGTACTCACTGATGCCCCGAAATGGAGCAGAGGCCCCCAGGTATCTGGGGGCCTCTGCCAAATGATTGTCCGGCGGCGTCCTACTCTCCCACAACCTCTCGGTTGCAGTACCATCGGCGCT
>CAXHZJ010000020.1:0-60031 GCA_964021995.1 Nocardioides furvisabuli | reverse complement strand
TACTGTCCCGAACCACGAAAACACCCGGTGTTGCGTGACTACCTAGATTCCGCCTCACCTGCGTGTTCCCATTCTGCGGGCGCCCCGCGCGGGGGTGCGACGTCGACCACGTCATCGAGTACGACCACGACGCCGAAGCAGAAGGCCGACCTCAGCCCGGACCCACGGAGACCGAGAACCTGGGCGCGCTGTGCCGGTTCCACCACCGCCTCAAGACCCACTCCGCCTGGCGCTACGACATGGTCACGCCCGGAATCTTCGAGTGGACCTCACCCCACGGCCACCGCTACCGCCGCGACCACACCGGCACCACCGCACTCGACCCACCCGACCCCGGCCCACCCCGGATCCCGCCACCCCGAAGATGACCCCACCCCGCACCCCGTCAGCCACGAGTTGACGGGGCCACAAGCACGTTCGCTGACCCGTTCACGGCTCTTCTGCGAGACGGCTCGACAGCTCGGGCTCGATCTTCAACAGCCACGCGGTGTAGGCCGCGCATCCGGTGAAGACGAGTCCGGCGATGCCGAAGGGCGCGGCAAGCCCGCCGACGGAGGCGACCGGACCCGCGAGGCCGGCTCCCACGACGAGGCCCGTGAGTCCTGACAGCTTGAACAGGCTGTTCTGTCGTCCGCGCATGGCATCGGGCACCAACCGCTGCCGCAGCGACACGACGCAGATGTTCCAGACCGTCACGTGGAAGATGTAGCCGGCCAGCAGGAGCGCTGCGAGGTAGGGGTTCGCGGTGAGGAAGATCCCCAGCATCGTGATCGCGCCCAGGGCGAGGGCGGACGGGACCAGGCGCCTGTACCCGAGGACCCTCCTCATCCTGGCGGTCGAGAAGGAGGCGAGCAGTCCCCCGAGCGAGGACACTGCGAGGATCCAGCCGTAGCCGACGGGGGTGACGCCCAGCGTCTCCGTGGCGTACAGCACGATGATCGAGAACGTCATCATGTAGGCGACGCTGGCGAGGCCACCGGTGATCGCCAGCCCGCGCAGCAGCGGTTCGCCGCGGATCCACGCGGCACCGGCCGCCGCGTCACGCCAGATCGAGGCGCCCTTGCCCGCCGCCCCCGGGGCGGCTAGAGGTCGCGTCTGTCGCGGGATGGCCAGGAACATGAGCCCGGCCGCGGCGTACAGGGCTCCCGTGGCGGCGAGGGGCGTGGCGACGGCGAGGGCGAACAGGAAGCCTCCGAGCGGGGGGCCGACGAACTCGTCGGCGACCAGCTGCGCGGTGGCGATCCGTCCGTTCGCGCGATCCAGGTCGTCCGGCTCGACGAGGTCCGGCAAGACAGAGATGGCGGCATTGTCGGCGGCGATCTCCATGACCCCGACCAGGGCGAACGCGGCGTAGAGAAGGAGCAACGACTCCAGCCCGACCGCGAAGGCCAAGGACAGCGCGAGGAGGATGAGGCCCCTCAGCACGTTCGGCAGCCACATGAGGAGTCGTCGGTCCACCCGGTCGACGACCACGCCGACGGGAACGACCAACAGCATCCGAGCTGCGGAGTACGTCAATGCCAGCCCGGCGATCGCCGTCGGGTTCGTGGTGAGGGAGGTGGCGACGAGCGGGATCGCCACGAAGGCGACGCCGTCGCCCAGGTTGCCCGCTGCGTTGCCCGACCACAGCCACCGGAAGTCGCGCCCGAGCGAGGACATGGAGTGGAACATCTACCGGCGGCCCGTCAACCGACCAGGTCGACGCTGTGCCACGGCTCCATCGCCATGTGGCGCCGTCCGCCGCTCTCGGTGTAGCGGAACCGCGTGAGCGTGAGTGCGTCGAGCACCACGTCGTGCCCGAGGGACGCCCTGCGTGCGCCCGCCCAGTCGACCAGACCCGGGGCGTCGAGGACGGGCGCCGCGAAGTGCACGACGCTGGCGTACCAGATGTCGCGCTCGCCCCACTGGTCCTCGAACCAGGCCAGCGGGCCGAGCGCGGCGCGGAGGCGCCGCATCAGCTCCCACGGCTCGTCGCCGCTCGGCTCGGCCTGGACCATGACCGCACTGGCGGTCAGCGTCACGCCGGTCAGGCACAGCCGCACTGGCGGGCACGCCCGACCCACCTCCTCCAGCGCAGCGACCCACTCGGCGCTGATGGGGTCCTGCGGGGCAGCGGCCTCGCGGTAGGGCTCCAGCGCTCGCACGGTGAGGTGGCTGGCGTCCGACCGACCGGTCTCGAAGTGACCGGGACCGGCGAGGGCCAGCGCCTCCCGCATCACCCCGGCCAGCACCTCGCGCGCCGCCTCGTCCGGGATGCCGACCACGCTGACGGGCCAGCGACCGCCGTCGACGGGCGGCTCGTCCTGGCGGTGGTCGCCGGCGAGCAGCGCGGGGACCGCCTCGTCGTACAGCCGGTCGAAGACCGGGTTGCCGTGCACGGGCTCAGGCGGAGCGGTTCGCCACGATGTCGGCGAACGACTCCAGCGCCTCGCGCACGGGGCCGGGGTCGAGCACCTCGAGCAGCTTCTTGGCCTGCGCGGCCTGGCCCAGGACGTAGTCGCGGGCCTGCACCATGGCCGGGTGCGCACGCAGCAGGGCGAGGGCCTCGGCGTGCTCCGCGTCGTCGGTGAGCGGTCGTCCGAGGAGCTCGAGCAGGCGGGCGTCGGCCGGGTCGGTCGAGGCCTGCGCCATGAGGACCGGGAGGGTGGGTACGCCCTCGCGGAGGTCGGTGCCGGGCGTCTTGCCCGAGGTGTCGGACTCCGAGGCGACGTCCAGGATGTCGTCGGAGAGCTGGAACGCCGAGCCGACGATCTCGCCGTAGGCGCTCAGCGCCTCGACGACCTCCTGGCGGGCACCGGCGAACATCGCGCCGTAGCGCGCGGACGTCGCGATGAGGGACCCGGTCTTCCCGGCCACGACCTCGAGGTAGTGGGCCAGCGGGTCCTCCCCCGGCTCGGGCTTCACCGTCTCGAGGATCTGCCCCTCGACCAGGCGAGTGAACGTGCGCGCCTGGATGCGTACGGCGTCGGGGCCGAGATCGGCGGTCAGCTCCGAGGAGCGGCCGAAGAGGAAGTCACCGGTGAGGATCGCGACGTGGTTGTCCCAGCGGGCGTTGGCCGTGTCGGCCCCGCGGCGCAGGGCCGCCTCGTCCATCACGTCGTCGTGGTAGAGCGAGGCGACGTGGGTGAGCTCCACGACGCACGCGGCCGTCTCGACCTCGGCGGCCTCCGGGTGCGGGCCGACCTCCGAGGCGAGCAGCACGAGCAGCGGGCGGAAGCGCTTGCCACCGGCCATCATCAGGTGCGTGGCCGCCTGCGTGACGTACGGCGTACGGCTGCGGCAGTGGCCTTCGAGCAGCTCCTCGATGCGCGTCAGACGGCCGACCAGCCGCTGCTCGAGCTCGGCGTCGACGACGGGCAGTGCGAGGGGCGAGTCGGTCACCTGATGAATTCTCCTGCAACCCCCGCCAGGTCGAGCACCGGGCCCGGGATGACGCCCAGGACGAGGGTCAGCGCGGCGCCCACGGCGATGGTCGTCGCGGTCAGGACGGACGGGTACGCCACGCTCGGACCGGCGCCGACGGGCTCGTCGAAGTACATGACCTTGATGACCCGGACGTAGAGGAAGGCTGCCACGATGCTGGCCAGCACGGCTGCCACGACGACCGGCCAGGCCCCCGCAGCGAGCGCGGCGGAGAACACCGCGAGCTTGCCGACGAAGCCGGACGTGAGCGGGATGCCCGCCATCGCGAGGAGGAAGAAGGCGAAGACCGCGGCCACCACGGGCGACTCCTTGCCGAGCCCGGCCCACCGGTCGATGGCCGTCGTCTCGCCGCCGCTGTCCCGCACCAGGCTGACGACGGCGAAGGCGCCGATCGTCGCGAAGCCGTAGGTGACGAGGTAGAAGAGCACCGCCTGGAGCGAGGTGATCTCGCCGACCGCGAGCTGGTCGGAGGCCTGGACGCCCAGCACGCCGGTCAGGATGAAGCCGGTGTGCGCGACCGAGGAGTAGGCCAGCAGCCGCTTGATGTCGCTCTGGGTGATGGCGAGCGCCGCACCGACGAACATCGACAGGATCGCGATGATCCACAGCATCGGCTGCCACGACCAACGGTCGGCGCCGAGGGCGACGTAGAACAGGCGCATCAGCGCACCGAAGGCCGCCACCTTGGTGCCGGCGGACATGAAGGCCACCACCGGGGTGGGTGCGCCCTGGTAGACGTCGGGGGTCCATGCCTGGAAGGGCACCGCACCGACCTTGAAGAGCAGGCCGACCGAGAGCAGTCCGGTGCCGATGAGCAGCAGGCTGGAGCTGCCGACGTCGTTGCGCACGGCCTCGTTGATGGCCGCGAAGTCCATGGACCCGGCGTAGCCGTAGAGGAGCGCCGCGCCGTAGAGGAAGAAGCCCGAGGAGAAGGCGCCGAGCAGAAAGTACTTGAGCGCGGCCTCCTGGCTCAGCAGGCGACGGCGCCGGGCGAGACCGCTCAGGAGGTAGAGCGGGAGCGACAGCACCTCGAGGCCGACGAACATCGTCAGCAGGTCGTTGGCCGCGGGGAACAGCATCATCCCGAAGACCGCGAACATCATGAGCGGGTAGACCTCGGTGTGCTCGCGGTTGGCCGCGATCGCCGCGGTCTCCGCGTCGGTGCCGGGCACCGTGGCCGCCTGACCGGCGAAGGCGGAGACGCCGCCGTCGAGGTGGCGCTCGGCGAACAGCAGCACGCCGGCGATCGCCAGCGACAGCACCAGGCCCCAGATGAACAGGCTCGGTCCGTCGACGGCGATCGTGCCGCCGACCGCGAGGACACCGCGAGCCGCGCCGTCGTCGTACGACTGGACGTCACGGGCCACGAGCACGACGCCGACCAGGGCGCCGACGAGGCCGAGCAGGGCCACCGTGACCTGAGCGGTGTAGCGCACCGCGCGAGGCGCGAAGGCCTCGATGACGACTCCGAGGCAGGCGACACCGAAGACCGCCAGCAGGGGCCAGAGCTCGAAGTACTGGATGCTCGGCTTCACGAACTCGGTCACTGGGGACCACCCTCCTGGCCGATGCCCACGCTCGCGAGCGAGTCCTGGACGAACGGGTTGATGACGTCGAGCAGCGGCATCGGGTAGAAGCCGAACAGCACGAGCGCGAGCAGCAGCGGGGCGAGGATGCCGACCTCACGCCGGTCGAGGTCGGGCACCACGGCCGCGCCCTCGCGACCGGGGCCGGTCATCGTGCGCTGGTACATCCAGAGCGCGTAGAACGCGGCCAGGACGATGGCGAGCACCGCGACCGACCCGACCAGCCAGTGGTGGTCGAAGGCGGCGATGATGACCATCATCTCGGAGACGAACGGCGACAGCCCGGGCAGGCCGGCGGCAGCGAGGCCGCCGACGAGGAAGAAGCCCGCGAGGACCGGCGCGGCCTTCTCGACTCCGCCCATCTCGCGGATCGACGCCGTGCCGGTGCGGCGGATCAGGAACCCGGCCACCAGGAACATCAGCGCGGTCGCGATGCCGTGGTTGACCATGTAGAGGATCGCGCCGGCGCTTCCGGTCGAGCTGAAGACGAAGATGCCCAGCACGATGAAGCCGAAGTGCGAGAGCGACGTGAGGCCGATGAGGCGGAGCACGTCGTCCTGGCCGATCGCCACGAGCGCGCCGTAGATGATCGAGATCAGCGCGAGCACCACCACGACCGGCGTGGCCCACTGCGACGCGTCGGGCAGCAGCCCGAGGCAGAAGCGGAGCATGCCGAACGTGCCGATCTTGTCGAGGATGCAGACCAGCAGCACCGAGGTGCCCGTGGTCGCCTTCTCCGTCGTGTCGGCCAGCCAGGTGTGCACCGGGAACATCGGCGCCTTGATCGCGAAGGCGATGAAGAAGCCCACGAACAGCCAGCGCTGCGTGACCGGGTCGATGTCGATCGCGGCGAGGTCGCTGATGAGGAAGCTCGGGTTGCCGGCGTCGGCAGAGACGACGTAGAGGCCGATCACCGAGGCGAGCATGATCAGCCCGCCGGCGAGCTGGTAGATCAGGAACTTGGTCGCCGCACGGCCGCGCCCGGCGCGACCGAAACCGCCGATGAGGAAGTAGGCCGGGATGAGCGTGGCCTCGAAGACGACGTAGAAGAGCAGCACGTCGGTGGCGGTGAAGACCGCCAGCGACATCGCCTCGAGGGCGAGGGTCCAGGCGAAGAACGCCTTGGCCCCGCTGTTGCCCGGCTCGTCGGACTCCTTCCAGCCGGCGAGCAGCACGATCGGCACGAGCACGACGGTCAGCAGCACCATCAGCAGGCCGAGGCCGTCGACGCCGAGGGCGTAGTGGACGCCGAGGGACTCGATCCAGACGTGGGTCTCGGTGAGCTGCATGCCGCCGCCCACGTCGTAGCGGGTGGCGGTGACGACGCCCGCGAGCAGGGTCGCGGCCGCGAAGCCGAGGCCGACCGTCCGGGCGAGTGCACCGGGCACGAAGGCCGTGACGACCGCGCCGAGGAGCGGCAGCAGGATCAGGATCGTGAGCATCATCCGAGGTTCACCGCCAGGAGGGCCAGGACGACCAGCAGGGCCCCGGCGAGGAGGGACAGGGCGTAGGAGCGGACGAAGCCGTTCTGGACGCGTCGCAGCGTGGAGCTGAGCCCGCCGACCGCGGCGGACCCGCCCTCGACGGCGCCGTCGACGCCGACGCGGTCGAAGGTGGCCAGGCCACCGACGAGCGAGGCGCCGGGGCGCACGACGATGGCGTCGTTGATCGCGTCGCCGTAGAGGTCGGCACGGGCCGCACGGGTCGCGAAGGACACGTCCTGAGGGGCCTCGCGCGGGATCTCTCGCCTGCCGACGAGGAACCAGGCAGCGGCGACGCCGATCGCGACCACCGCGGTGATGATCAGCGTGATGACGATGGCAGGCAGCGGGGGCTCGTGGTGCTCCACGGTCCCGGTGACCGGCTCGAGCCACTTCTTGATCCAGTCGCCGAGCAGCAGCACGCCACCGAGGACCGAGAGCGCCGCCAGCACGATGAGCGGGAACGTCATCACCTTCGGCGACTCGTGCGGGTGGACGTCCTTGGCCCAGCGCTTCTCGGTGAAGAACGTCATCAGCATCAGCCGGGTCATGTAGAACGCGGTGATGCCGGCGCCGAGCAGGGCGAGCAGCCCGACGAAGAGGTTCTCGGCGAGCGCGGTCTCGATGATCCGGTCCTTGGACCAGAAGCCGGAGAAGCCCGGGAAGCCGATGATCGCGAGGTAGCCCATGGCGAAGGTGAGGAACGTGACCGGCATCGCCTTGCGCAGCGCGCCGTAGTGGCGCATGTCGACGTCGTCGTTCATCCCGTGCATCACCGATCCGGCTCCCAGGAACATGTTGGCCTTGAAGAAGCCGTGGGTGAGCAGGTGGAAGATCGCGTAGGGGTAGCCGGCCGGACCGAGGCCCGCGGCCAGCATCATGTAGCCGATCTGGCTCATCGTCGAGCCGGCGAGCGCCTTCTTGATGTCGTCCTTCGCGCAGCCGAGGATCGCACCCCACAGGAGCGTGACGGTCGCGACGACGACCACCGCGGTCTGCGCGACCGGGGTGAGCTCGTAGATGAAGTTGGACCGGACCACGAGGTAGACGCCGGCGGTGACCATGGTCGCCGCGTGGATCAGGGCCGAGACCGGGGTCGGGCCCTCCATCGCGTCGAGCAGCCAGGCCTGCAGCGGGACCTGCGCGGACTTGCCGCAGGCGCCGAGCAGGAGCAGCAGGCCGAGGGCGTTGAGCGTGCCCTGGTCGGCCTCGCCGGCCACCTCGCTGACCGCGGCGAAGTCGGTGGTGCCGAAGGTGGCGAACATCAGGGCGATCGCCAGCGAGAGGCCGATGTCGCCCACGCGGTTGATGACGAACGCCTTCTTGGCCGCGGCGGCGGCCGACGGCTTGTGCTGCCAGAAGCCGATGAGCAGGTACGACGCCAGGCCGACGCCCTCCCAGCCGAGGAAGAGGCCCACGAAGTTCGCGGAGAGGATCAGCGTGAGCATCGCCGCGACGAAGAGGTTGAGGTAGCCGAAGAACCGGCGACGACGCGGGTCGTGCTCCATGTAGCCGATGGCGTAGACGTGGATCAGCGAGCCGACACCGGTGATGAGCAGCAGGAACAGCGCCGCGAGCGGGTCGTAGAGCAGGTCCATGCCGACGCTGATCGACGCCGTCTCGAACCACGTCCAGAGCTGCTGGCCGACCTGGCGCTCCTCCTCGCCGCGACCGAGCAGCGAGACGAACAGCGCCACGCTGAGCACGAAGGACGCCACCGAGGTGGCGGTGCCGAGCAGGTGGCCGTGCTTGTCGACCGCCTCCTTAAGCGAGCCCTTCAGGAACGGGGCCACGCCGAGCAGCAGGAACGCGCCGAGCAGCGGCAGGCCGATGACGAGCCACAGCAGATCGAAGACGCCACCGGCACCGGTGTCGGGTGCGACCACCGGGATCTCGGTGCCTTCGGCCGCGCGAAGGACCGACTGGGACAACAGGTTCACGAGCTCTCCCTCAGTACTTCAGCAGGCTGGCGTCGTCGACCGAGGCCGAGCGTCGCGTGCGGAAGATGGTCATGATGATCGCGAGCCCGATCACGACCTCGGCAGCAGCCACCACCATCACGAAGAAGGCGGTGATCTGGCCGTCGAGGTTGCCGTGCTGCTTGGCGAAGGCGACGAAGGCGAGGTTGCAGGCGTTGAGCATCAGCTCGACGCACATGAACACCACGATCGCGTTGCGGCGGGTGAGGACACCCACGCAGCCGATGGTGAAGAGGATCGCCGACAGGACGATGTACTGGGTCACTTCTCCTCGCCCTTCTGCACGTCCTCTTCGGTGTGCGCCGGCGCGCCGGCCTTGCCGGAGGTCTCGGGCATCTCGGTCGGGTCGGTGTGCCCGTCCAGGCCGCCGATCTGACGGCGTACGTCGTCGATGTCGTCGGCGAGCGCGGGAGCCGAGCGCACCGTGCCGCGGGCAGCCAGGACCCGGGACACCGACGACTCGGCGGCGGTGCCGTCGGGCAGCAGGGCCGGGGTGTCGACCGCGTTGTGGCGGGCGTAGACACCGGGCGAGGGCAGCGGGCCGAGGTGCTTGCCGTGCTCGGCGTAGTCACGCATGCGCTGCGCCGCGAGGTCGGCCTGGCCGAGCTTCGGGGTGAGGCGCTCACGGTGGGCGAGCACCATCGCACCGAGCGCGGCGGTGATCAGCAGGGCGCTGGTGGCCTCGAAGGCGAAGACGTACTTGCTGAACAGGATGTTGGCGATGGCCGGGACGTTGCCGCCGGCGTTGGCCTCGTCGAGGCCCACCACGGTCCCGAAGGTGACCTGGCCGATCCCGACGACCAGGACGGTGCCGAAGAGCAGGCCCAGGACGACGGCCATGACCCGCTGGCCGCGGATCGTCTCGACGGTGGAGTCGGAGGCGTCGACACCGATCAGCATCATCACGAAGAGGAACAGCATCAGGATGGCGCCGGTGTAGACGATGATCTGCACCGCGAAGAGGAACGGCGCGTCCAGCACGGCGTAGAGGACCGCCAGGCTGATCATCACGACGGCCAGCAGCAGCGCAGCGTGCACGGCCTTGCGGACGAACAGGATGCCGAGCGCCGCCGCCACCATGATCGGTGCGAGGAGCCAGAAGGTCATCGTGTGGTCCCCCTGTAGTAGTCGCCGTCGTCGTCGCCGAGGCGCATCGGGTGCGGCGGCTGCTCCATGCCGGGCAGCAGCGGGGCGAGCAGGTCGGACTTCTCATAGATCAGGTCGGCGCGGTTGTCGTCGGCCAGCTCGTACTCGTTGGTCATCGTCAGCGCGCGGGTCGGGCACGCCTCGATGCACAGCCCGCACAGGATGCAGCGCAGGTAGTTGATCTGGTAGACGCGGCCGTAGCGCTCGCCGGGGCTGAAGCGCTCGTCCTCGGTGTTGGAGGCACCCTCGACGTAGATCGCGTCGGCCGGGCAGGCCCACGCGCACAGCTCGCAGCCGATGCACTTCTCCAGCCCGTCGGGCCAGCGGTTGAGCTGGTGCCGGCCGTGGAAGCGCGGGGCCGTCGGGAGCTTCTCGAAGGGGTACTGCTCGGTGACGACCTTCTTGAACATCGTCCGGAAGGTGACGCCGAACCCCGCGATCGGGTCCCAGACGCGCTGCTTGGCCCCCTCCGGGCTCGTCGGGTCCTGGGACTCACTCATGGTTCTCCTCCGCTGCAGCGGTGACGGTGGTGCGTCCCCCCGGAGAGTGGGTGAACGTCAGCGGCGCGGCGCCGCCGCGTACGGCACCGCCCTGCGGCATCGGCGGGACGGGGAAGCCGCCCGCGAACGCGTCGTGGGGCTCGCGGTCGGCCTCGACCGGCGCGTCCTCGTCCTTGTCACTGTCGCCCAGGAACATCAGGCCGACGGTGATGACGAGCAGGACCGCGATCGCGGCCACGAGGTAGGTGCGGTTGATGTCGCCCTCGAGCGAGATGACGCGGATGGTGGCGACGGCCACGATCCAGGCCAGCGAGACCGGGATCAGGACCTTCCAGCCCAGCGCCATGAACTGGTCGTAGCGCATGCGCGGCAGCGAGCCGCGCAGCCAGACGAACAGGAAGATGAAGATGAAGACCTTGCCGAAGAACCACAGCAGCGGCCAGTAGCCGGAGTTGGCGCCGGCCCAGACGTGCTCGATGCCCCACGGCGCGGCCCAGCCGCCGAGGAAGAGGGTGGTGGCGATGGCCGACACGGTCGCGAGGTTGATGTACTCGGCCAGGAAGAACAGCGCGAACTTCAGGCTGGAGTACTCGGTGTGGAAGCCGCCGACCAGCTCGCCCTCGGCCTCGGGGAGGTCGAAGGGCGCACGGTTGGTCTCGCCGACCATCGAGATGACGTAGATGACGAACGACGGCAGCAGGATCAGCCCGAACCAGAGGTCGTCCTGGGCGGCGACGATCTCCGAGGTCGACATCGACCCGGCGTAGAGGAAGACCGCCACGAGCGCCAGGCCCATCGCGACCTCGTAGGAGATCATCTGCGCGCTCGAGCGCAGGCCGCCGAGCAGGGAGTAGGTCGAGCCCGAGGACCAGCCGCCGAGCACGATGCCGTAGATCCCGATCGAGGCGATGGCGAGCATGAAGAGCACGGCCACGGGCATGTCCGTGAGCTGCAGCGGCGTGCGCTCGCCGAAGAAGTTGACCTCCGGGCCGAGCGGGATGACCGCCCACGTCACGAAGGCCGGCACCACGGCGATGACCGGCGCGAGCAGGAAGACGACCTTGTCGGCCGCCTTGGGGACGATGTCCTCCTTCAGCGCCAGCTTCACGCCGTCCGCGAGCGACTGGAGCAGGCCGAAGGGGCCGTGCACGTTGGGGCCGACGCGGTGCTGCATGCGGGCCACGACGCGGCGCTCGAACCAGATGTTGAAGAGCGTCAGCAGCACCAGGATCAGGAAGATGAAGACCGCCTTGAGGACGATCACCCACCACGGGTCCTGACCGAACTGGGCAAGGTCCGCGTCGGGCAGCGAGGCTGCCAGCGGCGAGATGGCCATCACTTGGCTCCCTTCACGATCACCGAGGACCCCGGCGAGGCGAGGTCGGCGAGGACACCCCGGCCGACGGAGCGGGCCGGGACCCAGACCACGTCGTCGGGCAGGTCGGCCACCACCACCGGCAGCGTGATGCTGCCGCGGTCGCCGGAGAGGGTGGCGACCGGGTCCTGGCCGGCGTCCAGCATGCCGAACACCGACTCGTACGTCGCCCGGCTCACGCGCGCCACGGGCGTGCGGGCGGTGGCGCGCAAGTGCGCCTCACCGTCCTGCATCGAGCCGAGGTCGATCAGCTGCTTCCAGGTCGCCAGGGCGAGCGCACCGGCCTTCGCCTTCGGGGCCTTCGGTGCCTTGCCGGCATCGAGCGCCGGGCGGGCGCCGTCCCACGGGCCGAGGGCCTGCATCTCCGCGCGCACCTGCTCCACCGTGCGGAAGCCGAGCGGGCGGCCGAGCTCGTCGGCGATCCCCGACAGCACGCGCAGGTCCGGCAGGGACGCCGGGTTGCTGAAGACGGCGACGAAGTCGCGGGTGCGGGCGTCCCACGTCACGAACGTGCCGGACTTGTCGGTGACCGGCGCGACCGGGAGCACCACGTCGGCGGCGCGGGTCACGTCGGTCTCGCGCAGCTCCAGGCTGACCACGAAGCCGGCCGCGTCCAGGGCGGCGCGGAAGGCGGCGGGGTCCGCGGTGTCGTCGGGGTCGACACCGGCGACCACGAGGCCCCCGAGGTCGCCCTTGACGAGCGCCGCGACGATGGCGTTGCCGTCGCGACCGACCTTGGCCGGCAGAGCGTCCACGCCCCACGCGGCGGCGACGTCGACGCGGGCCGAGGCCTCGGTGACGGGGCGACCGCCGGGCAGCAGGTTGGGCAGCGCGCCGGCCTCGACCGCACCGCGGTCACCGGCGCGGCGGGGCACCCAGGCGAGCCGGGCACCGGTGCTGCGGGCGAGCTCGACCGCGGCGCTCAGCGCGCCGTGGGTCTGCGCGAGGCGCTCGCCGACGAGGATCACCGCGTCCTTGGTGACGCCGTGCTCGGCGTCCCTGAGCGAGCCGATGGCCTCGACCTCGGCGCCCGGCGCGGTCGCGACGAGGCGACCGTTCATCTTGCTCAGGCCGCGCGAGGTGAAGGGCGCCACGGACAGGACCTGCGTACGTCCCTTGCGCGCCGCCTTGCGCAGGCGCAGGAAGATCGTGGCCGCCTCGTCCTCGGGCTCGAGGCCCAGCAGCACCACGACCGGTGCCGCCTCGAGGTCGGAGTAGGTGACGTCACCGGACAGTGCGACCTGCGAGGCGAGGAAGCTCGCCTCCTCGGCGCTGTGCGGGCGGGCACGGAAGTCGACGTCGTTGGTGCCGAGCGCGACGCGGGCGAACTTGGCGTAGGCGTAGGCGTCCTCGACGGTCAGGCGACCGCCGGTGAGCACGGCGGCGGCACCGGCGTCGCGCAGCCCGCGGGCGGCGACGGCGAAGGCCTCGGGCCACGAGGCGGGACGCAGCACACCGTCCTCGCGGATCCGGGGGTAGGTGATGCGGTCCTCGACCTGGGTGTAGCGGAACGCGAAGCGGTCCTTGTCGCTGATCCACTCCTCGTTGACCTCGGGCTCGTTGCCGGCGAGGCGACGCATGACCTTGCCACGGCGGTGGTCGACGCGGATGGCGGCACCGCAGGCGTCGTGCTCGGCCACGCCCGGCGTGGAGACCAGGTCGAAGGGCCGCGAGCGGAAGCGGTAGTCGGCCGAGGTGAGCGCGCCCACCGGGCAGATCTGGATCGTGTTGCCGGAGAAGTAGCTCTCGAAGGGCTCGCGCTCGTAGATCGCGACCTGCTGGAGCGCACCACGCTCGGCGAGGGCGATGAACGGGTCGCCGGCGACCTGCTCGGAGAAGCGGGTGCAGCGCGCGCACAGCACGCAGCGCTCGCGGTCGAGCAGGACCTGGGCGGAGATGTTGATCGGCTTGGGGAAGGTGCGCTTGACGCCACCGGTCTCCGCGAAACGGCTCTCGCCGCGACCGTTGCTCATCGCCTGGTTCTGCAGGGGGCACTCGCCGCCCTTGTCGCAGACCGGGCAGTCGAGCGGGTGGTTGATCAGCAGGAACTCCATGATGCCCTGCTGCGCCTTGTCGGCGACCTCGCTGGTGGCCTGGGTGTTGACGACCATGCCCTCGGCCACCGGCAGTGTGCAGGAGGCCTGCGGCTTGGGGAAGCCGCGCCCGTTGCCGGCGTCGGGGATGTCGACCAGGCACTGGCGGCAGGCACCGACCGGGTCGAGCAGCGGGTGGTCGCAGAAGCGCGGGATCTGTACGCCGACCTGCTCGGCGGCGCGGATGACCAGCGTGTCCTTGGGGACGCTGACCTGGACGCCGTCGATGGTCAGCGTGACCGTCTCGACCTCCGTGCGCTCAGGAGTGGTGGTCATGCAGTGGCTCCCACGGGTGCGAAGACAGTGGAGGCGGCGTGGTCGAACGGGCAGCCGCCGTGGGTCAGGTGTGCGAGGTACTCGTCGCGGAAGTACTGGATCGAGCTCGAGATCGGGCTGGTGGCCCCATCCCCGAGCGCGCAGAACGCGCGACCCAGGATGTTGTCGCACTGGTCGAGCAGCACGTCGAGGTCCGCCTCGCTGCCCTCGCCCTTCTCGATCCGGGCCAACGTCTGGGACAACCACCACGTGCCCTCGCGGCACGGGGTGCACTTGCCGCACGACTCGTGCTTGTAGAACTCGGTCCAGCGCAGCACCGCCCGGACCACGCAGGTGGTCTCGTCGAAGAGCTGCAGGGCGCGGGTGCCGAGCATCGAGCCCGCCGCACCCACCGACTCGAAGTCGAGCGGGACGTCGAGGTGCTCGGGGGTCAGGAGCGGGGTGCTCGAGCCGCCGGGGGTCCAGAACTTGAGCTCGTGGCCCTCGCGCATGCCGCCGGCGAGGTCGATGAGCTCGCGCAGGGTGATGCCGAGCGGCGCTTCGTACTGGCCGGGGTTGGCGACGTGGCCCGAGAGGCTGAAGATGCCGAAGCCGTTGGACTTCTCGGTGCCCATGCCGGCGAACCAGGCCGGTCCGTTGACGATGATGCTCGGCACGGAGGCGATCGACTCGACGTTGTTGATGACCGTCGGGCTGGAGTAGAGACCGGCGACCGCGGGGAACGGCGGGCGCAGGCGGGGCTGGCCGCGGCGGCCCTCGAGGCCCTCGAGCAGCGCCGTCTCCTCGCCGCAGATGTAGGCCCCTGCGCCGGCGTGGACGACGAGGTCGAGGTCGTAGCCGGAGCCGTGGATGTTCTTGCCGAGGTGGCCGGCGAGGTAGGCCTCCTGCACCGCACGCTGGAGGCGGCGGATGACGTGGATGATCTCGCCGCGGACGTAGATGAAGGCGGTGTTGGCGCGGATGGCGTACGAGCTGAGGATGACGCCCTCGACCAGGGTGTGCGGGCTGGCCAGCATGAGCGGGGTGTCCTTGCAGGTGCCCGGCTCGGACTCGTCGGCGTTGACGACGAGGTACTTCGGCTTCGGGTTGTCCTGCGGGATGAAGCCCCACTTCATGCCGGTGGGGAAGCCGGCGCCGCCGCGGCCGCGCAGGCCCGACTCCTTGACGGCGTTGATCACGTCGTCGGGTGCCATGGCGAAGGCCTTGTCGAGCGCGGCGTAGCCGCCGCGCTCCTCGTAGGACGCCAGGGTCCAGGCGCGCTCGGCGTCCCAGTTGTCGGTGAGGACCGGGGTGAGGGTGTCGGTCACTGGTCGTCTCCCTTCGGGGCCGTGGCGTCCTGCTCGGAGGTGTCGGTGCCGGCCGTCCAGCCGTTCTCGCGGGCGATCCTCAAGCCCACGAGCGACGGGGCTCCGGCCGCGGGGCCCTCGTCCGCACGGTCGTCGGGGAAGCCGGCGAGCACCCGCTCGGCCTCGCGCCAGGTGCCCAGGCGCGGGCCGCGGGTCGAGTGGACCTCCTTGCCCGCGCGCAGGTCGTCGACGACCTGGACGGCCGACTCGGGGGTCTGGTTGTCCATGAACTCCCAGTTGACCATCATCACCGGGGCGTAGTCGCAGGCCGCGTTGCACTCGATGTGCTCGAGGGTGACCTTCCCGTCCTCGGTCGTCTCGTCGTTGCCGACGTCGAGGTGGTCCTTGAGCCGCTCGAAGATCAGGTCGCCGCCCATCACCGCGCACAGCGTGTTGGTGCAGACGCCGACGTGGTAGTCGCCGACGGGCTTGCGCTTGTACATCGTGTAGAAGGTCGCGACACCGTTGACCTCGGCGGCGCTGATGCCGAGCACCTCGGCGCAGGCCTCGATGCCCTCGGGGGTGATGCGCCCCTCGACCGACTGCACGAGGTGCAGCATCGGGAGCAGGCCCGAACGGGCCTGGGGGTAGCGGGCCGCGATCTCGCGCAGCTCGGTCCAGGTCTTCTCGTCGAGGCCGGTCGTGGGCTCGCTCATCGGTCGACTCCTCCCATGACGGGGTCGATGGAGGCGATCGCGACGATGACGTCGGCGACCATGCCGCCCTCGCTCATCACGCTCGTCGCCTGGAGGTTGGTGAACGACGGGTCCCGGAAGTGCGCGCGGAAGGGACGCGTGCCGCCGTCGGAGACGACGTGGGCGCCCAGCTCGCCGCGCGGGGACTCGATCGGGACGTACGCCTGGCCGGCGGGGACCCGGAAGCCCTCCGTGACCAGCTTGAAGTGGTGGATCAGCGCCTCCATCGACTCCCCCATGATGTGGCGGATGTGGTCGAGGCTGTTGCCCATGCCGTCGCTGCCGATCGCGAGCTGGCTGGGCCAGGCGATCTTCTTGTCCGACACCATGACCGGGGCGCCCTCGAGGCCGGCGAGGCGATCGGCGCACTGCCCGACGATCTTCAGCGACTCCCACATCTCGTTGAGGCGGATGCGGAAGCGGCCGTAGGAGTCGCACGTGTCCCAGGTCTGGACCTCGAAGTCGTAGTCCTCGTAGCCGCTGTAGGGCTGGGTCTTGCGGAGATCCCAGGCGTAGCCGGTCGAGCGGAGCACGGGGCCGGTCATGCCGAGCGCCATGCAACCGGCCAGGTCGAGGTGGCCGACGCCCTCGAGGCGACCCTTGAAGATCGGGTTGGCGTTGCAGAGGGCGGCGTACTCGGGCAGGCGCTTCTTCATCAGGGCGATGAAGTCGCGGATCTCGTCGAGCGCGCCGGGCGGCAGGTCCTGGGCGACACCGCCGGGGCGGAAGAACGCGTGGTTCATCCGCAGGCCCGTGATCAGCTCGAACAGGTCGAGGACCAGCTCGCGCTCGCGGAAGCCGATGGTCATGACGGTCAGCGCGCCGATCTCCATGCCGCCGGTCGCGATCGCGACGAGGTGGGAGGAGATCCGGTTGAGCTCCATCAGGAGCACGCGCATGACCTGCGCCTTCTCCGGGATGTCGTCCTCGATGTCGAGCAGCCGCTCGACGCCCAGGACGTAGGTCGCCTCGTTGTAGAACGGGGAGAGGTAGTCCATGCGGGTGCAGAAGGTCGTGCCCTGCACCCAGGAGCGGTACTCCATGTTCTTCTCGATGCCGGTGTGCAGGTAGCCGATGCCGCACCGCGCCTCGGTGACCGTCTCGCCCTCGAGCTCGAGGATCAGGCGCAGCACGCCGTGCGTCGAGGGGTGCTGCGGTCCCATGTTGACCACGACCCGCTCCTCGGCGGCGTCGCCGATGCTCTGGGTGATGGAGTCCCAGTCCTGGCCGGTGACGGTGAAGACGCGGCCCTGGCTCGTCTCGCCGGGAGCGGCGTACAGGTCCTGCTGGTTGGCGGTGCTCGTCTCGCTGCTCATCAGTTGTAGCTCCTGCGCTGGTCGGGCGGAGGGATGCTGCCGCCCTTGTACTCCACGGGGATGCCGCCGAGCGGGTAGTCCTTGCGCTGCGGGTGGCCCGGCCAGTCGTCCGGCATGAGCACCCGGGTCAGAGCGGGGTGACCGTCGAAGACCATCCCGAACATGTCGTACGTCTCGCGCTCGTGCCAGTCGAGCGTCGGGTAGATGCTCACCAGGCTCGGCACGTGCGGGTCGCTGTCCGGCGCGGTCACCTCGACCCGGATGCGCCGGTTGTGGGTCATCGAGGTGAGGTGGTAGACCGCGTGCAGCTCGCGCCCGGTGTCCTCGGGGTAGTGCACCCCGCTGACGCCGGAGCAGAACTCGAAGCGCAGCGCCTCGTCGTCGCGCAGCATCTGGGCGACGAAGGGCAGGTCCTCGCGGCGGACGTGGAAGGTGATCTCCCCGCGGTGGACCACGACGCTCTCGATCGCCGAGGTGAGGTCGGTGGCCGACAGGCGGGCCTCCAGGGCGTCCGCCACCTCGTCGAACCAGCCGCCGTAGGGGCGCTGCGACGGGGCCGGGAAGACCGTGGCGCTGACCAGGCCGCCGTAGCCGGAGGTGTCGCCGGTGCCGGACGCGCCGAACATGCCGTGGCGTACGCCGACCGCGTGGACCTCACCGGTCGGGGCGGGGACGTTCTCCGGGGACTGCTCCGGCGCGGGCTCGGCGACACCGCTGCCGGTGCCGGTCTCCTGCTTGGCCTTCTCGAGGTTGCGCTCCTCGGCCGGGCGGGCCGCCTTGTTCTCGTCGGTCTTGTCGTCGCTCACCGCAGCAGGCCCTTCATGTCCGAGGTCGGCAGGGCGCGCAGCGCGGCGGTCTCGAGCTCGGCGATCTCGGTGCGACGGTTGACGCCCAGCTTGGTCTGCTGGACCTGGTCGTGCAGCTTGAGGATCGCGTCGATGAGCATCTCCGGGCGCGGCGGGCAGCCGGGGAGGTACATGTCCACGGGGACGACGTGGTCGACGCCCTGGACGATGGCGTAGTTGTTGAACATGCCGCCCGACGAGGCGCACACGCCCATGGCCAGGACCCACTTCGGCTCGGGCATCTGGTCGTAGATCTGGCGCAGGACGGGAGCCATCTTCTGGCTCACGCGACCGGCCACGATCATCAGGTCCGCCTGGCGCGGGCTCGCGCGGAAGACCTCCATGCCGTAGCGGGCGAGGTCGTACTTCGGGCCGCCGGTGGTCATCATCTCGATGGCGCAGCAGGCCAGGCCGAAGGTCGCAGGCCAGAACGAGGCCTTGCGCATGTAGCCGGCGACGCCCTCGACCGTGGTCAGCAGGACCCCGTTGGGCAGCTTCTCCTCGAGTCCCATGATCAGTCCCAATCCAATCCGCCGCGTCGCCACACGTATGCGTAGGCGACGAAGACCGTGCCGATGAAGAGGACCATCTCGACCAGCCCGAACAGGGCCATCGCGTCGAAGTGGACGGCCCAGGGGTAGAGGAAGATGATCTCGATGTCGAAGATGATGAAGAGCATCGCGGTGATGAAGTACTTCACCGGGATGCGGCCGCCGCCGATCGGCTGCGGCGTCGGCTCGATGCCGCACTCGTAGGAGTCGAGCTTCGCCCGGTTGTAGCGCTTGGGGCCGGTGAAGGCGCTGATGACGACGGAGAAGACCGCGAAGCCCGTCGCGAGCAGCGCCAGGGCGAGGACCGGGGTGTAGAGCTCCATCGATTCCCTTCCGGTGTGACCAGCGCCGGGCGGAGTGAAGGACATGTGACTTTGTGAATGTCTTCACGAGTGGCGCGGGCCACAGTCTAGGACTCGGATGCGGCGTGCGTCACGTCGGGGTGGTGACCTGGCTCACGCGGCCTGACCTGCGGATTTAGGCACGATTCCGTGCGCTAAATCACTCAGGCGGTCGCCCGGTGCAGGGCGACGATGCCGCCGGTGAGGTTGCGCCACTCCGGGTTCTTCCAGCCCGCCTCCGCGACCAGGTCGGCGAGCCCGGCCTGGTCGGGCCAGGCGAGGATCGACTCGGCGAGGTAGACGTAGGCGTCGCTCGCGCTGGCGGTCACCGACGCGATCCGCGGCAGCGCGCGCATGAAGCCGTCCATGTAGAGCGACCGGAACGCGCCGTTGGTCGGGGTGCTGAACTCGCACACGACGAGCCGGCCCCCGGGGCGGGTGACGCGCAGCATCTCCCGCAGGCCCTTGACGGGGTCGACGAAGTTGCGCAGGCCGTAGGAGATGGTCACGGCGTCGAAGGTGTCGTCGAGGAACGGCAGCCGCGTGCCGTCGCCGGCCACGAAGGGCAGGCCCGGGCGGTCCTTGCGGCCCTGCTGCAGCATCCCGACGGAGAAGTCGCACGGCACCGCAGTGGCGCCGTGGGCGGCGAAGGGCTCGCTGGAGCACCCCGTGCCCGCGGCGAGGTCGAGCACCAGGTCGCCGCTGCGCGGCGCCACGGCGGCGACCATCGAGCGTCGCCAGCTGCGCTGGATCCCGGCGGTCATGAGGTCGTTGGTGAGGTCGTAGCGCTTGGCGACGGTGTCGAACATGCGACGTACGTCGGTCGGTTGCTTGTCCAGGTCAGCGCGGGCCACGCGCCGAGCGTAGGCGTCCCAGCCTGAGGCCGTGCAACGCGGGGGTGTCCGTGCGCGTCCTTATGATCGACGCGTCGACCACTCGGTCGACGGCTCCCCGGGGGAGGAACCTCATGCCGCACCACACGCCGTACGCCTCGTCGCGCCTCGTCGCCGTCCTGCTCGCCCTGCTGTGCGCCGTCGCGGTGCTCACCGCCGTCGGGTCGTCCCCCTCGGCCGCGGCTCCGTCGACCGGCGCGTCGGCGCGCGGCTTCGAGCCCATGCGTCCCGGCGACAAGGGCTGGCGGGTGCGCGTGCTGCAGAGCCGGCTCCACCAGCTGGACCTGCACTCCGAGGTGGTGACCAGCCGCTTCGACGAGGAGACCCGCGCCGGGGTCGCGACGTTCCAGCGGCGCCGCGGCTGGACCGCCGACGGCGTCGTCGACGAGCGCACCTGGCTCAAGGTCGTCTCGCTCACCACCGAGCCCACCACCGAGGCTCTGCACAACATCTACACCCCCGGCCGACCGCTGCTCGAGCGCGGCGACACCGGGATGCGGGTGCGCCAGGTGCAGGCGCGGCTCAAGCAGGTCAGGTGGTACGACGGCCGGGTGACGGGCCGCTACGCCCGCTCGACCGTCGAGGCCGTGAAGGGCTTCCAGGCCAAGCGCCGGATCCCGGTCACCGGCCAGGTCGACCGCCGCACCCTGACGCGCCTCGAGGACATGACCAGCGCCCCCACGAAGGCCGAGCTGTTCAACATCGTGCCGCAGGGTCCCGCCCTCGACCCGCGCTGCACGACGGGCCGCGCCATGTGCGTCGACAAGTCGTCGCGCTCGCTGCGCTGGGTGGTCGACGGCGTGGTGCTGAGGACCGTGGAGGTGCGGTTCGGCTCCGACGAGCTGCCGACGCGCGAGGGTGCGTTCGCGGTGTTCCGCAAGTCGCGCGACCACGTCTCGAGCCTCTACGACACCCCCATGCCGTTCGCGATGTTCTTCTCGGGCGGGCAGGCCGTGCACTACTCCCCCGACTTCGCCGCCAACGGCTACAACGGGGCGTCGCACGGGTGCGTCAACGTCCGCGACCGGGCGGCGGTGGCGTGGCTGTTCGACCAGGTCAGGCTCGGCGACAAGGTGATCGTCTACCGCTCCTGACCTCAGCTCCCGGGTGTGCCAGCGAGGGAGAAGGCGCTGTCCAGGTCGCTGGTCCGGCCACCGCGCCGGGGCAGCACCTCCGAGGCAGCCTCGGCCGTCGGCGCGGCGGGGACGTCCACCACCGCGTGCTCCCGGGCCAGGTCCAGCCGGACCGCGGGGTGGTGGGCGATGCGACCGATGCGGAAGCCCAGCGTCGTGGCCAGGCCGCTGATCGTGCGGTTCACCCGCACGTCGAGGGCGAGCACCCGCACCCGACCTCCCCACCACGGCACGAGGGCCGAGACCTCGTCAGCCAGCTTGCGGCCACGTGATCCCAGCCGGGCCTCGGCCACCCGCGCCGAGGTCGCCTCGAGGACGTCCCGCGGAGTCTGGTGCCAGGGGGCGCCGTCGACGGTGCCCACCTCGATGAGGTCCTCCAGGACCCGGGCGGCGGCGTGGTCGAGCAGGACGTGGGTGGGCGAGAACTGCGCGAGCGCCGCCTCGAGCCGCTCGGGACCCTCGACCCAGACCAGGGTGCAGCCGGCGCCGAGGTGGGCGTCACGCACGACGGTGGTGAAGCGGTCGGTGGCCTCGCCGGTGAGCACGACCACGTCGTCGGCGGTCAGGTCGGACAGCGCGCCGGACGACTCCGGACGGAAGAGCCAGGCCGGGCCCTTCTCGCGCGGCAGGCCGAGCACGGCGCTGCTCGGGGAGCCGGCACGTACGCCGTCCACCCAGCCCAGCACGTCGGGCTGGCGCTTGCGGCGCTCGAGGCCCATGCCACGCAACCGCTCCCAGGACCGGTCGTCGCACTCGAAGAGCTGCGCCTCGGCGAGCACCGCACGGCGCAGCAGGGCCAGGCGGCTCTCGTCGTCGACGATCACCAGGCGCACCTCGATCTCGTCGAGGAGCCGCGCGACCTCCGCCGGGTCGAGGTGCTCGGGCAGCAGCAGCGGCACGGCACCGGCGATGCGCGTGGCGAGCTCGAGCTCGAGCAGCCGGATGCCGGTGGGCACCCGGATCACGACGACGGAGCCGGGGTTGACCCCGGCCTCGATCATGCCGGCGGCGCCGTCGATGACACGGCGGTAGAGCTCGTTCCAGGTCAGCGTCGACCAGGACGCACCGCTCGGCTCGGCGACCGCGACCTCGAGGGCGCGGGCGCGGGCGTGGCGCGTGAGCCGCGTGAGCGGCGATTCCTGAGCAGGCACGGGTGTCCCCTTCACTCCCTGGTGTACCGCCGCAACCTAGGTCAGCACCAGCCGTCCTGTTCACGCTTTGCGCCATCTGCGCGCAGGCGGTTCGGACCACCGGCGTAGGCTGCCGCCTCGTGACGACCCCCGCGTCCGCCGCCGTCCCCGGACCAGCCGCGCCCCTCGTCGTGCGCACCGTCCCGGTGGACCTGGCGGACCTCCCGCTCCTCGACCTGCTGCCGCGGCAGGAGCCGGTCAGCTGGCTGCGCCGCGGCGAGGGCCTGGTGGGCTGGGGAGTCGCGGCACGCCTGGAGACCTCCGGGCACACCCGGTTCAGCGACGCGGTGAAGTGGTGGTCCGAGACCGTCGCGCGCGCCGAGGTCGACGACAGCGTCAACGAGCCCGGCACCGGGCTGGTGTGCTTCGGCGCCTTCGCGTTCGCCGACGAGCCCGGCGAGTCGGTGCTGGTGATCCCGCAGGTCGTCGTCGGTCGGCGCGGTGACCGCACCTGGCTCACCACGGTCTCGGTCGAGGAGCCGGTGCTCGCCCCCGCCACGCCGCCCGACCCGCCCGTGGGCCTGGTCTTCTCCGACGGCGCGCTCAACGGCGAGGAGTGGATGTCGGTCGTCGCGGAGGCGGTCGGCCGCATCGGGGCGGGCGACCTGGAGAAGGTGGTCCTGGCCCGCGACCTGATCGCCACCACGGACGTCCCCCTCGACGTGCGTTGGCCGCTGCTCCGCCTCGCCGAGCACTACGAGATGTGCTGGACCTTCCACGTCGACGGCATCTTCGGCGCCACCCCGGAGATGCTGGTGCGCCGCGAGCGCGGCCTGGTGACCTCGCGCGTGCTGGCCGGCACGATCCGGCGTACGGGCGACGACGATCGCGACCTGGCGCTCGCCGCCACGCTCGCGCGTTCGTCGAAGGACCTCGAGGAGCACGAGTACGCCGTGCGCTCGGTCGCCGACGCGCTGGAGCCGCACTGCTCGTCGATGAACGTGCCGGAGGCGCCGTTCGTCCTCCACCTGCCCAACGTGATGCACCTGGCCACCGACGTCAACGGGGTCGTCCACGACGAGGCGACGTCGCTGGAGCTCGCGGAGTCGCTGCACCCGTCGGCCGCCGTCGGCGGCACCCCGACACCCGCCGCGATCCGGCTGATCGACGAGGTCGAGGGCATGCCGCGTGACCGCTACGCCGGCCCCGTCGGCTGGATGGACGCCTCGGGCGACGGCGAGTGGGGCATCGCGCTGCGCTCGGCGATGGTCATCGAGGAGGGCGTACGCCTCTTCGCCGGGTGCGGCATCGTCGCCAGCTCCGACCCCGAGGCCGAGCTCGCGGAGTCCCAGGCGAAGTTCGTCCCGGTCCGCGACGCGCTCAGCGCCGGCTGACCCGCACCGGAGCGCGCGCTGTCAGAGGCGCTGGCCGGGCTCGCGGCGCTCGAAGGACTGCCCGGCGGGCAGCAGGTTGGCCATGTGCGAGGCCACCATGTCGAGGCCGACGTCGCTGTAGACACGGTCGTGGATGCCGAGCGAGGTGGGCGCGCCCACCTCGCGCACGAAGTCGACGGCCTCCGACACCTTCAGCCACGGAGCACTCACCGGCGCCAGCAGCACGTCGACGGGCCGTCCGGGCGGGGTGAGGGCGTCGCCGGGGTGGTAGACGCTGGTGCCGTCCGACTCCAGGACGTAGCCGGAGTTGTCGAAACGGTCGTAGTCGGGATGGATCACGGCGTGCTTCTCGCCGACCACCTCCACCGCCGTGCCGGCGACCTCGAGGCGGTCGCCGGGACGGACGACCGTGACCCGCGCGGCCACGTCGGGCGCCTGATCGCGCAGCAGGCGTTCCACGGCGGCGATGGTCCAGATCGGCACGTCCCGCCCGCGCAGGTGGTCGGCGTGCACGTGGTCGGCGTGCTCGTGGGTGAGGAGCACCGCGTCGGCGCCGTCGAGCGCGGAGGGGTCGGTGAAGACGCCCGGATCGATCACGACGACACCGCCGTCACCCCGGACCCGGACGCACGCGTGGCCGAGCTTGGTGATCTGCACACGACCAGAATAGGCCCGGCCCAACCTGCGGGGAATCGCCCGACGGGTGGGACGCAAGGTTAAGGTGTGACCTGCTCCCGACTGGGTGGAGTGCCCTGGGGGAAACACCGAATCGCACCCGAGACGAAGAGAGTTCACATGTCTGCACGCCGCGTGCTCGCAGGCAGCGTCGCCGCGCTGCTCCTGCCCGCGTCCTTGCTCCTGTCGACCGAGACCGGGTCGGCCACCGACTCCACGACGCGTTCCGCGTCGGTCGCGGTGACGAAGAAGGCGAACCAGAAGATCTCGCTGGAGGTGCTTCCCCAGATCGTCCAGCAGGGCAAGCGCACCGCCAGCGCCAACTCGGCCAAGGCCGCCGTCTCCGCCACCATCAAGCCGGTCAAGGTCGGCCGCCCGGTGATCCTCCAGCAGCTCAACGGCTCGTCGTGGAAGAAGGTCGGCAAGGCCAAGCAGGAGAAGTCGGGCCGCGCCCACTTCTCCGCCGCCGTCTCCAAGGGCGGCGCGCCCCTGGCCTACCGGGTCGTCGCCCAGAAGTACAAGGGCCTCAAGGCCGTCACCAGCGACAGCGCCGACACCACGCAGTGGCTGGTCCCGACCTTCAGCGACGAGTTCTCCGGCGGCACCCTGAACCCCGTGTGGAGCATGCGCGGCCAGGACTACGAGCCCACCAGCAAGCGGGCCTGCTCCAAGGGTGACCCGAAGGCCGTCAAGGTCGGCTCGGGCGCGCTGCGCCTGAGCGTCATCAAGGACCGCGAGGCCAAGGGCAAGTGCCTGGCGAAGTCGCGCAAGCTGAAGAAGCGGATCGCCTACCGCCTCAACGGCCACGTCGGCAGCAAGGACGGCTTCAGCTTCAAGTACGGCGTCGCCGCCGCCCGCATCAAGATGAACAAGAGCCAGGGCCAGCACGCCAGCTTCTGGTCGCAGCCGATCGACGAGAACAGCCCGAACAGCGCCGGCCACGAGATCGACGTCATCGAGTACTTCGGTGACAAGCACCCGCAGGGCGGCCTGACGAGCTTCATCCACTGGTACAAGGGCAACAAGCTCATCAAGACGGGCTCGTGGATCAAGGACTCGAAGTCGTTCCTGAAGAACAAGAAGGACGGCTGGTCGAAGAACTACCACGTGTTCTCGGTCAAGTGGGACCCGAAGAAGATCGTCTTCTACATCGACGGCAAGGAGACCTGGCGCACGTCGGCCCACGTCTCCAAGGAGCGCCAGTACCTCATCCTGAGCCTGCTGGCCTCCGACTACGAGGCGCTGGAGATGAACGACAAGAAGCTCCCGCAGCACATGTACGTCGACTGGGTCCGCGTGTGGGAGACCCCGCAGGCCTGATCGGCTGAGCACGACGACGCACGATCACGATCCGCGCGTTGGCCCCCTGCTTCAGGGGGTCAGCGCGCGGATCTTTTCGTCCAGCTCGCGGCGGTTGTCGCGGCGTACGCGCGCCTCGACGACCTCGATGCCGCCGTTCGGCGAGCCCAGCGCCTGCTCGAGCTCCGGCAGGCTCTCCGCGCGCAGGTGCGGGATCCGGGCGCCGGCGCAGAGGCTGGCGAGGTCGACGCCGTGCGGGGTGCCGAAGAGGGTGTCGAAACGGTCGGCGTGCGCGGCTGCCCCCTGCTCGAGGGTGGCGAAGATCGATCCCCCGTCGTCGTTGACCACGACGATCGTGAGGTCGGGACGCTCCTCGCGGGGCCCGAGGAACAGTCCCGTCGTGTCGTGCAGGAAGGTCACGTCCCCGACCAGCGCGATCGCGCGCGAGGACTGCGGCCGGCCCAGCGCGGCGCCGATCGCGGTGCTGGTGGTGCCGTCGATGCCGGCCAGGCCGCGGTTGGCGATCACCTTGCGGCGCCCGCCCACCTCGTACGGCGCGACCATCAGGTCGAGGTCGCGTACGGGGTTCGAGGCACCGACGACGAGCAGCCCTCCCGGGGGAACCGCACGGCTGACCGCGCCCGCCACCTCGTGCGGGGTGAGGTCGGGCTCGGCGGCGAGGAGCCGGTCGAGCTTCCGGCCGACGGACCGGTCGGCGAGCTGCCACTCCTCCAGCCAGGCCGGGTCGTCGGCGACCGCGACCCGGGCACCGTCGTGCTCACCCGACACCGCGAAGGGCCGGTCCGGCCAGGTGCCGCGGTGCCGGACCGACACCACCTCGACGTCGTCACGGGCGAGCAGCCGGGACACCGGGCGGGACAGGGTCGGATGGCCGAACACCACCACGCGCTCGACCCGGTCACCCAGGGCGGTGCCGAGCAGGAGTCGGTAGGTGCGGATCACGGTGTCGCCGGTGCGGCAGCCGCTGGACGGCTCGGCCAGCAGCGGCCAGCTGCCGCTCTCCGCGAGCTGGCGGGCCGGCGGGCCGGCGTCGTCGCCGGCGACCACCACCGTGCGGGGGCCCGGCGCGAGCTCGGCCACGTCCCGGTCGGGCGCCTCGAGGGTGACCACCCACGTGGGCACGTCCCCGCCGTCCCAGCCCCCGTCGTCGGGGAGCAGCGGGTCGTCGAGCTGGACGTTGAGGTGGACAGGTCGCACCCACGCGTGGGTGCGGACGAAGGCCAGCAGCTCGTCGAGGTCCGCCGCCGCGACGTCGAGCGTGGGGGCGAAGGCGCCGAAGATGCCGACCTGGTCGGTGGTCTGGTTGGCGCCGGTGCCACGCAGCCTCGCCGGACGGTCGGCGGTGACGACCACGAGCGGTACGCCGGCGTGCGCGGCCTCGACCACAGCGGGCAGCAGGTTGGCGACTGCCGTGCCGGACGTGCAGACCACGGCGGCCGGGCGCCCGGTCACCTTGCCGAGGCCGAGCGCGAGGAAGCCGGCCGTGCGCTCGTCGATGCGCGTGTGCAGCCGCAGGCCGCCCGCCTGCGCGGTGTCGTAGAGCGCGAAGGAGAGCGGCGCGTTGCGCGAGCCGGGCGCGAGCACCACCTCGCGGACCCCGGACCCGCGGAGCGCGGTCACGACGGTGCGGGCGAGCGCGGTCGACGGGGTGGTCATGTCCGGGGATCCTGCCCTACCGACGCCAGCCGCGCGCGCCAGTGGGCGACGCGGTCGTCGGCGGCGGTGACCCCGGCCAGGGCGGCCTCGTCGACGTCGGGGCGGGCGACTGCCAGCATGCCGCCGACCGGCAGCAGCGGTCGCGCCACGACGTCACCGGTGAGCATCTGCACGGTGGCGAGCCCGCTGGCGTGGCGGAGCTCGGGGAGGGCGGCCGCGAGGGCGACCCCGGCGGCGATGCCCACGCTGGACTCGATGGCGCTGGAGACCACCACGGGCAACCCGATGTCCTCGGCGATCCGCAGGCAGGCGCGTACGCCGCCCAGCGGCTGCACCTTGAGCACCGCGATGTCGGCCGCCTCGAGGTCACGCACGCGGTAGGGGTCCTCGGCACGCCGGATCGACTCGTCGGCGGCGATCGGGACCGAGACGCGGCGGCGCACGACGGCGAGGTCCTCGACCGAGGCGACCGGCTGCTCGACGTACTCCAGCCCGCCGGCGGCACGGTCGAGGGCGGCGATCGCCCGGACCGCCTCGTCGACGTCCCAGGCACCGTTGGCGTCGACGCGGAGGAGGCCGTCGGCGCCGAGGGCGTCGCGGACGGCCTCGACCCGGGCCAGGTCGTCGGCGAGCACCTGGCCGCGCTCGGCGACCTTGACCTTGGCGGTGCGGCACCCGCCGGCGGTGACGATCGCGTGCGCCCGCTCCGGATCGGTGGCGGGGACGGTGACGTTGACGGGCACGCCGTCGCGCAGCGGCGCCGGCCAGCCCACGTCGGCGGCCTCGCGGGCGGCCGCCAGCCACGGCCGTGCGGTGGCGTCGTCGTACTCCAGGAAGGGCGACCACTCCCCCCAGCCGGCCTCGCCGCGCAGGAGCACTCCCTCCCGCACGGTGATCCCGCGGAAACGGGTGCGCAGACCGATCGCGAAGACGTGGAGGTCGCGCATCACAGGCCGGCCCGGACGGCCTGGCGGTCGACCTTGCCGTTGGGCAGCAGCGGCAGCTGCTCGACCCAGCGGAACTCGCGCGGGGCCCACGAGCGCGGGTGCTCGGCGCTGATCCAGTCGCGCAGCTCGGCGTCGTGGGCGGTGCCGACGAGCACCGCGACGAGCTTCTGCCCCCACTCGGGGTCGGGCACGCCGAAGACCTCGGCCTCCTGCACCAGCAGATGGCGGCGCAGCCGCTCGGCGACCGTGGTGAGCGGGATCTTCACCCCTCCGCTGATGACGACGTCGTCGACGCGACCGAGGACCTGGAGGCGTCCGTCCTCGTCGAAGCGGCCCGCGTCGGAGGTGACGTACCAGCCGTCCACGACGGTCTCGGCGGTCAGCCCGGGATCGTTGTCGTAGTGGCTGAACAGCGTGGGGCCGCCGATGCGGATGCGCCCCTCCGCGCCGAGGGTCACCGCCACGCCGTCGAGCGGCACGCCGTCGTAGACGCACCCGCCGGCCGTCTCCGAGGAGCCGTAGGTCGAGACCAGCCGGACGCCCGCGTCCTCGGCGCGCCGGCGCAGGTCGGGGTCGAGCCCCGCCCCGCCGACCAGCACCGTGTGGCACCGCGCGAGCGCCGCCACCTGGTCGGGGTCGGTCATGATCCGGTGGAGCTGGGTCGGGACGAGGGAGACGAAGGTCGGGGTGTCGCCGTGGTGGGCGGCCGAGGCACGACCGACGTCGAGGCCGTCGACGACGACCGGCTCGTGACCGGCCACCAGCGAGCGCACGATGACCTGCACCCCGGCGACGTACGACGACGGCAGCGCCAGCAGCCAGCGGCCCGACGCGCCCAGCCTGCGGGCGGACGCCTCCACGCTCGCGAGGACGGCCCGGCGGGGCAGCACGACGCCCTTGGGCCGGCCGGTGGAGCCGGAGGTCTCGATCAGCAGCGGGGCGGGGGTGTCGGCCTCGAGCCAGCGCGACAGCTGCCTGATCGCGACCGAGGGCTCGTCCGAGGGCCGGAGGTGACTCACACGCCGAACGCTAGTGCTCCGTAGGCTCTGGGTCATGAGTGCCTACTGGATCTGCGTCTACAAGGCCGTGCACGACCCCGCCAAGGTCGCGGCGTACGCCGAGCTGGCCGGGCCGGCCATCCGCGAGGCCGGCGGCCGGTTCCTCGCGCGCGGCAACCCCGAGGTGACCTACGAGCAGGGCGAGCAGACGCGCACCGTCGTCATCGAGTTCGAGTCGGTGGAGGCCGCCCGCGCCGCCCACGACAGCGAGGCCTACCAGGAGGCCCTGCGGGCCCTCGGTGACGGTGCCGACCGCGACCTGCGCGTGGTGCCGGGGGCCTAGCGTGGACCTCTTCCGGCTCGTGCTCGTCGTCCTGGTGACGACGGGCGTGGTCGTGGCCATCCTCATGTTCGAGAAGCGACGGGCCGAGGGCATCCGGCGCGACACCCGGCGGATGGCCGAGGGACGTGACGAGGACGACTCCCGGGACGGGTAAATGACAGGACGCCCGGCGCCCCTGCGGGAGAGGATGACCGGCGATGCTCACCGCCCTGAAGAACTACGCCACGCCCCCGTCCACCCTGGCCCGGCGGCTGTCGATCCAGTCGTTGCTCTTCGCCTCCGGTGACGGCACCTTCCTCGCCGGGTCGGCGGTCTTCTTCACCCTGGTGGTCGGGCTCTCGCTGGCCGAGGTGGGCATCGGCCTGACCATCGCGGCGGTCGCGAGCTTCATCGTCGCGGTGCCGATGGGCAAGCTGGTCGACCACTTCGGCCCCAAGCGGATGTGGACCCTCTCCGCGGCGGTGCAGGGCGCCCTGTTCCTCGCGTGGCCCTTCATCGACAGCTTCCCCGAGTACGTCGCGCTCGCCGTCGCGATGGAGGTCGCGGGCACCCTGGGCGGCACCGCGCACGGCGCCTACGTCATCGACATCCTGCCGCCGGCGGAGCGGGTGGAGTCGCGCGCCTACCTCTACTCCGCGCTCAACGTCGGCTTCAGCATCGGCGCCTTCCTCGGCGTGGGCGCGATCGCCTTCGGCACCGAGGCCCTGCGGTGGGCGCCGCTGGTGAGCGCGGTGCTGTTCCTCCTCAACAGCGCGGCGATCCCCCGCCTGCCCGACGCCACCCACGACGTACGCAGCTCCGAGCCGCGCGTGAAGCCCGAGGGCATCCCCGCCATCCGCAACCGCAGCTGGATCGCGGTCACGTTCTTCACGGGCGTCATGTGGACCAACCAGGTGCTGCTGCACACGGTCATCCCCGTGTGGCTGGTGACCGAGACCGACGCCCCGAAGGTGCTGGTCGCGGTGCTCTTCGGCACCAACACGGTCATGTGCATCGTCCTCCCGCGACTGGCCTCCCGCGGGATCCGCGACGTCGAGACCGCCCTGCGCGCCGTACGCCTCTCGACGCTGTTCTTCGTGCTGACCTGCCTCGTCACGCTGGCCACCCACGAGACGACCGGCTGGCTCACCATCGTGCTGTTCTTCGTCGGCCACATCGTCCTGACCTGGGCCGAGCTCTTCCTCTCCGCCTCGGGCTGGACGCTGGAGGCCGAGCTGATGGACCCCCGCCGTCGCGGCGACTACCAGGGCGTCTCCGAGCTCGGCGGCACGCTCGGCCGGTTCTGGGCGCCCGCGGCCTACGGCTTCCTCGCGATGGAGTGGGGAGCCTTCGGGTGGCTCACCATCGCGGCGATCGTCACGGTCGGCGCCGTCGGCCTCCATGCCTCGGCGCACTCCGGGCGACGCTTCCTCGAGCAGCACGTCCCGGCCGACGTCCTCGCCGACGCGCGGGCGGGCGGACCCGAGCCCGCGGACGTCGCGCTCTCGCAGGAGCCCTTGCCGATGGAGCCGGACGGCCCCCTGCCAGAATCCACCGGTGACCTCCACCGCTGACTGGCTCGCCGGCGCCCGGCCCCGCACCCTCCCCGCCGCCGTCGCCCCCGTGCTCGCCGGCACCGGCGTCGCGGCGTACGCCGACCAGGCGGTGTGGTGGAAGGCGCTGCTGGCCCTGGTCGTCAGCCTCGCGCTCCAGGTCGGGGTCAACTACGCCAACGACTACTCCGACGGCATCCGCGGCACCGACGCCGACCGGGTCGGGCCGATGCGACTGGTGGGCTCGGGTGCGGCGACACCGGCAGCGGTGAAGACCGCGGCCTTCGCCGCGTTCGGCGTGGCCGCCGCGGCCGGGCTGGTCCTCGCCGCGACGACCGCCTGGTGGCTGGTGGCGGTGGGCCTGGTGTGCGTCGTGGCGGCGTGGTTCTACACCGGCGGCGACAAGCCCTACGGCTACCTCGGGCTCGGCGAGGTCATGGTCTTCGTCTTCTTCGGCCTCGTGGCCGTGATCGGCACGACCTACGTCCAGACGCAGACCTGGGAGTGGGCGGCGCTCTACGCCGGGGTCGGCATCGGCGCCCTGGCCTGCGCGATCCTGGTCGCCAACAACCTGCGCGACATCCCCACCGACACCGTGGCCGGCAAGCGCACCCTGGCCGTACGCCTCGGCGACGAGCGCACGCGCCACCTCTACGCCTTCCTGGTCCTGGTCGCGGCGGCTGCGGTCGTCGCGGTCGCCGCCGCCACGACGTGGTGGGCGCTCATCGGGCTCGGCTTCCTGGCCCGCGCGGCGGTCCCGACCCGGGCCGTCCTCGGCGGCGCCACGGGGCCCGCCCTCATCCCGGTCCTCGCGGCCACGGGCGCCTCCGAGCTGCTGTGGTCGGTGCTCGTGGCCGCGCCACTGCTGCTGGCGTAGGTCTCGATACACCTCGCTCGTCCCTCGCTCGGCACTCGACCAGCGAGAAACAATCCGGTGGCCCGTCCGGGCGACGCTCACTAGCGTGGACGGGTGGACTACGACTTCGCCCTCCTCGACTTCTCCGACGACTCCCCCGCCGCGGCCGCCCGCCGTCGCGGGTGGATCGAGGCGGTCCTGCGTGGCTTCCGCGAGGACCGGCCCGAGGACGACAGCGTCGAGCGCTGGGTGAGGCACTACCGCGCCGACGACGTGGCCGTCCGCGGCGCCTGGCTGCCCGAGGGCGAGCTCGGCTCCGGTCCCATGCCCGTCGCCACCTACGCCAGCTTCGACAAGACCCTCAATGCCGGTCGCGAGCTGCTGCCGCTGCGGATGATCACCGACGTCACCACCAGCGCGGCCCACCGCCGCAGGGGCCTGCTGCGCCGGCTCATCGAGGACGACCTCGCCGACGCCGTCGCCCAGGGCGTGCCGATGGCGGCGCTGACCGCGGCCGAGGCCACCATCTACGGCCGCTGGGGCTTCGGCCCGGCCACCTTCCGCACCGGCGTCACCGTCGACACCACGCCCGGCTTCGACCTCCGCGACGTCGTCGATCCCGGCCGCGTCGAGCTGCTCGAGCCCGCTGACGCGTGGCCGCACGTCAAGGCCGTCTTCGACACCTTCCACGCCCGCCAGCGCGGCTCGGTGGACTGGCCGGCCCCCTACGAGGACATGCACACCGGCGCCTGGGACCCCAGCAGCGGCGGCGCCAACCGCAAGATCCGGGTCACGGTGCACCTCGACGCGAGCGGCACGGTCGACGGATTCGCCATCTGGAAGCCCGGCGAGGACAAGACGGTCAAGGTCGACGAGATGGTGGCGCTCACGCCACAGGCCCAGCTCGCGCTCTGGTCCTTCCTCGGCCACATGGACCAGACCGCCAAGGTCACCTTCAACCTGTTCCACCCCGAGGACCCGCTCATGTGGGCCCTCACCGACCTCAACCGGGTGAGCACGACCGAGGTCCAGGAGTTCCTCTGGCTGCGGGTGCTCGACGTCCCCCGCGCCCTCGCCGCCCGCCCCTGGGCCGCCGACGGCTCGGTCGTGCTCGAGGTCGACGACCCGCAGGGCCACGCGGCGGGACGCTTCGCGGTCACGACGGCCGACGGCACCGCGACGGTCGTGCGCACCGACGACGCACCCGACGTACGCCTGGACGCCGAGACGCTGGGCTCGCTCTACCTCGGTGGCGTGCCGGTGCGGCAGCTGCACCGGGCCGGACGCCTGGCGGGCTCGGAGGAGGCCGTACGCCGCTTCGCAGCGATGGCGGACCTCAGCGAGCCGGCGTACAGCCTGACGGGCTTCTGAGCACGGGCCCAGAGGAGGGTCAGCGCGGGTCCTCGTGGTCGTCGTGGTCCTCGCGGGCCTTGCGCTCCTCGAAGGCGGCGGCCGCGCGGGCGGCCCGCTCCTCGACGCGCCGGGCGAACGCCTCGCGCTGGCGGTCGAGGACGAAGTAGGACGCGATCCCGGAGATCAGGAACGCGAGCACGACCGCCCAGAACAGGTTGTAGCGCCCGCCGAGGACCAGTGCCATCAGTCCGATGACGATGCCGAACGAGGCGAGGAACAGCACGATCCGCAGGGCGGTGTAGACCACGAACTCCTTCACGGCGACCAGCCTAGGTGGACCTGACTACATTGGAGGAATGCTGAAGGTGCTGCTCGTGGTGGCCGCGATCGCGGTCGTCGTGTGGGTGCTGGTCAAGCTCGCCCTGCGCCGCCTCGACGGCGGCAGCGGCGGTGCGTCACCGCCGCGGGTGGTCGGCCCCGACGACGACCCGGACTTCCTCCGGGGACTCGACCGGCGCCGCCGCGACCCGGAGGACGACTGAGCGCTCCGCCCCTGCGCCCTCGGCGTAGGAGTGCTGGCTGGAGCTGCTGAAGAAGTTGATGCCGATGAAGTTGAACCACAGCGTCGCGGCACCGACCAGCGCCAGGATCGCGGCGTTGCGCCCGCGCCAGCCCGCCGTCGCGCGGGCGTGCAGGTAGGCGGCGTAGACCACCCAGGTGATGAAGGCCCACACCTCCTTGGGGTCCCAGTTCCAGTAGGCGCCCCACGCCTGGTGCGCCCAGATCGGGCCGGTGATGAGCACCGCGAAGGTCCACACCGGGAACCCGAAGGCGTGCATCCGGTAGGACAGCCGGTCGAGGACCTTGGGCTCGGGCACGCGGGCCAGGTAGCCCGTGGTCGCGCTCGAGCGGGCCTTGACGAGGTAGAGGACCGAGAGCAGCGCGCCGATGGTGAAGGCGCCGGTCGAGATCACGGCCGAGACGACGTGGATCACCAGCCACGGCGAGTTCAGCGCGTCCGGGAGCGGCAGGACCGCGTCGTCCAGGCCGAGGAACGCCGCCATCAGCGCCGCCACGACGAAGGTGGAGACGAGGGGGCCCAGCCACTGGATGTCGAGGCGCAGCGTCGAGAGCACGAAGATCAGCGCCACCACGAAGGTGCCGGAGATCGTGAACTCGTACATGTTGCCCCACGGCACCCGGTTGGGGTCGGCGGCGAGCCCGCGGGCGACGAGCGCCACGAGGTGGACCACCACGCCGAAGATCGACAGCACCAGGGCCAGGCGGCCGGCCATGGCGGTGCGCTGGTCCGTGACCTCCTCGTCCTTCGCCACGCTCCGCAGGCCCGCCAGCTCGAAGAAGTAGGCCAGCATCGCGAGGAAGTAGAGCACCGCCGCGGCGATCACGCCCTGGTAGCTGAAGACCTCCCACTGTGCGTCGGTCACGACTGCTCCTTCCTGCTCCTGCTGCTGGTCGGCTGCGCGCCCGCGGGGGCCTGCAGTGATGCCACGATCTCGGCGAGCTCGGCCGCGCCGTCCTCGGGGTCTCCCCCGGACGACCGGTCCAGCCGCGCCACCTCGACCCGGGTGGTTCCGTCGTCCTGCCTGCGCGCGCGCACCCACATCCGGCGGGGGCGGATGAAGAGCGAGCCCAGCAGGCCGATCAGGGCGAGCACCACGCCACCGAGCGCGACCAGCTTGCCGGGGCTGCGGCTGATCTGGATCTTGTTCCAGCGCTGCACACCGTCGAACGTCACCGTGCCGAGCCCGTCGGGCAGGGTCACGGTGTCGCCGGGCCGCAGGTCCATCCGGAACGGCTGGCCGTTGTCCTTCAGGACCTGGGTCGCGTCGGCCTTGTCGAGGACGTAGACCGACGAGGCAGAGCCGTCGTCGATGCCGAGGTCACCGGTCCACAGGCTCATCGAGACCAGCGGGTCGCCCAGGGATCCGAAGATCGACGACGGCATGGTGAGGTTGCCGTCGGCGTCGCGGCCCATCGCGAAGGTCGGGTAGAAGGTGCCCTCGAGGCCGATCTGCTCGGGCTGGGCGAAGGGGGCCTTGACCACGCCGAAGGACTCGAAGGTCTGGCCGTTGGTCGGCAGGAACACCACGGGGCCGGACTTGGTGACCTCGCCCTCGCCGTCGCGGATCGTGATGACCGGGGCGTAGCCGTGGCCGATGAGGAAGATGTCGGTGCCGCCGATGGTCAGCGGGTGGTTGACCCTCAGGTCGTAGTCCTGGGTCTCGCCGCCCGGCTCGGTCTCGTAGGCCAGCTCGGCGACGAACTCGCGCGCCATGCCGGCCCGGTCGCCCTCGGTGAGCCAGTCGACCTGGAAGTCGGTGATGCTGAAGGAGAAGGGCTCCATCACGTCGGGGTCGAAGAGCGAGCCCGGGGCGAAGTCGTCGTACTGGGTGAGGTTGTTGGAGAAGCCGTAGTCCTCGCCGTTGAGCATGATGACGCCGCCCTTGTAGCCGAAGAGGCTGCCCACGGCGACGCCGACGAGCACCACGATCACGGCGAGGTGGAACAGCAGGTTGCCGGCCTCGCGGAGGTAGCCGCGCTCGGCGGACACCGCGTCGGACTCGGTCGACGTCTCCACCCGGAACCGCTTGCTCCGCAGGGCGTCGGCAGCGCGCGCCAGCACGTCCTCGGGGGCCTCGTCGGTGGTGTACGCCGTCGAGTCGGGCAGGCGGGTGAGGTGCCGTGGGGCGCGGGGCGGCCGGGCCCGCAGGGCGCGGGCGTAGACGAACAGGCGCGGGATGATGCAGCCGACCAGCGAGATCATCAGCAGGATGTAGATCGCGGAGAACCACACCGAGCCGTAGACGGAGAACAGGTCGAGCCGGTCCCAGATGGGGGCCAGGCGCGGGTGGTTGTCGCGCCACTGCGAGACCGCGAGGGAGTCGATGTCCTCCTGCGGGATCACCGAGCCCGGGATCGCCGCGAGCGCGAGCAGCAGGAGCAGCACGAGGGCGGTGCGCATCGACGTGAGCTGGCGCCAGGACCAGCGCGCGAGCTCGCGTGCGTTCAGGTCGTTGGGCAGCGAGGTGGCCTGGCGGTCGTCGGACGAGCGCCGGTCGAGGCCGGGCTGGAGATCGGTCACACCGGCACCGTGAACTCATTGACGACCTGCCGCTGCAGCCACTGCACGGCGACGTCCCACCAGCCCGACACGAGCAGGAGGCCGACGAGGATCATCATCGCGCCGCCGAGGCGTACGACGAGCACCTGGTGGCGCCGGATGACGGCGAAGGCGCCGAGCATCCGGCGGTAGGCCAGCGCGGCGGCGATGAAGGGCAGCCCGAGCCCGAGCGCGAAGACGGCCGAGAGCAGGGCTCCCCGGGCGGCGGTGCCCTCGCCGACCGACAGGACGTTGATGGCCGCGAGCGTCGGCCCGACGCACGGGGTCCAGCCCAGGCCGAAGAGGAAGCCGATCAGCGGGGCGGCGGCCAGGCCGACGGCAGGCATCTTGTGGATGCGCCAGTCCCGCTGGAGGAAGCCGAAGGCGCCGAGGAACGCGATCCCGAGCAGGATCATGATCGCGCCGAGCACCCGGTTGAGCTCGCGGACGTGGGTGAACAGCCACGCCCCGGCCGCACCGGTGAGGCTGCCGAGGAGGACGAAGACCACCGAGAAGCCGAGCACGAAGAGGACCGCGCCGAGCACCAGCCGGCTGCGGCGGGCCTGCTCGAGGTCGCCGCCGGAGATGCCGGTGGCGTAGGAGAGGTAGCCCGGCAGCAGGGGGATCACGCAGGGGCTGAAGAACGAGATGAGCCCAGCGGCCAGCGCCACCGGCAGCGCCAGCAGCATCGACCCGGACAGCGCCGTCTCCTGGAACCAGTCACTCATCGAGGACCGCCTCCACCAGTGAGATGAGCGTCTGGGTGGTGGGGATCCGGCCGTTGACCGACGCCGCGATCCGACCCTCGGCGTCGAGCACGACCGTGCTCGGGATCGACCGGGGCGTGAGGGTGCCGGCGAAGGGCAGCAGCGCCGCACCGTCGGCGGAGTAGATCGAGGGGTAGGGCACCTCGAGGTCGCGGACGTAGGCCTGCGCGTCCGCGGGCGAGGCGTCACGGATGTTGAGGCCGACGAAGGACACCTGGTCGCCCAGCTCGCCCACGGCCTCGTTGAGGTCGGGCTGCTCGCTGATGCACGGCGGGCACCACGAGGCCCACACGTTGACCACGACCGGCTTGCCGCGCAGGTCTGCGAGGTCGACGTCGCCGCCCTCGAGGTCGGTGCCGCTCAGCTCGATCGGCTCCCCGCGGTCCACCGCCTCCACCTCGGTGGGCACGCCGGTGCCGGAGATGTAGCCCTTCTCACCGGTGCCGGACAGGCCGGAGCAGCCCGTCAGCGCGAGCAGGCAGGCGAGCGCCACGAGGGGCGCAGCGAGGCGGCGCGGCATCGTCAGGGTCGCTCCCCCTCCGAGGCCCCGCCCGCCGAGAAGGGGGCGGAGCGGTCGGCGACGGGGATCAGGTCGCCGGCGGGCTCGGAGTAGCGGACCTGCACCAGGCGGTCGCCGTCGAAGACGATGCTGGTGAGCGAGCAGAGGGTGCACTGGCGGTTCTTCGGGTGGTGGAGGTAGCTGCGCTTCTCGAGGAAGAGCCGCGTCGTCCAGATCGGGAGCTGGTGGGACACCACGACCGCCTCGTGGCCGCGGGCGGCGTCGCGGGCGTCGTGGATCGCGGCGACCATGCGCCCGGCGATCTCGTCGTACGGCTCCCCCCACGACGGCGTGAAGGGGTTGTAGAGGTGGCGCCACAGGCGCGGGCGCTTGATGATCGTCATCGCGCCGTCGCCGAAGCTGAGGCCCTCGAAGGCGTTGGTGGACTCGATCACGCGCGGGTCCACCACGGGGGTCAGGCCACGGGCCTGCGCGAGCGGGGCGCCGGTCTCCTGCGCGCGCTCGAGCGGGGAGGTGCGGATGTGGACGATGTCGCGCTCGCCGATGGTCTCGGCGATGCGCTGGGCCATCTGGTGGCCGAGCGCGGAGAGGTGGAAGCCGTCACGGCGGCCGTAGAGCACGCCCTCCGGGTTGTGGACCTCACCGTGGCGCAGGAGGTGGACGGTGGTCTGCTCGGCCATCTCAGTGACCCCCCGCCGTCGCGGCGGCCAGCGCCGCGGCCGGGAGCGCGTCGAGGACGGTCGCGACCGCGCGCTCGTCGTGCGCCGCGGAGACGAACCACGCCTCGTACGCCGACGGCGGGAGGTAGACGCCCTGGTCCAGCATCGAGTGGAAGAAGGCGGCGTAGGCCGCGGTGTCCTGCGTGGAGGCCTCCGCGAAGTCGCGGACCGCGGCGTCGCGGAAGAAGACCGAGAACATGGTTCCGGCCGCCTGGACGACGTGCGGGACGCCCGCGGCCGTGAGGTGCTCGGCGACGGCGGTGCGGATCGTCAGCGCGGTGGCGTCGAGCTGGGCGTAGACCTCCGGGGTGGCCAGGCGCAGCGTCGCGAGGCCCGCGGTGGTGGCCACCGGGTTCCCCGAGAGCGTCCCGGCCTGGTAGACGCGGCCCTCCGGCGCGAGCTGGGCCATCAGGTCCGCGCGGCCACCGAACGCCGCGGCGGGGAAGCCGCCGCCCATCACCTTGCCGAAGGTCATCAGGTCGGGCGCCCAGCCCTCGATAGCGCCGTCGAGGCCCCAGCCGCCCTGCTCGGTGGCGCGGAACCCGGTCATCACCTCGTCGCTGATGAACAGCGCGCCGTGGGCACGGCAGGTCTCGGCGAGGAAGGCGTTGAAGCCCGGCGCGGGTGGGACGACGCCCATGTTGCCGGGGAAGGCCTCGGTGATCAGGCAGGCGATCCGCGGGCCGTGGGCATCGAACGCCGCCTGGACGGCGTCGCGGTCGTTGTAGGGCAGGACGAGGGTCTCGGCGGCCGAGCTCGCGGGCACCCCGCTGGTGCCGGGCACCGCGAGCGTGGCGACGCCGGAGCCGGCCTCGGCCAGCAGCGGGTCGACGTGGCCGTGGTAGCAGCCGGCGAACTTCACGACGAGGTCGCGACCGGTCGCGCCGCGCGCGAGCCGGATCGCCGACATGGTCGCCTCGGTGCCCGACGACACGAAGCGGACCCGCTCCACGGGGGTGCGGGCGACGATCTCCTCGGCCAGCTCGACCTCGGGCTCGGTGGGGGTGCCGTACGACGTACCGCGGGCCACCGCGCCGGCCACCGCCGCCTGCACGTCGGGGTGCGCGTGGCCGAGCAGCATCGGGCCCCACGAGCAGATCAGGTCGACGTAGTCGTTGCCGTCGGCGTCGGTCAGCCAGGCACCGGACGCGGAGGTGATGAAGCGCGGCGTCCCGCCGACCGCCGTGAAGGCACGCACGGGCGAGTTCACGCCGCCCGGGGTCACGGCTCGAGCGCGCTCGAAGAGGGCCTCGCTGGCCGCAGTCGTCGAGGTGGTCGTCGCGGAGGTCACCCGGTCATTGTCACGCAGGAGGACAAAGGATCCCCAGTCGGTGCGCACCCGCGTGCGGACCGTGTGCCTTGGCCCACAGGTAACTCGTGCGTAACGTGGACCGAAGATTCGTCGTTGACCAGGTGTGGGTGCGCCCGGAAGGGGCATCATGACACCCGGACGACCCAGGGGAGATGAAGGACATGGCGAGCTTCGGCCGGCTGCACCGCGCGACCGCGATCATCCCGCTGGCGGTGCTCTCCGCCGCCTGGACGGCCAGCCTGGCCGGCGTGGGTGTCGGGTCGGCCAGCGCCGACCCCGACGGCTCGAAGACCCTTCCGGACGGCACCGTCCTCCCGGCCGCCGCCATCGAGGCGCCGGCCAGCATCGGTGACCCGGTGACCCGCGCCGCCGCCCTCACCCCCGGCTCGGCCAGCAGCATCCCGCAGGCCGCGCTCTCGGCCTACCAGCGCGCCGAGGGCGTCATCAACAAGGCCGACCCCGGCTGCAACCTGCCGTGGGAGCTCATCGCCGCGATCGGTCGCGTCGAGTCCGACCACGGCCGCTTCGGCGGCAACGCCCTCGACGACCAGGGCGTGGCCCGCCCGGGCATCTACGGCATCGCCCTCAACGGCAAGAACGACACCCAGGCCATCGCCGACACCGACGGCGGGCAGTACGACGACGACACCCGCTGGGACCGCGCCGTCGGGCCGATGCAGTTCATCCCCTCGACCTGGTCGGTCGTGGGCGTCGACGGTGACAGCGACGGCACCCGCAACCCGCAGGACGTCGACGACTCCGCGCTCGCGACGGCCGTCTACCTCTGCTCCGGCGACGACGACCTGTCGGAGGAGAAGGGCCAGCGCGCGTCGGTCTACCGCTACAACCACTCCAACGCCTACGTCGACCTGGTGCTGGAGATCATGCAGGCCTACCTCGACGGCGACTTCAGCGCCGTGCCGACCTCCACGCTGACCTCGGGCGTGATCATGCCCGACACCACGGCGAGCCCCGGTTCGCGCGACGGCAAGGGAGACAAGGACGGCAAGCGCGACCCGGGTGACAAGGGCGGCAACAAGCCGACCCCGACCGTGAAGCCGACGCCGACGAGCACGCCGACGACGACGCCGACCACCACCCCGACGCAGACGCCGACCCAGACGCCGACGTCCACGCCCACCAAGGACCCGACCGTCGTCCCGACGACCGTCCCGACGACGCTGCCGACCGTCCTGCCGACGACGCTCCCGCCGCTGCCGCTGCCCACGGAGACGATCACCGCACCGCTCACCGAGCTGGAGGCCCGGGCGCAGTGCCTGGCCTCGGGGATCTCCGCCCTCGACCTCGCGGCGCTCAACGCCTGCGTGGCGGCTCTGCTCAACCCCTGAGCCCGGGCTCGGCGACGCAGCAGCCGGGCGGCCTCACCGCCCGGGGTGGCGGCAGACGACACGCACAGCAGCCATCCGGATGCCGTGTGCCGCCAGGGTGAGCCAAGGCGATGTCATGTGCCGCCAGGGAGGGCGGCACGTGCTCAGCGGCGCAGCAGCCGCGCGGCCTCGGAGGCCCAGTAGGTGAGGATCACGTCGGCACCCGCGCGGTGGATGGACGTCAGGGTCTCCAGGATCGCGGCCTCACGGTCGATCCACCCGTTGGCGGCGGCCGCCTCGACCATCGAGTACTCACCCGAGATGTTGTAGGCCGCCACCGGCACGTCGACGGCGTCGCGCACCCGGCGTACGACGTCGAGGAAGGCCAGGGCCGGCTTCACCATGACGATGTCGGCGCCCTGCTCGACGTCGAGCAGTGCCTCGCGCACGCCCTCGACGGCGTTGGCCGGGTCCTGCTGGTAGGTCTTGCGGTCGCCGACCAGCGAGGAGTCGACCGCCTCGCGGAAGGGGCCGAAGAAGGCGGAGGCGTACTTCGCGGAGTAGGCCAGGATCGAGACGTGGCTGTACGCCGCGGCGTCGAGCGCCTGCCGGACCACGGCGACCTGGCCGTCCATCATCCCGCTGGGCCCGACCATGTCGACACCGGCGGCCGCCTGGGCCTGCGCCATCTCGGCGTACGCCGCCAGCGTCTGGTCGTTGTCGACCTCGCCGTCGGGCGTCAGCAGCCCGCAGTGGCCGTGGTCGGTGAACTCGTCGAGGCACAGGTCCGACATGACCGTGAGCTGGTCGCCGACCTCGGCGACCACGTCGGTGATCGCGAGGTTCAGCACGCCACCCGGGTCGATCGCACCGGAGCCGGTCGCGTCCTTGTGCTCGGGGATGCCGAAGAGCATCACGCCGCCCAGGCCGAGCTCGGCCGCCTCGGCGACGGCGCGCCTGAGCGAGTCGCGGGAGTGCTGGACGACGCCCGGCATCGAGGAGATCGGGCGCGGCTCGCCGAGGCCCTCACGCACGAAGACCGGGAGCACCAGCGAGCTGGGCACCACGTGGTGCTCGGCCACCATCCGCCGCAGCGCCGGCGTACGACGCAGGCGGCGCGGGCGGACGAGCGGCGTCTCCAGCTCGCGGTGCTCCTCGTTCACTTCGCGCGCGCCTTGCGACGGCCGGAGGCGGTGCGCTCGCTCGGCCGGGTGACGGGCTCGCCGCTCTCCAGCATCGCCAGGCGTCGCGCCGAGCCGAAGTCGGCCAGCGCGTCGACGAGCACCTCGACGTCGGGGGTGGGCGCGAGGACGTCGACGCGCAGGCCGTGCTCCTCGGCGGTCTTCGCGGTCGCGGGACCGATCACGGCGATGATCGTCGACGGGTGCGGCTTGCCGGCGATGCCGACGAGGTTGCGCACGGTCGATGAGGAGGTGAAGACGACGGCGTCGAACTTGCCGGTCTTGATCGCGTCGCGCACCGGCGCCGGCGGCGGCGTGGCGCGCACCGTGCGGTAGGCGGTGACGTCGTCGCACTCCCAGCCGAGGTCGACCAGGCCGGCGACGAGGTTCTCCGTGGCGATGTCGGCGCGCGGCAGGAAGACGCGGTTGATCGGGTCCAGCACCTCGTCGTAGGGCGGCCACTCGGCGAGCAGGCCGGCAGCGGACTGCTCGCCCGACGGCACCAGGTCGGCGCGCAGGCCCCACGCGGCGATGGCCTCGGCAGTCTTGTCGCCGACCGCGGCGATCTTGAGGCCGGAGAAGGCGCGGGCGTCGAGGCCGTACTCCTCGAACTTCTCGCGGACGGCCTTGACGGCGTTGACCGAGGTGAACGCGATCCACTCGTAGCGGCCCTCGACGAGGCCGCGCACTGCCTTGTCCATCTGGAGCGGGTTGCGCGGGGGCTCGACGGAGATGGTCGGCACCTCCTCGGGCACCGCGCCGTACTCGCGCAGGCGGCGCGACAGCGAGCCGGCCTGCTCCTTGGTGCGCGGCACCAGGGCGCGCCAGCCGAAGAGCGGCTTGGTCTCGAACCACGACAGCGTCTGGCGCAGGTCGACGACGTCGCCGATGACGGTGATCGCGGGCGGGGCGATGCGCGCCGCGCGGACGTCGGCGCCGATGTCGGCCAGCGTCGAGATGAGGGTCTGCTGCTCGGTGGTGGTGCCGACGCGGGTCATCGCGACCGGCGTCTGCGGCGAGCGGCCGGCCTCGATGAGGGCGGCGGCGGTCTCCGCGATGCTGCCGACGCCGGAGAGCAGGACGAGTGTGCGGTCGTCGGCGTAGGCGCTCCAGTCGACCTTCTCGCCGCACGTGACGACGCACATCTCACGGTGGCGCTTGGTGGTCAGCGGGATGCCGGCGTAGGCCGGGACCGCGCTCACCGAGGAGACGCCGGGGACGACCTCGAAGCCGACGCCGGCCTTCACGCAGGCCTGCGCCTCCTCGGGGCCGGAGGCGTAGAGGAAGGGGTCGCCGGTCATCAGGCGCACCACGCGCTGCTTCTTGCCGTGGCGTACGACGACCTTGGCGCGCGCGGCGTGCGTGAGGGGCTGGCCGTCCTCGCCGAAGCCGCCGTCCACGACCTCCGGGCCGTCCCAGGTCCCGTCGGGGCCCTCGACCAGGCCGAGCACCGACCGCACGAGGTCGACGTGCTCGGGGGCCTCGGTCACGATGACCTCGGCGCTCTCCAGGAGCTCGACGGCGCGCACGGTCAGCAGACCCGGGTCACCGGGTCCACTGCCGACAAAGGACACCCACCCGGGGTTGGCCCCCTTGTCCTGGCTGCTGGCCTGCGGGGTCTGTACTCGCGTCATGCGTGCTGGTTCCTCACTGGTGGTCCATCTTCAGGTGGTGCCGTCATCAGGTCTGCTGCTCCCTCGTCGAGCATGTCGCTCGCGAGGCGTGTTCCTAGCCGGGCGGCCTCGTCGACCGGGCCGGTCGCGCTCATCCGCACCGAGAGTCCGCCGTCCTCCGACAGGGCCACGGCACGCAGCCACAGCTCCTCGCCGTCCTCGCCCTCCACGACCTCCGCGAGCGCACCCAGCGGGGCGGAGCAGCCCGCCTCGAGGGTGGACAGCACGGCACGCTCGGCGGTGACCGCCGCGCGGGTGGGGGCGTCGTCGAGCTGCGCGAGCCCGGCGACCAGGTCGGTGTCGTCGGAGCGGCACTCCACGGCGAGTGCGCCCTGGCCGGGCGCGGGGAGCATCTGGAGCGGGTCGAGGACCTCGGTGACCTCGTCGAGGCGACCCAGCCGCGCGAGCCCGGCGCGGGCGAGGACGACGGCGTCGACCTGCCCCTCGCGGACCTTGCGGATCCGGGTGTCGACGTTGCCGCGGATGCCCTCGAGCTCCAGGCCGAGGCCGAGCGCCGCGAGCTGGCTGACGCGGCGCGGCGAGCCGGTGCCGAGGCGGCTGCCGACCGGCAGCTCGCCGAGCGTGAGGCCGTCGCGGGCGACGACGACGTCGCGCGGGTCCTCGCGGGGCGGCACGGCCGCCAGTGCGATGCCCTCGGCCGGGGCCGTGGGCAGGTCCTTGAGGGAGTGCACGGCGACGTCGACGCGGCCGTCGAGCAGCGCGTCACGCAGTGCGCTGACGAAGACGCCGGTGCCGCCCATCGAGGCCAGCGGCGCCGAGCTCCGGTCGCCCTCGGTGGCGACCTCGACCAGCACGACCTCGCGGCCGAGGCGCTCGCGGATGAGGTCGGCGACGTGGCCCGACTGGGTGGTGGCGAGCGCGGACGCGCGGGTGCCGAGGCGGATGGCGGGGAGGGCGGTCATGGCTTGCCGTCCGCTCGCGTCATGCGGTCCACGGCCTCGGGGTCCAGGCGGAACAGCTCGGCCAGCGCAGCGGTGTAGGAGACCGCCGGCTCGGCGTCGGCCAGCTCCTTGACCCGCACGGTCGGCTCGTGGAGCAGCTTGTCGGCCACGCGGCGCACGGTCTGCAGGACCTCGGCGCGGGTGGCCTCGTCGAGGCCGGGCAGCCGGGAGGCGAGACGGTCCATCTCGGCGTCGACCACTGAGGTGGCCATCGAGCGCAGCGCCACGACGGTGGGCGTCACGCTCGCCTGGCGGCGTACGGCGAGGAAGGCGGAGATCTCCTGCCCGACGATGGTGCGGACGTCCTCGACACCCGCGGTGGCCTCCAGGCCGCGCAGCTCGTCGGCGAGGCCGGCGAGGCTGATCAGCTCGACGCCCGGCAGGTCGGCGACCGACGGGTCGACGTCGTGGGGCAGGGCGAGGTCGATCACGGTGAGCGGGCGGTCGCTGCCGCCGCGCGCGGTCACCACGTCGGCGAGGCGCACCAGCGGTTCGGGCGAGCCGGTGCAGGAGATGACGATGTCGGCGGCGGCGAGCTCGTCGCCCAGCGCGGACAGCGGCACCGAGGTGGCGGCGTACTCCGCGGCGAGCCGCTCGGCGTTGGCGGCGGTGCGGTTGAGCACCGAGATGCTGGCGGCCCCTCCGCGGGAGAGGTGCGCGACGGCGAGCGACGCCATCGCGCCGGCACCGAGGACGACGGCGCGGGCCCCGGCGACCGGCACCGTGCTCCGCTCGAGCGCAGCGGTGACGAGCGAGGGGGCGGCGCGGTCGATGTCGGTCTCGGCGTGCGCCCGCTTGCCGACGCGCAGGGCCTGCTGGAAGAGGGTGTTGAGCGCCGGGCCGACGGTGCCGTGCTCCTGGCCGACGCGCAGCGCCTCGCGGGTCTGGCCGAGGATCTGGCCCTCGCCGACGACCATCGAGTCGAGGCCGGCCGCGACCTGGAAGAGGTGGGAGACCGCGCCCTCGTCGTAGTGGACGTAGAGGTGCGGCAGCAGCGCCTCGGTGGACTGCGCGGCGCGCTCGACCAGGAGCCCGGAGAGGTCCTCGACGCTGCCGTGGAAGCGGTCGACCTCGGCGTAGACCTCGAGGCGGTTGCACGTGACGATCGCCGTCGCCTCGGACACGTGCTCGCCGGCGATGACGTCGGAGATGAGCTTGACGGTGCCGTCGGCGTCGAGCGCGAGGCGCTCGAGCAGCTCGACGGGCGCGGACTTGTGGGAGATCCCCACGACCAGGACGCTCATGACACGGCTCCTGCTCCGGGCGCGACCGACTTGCGCTGCTCGTGGTAGGCGAGGATCTGCAGCTCGATCGACAGGTCGACCTTGCGTACGCCGACGCCGTCGGGCACCGACAGGACCGTCGGTGCGAAGTTCAGGATGCTGGTGATGCCGGTGGCAACCATCCGGTCCGCGACGGACTGGGCCGCGACGGCCGGGGTGGCGATCACGCCGATGGAGACGTCGTGCTCGGCGACGATGGACTCGAGGTCCTCGAAGGAGCGCACGTCGAGGCCTGCCACGACCTCCTCGTGGCGGTCCGGGTCCGCGTCGAGCAGCGCCACGACGCGGAAGCCGCGGCTGCGGAAGCCGGAGTAGTTGGCGAGCGCGTGGCCGAGGTTTCCGATGCCCACGATGACCACGGGCCAGTCCTGGGTCACGCCGATCTCGCGGGCGATCTGGTAGCGGAGGTACTCCACGTCGTAGCCGACACCGCGGGTGCCGTAGCTGCCGAGGTAGGACAGGTCCTTGCGGAGCTTGGCGCTGTTGACGCCCGCGAAGGCCGCGAGCTCCTCGCTGGAGCAGGTGGTCGTGCCCTCCTCGGCGAGGCTGATCAGGGCACGCAGGTACACGGGAAGCCTGGCGACGGTTGCCTCGGGGATGTCCCGGGCGGAGTCGGGGGTCCGTGCGGTCACAGCTGCTTCTTTCCAGTCCTCGCGAACCTCGCTCGGACTCCGCCACTGTAGGAGTTTGTGAACGGGAGAACAAAACGAGAACAGGTGCGGCTAGCACATGTGAGAAGACCCACCCCACACGGGGTCCCCTCGACTTGCGCCCAGGGTGCTGCAGGGCATATCGGGGCCGACCCGCCGACCTCTCCCACCCTCGGTGGACGAGCAGCCCGCGAGCCCCTTCTTCGGAGGTCTAGCAGCCGGAGCGAGCCACACCGGATCCCGTCACCTCGACCATGACCCCGCCCCACACCGTGCCACCCACGTGATGGCGGGCCCGCAGGCACGCCCGCCGGGAACCACCACCTGCGCCACGCCGTCACAGTCACATGCGCCGGTGGGGCTCGATCGTGCTGACGGTGCTCGTCTCGGGAGCGTCGCTGGTGACGTGGGGCGCCGGACCAGCGCTCGCGTGCTCCTGCGCCTACCAGCACATGCCCGAGTTCGTCGACGGCGCCGACGAGATCTTTGCGGGCACGTTGACGGGCACGTCCGGACCGCCGGAGCGCGGCGTCGTGAGCAGCACCGACCCGATCACCTACGCGGTGGAGGTCGACGCGGTCTACCGCGGCGACGTCGGTTCCGTCGCCTACTTCGAGTCAGCGATGTCCGGCGCGTCGTGCGGCCTCGAAGGCATGGAGGTCGACCGGCGCTACCTCGTCTTCGTCAGCACCGATGGCTCGGAGCGGGCCGCGACCTCGTGCGGCGGGACGGCTCCCGCCACGCCTGGGCGAGTGGACGCGATCGAACGGCTCACCGGGGCACCCGCTGAACCTGCGGTGGGCGCGGACACGAGGAAGCCTCGCGCTGCCGATGGAGTCGTCGGCGCAGGCGCCCCCGAACAGCGGACCGTCCCGGCCTGGACCATCGTCGCCGCCGGCATCGGAGCAGCCGCGCTGCTGGGCGCAAGGCTCCGCCGACGTCGTCGCGCAGGAGCCCGCTGACGCTTGGCGTGCGCCCGGAGCTCACGCCCCCAGCGCAGCCCGCAACCGTCCCTCGTCCACACGCCAGAAGTCGTGCTGGCGTCCGTCGACGAAGGTGACGGGCACCTCCTCGCCGAAGCGGTCCTCGAGGGCGGGGTCGCTGTCCACGTCGACCTCGACGAAGGACTCCCCGAGGTCCGCGCACACGCGCGCGACCACGGCTCGGGCGTCGTCGCAGAGGTGGCATCCGACGCGGGAGTAGAAGGTGACGCGGGGCTCGGCACTCACTCGAGCAACCCCAGCTGGCGCCGGCGCTCGAGCCCGCGGAGCCGGCCCTTCTGCACCTTGCCGGTGACGGTCAGCGGCAGGGCGTCGACGACCTCGATGCGGGTCGGCTGCTTGAAGCGCGCCAGCCGCACGACGGCGTGCGCGCGGACCGCCTCCTCGAGGTGGGTCAGCGGCCGGGACGCGACGACGTACGCCACCACGGCCTCGCCGGTCTCGGGGTCGGGGGCACCGATGACGGCGACGTCGGTGACGCCGTCGACCTCGCGGATCACGTCCTCGACCTCGGTGGGGTAGACGTTGAAGCCGCTGACGATGATCAGCTCCTTGACCCGGTCGACGAGGAAGAGGTCGCCCCCGGCGTCGAGGAAGCCGACGTCGCCGGTGGCGTACCAGCCCTCGGCGTCAGGGCCGTCCGCGCCGTCGGGCCAGTAGCCGGAGAAGAGGTTGTCGCCGCGGACCTGGATCTGGCCGGGGTCCTCCCCCTCGACCTGGCCATACGTCTCGTCGACGAGACGCAGCTCGATGCCGGGCAGCGCGGCGCCCACGGAGCCGGGCGCCGGGTCGGCGCTGCACAGGGTGCTCGTCACGACCGGCGAGGCCTCGGTGAGCCCGTAGCCCTGGTGCACCGGGATGCCGGTGATGCCCGTGAACTCCTCGATGACCGACGCCTCGAGCGGCGCGGAGCCCGACAGCACCAGGCGCACCGGGCCGAGCCGCTCGCGCAGGTGCTCGTCGGGGAGCCAGTGGGCGAAGGCCGGCGGCGCGATCGGCACCACGCTGCACGCCTCGTCGTCGATGAGGTCCAGCACGGCCTGCGGGTCGAACTTCTCCACCAGCAGCAGGCGCGCCCGGTGGCGCAGCACGCCGCCCAGGACAGCGTTGAGGCCGTAGACGTGGAAGAGCGGGAGCACGCCGAGCACCACGTCGTCACCGTGCATCATCGGCGGCTCGACGGCGGCGACCTGCTCGATGTTGGCGAGCAGCGCACGGTGGCTCAGCATCGCCGCACGCGGTCGTCCGGACGTGCCGCTGGTGTAGAGCAGGGCGGCGAGCTTCTCCGGGTCGGGCAGCGGCGGCACGGGGCGTACGACGTCCGCGCGCAGCTCGGCGAAGGCGTGCTCCCCCTCGCCGGGCTCGGCACCGACGACCACCAGGGTCGGCGCCGGCACCTCCCCGGCGGCGGCCAGCTCGGCCAGCCCCGCGCGTACGACGTCGAGGGCGGTGGAGTCGGCGACCACGAGGCGCGTGCCGGAGTCGGCGACCATCCGGGCCACCTCACCGGGCGCCGAACGCGGGTTGACGGGGACCGCGACGACCTGCGCGCGGAGCACGCCGAGGTAGGCGGTGACGAACTCGATGCGGTTGCCGACGGCGATCATCACCCGCTGGCCGGCGCGGATGCCGTGCACGCCGAGACCGGTGGCGATCCGGGACACCTCGTCCTCGAGCGCGGCCCACGTCAGCGAGCGTCCACCGCTCTCCACGAGGGCCTGTCGGTCGGGCACGTCGGCAGCCGCCTCGGCCACGAACGCGGAGATGTCGTTGCGCGGCATGGGCCGATCCTTCCACAGCTAGGGTTGTCGGGTGACCCCGTCCGAGCGACCGCGACGCCTCAACCTGCAGCAGCGCTCGGCCCTCGCGGGCGAGGCGGCGGCGGCCTCTGCGGAGGTCGAGAACGCGCTCAGCACCCCCAGCGACCTGACCGCGGCGGCCTTCTTCGACGTCGACAACACGGTCATGCAGGGCGCCAGCATCTTCCACTTCGCGCGCGGCCTGCACCGCCGCCAGTTCTTCACCACCCGCGAGATCGCCTCGGCCGCGTGGAAGCAGGCCTACTTCCGCATCGTCGGCGTCGAGGACCCCGAGCACGTCACCGACGCCCGCAACTCCGCGCTGTCCTTCATCGCCGGGCACACCACCACCGAGCTCGAGGAGCTCGGCGAGGAGATCTTCGACGAGGCGATGGCGCACCGGATCTGGCCCGGCACCCGCGCCCTCGCCCAGCTCCACCTCGACGAGGGCCAGCGCGTGTGGCTGGTGACGGCCGCGCCCATCGAGATCGCCAGCATCATCGCGCGCCGGCTCGGCCTCACCGGCGCGATGGGCACCGTCGCCGAGCACGTCGACGGCGTCTACACCGGCCAGCTCGTCGGCGACCTCCTCCACGGCCCCGCCAAGGCGGAGGCGATCAAGGCGCTCGCGGCCCGTGAGGGCCTCGACCTCGCCCGCTGCTCGGCGTACTCCGACTCGAGCAACGACCTGCCGATGCTGTCCATGGTCGGGGACCCGTGCGCGATCAACCCCGACGCCCGGCTGCGGGCGCATGCCCGCGCCCACGGCTGGCGCATCCACGACTACCGCACCGGGCGCAAGGCCGCGCGTGCCGGGCTGGTGGCGGCCGCGGTCGCCGGGGCCGTCTCGGGCGCGGTCGCCGCGGGCGTGAGCGTGCGGGGACGTACGCACTCCGCCTGATGTGTAACTGATAGTTACCGACGGGTTCACAACTTCCGTCCGGCCACTTATCGTGTGAGGTGCTGCACACCGGGAGGGACACCGCATGCGGTCATCACACGACCTTGGGCATGCCTTCGACGAGGGCATGGACGCGCTTCGGCGCGCGGTCCTCGCTGCCCTGTCCCTCCAGCCGGTCCCCCACGTCCTGCTCGCCGAGGCCGCCACCTCCGGCCCGGCACCCGCCCCGCTGCCGAGCCGGGGCGCCGGTGCGACCGGCAGCCCCGTCGGCGACGAGGACCAGGCGACGTCCTCGGAGGTCGACGGCGCCGAGCGCGAGCGGCTGATCGCCCTCGTCGAGCTCGCCCGCGCGGGCGACAAGGAGGCGTTCGGACTCCTCTACGACCACTACCAGGCCTCGGTCTACCGCTTCCTCTACTACCGCACCCGCTCGCAGACGCTGGCCGAGGACCTCACCTCGGAGACCTTCTTCCGGGCGCTGCGGAGCATGAACAACTTCCGGTGGCAGGGCAAGGACTTCGGCGCCTGGCTGATGACCATCGCGCGCAACCTCACCACCGACCACTTCAAGTCCGGTCGCACCCGCCTCGAGATGACCACCGAGGACATGACGCCGCACGACGACAGCACGGAGGGCCCCGAGGACGCCGTCATCGCCGGGCTGACCAACGAGGTGCTGCTCCAGGCGCTCACCGAGCTGCCGACCGAGCAGCGCGAGTGCCTGATCATGCGATTCCTCCAGGGCATGTCGATCGCGGAGACGGCGCTCGCGCTCGCTCGCTCGGACGGCGCCGTCAAGCAGCTCCAGCTGCGCGGCGTACGCAATCTGGCCAAGCTCATGCCGGAGGGGTTGAGGGAGTCGTGACCCGACCCGTAACCCGCACCTCCTCCCGCTCGTTCGTCCGTGTGGGAGGACCCACGAGCAGCCAGACAGGACGAGAGCAATGACAGCCGCATTCTCGGCACGACGACGTGCCGACGAGTTCGAGGCACTCCTCTCCCGGGGGGCGGACTCCTCCCTCTCCGAGCGCGACGCGCAGAAGTACGCCGACCTCCTCGAGGTCGTCTCCGACCTGAGGTCCCTGCCCGAGGTCACCGCGCGCCCCGAGTTCGTCGGGTCGCTGCGCGAGCGCCTGATGGCCGAGGCCGACACCGCGCTCGTGCGCCAGCCGCCCGCCCCGCAGCGCCTCGCGATGCCCGCCAACACCCGCCGCCGGGACCGCCGCCTCGGTGCGTTGCTGGGAGGCGCCGCCCTGGTCGGCGCGACGGCCACCATGGCCGTCGCCGCGCAGACCTCGCTGCCGGGCGAGTCGCTCTACGGCGTCAAGCGCGGCATCGAGGCCGCCCAGGTCCGGCTGGCCGACGACGAGTCGCAGCGCGGGCGCACGCTCCTGGCCCAGGCCGACACGCGTCTGCTCGAGCTCGAGCAGCTCGCGGCGGGCGACGGCGGGCGCGAGCAGCTCATCCCCGACACGCTCGACGCCTTCACCGAGCAGTCCAGCACCGGCGTACGCAGCCTGCTGACGTCCTACGACCGCGGGGTCGAGCAGGACGCCCAGCGCGCCCGCGACTTCACCGCCACCAGCCTCGAGCGGCTCGACGCGCTCGAGGAGCAGCTGCCCGAGAGCGCGCGCGACGAGCTGCTGGCTGCCGGGCGCACGCTGAGCGACCTCGACCTCGAGGTCAGCAGCGCGTGCCCGGTCTGCTCCGGCGGCATCACCACCACGCCCGACTTCCTCCTCACCAGCGCTCCCGTCGACCTCCTCACCGGGCTCGACGTGGACGAGCTGACGCTGGAGGCGGCGCCCGTGTCGGGCCAGGACCTCACCGGGATCGTGGTGCCCGAGGAGCTGAAGGGGCAGCCGTCGGCCGTGCCGACCCCGACCACGCTGCCGACGGGCGTGCCGACGCCGACGACGACGTCGCTGCCCGACCCGACGAAGACCGACCCGACGAAGACCGACCCCGGCAAGCCGATCAAGGACCTCACCGACGAGGTCACCGACACCACCGGCAACCTGGTCGACGAGGTCGACGAGATCACCGGCGGCGCCATCGGCGGACTGACCAGCGAGGTCGACGACGCGACGGGCGGACTGATCGGCGAGATCACCGGCACCCTCGACCCGCTCACCGGCAACACGCTCGGCAACGCGACCGGCGGCCTGCTCCCCTGACGGGGATCGTCAGCTGAAGACGCCGTCGCGCTCGCGCAGCAGGTCGAAGAGCGTGTGCTGGATGGTCTCGCGCACCTGGTCGGTGACGTTGAAGACCAGCATCGGGTCCTCGGCCTCCGCGGCGTCGTAGGAGTCGGTGCGGATCGGCTCGCCGAACTCCAGGATCCACTTCGACGGCAGCGGCACCATGCCGAGCGGGCCCAGCCACGGGAAGAACGGCGTGACGGGGATGTAGGGCACGCCCAGCAGCCGCGCCAGCGAGGGCACGTTGCCCACGAGGGGGTAGATCTCCTCGGCCCCGACCACGGACAGCGGGATGATCGGCACGCCCGTGCGCAGCGCGGCCGACACGAATCCACCGCGGCCGAAGCGCTGGAGCTTGTAGCGCTCGCTGAACGGCTTGCCGATGCCCTTGAAGCCCTCGGGCCACACGCCCACGAGGTCACCGCCGGACAGCATCCGCTCGGCGTCCTCCACGCAGGCCAGCGTCGCGCCGCCCTTGCGGGCAAGCGAGCTGACCACCGGGAGCTTGAAGACGAGGTCGGCGCCCAGCGGGCGCAGGAAGCGGTGGGCGTGGTCGTGCACGGTCAGCATGGTCATCAGCCCGTCGAGCGGGACCGTGCCGGAGTGGTTGGAGACCACCAGGGCACCGCCCTCGGAGGGGATGTTCTCCAGGCCGCGCACCTCGAGGCGGAACCACTTCCGTGCGATCGGGCGCAGCGCGGTCATGAAGAAGCGCTCGGTGAGCTCGCGGTCGAAGCCGTAGTCGTCGACCTCGTAGTCACCCTCGAGCCGACGCCGGGCGAAGGCCAGCAGCTCGGCGAGGCGCCGCTCCCAGTCGTCGCCGAAGACCTCCAGCGCCGCGCCCTGGAGCGCGGAGAGCCAGTCGCCGACGGGGATCCCGGCGTCGAGGCGGGGCCGGGCGGTCGCGGGGCCGGGCGTCGGATCGGCCGCCGGCGCCTCGCCAGCCGGCTCCGGAGCGGGTGCGGTCTTCTTCGGGGCGGCCTTCTTCGCCGCGGCGCGCTTCCTCGGCGCGGGCCTGGCGGCCGAGGGCGCGAGGTTGCGCGCGGCCGAGGACGGGCGGGCGCTGCCCGAGCCGCGGCCGGGCCTGCCGCCGGTGCCGATCGGGATCACGACCGCGTCCTCGCGGGCCTCCTCAGCCACGGCCCGCCCCCTGCGGCTCGGCGGGCGCCAGGGCGCGGCAGAAGTCGGCGAAGGCGTCGGCGGTGGAGTACGTCGGCTCGAAGCCGAGGTGGGTGCGCATCCGGGTCGTGTCCACACCACGACCGTAGGTCAGGTAGCCCAGCTGCTCGGGCGAGAAGTCCGACAGGCGGGCCTGGCGCATGGTGGCGCCGAGTCGACCGACGGCGAACCGCGGGAGCGCGACCGACGGCGTGCCGAGGCGGCGCACGGCCTGGCTCAGCGTCAGCAGCCCGTCGCCGGCGACGTTGAAGGTGCCGGGGATGCCGGAGGTCGCGGCGTGGCGCAGCACCGCCATCAGGTCGTCCTCGTGGAGGAACTGCAGGCGCGGGTCGAAGCCCAGCACCCGCGGGATGACCGGCAGGCGGAAGTAGTTGGTCAGCGGGCTCGTCACGTGGGGCCCGATGACGTTGGCGGCGCGGATCAACGTCACGTCGACGTCGGGCCGGCGCCGGGCGAAGCCGCGGACGTAGCCCTCGACCTCGTTGACGTCCTTGGCGTAGCCGGAGGACGGCTGGCGCTTGGGCCCCATGTCCTCGGTGAACATCGCGGGGTCGCGCGGGCTCGAGCCGTAGACGGTGGTGGTCGACTTCACGACCAGGCGCTCGACGGTCGTCGACTTCTGGCACGCAGCGAGCAGCTGCATGGAGCCGATGACGTTGAGCTCCTTCATCGTCCCGCGCCCGCCCGCGGATCCGGGCGTGGCGATCACGCTCATGTGGACGACGGTGTCGACGTCCTCCTTGGCCAGGACCTTGGCGATGACGGGGTTGCGGATGTCGGCGCGGACGAACGAGACGTCCCCGATGTCACCCCGCGGAGGGACGACGTCGACCCCGATGACCCGCTCGATGGACGGGTCGCCGGCCGCGGCGCGCGCGAATCGTCGCCCGATGTCCCGGGAGATCCCGGTGACCAGCACGACCCGTCCCATGGTCGAGGGGTGTTACTTGCCGAGCTTGCGGCGCTGGACGCGCGTCTTCTTGAGCAGCTTGCGGTGCTTCTTCTTGGCCATGCGCTTGCGCCGCTTCTTGATGACAGAACCCACGTGGATCAGACCTTTCCTTTCGGCCGACGCTCGTCGGCCGGACCCGTCCACCCTACTTGGCAGGGGTGGGCAGCGCGGAATCGGTCCGGCGGAGGGGTCAGCCGGCGTTGTAGAAGCTCTTGCGCAGGTACTCGTTGACGTCGTCCTCGGTCACCCGGAAGGACCGGCCGACGCGCACCGCGGGCAGGTCGCCGCCGTGGACGAGCCGGTAGACCGTCATCTTCGAGACCCGCATCTTGGACGCGACCTCGGCAATGGTCAGGAACTGCGCCTCGGACATGTCGCCAGGGGTGTTCTCAGCCATGGTGTGCACCGATCCTTCTGTACGGCGACGGCGCCGGCTTCCGCGCCGGCGTCACAGGCGTGCCGCTTCTGGTGACAATAGGGCTCGCGTGACGCGTGGGGAAGAGGAATGCCAGAGAAACATGTGGGACTGGCGGCGTGTCGGGTTGATTCTTTACCCGACGAGCCTCGCGATGCGTCCGGCGCGGATCAGGGCAGCGGGTCGAGGCCGTGGAGCGGGAAGGTCTCCATGCGCGTGGCGTGGATCGCGCGGTCGAGCCAGGCCTCGGGGTCGTAGCCGGCGGACCAGTCGCGGTAGGCGGGCGTGCGGCCGTCGGTCATCCGGTGCGGCGCGCTGGCCCCCAGCACCTCCTCGACGTACGCCCTCCACGCCGGCGGCGTCGGGGTCGCGGGGTCGAGCGGCCGGCCCGCGGCGATGGCCAGCAGGTGCGCCCAGGCGCGGGGCACGACGTCGACCACGCTGTAGCCGCCGCCGCCGGTGACCACCCACCGGCCGTCGGAGACCTCGTGGGCGAGCTCGTGGAGGGCGAGGTACGCCGCCCGCTGGCCGTCGACGCTGAGCATCATGTGGGCGAGCGGGTCGTTCATGTGGGAGTCGCACCCGTGCTGGGTCACCAGCACCTCGGGGCGGAACTCGTGCAGCAGCGGCGGCACGACGGCGTGGAAGGCGCGCAGCCAGCCCGCGTCGGCCGTCCCGGGCGGGAGCGCGACGTTGACGGCCGAGCCCTCGGCGGCAGGTCCGCCGGTGTCGGTCGGGAATCCGGTGCCGGGGAAGAGCATCTGGCCGGTCTCGTGCAGGGAGATCGTGAGCACGCGCGGGTCGTCCCAGAAGATCTTCTCCACCCCGTCGCCGTGGTGGACGTCGATGTCGACGTAGGCCACACGCTCGGCGCCGTCGGCCAGGAGCTGCCTGATCCCGACGGCCACGTCGTTGTAGATGCAGAAGCCGCTGGCCTTCTCCGGCATGGCGTGGTGGAGCCCGCCGGCGATGTTGACCGAGTGCAGCGACTCCCCGCTCCACACCTGCCGGAAGGCCTCGAGGGTGGCGCCCACGACATGCGCGCTGGCCTGGTGCATGTCGGCGAAGACCGGGTCGTCCTCGGTGCCGAGGCCACGGGCAGCGTCCTCGTAGCCCGGCGTCGCACCAGCCCGCGTGACGGCGTCGATCAGGCCCTGGTCGTGCACGGTGGCGATCTGGGCGTCGGTGGCGACGGGGGCATCGACGCGCTTGATCGACTCCAGCACGCCGAGCTCCTCGGCCAGCCGCATCGTCAGGTCGACGCGCACCGGCGACATCGGGTGCGTGGGGCCGAAGTTGTACTCGCAGAGGGTCTGGTCGAACACGACCGACGTGGGCCCGGAGCACTCCATGTGGCGGACGTTACTCCGGCCTCGGGGTCGGTCCGACCAGCGGACGGAGTTTGAACGTGTTCGGGCGCGCCGACCTCAGCGCCCGGGCGGGGTCCAGAGCCAGGCTTCCGGTCCTGCCGGCGCGGCGAACCCGAGCTCTTCGTCCACGCCGCCGACGACGAAGAGGCGCTCACCGGCCCAGGTGGCCGTGAGGTGGTGGTCGAGGTCGGACTCCGGGCGGCCGACGCGCGACCAGGTGCCGGTGGCGGTGTCGAGGAGCTGCCCGTGGCTCAGGATGCGGGTGCCGGACGCGGCGGAGACCAGCCAGTCGTCGGACTGCCAGTCGCGCGCCGGGACGCCGAGCGGTTGCCAGTCACCGGTGACCGGGTCGAGGGTGCCGGCGAACGGGTAGGCGCGGTCCCACCCGTTGACCTCACCACCGTCGGCCTCACCCGGCTCGACGCCGATCAGCCGTGTCCCGTCCCAGTGGCCCAACCACCCGACCTGACCCGTGGGGAACCGCTCCCAGCCGCCCGAGCCGTCCGGGACGTCGACCTGGGCGAGCGTCGGCTCGTCGGGCTCGGCGTCGGAGTAGCGCATCCCGGACAGCACGGGACCGGCAGGCGTGATGAACAGCTGGGTGTCCCGCAGCGGGCGATCGGGGGCGTACGCCGCCTCGACCCGCACCTCGTCCACGGCCGGGTCCCAGCTGAGGATCCGGCTGCCCGTGCGCGCCCACAGCCGGCCGCCACTCGCGACGAGCCGGTCCTCGAACCCGGCCGGCGGGGTCAGGGCCGACCATGCGTCCGCGCCCACGTCGTAGCCCTGCCAGCTCGCGTCCTTCGTCCCGCGCACGACCAGCAGGTCCCCGACGAGCGCGGAGTCCCAGTCGCCACCCCAGCTGTTCCAGAGGCCGACGGGAGCCGAGGCGATCGACCGCCAGGTCCCGCTCGCAGGGTCGAGGGCGGCGCCGTCCGAGGCGAGTGCCGTGGGGGTCGTGCAGTCGGCGCCGGGGGGACAGACCCAGCCGGTGTTGCCACCCACCACGACCACCTCCGTCCCCGTCCAGGCGACGACGGGGTCGGTGCGTGGGGACAGCGGGAAGGCCTCGGCGCGCTCCCAACCGGGAGCGGGCCTCTCGGGCGTCCCGGGTCCCGCCGGCGGCCCCTGCGACGCACCGCAGGAGGAGAGGGCGAACAGCGCGGCTCCTGCCAGGAGGGCGAGAACGCGTCGGCTCATGACGGGTGGACGGCCGCCGAGGGTGTGGGGTTCCTCAGGAGCCCTCGGCCAGCTCGCGCGAACGGTTGCGCGCGGCCTCCATCGCGGCGAGGAACGCCGCGCGGACCTTGTGGATCTCGAGCTCGCGCAGGGCGGAGGCGGTCGTGCCGCCCGGCGAGGTGACCTGCTCGCGCAGCACGACGGGGTGCGACCCGGTCTCGCGCAGCATGGTGGCCGAGCCGACCAGCGTCTGGACCACCAGCTCGGTGGCCGTGGCGCGAGGCAGGCCGAGGTGGACGCCCGCCTCGATCATCGACTCGACGACGAAGAAGATGTAGGCCGGGCCGGAGCCGGAGATCGCGGTGACCGCGTCCATCTGCTTCTCCGGGATGCGGAGCACCTTGCCGGTCGAGGCCATCAGCGACTCGGCCTCGGCGAGGTGGGACTCGTCGCAGTGCGAGCCGGGCGCGATCGCGGCCATGCCCTCGTCGACGAGGGCGGGGGTGTTCGGCATGACGCGCACGACGGCGACGCCCGCGGGCACGCGCGACTCGATGAAGGACGTGGTGATCCCGGCGGCCAGGGAGACGAGCAGCTGCCCGGCGCGCAGGTCCGGGGCGATCTCGGCGAGGACGTCGGCCATGTCCTGCGGCTTGACCACGAGCGCCACGGTGTCGGCCTTCGCCGCGGCCTCGCGGTTGGACACCACGGCCACGCCGTAGCGGTCCTCGAGCTCGCGGGCGCGCTCGGCGCGCTTCTCGCCGACCATCAGCTGGTCGACGCGTCGCCCGGCGCGTACGAGTCCGGACAGCAGGGTCTCCCCCATCACGCCGGCGCCGATGATCGCTGTGCTCATGGCGCGAATCTATCGCTTCAGGACTTCGACACGAGCGAGCGCGCGAAGAAGGCCAGGTTCTGCGGCTTCTCGGCCAGGCGGCGCATCAGGTAGCCGTACCACTCGGTGCCGTAGGGGATGTAGACGCGCACGGTCTCGCCGGCCGCGGCCAGGCGCTTCTGCTCCTCGGGGCGGATGCCGTAGAGCATCTGGAACTCGTAGGTCCCGGGGCGGCGGCCGAAGCGGCTCGCGAGCGAGGAGGCGATCTGCACCATGCGCGGGTCGTGGGTGGCGATCATCGGGTAGCCCTGGCCGCCGAGCAGCACCTTGAGGCAGCGTACGTAGGACTTGTCGACCTCGACCCGGTCCTGGAAGGCGACGTCGGCGGGCTCCATGTAGGCGCCCTTGCACAGCCGCACGCGCGAGCCCTCGTAGGCCAGGGCGCGGCAGTCGGCCTCGGTCCGGTGCAGCATCGCCTGCAGGACCGCGCCCGTCTCGGGGAAGTCCTTGCGGAGCTCGCGCAGGATCGAGAGCGTGGAGTCGGTGGTGGTGTGGTCCTCCATGTCGAGGGTCACCGTGGTGCCGGCGTTGCGGGCCGCGCGGCAGATGTCGCGCGCGTTCTCCAGCGCGACCTTGTGGCCGCGGTCGGGCAGGAACTGCCCGATGGCGCTGAGCTTGACCGAGACCTCGGCGTGGGGCGCGAGGCCCTGCGAGGCGAGCTCGGCCAGGAGCTCCTTGTAGGCCCTGACCGTGGCCTCGGCCTGGGCAGCGTCGGTGGTGTCCTCGCCGAGGTAGTCGAGGGTCACGTGCAGCCCGTCGGCCTCCAGCGTCCGGGTGGCCCCGACAGCGGACTCCGTGGTCTCGCCGGGGACGTAGCTGGTGACGATGCCGCTCGAGACGGGCATGGTCGAGACGAGCTTCTTGACCCCCTGGCTGCGGGCGAGCAGAAGGATCGGCTGGCGGAGCAACGACATGGCCAGAAGGCTACGCCGAACCTCTACGGAGCCTTCACAGGTCCTCCACCCACGCCCACGCGAACCGGTCCACCATGGACGACATGACCCGGTTCCCGTCCTCGCCGACCACGCGCTACGCCCTCGCACTGACGGTCTCCCTCGCCACGACGCTCTTCCTCCTGCTGGGCATCGGGGCCTTGGGGATCATCGGCGACGGCGACCGCGACGCCCTCTACCTCGCGGCGCCCGGCGTCGCCCTCCTGGTGGCGCTGGCGACCCGCTTCCGCCCCGGCGGGATGGTGGTCGCGCTCGCGGGTGCGGCGGTCGCGACGGTGGTGGCGGGCGCCGTCGCGGTGGGGCTGGTCGTCACCGACCGCGAGGTCGCCTCGGTGGCCGACGTGGTCCTGCTGACGGGGATGTACGCCGCCCTCTTCGCCGTCGCGGCGTGGCTGTTCCGGCTCAGCGACCAACCCGCGGTCGGCCCCCCTGCCTAAGCCTCGATCCACCGATGAGGTTGGTCGGGTGAGCGCGTCGCGAAGTGAGA
>CAXHZJ010000019.1:0-67799 GCA_964021995.1 Nocardioides furvisabuli | reverse complement strand
CCGTGGTCGACGCCGCCGCCCGGCAGGGTCCACATCTCGGTGCGCGACACCCTGGGCGCGAGCCGGCTGAGCAGGATCTCGACCGCACCGGCGCGCTCGCGGAGGATGACGGCGTACGCCGCCACCCGCTGTCGCCTCGGCAGGGATGCCATGGGTCCAACCTAGTGAAGTAGCGTGTGCGGGTGGCTCCCCCGTCCCGTGATCCGTGGCTCGACAACGTCAAGATGGTGCTCGTCACCCTCGTCGTCGTGGGGCACGCCATCGGCCTCGTGGAGGAGAGCGCGGGCAGCCACTGGGTCTACGACTTCATCTACCTCTGGCACATCCCGGCCTTCGTCTTCGTCAGCGGCTACCTCTCCAAGTCCTTCGAGTGGGACCGCCGCCGGCTCAAGAGCCTCGTCTACACCCTCGCGATCCCCTACCTCCTCTTCGAGCCGGCGCTGTTCTACTACCGCCGCGAGGTGGCCGGCGAGGGCGTCGAGTACCCGCTGTGGCTCATCCCTCACTGGACGATGTGGTACCTCATCGTCCTGCTCATGTGGCGGCTGGTCACCCCGATCCTCAAGCGGCACTGGCTCTTCCTGCCGCTGTCGGTGGTCGTCAGCCTGCTCGGCGGGCTGTGGAACGACGACACCCTGATGATCCCGCGCTTCCTGGGCCTGCTGCCCTTCTTCGTGCTCGGCCTGCACCTCAAGCCGCGCCACCTGCACCGTCTCGACGACGTGTGGGTGCGGGTCGCGGCGGTGCCGACCCTGATCGGCATCGGCGTCATGGCCGTCTACACCGACACCTGGTCCGACACCGCGCTGCTCTGGTACGACACCGGCTACGCCGCGATCCCGATCGACAACGAGATCGTCTTCCAGACCCGGCTGACGGTGATGATGGTGGGACTGCTCGGCGCCTTCGCGGCGATGTCGCTGATCCCGCGCCGCTCGCTCGGGTGGTTCACCACGATGGGCACGGCGACGATGGTGATCTACCTCTTCCACGGCTTCGTGATCAAGACGTTCCTCGCCCTCGGCTGGCCCGACTTCACCGCCGCGAACCCGGTCCTCGGCCTCGTCGTGACCATCGTCGGCGCGGTGGGCCTGTCGCTCCTGCTGGCCTGCCCGCCCGTGCGCCGGGTGCTGGAGCCGCTCACCAACCCCGCCGGGACCCTGGAGAAGCGCCTCTCCCGCCGCCGCGACGAGCCGACGCCCCGCCAGGAGTCCACGCCGACCCCCTCAGGGTGAGGGCGGGCCCCAGGTCGGGCTGATCGCCGAGCGGGGCACCACGTCGAGGTGGGCTGCCTCCGCGCGCGTCGGGGCGTGCCCGCCGAGGTGCGCCGGGTGCCAGGGAGCGTGCTCGCCCGGGCGCGGCAGGTGGTGGGACCGGCGCTGGAGCGCCTCGAGCTGGTCGGTGAGCACCGCACCGAGATGTTGGGTCCAGCCGGTGAGGTCGTCGCCCGCGCCGATCCTCAGGGGCGCACCGAAGTCGACGTCGACGCGGCGTCCGCGCGCCAGGCACGGCCGCGGCTCCTTGCCCCGATCGTCGGGCACGCCGACCGACCACACCCGCTGCGCCCCCCACAGCGCGACCGGGACGACGGGGACGCCGGTCTCGCGCGCCAGGCTGGCGACGCCGCGCATGAGGGAGCGGACGGTGTAGGAGTAGGAGATCCCCGCCTCCGGGAAGGCGCAGACGGCCTCGCCCTCGCGCAGCAGCCGGCGCGCGGCGACGTACGCCCCCGCCGGCGCCTGCCGGTCGACCGGGACGTGGCGCATGCGGTCCATCGCGGCGCCCACCACCGGCAGGTGCCACACGTCGTGGCGGCACATGAAGCGGACGAAGCGCTGTCGCTCGCGCACCGCCTGGCCGATCATCAGGAAGTCGGGGTAGCTGACGTGGGTGGCGGCGAGCAGCACCGGCCCGCTCGCCGGCAGGTGCTCGACGCCGGTCGCCACGGTGCGGATGCCGAACGCGCGCAGCGCGGCACCACCGAGGAGGTTGGTGGCGCGGTAGACGTGATCGCTCATGCCCGTCGTTCGTCGCGGCACGCCGCGCGGATCGGCCGGGGCGAGCCGACCGGGGAGCCCTCGCTCACGAGAACGGCGGACGCGCGTCGCGGGCCATCGATCGCTTGCCGGCCCAGCGCCACACGCGCGCGGCCCGGTCGCGGTCGGCGTCGTCGACCAGGTTGCCCATCCAGCGCAGGGCCAGGGTCATCAACCAGTCCGAGCGCATCCCGGCGGGCCCGAGCGCGGCGACCACCTTGGGCTGCGTGGCGACCCCGGCCAGCCGACGGGCGATCGAGAAGGCCTCGCCGTAGTGCTCCACGAGCGTCGCGCGCCACGCCTCCCCCAGCCCGACGCCGCCGGCGATGTGCTCGGCGACGAACCGGCCGGTCTCGAGGCCGTAGTCGATGCCCTCGCCGTTGAGCGGGTTCACGCACGCCGCGGCGTCGCCGATCAGCGCCCAGTTGGGTCCCGCCACGTTGCTCACGGCGCCACCCATCGGCAGCAGCGCGGACGTCGGCGCCCGCAGCTCGCCGGACAGCCCGAAGTCCTGTCCGATGGTGTCGGCGTAGGTCTGCATCAGGGGCTTGATCGCCACCTCGGCCGGTCGACGGCTCGTCGCGAGCGTGCCGGCGCCGAGGTTCACCGTGCCGTCACCGAGGGGGAAGATCCAGCCGTAGCCCGGGACCAGCTCGCCCTGCTCGTCGCGCAGCTCGAGGTGGGAGCTGATCCACGGGTCGTCGGACATCGCGGAGTCGACGTAGGAGCGCCCGGCCACCGCGTAGACGGTGTCACGGTGCCACTCGCGCCCCAGCATCTTGCCGAGCGGCGAGCGCACGCCGTCGGCGACCACCAGCCACTGGCAGGCGACCTCGAAGGTGCCCTCGGCGTCGCGGAGCTCGATGGCCGCGACGCGTTCCCCGTCACGACGTACGCCGACCGCGCGGGCACCGTCGACGGCGAGGGCGCCGCTCTTGATGGCCACCGTGCGGAGGTGGTCGTCGAGCTCGGTGCGCGCGACGGCCGAGCCCCAGTCCGGCAACGAGCCGCCCGGCCAGGGCAGCAGCAGCGTCTGGCCGAAGCCGTGCGCGCGCAGGCCGTGGTTCACCGTGTGGGAGCGCAGCCAGTCCTCGAGGCCGAGCCTCTGCATCTCCCCGATCGCGCGGGGTGTGAGCCCGTCGCCACAGGTCTTGTCCCGCGGGAAGGTGGCGGCGTCCACCAGCACGACGTCGAGCCCGGCGCGCGCGGCCCACGCAGCCGCGGCCGAGCCGGAGGGCCCGGCACCGACGACGAGGACGTCGGCGGAGGTGGGACGTGAGGAGGGGGTGGTCACACCGGAATTCTCGCAGGCGGGTCACAACCTCGCGGCAGAGCCCGGCGTAAGGCTCTCGTAATCATCGCGGCCGTCCCCGGCTCGGCCGCCGCTGTCATGCTGGAACGCATGAGACGCCTCGTGGTCGCGACCGCCGTCCCCCTCCTCCTGCTGCTCGGGGCGTGCGGCGACGACCCGGCCACGACGGCCACCTCGTCGACCACGTCCTCGCCCTCCGACGAGCCCTCCGCGGCCGCCTCCGACGACGCCTCCGCGGAGCCGTCCGACGAGCCCGCGGACGCCGGCGAGCGGACGGCCGGCACCCCGGAGCTGCTCGACTTCACCGCCACGACCGTGGGGGGCGACTCCTTCGACGGCGCGAGCCTGGCCGGCTCGCCCACCGTCCTCTGGTTCTGGGCGCCGTGGTGCCCGACGTGCCGCAGCCAGATCCCGCAGGTGCAGGACCTCGCCCAGACCTACGGCGACCGTGTCGGCGTGGTCGGGATCGGCTCGCTCGACAGCGCGGAGGCGATCGCGGACTTCGCCGGTGACGCCGACGGCGTGACCCACCTCGAGGACGTCGACGGCGAGCTGTGGACGCGCTTCGGGGTCGCCGAGCAGTCCTCCTTCGTCGTGCTCGACGCCGACGGCGAGGTCGTCTTCGAGGCCGGCTACGGCGGCTCGGACGACCTCGGCGCCGAGGTCGACGCCCTGCTGGGCTGAGCAGCAGGCCGACCCGTGGGCGACACCCTGGCCCTCGCCGTGGCGGCGGGGATGCTCGCTGCGGTCAACCCGTGCGGCTTCGCCCTGCTCCCGGCCTACCTGTCCGTGCTGGTCCTCGGCGACGACAGCCCCGGTCCGGCCCGCGCGGTGGCCCGCGCGCTCTGGCTCACCGCCTGCATGACGCTCGGGTTCGTGGCGGTCTTCGGTGTCTTCGGCCTCGTCATCTCGCCGGTGGCGTCCCAGGCCCAGCAGTACCTCCCGTGGTTCACCACGGTCTTCGGCGCGCTGGTCGCGCTCGCGGGCGTGTGGCTGCTGCTCGGACGCGAGCTGCCGCGCCTGCAGGTGACCCGCTCGGGCTCGGGCGGGAAGCCCCTGACCCGGAGCGTGCCGACCATGGTGGGCTTCGGCATGTCGTACGCCGCCGCGAGCCTCACGTGCTCGATCGCGCCGTTCCTGGCGCTCGTCGTGGCCAGCTTCCGCAGCGGCTCGACCGCCGAGGGAGCCTCGCTCTTCCTCGCCTACAGCGCCGGCATGGGCCTGCTCGTCGGGACGGCCGCCGTCGCCGTGGCGCTCGCCCGGCGCGGGCTCATCTCGGGCATCCGCCGCGGCGGGCAGTGGGTGCCCCGGGTCTCGGGCCTGCTGCTGCTCGTGGTGGGCGCCTACGTCTCCTGGTACGGCGTCTGGGAGCTGCGGGTCCTCGACGGCGGGGATCCCTCGGACCCGGTCATCGAGCTCGCCGCGCGGGTGCAGGCCACGCTCGCGGAGTGGGTCCGGGCGATCACGCCGTAGTCGCACTCCCGCTCGGGAACCGCTGAGGTCCCGACGCACACTGGTCGATCTCGATACGCACAACGCCCGCCCTCGCAAGCGAGGGCGGGCGTTGGTGCTACTCGATCTGGTTCGTCACACCAGAACTTCGCTGACGCTCAGTTCTGGTACGAACCAAAGTCGAAGTCGTCGAGCGCGACGGCCTGCGACGACGGACCGAAGTCGTAGTCGTAGGAGTCGTAGCCGGTGACCGAGTAGGCCGCTGCACGCGCCTCCTCGGTCGGCTCCACCCGGATGTTGCGGTAGCGCTCGAGGCCGGTTCCGGCCGGGATGAGCTTTCCGATGATCACGTTCTCCTTCAGGCCACGCAGGCTGTCGGAGCGACCGTTGATCGCGGCGTCGGTGAGGACCCGGGTGGTCTCCTGGAAGGAGGCTGCCGAGAGCCACGACTCCGTCGCGAGCGAGGCCTTGGTGATGCCCATGAGCACCGGGCGACCCGAGGCCGGCTTGCCGCCCTCGGAGACCACGCGACGGTTCTCCTCCTCGAACCGCACCCGGTCGACCAGGTCGGACGGGAGCAGGTTGGTATCGCCGGACTCGATGACCGTCACGCGGCGCAGCATCTGCCGGATGATGATCTCGATGTGCTTGTCGTGGATCGACACGCCCTGGGACCGGTAGACCTCCTGGACCTCGTCCACGAGGTGCTCCTGCGCCTTGCGGACACCCAGGATGCGCAGGACGTCCTGCGGGTCGGGCGTACCGGACGTGATGTGGTGACCCACCTCGATGTGGTCACCGTCCTCCACGTTGAGGCGCGAGCGCTTGGAGACCGGGATCTCCTGGGGCTCGGTGCCGTCGTCGGGGGTGACCACGACGACGCGAGCCTTGTCGCTCTCCTCGATCTTCACGCGACCGGCGGACTCCGAGATCGGCGTACGACCCTTGGGCGAGCGGGCCTCGAAGAGCTCGACCACACGGGGCAGACCCTGCGTGATGTCGTCCGCGGAGGCCACACCACCGGTGTGGAACGTGCGCATCGTCAGCTGCGTGCCGGGCTCACCGATGGACTGGGCGGCGATGATGCCGACCGCCTCACCGATGTCGACCAGCTGGCCGGTGGCCAGCGAGCGGCCGTAGCACTTGGCGCAGGTGCCGGTGCGGGCGTCGCAGGTCAGGACCGAGCGGACCTTGACCTCGGCGACGCCGGCAGCCACGAGCTCGCCGATCTTGACGTCGCCCAGGTCCTCCCCGGCGGCGGCGAGGACCTCGCCGGTCTCCGGGTGGGTGATCTCGACGGCAGAGGCCCGGGCGTAGGCCGAGGTCTCCACGTGCTCGTCGTCGATGCGCTTGGGCAGGCCACGCTCGGTGCCGCAGTCGTCCTCACGGATGATGACGTCCTGCGACACGTCCACCAGACGACGGGTCAGGTAACCCGAGTCGGCGGTGCGGAGCGCGGTGTCGGCCAGACCCTTGCGGGCACCGTGGGTCGAGATGAAGTACTCGAGCACCGAGAGGCCCTCGCGGAAGTTGGCCTTGATCGGGCGCGGGATGATCTCGCCCTTCGGGTTGGCCACCAGACCACGCATGGCCGCGACCTGCCGGATCTGGTTCATGTTTCCGGAGGCACCCGAGTCGACCATCATGTAGATCGGGTTCTTGCGGTCGAAGTTGGTCTCCATCGCACGACCGACCTCGGCAGCAGCCTGGGTCCACAGCTCGATGAGCTCCTGACGACGCTCGTCGTCGGTCATCACACCGCGCTCGTAGTTCTTCTGGACCTTCTCGGCCTGGGCCTCGTAGCGGCCGAGGATCTCGACCTTGCTGTCGGGCGTGGTGACGTCATCGATCGAGACGGTCACACCCGAGCGCGTGGCCCAGTGGAAGCCGGCGTCCTTGAGGGCGTCGAGCGAGGCCGCGACCTGGACCTTGGTGTAGCGCTCGGCCAGGTCGTTGACGATCGCGCCGAGGCGCTTCTTGCCGACCTCCTCGTTGACGAAGGGGTAGTCGGCCGGCAGCGTGTCGTTGAAGTGCACGCGGCCCAGCGTCGTGTCGAGCAGGACCGCGGTCCGCTCCTCCCAGTCGGCACCCATCTCGAGGTCGAGCGGGGGGACGATGTCGGAGAGGCGGATCTTGATCTTGCTCTGCAGGCCGATCTCGCCACGGTCGTAGGCCATGATCGCCTCGGACGGCGTGGAGAAGATGCGGCCCTCGCCGACCTCCCCGTCACGGTCCGCGGTCAGCCAGAACAGGCCGATGATCATGTCCTGCGAGGGCATGGTCACCGGACGGCCGTCCGAGGGCTTCAGGATGTTGTTGGTCGACAGCATCAGGATGCGGGCCTCGGCCTGCGCCTCCGCGGACAGCGGGAGGTGCACGGCCATCTGGTCACCGTCGAAGTCGGCGTTGAACGCGCCGCACACGAGCGGGTGGATCTGGATGGCCTTGCCCTCGATCAGCTGCGGCTCGAAGGCCTGGATGCCGAGGCGGTGCAGGGTGGGCGCACGGTTGAGCAGCACCGGGTGCTCGGTGATGACCTCTTCGAGGACGTCCCACACGACCGGGCGCGCACGCTCGACCATCCGCTTGGCGGACTTGATGTTCTGCGCGTGCGACAGGTCGACGAGGCGCTTCATCACGAACGGCTTGAACAGCTCGAGCGCCATCTGCTTGGGCAGGCCGCACTGGTGGAGCTTGAGCTGCGGGCCCGAGACGATGACCGAACGGCCCGAGTAGTCGACGCGCTTGCCGAGCAGGTTCTGGCGGAAGCGACCCTGCTTGCCCTTGAGCATGTCGGACAGCGACTTCAGCGGCCGGTTGCCCGGGCCGGTGACGGGACGACCGCGACGGCCGTTGTCGAAGAGGCTGTCGACGGCCTCCTGCAGCATCCGCTTCTCGTTGTTCACGATGATCTCGGGAGCACCGAGGTCGAGGAGACGCTTGAGGCGGTTGTTGCGGTTGATGACGCGGCGGTAGAGGTCGTTCAGGTCGGAGGTGGCGAAGCGGCCACCGTCGAGCTGGACCATCGGACGCAGGTCCGGCGGGATCACCGGGACGGCGTCGAGCACCATGCCGATGGGCTGGTTGCCGGTCTTGCGGAAGGCGTCGACGACCTTGAGGCGCTTGAGGGCGCGGACCTTGCGCTGGCCCTTGCCGTTGGCGATCGTGTCGCGCAGCGACTCGACCTCGGCCTCGATGTCGAAGTCCTGGAGGCGCTTCTGGATCGCCGTGGCGCCCATGTGGCCCTCGAAGTACTTGCCGAACCAGTTCTTCATCTCGCGGTAGAGCAGCTCGTCGCCGAGCAGGTCCTGGACCTTGAGGTTCTTGAACGTGTCCCAGACCTCCTCGAGGCGCGCGATCTCACGGTTGGCGCGGTCACGGAGCTGGTTCATCTCGCGGTCGGCACCGTCGCGCACCTTGCGCTTGGCGTCGGCCTTGGCACCCTCGGCCTCGAGGGTGGCGAGGTCCTCCTCGAGCTTCTTGGCGCGGTCGTCCACGGACGTGTCGCGACGCTTCTCGAGGCGCTCGCGCTCGAGCCCGACCTTGTTCTCGAGGGACTCCGAGTCGCGGTGACGCGCCTCCTCGTCGACCGAGGTGATCATGTAGGCGGCGAAGTAGATGACCTTCTCGAGGTCCTTCGGCGCCAGGTCGAGCAGGTAGCCCAGGCGCGACGGGACGCCCTTGAAGTACCAGATGTGGGTCACGGGCGCGGCGAGCTCGATGTGGCCCATGCGCTCGCGGCGGACCTTCGAGCGGGTGACCTCGACGCCACAGCGCTCGCAGATGATGCCCTTGAAGCGCACGCGCTTGTACTTGCCGCAGTAGCACTCCCAGTCCCGGGTGGGACCGAAGATCTTCTCGCAGAAGAGGCCGTCACGCTCGGGCTTGAGCGTGCGGTAGTTGATGGTCTCGGGCTTCTTGACCTCGCCGTGGCTCCACGTGCGGATCTCGTCCGCGGTGGCCAGGCCGATCTGAAGCTGGTCGAAGAAGTTAACGTCAAGCACTTGGCTGTGAGTCCTTCGTTAGTACGTGGGAAAGCTGAGCTGTGGACTGAGGGGCGGTACGCCGGCCGGAGCCGGCGTACCGACGCACTCAGACTTCTTCGACCGAGCTGGGCTCGCGACGCGACAGGTCGATCCCGAGCTCCTCGGCGGCCCGGAAGACGTCTTCCTCGGCATCCTTGAGCTCGATGGTCGAACCGTCGTGGGTGAGCACCTCGACGTTGAGGCAGAGGGACTGCATCTCCTTGACGAGCACCTTGAACGACTCGGGGATGCCCGAGTCGGGGATGTTCTCGCCCTTGACGATCGCCTCGTAGACCTTCACGCGGCCCGGGACGTCGTCGGACTTGATCGTCAGCAGCTCCTGCAGGGCGTAGGCGGCGCCGTACGCCTCCATCGCCCAGACCTCCATCTCGCCGAACCGCTGGCCGCCGAACTGGGCCTTACCGCCCAGGGGCTGCTGCGTGATCATCGAGTAGGGGCCCGTCGAGCGCGCGTGGATCTTGTCGTCGACGAGGTGGTGGAGCTTGAGGATGTACATGTAGCCCACAGCCACCGGCTCCGGGAACGGCTCACCCGAGCGACCGTCGAAGAGGCTGGCCTTGCCGTCCTCCTTGACCATCCGCTCGCCGTCGCGGTTGGGGAGGGTCGCACCGAGCAGGCCGGTGATCTCGTCCTCGCGCGCACCGTCGAACACCGGGGTCGCGACCTTCGTGCCGGGCTCGTTCTTCTCGGCGTGGATCGCGATCAGGCGGTCCTTCCACTCCGACGATCCCTTGTCGGCGTGGAGGTCGATGTCCCAGCCCTGCTTGGCGAGCCACCCGAGGTGGAGCTCGAGGATCTGGCCGATGTTCATACGACGCGGCACACCCAGCGGGTTGAGCACGACGTCGACCGGGGTCCCGTCCTCCATGAACGGCATGTCCTCGACCGGCAGGATCTTGGCGATGACGCCCTTGTTGCCGTGACGACCGGCGAGCTTGTCACCGACCGAGATCTTGCGCTTCTGGGCGACGTAGACGCGGACGAGCTGGTTGACGCCCGGGGGCAGGTCGTCGCCGTCCTCGCGGTCGAAGACCCGGACGCCGATGACCGTGCCGGACTCACCGTGGGGCACCTTCATCGAGGTGTCGCGCACCTCGCGCGCCTTCTCGCCGAAGATCGCGCGGAGCAGGCGCTCCTCGGGGGTGAGCTCGGTCTCGCCCTTGGGCGTGACCTTGCCGACCAGGATGTCACCGGTGGTGACCTCGGCGCCGATGCGGATGATGCCGCGCTCGTCGAGGTCGGCCAGGCCCTCCTCGGAGACGTTCGGGATGTCCCGGGTGATCTCCTCGGGGCCGAGCTTGGTGTCGCGGGCGTCGACCTCGTGCTCCTCGATGTGGATCGAGGTGAGGACGTCCTCCTGCACCAGGCGCTGGCTGAGGATGATCGCGTCCTCGTAGTTGTGGCCCTGCCACGGCATGAAGGCGACGAGCAGGTTGGTGCCCAGCGCCATCTCGGCGTTGTCGGTGCACGGACCGTCGGCGATCGGCGTGCCGACCTCGAGGCGGTCCCCGGCCTTCACCAGCGGGCGCTGGTTGATGCAGGTGCCCTGGTTGGAGCGCTTGAACTTGGCCAGCTTGTAGGTCTGGTAGGTGCCGTCGTCGTTCATCGTCTCGATGGAGTCGGCCGACACCTCCTTCACCACACCGGCGTTGTCGGCGACGACCACGTCACCGGCGTCGACGGCGGCGCGGTACTCCATGCCGGTGCCGACCAGCGGGCTGTCGCTGACGACCAGCGGCACGGCCTGGCGCTGCATGTTGGCGCCCATGAGGGCACGGTTGGCGTCGTCGTGCTCGAGGAACGGGATCAGGGCCGTCGCGACCGACACCATCTGGCGCGGCGAGACGTCCATGTAGTCGACCTCGTCGGCCAGGATCGCGTCGACCTCACCCTTCTGCTGACGGACCAGCACGCGCTCCTCGACGAAGCGCATCTTGGAGTCGAGCGGCGCGTTGGCCTGCGCGATGACGTAGCGGTCCTCGTCGTCGGCGGTGAGGTAGTCGATCTGGTCGGTGACCACGCCGCCCTCGACCTTGCGGTAGGGGGTCTCGACGAAGCCGAACGGGTTGATCCGACCGTAGGACGCCAGCGAGCCGATCAGGCCGATGTTCGGGCCTTCCGGGGTCTCGATCGGGCACATGCGGCCGTAGTGCGACGGGTGGACGTCACGGACCTCCATGCCGGCACGGTCACGGGACAGACCACCGGGACCGAGCGCCGAGAGGCGACGCTTGTGCGTCAGGCCGGCGATCGGGTTGGTCTGGTCCATGAACTGGCTCAGCTGCGAGGTGCCGAAGAACTCCTTCAGCGCCGCGACCACGGGACGGATGTTGATCAGGGACTGCGGCGTGATGGCCTCGACGTCCTGGGTCGTCATCCGCTCGCGCACCACGCGCTCCATGCGGGCCAGGCCCGTGCGGAGCTGGTTCTGGATGAGCTCGCCCACGGTGCGCATGCGGCGGTTGCCGAAGTGGTCGATGTCGTCGGCCTGGACCTTGACGGGGGCACCGTCGGGGCCCGCGACCGGGTTGCCCTCGGCGTCGACCAGGTCCGGGGAGTCGGCCTGGATGCCGGCGGCGTGCAGCTGCACGACGTAGCGGATCGCGGCCACGACGTCGTCGATGGTCAGCGTCTGCTGGTCGAACGCCTCGTGGAGGCCGAGCTTCTTGTTGATCTTGTAGCGGCCGACCTTCGCCAGGTCGTAGCGCTTGGGGTTGAAGTAGTAGTTGTTCAGCAGCGTCTGCGCGGCCTCGGCCGTCGGCGGCTCGCCGGGGCGGAGCTTGCGGTAGATGTCGAGCAGCGCGAGCCGGGTGACCTCGTCGTTGACCTGCTCGGCGGTGGGGGCCTCGCCCCGCGCCTTCTTCTGCAGCTCCTCGTGGACGACCTCGTAGCGGACGCTGTCCTTCTCGAGGGTCAGCATCATCGACTCGTACTGGCCGAACTCCTCGCGGATCTGCTCGGTCGTCCAGCCCAGGGCCTTGAGCAGCACGGTGACGTTCTGCTTGCGCTTGCGGTCGAGGCGTACGCCGACCAGGTCGCGCTTGTCGATCTCGAACTCCAGCCACGCGCCACGGCTCGGGATGAGCTTGGCGGTGAAGATGTCCTTGTCGGAGGTCTTGTCCGGGCTCGACTCGAAGTAGACGCCGGGCGAGCGCACGAGCTGCGACACCACGACACGCTCGGTGCCGTTGATGATGAAGGTGCCCTTCTTGGTCATCATGGGGAAGTCGCCCATGAAGACCGTCTGGCCCTTGATCTCACCGGTCTCGTGGTTCATGAACTCGGCCGAGACGTAGAGCGGGCGGGAGTAGGTGAAGTCCTTCTCCTTGCACTCCTCCTCGGTGTACTTCTCGTCCAGGAAGACGGGGTTGTCGAAGGAGAGCATCATCGTCTCGGAGAAGTCCTCGATCGGGGAGATCTCCTCGAAGATCTCCTGCAGACCGGTCTTCTCGGAGACGTCCTCACCGGCGGCCCTGCGGGCAGCCACCTCCTCCTCCCAACGCTCTCCGCCGACCAGCCAGTCGAAGCTGCTCGTCTGGAGCGAGATGAGGGGGGGAACCTCGAGAGGTTCGGTGATCTTTGCGAAAGAGGTGCGACGGTGGTTACCAGCGGTGCTGCGCGCGGCCAAGAGGTGTCCTCACAAATGATCAAGTGATCTCGGCGCCGGCCGACCACCGCAACAACCGTCCGGAAGGTGTCGGGCATCTGAGGGCAGGCGCAAGGACCCACGATAGCGCACTTGTGGACACGCCTCAAACGCGGGGTCAAGTCCCGAACGGGAGAGCGCCACGCGTTGGCCACGACTATGAACGCCGAAGCCTCCCGGGTCAAGCAGGGCGCGCCGCGACCACCCGTACGGGTCAGCCCCGGACGGGCGAGGTGACCAGGTCGTCGACCAGCCAGTCGCCGTCGACGCGCTGCATCGACAGGGTCACCTGGTCCTTGTAGACCACCGGATCGGCGCTCAGCCGGTTGGTGGTGGGACGGTCCACGAAGACCAGCACCTGCACGCGGTCGGCGCTCGCGCGCACGATGCCGGAGGAGATGACCGAGGCGGTCACCGTCGTCTCGGTCTGGGGCGCGTTCTCCTCCAGGACGGCGAAGAGCTTGTCGTACTCCTCGCGGTAGGAGCCGGTCATCAGCGCCTGCGCCTCCCGCTGGTCGGCCTCGAGGGTCTCGTGGTCGTAGGACAGCACCGGCACGACGGCGCGCTCGGCCGCCACCTGGGCGGCGCGTGCGGCGGAGTCGTCACGGGCGTCGTCCTGCGTGGTCCACATCCACGCCGTGGCCGCGACCAGCCCGGCCGCGACGACGCCGAGGCCCGCCAGCAGCCACGTCGGGACACCACCGCCGCGCCCGGTGGTCGAGGAAGGACGAAGTCCTGTCGCGAGACCCGGCTCCGGGTCCTCGGTCTCGTGACGGGCCTGACGGCCCTCCTCGACCAGAGGCTCGTCCGGGTGCTCGGCGTCGTACGCCGCCCGCGCGCTCGGGTCGAGCAGCACCTTCGCCGCACGGTTGAGCGCGTCGAAGCGCCGGTCGCCGGGCTCGAGGTCGGCGATCTGGGCCTTCCAGGCGCCGCGGATCTCCTCGGTCGAGGCGTCGCGCGAGACGTCGAGGAGGTCGTACCAGGTCGGGGTGTCGCTCACGGGGTGCTCCCCTCTCCCGGGGCCGGCGCAGTGCCGGGCGCCTGCCCCTGCGCCTCGTCCGAGCTCACCGGCGAGAAGTCGTCGACGAGCCACTCCCCCTCGATCACCACGAGGTCGACGGTGAAGCGGAAGGGCAGCGGCTCCTGGTCGACGACCCGGGCCTCGTCCCCCTCGCCCTGCCGGTAGCTGTCGGTGAAGGCGCCGGCCACGAGGACGCGTGCGGAGTCGTCGTCGATCGAGGACACGGCCGTGGCGAAGACGTCCGCGCTGCGGGTGATGCCGCCCTGCGCGACGAGCTGCTCGGCGGTGGCGACCTCCTGGTCGAAGTCGGCCGCGAACTTGGGGGTGATCACCTCGCGCACCTGCTCGCGGTAGGCCGGCATCTGGCCGGCGTCGTCGAGCATGTCGGGGCTGTAGGTGCCGAGCCGCTTGACGAACTGGCTGGTCAGGCCCATGACCTGCTCGCGCTCCTCGGGCAGGCTCAGCGCGCCGTCGGCCCCGGAGGCGCGGCCCCCGAAGGACATCCAGGCCATGAGGGCGACGCAGACCACCGCGACCAGCGCGAGGGCGGCGGCGAGCGCGGTGCGTCGCCGCTGCGGACGGCGTACGTCGTCTGGGCCTGCGGTGGGTTCGGTGCCGGGATCGGCACCCGGGGACGCCGGCGCGTTCGCGACGTCGTCGCGACGGGCCGAGGCGGACAGCACGGACATCGGTTCCCTCCCTCGAGAACGGGCAGGACCCCCTCCCGGGGTCCTGCTGGGATCAACGAGCCGTGGTCGGCGAGGTCACGCCCCCGGCCAGCAGCGGCTCGAGGTAGAGCCACTTCCACGAGTCGTCGCCGAGGGTCCCGGGCGCCGAGGGGCGCTCGCCGAGCAGGCGCCGGATCTCGGCCGGGTCGGAGGTCACGGCGCCGGTCTCCGGGTCGTGGGCGAAGTCCGCCTCGCCCCAGCCGGTCGCGGCCCGGGGGGCCTGGATGTTCTGCGCGCCGCGGGCGTTGGACTTCGACGCGGGCTCGGTGCAGCCGGCGTCCTCCTTCATGGGACGGTCGCTGCCGTCGAGCGGCGAGCGGCGGTCGGTGCCCTCGTAGCCGCCCAGGCACACGTGCGGGTCCTGGGTGAGCACCATCCCGAAGTGGGCGTCGTACAGGCCCGTGCCGGGCGACTTCGACACGACGGTGAAGCCGCCCTCGACGACGTAGGGGTAGATCACCAGCAGCTGCTCGATGCCGTCGAGGTGCTTGACCACGACCTCCCCGGTCGTGACCAGGTTGTTGATGAGCTCGCCGAGCTCGACCTCGTTGGCCTCGAGGAAGGTGCGCAGCTCGTTGGCGCCGAGCGAGCCGTCGTCGATGAGCCGGCGCAGGTCGTCGTCGTTGTCCGCGACCGTGGTGGAGAACGCCGACAGGTCGCGGGCGAAGCGGCGGAAGGCGCCCTCGGAGTCGATCTGGCCGTTGAGCACGACGTTGCTGTCGCGGATCAGGTCCACGGTGACGTCGAAGTTCTGCTCCGCGGCGGTGATGAACTCGCTGCTGCTGTCGAGGATCGTCTGGAGGTCCTCGCCCGCGCCGTTGAAGGCCAGCCCGAACTCCGAGGTGACCGTGCGGAGGTCGTCGGTGTCGACGCTGCGCACCGTCTCGTCGAGGTGGGTGAGCAGCGTGTCGGTCTGGATCGGCGTGGTGGTCCGGTCCCGCGAGATCTCGGAGTCCTCGCGGAGGAACGGGCCGTCGTCGCTCTGCGGCTGGAGCTCGACGTACTGCTCGCCGACCGCAGAGCGGTTGCCCACCAGTGCGTGGGCGTCGGCCGGGATGTCGTCGAACTCGTCGTCGATGTCCAGCACGATGTCGACCCCGTCGTCGGTGAGGACGAGCTCGCTCACCTCACCGACCCGCACACCGCGGTAGGAGACCTCCGCACCCTGGAAGGCGCCGCCGGAGTCGGCGAAGTGGGCGACGACCGTGTAGCTCTGGTCCAGCACCAGGCGGTCGAGACGGGCGTAGCGGGCGCCGACGAAGCTCACTCCCACCAGCGTGATGAGGGCGAAGACCAGCAGCTGCACCTTGGTCCGACGGGTGATCATCGCTCCACCACCATCCCGGGCACGAGCAGGCTCACGAGGGCCGGGTCGTACATCTCGCTCAGCTGTCCCATCGTGGGTCCGCGCTCCGGGTCGGGAGGGTCGTCGTACGCCGCCGGGCGCGGCAGGCCGGGCAGGGTGATCGTCGGCAGGCTCGGGACCGGGAGGGTCGGCAGGGTCGGGGTCGGCAGCGGGAGGGTCGGGGTGCCGGAGCCGCCGCAGAGGCCCGGGACCGGGGCCTGCTCGCAGACCGCGGCGATCACCGAGCCGGGGAGGCCCAGGCAGGCGGTGACGTCGCCGCGGCGCAGTCCCTCGAGGCAGTCGTTGATCGCGTCGAGCGCGTCCTGGCACAGCCGGCTGGTGTCGGGCAGCGGCCCGTCCTGCGGCAGCTGGCTGAGCGGGATGCAGGCCTCGGTCGGCAGCGTCGTCGGGATCGTGGTCGGGATCGAGGTGAGATCGACGTCGAGGGTGATCGACAGGTTGGTGTAGTCGCCCATGTGCAGGTTGCGCGCCACCTGCGGGTCGCGGCCGACGACCTCGTCGACGAACGGGTAGGTGAGGAAGACGTGGAAGGCGTTGGTGAAGTCGTCACCGGAGGCCGCGAGCTGGGTGAGCACCGGGTTGAGCCGCTTGAGCGAGGTGATGGTGGCATTCTTCGACTCCGCGATCACGTCGACCGCGACGTCGGACAGGTCGTTGAGCGCGGCGAGCATCTCGACGAGGTCGTCGCGCTGACGGTTGATCGAGTCGAGCGCGCTGGGCAGCTCCTCGAGTGCCTTGTCGATCGTGGGCAGCTGCTTCTCCGCGGCGATCGCGAGCCGGTTGAGCGACTCGATCGCGTCGACGATGTCGGCCTTGTTGTCGTCGAGCTGGCCGGTGAAGGTGCGCAGGTTGCGCAGCACCGAGCGGGCGGAGTCCTCGCGGCCCTCGAGGGCCAGGTTGAGCTCCTGGGTGATGGTCTTGAGCTGGGCCACGCCGCCGCCGTTGAGCAGCAGGCTCAGGGCACCGAGCACCTCCTCGACCTCGGGGTTGCGCCCGGCGCGCTCGATCGGGATGACCTCGCCGTCCTCGAGCCGGTCGGCGATGGCGCCCTCGGCGGGCGCGCTGAGCTGGACGAACTTCTCGCCGAGCAGGCTGGTCTGCCGGAGCTCGGCCACGGCGTTGCCGGGCAGGTCGACGTCGCGTCGCAGCTCCATCGTCACCAGCGCCTGGTAGCCCTGGAGGTCGATCGCGGTCACCTTGCCCACGCTGACGTCGTTGACCTTGACCGTCGACTGCGGCACCAGGTCGAGCACGTCGGCGAACTCCACCTTGACCGTCATCGGGTCGTCCCCGACGTCGGGCCCTCCGGGCAGCGGCAGGGAGTACACGCTGGCGTCGCACGCCGAGAGGAACATCGCCGCCAGGACGCCCAGCACGAGGGTCTTCACGCGGGTCATCGCTCCACCTCCACGAGTCCACCGAGGCTGGGGTCGAACACGTCGCGCGCGGGCAGCACGTCGGGCTCGCCCAGGGCGCCCGGACGGCTGCGCGAGAGCAGCTCGGTGATCGTGTCGCAGGCCTGGCCGGAGCTCTCCACCTGTCCGACGAAGCCGCACAGCAGCGCCGCCGGGTCGGCCTCGAGCTGGTCGATGCTCTGGCCGAAGTTGGCGCGGGTGTCGAGCGTGCCGGCCTGCGGGTTGTAGGTGAGGGCCAGGTTGTTGAGCGCGCCCGGGGCGACCCGGAGGATCTCGTCGAGCGCAGCGCGCTGGCGCACCAGCACCTTCGAGACCCGGTTGAGGCCGCTGATGTTGCGGCTCAGCGAGTCCTTGTTCTCCTCCACGAAGCCCTTGACGGCGTTCAGCGCGACCGACAGGTTCCTCGTCGCCGCGACGAGCTCCTCGCGCTCGCCCTCCAGCATGGTCGACACGTCGGCGAGCGACTGGTTGAACTGCCGCACGGTCTGGTCGTTCTCGGCGAGCGTGGCCATGAAGCCACCCAGGGCCTCCACCGACCCGAACAGCTCGTCGGAGTTGCCCGCCAGCGTCGCGCTGAGCCGCGAGAAGTCCTTGATCGTCTGGCGGAAGGTCGTGCCCTGGCCGCCGAAGTTGTCGGCCGTGACCGAGAGCAGGTCCGACAGCGCGCCGGTCCGGTTCGCCCCCCGCGGGCCGAGGGCCACGTTGAGGCGGTCGAGGCTGTCGTAGATCTGGTCGAGCTCCAGCGGCTCGGAGGTCTGGTCGACGCTCAGCTCGGCCCCGTCGGCCAGCACCTCGCCGGTCCCGGAGTAGGCCGGCGTCAGCTGGACGTAGCGGTCGCCCACCACCGACGGCGCGATGATGACGGCCTTGGCGTCGGCCGGGAGCTTCACCTCCTCGTCGTACGTCATGGTCACCTCGACGTCGGTGCCGGTGGGCTCGACCCGGGTCACCGTCCCGACGGGCACGCCGAGGACGCGGACGTCGCTGCCCTCGTAGACGGAGATGGTGCGCGGGAAGTGGGCCACGACGGTCCGGGCGGTGGTGCCGCCGAGGACGCTGACGGCCGCCGCGACGACGAAGCCGAGCACGACGAGGGGGACGAGGAGGCGCTTCACGAGGTCCATGGGTCAGCCCACCTGCGGGACGGGAGGGAAGTTGGCGATCCACGTGTCGAACCACGGGCCCGTGCCGAGCGTGTTGGCGAAGACGCGGTAGAAGGGCGCCATCAGCCGCAGGCTGCTGTCGAGGTTGTCCTCGTTCTTGTTCAGCACGGCGATGACGTTCTCCAGGTGCGCCAGCGCAGGCTTGAGGTCCTCGCGCGACTGACGGATCAACGTGGTCAGCTCCTTCGACAGCCGGGTGCTGGAGACGAGGAGGTCGTGGACGGCGTCGCGGCGCGCGACCAGCGCGCGGAACAGCACGTCGCTGTCCTCCATCAGCGCGATGATGTCCTCGTCGCGCTCGTCGAGGACCGTGGAGACCCGCTCGAGGTTGACCAGCAGGGTGTTGAGCTGGGTGTCCTTCTCGGCGATGTTGGCCGAGAGACGACTGAGCCCGCTGAGAGCCCCGCGGAACTCGTCGGGGGTGTTGCGGGTCAGGTCGGCGAGCGTGGTCAGCGACTCGGCCAGCTGGTCGGTGTCGATCTGCTCCGAGGTCGAGGCCAGTCCCTCGAACGCCTCCACCACGTCGAAGGGCGACGACGTGCGCGCGGCCGGGATGGTCGCGCCCTCGTCGAGCTGGCCGCCGCCGGCGGGCTCCAGCGCGAGGAACATCGAGCCCAGGATGGTCTTGACCTTGATGGCGGCGCGGGTGTCGGGCCCGAAGTCGGCGGCGTCGTCGACCTTGAAGCTCACCCGCACCTCGTCGCCGGCCAGCGCGATCTCGTCGACCTTGCCCACGCGTACGCCGGCGATGCGGACCTCGTCGTTGACCTTGAGCCCGCCCGCCTCGGTGAACATCGCGTGGTAGGTGTCGCCGCCGCCGATGACCGGCAGGTCGTCGGCGCGCAGCGCTGCGACCAGCACCATCGCGAGGACGACGAGGCTGACGGCCCCGACGACGACCGGGTTGCGCTCCCTGAACGGCTTCATGTCGGGGTCCCCTCGGCGTTGTTCGGAGGAGCGGAGCGGAGGAGAAGAACGGCGTGGGGTGACTTCATCCGAGATCACACCTGTCGGAGCCGGTGTTGTACTTCACCGGGAGCGAGACGTTGTTGGGCAGGTTGACCCGCCCCTGGAACTCGCAGAGGTAGAAGTTGAAGAACGAGCCGTAGATGGCCGTGCGCCCGATCTTGTTGAGCTTGATGGGCAGCACCTGAAGCGCGCGGTCGAGCTCGGCCTTGTTCTTGTCGATGTTGCCGGCGACGGTGCGCAGCTCCTTGATGTCCTTGACCAGGGGCTCGCGGATCCCGTCGATCAGCGACGCGGTCTCCACCGACAGCGTCGAGACCTCCTCCAGGGAGCCGAGGATCGCGAAGCGGTCCTTCTTCAGCCCGCCGACGAGGGTCCGGAACGACTGGATCAGGCGGGTGAGCTGCTTGTCGCGGTCGGCCACGTGGTCCAGCACGAGCGACAGGTTGTCGATCAGGTCCCCGATGACCTCATCGCGGTCGGCGAGCGTCGAGGTGACCGAGGCGGTGTGGGCCAGCAGTCCCTCGAGGGTCCCGCCCTCTCCCTGGAACACCTGGATCAGCTCGTAGGACAGCTGGTTGACGTCCTCGGGCGACAGCGCCTGGAAGAGCGGCTTGAAGCCGTTGAAGAGCACCGTCAGGTCGAGCGCCGCGCGCGTCCGGGAGACCGGGATGGTCGCACCGTCGGGCAGGCGCCGGGTGTCGCCGACCTCCTGGGTCAGCGAGATGTAGCGCTGGCCGACGAGGTTGCGGTAGCGGATGGCCGCGTTGGTGCCACCGTTGACCGAGGTGTCGTCGTCGACGGAGAAGGTGACCAGCGCGCGGGAGCGGTCGATGATCTCGACCTCGCTCACCGTGCCGACCCGGACGCCGGCGACGCGGATGTCGTCGCCCTTGGTGACACCGGTGGCGTCGGTGAACTCCGCGCTGTACTCACGCGACGAGCCGAAGCCCAGGTTGCCGATCGTCACCACGAGCACCGTCGTGGCGAGCGAGGTCACGACCACGAAGACCAGGAGCTTGACCAGGTCGATCGACGTCTTCTTGTCCAGCAGCCCCCTCATCGCAGCGACACCTCCGCCCCGCGTGCCATGGGTCCGACGAGCAGGACCCCCAGGTCGGGCACGTCGTCCGCGGTGACGCCGAGACCGGGTGCGAGCAGGGCCTTGAGGAGCGCCGACTCCTCACGGCCGCCGACGAATCCGGCGGCCGTCCCCGACCAGCCGGGACCGACCCGGCTGGTGCCCTTGCCGGTGGGCTCGTCGACGCCGTCGACGAAGTCGGGCTGGTGGGTGACCGGGTTGCTCTGCGACCACGGCGGGTTCGGCAGGCGGCCGCAGTAGTAGCCGCGCTTGTCGCCGTAGACCGGCGCGTCCTGGGGTCCGTAGCCGCGGGGCTGGTTGGGCAGCGTCTCCAGCACGATGTGGAGGGTGAAGCCGCGGAACGCCTCCGCCTGGAGGTCGCCGGCACCCACGATGCCGCCGAGCAGGCAGGGGTAGCCCGGGGCGTAGCGCGCGAACACCTCGAGCTGCGCGGCTCCCAGGTCGGCGAGGCGCACCAGGTTGTCGCCGTTGTCGCGGGTGAAGCGCTCGGCGACCGTCGACAGCTTGCTCACGTCGTTGAAGAGCGCCTTCAGCTTGTCCTCACGCCCCTCCAGCGTCGTGGTGGTCGTGATCGTGTTGCGCAGGATCGTCGCGACCTCGGGCAGCACGTCGGCGTACGTGTCGGAGACCTCGGCGGTCAGGCGTAGGTCCTCGATCAGCCCGGGGAGCTCGGGGTTGAAGCGGGTCAGGTAGCTGTCGAGGGTCTCGAGGCTCTCGCCGAGCTGCTCGCCGCGACCCTCGAGCGCCGTGGCGACGGCGTTCAGGGTCATGTTGAGGTCGGCGGGCTGGACCGCGCGCAGGAGGGGGTAGAGGTCACTGAGGACCTGCTCGACCTCGATCGAGAGGTTCGTCCGCTCGATGACGTCGCCGTCGGCGATCGGCTGGGCGTCCGACCCACCCTCGGGGACGACGAGCGACACGAACTTCTCGCCGAAGAGCGTCTTGGGCAGGATCGAGGCCGTCACGTCGCTCGGGACCTGGGTCGTGCGGTCCTGGTAGAGGCCGAGCGTGATGTCGGCGCCGTCCGCAGTGGGCTCGTAGTCGAGCACCTCACCCACGATGACGCCCTTGATCTTGACGTCCGCGCGCTGGGGCAGCTGGAGGCCGATGCGCGAGGCCTTCACGGTGACCTCGTCGTAGTCGCTGAACTTCTGCGTGAACACGCCGTAGGTCAGCCACACCGAGGCGAGCATCAGCACCAGGAAGACGATGCCCAGGGACTTGGTCCTCATCTGCCTCACCCCGCCAGCCGCACGGTCGTGGCCGCGCCCCAGATCGCCATGGACAGGAGGAGGTCGAGCACGTTGATCGCCACGATGCTGGTCCGCACCGCGCGACCCACGGCGACGCCCACCCCGGCGGGACCGCCGGAGGCGTTGTAGCCGTGGTAGCAGTGGATCAGGATCACCGTCACCGCGAAGACCAGGACCTTGCCGAAGGACCACAGCACGTCGCCCGGTGGCAGGAACGCGTTGAAGTAGTGGTCGTAGGTGCCCGGCGACTGGCCGTAGATCTGGGTCACCACGAGCCGGCTGGCGAAGTAGGACGACAGCAGGCCCACGACGTAGAGCGGGATGATCGCGATCAACCCGCCGACGACGCGGGTGGCGACCAGGAACGGCATCGACGGGATCGCCATCACCTCGAGCGCGTCGACCTCCTCCGAGATCCGCATCGCGCCGAGCTGGGCGGTGAAGCCGCAGCCCACCGTGGCGGCGAGCGCGATCCCGGCCACCAGCGGGGCGATCTCGCGGGTGTTGAAGTAGGCCGAGACGAAGCCGGCGAACGCCGCGGTGCCGAGCTGGTTGAGCGCGGCGTAGCCCGACAGGCCGACCTGCGCACCGGTGAAGAAGGTCATGCCGATGATGACGCCGACCGTGCCGCCGATGACGGCGAGCGCGCCCGTGCCGAGGGTGACCTCGGCGAGGATCCGCATGATCTCGCGGGGGTAGCGGGCGATGGAGCGCGGGATCGCGCGCAGCACGCCCAGGTGGAAGGCGAGCTGTCCGCCGAGGGTGTCGAGCGAGGCCAGCGGCTTGGCGTAGACGTCCTTGAGAGCCATGTCATCCGCCCTTCGGTGGGACGACCTGGAGGTAGATCATGCTGAGGACGAAGTTGGCCACGAACAGCAGCAGGAAGGTGATGACGACCGACTCGTTGACCGCGTCACCGACTCCCTTCGGCCCTCCGGCGGCGTTCATCCCCTTGTAGGAGGCGACGATCGCGGCGATGAGCCCGAAGATCAGCGCCTTGATCAGGCCGATCCACAGGTCCGGCAGCTGGGCGAGAGCGGTGAAGCTGGCGAGGTAGGCGCCGGGCGTGCCGTCCTGGAGGATCACGTTGAAGACGTAGCCGCCCGCGACGCCCACGACGCTGACCATGCCGTTGAGGAAGAACGCGACGAGCATGCACGCCAGCACCCGTGGGACGACGAGCCGCTGGATCGGGTCGATGCCCAGCACCATCATCGCGTCCAGCTCCTCGCGGATCTTGCGCGCGCCGAGGTCGGCGGCGATCGCCGAGCCTCCCGCCCCGGCGATCAGCAGGGCGGTGCCGATCGGCGCCGCCTGCTGGATCACCGCGAGCACCGACGCCGAGCCGGTGAAGGACTGGGCGCCGAACTGCTTGATCAGCCCGCCCACCTGGAGCGCGATGACCGCGCCGAAGGGGATGGCGACCAGGGCGGTGGGCACGATCGTCACCGACGCGATGAACCACGCCTGCTGGATGAACTCCCGCAGCTGGAACGGGCGCCGGAACAACCCCCGGAACACGTCCAGGGCGAAGGCGAAGAGGTTGCCTGCGACGCCCACGGGCGCGAGGGCGCGCGAGGTCAGCGAGGTGGGGGTGGAGGTGGCCACTGTCAGGCTCCCGGGGCCAGGCCGGCGTTGCTGGACTCGAACGAGCCGGGCGGCGGGGTCACGCCGTGCTCGCGGCACCACTCCCCGGCGGGACGCTGGCTGCGGCGCGGGATGCCGTTGGACGGGTCGAGCTGCAGCGGGATGGGCGGCAGCGGCGGCAGCTCCTGTCCGGCCTCGGCGGCGAGCTCGTCGGCGTCCTTCTCCTCCGACATGCCGATGGGCCCGACCTTCTGGGCGTTGAGGAACTGGCGCACCACGGGCTCCTCGGAGCTGAGCAGCTGCTCGCGGGGGCCGAACATCGCGAGGTGGCGGTGGTAGAGCAGGCCGATGTTGTCCGGCACGGTCCGCGCGGTGTTGATGTCGTGGGTGACGATGAGGAAGGTGGCGTCGATCTGGGCGTTGAGGTCGACGATCAGCTGGTTGAGGAACGCCGTACGCACGGGGTCGAGGCCGGAGTCCGGCTCGTCGAAGAGCACGATCTCGGGGTCGAGCACCAGCGCGCGGGCCAGGCCGGCGCGCTTGCGCATCCCGCCGGAGATCTCGCCCGGGAGCTTGTCCTCGGCGCCGAGCAGGCCGACGAGGTCCATCTTCTCCATGACGATCTCGCGGACCTCGGACTCGGACTTCCGCGTGTGCTCGCGCAGCGGGAAGGCGACGTTGTCGTAGAGGTTCATCGAGCCGAACATCGCGCCGTCCTGGAACAGCACGCCGAACAGCTTGCGGATCTCGTAGAGGTCGCGCTCGGAGCAGCTCGCGATGTCGGTGCCCTCGATGACGATCGAGCCCTTGTCGGGCTTGAGCAGTCCGATGAGGGTCTTGAGGAAGACCGACTTGCCGGTGCCGGACGGACCGAGCATCACGCAGATCTCGCCGGCGGGGACGGTGAGCGTCACGTCGCCCCAGATGAGCTGCTTGCCGAACGACTTGGAGAGGTCGTTGACCTTGATCTCGACACCCATGGTTGCGCGGACCCCTTCCTCTCCCCGTCGCTACTCCTGAGTAGTCCAACGCGGCAGGCCGCGGGAGGTTACGCCCGCGTGCGACGCTCGTCACGGGACGAGGGGGGCAGGGCACCGGAAGGTCCTGCGGGAACGCCACAGGGCGGCCACCCCTGCGAAGGGGTGACCGCCCTGTGGCGGTCGACGGAGGGCCCGTGAGGGCCCGTCCGTCAGTGGGTCACTTGACGGTGACGGTGGCGCCGGCGGCCTCGAGGGCCTCCTTCGCCTTGTCGGCCGAAGCCTTGTCGACCTTCTCGAGGATCGCCTTGGGGGCGGCCTCGACGAGGTCCTTGGCCTCCTTGAGGCCGAGGGAGGTCAGCGCGCGGACCTCCTTGATGACGTTGATCTTCTTGTCACCAGCGGCCTCGAGGACGACGTCGAACTCGTCCTGCTCGGCAGCGGCCTCGCCACCGGCGGCCGGGGCGCCCGCGGCGGGGGCAGCGGCGACGGGGGCAGCGGCGGTGACGCCGAAGGTCTCCTCGAACTCCTTGACGAACTCGGAGAGCTCGATGAGGGTCATTTCCTTGAACGCGTCGAGCAGCTCGACGGTGGACAGCTTCGCCATGGTGGCGGTTCCTTCCGATCTGAGACCCGCGCGTGCGCCCGGGTCAGGGGTTTTCAGGTGGTGTACGTCGGCCCGGTGTCAGGCGTCGGTGGACTCGGCGGCCTGGTCGGCCGCCTCGTCGGTCGCCTCGGCGTCGGGAGCCGCGGGGGCCTCCTCGACCGGGGCGTCCTCGGCAGCCGGAGCAGCCGGCGTACCGGCACCACCTGCGAGGATCGAGGGGTCCTCGGTCGCCTTCGTCTCCAGGGCGCCGGCGAGCCGGGCGACCTGGGCGAGCGGGGCGTTGAGGAGGTAGACGGCCTGGGACAGCGAGGCGAGCATGCCGCCCGCGAGCTTGCCCAGCAGGACCTCACGCGACTCGAGATCGGCCAGCTTGGCGATCTCGGAAGCGTCGAGGGACTTGCCGTCCAGGACACCGCCCTTGATGACAAGAGCGGGGTTTGCCTTGGCAAAGTCACGCAGACCCTTGGCGGCCTCGACCACGTCTCCATTGATGAAGGCGATGGCGGTGGGGCCGGTCAGCAGGTCGTCGAAGCCTTCGATGCCCACCTCGGTGGCGGCGATCTTGGCCAGCGTGTTCTTGACCACGGCGTAGTGGGCGTTCTCGCCGAGGGAGCGCCGCAGGTCCTGCAGCTGCTTCACGGTGAGACCGCGGTACTCGGTCAGCACAGCGCCGGCGGCATCGTTGAACGACTCAACGATCTCCGCAACGGCGGCAGTCTTTTCTGGCCGCGCCATGGGGTCTCCTTCCGGGGTTGACCACCGGCGTCCGGCCCACAGACGACGAACGCCCCGAGCGCAGGCTCAGGGCGTGGATGCGGCCGGGGCCGCTGCTCTGTCACCTGCGCCGGCCGTTCGCACTGCGAACCTTCGGTCACGGGCGAGGAGCTCGTGACAACCTGCGGTCTTTGGTTTCGAAGCCAGACAGTACGCGCCGGGACCCGGGGCAGACAAATCGGCGTCGCCGGCGGGGCAAACGGCCCAATCCGCTGCCGCGACCGCCCCGACGCTGGTTCGATGGACGCGTGGATCACCAGCTCACGACCGTCGGGGCCTCACTGGCCCGGAGCGACGAACGCATGCTCACCGGCCGCAACGCCGCAGGCCGGGTCTGGAAGACCGGATTCGTCGGCCTCGACCCGCTGATCGGCGGTGGGATGCGGGCCGGCTCGCTGGTGCTGCTGGCCGGGCCGCAGGGTCTCGGCAAGTCCACCTTCGCCCTCCAGGTCGCGCGCAACAACGCCGCGACCGGACGGCCGGTCATCTTCTTCTCCTACGAGCACGACGCCGAGGACATCACCCAGAAGCTCATCGCCATGGAGGCCGGCGAGCTCGACGAGTCGGACCAGGTGCGGGTCAACAGCATCCGCTCGATCTTCGACGACCTGTGGGTCAGCTCGCTCGAGCACCGCCTCGAGTCGGTGCCCTGCGGCGTCGAGGCGCTCGCCCGGGTCTCGCACTACAGCGAGATGCTCTTCGTGCACCGCTCGACCGGGACCCGCACGGACCTCGCCGCGATCCAGAACGCCATCGAGGCCGTGCGTGAGCTGTCGGGCACGACCCCGCTCGTGATCGTCGACTACCTGCAGAAGGTGAAGTCGCAGCACCCGGACGAGGACGAGAGCTCCACCGAGATCGTCGAGGGCCTCAAGGACCTCGCCATCGACATCAACGCCCCGGTGCTGGCGATCGCCGCGGCGGAGAAGGCGGCACTGCGCTCGGGCAAGCGGATGCGCGCCAGCGACCTGAGGGGCTCCAGCGCGCTGGCGTACGAGGCCGACGTCGTGCTGGTGCTGAACAACAAGTTCGACATCGTCGCGCGCCACCACCTGACCTACGACCTCAGCAACGCCGAGCGGTTCCGTGACTTCGCCGTCCTCACGGTGGAGAAGAACCGCTTCGGGCGCGACGGCGTCGTGCTGCAGTTCAGGACCCGTTTCGACCAGGGCCGCTACGAGCACGAGGGCTCCGAGGTCAAGGAGCAGCTGATCGACGAGCGCGTCTTCCGCGAGTGAGGCCCGCGGGCCCGCCGTGACGACGAGGGGCGTACGCACTGGTGGTCAGTGCGTACGCCCCTCGTGTCGTCCGGAGCCGGAGCGGGTCAGGCGCCGGGGAAGTCCTCGGTGACCTCGCTGGCCGGCGGGGCCTCGATCTCCACGTCGGTGCCGAAGTCGGAGTAGGTGCCCTCGGTGCTCGAGGTCGTGGGCTGGCCGCCTCCGACGGCCGGGACCTCGATGGTCTGGGCGAACTTGCGGGGCAGGTTGTCGGCGTCGACCCACATCTCGGTCACCAGCTCCTTGGGGAGCATGTCCGCCATCGCGGCGGGGAACTCCATCGCGGCGAGGTACTTCGAGGGGTCCAGCGTGATCCGGTAGTGGTTGGTGGCCACGCCGTCGACGTCCTCGGCCCCGACCAGCTCGAGCTTCTTGGGCTCCTCGAGCGCCTTGAACATCACCTCGGGGTCGGTCGCCTTGCCGATCATGCCGAACAGCGAGTTCGGGTCGCTCAGGTCGATCTTGACCCACTTGTCGCCGGTGCCGAGCTCGGGCGACTTCATGTACATCGCCTGGCCCAGCAGGATCAGCTCCATCTGCTGCGCGCCGGTGCTCGAGGCCTTCATCTCGATGCCGTCGTCGCCGTAGCGCGCCTCGCCGGTCATGGTCTGGCCCTGACCGGCGGCGTCGGTGACCGTCTCGAAGGTGAAGGTCTCCGCCTCGCGCATCGCCTCCATCACGGCGGGGTAGAAGTCCGCGGCCGACAGCTCGGAGGGGGCCTCGTCACCGGACTCGTCGTCGGCGACCGGCTCGTCACCGGAGTCGTCGGTGCTGGAGTCGTCGGTCGCCGAGCTCGCGGAGTCCGAGCCGGAGTCGTCGCTGCTGCAGGCGGTGGCTCCCACGCCGATCGTCAGCACCAGGGCGGCGGAGCCGAGGCGGCGGGCAAGGGGCGTGAGGCGCATGGTGTCTCCTGACACGGACGAGGACGAGCGGCAAGCAGGGCGGTTGGTGACTTCCTACCCGATGCTTCCACACCGAAACGCCGCGGCCGGCGGGCAGGTCACCAGGACATGCAGATCGGCCCGGCCACCCCGCAAGGGGCGACCGGGCCGACACGGCGGTCACGGACCCGTGGGGGTCCGGCGAGGATCAGGCCTGGTCGGCCTCGTCCTCCGACGCGACGTTCTTGATGCGGTTGGGGTCGACCTGGATGCCGGGGCCCATCGTCGTGGAGACGGTGATCTTCTTGATGTAGCGACCCTTGGAGCTGGCCGGCTTGAGCCGCAGCACCTCGTCGAGGGCAGCGGCGTAGTTCTCCGCGAGCTGGGCCTCGGAGAAGGACGCCTTGCCGATGATGAAGTGCAGGTTGGCGTGGCGGTCGACGCGGAACTCGATCTTGCCGCCCTTGATGTCCGTGACGGCCTTGGCGACGTCGGGGGTCACCGTGCCCGTCTTCGGGTTCGGCATGAGGGAGCGGGGGCCGAGGACGCGACCGAGGCGACCGACCTTGCCCATCATGTCGGGGGTCGCGACGACGGCGTCGAAGTCGAGCCAGCCGCCGGCGACCTTCTCGATCAGCTCGTCGCTGCCGACGAACTCGGCGCCGGCCTCACGGGCGGCATCGGCCTTGTCGCCGTTCGCGAACACGAGGACGCGGGCGGTCTTGCCGGTGCCGTGCGGGAGGTTGACGGTGCCGCGGACCATCTGGTCGGCCTTGCGCGGGTCGACACCCAGGCGCATGACGACGTCGAGGGTCTCGTCGAACTTCTTCTTGGAGCCGGACTTGGCGATCTTGATGGCTGCCAGCGGGGCGTAGAGCTCGTCCTTGTCGAACGCCTCAGCCGCTGCGCGGTAGGTCTTGCTGCGCTGCATTGTCTTCTCGTTTCTGTGGTGCGAAGGATGTGGTCAGCGAGCCAGCGCGGCTCTCCCACGGATCAGTCGGTCGTGATGCCCATCGAGCGGGCGGTGCCCTCGACGATCTTCATGGCGGCGTCGATGTCGTTGGCGTTGAGGTCGGGGAGCTTGGTGGTCGCGATCTCGCGGACCTGGTCCTTGGTCAGCTTGCCGACCTTCTCCTTGTGCGGGACGCCGGAGCCCTTGGACAGGCCGGCGGCCTTCTTGATGAGCTCGGCGGCCGGGGGCGTCTTGGTGATGAACTCGAACGAGCGGTCCTCGTAGATGGTGATCTCGACGGGGATCACGTTGCCGCGCATGGACTCGGTCTGGGCGTTGTAGGCCTTGCAGAAGTCCATGATGTTGACGCCGTGCGGGCCGAGCGCCGTACCGACCGGCGGGGCCGGGGTGGCCGAACCGGCCTGCAGCTGCACCTTGACGAGTGCGGCGATCTTCTTCTTGGGAGGCATAGCCTTCTCTTTCTCTCATGTGGTCATGACGAGGGCACTTCGCCCCCTGCCACGGGTTGTCGCTACTGCATTGTCTCTTCTGAGCGGCCCTCTCGGGAAATCGTGCCTCCCGGGTGGGTTTCGAGACGCGTCACCCGGCCGCTCGCTTCGCAGCGCGTCCGGGTCGACGCTCCTCAACCTCTTCGCCCTACGAGATCCCGGGCTTCGCTCGGGATCTCGGGGCTCAGACCTTCTGGATCTGGCTGAAGCTGAGCTCGACCGGGGTCTCGCGGCCGAAGATCTCGACGAGGGCCTTGACGCGCTGGGACTCGGCGTTGATCTCGGTGATCGTCGCGTGGAGCGTGGCGAACGGGCCGTCGACCACCATGACCGAGTCGGACACGTCGAAGTCGGCCACCTCGACCGGCTTTCGCGGGGTGGTGGAGGCGCCCTTCTCGCCGGAGGCGGCGGCCTCGGCCTCGGCGACGGCCACGACGGCGGGGGCCAGCATGTCCTCGACCTCGCTCATGCTGAGCGGGACCGGCTGGTGGCTGTGGCCCACGAAGCCGGTGACCGACGGCGTGTGGCGCACGGCGGACCAGGACTCGTCGGTGAGGTCCATGCGGACCAGGACGTAGCCGGGGAGCACGGTGCGGGTGACCATCTTGCGCTGGCCGTTCTTGATCTCCGCGACCTCCTCGGTGGGGACCACGATCTCGTGGATGTAGTCCTCCATGTTGAGCGAGATGATGCGGTTCTCGAGGTTGTGCTTGACCCGCTTCTCCATGCCGGAGTAGGTGTGCACGACGAACCAGTCGCCGGGCTTGGCCCACAGCTCGCGGCGGAACGCCTCGAGCGGGTCGTTCTCGTCGGGCTCGTCGCCGGTCTCGTCCTCGGCGCCGTCGCTGGTCTCGTCCTCGTCGCCGGACTCGTCCTCGGTGGACGCCTCGGCGGCGTCGTCCTCGGTGCTCGCGTCGGTCACGTCCTCGACCTCGACGGCGTCGTCGACGGCGCCCTCCGCGGTCGCCTCGTCGAGCGACTCGACCTGGTCGTCGACCTGGTCCACGTCATTGTTCTCAGACACGTCTTCACTCCGTACGTCGTTGCTGGGGTCCGGTGCGGGACCGGGGCCGGGCTCGCCCGGCGGGATCAGTGCGGCGGAACCGCTGCGGGACGCTCGCTGGTCAGCAGGTCACTGGGTGCCGCTGCCGGTGAAGACCTCGAAGACCAGCCTTCCGAAGGCCAGGTCGAGGAGCGTCACGATGGCCATCACGGCGATGACGAAGACCAGCACGACGAAGAAGTAGGTGATCAGCTGCTGCTGGGTGGGCCACACCACCTTGCGGAGCTCGGCCACCACCTGACGCAGGAACGTGACGGGGCTGGTGCGCCCACGGTCGTCGCCGCGCGAGTCGCGCCGGTCCTGAACCGCGTTGCCGTCGGCCACGTTTCCCACCTTCGTCGTTGTTGCTGTGCAGTGTTTCCTCGCAGGGCACGAGGGACTTGAACCCCCAACCTTCGGTTTTGGAGACCGATGCTCTGCCAGTTGAGCTAGTGCCCTCCGGTGGTCCCGCCCCCGCCTTGACGGGGCATGCCGCAGCATGTGGTGAAACCACCAATCGGGAAGCATACGGGGAGGGTCCAGCCTGCGTCGAACCGGCGGGGTCGCCCGCCTACGATTCGACCCATGGCGGACCAGGGGGCACAGCAGCCGCGCGAGGTGTCGCGACTTCCCAAGGCGCACCTGCACCTGCACTTCACCGGATCGATGCGCCACGGCACGCTGCTGGAGCTCGCCGAGCGCGACGGCATCGTCCTCCCCGACTCGCTGGTGGAGGACTGGCCGCCGCTCCTCAGCGCGGCCGACGAGAAGGGGTGGTTCCGCTTCCAGCGCCTCTACGACGTGGCGCGCTCGGTGCTGCGCACGCCCGACGACGTACGCCGCCTCGTGCTCGAGGCGGCCGAGGACGACGTGCGCGACGGCGGACGCTGGCTGGAGATCCAGGTCGACCCGAGTGGCTACGCCGCGCGCTTCGGCGGCATCACCGAGTTCACCGACCTGGTGCTCGACTGCGTCCGGGACGCCTCCGAGCGCACCGGCCTGGGCATCGCGGTGGTGATCGCCGCCAACCGCACGCGCCACCCGCTCGACGCCCGCACCCTGGCGCGGCTGGCCGCGCAGTACGCCGGGCGCGGGGTGGTCGGCTTCGGGCTGTCCAACGACGAGCGGCGCGGGCGCACCGAGGACTTCGAGGGCGCCTTCCGGATCGCCGAGCGCGCGGGGCTGATGCTCGTGCCGCACGGTGGCGAGCTGCGCGGTCCCGACCACGTCCGCACCTGCCTCGAGCGGCTCGGCGCACAACGGCTGGGACACGGCGTACGCAGTGCGGAGGACCCCGTCCTGCTCGACCGCCTGGTCGAGGCCGGCGTCGCGCTCGAGGTGTGCCCGGTCTCCAACGTCTCGCTCGGGGTCTACTCCGACCTCACCTCGGTGCCGCTCCCCCAGCTGCTGGCGGCCGGCGCGACGGTCGCGCTCGGCGCCGACGACCCGCTGCTCTTCGGCTCACGCCTGGCCGGGCAGTACGCCACGATGCGCGCCGCCCACGACCTCGACGACACCACCCTGGCCCGGCTCGCGGAGATGTCCTTCGCGGCCTCGCGTGCGCCGTCCGACGTCCTCGGGGCTGCTCGTCGCGACATCGCCGCCTGGCTCGCCTGACCCTGCCTCAGAGCGCGCAGCCGACGGTGACCGGCTCGTTGACCAGGCGTACGCCGAAGCGGGCCTCGACGCCGTCGCGCACCTCGCGAGCGAGGGTGAGCAGCTCCTCGGTGGTGGCGCCGCCGCGGTTGGTGAGGGCGAGCGTGTGCTTGGTGGACAGCGCCACCCGCTCCCCCGCGGCCTCGCTGACGTAGCCCTTGCCGAACCCGGCGTGCTCGATGAGCCAGGCCGCGCTCGACTTCACCGTGGCGTCGGGCTGCTCCCAGCGCGGCGCGGCCTCCGGCAGCGCCTCGGCCTGCTCGGGGGTGAGGAACGGGTTGGTGAAGAAGGACCCGGCGCTCCACGTGTCGCGGTCGGTGTCGTCGAGCACCATGCCCTTGCCTGCGCGCAGGGCGAGCACCGCGTCGCGCACGTCGGCCAGCGGTGCCCGCTCGCCGACCTCGACGCCGAGGTGGCGCGCGAGCTCGGCGTACCCCACGGGTGCGGCCAGCTCGCCGACGCGGAGCTGGAAGGTCACCTCGAGGACGAGGTAGCGGCCCGGGTCGGCCTTGAAGCGGCTGTGGCGGTAGCCGAAGCCGCAGTCGCCCGCGGCGAAGGTGCGCTGGGTGCGCTCGACGCGGTCCCAGGTGCGCACCCGGGAGATGGTCTGGGAGACGTCCTGGCCGTAGGCGCCGACGTTCTGGATCGGCGTCGAGCCGACTGCGCCGGGGATGCCGGACAGCGCCTCGATGCCGGACCAGCCGCGGGTGACGGCCCGGGCGACGAGCGCGTCCCAGTCCTCGCCCGCCGCGACCCTGAGCTCGACACCTCCGCACTGCGGACCCGCGTCGGGGTCGTCGGGCTCGGCGTGCACGCCGGTCGTCGCGACCTGGACGACGAGGCCGTCGAAGCCCTCGTCGGCGACGACGAGGTTGGAGCCGCCCGCCAGCACGAGCACCGGGGTCCCGGCGGCGTCGGCGTCGGCGACGGCGGCGACCAGCTCGGCCTCGGTGGTCGCGCGCACCCACGACCGGCCGGGGCCGCCGAGGCGCAACGTCGTGTGGTCGCGCAGGTCAGGCACGGATCGTGGCCTCGCGCACCACGGCCTTCGGCATGCCCAGGACCTTCTGGCCCCCGCAGGTGACCTCGAGGGCGAGGGTGACCAGTCCGTCGGCGACCGACTTCACGGTGCCGGCGACCACGACGTCCGCGCCGCCCTCGGCGGGCACGACGACGGGGCTGGTGAACTTCGCACCGAGGTCCACGACCTCCGCGCCGCCGGTCCACTCCGCGACCGCACGGCCGACGAGGGCCAGGGTGTACATCCCGTGGGCGATGACGCCGGGCAGGCCGACGCTGCGCGCCACGTCCTCGTCCTGGTGGATCGGGTTGTGGTCGCCGCTGGCGTCCGCGTAGGCGACGAGGTCGGCGCGGGTGATCGTGAAGGTCTTCGCCGGGAGGCTGTCGCCGGGGTTCATGCGGCACCTCCGGCAGAGTGGACGAGCGTCGCCTTGCCGGTGCAGACGACCGCGCCGGAGGCGTCGACGATCTCGCTGGCGGTGGCGATGATGTCGGCGCCGCCGATCTGGCGCAGCCCGGTCACGGTGAGCGTCGCGGTCAGCTCGTCGCCCGGCACCAGCGGGCGGGCATAGGCGAAGCGCTGCTCGCCGTGGACGATGCGGTGCAGGTCGATCTGCTCGGCATCGAGGAAGGCCTGCATGGCGTCGAAGGCGAGCACGATCGGGAAGGTCGGCGGGACCACGGAGCCGGTGTCGCCGGGGTGTCCCACGGCTGCGGCGAAGGCGCCCACGCGGTCGGGGGTCACGGTGAGGGAGGCCGGCGCGGGGAACTCGCGCCCCACCAGGGAGGGGTCGACGGGCATGTCACGACCCTAGCCGGACGCGAGGCACGAGCGTACGGCGTGGGTCGGGAGGTCGAGTGGCCCCGCGGCTGAGCTCGCGAAGCCGCGACGGGACGTATCGAGACCCACGCTCCTGGAACACAGCGACCCGCCCGAGAGTCTCGGACGGGTCGGCGGTGACGAAGAACGTCAGCGGGTCTCGCGGTGCGCGGTGTGCGCGCGGCAGCGCGGGCAGAACTTCTTCAGCTCGATCCGGTCGGGATCGTTGCGACGGTTCTTCTTGGTGATGTAGTTGCGCTCCTTGCACTCCGTGCACGCGAGCGTGATCTTGGGGCGAACGTCAGAGCTCTTGCTGGCCATGGGAGATCCTTGGGTTGCGGGTGGTGCGGAGTGGAGCTGGATGAGATTTCGGTGGTAGCGGGGGCGGGACTCGAACCCGCGACACCACGATTATGAGCCGTGTGCTCTAACCACCTGAGCTACCCCGCCGCGGAGGTCCGACCACCCGGAGGAGATCAGACCCAGAGCCCCTTTACGGAATCGAACCGTAGACCTTCTCCTTACCATGGAGACGCTCTGCCGACTGAGCTAAAGGGGCAACGACGGAGAACGATACACATGCGCCGTCACGATGAGAAATCGGCTCCCGAACGCCCTCATCCGGCCTGGATCCGGGGCCATCCGACGGCCTCCTCGAGCTCGTAGGCCAGGCCCAGGAGGCGGGCCTCGCGGCCCGCTCCGGCACCCAGCATCATGCCCTGCGGCAGGCCGGCGGAGGTGGTGGCGAGGGGCAGGGAGACGGCCGGTTCGCCGGTCGCGTTCTGCAGCGGCGTGAAGGCGACCCAGTCCATCAGCCGGCTCATGATCTCGTCGTAGTCCTGGTCGGGACGCAGGTGCCCGACGCGCGGGGTCTCGGTGGCCAGCGTCGGCGTGAGGGTGATGTCGTACGTCGCCCGGTGCCGCGCAGCGAGGCGCTGCGAGCTGCGCAGCACCGCGATCGAGAACGGCTGCTTGTGCAGGTTGCGCGCGGCGTGGCGGGCCAGGCCGAGGGTGAGGTTGTCCAGCCGGCTCGGGTCGAAGGTGGGGCCGAAGTCCTTCTTGCCGCGCCGCGCGATCACCAGCGCGAGCATCGACCAGAACCGGACGAAGTGCTCCGGGAAGCTGTCCGGGACGGGGTTGTCGACCTCCTCGACGTGGTGCCCGAGGGACTGCAGCAGCTCGGCGGTCCGCAGGGTGAGCTCGCGGACCTCCGGGCTGCAGTCGCGGCCGATCCCCTGGGTCACCACGGCGACCCGCAGCTGCGCCCGGCTCGGCCGGGTGACGTCGCCGACGGGCGCGAGGAGCGGGTTGCGCCAGACCTTCTCGGCCTCGCGGTAGAAGGCGGCCGTGTCACGCACGCTGCGGGTCAGCACGCCGTCGGAGACGATGCGCACGGGCATGTCACGCATCATCCGGTCCTGCGCGAGCCGCCCGCGCGTCGGCTTGAGGCCGACGAGGCCGTTGACCGCGGCCGGGATGCGGATCGACCCGCCGCCGTCGTTGGCGTGGGCGATCGGGACCGCGCCGGCGGCGACCAGGGCGGCGGAGCCCGCGGACGACGCACCGGCGTAGTGGTCGGGGTTCCAGGGCGAGCGCACCGGCCCGAGGCGTACGTGGTCGGCGGCTCCGGAGAAGCCGAACTCCGAGAGCTGGGTCTTGCCGAGCGGGACCAGGCCGGTGGCGAGGTACATCCGGGCGAAGTCGCCGTCGGCGCGCTGCGGCTCCGCGGTGAAGGCGTCGCTGCCGTGCTGCGTGGGCATCCCGGCCACGTCGACGTTGTCCTTGACGAAGGTCGGCACCCCGGCGAAGAAGCCGCCCCGCGGGTGGCGGGCCTCCTCGCGCGCGCGGTCGTAGGCGGCGTACGCCACTGCGCCGAGCGCGGCGTCGACCTGCTGGGTGCGGGCGATGGCCGCCTCCACCACCTCGGGCACCGAGACCACCCCGTCGCGGAGAGCCGCCACCAGCCCGGTGGCGTCGAGGTCGGTCAGGGCGTCGTCGGCGGAGAAGGCGTGCACGCGGTCCATGCGCGGAGACTAGCCAGCGCGCGGCGCGGGCGACAGGACCCGTCCGGGGCCAGCGAGGGTCAGCCGGCGCAGCCCCGCCGGTGGCAGCCCTCGAGGTGGTCGTCGACGAGGCCGATGGCCTCCATCAGGGCGTACATCGTGGTGGGCCCGACGTGCGCGAAGCCCGCCTTCTTCAGCGCCTTGGACAGCGCGACCGACTCGGGCGAGGTGGTGGGCACGTCGGCGGTGGTGCGCGGCGGTGGTCCGGGCTCGGGCCGGAAGGACCAGATGAAGGACTCCAGCCCACCGTCGGCGCGCAGGGCGATCGTGGCGCGGGCGTTGGCGATCGCGGCGTCGACCTTGCGCCGGTTGCGCACGATGCCGGCGTCGGACATCAGCCGCTCGACGTCGGCCGGCCCGAACGCGGCGACGACGTCGGCATCGAAGCCGGCGAACGCCTCGCGGAAGCGCGGCCGCTTGTTGAGGATGGTCAGCCACGACAGGCCGGACTGGAAGGCCTCGAGGGTGAGCCGCTCGAGGTGGGCGCTCTCCCCCGACACGCGCATCCCCCACTCGGTGTCGTGGTAGGCCGTGTTGACCGGGTCGCCGGCTCCCCACGGGCAGCGCGCGACGCCGTCCGCACCGACGACGGCTGAGGCACCCACCGCGGTCAGTGCCTCAGCTTGAGTCGGACGTTGGGCAGGCCCGGGGCCGGGATCGGCGGAAGGTCGAGGTCGACCACACCGAAGCGCCCGGCGGCGACGTCGGTGCCCGTGTCGACGACCTCGCCGTCGGCGGTGATCTGGTCCTGCCACTCCTCGCGGAAGCCGACGACCTCCTCGTGGGTGCGACCGATGAAGTTCCACCACATGACGATCGCCTCGCCGAACGGCGGCCCGCCGAGCAGCAGCAGGCGCGACTCCTCGAGCGCGGTGATCGTGAGGGACGTACGTCCCTCGGCGACGTGGGCGAGGTCGCTGGGCTTGACCTCGGTGCCGTCCACCTCGACGAGGCCGACGTCGAGGAGCACGCCGTGCTCGAAGCTCGCGTCGACCTCGACCTCGAGGCTCCTCCCGGGCACGAGCATCAGCTCGGCGCCCAGCAGGGGCGTGTGGGTGTGGACCGGCGAGCTCGCTCCGAGCAGGGAGCCGATGAAGACCCGTGCCTCCCACCCGGGACCGCGCACCGGATCGGGCGCGAAGTGCTCGAAGCCGGGGTCGCAGTGGCGGGTGGCATCGGGCAGCGCGATCCAGAGCTGGGCACCGTGGAGCACGGTGGTGTCGGGGGTGGAGACCTCGGTGTGGCTGATCCCCCGCCCGGCGGTCATCAGGTTGAGCTCGCCCGGGCGGACGGTCTCGAGGGTGCCGACGGAGTCGCGGTGCTCGAGCTCGCCGCCGAAGAGCCAGCTCGCGGTCTGCAGGCCGGTGTGCGGGTGCGCGGGCAGCACCATCCCGCCCGTCTCGTCGACCTCGTCGGGGCCGTAGTGGTCGACGAAGCACCAGGCGCCGATGAGTGACCGGTGTCGCTGCGGGAGCGTGCGTCGTACGCGCATGGCCCGGGGACCTCCGAGCGGGACCTCGCGCGGGGAGAGCACGTCGATGTGCGTGGTCATCGCTCGCCACCGTACCCGCCCGCGCGAATCCGCGGGGCGGCTCAGCTCAGGTGGTGCGGGTGGTCGTCGCGGGTCGAACCGGAGCCTTGGTCGTCCGAGCCGTGCGACGACCCCTCGCCGTGGCTGCCCTCGTCGCCGGGGCGGTCGAGCCGCACGACGATGGACTTGTAGACCGGTTGGTTGCTCTTCTCGGCCGTGGAGTCCAGCGGGACCAGCGGGTTGGCCTCGGGGTAGTAGGCCGCGACGCAGCCGCGCGGCTGGTCGTAGGGCACGACCCGGAAGGACCGGGCGTAGCGCTCCACGCCGTCGCGCCACTCGCTGACCAGGTCCACGACATCGCCCTCGGCCATTCCCAGGTCGCGCAGGTCGTCGGGGTTCACGAAGACCACCCGGCGCCCGCCCTTGACGCCGCGGTAGCGGTCGTCGAGGCCGTAGATCGTGGTGTTGAACTGGTCGTGCGAGCGCATCGTCTGCAGCAGGAAGCGGCCCCTCGGCACGTCGAGCACGTCGATGGGCGTCGTGGTGATGACCGCCCGCCCGCTCGGCGTCTCGAAGACCCGGTTGTCCCGGGGCGGGTGCGGCAGGACGAACCCGCCCGGCTCGTCGACCTTCTCGTCGTACGACGCGCAGCCGGGGACGACGCGCGCGATCCGGCGCCGGATCTCGGTGTAGTCCTCGCGGAAGGCCGCCCACGGGACCGGCGACTCCTCGCCGAGCGTGGCCAGGGCGAGGGAGCAGATGATGTCGACCTCGGACCGCACGTGCTCCGACGGCGGGTCGAGGGGGCCGCGGGAGGCGTGCACGGCCGACATCGAGTCCTCCACCGTCACCCGCTGCACGCGGCCGCCGGTGAGGTCCTTCTCGCTGCGGCCCAGGGCGGGCAGGATCAGCGCCTCGCCGCCGTGCACGACGTGCGAGCGGTTGAGCTTGGTGGAGACGTGCACCGTCAGCGCGGCGTTGCGCATCGCCGCCTCGGTGGCCTCGGTGTCGGGAGCGGCGCCGACGAAGTTGCCGCCCATGCCGAAGAACACCCGGATCTTGCCGTCGCGCAGCGCCTGGATGGAGCCGACGGTGTCGAGGCCGTGCTCGCGGGGCGGCTCGAAGCCGAACTCGTCGCGGATCGCGTCGAGGAAGTGGTCGGGCACCCGCTCCCAGATGCCCATGGTGCGGTCGCCCTGCACGTTGGAGTGCCCGCGCACGGGGCACACCCCGGCGCCGGGCTTGCCGATGTTGCCCTGGAGGAGGGCGACGTTGACGATCTCCTTGATCGTGCCCACCGCGTTGTGGTGCTGGGTGATGCCCATCGCCCAGCAGGTGACGGTGGCCGGCGACTCCGCGATCATGCGGGCGGCCTCGGTGACCTGCTCGCGGGTGAGGCCGGTGGAGGCCTCGACCTTGTCCCAGTCGAGGTCGGCGACGTGCTCGACGTAGGCGTCGTAGCCGGTCGTGTACTGCTCGAGGAAGTCGTGGTCGACCGCGTCCCACTCGACCAGCAGCGCGCCGACGGCCTGGAAGAAGGCGAGGTCGCCGTTGAGCCGGATCGGCAGGTGCAGGTCGGCCAGCGCGGTGCCGACCGTCATGCCCTTGGCGTTCTGCGGGTTCTTGAAGCGGACCAGGCCCGCCTCCTGGAGCGGGTTGATCGAGATGATGCGCGCCCCGCGGGACTTCGCCTCCTCCAGCGCGGACAGCATCCGCGGGTGGTTGGTGCCGGGGTTCTGCCCGACCACCAGCAGGAGCTTGGCCTGGTGGATGTCCTCGAGGCTGACCGACCCCTTGCCGATGCCGATCGTGTCCACGAGCGCGGAGCCGGACGACTCGTGGCACATGTTCGAGCAGTCAGGCAGGTTGTTGGTGCCGAGCGAGCGCACGAAGAGCTGGTAGACGAAGGCAGCCTCGTTGGAGGTCTTGCCGGAGGTGTAGAAGGTGGCCTGGTCGGGGTGGTCCAGGCGCTTCAGGTGCCCGGCGATGGTGGCGTAGGCGTCGTCCCACGAGATCGGCGTGTAGTGGGTGGCGCCGGGGCGCAGCACCATCGGCTCGGTGATGCGGCCCTGCTTGCCCAGCCAGAACTCGGTGCGACCGGCGAGGTCCTCCACCGAGTGGGTGGCGAAGAACTCGCGGTCGAGCATCTGCCGCGTGGCTTCCTCCGCGACGGCCTTCGCGCCGTTCTCGCAGAACTCCGCCGCGTGCCGGTGACCCGGCGCGGGGTCGGGCCACGCGCAGCCCTGGCAGTCGAAGCCGTCGACCTGGTTGAGACGGGTCAGCGTGGACGCGGTGCGGCGTACGCCCATCTGGCCGATGGCGCGTCGCATGGCCACCGCGACGGCGGTGACGCCGGCGGCGGCGTGGGCCGTCGACTCGACCTCGACCTCCTGCTCGTCGATGTCGCGGGTGGGCACCTGCCGGGCCTCGTTGCGGAGGCGGGCGGGCACGTCTCGCAGCTGGGAGAGAAGCGTCACGCGGCCCATCCTGCCTCGGGGGTGGTGCCCGGCACACCGCCCGGAGGGGTCCTACCGGTCGGAATACCCGGACGCGGGCCCCTGTTGGCGTCTGTCGTGCGCTCCCTCCTCGATCCCCTGACCCTCGGTGCCGTGACGACGCAGAACCGCGTCCTGATGGCACCGCTCACCCGGATGCGGGCCACGGTCCCCGGCGACGTCCCCAACGACCTGATGGCCGAGTACTACGTGCAGCGGGCCAGCGCCGGCCTCTTGATCAGCGAGGGCACGCAGATCAGCCCCGAGGGCAAGGGATACATGGACACCCCGGGCATCCACAGCGACGAGCAGGTCGCCGGGTGGCGCCGCGTCACCGACGCCGTCCACGAGGCCGGCGGGCTCATCGCGGCGCAGCTGTGGCACGTCGGCCGGGTCTCCCACGAGTCCTTCCACGACGGCGCGCTGCCGGTGTCGGCCAGCGCCGGGCCCTACCGCAACCGCACGACCGTGCGCGGCGAGGACGGGCGCCCGACGCGCGTGGCGTGCCCGGTGCCGCGGGCGCTGCGGACCGAGGAGATCCCGCGCGTCGTGGAGGACTACCGCCGCGCGACCGTCAACGCCCGCGAGGCCGGCTTCGACCTCGTCGAGATCCACGGCGCCCACGGCTACCTCCTCCACCAGTTCCTCGCCGCCGACAGCAACCTGCGCACCGACTCGTACGGCGGCTCGCTGGTGAACCGCGCGCGGCTGATGCTCGAGGTCACCGACGCGGTGGTCGACGCGTGGTCCGCGGACCGGGTCGCGATCCGCATCTCTCCGATCGGCTCCTTCAACGGCACCTCCGACCCCGAGGGCGCGGAGGCCGGGCTCCACGTCGCCCGCGAGCTCGGCCGGCGCGACCTGGCCTTCCTCCACCTCTCCGAGCCCGACTGGGCCGGCGGCCCCGAGCTCGACGACGACTACCGCCGGGCGCTGCGCGAGGCCCACCCCGGACCGATCGTCGGCGCCGGCGGCTACGACCGCGCCAAGGCCGACCGCCTCATCGGCGACGGGCTCGTCGACGCCGCGGCGTTCGGTCGCACCTTCATCGCCAACCCCGACCTGCCGCGCCGCCTGGCCGAGGACCTGCCGCTCAACGAGCAGCGACCGGAATCGTTCTACGGCGGCGACGCCGAGGGCTACACCGACTACCCGGCGTACGGCGCCGCGTGAGGCCGCCCACGGTCAATTGCGTCGTGGCGACGAGGTGAGAGCGCCTAGGGTCGGGCACGACATGCAGGACTACCCACCCCGGATCGCGACGTTCTTCACCGGCACCGACGACGCACCCACGCCGGACCCCGACACCCGGTCGCCCGCGGCGTTCCTGCGATGGGTGCTCGGGCGCCAGAAGGCGCTGATCGCGCTCTCGTCGCTCTGCTACGCGCTGTGGTTCCTGCCGATGACCCTCGGCCCGTGGATCTTCGGCCGCGCCGTGGACGAGGGCATCGTCGGCGGCTCGGAGCGGGCGCTGGCCGGATGGGCGGCGCTGCTGCTGCTCGTGGTCGTGATCGGCGGCGTCTTCGGCATCGTCTCGCACACGCTGGTGGTGCGGAGCTGGCTGGTCGGCCTCTACGGCACGCTCGAGATGGTCACCCGCAAGGTCGCGCAGATGGGCCACGTGCTCCCGCGCCGCTCCCCCACCGGCGAGGTGCTGAGCGTGGCCTCGAGCGACTCCGACGAGTTCGGCGCGCTCACCGAGATCCTCGCGCGCACCGTGGGCCAGCTCGTCTCCTACCTGACCGTCGCCTTCATCGTGCTGACCATGTCGTGGCAGCTCGGCCTGCTCACCCTGGTCGCGGCGCCCCTGCTGGTCGGCGCCGCCATGCCGCTCCTGCGCCCGCTGCACCGACGTCAGCAGGTGGAGCGCTCGCGCACCTCCGAGCTCACGTCGCTGGCCACCGACATCGTGGCGGGCCTGAGGATCCTGCGGGGCATCGGCGGCGAGCAGACCTTCGGCGCCAACTACGCGCGCCAGTCGCAGTCGGCCCGGCGCGCCGGGGTGTCGGCCGGCATCTGGCAGGCGGCCGTCGAGGCCGTCGGCGTGCTCTTCTCCGGCCTCTTCCTGGTGAGCCTGGTGTGGCTCGGCACCCGGCAGGTGCGCGAGGGCGCGCTCAGCGTGGGCGAGCTGATCACCTTCCTGGGCTACGGCCTCTTCATGGTCGGACCCATCCGCACCTTCTTCGAGTTCGTGCAGAAGGGCACCCGCTCGCTCGTGAGCGCCCGCAAGGCGATCGCGATCTTCGAGCAGCGTCCGCCCTGGCGCGACCCGGCGCAGCCCGTCGCCCTCGACGGCTCCGCCGCGCTGCACGACTCCGCGAGCGGCCTCACCGTCGAGCCGGGCCGGCTGACCGTGGTCGTCAGCGCCGTCCCCGAGCAGAGCGCTGCCCTCGCCGACCGCCTCGGGCGCTACCTCCCGGCCGACACCGAGCCGGTCCCCGCCGAGGGCGACGAGGGCGCGCGTGGCCGGGCGGCCCGCCAGGCCCGCGCCGCGCGGGCGCTCGAGAGGGCGCGGATCGCCGCCCTCGACGAGGAGCGCGCCGGCAGCGACTGGGGCGTCACCCTCGGCGGTGTCGACCTGGCGCGCGCCGGGCTCGACGACGTACGCCGCCAGGTGCTGGTCAGCGACACCGGCAGCCAGCTCTTCGCCGGGACCCTGCAGGACGCCGTCGACCCGCACGGCCGGCTCACCCGCGAGCAGGCCGAGCACGCGCTGCGCGTGGCCAACGCCGAGGACGTCTACGACGCGCTGCCGGAGGGCTGGCAGGGCGAGCTCGACGAGCGCGGCCGTGGCCTCTCCGGCGGGCAGCGCCAGCGCGTGGTGCTGGCCCGCGCCGTCGCGGCCGACCCGCCGGTGCTGGTGCTGGTCGAGCCCACCTCCGCCGTCGACGCCCACACCGAGGCGCGCATCGCCGAGCGCGTCGCCGTGACGCGCCGGGGTCGCACCACCGTCGTCATGACCGTCTCGCCGCTGTGGCTGCACCACGCCGACCACGTCGTGATGCTGCACGACGGCACCGTCGTGGCCGAGGGCGCGCACGCCGACCTCCTGGCCAGCCACGACGACTACCGCCGCGTGGTCGCCCGCGCGCTCGACGACGAGGAGGCGGTCCGATGACCACCGACCTGCTCGCCACCTCGGCCGACACGTGGCGCGACCGCAGCGTCGATCCGCCTGTGGTCCCCGACGAGCTGCGCCCGCCCGGGCACGGCAGTCCCCGCGAGCGCAACCGCGCCCTCTGGCAGCGCCACGAGCTGCGCCGCCAGCGCGCCGAGGACGTCTACGCCGCCTCGCGCAACCCGGTGCGCGGCTGGCCGGTCTCGGGCAACCGCGCGGTGCTCACCTTCTTCCGCGACCTCGTGCGCAGCCGCCGGGGCTCCTTCGCGCTGATGGTCGCCCTCAACGCGATGGCCGCCGGCGCCGCGCTCGTCGTGCCCCGCCTCCTCGGCTCCCTGGTCAACCGGGTGCAGGCGCAGGGCGCGGCTGTGGAGGGGCTCAACGCCATCGCGCTGGCAGTGGTGGGCGTGGTCGTCCTCCAGTCGCTCCTCACCTTCGGCGCCCAGCGCACCTCGACGCACTTCGGCCAGGACCTGCTGGCCTCGGCGCGCGAGTACGTCGTCGACACGATCCTGCGCCTGCCCGTGGGGCGCGTCGAGGGCGCGAGCACCGGCGACCTCGTCACCCGCGTCACCCGTGACGTCGGCACGATGGCCCGCTCGGTGCAGTGGGGCGTGCCCCGGCTGCTGATCTCGCTGATGACGGTCCTGCTCTCCGTCGTGGCGATGATGCTCAACTCCGTCGTGCTGGCCCTGCCGGCGCTGCTGGTCTTCGCGCTGTGCACCCCGGCGGTGCGCACCTATCTCCGGCGCGCGCCGAAGGCGTACATCACCGAGGGCGCGACCTACTCCCGGATCAACACCACCCTCACCGAGACGGTGGAGGGCGCCCGCACCGTCGAGGCACTGCACCTCTCCGGCGCCCGGGTGCGCGCGGGCAGCGACGACATCGAGGTCTCCGCGCAGGCCGAGCGCTACGGCATGACCCTGCGCAACGTGCTCTTCGCCGCGCTCAACGCCGCCTTCCAGGTGCCGCAGGTGGTCACCCTCGTGGTGGGCGCCTACGGCTACTCCCGCGGCTGGGTGGACCTGGGCCAGATCACCGCCGCGATGCTCTACGTCGTCGCGCTGAGCGAGCCGCTCGACGCCGTCATCGGCGAGGTCGACCGGCTCCAGGTGGGTGCCGCGTCGACCAGCCGTCTGCTCGGCATCGCCGAGGTGCCGCCCGACCGCGAGCCCGGCGACCGGCTCCCCGACGGGGTCGAGCTGGTGGGTGAGGACCTGCGCTTCGCCTACCGCGAGGGCCACGACGTGCTCCACGGCGTCGACCTGCACCTCGCCGTCGGCGAGCGGCTGGCCGTCGTCGGTCCGAGCGGGTCGGGCAAGTCCACGCTCGGCCGCCTGCTGGCCGGCATCAACCGCCCCCGCACCGGGACCGCGCGCGTCGGCGGCGTCGACCTCGTCGACCTGCCGCTGGAGGTGCTGCGCGTCGAGGTCGCGCTGGTGACCCAGGAGCACCACGTCTTCATCGGCTCGGTGCGCGACAACATCGTGCTGGCCCGGGAGGACTCCACCGACGACGACGTCCACGAGGCGCTGCGGGCGGTCGGCTCCCTCGCCTGGGTCGAGCGGCTGCCCGACGGCCTCGACACCCTCATCGGGTCGGGCCGCTTCGCCCTCACCCCGGCCCAGGCCCAGCAGGTCGCGCTCGCCCGGCTGATCATCGCCGACCCCCACACGCTGGTCCTCGACGAGGCGACCTCGCTGATCGACCCGCGGACCGCGCGCACCCTCGAGGGCTCGATGAACAACCTCCTCGAGGGCCGCACCGTGGTCGCGATCGCGCACCGGCTCCACACCGCGCACGACGCCGACCGCATCGCCGTGGTGATCGACGGGCGCATCGTCGAGCTCGGCAGCCACGACGAGCTGCTCGCCCTCGACGGGGAGTACGCCGACCTCTGGCACGCCTGGACCTCCTGAGGTCCTGCTCACCGCTGACGGTCGAGCGGTGGCCCAGCCACATTCGAGGGGCCAGGAACGTGGGTGGGGCACCGCCGGCGGGCGCGCCGGCGTACGGCACGCCGGGTGGCGGTGGCCCAGCCACGTCCGAGCGGGCAGAAATGTAGGTGGGGCACCGCTGAGCGGGGCTCAGCGTCAGGCCGGGACGTGGGCCGCGCGCGTCGCGGAGAGGTGCCAGCGCCAGCACGCCCAGCCCAGCAGCACGCACACCGCGGCTGCCACGGCGAAGCCGAGGACCGAGCGCCCGGCGTACGGGGCGAGCAGGGCCGCGCTGGCGGCGTTGAACACGAGCGTCACGAACGACCCCGCCGACATGACCGCGCCCCGACGGGTCGGGAGGAGGTCGAGCATCAGCAGCTGGATGTTGGGGAAGGCCAGGCCGTTGCCGAGCGCGACCAGCGCGACCCCCGCCGCCGCCCACGGCAGCACCTCGCCCGCCGGCGTCAGCGCGACGACGATCCCCAGCAGCGCTCCCGCGCCGCTCACGGCGTAGCCGGCGGACACCAGCTGGGTGCTGGTCACCAGCCGGCCCAGCCGACCGCTCAGCACCGAGCCCACCACCATCGCCCCGATCATCGGCACGAACAGCTTCCAGAAGTCGAGCTCGCCCTCCCCCAGCAGGTCGACGACGAAGATCGCCGCGCCGCCGATGTAGAGGAACTGCGCGCCGAAGACGAGCGTGCCGGCCCAGGCCATCCGGTGGAAGGCGGGCACGGACACGACGGCCAGGAGACCCGCGACGACCTCGCCGACCCTCAGCGGGACCCGGCGCTCGGGCGGGTGGCTCTCGGGGAGCAAGGCGATCGACCCGGCGAGGAGGAGGACCGCGAGCGCCGCCATGAACCAGAAGACCGTCTGCCAGGGCCCGACCTGCACCAGCAGCCCGCCGACGACCGGGGCGATCGCGGGCGCCAGCCCGAAGATCACCGCGACCTGGCTCATCATGCGTTGCGCCTCGACGCCGTCGAAGAGGTCGCGGATGATCGTGCGGCTCACGATCGTCGAGCCGCCGGCGGCCAGCCCCTGGACCACCCGGCCGACCAGCAGCCACTCCAGCGTGGGCGCGAACGCGCAGGCGACGGACGCGACGGCGTACGCCGCGAGCGACCACACGATCACCGGCTTGCGGCCGATCGCGTCGGACAGGGGTCCGTGGAAGATGCTCATCGCCGCGAAGGCCAGCATGTAGGCCGTCACGACGAGCTGGAGCTCCCCGGCCGTGACGTCGAGGGCCTCGCCCATCTGGGCGAATGCCGGGAAGGGCGTGTCGATGCTGAACGGCCCGATCATCGAGAGCATCGCCAGGACCAGCGGGATCAGCGCCAGGGTGCGGGCGGCCGGACGGGTGGCCGGCGCTGAGGTCATGCGTCGAGGCTACGGTCCAGGTTGATCACGGCGCTGATCAGGCCGAGGTGGGTGAAGCCCTGCGGGAAGTTGCCGAGCTGCTCACCGTTGAGGCCGACCTGCTCGGCGTACTGGCCGAGGTGGTTGGCGTAGGTGAACATCTTCTCCAGCGCCAGCCGGGCGTCGTCGAGGCGGCCGGCGCGGGTCAGCGCCTCGACGTACCAGAACGAGCAGAGCGAGAAGGTGCCCTCGCCGTCGGCGCCGCCCTCGACGCCGTCGTCGAAGGTGTCGGCGTCGTAGCGCAGCACCAGGCTGTCGGAGACGAGGCGCTCCTCGACGAGCGCGAGGGTGGAGAGGAAGCGCGGGTCGTCGGGCGCGAGCATCTTCACCATCGGCATCAGCAGCGTCCCGGCATCGAGCACGTCGCCGCCCGCGAAGGCCGTGAAGGCGCCGAGCTCGTCGTTCCAGCACTCGGTCATGACGCGCTCGTAGATCGCGTCGCGGGTCGCGGCGAGCTCGGTGAGGTCGCCCGGCAGCCCACGTCGTCGCGCGACGCGCATCATCCGCTCGACGGCGACCCAGCTCATCACCAGCGACGTGGTGTGGGTCCGCGGCTCGCCGCGGATCTCCCACATGCCGGCGTCGGGGCGCTCCCAGTTGTCCATCAGCCACGACACGATGCGGCGCAGGTCCGTCCAGGCGTCGTGGCTGATGCCGCGCCCGTGCTTGTCGAAGAGGTAGACGGAGTCGATGAGCTCGCCGTAGACGTCGAGCTGGAGCTGGTCGACCGCACCGTTGCCGACCCGCACCGGGCGGGAGCCGCGGTGGCCGGCGAGGTGGTCGAGCTCGCGCTCGTGGGGGATGGCGCCGTCGAGGTCGTAGAGCACCCGCAGCGGGCCGAGCTCCTCCGTGTCGACGCCGTCGTCGGCGGCCTCGCCGAGCCGCTCGGACAGGAAGCGGACGAAGGCCGAGGCCTCGTCGGTGAAGCCGAGGCGCAGGAGCGCGTAGACGCTGAAGGCGGCGTCGCGCACCCAGACGTAGCGGTAGTCCCAGTTGCGGGTGCCACCGATGTGCTCGGGCAGGCTGGTGGTGGGCGCGGCGATGATGCCGCCGCTGGGCTCGTGGCACAGCAGCTTGAGGGTCAGCGCCGAGCGGTCCACCCACTCGCGCCACCGGCCGGTGTAGGTGCTCTGCGCGAGCCAGCCGCGCCAGAACCTGGCCGTGGCGTCGAAGAGCTCGTCGACGTCGGCCTCGGTGCACCCGCGGGCCGGCTCGCCGGGTGCGAGGACCTCGAGCACGAAGAGGGCGGACTCGCCGGTCCGCAGCGCGACGTGCGCGGTGGCGGCGTGGTCGGCGACCTCCACGTCGACGGTGCTCGACAGCGCGAGGTGCACGTCGCCGTCGGCGAATCGCACGACGTCGTCCTCGACGGACAGCTCGGGCGTGGTCATGGCGTAGTCGGGTCGCGGCGCCATCGCCATGGTGAGGTCGACGCAGCCGCGCAGGCCGACCACGCGGCGCACGAGCCGCTGACGGTGGTCGGGGTCGTGCGCACGCAGCACCGGCATGAAGTCCTGCACCTCCACGACGCCCTGCTCGGTCATGAAGCGCGTGACGAGGATGTTGGTCTCGGGGTGGTAGTACTGCTGGCTGCGCGCCTCCTCGTCGTCCGGCCCCAGCCGCCACGAGCCGGCGTCGGGGTCGAGGATCGAGGCGAAGACGCTGGGGGCGTCGAAGCGCCCGGGGCAGAACCAGTCGATGGTGCCGTCGGTGGCCACCAGGGCCGCGGTGCGCAGGTCGCCGACCAGGCCGTGGTCGGCGATCGACGGCCCGTCGGGGCGCTCAGCCCGCATCGGCCGCGTCCCGGCCGAGCCGCCACCCGCCGGGCGGCAGGTCGAGCGCCTCCCGCGGTCCCCACGACTCCCGGTCGTACGGCAACGGGTCGGGTCGGTCGTCGAGGACGGGCTGGCAGACCTCCCACAGCCGGCGCGTCTCGTCGGCGTGGGCGAAGAGGGTGTGGTCGTCGTGCAGCACGTCGAGCAGCAGCCGCTCGTAGGCCTCGAGCGGCTCGTCGTGGGGCAGCTCCTCGCCGAGGTCGAGTCGCATCGTGGCCGGCGCGAGCTCCATCTCGGGGCCGGGGCGCTTGCCGAGGAGCTCCACGTGCACCTGGGCCTCGTCGGTGAGCTCGAGGACGAGCTCGTCGGGCTCGAGGCCGGCACCGAAGACCGTGGAGTCGGGCTGGCGGAAGCGCAGGGTGACCGTGCGGCGGGTCTCGGCCATCGCCTTGCCGGTGCGCAGGTGGAAGGGGACGTCACGCCACCGGTCGTTGTCGACCCAGGCCTCGAGCGCCACGTAGGTCTCGACGGTCGAGTCCGCGTCGACGTCGTCCTCGTCGCGGTAGCCGTCGTACTGCCCCAGCACGACCCGTGCGGGGTCGAGCGGGCGTACGGCGTCGAAGACCTCGGCCCGCGCGCGGCGCACGGCAGTGGCCGACCACTCGCCCGGGTCCTCCAGCGCCACCGCCCCGAGGATCTGGAACAGGTGGGTGGAGACCATGTCGCGCAGCGCGCCGGTGGACTCGTAGAACGAGCCGCGGCCCTCCATCGCCAGCGTCTCGGGGACGTCGACCTGCACCGAGGCGATGCTGCGCCGGTCCCAGGCCGGCTCGAAGAGCGCGTTGGCGAAGCGCAGGGCCAGCAGGTTCTGCACGGCCTCCTTGCCGAGGAAGTGGTCGATGCGGAAGACCTGGTCCTCGTCGAAGACCTCGTGCACGTCGTGGTCGAGCTCCTCGAACGACTCGAGGTCGAGCCCGAAGGGCTTCTCGATCACCAGCCGCGCGCGCTCGGCGAGGCCCTCGCGGCCGAGCATGGCGACCATCCCGGACATCGCGGTGGGCGGCACGGAGAGGTAGACCAGACGGCGTACGCCGTCACCGAGGGACTCCTCGACCTCGCGCACCCGAGCGGCCAGGTCGGCCCCGTCGTCGGCGTCGGAGGTCTCGAAGGAGGTGCGCTCGAGCAGGTCGCGGGCGACCGACTCGTCGAGGTCGTCCACGCTGTCGCGCAGGCCGCCGAGGACCTCGTCGCGGAACTCCTCGTCGGTGCCCGGCGAGTGGCGCCCGCTGCCGATGACGGCGTACTCCTCCGGCAGCCGGCCGGCCGCGGCGAGGCGGTAGAGGCCGGGGAAGAGCTTGCGCGCCGCAAGGTCGCCGCGGGCGCCGAAGAGGAGGAAGACGTAGGGCGGCAGGTCGGGGTCGGCGGACCCGGTGCTGGTCATGGCGCCACGCTAACGACCCACCCGAAGGGCGGGCCCGGCTCAGGAGTTGCTGAAGACCGCCGGTCCGCCGTCCTCGCCGGACGCACCTCCCGACGGACCGGGACCACGGCCCGCCCAGGTCCAGGCGTACGCCGGGTCCTCCACGGCCAGTCCGCCCTCGCCCAGCTCCAGCGGGGCGAAGGTGTCGACCATGACCGCGGACTCGTCGAAGTAGTCGGCACCCAGGCTGGCCTCGATGGCGCTGGGCTGCGGGCCGTGGGCGTGGCCACCGGGGTGCAGGCTGATCGAGCCGAGGTTGATCCCCGAGCCCTTGCGCGCCTCGTAGTCGCCGCCGACGTAGAACATGACCTCGTCGGAGTCGACGTTGGAGTGGTAGTAGGGCACCGGGATGGCGAGGTCGTGGTAGTCGACCTTGCGGGGCAGGAAGTTGCAGATCACGAAGTTCCACCCCTCGAAGACCTGGTGCACCGGCGGCGGCTGGTGGACCTTGCCGGTGATCGGCATGTAGTCCTCGATGTTGAACGTGTAGGGGTAGAGGCACCCGTCCCAGCCCACCACGTCGAAGGGGTGGGTGGCGTAGGTGAGCCGGGTGCCGACGACGCCCGCACTGGTGCGGTGCTTGACCAGCACCTCGACGTCGGTGCCCTCGGCCTGGTGCGTCTCGGCGGGGCCGTGGAGGTCGCGCTCGCAGTAGGGCGCGTGCTCGAGGAGCTGGCCGAAGCGCGAGAGGTAGCGCTTGGGCGGGTGGATGTGGGAGTTGGCCTCGATGGCGTAGAGGCGCGACGGCTCGGCCGGGACCCAGCGGTGGTCGGTGGCGCGCGGGATCACGACGTAGTCGCCGGTCCGGTAGGCCACGACGCCGAAGACCGTCTCGACCGTGCCCGAGCCGGACTCGACGTAGACGCACTCGTCGCCGATGGCGTTGCGGTAGAGCGGGGACGGATCGGTGCCCGTGACGACGTAGGCGATGCGGACGTCGTTGTTGCCGAGCACCAGGCGGCGCCCCTCGACCGGGCAGGTGCCGGTCTCGAGGTCGTGCAGCTTCAGGTGCCGTGGCTTGAGCGGGTGGTTGGGCGTGCGCGACTGGTCGGCGAGCTCCCAGACCTGGCTGTCGGTGATCGCGCTCGGCACGCCGCGGCGGTAGAGCAGGGAGGAGTCGGAGGAGAACCCCTCCTCGCCCATCAGCTCCTCACGGAAGAGGTGGCCGTCCTCGTCGCGCATCTGCGTGTGGCGCTGGCGTGGCAGCCGGCCGAGGGCTCGGTAGTGGGCCATGACGGTCACTCCTGTCTTCCGATTATCGGACGCAGGCGTCCGCTATCTGGTGGCTAGAGTAGCCCCGTGGTCCCCTCCCCTGCACCTGCCGAATCCGCCCAGTGGCGCGGCCTCGTCGACGACGCCGCGATCTTCCCGCCCGGTGACGTCCCGCTCCACGACGCGACGGCGTCCTGGGGCGCCCGCAGCGGGGAGTGGTACGCCGACCTCGTCGGGGCCTTCGTGCTCAAGGACACCGACGTGCCGCTGGTCCGCGGCTTCGGCGCGCCGCTGTCGGTCGTGGTGACCGGCGGTGCCGGGCAGGTTGCCGGCCCCCTCGGTGCCGCCGCGCGCCTGGGCCTCGAGGTCGCCGCACTGGAGATCGCGCTGCGCGACCCCGACGACCTCGCCGGCAACGTACGCCGGGTGGTGGCCGCGCTGGACCACGCCCGCGACGAGGGCACGCTCGCCGACGACGTACGCGTCCACGTCGAGGTCCCCGGACCGGTCACCCCCGCCTGGCTCGCCGCCGCCGACGAGGTGGCCGCGGCCGACCTCCGGCTCAAGCTGCGGCTGGGTCACGTCGACCACGACCTGGTGCCCGACGAGGCGACGGTGGCCTCCTGGATCGACGCGACCCTGGACCGCGAGACACCGTTCAAGGGCACCGCCGGCCTGCACCGCGCCGTGCGCCACGACCCCGAGGACGGAGGCATGCACGGCTTCCTCAACGTCCTGGTCGCCACCCAGGTGCTCTGGGACGGTGGCTCCGTCGCCGACGCGACCGACGCCCTGCGCCAGCGAGACGGCGAGGCGCTCGCCGCGACCGACATCGGTTCGGCGCGCCGCTGGTTCACCTCGTTCGGCTCCTGCTCGGTGACCGAGCCCCTCGACGACCTGGTCGCGCTCGGCCTGCTCACCCCCCACCCCGCGGAGGACTCATGACCCACCACGCCACCACCTGGGTGCCCGGCGCCGCCGGCTCCGGCTTCGACGTCGACCACCTCCCCTACGGCGTCTTCGCGCGCTCCGGCGAGCACCCGCGCGTCGCGGTCCGGATCGGCGACCAGGTGCTCGACCTCAGCATCGTGGCGGCCGCCGACATGGTCGACACCCACGCGCTCTTCGACCAGCCCACGCTGAACCCCTTCATGGCGGCCGGGCCGACGGTGTGGGAGTCGACGCGCGCCTGGGTCACCGGGCTGCTGACCGACGAGACCGAGCGCGACCTCGTGGAGCCCGCCCTCTCGCCGGTGGACTCGGTGCGGATGCTGATGCCCTTCACCGTCGGCGACTACGTCGACTTCTACGCCTCCGAGCACCACGCCTCCAACGTCGGGCGGATGTTCCGCCCCGACGCCGAGCCGCTGCTGCCCAACTGGAAGCACCTCCCCGTCGGCTACCACGGCCGCTCCGGCACCGTCGTGGTCTCGGGCACCGACGTCGTACGCCCCTGCGGGCAGCGCAAGGCGCCCGACGCCGACCGGCCGACCTACGGCCCGTCGGCGCGCCTCGACATCGAGGCCGAGCTCGGCTTCGTCGTCGGCGTCCCCTCGGCGATCGGTGAGCGCGTCGCGACCGCCGACTTCGCCCGCCACACCTTCGGCGTCGTCGGCCTCAACGACTGGTCGGCGAGGGACGTCCAGGCGTGGGAGTACGTCCCGCTCGGCCCGTTCCTCGGCAAGTCGTTCGCGACCTCGATCAGCGCCTGGGTCACCCCGCTCGCGGCGCTCGACGCGGCCTGGACCGAGCTGCCCGGCCAGGACGACCCGGAGGTGCTCGACTACCTCCGCGTCGAGGGCCCTGCCGGTCTCGACATCGAGGTCGAGGTGGTGCTCGACGGCGAGGTCGTCGCCCGCCCGCCCTACCGCACGATGTACTGGTCGCCCGCGCAGATGCTGGCCCACACGACCGTCAACGGTGCGAGCGTGCGCACCGGAGACCTCTGGGGCTCCGGCACCGTGTCAGGACCGGAGCGCGACCAGCGCGGGTCGCTGCTCGAGCTGAGCTGGGGCGGCAAGGAGCCCTTCACCGTCGCCGGCCGCGAACGGACCTTCCTCGAGGACGGCGACGAGGTGACCCTGCGCTACACCGCACCCGGCACGGGCGGGGGCCGGATCTCGCTCGGCGAGGTCACGGGCCGCATCCTCCCGGCCCGCTGACGGCAAGGCCCCCGTCGGGGTCCGTTCACCCGGCTGCGCCACCGTGCGCACATGCGCATCGCCCAGCTGGCCAACTTCGTCGGACCTGCGTCGGGGGGCATGCGCACCGCGCTGCGCGCCCTGGGGGCGGGATACGTGGAGGCCGGCTGCCGCCGCCTGCTCGTCGTACCCGGCCCCGAGGACGCCCGCACGTCCGGACCGATGGGCGACGTCGTCCAGCTCCGCGCGCCCCGGGTCGGCGGCGGCTACCGGCTGATCGTCGAGCCGTGGCGCGTGATCGAGGTGCTCGAGGAGTGGGGGCCGACCTCGATCGAGCTGAGCGACAAGTCGACGCTGCTGCCCGTGGCGCGCTGGGCGCACCGCAGCGGTGTCGGCTCGGTGCTGCTCTCCCACGAGCGCCTCGACGACATGCTGGCCCTGCGCACCGGGCTCGACGCCACGTCCAAGGTGTCGGCGGGGCTGCTCAACCGGCTGCTGGTGCGCAGCGTCGACACGGTCGTGGTCACCTCTGCCTACGCCCGGGACGAGTTCGCCACGGTCGCCGCGGCGGCGGGCTGCCCCGTCGTACGCGTGCCGCTGGGGGTCGACCTCGCCACCTTCCGGCCGCACCGACGCCCACGGGTCGATGAGCTGCGGCTGGTGCACGCCGGGCGCTTGTCGCGCGAGAAGAGCCCGCACCTCGCGGTGGCCACCGCCGTCGAGCTGCACCGGCGCGGGGTGCCGCTGCGCCTCGACGTCTACGGTGTCGGGCCGCACCGCGACGAGCTGGTCGAGCTCGCCGGTGACGCGCCGGTGCGGTTCCGGGGCTACGTCGACTCGCCCGCGCGGTTGAGCCGCGCGCTGGCCCACGCCGACGTGGCGCTGAGCGTCTGCCCCGGCGAGACGTTCGGCCTCGCGGTGCTCGAGGCGCTGGCCTCGGGCACGCCCGTCGTGACCGCCGACCGGGGCGGCGCGCGCGAGCTGGTCGACGACGCCTCCGGAGGGTGGGCCGCGCCGGAGGCCGGTGCGCTCGCGGACGCGGTGCTCGAGGTGGCCGCCCGGCCCGTGGCACGGCGCCGGGCCGCGGCCCGCGCACGTGCCGAGCACTACCCCTGGTCGGCCACGGTCGGCTCCCTGCTGGAGGTCCACTCGTCGGTGGCGATGCCGTCGAGCCGCTCGCGGGCCCGGCGGGTGGCGAGCAGGAGCACGGCGACCGCTGCGACCACCAGCGACCCGATCACGATCGCGAGGTAGGCGCCGTGCAGTGAGGAGTCCATCGGCGCCACCAGCCCGCCCACCAGCGACACCGAGACCAGAGCGGCACTCGGGCCACGGCCGAGGCGCTGCACGGCGACGAACGGCACGACCCACAGGAAGTACCAGAGGTGGACCACCGGGCTGAGGGCGACGGTCGCTGCCGTCACCAGCGCCACCGCCCGGACCGCCTCTCGCGGGTCACCGACCGGCAGGCGCAGCAGCGCCCACCCGGCGACCCCGACCGCGACGGCCTGCGCGACCAGGCGTACGCCGTCGAGGAACGCCGCGTCGGGGGTGCCGAGCCCGACCCACGCGGCCACGAGGTCGAGCCAGCCGCCGACGAGCGTCGGGAGCGACAGCGGCGTGTTGACCGTGCCGGGGACGCCGAGTGCGCCGATCCACCCGACACCGAGCCCCCACACCACGCCGGGGCCCACCAGCGCGAGGACCGCGACGGCCGCTACCCGTGCTCCGTGCCGCACCCTCGCGAGGAGATCCGCCGCCGGCGCGGTGAGCAGGACGACGGCCACGCAGACCAGTCCCCCCGGCAGCTTCACCCCGGCCGCCAGCCCACCGAGGACGGCGCCGGCCGCCCACCCGTGGTCGCGGGCGACGACGAGCGCCGCCGCCATCAGTCCCACCATGAGCAGGTCGTTGTGCAGCCCGGCCACGCCGTTGGCGACCATCAGCGGGGAGGCCAGCACCAGGCAGGAGGCGAGCGCCGGGTTGGCGCCGCACCACTGCGCCAGCCGCGGTACCGCCCACGCCAGCAGCACCAGCCCGACCAGCGCCATCCCCCGGTGCGCGACGACGAGGAGCCACGGGTCGGGCGTGAGACCCGCAGCGAGGTCGCCCCCGATCAGCGGGACCGGACCGTAGGGCGCCGGTGTGCCCATCCAGCGCGGGTCCACGCCCTCGACGATCGGCCCGGGGACCGAGCGCGGGCCGACGAGGAGCCACGGCCCGTGCTCGTAGGGCGAGAGGCCTCGGTGGGTGAGCGTGCCCTGGGCGGCGTACGACCAGCCGTCGCGGGAGAACAGCGGCGGGGCCAGCAGGAGCGGCAGCGACCAGGCGACGGTCGCCGCGCGCACCGTGGCCAGGACGTCGGCCTGTCCGGCCTCCTCGGTGCGCGCGGCCACGCGGCACAGGTGCAGCCATGCCGACGCCAGCAGGCCGAGCCCCAGGAGGACGACGACGAGACCGGCCATCCGGCCGGGCGCGGTGCCGCGGAGCACCTGCAGGAGGTCGACGTCGGCCACCACGGCGCTCTCGGGCAGGGTCGCGACCACCAGCCCGCCGAGCAGCACGAGCACGCTGCCGACCACTCCCCGCGCCACCATGCTGCGGACCGTAAGGGCCGTCCGCGACGACCGGCCGACCGTCCGGTGAACAGCCGCCGACCCCTCGACCACGCCTGCCGAGGCCCTTCCGCGCGGCCCTAGGCTGAGACCCGTGAAGCAGCTGGGCCAGTACGCCGCACCGCGGCACGTCGTCGCGCACCTCTCCGACCCCCACCTCATCGGCGGCGGCGGGCTGCACTACGGCGTGATCGACAACGATGCCCGACTCCGCCAGGCCCTCGACCGGCTCGCGGCCGTGAGCCCCGCCCCGCAGGCGCTGGTCTTCACCGGCGACCTGGCCGACCGCGCCGAGCCCGACGCCTACGCGACGCTGCGCTCGATCGTCGAGCCGGCCGCGGCCGCGATGGGTGCGGTGGTGGTGTGGACGATGGGCAACCACGACGAGCGTGCCCCCTACGCGCGCGGTCTGTTCGACTCCGACGACGACGGACCCCAGGACCGCGTCCACGAGGTCGACGGGCTGCGCATCGTCGCCCTCGACACGAGCGTCCCGGGCCACCACCACGGTGACCTCACCCCCGGCCAGCTCGCGTGGCTCGCCGACGTGCTGGCCACCCCGGCCGAGCACGGCACCCTGCTCGCGATGCACCACCCGCCCCTGCCGCTGCCCATGCTGCGTGCCGCCGAGCTGATCGAGCTGCACGACCAGCAGGCGCTGGCCGACGTGGTGGCCGGCACCGACGTGCGCGGGATCCTGGCCGGCCACCTCCACCTGTCGACGTGGTCGACCTTCGCCGGCGTACCGGTGTCGGTGGCCTCGGCCAGCTGCTACACCAGCGACCCGGCGCCGGTGGACCGCTTCGTCTCGGGCGTCGACGCCAACCAGGCCTTCACCATGGTGCACGCCTACGCCGACCGCCTGGTGCACACCCTCGTCCCGCTCGAGCGCGGCACCGAGGTGAGCCACCTCGGCTCCGACGTCGCCGAGGCGCTCGAGGGCGTGCCGCTGGAGCAGGCCCGCGAGCTCGCCTCGTCCAAGACCTCCCGGTTCAACAGCTAGGACCTCCTGTGCGACTCCTCCTCATGCGCCACGGCCAGACCCACGCCAACGTCTCCGGCGAGCTCGACACCGCTCACCCGGGGGTGGACCTCACCGACCTCGGCCACGCCCAGGCCGCAGCAGCCGCGAAGGCGCTGGCCGACGAGCACCTCGACGCGGTCTACGTCTCCAGCCGGGTGCGTACGCACCAGACGGCCGCGCCGACCGCCGGGGACCGCGGCCTCGACCTGACCGTGCTCGAGGGCCTGGAGGAGATCGCGGCGGGCGACTTCGAGATGCGCAGCGACCACGACGCGGTCGCCGGCTACATCGGCGCCGTCGCGACGTGGCTCGAGGGCGACCTCACCCACAGGATGCCCGGCGGGGAGACGGGCGAGGAGTTCCTGGCCCGCTTCGACGCCGCGGTGCGCCGCATCGTCGACGCCAGCCACCGCGCCGCCCTCGTCGTCAGCCACGGCGCCGCGCTCCGCACGTGGGTGTCCACCCGGATGGAGCCGCACCCCGACGCCCCGCCCGCGCACCAGCCGCTGCACAACACCGCGCTGATCGTCCTCGAGGGCGACCACGAGTCGGGCTGGCGGATGGTGTCGTGGCAGGGGCACCCGGTGGGTGGCGACTACCTCGAGGACCCGAGCGCCGAGGACCCCACCGGCGACCTCGACTCCGACGACGACGGCGAGATCGGCTAGACCCCCTCGGTCCCGATCCCCGGGTGCACGAAGGGCCGGCCCGCCTTCATCTGCTCGACCGAGCCAGGGTGGACCCGGGCGAGGTGGGCGAGGCCGCGCCGGCGGTAGCGCAGCGTCTGCACGATGCCGAAGGCCCAGAAGACGTACTGCACCGACATCGCCAGCTTGAAGTCGCCGAGCGTGTAGGACCCCATGCCGCCCGACGCGGACAGGTCGAGCACGACGCCGATGAGCGCCATCGTCAGCAGGGAGGCGGTGAAGCCGCCGACGTTGACCAGGCCGTTGGCGCGCCCGGTCTCGTGCGGCGGGGTGAAGGACCGCGCGAGGTCGAAGCCGACCATCGCGGCCGGTCCCCCGCTGGCCGTCGCGAAGGCCATCACGACCACGAGCCAGCCGGGTGCGACGCCCGGCCACAACAGGACGGCGGTCCACGGCACGACCATCGCGATGACGATGCCGACCACGATCCACGAGCGGTAGTAGGGCAGTCGCGCCACGAGCCGCGCCGTGACCAGCCCGCTCACGACCGCCCATGCCGTCATCGCCATCAGCAGGGTGCTCGCCCCGCTCGTCGACCAGCCCAGGCCCTGGACGAGGAAGGGATAGCCCCACAGCAGCGCGAAGACCGTGGCAGAGAACTGCGAGACGAAGTGCGACCACATGCCGAGCCGGGTGCCGGGGTTGCCCCACACCGTGCGCACCGACAGCGCGAGCGCGCGGAGCTTGATGGCGACCACGTCGCCGCGGCGGTAGGGCGAGTCCTTGACCAGCGCGAGCACCGCCACCAGCAGCACGACTCCGATGCTCGAGGTCAGCGCGAAGGCACCGGTCCAGCCGAGCTCGTGGAGGAGGTACGACAGGGGGCCGGCCGCTGCGATCGCGCCGAGCTGGCCCGACAGGCCGGTGAGCTGGGTGACCATCGGGCCCTGGCGGACCAGGAACCACACGGTGACCAGGCGGATCACGCTGACGAAGACCATCGCGTCCCCGGCCCCCACCACCGCTCGCGCAGCCACCGCGGCGGGGAAGGACTCCACGAAGGCGAAGCCGAGCTGACCTGCGGTCATCAGCACCAGGCCGGTGATGAGCATCGCGCGCGAGCCGTAGCGGTCGAGCAGCACGCCGACCGGCACCTGCATGCCGGCGTAGACGACGAGCTGGAGGACGGTGAACGTCGCCAGGCTGGTGGCGTTGATGTCGAAGCGGTCGGCCGCGACGATGCCGGCGACACCGAGCGAGCTGCGGTGGAAGACCGCGAGCACGTAGACCGCGAGCGCGACCAGCCAGATCACCCAGGCCCGTCGCTGACCGATGTCGTGGATCTGCTCCCGGGTCACTCCTCGTCCGCTTCGGGAGCCGTGCCCAGGGCGGCGGAGAGCTCGGCACGCGACGGCGGGTCGGCCCCGGGGCGCGAGACGTTGATCGCGGCACCGATCGCAGCAGTCGTCACCACGCCCAGGACGTCGCGGTCCGACAGCGTGCGCAGCGCACCGGCCGCGTCGGCGCCGTGGACACCGAGGGCGATGAAGGCGTCGACCAGCACGCCGCTGAAGGTGTCGCCGGCCCCGACGGTGTCGGCCACGCGCACCGGGACCCCGGGCACCTCGAGCGTCGTGCCGTCGTGGCGTACGGCGACCGCGCCCTCGCCGCCGCGGGTGACCACGACGAGCCCCGGGCCCGCTGCCGCCCAGCGCGTGGCGGTGGTGACGGGGTCGTGGCCGGGGTGCAGCCAGCCGAGGTCCTCGTCGCTGACCTTGACCAGGTCGGACAGCGCGACCAGCTCCTCGACGCGGGCGACGGGGCCGGTGCGGTCCGGCGTGATGGCCGGACGGGCGTTGGGGTCGAGGGAGACGAGCGCGCGGCCGCGGTGGGCGCGCACGGCATCGAGGACGGCGTCGGCGCCGGGATCGAGCACGGTCGCGATCGAGCCGACGTGCAGGACGTCGCAGGACTCCTCAGGGACGGCCGGGAGGTCCCAGTCGAGGTCGAAGACGTAGCTCGCGGCACCCGAGGCGTCGAGGGTGACCTCGGCGCTCGACGTACGCCCGCTGCCGGTCGGCTGCGCGAGCACGGTCACGTTGCTGGCCTCGAGCCACGTGCGGACGAGCTCACCGCGCGCGTCGTCGCCGAGCAGCGTGACGAGGCGTACGTCGCGCTGGAGCCGACCGAGGGTGATCGCGACGTTGGCGGGACTGCCGCCGGGCAGGTCGCGAGGGGTGCCCCCGGCGTCGGGGACCACGTCGATGAGCGCCTCGCCGACGACGAGGATGCGCGGCTGGGCGTCCGTCATGGACCCATCATGCCGGTGCCGGCCCGGGTGCCGACAGGGCCACCGCCCGGGCGAGACCGGGCGCGAGCGGGAGCCGCGGGAGGAGGGTGGCCTGGACCGCGTGGTAGAGGTCGGGCTTGCCGGGCCACACCGACGACTGCGGCCGGTTGGACGGGTCGAGCTCGTGGTGCCACGACCCCCGCTCGGCGTCGCGGACGTGCTCGACGACGTAGCGCCACCAGGCGGCGTACAGCTCGGCGTAGCGCTCCTCGCCGGTGCGTCGGTGGAGCGCCGCGGCGGCGGCGATGCCCTCGGCGGCCACCCAGTGCATCCGCTGTCGCACGACGGGCGTGCCGTCCCAGTCGGTGGTGTAGACGAAGCCCGGTGCGCCGTCGACGTCCCAGCCGTCGGCCACGGCGCGGTCGAACAACGCACGCGAGGTGTCGAGCAGTCCGGTCGGCGCGCGGTCGCCGAGTGACGCCTCGACGTGCAGCAGCAGCCGCGACCACTCCAGGCCGTGCCCGATCGTCGCGCCGTAGGGCTTGAACGGGTCGTCGGGCCGGTCGCGGTTGAGATCCAGGTCGGGTGTCCAGTCGGGGCCGAAGTGCTCGGGCAGGCGGGCGTCGTGCGCTGCCGCCAGACCCACGACGTACGCCGCGACGCGGCCCGCCCGCTCGTGCCAGCGCGGATCACCCGTCGCGTCGCCGGCCGCGAGCATCGCCTCCACGGAGTGCATGGCGGCGTTGAGCCCGCGGTAGGGCGCGGGCGTGGTCCAGCCGCGGTCCCGCTCGTCGACCACCAGACCGGTCGACTCGTCCCAGAAGTGCTGCCCGAGGACGTCGAGCGCCTCGGAGAGGAGGTCGTCGGCGCCCGGAAGACCGGCCACGACCGCCGTCGAGCCGGCGAGCACGACGAAGGCGTGGTCGTAGCACGACTTCGCGGTCCCGACCGGGGAGCCGGTGGCGTCGACCGCGGTGAACCACCCGCCGTGCTCGGCGTCGCGCAGCGTCGTACGCAGCCCGTCGAGGGCAGCCCCGGCGATGTCGGCGCAGCCGTCGTGGCCGAGCAGCGCGCCCAGGCCGAAGACGTGGACGGTGCGGCTCGTGATCCACGTGTGCACCGGTCGCGACAGGTCCGGCCTGCCGTCGTCGTCGAGCCAGGCGGCTCCGCCCAGGGGATGGACGACGTGGCGCCCTAAGTCGAGGAGGCGGCGGCACTCGGCGTCGAGCCACGCAGCGTCGGCAGGGGCGATGTCCATGCGGTGAGTCAAATGCACGAGACCCCCGCCTGTCGACGGGGGTCTCGCCCTGGACTCGTCCAGTGGCAGGTAGAGGATTCGAACCTCTGTAGGCGTTGCCGGCTGATTTACAGTCAGCTCCCTTTGGCCGCTCGGGCAACCTGCCGGGCCGTGCGGAACAATAGCAAGGCACGGACTTCACTACGAATCGCCGGGGCGCCACCACGAGGCCCCACTAGGAGGCACACATGGCTGACTCGAGCTTCGACATCGTGAGCAAGCTGGACCGCCAGGAGGTCGACAACGCCCTGAGCCAGGCAGCCCGCGAGATCGCCACCCGGTTCGACTTCAAGGGCACCGGCGCGAGCATCGAGTGGAAGGGCGAGAAGGCGATCGAGATCACCGCCTCGGCCGACGACCGCGCGAGCGCCGTGCTCAGCGTCTTCCAGGACAAGCTCATCAAGCGCAACCAGAGCCTGAAGATCCTCGACACCTCCGAGCCGCGCCAGTCCGGCCAGGTCTCGAAGATCGACATCGCGCTCAAGGAGGGCATCACCTCCGAGGACGCCAAGAAGATCTCCAAGCTGATCCGCGACGAGGGCCCGAAGGGCGTCAAGGCGCAGGTGCAGGGCGAGGAGCTGCGGGTGTCGTCGAAGAAGCGCGACGACCTCCAGGCCGTCCAGCAGCTGGTGAAGTCCCAGGACTACGACTTCGCGGTGCAGTTCACCAACTACCGCTGAGCCACGCCCAGGAGCCGGTCGTGGTCCGCACCGAGTGGCCGGGCGCATCGGAACCCGATGGACATGGTTCCGACTCGCGCCCACTTCGACCGGGTGTGGTGCGTCTGCAGGTGCGTGTCCGGCTTGTTCCAGCCACCGCCGACCACAGTCCGTTCGCCGGCGAGACACTCACCGGCGCACCACTCGGCGACGTTCCCCGCCAGGTCGAACCAGCCCGACCCCGTCGGCGGGTAGGAACCGGTCGGGGTGGGAGCCCCGACGAGCTCGGCGTAGTTGGCGAGCTCGGGGGTCGGGGCGTCGTCGCCCCACGGGTACGTCGCGTCTCCCGCGGCCGCCTGCCATTCCGAGGTCGTCGGCAACCGTCCTCCCAGGGCGGCTGCGCACCAGTCGCCGCCCGTGGCGTTGATGCCCACGACCGGCCAGGAGGCGGCCTCGTCGGACACCTCCCAGCAGCCGGGAGCCACCTCGCGCAGCGGTTGCTCGGGGTTGAAGACGTTGAGGAACCGGTACGTGCCGCGGTCGAGGTTGTGGACGCGGTGGACGTTGAAGAGCTCGCAGGCCTGGGCGTTGCTGACCAGATGGGTGGAGAGCTCGACGCCGGTCCCCGGCACCGGCAGGAACTCAAGCACTCCGGTGCTCCTGGAGGTCGACCCCGTGCGCGTCCACGAGGTACTCGATCCGGGTGATGGCTGAGTGCGACAGGCCCTCTCGCCACGACTCCAAGATGTCGCGTCGTGTGCGGAACGTCGAGTACGGGCCGCCTCGGGACTCCCGCTGGCTGTCCTTGAGGAACTGCAGCTGGGCGGGGGCGGGGGTCAGGCCGAGCGCTCCCATCATGCGGCGCAGCGCCTGGGTCGGGGTCAGGACCAACGACTCCAGCTGGACCTCGATCGTGCTGGTGAACAGCGGGAGGTGCCGCTCGGCCTCCGCCCTCCGGATCAACCAGCTCGCCACCACGAGGTCGACCTCCGAGGCCAGGTCGAACAGGTCGGAACGGATCCCGCGCGCAGGGCTGTCAGCCAAGTAGCGGGGCACTGCAGTCCGGTACCGCCACTGCTTGCGCATGGGGTGGCGCAGGACGCTGTGCGCGATGGCCCGAGGGTCCCTCATGAGGTGCACGACCACGAGCTCGGGGCACCTGGCGTGCAGCCAGTCCAGCTTCTCGAACAGCAGGGTCTCCTTGAAGCCCCGCGGACGCGGCGAGCGGCGCATGTGCTCGATCAGCTCGTCGAGGAACTCGACCGCGCCACCGGAGTCGGTGTCGTCCCCCTCGCCCGACGCCGGCCAGCGGACCAGGTCCTGCTCGGGGAAGAGCGCGGTGTGCATCGACAAGGGCTCGTCGATGATGTCGACGTCGGGGTGGTGCTGGATCAGGTCGGTCGTGAAGTTGCTCCCCGACCGGTGGTGACTCAGCAGCAGGAAGGGTCGTGCCCCGATCGTCTGCCCGCCGCACGGCTCGCTGCCGCTGGCGTGGTGGGTCGCGCTGCTCATGAGTCCTCTCCTGTCTCGGCGTCTCGGCGTCTCGGCGTCGCGGGGCGTCGGCGTCCCGGGTGTGGGGCCGTCATCGGGGTGGCCGCCACTCGATGAGCTGCGCCGCCGTGCCCACGGGCCCGTCGATCCAGCCGAGGACGTCACTCGCTCGCACGACCGACTCCAGGACCTGCCGCGCCGTGACGGTCAGCTGGAGCGGTTCCGGCGCCATCGCCAGCCCCTGCGGGGTGCGTCGAGCGGTCTCGAGCCACAGGTGCATGGGCTCGGACGCACGCAGGAACTGGGTGCCGACCCAGCGCGCTCGCGTGACCACGTGGACCGACGGGTCGACCTCACCCGGGTCCAGGACGGGGATCCCGCGCAGCACGACCTGCCAGGGCTGGGGGCGCACGAGCCCCTGCCAGTCGGTCAAGCGTGCGTGCCCCGTCAGCCCCGTGGCGGGCGCTCCGCAGCTGGTGTCCGTCCGGGTGGCGAGCGAGGCCTGACGACCCTTCCGGTCGCTCAGGACGACCGCGGTCGGCGCGACTCCCTCGAGGTCGTACGCCGGCGTGCTGCTCCCCGGGACGACGCCCGGGTCCACGAGCTCGGCCCCGTCGTGGGAGGGCGCACCAGCGAATCCCCGGGTGACGGAGGCTGCGACGAGTGGCGCCAGGCCCGCCCACACATGGGGAAGGACCAGCAGCGGGGCGTCCGACGACGGGGCCGGTCCCGGCGCGGCGGACACAGCGCGCGGAAGGCCTTCGCCGGCGGCGAGTCGCTGTGTCGGCGTGAGGTCCTGGCCGGCCCACACGACGGGCGCCAGCCATCGTTCGGCGGCCGCCGTCGGGGCAAGCCCGCGTCGGGTCCGATGCCATCGCCGTACGTCGCCGCCAGGTGCCCGGAAGACGCCCGCCGCGGACTCGAGGTGCTGGACGCACGGCGTGGCGGCATCCGGCATCCACGGTGCCACGCCCGCCACCACCCCCTGCCCGGGCCTCGCCGGCCGTGCTGGGGAAGGCGGCTGCCCGACCGCCGCGGCCAGCACGGCGACATCCGGGCAGCCGGTGAACGGCAGGTGCACGGGTGCGCCGGAACCGGGCAGGGTGACGACGCCCGAGACCCCGACCCCCATGATCCGTTCCCGACCTGTCCCGGGGTCGCGCAGGGCGCGGAGCGACGCCTCAGCGTGCAGGGTGTACTCCAGCGTGCCCAGTGCGCGGGCGCAGGTCTCCTCGACGTCGTCGAGCGTGGTCATCTCGTCTGCCATGTCACGTCCTGCACTCGCATGGTCGGGGAGGCGAAGCCGACCGGGACGACCTGGTCGCCCTTGCCGCACGTCGCCGGGTCCGCCGCAACGTCCGCTCCCACGGCGACGACGCGCTCCAGGAGGTCGAGCGCGTCGCCGTGGATGACGACGTCGCGGAGGAGCACGGATCCGGCGGCGCGCCTGAGCTCGGCGTCCGCCGCGACGAACACGAACTCCCCGGTGGCGACGTCGACCTGTCCGGAGGCCCATGCCCGGATCACGAGCAGGCCCTCGGGCGGCACGTGCAGAAGGTCGGCCGGGGAGGCCGGTCCCGCCTCGACGACCGTGTTGGTGGCTCGGGGCAGGGACATCCGCTGGAAGGAGGAGCGCCGACCGTTGCCGGTCCGGCGTCGTCCGCTGCGGTACGACGAGCGCGCACTCGTGAGCGCGTCCACGGGCGTTCCGCCGGCGATCAACGTCGTGCGGCCCACGCGGCTGCCGTCGTCGTCGACCGTGATGGTGCCGTACCCGTCCGGGATCTCGGCGTCGTCGACCAAGGAGAGCTGGGACGTGGCCCGCAGCCCCGGCAGGGCGCGGGCGTAGGGGGTGCCGCTCGACAAGTTGTCGTCCTCGTAGCCGTGGCCGACCAGCTCGTGGAGCAGGGCGGCACCCACGCCGGGGAGCAGCACGACGGGCGTGGTGCGCCGACCCGCACGGGTCGCCAGGCAGAGCTCGGTCGAACGTCGGGATGCCTCTCGCTGCAGTCGGGCCCACCAGTCCTCACCGGCCAGCCGGTGCCCGTCCTTGTGCAGGAGCGCCCGTGCGAAGCTGCGGGCGTGCACGCCGTCGACGGCAGCGGCACACTCCACCCGTCCCCGGCAGGACCGGTCGGCACCGCTCGCCACCAATCCCTCGGAATCGACCACCGCGAAGCGTCGGAGGACCGACTCGACGTAGGTCCGGGTGGCCGCGTCACCGTCGCGGACTGACGGCGGGTCGGGCACACCCGACGGCAGCCCGGATGCGGCCAGGTCGGTGGCTTCGCGGGCCAGGTCGCGTACCCGGGGGCCAGGTCCGTCTGCGGCGAGCACCGCTGTCGGAACCGAACCGTGTCGCCACACGACGCCTTCCCGACGGGTCACCCCAGCGCCCCTGCTCGACCGGATCGAGCGCCCGACCCGCGAGCCGTGCCATTCCTGGCTGACCCGCCAGGTGTCCTCGACGTATACCTGCAGGTGGTCACCGCCGTCCTGCGCGGCGAGCACCTCACCCGCGAGCTCGACCAGGACGGCGAGGGCGGGGTCGACCGGCTGGCTCACGCGTGCGGGACGGGTCGGAAGCCGCGAAGGACGACCGGGAGCATTAGCACGCCCGCGGCGCACACCGTCCAGTAGACGGTGGGCGAGAACGCCGTGAGCGGTGCGCCCCAAGCCGGTCCGATGGCGAGGCTCATGCTGTAGGTCATGGAGATCGAGGCCGCGTAGACCCCCAGCTTCTCCGGCGGGGCGCACTGGGCCACGAGGGGTTGGAGGCTGGGTGCCACCAGCACCTCGCCCACCGCGAACACGATCGCGAAGAGGACGACCAGCGCCACACCGAGGGGTCCGCCCGTCAGCACCGCCGCCAGGGCGATCAGGTACGACGCTGCCCAGGCCACGGCGGCTGTCCGCAGCGACCTCACGTGGCCGAGGCGCTCGGTGAGGCCCCGCATGCGCGGTTGCAGCAGCACCACTGCGACGCCGTTGACGGTGAACATCACGGTGACCACGAGCACCGCGAACCCGCCTTGCTCGCGCAGCGCCAGGGGCGCCACGGCCTCCATCTGAGCGAAGCCGAACATCACCATGATGAGTTGGGCGGCGATGAGAGGACGGAACGCACGGTCCTTGTAGGGGTACAGCGCCCGCGGCGCCCGCGGCGGGCCCGTGTCGGCGAGCACCGGTGCCGTCGTCCTGCGCGCAACGACGCCGAAGGTCAGGAGGCCGTAGACCACGAAGGTCAAGGCGTTGCCCGCGAACGCCGCCCGGAAGCCGAGGTCGCTGAAGACGTGCACCATCAGCCCGGCGGTCAGCCCGGCCAGGGCCACCGCACCGTTCATAATGGCGTACTGGGTGGAGAAGATGCGGCTCAGCTCGGCCCGTCCGAAGAGCCTCACCAGCAACGGGGTCTGCGAGGCGAAGAACGCGCCGTTGCCCAGGCCGGCGGCGAACCCTGCGACGAGGGCGACCTCCAGGCGCGGGGACAGGGCGAGGACCACGGCTCCGAGGCACTGCAGGGAGATCGCAGCGAGGGTCACCGGGATCGCGCCATGTCGATCGATGCGACGACCGGCGACCGGGTTGATCAGCATCGCCGAGATGGCGACGATCACGAAGTAGACGCCGATGAGCGACAGCGAGGCGTCGAGCACCTCACGCAGGTACAGGGCGGTCAGGGGATAGACCAGGCCCGCGCCCAGCGTGTTGACGGCGTACGACGTGAGGTAGGTCCGTCGCAGCCAGGGATCCACCGGCGCGTGGACGTTCTCCGTGGTGCTGGTCATGCCGGCACCCCTTGCTCGGCCCCCGAGAGCAGGCCCTGGTCGCCGAGGCGGTGCGCCAGCTGCGCGAGGTCGGCGACCTGGTCGGGGACCTCGAGGACCTCCGCGACGGCGCCGGCCAGCTCGTCGATCGTCGCGTAGCCGTCGGCGAGTGCCCACAGGGTCGCCGCTGCGGCGCCCACGACGAACTGCCGTCCGAGCTCCTCGTGGACCAGGTACTTCCCGTTCGAGAGGCCCACCAGGACGGCTTCAGGGCCGCGTAGGTGGCTCGCGACGGGCCGACGAAGGTGTTCCACCGGGACCGTGAGTCCCGCCGCCCGCAGCTGTGCGACAGCCGCGACGCGCTGGCAGAACGCCACCACCTCCGACGCTCCGTCCAGGCCCTTGGCCGCCCAGGCACCCGTCTGCTGGCCTCGGAAGACGTCGAGGAGCCCGCTCGTGGCGACTGATCGCGACAGCTGGGCGTAGACCCACTTCCGGCCGAAGTACAGGTCGCCCTCCGCGGCAGCGAGAGCTTTGCCGGCCGCGACGACCATCGTCTGGCCGAGGAGCACGCACGAGTCGAGGTCCCGGGCCGACACGGCGCCCCGGAAGTCCTCCAGGCCGCTGTTGATGCCCAGGCTCCAGCGTGCCGCGTAGAGGCGCCGGAGCGATGGCTCCGCGTCCACCACCGGGCAGATCGCCCGCGCCACCTCCCCGTCGTCGGTGACCACCTCGCTGGTGGCGATGCGGGACACGACGTCGAAGTCGTCCTCGAGTGGCCACATCAGGGCAAGCCCGTCCGAGCGGATCTCGAAATCGACGAGCCGTCGCACGCGCGCCGTCAGGTCGGCGAGCGAGTACCACTCGACGTCGACGCGGTCCTCACCGACCACGATCTGGCGGGTGGGGGGCTCCTGCGCTCCCTCGACGAGGACCGCGTAGACGTCCGCGTCGCTGTGTTCGTTGCCGAGTCCGGCGGTGAGCGAGCCAGCGAGAAGGGTGCCGTGGAGCTCGTGGTCGCCATGGAGCTGCCGAGCCACGCGACGTGCGGCGTCCAGCTTGCGGGTGATGCTCAGTGACATGGATTCCTCTGGGGTCGGATCGGTGGGGCGCTGCCCCGGGGCACCGACTGGCGGGCTCCGGGGCAGCTGTGCTCACGCGTTGGCCGCGTTGGCCGCGTTGGCCGCGTTGGCCGCGTTGGCCGCGTTGGCCGCGTTGGCC
>CAXHZJ010000018.1:0-69507 GCA_964021995.1 Nocardioides furvisabuli | reverse complement strand
CACGCCGACGACCACGCCGACGACCACGCCGACGACCACGCCGACGACCACGCCGTCCACCACGCCGTCCACCACCCCGACCCCCACCCCGACCCCCACCCCGGTCCCCGCGCCCGCCATCACCCACAGCGGCGTACCACGCGTCGTCGGCACGCTCGAGGTGGGCAGGGTCGTGCGGGTGCGCCGGGTCGACTTCTCCCCCTCCGACGTCCGGCTGCGCTACCAGTGGCGCGCCGACGGACGGAAGGTCAGGGGCGCGACGAAGCCACGCCTGGTCCTCACGCGCTCGCTGCTCGGGTCACGGCTGCGGGTGCGGGTCACGGCCCTGCTGCCGGGCGCCCCGACCGTCGTGGTGCGCACGCGTCCGACGGCACGGGTCAGGGCCTGAGCACGGGTCCTTGACGCAGTCCGGACGCAGTCCGGGACCTGTCTGGACCGTCTCTCGAAGACTTCGCCAAGGCTTCTCCTAGTCGTGAACGGCGTCCCCGAGCGCTCCTAGCCTTGGTCCCACCAGGCGGTCCGTGGGGGACCAGCCGGGTGGGGCAGAAGGAGCCAGCTGATGAAGCGCGAGCGCGATCACCACGTGGAAGACCTCTCGGGACGCATCAAGTCACTCGACATGTTCACCGGGTCGTTGGTGGCCCGGTCCCAGCCGGAGCCGGTCGCCGAGGCGGTCCCGGTGCACGAGCCCGCGCCGCAGCGGGTCCCGCTGCCGCGTCGCTCGCGCGTGTTCCTGCGCCACGGCGCCGGCGCCTTCGCCGACCTCACGCTCACCGCGCCGCGACCGCGCGCCACCCTCAACTGAGGCGTCACTCAGGGCATCGACCCGGCGTGTGACCCACGCATCGGCGTACGCCGCGCTGCGCCTCCCCGGACACCTCGGGTCGCTCACCTAGAGTCGCCCGGTGGTCTGGCTGGTCGGTGCGCTCCTGCTGCTCTGGCTGGGGTGGGGACCGGTCGTGCTCGTCGTCGCCGCAGCCCTGCTCTGCGTGCCGCGCGTGCGCTGGTGGGTGCAGGACCGCACCCACGTCAACCGCCGGGTCGCCGGCATCTCGGCCGCGGCAGTGGCCCTGCTGGTCGGCGTCGCCGTGCTGGTCCCCGACGGCTGGCTGCCGGTCCCTCCCGCGCCCGGGGCCTGGGCCGGGCCGTCGTACGTCGGACGCCCGGCGACCGCGCAGCCAGTTCCCGGCGAGCTGCCGCAGAACCCCCACCTCGCCGCAGCCGGGTCGTCACGACCCGGCCCCCTCGGCCTCCAGCCCGAGGTCGAGACCGCGTGGTTCGGCCTTCAGCAGTGCACGCGCCTGGAGCCCACCTCCACCGGCCTCCTGCTCGCCCGGTGCACCGACCGCTCGGGCCCGAGCCTGCGCCTCGTCGATGCCGACACGATGCGACCCGTGGTCAGCCGCGAGCTGCCGGAGGACGCGACGTGCGACCACGACCCGTCCTACCTCGACGCGAGCGACCGCGTCGTGGTCGCGACCCGCGACCGTCAGGTGCTGGTGGTCGGCACGCGGTCGGCGAAGGACGAGCCCGACCTGTCGACGCTGTCGACAACCGACCTCAAGCCCTACGTCCCCTTCGGCGACTGCCTCGTCGGGCTCGCGCCCGACTGGACGGGCACGACCTGGTGGGCGTCGGCCAAGGGCCTCGTCGGCACCATCGCCGCGGACACCGGGCAGGTGCGGGTGACCGACCTCGGCGAGGACGTGGGCCGTCAGCTCGCCACCGACGAGTCCGGCGCCTACGTCGTCACCGACGCCGCGCTGCACCGCCTGGTGGCCGGGGCGGACGGCACCCCGCAGACCGTGTGGCGCAGCGAGCACGACGGCTCGAGCGGCTCGCCGCCGGTGCTGCTCGACGGCGGCGTCGTGGCGATCACGGACCGCGCCGACTCACGCCTCGGCGTGCTGTTCGTGGCCCGCGACGATGGACGCCACCTGTGCCGCCAGTCCGTCTTCGAGGAGGACAGTGCGACCGACAGCCCCCTGGCCCCCCTCGGGCGAGGGGTCGTGGTCACCAACAACGACGGCTACTCCTCCCCACGCAGCACCCTGCTCGGCTTCACCAGCAGTCCGGGTGTGGCGCGCGTCGACCTCGTCGACGACGGGTGCGTCGTGCGCTGGACCAGCGACGCGGTCTCCCCGAGCTCGGGCGTGACGGTGAGCCGTCCCAACGGCCTGGCCTACGCGTGGACCAAGCGGCCGTCGCTGACCGGCGTGAGCGCGTGGCACCTGACCGCGATCGACCTGCAGTCCGGACGGAGCATGTGGGGGGTGCGGACCGGCACCGGCCTGCTCGCCGGCAGCCACCACTCCGAGGTCGCCCTCGGGCCCGACGGCACCGCGTGGCTGGGCACGCTCTCCGGGCTCGTGAGGGTGCAGGACCGCTCCTAGGTAGTCTCGCCAATCGTGCCGTCGACTCCGCTCTCCCCGCCGACACCCGAGCCGCCCACAGTCGGACCCCTGCCACCGGAGGGCTTCCGTCGTTGGTACGGCGGATGGGACCCCCTCGACCCCACGACCATCGCGGAATTCATGGAGGGCTTCGACCGGCCCTGGTGGATCATCGGCGGATGGAGCATCGAGGTGTTCACAGGCGTCAGCCGGGCGCACGAGGACATGGACATCTCCATCCTGTCGAGTGATGCCGAAGCGTTCCGGATGTTCCTCGGCGAGCGCTGGACACCGTGGAACGTCGACGACTCCTGGTTCCGACCGTTCGACGCCCGATTCAGCGACGTACGACCAGACAGTCAGCTCTGGATCCGCCGGGACGCGCAGTCCCCGTGGGTCCTGGATGTCCCGTTCACCCCCGACACCGGGGGCCGCTGGACGAACAAGCGCAATCCCGAGCACACCGAGGAGCTTGACGCCGTCACCTGGGTCGCGCCCGACGGACTGCGCTACGCGCGGCCTGAGGTCACGCTGATGTTCAAGGCCGCACAGTCGAGGGAGAAGGATCGACTGGACGCCGACGTGGCTCTCCCGATGCTGGACGACGCCTCCCGCGGGTGGCTCCGCGATGCAGTGGCCGCGATCGACCCCCACCACGCCTGGCTCGGCGTTCTCCAGTAGCGGCGGTCCTCCACGTCACGGAGTGACGGCCATAGAGGCCAGGACCCGATCGCCCAACGCCGTGTCGCCCGAGACCCGGACGCTGCCGGGAGCGGCGGCGCGCCGCCCGCCCGCGAGCAGGACGAAGGTCTCACGGTCCATCGCCAGGGTGCTGGTCGGTTCGTCGGCCGAGGTCCCGGTGCGGCCGCGACCGTCCTCGCCGACCACGGCGGTCGCGGGCTCGTGGCCCTCCACCTCGAGGCGTACGACGCTGCCGACCGGCGCGCCGGCCCGCTTGGCGACCATGAACGGCAGGCTCTCCAGCAGGTAGTCGGTCGCGTGCCGCGCGGGCGCCGAGTCGAGGTTGCCGGGCAGGTCGAGGGCCCGGCGGATGTCCTGCTCGTGCATCCAGACGTCGAGCGGGCGGTTGCGCAGCAGCAGGCCGGTCGTCCAGCCGATCGCGCCGAAGGCGCCCGGGGCCGGCGCGGAGGCGTCGGTCGGTGGGTCGGCGAGGATCTGGGTGTGCCGCGCGGTCGCGGACTCGCGGATCTCGGTGATCAGCTCGTCAGCCGGGTGGGCGCGGCGGGCCACGACGCCCTGCTCGGTGAACTGACCCATCATGCCGCGCGCGTGGGGCGCCTCGCCGACCTCGACGTCGTCGTGGGGACGCCCGGCGAGGAGCGCCTCGAGGTGCGCGGTGTGCGCCGCCACGGCGTGCACGTCCCACCCGGGCAGGTCGGTCGGCGTCGTCCACTGGTCGTCGCCGACGTGCTCCAGCAGGTGGGTGAAGGAGTCGATCGCCTCCCACCACACGGCGACGAGGGCGGCGAGGCGGTCCTGGTCCGTCATGGTCCCGAGCCTAGGGGCAGTGGCCGACATCACGCGGCGCCTGCGGACACCCCCACGGGTGTGAGGTGCGCGGGTCGGGGTCCCGGGAGGTCCTAGGCTTCCGGGGACGGTCGGCCCCCAGACCGACCGCGACACGTCAAAGGAGTCATCATGGGTATCGGCATCGGCATCCTGCTGCTCGTCATCGGCCTGATCCTCCTCTTCGCCATCAAGGAGTTCCCCGACTCCCTGCAGGAGGTCGTCGACCCGACCACGGTCGGCTGGATCCTGGTCATCGCGGGCGTCCTGGCACTCGTCCTCGGACTCGTCATGAACAACCAGCGCTCGAAGACCACCCACGTCGAGGAGCGCCGCGACGTCTGACGTCTCGCGTGGGGTGTCGGCGACCACGTCCCGGCACCCCTCGGGCGTCACAGCTGGTTGAGCGCGCTGCCGGTCGGCAGCACGAACGACAGCACCAGCACGACGAGCGCGACCAGCACCGCCGCCCCGGCCAGTCCCTCGCCGCGGGCCATCGCCACCACGGCGCACAGCATGGCGACGATCGCGAGCATCGGGCCGAAGCCCAGCACGGCCGCCGCGGCGCACCCGAAGGCCGCCACCGAGAGCACCGAACCGGGACCGCCGCCGTACGTCATGGCGTGATTGTGGGCTCATCCCAATCGGGGGTGTAGGAGTTGGGGTCTGAAGCCGCCGGTCTCGAGCAGGCTTCGGGCGATGTAGTGGGTCAGGTTGCGGAACCCGAGTGCGGAGCCGCGCAGGTGTTCGAGCCGTCCGTTGAGCGCCTCGGTCGGCCCGTTGCTGGTGCCGGGTCGTTCGAAGTAGGCGAGCACGTCAGCGGCTCGCTTCTTCAGGGTCCGGCCCAGGGTGGTGAGCTCGGTGAGCACCTTGGGGACGCCGGCGCTGAGGTCGGTGATCAGCTTCTCCATGAGCTCGCGGCCGCGTTGCCGGTCCTCGTGGCGATAGGCGGCGATCATGCGCTGGTAGACACCCCAGGTCGCCCCGACCTCGACGTGAGCGTCATCAACGAACAGCGCGCGTAGCCTGTCGCTCTGCTTGTCGGTGAGCAGGTCCGCGCCGGTGTGCAGCGTGCGCCGCGACTTGTAGAGCGGGTCGTCCCTGAACCCACGGTGCCCGTGGGATCGCGAGTTGGACCCGGCGCCGGCACCTGTCGAGGGCGTCACCGGCCAGGCGCACGACGTGGAAGGGATCCATCACCGTGACCGCGTCCGGGATCTCCTCTGCAGCGGCGGTCTTGAACCCGGTGAAGCCGTCCATCGCGACCACCTCGACCGCGTCACGGAAGGCGTCGTCGCGGTCGGCGAGCCAGGTCTTGAACGCCGCCTTCGACCGGCCCTCGACCATGTCCAGCAGCCTTGCTGGGCCGGCGCCATCGCGGACCGGGGTGAGGTCGATGATCACGGTGACGTACTTGTCGCCACGCCTGGTGTGGCGCCAGACGTGCTCATCGACGCCAATGACCTTCACGCCCTCAAACCGCGTGGGGTCGTTGATCAGCAGCCGCTTGCCTTCAGCCAGGACCGCGTTGTTGGCGGTGTCCCACGCGACCCCGAGTCCCTCGGCGACACGGGCGACGGTGAGGTGTGCGACCACGATCCCTTCCAGCGCCCACCGCAGTCCGGTGCGCGAGAGCTTCGCGCGTGGCTCCGCCGCGGCGCTGGTGTCTTGGCGCCACACGTGTCCGCGGTCGGCACAGCGGTAGCGGCGCACTACAACTTCCAGCACGGTCGGTCGCCAGCCCAGCGGCTCGTGGGCCAACCGCCGGATCACGGTGTCACGAGCAGCGCCTTCGCTGCCGCACCGTCGGCACCACTGATCTGGTTCCACCACGCGGCACGCGAGGACCGCACGATCCGGTTCAAGTCGTTGTCCGGTCACGCTCAGACCGAGGCCGTCGAGTCGAGCGAAGGCGGTCAGGTCAGGGCGGCCGAAGCCGGCCGGCGGGGTAGCGTCGGACACGTCGAGGTCTTTCGGATGGATGGCGTAGGAACCTCCGTCGTCGGGAGACCTCGACGTCTATCTGCGGACCGACGCGCCAGGCCGACCTACACCGTCATCTGAGAAGACCCCTGAAACGTCTTCGACGACGACGGGACCGGCGAGGAGGAGGGCGCGGTGAGCTAAAGGAATGGAGCTTGCTCGGCTTCGACGCCGCCGCAAGCTCCGGTGAAACGGTCGGTACTGATCGGTCGTCGTCGGTCACCACCGGATGGCGGCGTCCCCCACGCTCGGCGTTTGCGCAGGTCAGCGGCTCGTTCGCCCAGTGGGCGCATCAAGCGATAGACGCAAAGCCGACGTGATTAGGTCGTCGCTTCGATTCCGACAGGCGGCTCCGGCGAACAGCCCCTGACCTGCGGAAACGCAGGGCAGGGGCTGTTCGGTTCTGGTGGTCGCGCGATGCGCTGGCCTCACGGCTCTGCCCGACACCGACGTCGCTCTCCTCTGCGACGGACACCTCGCCGGCTGAGCGCTCGCGGCCGGCATCCTGTCCGTGTGCCGATAGGCCTCGCACAGCTCGGCAACGCAGCGTGGCGTTGCGTCGCGACCCGGCGACGGCTCGGCGGGGCGCGATCGTCTCGTGCGTTGGCGGACTACGGGAGCTTGGACGCGAGGACGTCGGCCGCCAGGATCTCGGGTGCTGCGCCGAGGAGGTGCTGGTTGGCCATCAGGGCTGCGACGATGGCGCCGTTGGCGTGGGCGTCGCGAGCGGCCTCGTCGGGGAATGCATCGAAGATCCAGAAGGTGTCGGCGTGGGTCCTGACCGCGAACCAGACAATCGTTCCTACTTCTTCGTTGGCGAGCGCGACAGCGCCGGCGAGCAGATCGGCGAGCGCGTCGTGCTGTCCATCGGCCGCGACGATCTTGGCGACGAAGGCATACGGAAGTGATGCGGGTGCGGACATGAGGGGTTCTCCTAGGTGTCGAGGTTTCTTGGTGAAGCGAGTTCAGCGTATGACGAGCAAGGGCATGTGAGAAGTGGCGTATACGGCAGTATTGCTATTGTTCGCGCCATGCGTATCGGACTGATCGCGATCGACGGCTGCTTCGGTTCGGCTGTCGCGTCGGTCATCGACATCGTGCGGGTGGCCGACGGAGCCCGCGGCGATGTCGACCCGCGGATCGACCCGATCGAACTCGCCATCCTCGGACCGAAACGGAGAGTGACCACGACGGCATCGATGACCCTGTCGGTGGACCACCCGCTGTCGGAGTCCGCAGAGTTCGACGTGGTCGTCGTCCCTGCGCTTGGAACCCTCACGGCCGCCGCTACCAACGACGCCCTCCAGAGCCGAGATGCTCGTTCGGTCATCGCCTCGCTCGGGCGCCTCGACGACGCGACCACCCGGATCGCCGCGGCGTGCACCGGCGTGTTCGCTGTCGCCGAGACCGGACGGATGCATCATCGGCGGGCGACGACCAGCTGGTTCCTGGGGCCGGAGTTCCTGAAGCGCTATCCGACCGTCGCCCTCGATCTCGACACCATGGTCGTGGTCGACGGGAACCTCGTCACCGCCGGCGCCGCGTTCGCCCACATCGACCTCGCGCTCTCACTCGTGCGATCGATCAGCCCCGACCTGGCCCAACATGTCGCCAAGCTCCTCATCATCGACGAGCGTCCGTCGCAGGCGGCCTTCGTCGCATACGAACATCTCCGGCACGAGGACCCGATCGTCGTCGAGTTCGAACGCTTCGTGCGCGCCCGCCTGGACGAACCGTTCAACGTCGCCTTCGTCGCGCAGTCGCTCGGCACCAGCCGGCGCACCCTCGAACGACGAGTCCGTGCGGCGCTCAACCTCACTCCGCTCGGCTTCGTCCAACGGCTTCGCATCGAACGAGCTCGGCACCTCTCAGCAACCACGGACCTCACCTCCGCCGAGATCGCGCTACGGGTCGGCTACGCGAACGCCGAGACTCTGCGCTCCCTCCTGCGTAGGGAGCGACGCCGTTCCTGACCTATCGCCATGCCTGTAGCCGGTGTCCTAGTGCTCGACTGGAACCACCTCTCAGCACGTCGCGTCGACGCTCCTGCGTCGCCCCTGGACGACCCACTCGACACGCCCGCAGCACAGGCCATGTGACGTGTCCCGGCTTCCCGGACGGTCGGGGTTGGGTGGCTGTGATGTTGCTGCGTTCTCGTCGAGGGGGTCAGCAGACTCGATCAGGGTCGATTGGGATGAGACGCGAAGGCGGTCAGGTCAGGGCGGCCGAAGCCGGCCGGCGGGGTAGCGTCGGTCACGTCAAGGTCTTTCGGATGGATGGCGTAGGAACCTCCATCGTCGGGAGACCTCGACGTCTACCTGCGGACCGACGCGCCCGGCCGACCTACACCCTCATCTGGGACGAGCCTGATTGTGGCAGAAGCAGGCGGCGCCTACAGCCAGCCGCGGTCCTGCGCGATCCGCGCTGCCTCGCTGCGCGTCGTCGCACCCGTCTTGCCGATCGCGGCCGACAGGTGGTTGCGCACGGTGCCCTCCGACAGGTGCACCCGCGCGGCGATCGCGGCAACCGGGGACCCGTCGAGGGCGTACGTCAGCAGCTCGCGTTCGCGACCCGTCAGCGGGCTCGGCCCGTCGATCAGCGACTCGGCCGCGAGGTCGGGGTCGATCACCCGCAGGCCGGCGTGGACCCGTCGCACCGCGTCGGCGAGCTGGCGCGCGGGGGTGTCCTTGACGACGAACCCCGAGGCGCCGGCCTCGATGGCGCGACGGACGTAGCCCGGGCGCCCGAAGGTGGTCACGACCAGCGAGCGCACGCCCGGCAGCTCGCGGCGCACGGCGGCGGCCGCATCGATGCCCGTGAGCCCCGGCATCTCGATGTCGAGCAGGCAGACCTCGGCGGCCGAGGCCCGCGCAGCCTCCACGACCTCGTCGCCGCGCCCGACCTGCGCGACGACCTCGAGGTCGGTCTCGAGGTCGAGGAGCGCAGCCAGCGCACCCCGCACCAGCGCCTGGTCGTCGGCGAGCAGCAGCCGGATCACGGCAGCGCCACCTCCACCCGGGTGCCGGGCGACGCCGGCGAGATCGCCAGCGTGCCGCCGACCCCGCTGACGCGCTCGCGCATCCCGCGCAGCCCGTTGCCCTCGCTGCCGCTGCACCCCGCACCGTCGTCGGTGACGCAGATGCCGCGGGGACCGAGCTCGATCACCACGCAGCCGGCGCGGGCATGGCGTACGACGTTGGTGACCGACTCGCGGAGCACCCAGGCCAGCAGCGCCCGGTGGCGCGGGTCGGTGTCGGCGACCTCGCCGACGACCCGGGCACTGACGCCGGCGTCGGCGAGCACCAGCGGCGCCGCCGCGAGCTCGGCCTCGAGGTTGCCGGCGCGGAGGCCGCCCACCGTCGCACGCACCTCGGCGAGGGCCTGGCGTGCGGTCGCCTGGATCGACTCGAGCTCTTCCTTGGCGCGCGCCGGGTCGACGTCGACGAGCCGGGCCGCGAGCTCGGCCTTCACCGAGAGCGCGGTGAGGGAGTGCCCCAGGACGTCGTGCACGTCGCGGGCGACCCGCTCGCGCTCGGCGACCAGGGCGAGCTCCGCACGGCTCAGGTCGGCGCGCCGCTCGCCCTCGCTGAAGACCCGCATCAGCACCATGCCGGCGATGATCGGCCACACCATCAGGAAGAAGAAAGTGGGGAAGCCGTCGCCGACGGTCAGCGAGAGCAGCGGCAGCATCGCCACGCCGGCGGTCGCGTAGGGCCACCAGGGCCGGGGCAGCTGGAGCGCCGCGTAGACGCCGAGGTAGGGGGTGAGCCCGATGACCTCGATCCCGATGATCGGGACGGTGCCCGCGGCGAGCAGGAGCAACAGCCCGAAGATCACCCACGGCCGGGCCTCGAGCCAGCCGAAGCCCGACATGTAGGTCGCGCCGAAGGCCGCCAGCAGGCCCAGCCCGAGCACGATCACCGGCACCGAGTCGGACGCCTGGAAGACCTCGATCGTCGGGTAGATGAGGAAGACCAGCCAGATGCCCGCGAAGACCCAGGCCCAGCGCTCCCACGGAGAGCTGGGGGCAGCGGACGTCGTCGTGTTCACACCCGCGCCCGGCTCCGGCGTACTCCCCACAGGGCCAGCAGGGAGAAGATGATCGTCCACGCGAGCACGTTAGCGACCGGGAGCCACAGCGGGTCGCGACCACCCAGGGGCAGGTGCCCCTCGGTGAGCGGGAAGCGGGCCAGCGCGGCGTAGCCGTAGAGCGGGGTGAACCGGCCGATGTCGAGCAGCAGGCCGCTCATCGGTGTGAAGACGTTGCCGAGGAACGCCATGATCACGATCATCCCGGACGCGATGCCGGTGGCGTTGGGCCCGCGGAAGACCAGCGACATGGCCAGGCCGTAGATCGCGAAGAGGGCCGACCCGAGCCACACGAGCAGCGCCGCGAGCCCCCAGTCGCTCACGGCTCCGCGCGCGCCCGTGGCCGCGCCGATGGCGAAGATCAGCGCCACGGGCATCAGGGCCACGACCATCGCGATGCCGGCCTTGGCCGCGACGAAGGCCAGCGGGCGCATCGGGGTCAGGCCGAGCTGGCGGCCCCATCCCATCACCTGCTCGGTCGCGGCGCTGCCGGCGACGCTGGTGGTCGCGGTGACGGCCCCGTAGGCAGCCATCGAGATCATCACGTACATCGCGACGTTGCCGCTCCCGACTGCGTCGTCCGACCCGAGGCCGAACACCAGGAACATGAAGGTCGGCAGCCCGACCACGAAGAACATCCCGATCCGGTCGCGCAGCTGACGGCGCAGGTCGAGGCGGGCGTACGTCGCCATGGCGGGTCGTCGGACGGCGCGGGCCGCGGGGGAGTCCGTGCTCCCGAGGTTGGTCGCGGTGCTCATCGGGCGGCTCCGACCGGCTCGGTGGTGGAGGTCTCGGCGGTGAGTGCGAGGAACGCGGCCTCGAGGCTGGCGGCGGACACGTCGACGTCGGTGACGCCCAGGGGGGCGAGCGCCCCGCGCACCCGGGCCAGCCAGTCGGCGTCGATGCCGTCGGAGCCGTCGACCCCGGCCGGTGGACGGAAGGTGAGGGTGCGTCCGCCGTACGCCGCCCGCACGTCGGTGGTGGCGGCGTCGTGGACGATCCGGCCGTGGTTCATCAAGACGGTGCGCTCGGCGAACTCGTCGGCCTCGGCGAGGTAGTGGGTGGCGAACACGATCGTGCGGCCGAGGGCGGCGTCGGCCCGCATCGCGCGCCAGAACTCCCGGCGGGCGCCGACGTCCATGCCGGTCGTGGGCTCGTCCAGGACGACCAGGTCCGGGTCGGGCACCAGCGCCAGGGCGAACTTCAGCCTTTGCTGCTCCCCGCCCGAGCAGGCCTCCACGCGGCGCTGGGCCAGGTCGGTCAGGCGAGCCCGCTCGAGGACCAGCTCGACCCGGTCGGTCCGGCCGTGGAGGGCGGCGATCGCACGGACCGTCTCCTCGACCGTGAAGTCGTTGAGCAGGCCGCCGGTCTGCATCACCGCGGACACGCGGCCTGCCCGGACAGCCTCGAAAGGGCTCGTGCCGAAGACCTCGACGGTGCCGGCGTCGGGCCGGGTGAGGCCGAGCAGCATGTCGACGGTCGTGGTCTTCCCGGCTCCGTTGGGGCCGAGGAAGGCGACGATCTCACCGGGCTCGACGACCAGGTCGACGGCATCGACCGCGACGACGGTGCCGCCGTCGGTGGTGCGGAAGGTCTTGCGGAGTCCCGAGGTGCGGATGGCGGGTGCGTGGGTGTCGGTCACGGCTCCAGCCTCGCCGCCCCGGTCCCGGTCCAGCGAGGGCAGAGGTCACGACCTCGGCATGACACCTGTCATGCCGGAGCTCGCCGACCCCAGCTCCGTCTCTCGCGGGTAACTGCCCGAAGAAGTCACTCCCGCCCCCATCGATGGGGGCGGGAGTGATGGTTTCGACCCGTTACTGCGTCAACCCGGGACGCGCGAGCGTGACGACGTCAGAAGGACGACTCGTCGAGGTCCATCAGGTCGAGGGTGGTGGCCTCGGCGATGGCCCGCTCGGCGCTGATCTTCGGCAGGTTGGTCTGCGCGAAGAACTGCGCCGCGTGGATCTTTCCCTCGTAGAACGCCTTGTCCTTGGCCGACACCTCGCCGGACAGCTTGTCCAGGGCGACCTCGGCCTGGCGCAGCAGCAGCCAGCCGCAGACGACGTCGCCGAGGACCATCAGCAGGCGGGAGGTGTTGAGCCCGACCTTGTAGATGTTGCGCACGTCCTCCTGCGAGGACATCAGGTCGTTGATCATGTGGCCGACGATGGCGTTGGCGTCCTCGAGCGCGGTGGCGAGCAGCGCCCGCTCGTTCTTGAGGCGACCGTTGCCGGCCTCGGAGGCGATGAAGCCCTCGATCTCCTTGGCCAGGTGGCCCAGCGCGCGGCCCTGGTCCTTGACGATCTTGCGGAAGAAGAAGTCCTGGCCCTGGATCGCCGTGGTGCCCTCGTAGAGGGTGTCGATCTTGGCGTCGCGGACGTACTGCTCGATCGGGTACTCCTGCAGGAACCCGGAGCCGCCGAAGGTCTGGAGCGACTCGGTGCCGAGCAGCACCCACGAGCGCTCCGAGCCGTAGCCCTTGACGATCGGGAGCAGCAGGTCGTTGACGGCCGCGGCGAGGCGGGCCTCGTCGGAGTCGGCGGTGCCCTCGTGCTCGGCGACCATGACCTGGTCCTGCCACGTGGCGGTGTAGAGCACCAGCGCGCGCATGGCCTCGGCGAACGACTTCTGCGTCATCAGCGAGCGGCGTACGTCGGGGTGGTGGGTGATCGTCACGCGCGGGGCGGTCTTGTCGGCCGCCTGGGTGAGGTCGGCGCCCTGGACGCGCTCCTTGGCGTAGTCGAGGGCGTTGAGGTAGCCGGTCGACAGCGTGGCGATGGCCTTGGTGCCGACCATCATGCGGGCGTTCTCGATGACCTGGAACATCTGGGCGATGCCGTCGTGGACCTCGCCGAGCAGCCAGCCCTTCGCGGGCTCGCCGCCGCCGACCTGCGGGTCGCCGAAGGTGACCTCGCAGGTGTTGGAGACCTTGATGCCCATCTTGTGCTCGACGTTGGTGACGTAGACGCCGTTGCGCTCACCGGTCAGCTCGCCGGTCTCGGGGTCGAAGTGGTGCTCGGGCATCCAGAAGAGCGAGAGGCCCTTGGTCCCGGGACCGCCCACGCCCTCGACGCCCTCGGGGCGCGCGAGGACGAGGTGCATGATGTTCTCGCTCATGTCGTGCGTGGCGCTGGTGATGAAGCGCTTGACGCCCGTGATGTTCCACGAGCCGTCGTCGTTGGCGACGGCCTTGGCGCGGCCGGCGCCCACGTCGGAGCCGGCGTCGGGCTCGGTGAGGACCATCGTGCAGCCCCACTGGCGGTCGACCATGTGCTGCGCGACGGCCTTGTCGCGCTCGTTGCCGTTGCGGTGGACCACGTTGGCGAAGGCCGGGCCGGCGGCGTACATCCAGATCGGCGCGTTGGCGCCGAGCACCATCTCGCCGATGGCCCAGATGAGGGACGAGGGGGCGGGGGTGCCGCCCATCTCCTCGAAGACCTGCAGGCGCCAGAACTCGGCGTCCATCCAGGCCTGGTAGGAGGTCTTGAACGACTCGGGCACCGGCGCGGTGTGCGTGGCGGGGTCGAACACGGGCGGGAAGCGGTCGCTGTCCTCGTAGGAGGAGGCGAGGTCCTCGCGGGAGAGGCGCTCGACCTCGCGGAGGATCTCGCGGGCGCTCTCGCCGTCGACGTCACCGAAGGGCCCGGTGCCGAGCACCTCGTCCCGGCCGAGGACCTCGAAGAGGTTGAACTCGATGTCGCGGAGGTTGGTCTTGTAGTGGCTCACGGCTTCCACCTGTCAGGTCGCGTGCGGGTGCGGATCTCGGGGGCGAGCCGTGCTGGAGGAGCACGTGCTACTCGCCGGTAACAAAATGATGCCTCGCCGGAGGGCGTCACGCAACACGAACGCCGGATCTGCCTCGTCACACCACCCGCAGGACTCGCCGAGCGGCATGTCGGTTTTGTCTATCGCCTCATGTATGTCTACTCTTTCACCTGACAAACGTCACTCACTCGACTCGCTGCACCTGAAAGGGGCTCGCCCGTGCGCAAGCTCATCGTCCTCGGCTTCGTGGGCCTCCTCGCCCAGCTCATCGACGGATCACTCGGCATGGCCTACGGCGTGACGTCCTCGACGCTCCTGCTGGCCGCCGGTGTCGCCCCCGCCGCCGCCTCGGCCGCGGTCCACTTCTCCGAGCTCGGCACCTCGCTGGTGTCCGGCGCCTCGCACCACAAGTTCGGCAACGTCGACTGGCGCACCGTCTCGATCCTCGCGGTGCCCGGCTTCGTCGGTGCCTTCCTCGGCGCGACCCTCCTGTCCAACATGGACGCCGCGGTCGCCAAGCCGGTCGTCGCGGTCATCCTGCTGAGCCTGGGCTTCTACGTCGTCTACCGCTTCCTGCGCCTGGGCGGCGCCCGACCCACCTTCAAGGGCCGTCCGTCGGTGGCCTTCCTGGCCCCGATGGGCCTCGTCGCCGGCACGCTCGACGCCGTCGGCGGCGGTGGTTGGGGCCCGGTCGGCACCACGTCGCTGCTCTCCAGCGGTCGCCTCGAGCCCCGCAAGGTCGTGGGCTCCATCGACACGTCCGAGTTCGTCGTCGCGGTCGGCGCCTCGCTCGGCTTCCTCTTCGGCCTCGGGTCGGCCGGGATCAACTGGGGCTACGCCGGTGCGCTGCTGGTCGGCGGTGTGATCGCCGCGCCGATCGCTGCCTGGCTGGTGCGCCACCTCGCCGCGCGCGTGCTCGGCACCGCCGCCGGTGGCCTGATCATCCTGACCAACTCCAAGACCCTCCTCGAGGCCGTCGGCGTTCCCGGCGTCGGTGTCGCCGTGACGGCCGCGGTCGTCTTCGTCCTGTGGGTCAGCGCCATCGTGTGGGCCGTGAAGCAGGAGCGCCTCTCCCGCGCCACCGCGCGCGACGAGGCGGAGCTGCAGCCCGTCTGAGGGCTTCGCCCGACGCCGTACGCCGTCCCGCGAGCCGGGGCGGCGTACGGCTGTCACGGTGCCGCGAGGCCCAACACGAGTGTGTGTGTCGACTTGTCTGACAAACTGGCCCCATGCGCGTCTCCGCCAAAGCCGACTATGCCCTCCGGGCGCTGATCGAGATCGCGGTGCGCACCGACGGGACGGCCGTCAGCGCCGAGCAGCTGGGCAAGGCCCAGGGCATCCCGCACGGCTTCCTCCAGGCGATCCTCGCCGACCTCCGCCGCGCCGACATCGTGGTGTCCCAGCGCGGCCAGTCGGGCGGGTGGCGCTTCGCCCGCAAGCCCGCGACGATCACCGTCGCCGACGTCATCCGCGCGGTCGACGGCCCGCTGGTCTCGGTCTACGGCCTGCGTCCCGAGGCGGTCGAGTACGACGACTCGGCCCAGGTGCTCCAGCACGTCTGGATCGCGGCGCGCCACTCGCTGCGCATGGTCTTCGAGCAGGTCTCGATCCAGGACCTCGCCGACGGGACCCTGCCCCGGGAGGTCGCCGCGCTGACGCAGGACGACGACGCCTGGCAGCCCCACTGACGGCAACGTCAGGCGGCCAGCCTCCGGTTCACCAAGCGGCGCCGCTTGGAGATCTTCGAGAGCCGCCGGTCCAGGCGCGCCTCCTCCTCGATCAGCGCGATCCGCGCGACCTGGGCGGCGAGCTGGTCGTCGCCGAGGTCGGAGGGCAGCACGTGCGTGCGCCCCTCCTTCACCTGCGACGTCCACGCGGTCGGCGGCGCTGCCGCGAAGCCGCTGGTGACCACGAGCACGACGCGGAACCCGGCGAGGCCGTCGAGGGCGAGGGCCGCCTGCTCCGGGGTCGCCCCGAAGAAGTCGGGCAGGCTCGCGAAGCAGTCCGAGCCGCTCCTGTGGGCCTTCCGGCAGACCTTCGCCCACGCGCCCTCGACGTGCCTGCGCTTCAGGCCGGCCTCCTTGTGGGTGCGACGGATCTCGAGGCCGGCGTGGGTGAGGACCTCGGCGTCGACGTCCGGGACGACGATCCGGCCCAGGGCCAGCGCGTCGGTCATCGCGTTCGCGTCGACGGGGGTCGGGCCGATGTGGAGCAGGAACAGTCTCTTGGCCATGGCGCCAGCCTTGCGGCGTACGGCGTCCGGGGCGTGAACGCGGCCAGACGTCGAGCCGAACTCTCGCTGCTAACCGGGGTCGACCGCGCGCAGCCAGCTGACGAGCGGGCGCAGGGTCTTCCAGTCCGCCCGCACCCGGTCGACGAGACCGGCGTCGATGGCGTCGGCCTCGAAGCCGTAGGACCTGTTGGCGATGAGCTGCTTGCAGCGCAGCAGCTCGATGCGCGGGTGGTCGGCGGACCAGCCGCGCGGTGAGGTCTTCAGCCGCTCGCCGCCGAGCTCGAAGCCCTCCTTCTCCAGGCGCTTCAGCAGCCGCTCGAGCGCCTTGCCGGACTTCTCGTCCGCCATCGCCTCGCGGATCGCCGCCAGCCGCGGACCGTCGGCGTCGTAGAACCCGGCGCCGACGCGGGTGCCGCGCGCGGAGATCTCGACGTACCACCCCGTCGACGGAGCGGCGGCGACGTACGCGCCCTGGTGGGTCTTGTAGGGCGTCTTGTCCTTGGCGAAGCGGACGTCGCGGTAGGGCCGGAACACCTTGGCCGGGCCGAACTCCGGCTCGAGCTCGGCGACCAGCGCCTTCATCGGCGCCTCGACGGACTCCTTCCAGACGGCCCTGTGGGCCTCCCAGAAGGACTTGGTGTTGTCCATCTCGAGGTCGTCGTAGAAGTCGAGCGCGGCGACGGGGAATCCGGTGAAGCTCACGTCAGCCGACGTTAGCCCAGACGTGCTCGTCGCCCTGCTCTCCGAAGGACGTGAGGGTGACGACGGCACCGCCGCAGACGGGCTCGCCGAGGAAGGCGTTGCCTTCCGACGCCGACTCGTAGGCGACCTGCAACGTGCGCTCGGGCGTCCACCGCATCAACCGGGCGGGCTCGTCATCACCCTGGGGGTCACGCACGAAGAAGACCGAGTCGCCGCACGGGAGTGCGGTGCCGGTCGTGCCCGGGCCGAGGTCGAAGTAGCCGCCGCCCGCCGAGGCGAGGAACCGCGCCTCCTCCTGCCGGCGCGGCCGGGGCACCTCCGACCACAGCGCCCCGTCGGCGGTGGCCGCGACGTCCCAGGCGGTGCAGGCCGGCGCGCCCTCGACCGGCTGCGGGAGGCCGCTGCCGTCGAGGAGGTTGACCGTCCGGCAGGCGACCGGGCGCGCGTCGTCGAAGGTCATGATGCCGACGCCGTGCTCGCTGGCCGTGAGCCCGGAGAAGCCGGACCGGTCGGGGGCGCACCAGCCGTCCTCGCCGTTGCCGTCGGCCAGCGCACCGGTCGCGAGGCAGTAGGCGTCGTCGACGTACGTCGGGTAGTAGAGGTCGCCGTCGGTGAGTGCCCAGGAACCGCCGCTCGCCGCGGGCGGGGACACCACGTCGCGCTGCTCGCCGGTGGCGAGGTCGACGGCGACGACCTCGCTGGGGGCGGTCTCGGCGCGGTCCTGCTCGACCACGACCGCCCAGTCGGTGCTCATCAGGACCTCGGAGATCGTGCGACCGCCGCCCGCCTCCACCGTGACGGCGTCGCCGTCGCGGGTGAGCTCGACCTGCGTGTCGCCGGCGTCGGCGAGGGCCTCCCACTCCGGGCCCCTCACGTAGCGGGTGTCGGTCGGGACGCCGGTGTCGCGCCACTCGAGCAGCCCCGGGGTCGGCTCGACGACCACGGGCTCGTCGATGGTGCCACCGGCGGGTGCTGCGGGCGTCTCGCCCGGGGCCTCGCCCGTGCTGCTGGACGGGGCGGTCGGCGCGGGGTCGTCGGCCGGTCCGTCGGTGCCGCAGCCGGCGAGCGCGACCAGCAGCGCCAGCGCGAGCGTCGTACGGACGGCCACGTCAGACGCCGACGTTGTGCTGGAAGTGGTCGAGGTTGGCCCGGTAGGACTTGTAGGCGTTGCGCCACTGCACGCGGCCGATGGCCGGCTCGCTGGGGTCGAAGCGCGACTGGTCCCACGGCTCGAAGTAGCCGATCTTGCGGTTGCCGTCCGGGTCCTGGTCGAAGCCGCGGCCGACCTGGAAGTGGCCGGACGCGTCGTCGTCGAGGTAGGGGTAGTACTGCTTGAGCAGCACCGGGTGCAGGACGACGGGCGCCTGGTAGTCGTGGACGTGGCGCATCATCAGGCGGTACCACTGCTTGAAGGTGAAGTCGCTGATGTCGAGCGTGACGTAGGGGCCGGCGTGCGCCTCGTCGTCGTACGACGTCTTGTTGTTGACCACGCGCACCATGTCGGTGATGGCGGTGCCGGCGGTGGTGGTGCCGAGGCGGCGGGCCCAGTAGGTCTGGTTCTTCCGCTTCTGGTCGTTGCCCCAGCCGATGGCCTGCATCGCGGCCGGGCCGCACCAGTAGGTCGTGTTCTGCGACTGCACCTGCGACTCGTCCATGATCGCGTACTTCTCGGGGTACTTCCCGCCGAAGCCGCCCCGGGCGCGGGCCGTGGCGGCGAGCTCGGGATGCCTGGCGGCGAAGTCGGCCGGGAGCTCGACGCCCTGGATCTCGTGGCGCAGCATCCACACCTTGCCGACCGAGCGGGCCGCCATCGTCAGCTCCGCGCGCTCGGCCGCGGTGCGCACGGTCGACGTACGCGTGCTGGCGCGGGCGAGCAGGCCGTCGGCGTCCAGATCGCCGGTGCGCTCGGCGCGACGGGCCCGCGGCTGGGTCTCGAGCCGGGCGGCGAGGGTCGCGCGGCTCTGGTTGGTCCAGCCGAAGCCGAGGCAGTAGCGCTGTCCCTCGAAGGTGGCGCACCGCACCGACGCCCGCGCCAGCGCCGTACGCCCCTGCGCGCGGTCGAGGGTGGTGCCCTCGGCCAGCACGCGGTCGATCTCGCGGCGCATCTCCGGGGTCAGCTCGCCGCGGCCGACGGCCCCGGGGGTCTCCGTCGTCTCGGCGGACGGGGCGATCCCGTCGCGGTCGGCGTCGTCGTCGGGCAGGAGGGGGACCGCGCCGAGGGTGAGCGCGAGCGCGGCCGTCGCGATCGCGACGGGGTGGCGCCAGAGCGGACGGCGTACGTCGTCGCCGGCGATGCGGTGGGCGAGGACGCGGGCGAGGGAGCGAGGGAGGGGGCGGGGGAGGTGAGGCATGGGGAAGACCTTCGATCCGAGAATGCGGACGACTCACTGTCCTCTCTGGCCCCAGAAGGCGCAAGTTCCTCATCTGTCACATGTCGCGATCCCCGGGTACCCGGGGAAAGTGGAGGTTCCGGTGCGAAGTTTCGGGGGTGAGGCTCGAGGTTCCCCGGGTACCCGGGGAACGCAACGGGCGCGGGCGGGACGCCCGCCGAAGGAAGAACTGGAGCGGATGACGAGATTCGAACTCGCGACATCGACGGTGGGCAGAGCGTCGCGCTCTGCGCCGACGGGAAGACCTGGAGCGGATGACGAGATTCGAACTCGCGACATCGACCTTGGGAAGGTCGCGCTCTACCAGCTGAGCTACATCCGCATGCCGTCCGTGGACGGCGGGCCAGATGTTACCCGAGCCCGGCTACGTCAGCCTCGACAGGTCGGGATGCTTCGCGGAGACGGTGTCGCCCGAGGAGCGCCCGGTCACCCGGCGGTGCACCCACGGCACGAGGAACTCACGGGTCCACTGCGCGTTGGCCCGCCACTGCTCGCGACGCCCGAGGACCGGGAGCGGTCCGACGGTGACGGGCTCGAGCCCGTGCTCGACGCCGATCGCCTCGAGGACGGCGTGGGCCATGTGGGTGTGCCCGTGGTGGTTGAGGTGCATCCTGTCGGTGTCCATGACGCCGGCGATCTCGATGTCGCGCATGCGCCACATGTCGACGACGGTGGCGCCGTGGCGGTCGGCGATCTCGCGCACCCACTCGTTGAAGATCGCCATCCGCCCGCGCACGGGGCCGTAGATCCCGCGCCCGCCCGGGTCGAAGATGGTGAACATGACCACCCGCGCCCCGGTCGCGGACAGGCGCGCGATGGCGTCGTCGTACGTCCGGGCGAGGGCGTCGATGTCGACGCGGGGCCGCAGGACGTCGTTGCCGCCGCCGTGGATGGTCACCAGGTCCGGCTCGAGGGCGATCGCGGCATCGAGCTGCTCGGCCACGATCGGGCCGAGCTTGCGCCCGCGCACGGCGAGGTTGGCGTAGCCGAAGTCGTCGGTCTGCTGCGCGAGGACCTCGGCGACCCGGTCGGCCCAGCCGCGCAGGCCGTTGGGGCGCGTGGGGTCGGGGTCGCCGACGCCCTCGGTGAAGGAGTCGCCCAGGGCGACGTAGCGGTGGAAGCTCACCGCACCATTGTGATCAGCCCTCCCCGTGGACCCGAACGAGGGCTAGGGTCGGCCGCGTGCTGCTCTCCGACCGCGACATCACCGCAGAGATCGACGCCGGCCGGATCGCGCTGGACCCGTGGGACCCCGCGATGCTGCAGCCCTCCAGTGTCGACGTACGCCTCGACCGGTTCTTCCGCGTCTTCGAGAACCACCGCTACCCCCACATTGACCCCGCCGCCGACCAGTCCGAGCTGACCCGCGAGGTCGAGCCCGAGGGCGACGAGCCGTTCATCCTGCACCCGGGCGAGTTCGTGCTCGGGTCGACGTACGAGGTCGTGTCGCTGCCCGCGGACATCGCGGCGCGGGTCGAGGGCAAGTCGTCGCTCGGCCGGCTCGGTCTGCTCACCCACGCGACCGCGGGGTTCGTGGACCCGGGGTTCTCCGGCCACGTGACCCTCGAGCTCGCCAACGTCGCGACCCTGCCGATCAAGCTCTACCCCGGCATGAAGATCGGCCAGTTCTGCTTCTTCCGGCTCTCCTCGCCGAGCGAGCACCCCTACGGCTCGGAGAAGTACGGCTCGCGCTACCAGGGTCAGCGCGGCCCGACCCCGAGCCGCTCCTTCCAGAACTTCCACCGCACGTCCGTCTGAGGCGTACGCCCCTCTCCGTCCGGGCCCGGCAGCCACGTCCCGGTGGGCTACCGCGGTGTCCACCTGTCGGATTACGGCACGCCCGCGTTGCCTAATTGCGAAGAGGTGTGGTTAGGCTGTCCTTACTTAGGACACCCTCACACTCTGCACGGAGCAACCGATGAAGCGAACCCTCGCCGCGCCGCTGGCCGCCGCGACCCTCCTGGTCGCGGCCCTCACCGGCTGCAGCACCGGATCCACCGACGCCGCTGCCGACACGGCCGACCCGACCACGACGACGAGCGTCGACCCGGACGCCTTCCCGGTGACGATCGAGCACGCGCTCGGCGAGACGACGATCGAGGCCGAGCCCACCCGCGTGGCCACCCTCGGCTGGACCGACCAGGACAGCGCGGTCGCCCTCGGCGTCGTGCCGGTCGGCGCCACCAAGATCACCTGGGGCGGCAACGAGGCCGGCTCGACGGCGTGGTTCGACGCCGCGGTCGAGGAGGCCGGAGCCGAGGCGCCGGTGAGGTACGACGACGCCGACGGCGCCCCGATCGACGAGATCGCCGAGCTCGCGCCCGACCTGATCCTGGCGACCAACTCCGGCATCACCGAGGCGGAGTACGCCAAGCTCTCCAAGATCGCGCCGGTCGTGGCCTACCCCGAGGCGCCCTGGACGACCAACTGGCAGACCTCGCTCGAGATGATCGGCCAGGCGCTGGGACGCACCGCGCTGGCCGACGAGGTCGCCGCGGACACCGAGGCCACCATCGAGGAGGCCAGTGCCGCCAACCCCGAGCTCGACGGCGCGGAGCTGATCTACGGCTACCTCACGCCCGCCGACCTCTCCACGGTCGGCATCTACGCCCCGGCCGACCCGCGCGTGTCCATCCTGCGCGACCTCGGCATGGTGGACGCCCCGGCGGTCGCCGACGCGATCAAGCCGGGTGAGTTCTACGGCACGGTCTCCGCCGAGCAGGCCAGCGAGCTGGGCTCGGACGTCTTCATCACCTGGGTCGAGTCGTCCGACGACGTGGCGCAGATCGAGCAGGACCGCCTCGTCGGCGCGATCCCCGCGGTCGCCGAGGGCCACTTCTACGCCGAGGACGACAAGGCGACGGCGATGGCGTCGACCAACCCCACGCCGCTGTCGATCCCGGTCATCATCAGCGACTTCGTGCCCAACGTCGTCGAGGCCATCGAGGGCGCCTGAGTGAGCACCCTCCCCCTGGCGCGGGAAGCCGCCTCCGGTCCCCTGGGGGGAGGCCGGGGGCGGCGACCCGCACTGCCCGCCAGCGTCGCGATCGCGGTCGCGGCGCTGGTGGGCGCCGCGGCGCTGTCGCTCCTGGTGGGGGCGCGGGCGGTGCCGCTGGACGCGGTCTGGGACAGCAGCCACCCGCTCCACCCGGTCGTGCAGGCGCGCCTGGACCGCACCCTCCTGGGCCTCGCCGTCGGCGCGGCGCTCGGCCTCGCCGGCGCGCTCATGCAGGGCCTGACCCGCAACCCTCTGGCCGACCCGGGCATCCTCGGCGTCAACGCCGGCGCCACCTTCGCGATGGTCGTGGCCCTCACGGTCCTCGGCACGACAGGTCTGACCGAGCTGCTGCCGGTCGCCTTCATCGGTGCCGCCGTCGCCGCCTTCCTGGTGCACGCGATCGCCTCGATCGGGCGGGACGGCGCGACCCCGATGAAGCTCGCGATCACCGGCGCCGCGCTCACCGCGGGCCTGAGCAGCTGGACCACCGGCCTGCTCCTCGCGGACCGCAAGACGATGGAGTCCTTCCGCTTCTGGCAGGTCGGCACCATCGGCGGTCGCGGCCTCGACGTGCTGCTGACCGGCCTGCCGTTCCTCCTCGTCGGCGCGGTGCTCGCGCTCGCCGGCGCCCGCCTGCTCAACACCCTCGCGCTCGGCGAGGACCTCGCCCGCGGGCTCGGCCGCCGCACCACCCGCGACCGCATCGTCGTGGGTCTGGCCGTCGTCCTCCTCGCCGGCACCGCCACCGCGCTCGCCGGTCCCATCGCCTTCGTCGGCCTCGTGGTCCCGCACGTCGTCCGCAGCCTCGTCGGCCCCGACCACGTGCGCGTGCTGCCCTTCTCGATGCTCGCCGGCGCGGTCCTCGTGGTGGTCGCCGACACCGTCGGCCGCGTCGTCCTGCCGCCGTCGGAGGTGCAGGTCGGGATCATGGCCGCAGCGGTCGGCGTACCCGTCTTCATCGCGCTCGTCCGTCACACCGGGAGGGCCCTGTGAGCCTCACCCTCGAGCGCCGCCAGGCCCTGACCGCTCCCGACGCCGTCGAGGTCGTACGCCGTGCGCGCCGCGCACCGCGGGTCCATCACCGCCGCCTGGTGGCGGGCCTCGTGCTCGCCCTGGTCGGCGCCTTCGCCGTGCGCGTCCTGCTCGGCGACTACACCGTGACGATCCCCGACTTCGTGCGGATCCTCGGCGGCGAGCAGATCCCCGGCGCGACCTACATCGTCATGGAGTCCAAGCTGCCGCGCGCGGTGCTGGCGGTGCTGGTCGGCGTCGCCTTCGGCGTGGGCGGCGCGATCTTCCAGACCACCCTGCGCAACCCCCTGGCCAGCCCGGACATCGTCGGGGTCAGCCTCGGCGCGAGCGCCGCCGCGGTGTCGGCGATCGCCCTCGCCGGCTGGTCGGGCTGGTCGGTCTCGGCGGCCGCGGTGGCCGGGGCGCTGTGCGTCGCACTCCTGGTCCGCGCCGTCGCCGGCGACCACGGCGGCTTCCGGCTCGTGCTCGCCGGCATCGGCCTCGCCGCCGCGATGCAGTCGGTCATCCAGTACGTCTTCACCCGCGTCGACGAGTGGGACGTCCAGCTGGTCCTGCGCTGGCTCACCGGCAGCGTCAACGGCGTGGCCTGGGCGGGCATCGGCCTGCTGGCCGTCGCCCTCGCCGTCCTGCTGCCCGCCACCGCGTGGGCCGCGCGATCCCTCCCGGTCAGCGAGCTCGGCGACGACGCCGCGGCGGGCCTCGGCGTGGGCCGTGCGCGCACCGAGCTGCTGATGCTGCTCGGCGTGCTCCTCGTCGCCGTCGGCGTCGCGGCCGCCGGCCCGGTCGCGTTCGTGGCCTTCCTGTCGGGCCCGATCGCCCGCGCGCTCAACCGTGGACGTACGACGCTGCCCGCCGCCGGCCTCGTCGGCGCCGTGATCGTCCTGGTGGGCGACCACATCGGTGCCTACGCCGTCCCGGACCTCAACCTGCCCGTCGGGGTCGTCACCGGCGCCTTCGGCGCACCGTTCCTGCTCTGGCTGCTCGCCCGCGGCCCCCGTCACGGACTCCGTGGAAGGAGGGCGGCATGAACCCCGCCGACCCCACCAGCAGCGCCCGCCTCGAGGCCAGCGGCCTCACGCTCGGCTACGCCGACACCGACGTCGTACGCGAGCTGGACCTGCAGGTGCCGCACGGCAGGGTCACCGTCGTCGTCGGCGCCAACGCCTGCGGCAAGTCGACCCTGCTGCGCGGGCTCGCCCGCCTGCTGCGCCCGCGGTCGGGGGCTGTGCTGCTCGACGGCGAGGCGATCCACCGCCTGCCCACCAAGCAGGTGGCGCGCACCCTCGGCCTGCTCCCGCAGAACCCGATCACCCCCGAGGGCGTCACGGTCGCCGACCTCGTCGGCCGCGGGCGCCACCCGCACCACGGCGCCTTCGGTCGCTGGACCGCCGAGGACGAGCAGGCGGTGGCCGAGGCGCTCGTGCTGACCGACACCCTCGAGCTCGCCGACCGGATGGTCGACGAGCTGAGCGGCGGCCAGCGCCAGCGCGTCTGGATCGCGATGGCCCTCGCGCAGGGCACCGACCTGCTGCTGCTCGACGAGCCGACCACCTACCTCGACGTGGCCCACCAGGTCGAGATGCTCGACCTGCTCGCCGAGCTCAACGCCCGTCGCGGCACCACGATCGTGATGGTGCTCCACGACCTCAACCTGTCCGCGCGCTACGCCGACCACCTCGTGGCCCTCCTGCACGGCCGCATCGTGGCCGAGGGGCCGCCGCGGGAGGTGGTCACCGAGGAGGTCGTGCGCACCGTGTTCGGCCTCGACAACCGCGTGATCGACGACCCGGTGTCGCACACGCCGCTCGTCGTCCCCGTGGGTCGGCACACCCCCGTGCCCGCCCCCGCCAGCCCCGTCAAGGAGACCCGATGACCGTGACCACCTCCGTGCTCCCCATGCTGCTCGCCGACGTCGAGGTGGTCTCGGTCGAACGCATCAGCCCCACCTTCGCCCGCGTCGAGCTCGGCGGCCCCGAGCTGGCGCACTTCGGCGTCGACGGCCCGCGCTACGACCAGCGCATCAAGCTGGTCTTCCCCGACCCGGTGACGGGCGGGATGACCTCGACCGAGGGCGCCGACGAGACGTGGCTCGCCACCTGGCTGGACCGCCCCGCCTCCGAGCGCGGACACATGCGGACGTACACGATCCGCGACGTGCGCGGCTCGGGGCCGCAGACCACGTTCGTCGTGGACATGGTGCTGCACCTCGAGGGCGACCTCGTCGGACCCGGGTCGCTGTGGGCCTCCACGGCGGCTCCGGGGGACCGCATCGTGGTGCTCGCGCCGCGTCGCGGGTTCCCCTACGGCGGCATCGAGTTCGACCCGACCCCGGGCGCCGACCTGCTGCTGGTGGGCGACGAGACCGCGGTGCCGGCGGTGTGCTCGGTGCTCGAGCAGCTGCCCGACGATGCCCGCGGCGCGGCGTTCCTCGAGGTGCCCGTCGCGGCCGACGTCCAGGACGTACGCCGTCCCTCCGGCGTCGAGGTCGTGTGGCTCGCCCGTGACGGGGCCGAGCTCGGCCTCGGCCTCCACGACGCCGTCGTGGCGCACCTCGGCATCCCCGGGGCGACGGTCGAGGTCGCCCCGGACGAGGTGGACCCCGACCTGTGGGAGACCCCGTCCTACTCGTCCTCGGGCGAGGAGGTCGCGGACGACGCCGGCGGTGTCGGCGGGACCTATGCCTGGATCGCGGGGGAGTCGAAGGTCGTGACCGGCCTGCGCCGGCACCTGGTCAACGAGCTCGGTTTCGACCGCAGCCGCGTGGCCTTCATGGGCTACTGGCGGCGCGGCGTCGCGATGCGGTCCTGAACCGCGACGCCTCTGCGGCTCAGCGGCGCTTCGGGGCGCGCGGGGAGTAGCGCACGCGCTCGGCGATGCGGTGCCGGGCGATGAGCTCGAGGTCGGTGAGTGACTCGTACATGGCCGTCCTCCTTCCTGCTCGGTGGTGGGAGTGGGTCAGGACTGGTGGAGGGTGACGTCGCCCGAGGCAGTGGTGGCGCGCACCTCGAGGTAGGGCTGGTCGGCGGCGGGCTCGCCCGTGGACGGCAGGCTCGACGACAGCCGTCCGCTCGCGGTGCGGACGTCGGTCCACACCGGCGTCCCGGCGCGTACGCCGATGCGGACGTCGCCGCTGGCGGTCCGGGCGGTCACCCGCCCCGACGCCGCCTCGCCGACGACGAGGTCGCCCGACCCGGTCGTGAAGACGGCCTCCCCGTCGAGCGTGCCGACCTGGGCGTCGCCGGACCCGGTCTTGATGGCCACCTCGTCGCCGGCCACGCCGACGCGCACGTCCCCGCTCCCGGTCGTGACGACGAGGCTCGAGTCGGCGCGCCGCACGAGGACGTCGCCCGAGCCGGTCTTGACCCGTGCCTCGCCGGCGAGGTGCTCGGCGACGAGGTCACCGGACCCCGACTGGACGACGGTGTCGCCGTCGACGACGTCGAGGGAGATGTCGCCCGACCCCGCGTCGACGCGGGTGTCGTCGAAGCGTCCGTGCAGGCGTACGTCGCTGCTGCCGACCTTGGCGTCGACGCGGCTGGCCACCGGCACCTCGACGACGACCTCCGCGCGGGGGTCCTTGCCGAAGAAGCCGCCGCTGCGGGGCGGCGCGATGATCGCGATGCGGCGCGGTCCGTGGCCCTCGGACAGGTCGCGGACGTCGTACTCCTCCGCGCGCTCGCCGGTGATGCGGACGGTCGTCTCCGTGGTGGAAGTGGCGGTGATGTCGACGAGGCCGCGGTCGTTCTCGACGTAGAGGTCGATCGGCTCGGGGGTGTCGAAGCTGCGGTCGAGGTGCTGGCTCATCGGTGTCTCCGGTCGGTGTGGGGGTGTGCTCGTCCGACGGGCCGGCCGGTGCCGGTCCGCTGTGGTGCGGTGTCGTGCGTGGAGTGGGGTCGGGCTGGCGGTCAGAGCCAGCCGGTCATCCGCCTGGCGTTGCCTTGCTTCCGGGTGGCCGCGAAGGGGTCGTAGCCGACGAACGGGATGCTGCTGAGGTCGACGTCGATGTTGATCGCGTGGTCGTTGGAGGCGGCGCGCACGACCCCGACCAGCCAGGTGTTGAGGCTCTGCCCGGCGGCCGCGGCCCGCTCCTCGGCCCGGGCCTTCACGGCCTCGGGGATGCGGAGGGTGATCCGGGCCAGGTCTCCGTCCTCGTCCTCCGGCGGCGCCGGGGGTGCCGGCGGGGGAGGCGGGGCCGGGGCGGCGCTCGGCGGGGCGACCTCGACGACGAAGTCGAGCTCACGGCCCACCAGGCGTACGTCGACGCTGCCGTCGGGCAGCTCTGCGGTGATCTCGGCCGCGGCGTGGGAGATGGCCTCCATCAGCGCGAGGCGTGCGCTCGGGTCGAGGGCGTAGGCCAGGCGCTCGGCGGCCTGCTTGAGCTCGTCACCACCCGCCTCGGCCGCGGCGACGAGGTCGCGGCGGAGGGAGTCGACGTACGGCGTGATGTCCATGCGCACCATCGTGGCATCACTGTGATGTCACGTCAAGGGAAAAGTGATGTCACATGACATCGTCGTGACGTCATGTGTGTCGGTCGCACGGCCCGGACGTCATACGAACCCGCACCGATGGGTGCGGGTTCGTATGACGCTGGGCGGGGTCAGAGGTCGAAGAGCGAGCTCGAACCGCTGATGTCCACGTCCGTACGCGGCGCGTGCGCCGGGCCGTCGATGGACGGGGCCGGCTTGGTCGCCGGCTGCTCCTCGGGCTCGTCCGACTCCTCGGCCGCCGTCTCGTCCGCCGACGCGTCGTCCGCGTCGAGCACGGTCTCCGGGTCGCCGGCGGGGGCCGGCTCGTCGGCGGGCTGTGCGGCAGGCTCGACCTTCGGCGCAGAGTCCTCGGGGTCGGCGAAGGTCGCTGCCCGGCTGAGGTCCGCGCCGCTCGGCGGGGCGCTGGGTGCCTCTGCCTCGGGCTCGGGCTCGGGCTCGACGGCCTGGGGCTCCGGCTCGGCCTGGGGCGCCGGCTCGGGCTCCGCTGCCTCGGGCTCCGCTGCCTCGGGCTCCGCTGCCGGCGCGGGTGCGCTGGCAGCGGGGGCGGTCGTCGTGGCCGGTGCCTCGAGGTCGAACAGCGAACCGAGGCCGGCGATGTCGACGTCGGTGGTCGGGGTCGAGGTCGCACCGCTGGACGCCGGGGCGGCCGGCGCGGCAGCGGCCGGCTCCGCCTCGGCCTCGGCCTCGGCCTCGGCCTCGGGCTCCGGCTCGGCCTCGGGCTCAGGCGCTGCCTCCGGCGTCGTCTCCGCCTCGGGCTCCGCTGCCGGCGCGGGTGCGCTGGCAGCGGGAACGGCCGTCGTGGCCGGCGCCTCGAGGTCGAACAGCGAGCCGAGGCTCGACAAGTCGGCGTCGGTGGTCGGCGTGGACGTCGTGCCGCTCGATGCCGGGGCAGCCGCCGCCGGCGCCTCGGACGCAGCCGCGATCGGCTGCTCCGGCTCGGCCTCGGCGACCGGAGCGGGCTCCGGCGCGGCCTTCGCCTCGGGCTCGGGCGTGGCGGCCGGCGCCGGCTCTGCGGCCTTCGGTGCAGGCGCCTCGGGCGCGGCGATGTCGAAGAGCGACCCGCCGCCGAGGTTGGTCGTGGCGGGGGTCTCGACGGGCGCGCTGGGGGTTGAGTCGCTGGGAGACTCAACGGCGACGGCGGGCTCTGCGGCCGCGGCCTCCGGCTCGCTGGGTGTGCCGAGGTCGAAGAGCGATCCGCCCGCGCCGAGGTCGGTCGTGGCGGGGGTCGCGGCGGACGCACTCGCGGTTGAGTCGCTGGGAGACTCAGCCTCGACGGTGGGCTCGGGCGTGGGCTCGGGCGTGGACTCGGGCGCGGGGGTGTCGAAGAGCGATCCCGACTCGGCGGGCTTCGCGGGTGCCGGCTTCGCGGGAGCGGGCTCCTCGGGGGCAGGGGTGTCGAAGAGCGAGGAGCCACCCGACGCCTTGGCGGCGGGGCCGACGTCGGCGGTCTCGGTGACGGTGTCCTCGGTGACGGTGACGTCCCCGGCCTCCGGCTCGTCCTTGGTGGCGACGGCCGTGGTGCTGGCGGTCGCAGCGGCGGGAGCCGCCGCAGCCGCAGCCGAGGAGCCGGGGGCTGCCTTGGTCGCCTGCTCGCCCTTCACCGAGGCCAGCAGCATCTGCGCGACGTCGAGCACCTCGACCTCCTCGCGCGCCTCGCCCTTGCTCTGCTGCATGGTGAGGCCGTCGGAGAGCATCACGCGGCAGAAGGGGCAGCCGACGGCGATCTGGTCGGCGCCGGTGCCGACGGCCTCCTTGGTGCGGTTCATGTTGATCCGCTCGCCGATGTTCTCCTCCATCCACATGCGCGCGCCGCCGGCGCCGCAGCAGAAGGACTTCTCGGAGTTGCGCTCCATCTCGACGAACTCCGCTCCCGGCAGGACCTGGAGCAGCTCGCGCGGCGGGGAGTAGACCTGGTTGTGGCGACCGAGGTAGCACGGGTCGTGGTAGGTGATCGAGCGCTTCGCCGCACCCGCGCCGTCGGTGACGGGCGTCAGCTTGCCCTCGCGCACGAGGCGGTTGAGCAGCTGGGTGTGGTGGACGACCTCGAGCTCGATGCCGAAGTCCTTGTACTCGTTCTTGAGCGTGTTGAAGCAGTGGGCGCAGGTCGAGACGACCTTCTTGACCTTGTACTCCTTGAACGTCTCGACGTTCTGCTGGGCCAGGCCCTGGAAGACGAACTCGTTGCCGGCGCGACGGGCCGGGTCGCCGGTGCAGGTCTCGCCGTTGCCGAGCACGCCGAAGGAGATGCCGGCCATGTCGAGCAGCTCGGCCACCGCACGCGTGGTCTTCTTCGCGCGGTCCTCGTACGCGCCGGCGCAGCCGACCCAGAACAGCCAGTCCACCGACTCGAGGGACTCCAGGTCCTCGCCGACGACCGGGACCTCGAAGTCGAGGCCCTTGGCCCAGTCCATGCGAGCGGTGCTCGACATGTTCCACGGGTTGCCCTTGTTCTCCAGGCCCTTGAAGAGCTGGTTCAGCTCGGCCGGGAAGTTCGACTCCACCAGCAGCTGGTAGCGCCGCATGTCCATGATGTGGTCGACGTGCTCGATGTCGACGGGGCACTGCTGGACGCAGGCGCCGCACGAGGTGCAGCTCCACAGCACGTCCTCGTCGATGACGAAGGGCGCGTCCTCGGGGTTGTAGAAGTAGTCGAGGACGTCGGCGCCGGCAGTGCCGCCGCTCTCGCCCTTGGAGCCGACCCCGACCAGCTCGCGCTCGGCGTGGGCCGGGTCGCCGTCGTGCTTGGCGTACGCGTGGTCGCGCAGCGCGGTGATCAGGAGCTTGGGCGACAGGGGCTTCTCGGTGTTCCAGGCCGGGCACTGCGACTGGCAGCGGCCGCACTCGGTGCAGGTGGTGAAGTCGAGGATGCCCTTCCAGGAGAAGTCCTCGACCTTGCCGACGCCGAGCACCGAGTCCTCGTCGAGGTCGTCGATGTCATCGAGGGTGACGGCCTTGCCGTCCGACATCAGCGGCTTCATCGCACCGAGGGCGGTGCTGCCGTCGGACTCGCGCTTGAAGTAGATGTTGAACCATGCGGTGAAGCGGTGCCACGCGATGCCCATGGTGATGTTGCGGGCGATCACCATCAGCCAGATCATCGCGAGCGCGATCTTGAAGGCGGCGATGAAGAAGATGATGTTCTCGAGCGACTGCTCGGAGCCCGCTCCGGAGGGGTAGAGGGCGTCGCCGAGGAACGAGGCGATCGGGAAGTGCGCACGGGTGGCGTACTCGTCGCCCTCGGCGACACCGAGGTTGTACTCCGCGCCGCGGACGAACAGGATCGCGGCACCCTCGAGCAGGGCGAGTGCCTCGACGAAGTAGGCCTGCCAGAAGTTCGAGCCGAAGAAGCGGCTGCGGCGGCCCTCGGAGCGCGGGTGGTGCTTCTGGCGGTAGACGATCAGGTAGACGATGCCGACCGTGCTGAGCAGGCCGATGAGCTCGCTGAACCACTCGTAGGGGTACCAGTGGCCGATCAGCGGCCAGACGAAGGACGGCTCGAAGAGCTGGAAGTACGCCGCCAGCACGGCCGTGCTGAGGAAGAGGAACGCGGCGTAGACGAACCAGTGCATGATGCCGACCCAGTGCCACTGGAGCATCCGCGTGTGGAGGAACGTCTCCTTGAGCATCGTCGTCGCGCGCCCGGCCGGGTTGTCCGTACGCCCCGGGGCCGGCTGGCCCGCGCGGATCACGGCCGTCATCCGGCGGGTGGCCGGGACCAGCATGGCCACGGCGACGGCGGTCAGGGCGAACGAGACGACGATCGCGATGATCTGCATGAAGGGGTGCTCCTCGGTCGGGGCGTACAGAGCCGGAGCATAGATCCGTCCCGGGTGGGGGCGGCAGGGCTCGAGCGAGTGAGAAGAATCCTACCCGCAGGTAACTTGAACTCCAGCGGAGCCGTCGCGATCAGTTCACGATCGCGACGTTCTCGACCTCGATCTCGCGGGCGTCCTCGCGGTAGGTCGCGAGCTTCGTCCTCACCTGGTCCAGTGCCTCGGTGAGCCGGGTGACCCCGTCACGCAGCTTCTGCTGGTGCTCGACGTGGGCGAGGTGCGACTCGCTGGTCTCGTCCCAGCCCGGGGTGAGCGACTCGACCTGCTCGAGGAGGTCGTCGATCTGCGCGGTGATCTGTTCGGTGGCGTCGGCGAGCGCCGACTCCAGGGTCGACAGCGAGCCCTGGTGCACGACCAGGCCGCGGGTCACCGGGGACCACCGCCGAGCCGGTCGGCGAGCTGGCCCGAGCGCTCGGCCTGGGCCGCGTCGTTGGTGGCGTGCTCCTGGGCGACGTACATCAGGCTCTGCGAGTAGCCGTCGAGGATCGGGCCGAGCGTGATCGCGACGTCGAACCACGCGTTGACCGCCTCGCCGAAGCCCGCGGCGGCCTGGCCGCTGAAGCCCTTCCCGGCCTCGGTCTCGATGGTGGCGCCCAGTGCCTGCAGGGTCTGCTGCAACGGCTCCACCGCATCGGCGACGGCCTGCGCAGCCGCCTGCATCTCGGAGTAGACAAGTCCGACGGCCACGGCCGCCCCCTCTCGCTCGGGTCGATCGCCCCCTTCCTACCCCCTGCGCCGCGATCCCACACCCCGGTCCGTCGGATCCCGGACGGTTTGGACGGTCGTCACAGGGGGAATCGGGAGCCCATGCCGTCGTACGACTTCGAGGTCGACCTCGAGAGCATGGGCCAGGCCGCCCAGGGACTCAGCGAGACCGTCCAGCTCTTCAAGGACAAGGACGTCGAGGACCTCGTCCCCGGCAAGGGCGACGTCGGCAGCGACGTGGTCTGGGGTGCCCTCGACGAGTTCAGGGGTCGCTGGGAGGAGGGCGTCAACAACCTCTGCCAGGACGTCGAGGAGATGGCCGGTCGCCTCGGCAAGATCGCGATGAACTACTTCGAGACCGACAAGGCCGGCTACGACGCCCTCTCGGCCCTCAAGGGCACCATCGCCGCCACCAAGGTGCTGTGACGTGCCGGACTTCGAGGTCCCGGGCAACCCCGGCAACATCCGCTCCAGGGCCGTGCTGATGGAGCAGAAGGGCCAGCTCTTCTACGACACCGGCGACGCGCTGTCGAAGATCGACGTGTCCGGCTGGACCGGTCGTGCGGCGGAGGAGTTCCGCGAGGCGCACGACCTCGAGCCGGACCGGTGGACCAGGGCCGACAACGGCTTCAAGAAGGCCGCGGCCGGCCTCACGACGTACGCCGGTGTGCTGGAGGACGCGCAGCGGCGCGCGGCGGAGGCGAAGGCAGAGCACGAGCGCGGTCAGCGCGAGTCGGAGCGCGCGCGCACCCAGTACGACTCCTACATGGGCCGGATGCGTGCCTACTGGAGCAGCGGCGGCACCGACCAGGCCGAGCCGTTCGTCGACTGGGGCGACCCGATCCAGCAGGAGGCGCTGCGGGCGATGCAGGCGGTCCGCGCCGACCTCGACAGCGCCGCCCACGTGTGCGCGGGCGAGGTCCGGGCCGGCTGCGCCGACGCCCCCGAGGAGCCCAACTGGCTCGAGTCGGGCCTGAAGTTCGTCGGCGGGATCTTCGAGGGCGCCGGCGAGGCCGTGTGGGACCTGCTGACGATGGTGCCGTTCAGCCCGGTCAACCTGGTGATCGACGCCTACAAGCTCGCCACCGGCGACCTCACGCCGGAGGAGCTGGCCAAGACCTACGAGCTCGACGTCGAGAACGCCGTCGACATGGCCCAGGGCATCTACACGGGCCTCACCACCGACCCGATCGGCTTCGGCAAGGAGCTCGGCAAGAGCCTGCTGGACTGGGACACCTGGGCCGACGACCCGGCCCGCGCGATCGGTCACCTGGTGCCCGATGCGATCGCGGCGGTGGCGACCGGCGGCGCCGGTGCGATCGCGACGCGCGGCGGGAAGCTCGCCATGGACGGGCTCGACGCCCTCGGCGACATGGGCAGGCTGCGTCGCCTCGACGACCTCGGTGACCTGGGGGACCTGCGCCACCTCGACGACCTCGGCGACGGCCGCATCTACTCGATGATGGACGACGTCCCGCACCGCACGACCTTCTCGCCCGACCAGCTCGGCAGCTCCCGGGTCGACGACGTCCTCGCCCGCCACGACCTGAGCCGCGGGGAGCTCGACGACCTGATCAACAAGCCCGTCGGCGACCTCACGGATGCCGAGCGGGCCACGCTCAACGCCGTGCGTGACGACTTCCCCGCGCCGACCTCCGACACGGTCATGCAGAAGGTCGTCGACCAGCCCTACTTCGACCCGAAGACGGGGGAGCTGAGGTGGGGGGACGCGGACAACTACGTCCTCGACCACTACACGGCCAACGAGGTGCGCGGCGCGGTGACGGTCGCCGACGACACCGCGCACCTGGGCAACCCGCGCGACATCAACGAGGGACTGCGCCTCGACTACGACAACACCCACCACGCGCCCGACGACGCCTCGACCCACGTCATCCGCTTCCAGGCCGACGACCCGAACTTCGAGGTCCCACGCAACCAGGACATGACCGGCTCGCCCACGACCTACGACGACTGGAAGCAACCGTTCACCGGCAATGGCTTCACCAGTGCCGCGGATGATGTGATCCCGGAGTACGCCGTGCCGAGGGGCGAGACCGTGACGATCAGGGAGGGTGCCGAGATGTGGGAGGTCACCGACTCCGGGACGCAGCGTCTGGTCGCCGTGCTGCGCTCGGTCGACGGTGAGCCGACGTGGATCCCGCAGGGCAACTGATGACGCTGCCCGATCACGGAACCCTCGCCGTCTGGGGCGGCGCGACCTACGAGGTCGCCTCCGCAGCCGCGGACGCGGTGACGCTGCGGGTGCCGCGCGACTCCGGTCCGCTGCCCGACCACCTCGAGGGCGGCACGCGCCGCGACGGCGAGCGCTGGGCCCGGGTCCCGAAGGCCGGCCTCGAGCGCTACTTCTCCCGCCACGTGACGGTGCAGTGGCAGGGCGAGGAGTTCGGCCTGGGCCGGGTCGACGGCGACACGGCCGAGATCCACGGCAGCTCGCCGACCGTGGCTGACAGGCTGGGGCTCGAGGGCGACCAGTACAACGGGTTCCGCGCGACGGTGCCGGTCGAGGAGCTGAGCGTGGTCGACGTACGCGAGAGGGAGATCGATGTCTGAGGTTGTCCCGCAGCGTCCGGTGCTGCAGAAGCTGCTGACCCACGGCCTGGGGACCGCGATCGTCGACGAGGGCTACGACCACGTCGGCGGGGTCGTCGTGCTCGCCAGCGACGCCGCGGCGCTGCGCACTCCCGACCAGGTGCTCCGGGCCTACGGCTTCGAGGGTGGCCAGGAGTTCGTCGACGTGGTGCGCTTCGAGCTCCCGCCGCTGGCGTCGCTGACCAACCCCGTCGCACCCGACGCCGGTCGGCAACCGCTCTACCCGACCGGTTTCCTCCGCAGCGACGGGGTCGTGCCCGTGTGGGAGCTGAGTCGGACGCGCTACTCCTACGGTGCGGAGTACTGGCGGATCCGCGCCGACGGCGAGCAGCGGTGCCTCTCGGCCTACCAGGGCGTCGCCCGCGGGTGGCGTGGGGCGAAGGGCTGGCGTCCGTGGAGCCCGCTCGTCGGTCCGCGTGCGCGGTGGCGCGGGTCGGAGCTCGCGGCCGACGTCGTCGGCGACAGCGTCCTCCTCAGCATGCGCGGCGAGACCGGCCCCGAGGGCTGGGAGCAGGTCCGTCCGCAGACCTGGGTCGCGGCCGTCCCGGCGCCCGAGTGCGAGCTCTTCGAGGTGGTGCTCACGGCGACCTGGCAGGGCGTACCGGTCCGGGTCCTCTCCTCCGGGACCGCCGGCGCCCGGGTGCTCCTCCTCATCGACGACGCCGATCAGGCCGCGGCCCTCGGCGCCGACACCGTCGAGCCGGGCGTCTTCGAGATGACCGTCTCGCCGGAGGACCTCGCGGACAGGCACGGGGTCACCAACGAGCTCGCGCCCGGCGCCTCGTGACCGTCCTCAGGCCCGGCGTACGGCCTCCACCTTCCCGCCGCGTGAGAGCCGCACGGTCATCATGACCCGCTGCTTCCCGGGCTCCTTCGCGCAGTAGGTGAACGTGCGACCCAGCCGCTGCCACGGCTGGCCGACGCGCTGCATGAGCGCGCGGGCCCGCAGGCCGGTGTCGGCGGCGCGGGTGAAGGCACGCACCGAGCGCCGCAGCCCCGGGTTGCGGCACGAGTCGGGCGCCAGGCCCCACGCGCGCTCCCAGGTCTGGAGGTAGGCCTCCGCGCCGCGCGCGAGGTCGGTGCCGAGGGCGGCCCCGTCGGCGCCCGCCACGTGCTCGGCGTCCTCCACCCAGTCGGCGTACAGGCCGTAGTGGGACACCCCGTCGGTGTTGATGTCGTAGACCCGCTCCCCGCTGCGTTGCCGGTCGACGCGGACGCCACCGAGGCCGGTGAAGGGGTACGTCACGGGGGCGGGCGCGTCGGCCCCCCGCGGGTCGCCCTGGGCGCCGAAGCCGTTCATGTCCGAGCCGAACCCGAAGCCGAAGTAGAACCGGCGGTCGGTCCAGCCGAGGTGCTGGCGCCACTTCTCGACGAAGCCGGTCGAGTCGCCGGCGTAGGGGGCGACGAAGCCGCCCAGGCGGTAGATCCGCGGGTAGGCGTCCGGCGTCGACCAGGAGTGGGAGGACACCACGCCGACCGGGCGGCCGGCGGCCTGCTGCCGCTCGAGGTAGTCGAGCGCGGCGTTGCGCCCGGCGACGCTCATGTGGTCGGGGTCGAAGAGGATCTTCTGGTCGATCATCGCCGACAGCAGCCGCTCGCCGAGCGGGCTCAGCCCGAGCCGGTTGCAGTGCGGGCCGGCGGGGTAGAGCGGGGCCGGCTGGATCCCGGTGTCGCCGAAGAGCTTCCAGATCGCCCCGAAGATCGCGTCCTGCTCCGGCGTCGACGGCGTGCCGCCGGTCAGGTCGCCGAGGTTCGGGGACTGGAGCCGGTCCTCGGTGCCCGCGGGGTAGGACCCCGGGCACTGCTCCATCCGCAGGAACGAGCCGGTGCTGAGGAAGTTCGCACCGTTGGTGAGCGTGCCGGTGGTGCCGGCGTCGCCGGCCACTCCGGTGAAGGCGTTGTCGAACTTGTTCGTCAGCTCCATCTGGCTGACCCCGAGCCGGCGCATCTCGGTGAGCTCGGTGAGCATCTGCTCCTCGGTGCACGTCGGACGGCCGAGCTGGACGTTGCACCCCAGCGGCACCGAGGTCTCCATGCCCATCACCACCGCCAGCTTGCCCTGGTTGATGACCCGGCGCGCCTCGAACGGGTCGGTGACGATGCGGTACCACCCCCGGCCGGGACCGCCGTGCTGGGCGTCGATGTAGTCCTGCATCTCCCGCATCCGCTGCGCCTGGAGGCGTACGGCGTCGCGGTCGTCGCAGGAGTTCTTCTTCAGCGGGTAGACCGTGCACAGGACGTGGTTCTCAGTCAGCAGGCTGGTGTGCAGGCGCAGGCCCGCGCGCCACGAGCGCTCCAGCCACCTGTAGTAGACCTGCTGGTGGGTCAGCGAGTGCGGGTTGGGCCAGTAGGAGAAGGTCGGCCACCCCACCGGGTCGTGGCCCGTGCCGGGGGTCTTCTCGGCCAGCACGTCCTCGAGCAGCGCCCCGCGGCCGTCGGCGAGCTGGTGGTCGGGGCAGTCGACGAGTGCGGCCGGAGCGCCGTAGCGGTGGAACGGCGGACTGCAGATGACGCGGCCGCCGAGGAACTCGTGGGTCTGGCCGTGGACGTGCGGGTCGGCCCAGCCGCGCACCTCCTGGAACGGCGTCACCCCGCCGAACGGGCGTCCGTCGACGTTGGTCCCGACCTCGGGGAAGGCCGTGCAGCCGCTCGTGCGGCGCAGGCGCAGCGGCTCGGCGGCGCCGGTGGTCAACGCACCGGACGTGCGCCGCAGGCCGCGACCGTCGGCGAGGGCGAAGGTGAAGCGGCCGGCGCGGGTGCGACGTACGGTCCAGTCGGCCGCGGGAGAGGGAGCGCCCGCCCAGGTGGTGCCCGAGCCGGACGCAGCGAGGAAGGTGCGGTCGGTGGCGTAGAGGAGGTAGGTGCCCAGGCCGGTCGCCTGGAAGGTCAGCGGCCGGCCACCGAGGCGGTAGCAGCCGCCCGCCATGGCGTAGCGGCTCTCCGGCACGACTCGGCGCGGGGTGCGCAGCGGGACGCCCACCAGGCGCGGTTCGCGCTGGGTGCGCTGGCGTGCGACCTGCTCGCGGCTCGCGGCGCGCTGACGCGACGTCGTCGGGTCGGGGGCGCTCGCCGCCTCTCCCGAGCGGCTGATCGCGTTCTTCGTCGCCGGGTCGTGCACGTGGCCGTGTCCGTCGTCGACCGAGCCGTCGCCGATCGTCTCCACGCCATCCGCCGCGTGCGTGTGCGGCTGCGCCTCGGCGGCGACCGCCGCACGCTCACGGGCCTGGGCGTCGTACGTCGACGGCAGGCTGGGCGCGCCGGGGCCGCTCGGGGTCGCGACGAGCGCGCCGCCCGCCACCAGGCCGCCCGCTGCGAGGACGGAGATCACGATGCGCTGCACGGGGCGGGGGGTCGAGGTCACGGCGGCTCCTTGTCGTCGCGGGCTCAACGAGCCGCCCCCGTCATGGGCTACGTCACGAGGAGCGCGAGGCCGGGCCGCTGACGCGTCGGCTCAGGCGGGAGGCGGTCGTCGCGACGGCCGCGGCGATGTCGGACACGTCGGCGCCCTCGTCGCTCGGGAAGGTCACCGCCACGCCCGCGACCGGGTGTGCGTTGTGGTCGAGCACCGCCACCGCGACGCTCCGCAGACCCGGCGTCACCTCGCCGTCCTCGGTGGCGTGCCCGCGCTGGCGGGTCTCGGTGAGGAGGGTGCGCAGGGCGCTGAGGGACGTCGGCCCCGAGCCGTGCCGGTCGACGAAGGCGCTGCGGTCGGGGTAGAGCGCACGCACCTGGCTGGCCGGGAGCGCGGCGAGGATGGTGCGGCCGGAGGCGGTGAGGTGGGCGGGAAGGCGTACGCCGACGTCGGTGACCAGGGGCGGACGCCCGGGGGCGCGCTCCTCGACGACGTAGAGCACGTCGCGTCCGTGGAGGACCGCGAGGTGCGCCCCGTGGCCGGTCCGGTCGACCAGCTCGGCGAGCGGGCGTCGCGCGAGCCGGGCCAGCGGCTCCTGGCGGGTGAAGCCGCTGCCGACCTCGAAGGCGGCCACGCCGAGGCCGTAGCGGTGCTCGTCGGGCAGGTGCACGACGAAGCCCTCGTCGATCATCGCGTTGAGCAGGTGGTAGGCCGTGCTGCGGGGGAGGTCGCAGGCGCGCACGATCCGGTCGAGCGGGACCGGGTCCGCCTGGGTCGCGAGGAACCGCAGCACCCGCAGCGTGCGGGTGGCGGCGGGGACCTGGCTCACCGGCGGATCGGCTCGGACCGGAGCCTCGTCAGGACTGGTCGCCGTCCTTGCGGGTGAACCAGCCGCCGGAGCCGTCGGTCTCGATCGGCTTGCCCGGCATCTCCTGCGCGCCCGGGGTGCGGCGCGGGAGGCCGGGGGCGGTGGAGGTCTCGGTGGCCGCCGGCTGCTCCGTGGCGGCCGGCTCGGCGGTGGGCCCGGCGTTCACCTCTGCCGGCGGCGTCGGCTGCTGGTCGACGGTGCCGGCGACCTGGGGTGAGTAGTCGTCGGCCTTGTGGTCGACGCGCGGGTCGAGACGGTCGGCAGCACGGACCTGGGCCTCGTGGGAGGCCTCGACCTGCTGGGCCTCGAGCCGGGCGGCCTCCGCCTCCGCCTCGGCCTTCTCGGCGATGGCGCGTGCCTCGGCGGCCTCCGCCTCAGCGGTCGCCGCCCGGTCCTGTGCGGGTGCGATCGTGGCCTGCGCCTCGGTGGCCGCCTTCGTGCGCAGCTGGTCGGCGCGCTCGATGTTGGCCTCGCGGTTCTTGCGCTGGATCACGACGAACGCCACGACCAGCACGACCAGGACGATGACGGCGATGACGATGAACGTGGTCACGGTCTTCCTTCTTCACGACGACGACGGAGCACCAGTCTGGCACCTCGCGTCAGGTGCGGGGCGTCTCCCCGGCGTCACCGCGGTGTCGCGCCGATCCGTCTGACGGGTCCGTGCTCGCGTCCGGGGTGTGGTCCGGCGACGAGGTGTCGACGCGCGGGTCGACGGCGTCGGCGGTCCGCAGCTTGTCCTCGGTGACGGCCTGCTGCTGCGTGGCCGCGACCTCGGCCTCGCGCGCCTGCTGCTGGGCGCGCTCCGCCTCGATGCGCGCCCGCTCGGCCTGTGCGGCGGTCTCCTGGGCACGCACCTGCGCCTCGGGGATCTCCGACGCGTGTGCGCGCGCCTCCTCCCGCAGGTGCTCGGCGTGCTGGTGCTGCTTCTTCTTCCGCTGCTGCGTCACCAGCCAGGCGGCGAGCGCCACCGCGACCAGGACGACGACCACGACGATGATCCAACCGGTCGTTCCCATGGCGTTCCTCCTCCTCCGGCGACCCCGGACGGGTCGCCCCGTCGTTCACCGTGGCACACCTCGCGGGTGCGCGCTCGTGGACGTCATCCGTACGGGTGGGTCCGTCGACGGGCCGTCGACCACCGGGGAGTCTGGGATCCGAGACACTCGGGCCTTCGACCGGGTGTTCGCGACCGCCTGCCCGGAGTTTGATGGCAGGCATGCAGAACATCCAGGTCGGGGTCGGTCCCGTCTCCTTCGAGGACCTCGTGCGGGTCGCCCGCGACGGGGCCACCGTCGAGCTCACCAGCGAGGCGCTCGCAGCAGTCGATCGCGCCCGCGACGTCGTCGAGGCGCTCGCTGCGGGGGAGACGCCGACGTACGGCGTCAGCACCGGCTTCGGCGCCCTCGCCACCCGCCACATCCCGACCGAGATGCGCGCCCAGCTCCAGCGCTCGCTCGTCCGCTCGCACGCCGCCGGCTCCGGGCCGGAGGTCGAGCGGGAGGTCGTCCGGGCACTGATGCTGCTGCGACTCTCGACCCTGGCGACGGGACGCACCGGCGTACGCCGTGGGACCGCGCAGCTGCTGGCCGACCTGCTCACCCACGGCATCACGCCGGTCGTGCGGGAGTACGGCTCGCTCGGGTGCTCCGGCGACCTCGCGCCGCTGTCGCACTGCGCGCTGGCGCTGATGGGGGAGGGTGAGGTGCGCGACGCGTCGGGCACCCTGGTGCCGGCCGCCGACGCGCTCGCCGCCGCCGGGCTCGCCCCGGTCGAGCTCGCGGCCAAGGAGGGCCTGGCCCTCATCAACGGCACCGACGGCATGCTCGGGATGCTCGTCATGGCGATCACCGACCTGCGGATGCTGCTGCGCACCGCCGACGTGGCGGCTGCGATGAGCGTCGAGGGCCAGCTCGGCACCGACCGGGTCTTCGCCCCGGAGCTGCAGGCCATCCGGCCGCACCCCGGCCAGGCGTTGTCGGCGGCGAACCTCACCGCGCTGATGGCGGACTCGGCGATCGTCGCGTCCCACCGGACAGGTGACTGCAACCGGGTGCAGGACGCCTACTCCCTGCGCTGCTCGCCGCAGGTGCACGGTGCGGCCCGCGACACCGTCGAGCACGCCGCCGTGGTGGCCGGGCGCGAGCTGGCCAGTGCGGTCGACAACCCGGTGGTCATGGGCGACAGCGTGGAGTCCAACGGCAACTTCCACGGCGCCCCGGTCGGCTACGTCCTCGACTTCCTCGCGATCGTCGCCGCCGACGTGGCCTCGATCAGCGAGCGGCGTACGGACCGCTTCCTGGACCGTGCGCGCAGCCACGGGCTTCCGCCCTTCCTCGCCGACGACCCCGGCGTCGACAGCGGCCACATGATCGCGCAGTACACCCAGGCCTCGATCGTCTCCGAGCTCAAGCGGCTGGCGGTGCCGGCATCCGTCGACTCCATCCCCTCCAGCGCCATGCAGGAGGACCACGTCTCGATGGGCTGGAACGCCGCGCGCAAGCTGCGCCGCTCGGTCGACGGCCTCTCGCGCGTGGTCGCCGTCGAGGTGCTCACCGCCGCCCGCGCGCTCGACCTGCGTGCGCCGCTGACCCCCTCGCCCGCCACCGCGGCGGTCATCGAGCTCCTGCGGTCCTCGGGCATCCAGGGCCCGGGGCCCGACCGCCACCTCTCGCCCGAGATCGAGGCCGCCGTCGGCCTCGTCCAGTCCGGCGCGGTCCTCGCCGCCGCCGAGTCCGTGATCGGAGAACTCCAGTGAACGAACGTCTGCCCATCCACGCCGCCACCGGCACCGAGCTGACCGCGAAGTCGTGGCAGACCGAGGCGCCGCTGCGGATGCTGATGAACAACCTCGACCCCGACAACGCCGAGCGCCCCGAGGACCTCGTCGTCTACGGCGGCACCGGCAAGGCGGCGCGCAGCTGGGAGGCGTACGACGCCATCGTCCGCTCGCTGCGCGACCTCGAGGACGACGAGACGCTCCTCGTGCAGTCCGGGAAGCCGGTCGGCGTGATGCGCACCCACGCGTGGGCGCCGCGGGTGCTGATCGCCAACTCCAACCTCGTCGGCGACTGGGCCGACTGGGAGGAGTTCCGCCGGCTCGAGGACCTCGGGCTGACGATGTACGGCCAGATGACGGCCGGCTCGTGGATCTACATCGGCACGCAGGGGATCCTCCAGGGCACCTTCGAGACCTTCGCCGCGATCGCCGACCTGCGCTTCGGCGGGTCGCTCGCCGGCACCATCACGGTCACCGCCGGCCTGGGCGGCATGGGCGGCGCGCAGCCGCTCGCGGTGACGATGAACGACGGGGTGGCGATCTGCGTCGAGTGCGACCAGCACCGCATCGACCGTCGTCTGGAGACCCGCTACCTCGACGTCCAGGCCCGCGACCTCGACCACGCGATCGAGCTCGCGCTCAAGGCCCGCGACGAGCGCCGGGGCCTGTCGATCGGCCTGCTCGGCAACGCCGCCGAGGTGCTGCCCGAGCTGCTGGAGCGTCACCTCGCCCGTGGCGAGGCGGGCGACGGCCCGCTGGTCGACGTCGTCACCGACCAGACCTCCGCGCACGACCCGCTCTTCTACCTCCCCGTCGGGACGGCGTACGACGACTGGGAGCGCGAGCGGACCGAGGATCCGCGCGGCTTCACCAAGCGCGCGCAGGAGTCCATGGCCACGCACGTGCGGGCGATGGTGGAGTTCCAGGACGCCGGCGCCGAGGTCTTCGACTACGGCAACTCGATCCGCGACGAGGCCCGCAAGGGCGGCTACGACCGGGCGTTCGAGTTCCCCGGCTTCGTCCCGGCCTACATCCGTCCGCTCTTCTGCGAGGGCAAGGGCCCGTTCCGCTGGGCGGCGCTGTCCGGCGACCCCGCGGACATCGCCGCCACCGACCGCGCCATCAAGGAGCTCTTCCCGGCCGACGAGAAGCCGGAGTACGCCCGCCTGCACAAGTGGCTCGACATGGCTGCCGAGCGCGTGCAGTTCCAGGGCCTGCCGGCCCGGATCTGCTGGCTCGGCTACGGCGACCGCCACCGCGCCGGGCTGAAGTTCAACGAGATGGTCGCCAGCGGCGAGCTGAAGGCCCCGATCGTCATCGGCCGCGACCACCTCGACTGCGGCTCGGTCGCCTCGCCCTACCGCGAGACCGAGGCGATGCTCGACGGCTCCGATGCCATCGCCGACTGGGCGATCCTCAACGCGCTGGTCAACACCGCGTCCGGCGCGACGTGGGTGTCGTTCCACCACGGAGGCGGCGTCGGCATCGGTCGCTCGCTCCACGCCGGCCAGGTCACGGTCGCCGACGGCACCGCGCTCGCGGCGGAGAAGATCGAGCGGGTGCTGACCAACGACCCGGGCATGGGCGTGATCCGCCACGTCGACGCGGGCTACGACCGTGCGGCCGAGGTCGCGCACGAGCGCGGCGTACGGATCCCGATGTCCGAGGGCTGAGGAGCGGCGGTGGCAGGGTGTCGTCCATGGACGCCGACGCCGCCAAGGCCAACCTCCACGCCTACCTCCAGCACGAGCGCGAGGCGGTGCTCGCCAAGCTCGACGGGCTCTCCGAGTACGACGTACGCCGCCCCCTGACCGCCACGGGGACCAACCTCCTCGGCCTGGTCAAGCACCTCGCGACGTGGGAGGCGCGCTACCTCGGAGAGGTCTTCGACCGGCCCTTCCCGGAGCCCCTGCCGCGGTGGGACGACGAGGCGGAGCAGTACGCCGACAGCTGGGCGACCGAGCTCGAGTCGCGGGCCGACGTGGTCGACCGCTACCGCCGGGTCTGGGCGCACGGCGACGCGACCGTGGAGGCGCTCGACCTCGACAGCACCGGCCGCGTGGAGTGGTGGGGGGACGCCGAGGTGCCGCTCTTCAACGTCCTCACCCACCTGCTCGCCGAGACCAGCCGGCACGCCGGGCACGCCGACATCCTGCGCGAGGGGCTCGACGGAGCGGTCGGGACCGACGCGGAGGCCATGGCCGCCGACGGGCCCGACGCCTCCTTCTGGGCTCGGCGGCGCGAGGAGATCGGGACCGCCGCCCGTGCGGCGGTCGTGGCGGCCGGCCCCAACCCAAGACTTTCGAACCGCTGACTTTCGCGCCGTCGTACGTCAGGATCCCTCCATGGCATCGGGGGAGAAGAAGCCGGCGCGCTCGCGCGTCGTGCTGACGGACATCAGCTCGCGGGCGTGGGAGCACCCCGCCGACAAGGGCGCACTGGTCGCGCTGCGCAAGCTCAAGGGCTTCGACGTGCTGCTCAAGACCATGTCGGGGGTCTTCCGCGAGCGGGCGTGGCGCCTGACGCTGCTCGGCTCCGCGGTGCGGGTCGACGAGCGGCAGTTCGCGCGGCTGCACCGGCTGCTGGCCGAGGTCGGCCGCAGCCTCGACGCCACGGACCTGCCGGAGATGTACGTCCAGGCGGACCCGACGCTGACCGCGATCACCGTCGGCATGGACCGCCCGATCATCGTGCTGTCCTCGGGCCTGGTGCACCACCTCGACGACGACGAGCTGCGCTTCGTCATCGGCCACGAGCTCGGCCACGCGATCAGCGGGCACGCCGTCTACCGCACGCTCCTGATGCGCCTGCTCGGCCTCGGCGGCCTGCTCAACGCCATCCCCGGCGGCGCCATCGGCATCCGCATGGTCACCGTCGGGCTGCTCGAGTGGTCGCGCAAGGCCGAGCTGTCGGCCGACCGCGCCGGGCTGCTCGCCGCGCAGGACCCGACCGCGGCACTGCGCACCCACATGAAGCTCGCCAGCGGCGGCACCCTCGACGAGCTCGACGTGACGTCGTTCCTCTCCCAGGGCGCGGAGTACGACGAGGGCGGCGACGTCCGCGAGTCGCTCATCAAGCTCTCGCTGCTGCAGCAGCAGTCGCACCCCTTCGCCGTCGTCCGGGCCACCGAGCTCCGTCGCTGGATCGACTCCGGCGCCTACACCGCGATCCTCGGTGGCACCTACCCGCGCCGCGCCGACGACGACGAGGCCTCGGTCAGCGAGGCCGCGCAGGAGGCGGCCGCGAGCTACGCCGTCACCTTCGAGCGCACGCAGGACACCCTAGGCCGCCTCGTCCACGACCTCGCCGGCTGGGTCGGCTCGGCGAGCACGTGGCTCGGCGACCGGTTCCGTCGCAGCGAGAGCGCCTGAGGCTCACCGCAGGTCGGAGGGCCTGATCGCGGCGGTCACCGCAGCGGCGTACGCCTCGTAGCCGCGCGCGTTCGGGTGGAACGAGCCGGGGCTCGTCGGACCGAGGAGCCAGGGCTCCGGGGCGTTGACGCCGTGGTCGAGGAACCGCTTCGTCACGTCGACGAAGGTGTAGCCGTGCGCCTCGGCAGCCGCGCGGACCGTCGCGTTGAGCAGGTCGGCACCCTCGTTGAGGGCCTCCTGCTCGGCAGGTGAGGCGGCCAGCACCGCCCCGTAGGCGGGGGAGAACAGGCGCGGGTAGCCCGTGACGTGGACGTGTGCGTCGGGGGCCGCCTCGTCGATCCGGTCGTAGACCGCATCGAGCAGCGCGGGCAGCTGGCCGGTGACGCGGCCCCGGGTGACGGCGAGCGCGCCGGCGCACTGGGCGTCGCTGCCGCCGAGGCAGGCCACGACCGACTGCGACCAGCCGATGTCGTTGCCGCCGATCGACAGCGTCACCACGTCGGTGTCGGCGTCGAGCGCGGCGATCTGGCCCTGCGGGACGAGGTCGGTCGTCCTCGCGCCCGCGCACGCCACGAAGTCGTCGAGCACCAGTCGTATCCGCCCGTCGATCGCCGGTGCCATGGCTGCGTCGGAACGTCCGCACGGCGTGGTGAAGGACGGCGCGACGCCGTAGCCGGAGGCGTACGAGTCGCCGAGGCCGTCGAGGACGCGGGTCGGTGCGGCGGGAGCAGGGCCGGCGAGGCCGGTCGTGACGAGGGCGACGGCTGCGAGGAGCGAGCCGAGGAGCGGGCGGGTGGTCATCGTGTGACGGTAGGCCGACGCACGCTGTTTGACCACCGCCCTGAGGCAGACGCAGCGGACCCCGGTCGCCGAGCGGCGACCGGGGTCCGTGACTGGCTGGTGGAACTACCAGACGCGCCGGCTCGAGCCGCCGATCGGGACGAAGTTGAGCACCAGGCCGACCACGATCAGGATCAGGCCGATGGTGGTCAGGATGCTCTGGGGCAGCAGCAGCCCGAGGATGAGCAGGATCAGTCCGAGGACAATCATGTTTTCGCCTCCTTGTAAGCAGCCCCTTGTGGGCGGCCGAACCACTGTGGCGTCGGGACCCGCAAAAGGAAAGTCGGTCCGCCCGTAGGGGTGGGAGCGGCTCAGCCCGCGGCCAGCGCCCGGACGGCCTCGTCGATGGCGAGCGTGCGACGGGCCGACTCGACGTGCAGGTTCTCGACCATCTTGCCGTTGTAGGTGACCACACCTGCCCCCATGCCGTCCTCCCAGGCCGCGATGAGGCCGTGCGCGTCCTCGACCGCCCGGTCGCTGGGGGCGAAGGCGGCGTTGGCGCCCTCGACCTGGCCGGGGTGGATGAGCGTCTTGCCGTCGAAGCCCATCTGGCGGCCTTGCTCGCACTCGGCGAGGAAGCCGTCGGTGTCCTTGACGTCGTTGTAGACGCCGTCGATCACGGCGATGCCGGCCGCACGCCCGGCCAGGAGCGCGGTGTGCAGGCTGGGCAGGATCGGGGCCCGGCCCGGCACGTGCTCGGCGTACAGCTCCTTGACGAGGTCGTTGGTGCCGAGCACGAAGGCGCCGAGGCGCTCCGACGCGCGGGCGATCGCGAGGGCGTCGAGGATCGCGCCGGGCGTCTCGACCATCGCCCACAGCTTCGTGTGGTCCGGGGCGCCGGCCGCCTCCATCGCGGCGACGAGCTGCTGGACCTCGGCGGCGCTGCCGACCTTGGGCACCACGATCGCGGCCGGTCCGGCCTGGCTGGCTGCCACGATGTCGTCGTCGTGCCACTGGGTGCCGAGGCCGTTGACGCGGATGGTGACCGTACGCCGGCCGTAGTCACCGCTCGCGGCCGCTGCGGCTGCGGCGTCACGGGCGGCGGGCTTGGCGTCGGGGGAGACGGCGTCCTCGAGGTCGAGGATCAGGCCGTCGCACGCGATCGTCTTCGCCTTCTCCAGCGCCCGCTCGTTGGAGCCGGGCATGTAGAGCACGGAGCGGAGCGGGGTGAAGTCACTCATCTCAGGCCTCCAGCTCGATGGCGTCGTACTGCTTCTTCAGCTCGGGATCGATCGCGGCGAGCTCGTCGGCCAGCGCGACCATCACCTGGCACTGCTTGACCGAGGCGTCGTCCTCCATCTTGCCGTCGATCATCACCGCACCGGTGCCGTCGCCCATCGCGGCGATGACGCGGCGGGCGTGGGTGACGTCCTCGACGCTGGGGGAGAAGACCTTGTTCGCGACGGCGATCTGCACCGGGTGGAGCGACCACGCGCCGACACAGCCGAGCAGGAACGCGTTGCGGAACTGGTCCTCGCACGCCTGCACGTCCTTGATGTCCCCGAACGGTCCGTAGTAGGGGTAGATCCCGTGCATCGCGCACGCGTCGACCATGCGGGCGATCGTGTAGTGCCACAGGTCCTGCTGGTACGTCGTCCGCTCGGCGTCGTACTGCGGCACGCCGAGGTCGTCGCGCGTCGGGTCCTGGCGCACGAGGTAGCCGGGGTGGCCGCCGCCGACGCGCGTGGTCTTCATCCGACGGTCCGCGGCCAGGTCGGCGGGGCCGAGCGACAGGCCCTGCATCCGCGGGCTGGCGCCGCAGATCTCCTCGACGTTGGCCACGCCGCGCGCGGTCTCGAGGATCGCGTGCACGAGGATCGGCCGGTCGAGGCCCGCCTTCGCCTCGAGCTGGGCGAGCAGGCGGTCGACGTAGTGGATGTCCTCAGCGCCTTGCACCTTCGGCACCATGATCACGTCGAGCTTGTCGCCGACCTCGGTCACCAGGGTGACCAGGTCGTCGAGGCCCCACGGGCTGTCGAGGGAGTTGACCCGCGTCCAGAGCTGGGTGGGACCGAAGTCGGTGGCCCTCGCGATGTCGACGAGGCCTTGGCGCGACTTCTCCTTGTTCTCGGCCTTGACCGCGTCCTCGAGGTTGCCGAGCAGCACGTCGACGGAGCCGACCATGTCGGGGACCTTGGCGGCCATCTTCTCGTTGCCGGGGTCGAAGAAGTGGATGGCGCGGCTCGGCCGGGCGGGGATCTCGCGCAGCGGTGCAGGTGCACCGACGGCGAGCGGGGCGAAGAAGTCCTTGGCGGGGCGGGTCATGGGGCGCAAACTACCGCCGCCCGCGGCGGCGTGGATATGACGCATGTCTCGGTGAGCGACTTGGTGCGCGCTGCTACGACTGGGGCACGCGTCCCCGACTCGAGGAGCGACCAGTGGAGCTCTACCTTCCCGTCGTCGTGCTGTCCGCGATCGCCGGCCTGTTCGCGGTCGGGTCGGTGCTGATGAGCTCGGTGGTCGGCCCGAAGCGCTACAACAGGGCGCGTCTCGACTCCTACGAGTGCGGGATCCAACCCGTCTCCGACCCCGGCCGCAACAACCGCACCATCCCCGTGCGCTACTACACCGTCGCGATGACCTTCATCATCTTCGACGTCGAGATCATGTTCCTCGTGCCGTGGGCGGTCCACTTCGACCAGCTCGGCACGTTCGGCTACCTGGCCACCGTCCTCTTCATCCTCAACCTGTCCATCGCCTACGCCTACGAGTGGCGCCGCGGCGGGCTCGACTGGGACTGACCCGGAGGGCTCGAGGTCAACGGCCGCGCCGCCACCACCACCGCCGCTTCGTCGGCTCGGGCGGGGCGGCCGCCCGGGCCGCGCGCTGGGCCTCGATGCGGGCCGTACGCCGCTCGCGCCACGCCTCGACCTCTGCGTCGACGTCGCGCTGGCGGGTGATGACCGGGGGCCCGGACGGACCGACGGGCGGGGTGTAGAGCGCCCGACGCACGTGGGAGTTGAACTCCTCGACCTCGCGACGCACCTCGGACTCGACGTTGATCCGGTCGAGCCGGCCGTCGAGCTCGGCGTCCTCCTTGCGGATCGCCAGTGCGGGCGGGAGGAGGGCGATCTGCTCGCGCTCGACGAGCTTCTTGACCCACCAGTCCGGGTCGTGCTCCACGCCGAGGTCCTCGATCGGCTTGCCGGCCCCGGGCAGGTCGTCGAAGTCCCCGCGCTCCATCGCCACGCGCAGCTGCTGCTCGACCCAGGTGGCCTGGTGGGCGATTCGGGCCGCGGCCGCCGAGCGACCGGTGCGCTCGTCGCGCTCGGGTCCGCGACGTGGGGGCTCGACCCCGGACCGCTCCGGGGACTCGTCGTGCTCTGGCATCACGGTCACCTCCGTGCGGACCAGCCTAGAGGGGGCGGACCAGCATCCGGCCTCGGTCGAGGTGCCTCACTGGTAGGACACGAACCGCACGTCCGGCAGTGCACGCCGCACCTGCTTCGGGCGCATGCGCGGGACGTCCTCGTCGTAGAAGACCTTGAAGCCCATCGTGAACTTCCGCGGCACCGCGACGTTGCGGTAGGTCGCGAGCTTGTCGGCCGGGCTGCCGAACCCGTCGACGTGCTGCACCATCGCCAGCCCCTCGCGCCGGCGCACCTTGCGGATGTCGGGGACCATGCCGTCGGTGAACTGGTGGATGACGAAGAGCTTCTCCGGCAGCCCGTTGTCGCGGGTCAGTCGTGCGAGCCAGCCGGCGGTGCGGTTGATCTCGCGCGCCGAGACCGAACCGATCGTCTGCCCCGGGAACTCGCCCGGCCCGACCCGCCACTCGGGGTCGAGTGCCAGCCCGACCCACGGGTCCTCGAGCGCCCACTCCCAGCGCTTGGCGGTGGCGAGGAAGTCGGTGCGGCCGGGCTGGAGGTCGAGCAGCAGGAGCACGCCGTGGCGGCGGGCGGCGTCGATGTAGGACTGCACCCGGCTGTGCTGGACGTCGTGCGCGTGGTCCCCGTCGGTGCCGGGGAAGTCCGCGCCGTCGGCCACGGTGACGATGAGCTCGTAGACCGGCTGGAGCCGCTCGCCGCGCTGGAGGAACGGCTTGCCGGCGCGCACGATCCGACGAAACGCACGGTCGGGGTCGGTCTCCCCGAGGACGCCGAGCACGCCGGTGCCTGCCGTGCCGTAGTAGGCGGTGAGGAAGCGCTTCTTGCCGAAGACCGTCCGTCCGCCGCCCGGCAGCCGGGTGGGTGCACGCTCCGCGGCCCGGTCGTCCGCTGCCACGACCGCGACGGTGGGCGTACGGTCCGCGGCCAGGGCCGGCGGTCCGGCGAGCAGCGGAAGGGTGAGCAGTGCCGTCGTGAGCGCGGCCAGGCGCGCCCGATTCCCCCGAGTCATGGCGGCGAATCTAGTGCGGCGGCCTTCCGCTAGTCGACCGGAGACGGCCCGGGCGCGTCGCTGAAGGCGTGCCTGGGCGCGGCCAGCAGCGCGAGCGCGGCGAGGAAGGACGCGCCGGCGCAGACCGCCCAGACGGTGAGGTAGCCGCTGAACGGCGCCACCTCCTCGGCGGTCGCGTCGAGCGAGCCGGTCGCCGTGAGGGCGATCGCGAAGACCGCGGAGGCGATCGCACCGCCGACGGTCTTGGTGCCGTTGGTCATGCCGGTCGCGATGCCGGTGCGCTCCGGGGGCGCGGCGGCCGCCGCCGCGGCGGGCAGGGCCGCGACCAGTGCGCCCGACCCGAGACCGGCGATGCCCATGTTGACGAGCGCCTGCCACGTCTCGGTGTTGAAGGGCAGCCACAGCAGGTAGCCCAGCCCGACGAGGCAGCACGCGACGACCAGCGCACGGCGTACGCCGCCCAGGAGCCGCGTCGTCAGCGGCAGGGTGAACGCGCCGATCGCCAGCGTCACGACGTAGAGCCCGATGAGGGTGGAGATGAAGGCGGGCTCCGCGCCGAGGCCGTAACCGCGCTCGACAGGGTCGGCCTGCGCGTAGGTCGACAGGGGGATCTGGCCGCCGAGGACGGGGATGCCGAAGAGGAAGGCCGTCACCTGCACCGGCCACTGGGCCGGGCTGGAGAGGAGTCGTACGTCGACGATGGGCTCGGGGTGTTGCAGCTCGAAGCGCCAGAAGGCCGCGAAGACCACGGTGGACAGCGCGATCGTCGACCAGCCGAGGAGCGAGCCGGCACCGTCGAGGCGCAGCCAGACCAGGCCGCCCATCAGCACGCCGAGGGCGACGGTGATGAGCGTCAGGCCGGTCCAGTCGATGCCGCCGGTGTCGTCGCCGGGCGCCTGCTCGACGCCGACGAGGATGACGAAGAAGACCGCGGTCACGACGATCGCGGGCATGGCGAGCAGGACGTTCATGTCGAGCGACTCGACGAGCACGCCGCTGGTCACCGCGCCGATGATGACGGCGAGCTCGAGCGCCCCGACCAGGATCGCCGCACCGCGCCGGGTCAACAGCTGCTGGCGGCCCGAGTCGCGCGTGCGGCGGTGGATGATCGCGATTTCCAGCGGCAGCCACACGACGTACGCGCCCTGGATCGCCCAGCCGATGAGGAAGGTGGTGAAGTCGGGGGCGAAGGCCAGCCACCACGACCCGAGGGCGGTCACGGCGGTCGAGATCAGCAGCACGCTCTTGTGCCCGATGAGGTCGCCGAGCCGCGCCAGGAGCGGGATGCACAGCGCGCTGACGATCAGCTGTGCCGCCTCGAACCAGTTGATGTCGCCCTCGCTGATCGAGAGGTGCTCGGCGATCTGCGGGTAGATCGGCGTGTAGTAGCCCTGCAGGATCCCGCTGGCGACCTCGACGAGGACGAGGAAGCCGACGATGGCCGCCAGGCTCCTCGCGGCGGTCTGGGCCGGGGGCCGGGTGGTCGTCATCTCGGGAGCCTCTCGATCAGCAGTGCGTACCAGCGGACGCCGTCGAGCAGGTCGGCCACGCCGAGGTGCTCGTCGTAGGAGTGGATGGCCTCGCGCTGCGCCTTCGTCATCCGGAAGGGCGCGAAGCGGTAGACGTGCTCGCTGATCGCGGTGAAGTGGCGCGAGTCGGTGGCAGCCATCATCACGTAGGGCGTCGCGACCGCGTCGGGGAAGACCGCGCCGATGCAGTCCTCCAGCAGCTCGAACGGCTCGTCCATCGGGGACACCGGCGAGGGCTCGCCCGACTCGACGACCTCGATGCGGATCGAGTCGTCGGCCACGGCCCTGCGGACGTGATCGACCACCCCGGCCACGGTGTCGCCCACCATCACGCGGATGTTGAGCCCGGCCCTGGCCGTCGAGGCGATCACGTTGAGGGCGGGTGACCCGCTGAGCGTGGTGGTCGCGACCGTCGTACGCGTCATGGCGGCGGCCTCGGGGCCGGCGGCGAGGAGGGCGCGGGTGACGACCGGCGCCATCCGGTCGGCACGGGACAGGAGCGGGCGCAGCGGGAGCGGGACGTGGGGTGCCAGGCGACGCAGGAGCTCGAGGGTGGGTGCAGGTGCGGAGGCGGGGAACGGCGACTTCTCGACCTGCAGGATCGCCCGAGCGATGCGGGCCGTCGGCCCGTTCGGGGCGGGTGTCGAGGCGTGCCCGCCGCGGCCCTCGGCGACCAGCTCGAGCGAGGTGGTCCCCTTCTCGGTCACGCCGATGACGCCGAGCGGGGCCTTGACGCCCGGGAACGCGCCCCCGGCGATCGCGCCGCCCTCGTCGAGCACCAGCCACGGCGTCACGCCGCGCTCGCGCAGGACGCCGACCGCCTCGATCGCCGCCGTGCCGCTGACCTCCTCGTCGCAGCCGAAGGACAGCCAGACGTCCTGGGCCGGGACGTGACCGGCCTCGAGCAGCTGTTCCACCGCCGTGCAGATGCCGACGACGCAGCCCTTGTCGTCGAGGGTGCCGCGACCCCAGATCGCAGGTCCGACGGGGGAGTCGTGCACCTCGCCGCCGAAGGGCTCGTGCTGCCACGGCGCGTCCGGGTCGACGGGCACGACGTCGAGGTGGGCCATCAGCACGACCGGTCGCTCGGCGCTCGCGCCGGCCCAGTGCGCGAGCAGGCCGTGGGTGCCGACGCGGATCACCTCGAGGCGCTCGTGGAGCAGCGGGAACTGGCGGACGAGCTCGGCCAGGAGCCTCTCGAAGGCGTCGGCGTCGACCCGCGCGGGGTCGCGGTCGCTGACGGTCGGGATGCGGACGAGGGCCTGCAGGGCGTCCACCGCACGTCTCTCGATGGGCAGAGCGGTCATGGGGTGACCGTAGCGCCGCCGCCGGCTCGATGAGGGCGCTCTCACCGTCGCCTCACGGTCGTGTCATGGACGGCGCCCAGAGTCTTCCTCGTCAGCCGGGACACCCCGGGTACCGAAACCGAAGGAGGCCACCATGGCCCGCTCCGGAATCCTCACCGCCCTCGCACCGGCCGTCCAGGCCCGTCGCGGCGGCTCCGACTCGAGCAACGACGGGCGTCGCCGCCGCCGGCGTCGTCGCCGTCGCAACCGCAGCCGCAGCTGGTCGCGCTCGAGCTGAACCCACGCACCACCACGACGGGTGGGCGGCCCGACCCCCGGGGCCGCCTGCCCGTCCCGCTCGTTCCCGACCACGCCACCGCAGGAGCACCGATGTCCGTACGCAGTCGCCTCGCCGCGGCCCTGCGCGCCGCGCCCGAGCAGTCGGCCCTCGTCGACGTGGCGGCGTCGCTGCGCCTGGTCGACATCGCCCGGATGTTCTGGCCGCGGCTGCGACCCCTGCGCGGGTGGCTGGTCCTCGGGGTGCTCCTGCTGGCGGCCGCTCCCGCGATCTCGGTGGCCGAGGCGCTGCTCTACCAGCGCCTGGTCGACGACGTGCTGGTCCCGGCGGCCTTCGAGCCGCTCCTGCTGCTGGCGCTGCTCTACATCGGGCTCAACCTCCTGAGCGGGCTGGTCTCGGGCGCCGACGACTACCTCGCGACCTACGTCTCGCAGCGCTTCCTCGTCGACCTGCGCCGAGACGTGTTCTCCCACGTCCTCTCGCTGCCGGCGGCGACGCACGACCGCCGCCGCCTCGGCGACACCCTCACGCGCCTCACGACCGACGTCGCCGCCGTCGAGCGCTTCATGGTCACCCACGTCAGCGAGGGCCTCGGGGCGCTCGTGCGGCTGGTCGTCTTCGCCGGCGCGCTGCTGTGGATGCAGTGGCAGCTCGCGCTCGCCTCGCTGGTCGTCGGGCCGCTCTTCTGGTGGATCTCCACCCGCTTCGCCCGCCTGACCCGCGACGTCTCCCGCGAGCGCCGTCGGCGCGGGGGCTCGCTCGGCAGCGTCACCGAGGAGGCACTCGCCAACGCCTCGCTGGTGCAGTCCTACGGGCGTGAGGACCGCGCGGTGAAGACGTACGACGGCCACAACCGCGCGATCGCCGGCGCCGAGCTCGCCGCCAGCCGCATCCGTGCGGTCTTCCTGCCGCTGGTCGACCTCGCCGAGCTGGTCGGCGTGCTGCTGGTGGTGACGATGGGCGTGTGGGCGCTGGCGAGCGACCGGCTCACCCTCGGCGGGTTGCTCGCCTTCCTGGCGCTGCTGCTGCAGTGCTTCGGCCCGGTCCGCACGCTGGCCGACCTCGTGCCGGCGCTCTACTCGGCCAGCGCCGGGGTGGAGCGCGTGGTCGAGCTCCTCGACGAGCCCGTCGGGGGTGACCGCCCGGGCGCCACGCCGCTGCCCGCCGGCCGCGGCTCCGTAGCGGTGCGCGGTGTCTCGCTGACCTATCCCGGCACCAGCCGGCCGGCGCTGAACGAGGTCTCCCTCGACGTCGCCGCGGGCGAGGTGGTCGCACTCGTCGGTCCCAGCGGCTCCGGCAAGACGTCGCTGGCCCGGCTGCTCACGCGTCATCTCGTGGCGGACGCCGGGGTCGTGGCCCTCGACGGCCACGACGTCGCCGACCACACCGCCGCCTCCGTGCGCGACGCCGTGACGGTCGTGCACCAGGAGCAGCTGATGCTGGACGCCAGCGTCCACGACAACCTCGTCCTCGCGCGCCCCGACGCCTCCCGCGCCGAGGTCCGCGCGGCCGCCCGCGCGGCGGACGCGCACGACTTCGTCGAGGCCCTGCCGGGCGGCTACGAGACCCGCATCGGGCAGCGAGGCCGCAGCCTCTCCGGCGGGCAGCGCCAGCGGCTCGCCATCGCCCGCGCGCTGCTCCGCCCGGGACGCGTGCTCGTGCTCGACGAGCCCACCACGGGCCTCGACGCGGACGCGTCGCGCCGGCTGATGGCGGCGCTGACGCAGGGAGAGCGGGACCGCACGATCATCGTCCTCACCCACGACCCGGTGGTGCTCGAGCACGTGGACCGGGTGGTCTCCCTCGAGGCCCCGCTCCGGACCGGGGAGCGGCTCCGGGCGGTGGCGACGTGAGCGCCCGCGCCACCCGGCGTACGCCGACGGGCGACCTGCCGCCGGGCTACCGCCCCCTCGCCCTGCTGGCCGACGGCCGGCGGCTGGAGACGTGGGACGCCTGGGACGAGGCGCGCGGCACCCGCTGCGTGGTCAAGCTGCTGCGCGCCGACCGGCGAGACGACCCGCGGGTGCGGCAGGCGGTGCTCCTCGAGGGGCACCTGGCCACCACGCTCGCCCACCCGCACCTGGTCCGCGGCTACGACGTCCTCGACGACCCGCCGACCGTCGTGCTGGAGACGCTGCGTGGTGCCACGCTCTCGGCGCTGGTGGAGGAGGAGCCGCTCGGGCTCGCCGACGTCGCCGAGCTCGGCTGCCAGCTCGCGTCGGTCCTGGGCTACCTCCACCGCAACGACTGGCTGCACCTCGACCTCAAGCCGGACAACGTGGTCGTCGACCACGGCAAGGCGGTGCTGATCGACCTCAGCCTCGCCGGGCGGCCGGGGGAGGGCAGGGCGGGTGCCGGGACGCGCGGCTACCTCGCACCCGAGCAGGCGCGGGGCCGTGGGCTGTCGGCGGCCACCGACGTCTGGGGTCTCGGCATGACCCTGGTGGAGGCGCTCGCGCGCACGGCGCCGTACGGCGACGAGGCCACGTGGGACTCGCGCCGGCGCTGGCCCCTGGTCCACCGGCGTGTGCCCGTCGCGCCGGCCGGCCTCGACGCACTGCCCGAGGAGGTGCGCGACCTGCTGGCCGCGTGCCTCAGCCTCGACCCCGCCGCCCGGCCGCTGCTCGCGCAGGTGCGCGACGCGCTCGAGCCCCTGCGCTCACCACCGGCCGCGGTGGACGACGTCGTCACGCCGCTCCCGCCGCGCCGGTGACCCCGCCGCGCCGGTGTCGGCGAGGCGGTGCCCGACGGTGATCGCGCCGACCGGCGCGTGGTCGTCGGGGATGCCGAACGCGGCGCGGAAGGAGTCGACGTGCTCGCCGGGGATGCCGAAGAAGCAGGCGCCGAGGCCCTCGTCGACGGCCGTCTGGAGGACCAGCAGCGCCGCCATGCCGGTGTCGACCCACCAGTACGGCACCGCCCACCGGTCCTCGCTCCGGTCCGTCCAGCCCTTGTCGGGCTCGGCGTAGCGCTCGAGGTAGGCGTCCTTGCTGGCCAGCGGGACGATCACGACGGGTGCGGTCCGCATGCCGTCGAGCCACGCGTTGTGCGTGTCGGGGTCGGCGCCGGTGGACTCCCAGAAGCGGTCGACGTCGGCGGGGGTGTCGAGCACCAGGAAGGCCCAGCCCTGGCTGAAGCCGGCGTTCGGCGCGCGCTGGGCGTGGGCGAGCATCCGGTCGACGACCGCCGGGTCGACCGGGGCGTCGGAGTAGCGGCGCACCATGCGGCGACGGCGTACGACCTCGCGGAAGTCCATGGGGGCAGGTTGCCATGCCTCTCCCGGCGCGACGGGGCACTCCCGCTGTAACGCCGGGTTAGTGCTTGTACCCACCTGGATATATCCGGGTGGGTACAGCTCCTAACCCGGCGTTACAGCGGCTCCCGTTCGCCCGGGCTCGTCTCGGATCCGAGACGCACGCCCGCGACCCCGCGTTGACCCCGGTCGGCGTTGACGATGGACTGGCGGCATGGGCTTCGAGGAGATGTGGCGTGACCTGGCGCCGGTCGGGCGATCGGCTGCCTCGGGCGGCTACAACCGCTCGCCCTGGGCCTCCGCCGAGTCCGAGCTCCGCGGCTGGTTCGCGGAGGAGTGCGGTGCGCGCGGGCTGACGGTCGAGACCGACGGCATCGGCAACCAGGTCGCCTGGTGGGCGCCCGGCTCCGCGACCGGCAAGGGCGTGCTGACCGGATCGCACCTCGACTCCGTCCTCGACGGCGGGGCGTACGACGGTCCGCTGGGCGTGGTCTCGGCGCTGGCCGCGGTCGACACGATGCGAGGGCGTGGCTTCGAGCCGGGCCGGCCGATCGGCATCGGGGTCTTCGTCGAGGAGGAGGGCTCGCGCTTCGGTCGCGCGTGCCTCGGCTCCCGGCTCGTGACCGGCGCGACGACCTGGGACGACGCACGCGAGCTGCGCGACCGCGACGGGGTCTTCCTCGCCGACGCCGTCGAGGCCGCCGGGCTCGACCCGTCGGCCGGGCTGCTCTCCCTGGCGGACGTCGGCACCTTCGTCGAGCTGCACGTCGAGCAGGGCCGCGACCTCGTCGACCGCGACGTCGCGGTCGGGCTGGCCAGCGAGATCTGGCCGCACGGGCGCTGGCGCTTCGACTTCGCCGGCCAGGCCAACCACGCGGGCACGACCCGCATGGAGGACCGCCACGACCCGATGCTGACCTACGCGATGACCGCCCTCGCCGCCAACAAGCAGGCCCGGCTCGCCGGCCAGCGCGCGACCTTCGGCCGGATCTCGGTCGAGCCCAACGGCACCAACGCCGTCCCCTCGCTCGTCACCGCCTGGCTCGACGCCCGCGCCTCCTCCGACGACGCGCTGGCCGAGCTGGTCGACGCGGTCGGACGCCAGGCGCAGGACCGCGCGGGTCGCGACGGCACCTCGCTCACCGTCACCGCGGAGTCGGTCTCCGGCTCGGTCGCCTTCGACGCCGACCTCGCCGCGCGGCTCGCCGGGCTCGGCGACTGGCCCGTGATCCCGACCCAGGCCGGGCACGACGCCGGCATCCTGTCGGACGCCGGGATCCCCACCGCGATGCTCTTCGTGCGCAACCCCACCGGCGTCTCGCACTCGCCCGACGAGCACGCCGAGACCGCCGACTGCCTGGCCGGCGTCGAGGCACTCGCCGACGTGCTCGAGGAGCTCGCCCGGTGACGGCGTACCTCCTCGAACGCGCCTGGCTCGGCCACCGCTTCGCCGACGACGTGCTCGTCGAGGTCGAGGACGGCCGCTTCACCTCCGTCACCCCCGACAGCGACCCACCGCGCGCGATCCCGGTCCGCGGCCTGGTCGTCCCCGGGCTCGCCAACACCCACAGCCACGCCTTCCACCGGGCGCTGCGCGGGCGCACCCAGCGCGAGCGCGGGTCCTTCTGGACGTGGCGCGAGCAGATGTACGCCGTCGCCGCGCGGCTCGACCCCGACACCTACCTCGCCCTCGCGCTCGCGACCTACCGCGAGATGGCCGCCGCCGGGATCACGTGCGTCGGGGAGTTCCACTACCTCCACCACCAGCCCGACGGGACGCCCCACGCGGACCCGAACGAGACGGGGCTCGCGCTCGTGCACGCCGCGCGCGAGGCCGGCGTCCGGATCACCCTGCTCGACGCGCTCTACCTCTCGGCCGGCTTCGGCGCGCCGCCGGAGGGCGCGCAGGTGCGCTACAGCGACGGCTCGGTGGATCGCTGGGTGGAGCGGGTCGGCGGCCTGGTCGTCGAGCCCCACGCCCGCGTCGGCGCAGCCGTCCACTCGGTGCGCGCCGTCCCACGGCCGGCGCTCGACGCGGTCGCGGGCTGGGTCGCCGACCGTCCTCTCCACGCCCACGTCTCCGAGCAGGTCGCCGAGAACGACGCGTGCCTCGAGGCGTACGGCGTCACCCCGACGCGGCTGCTCGCCGACCACGGCCTCCTGCGACCGACGACGTCGCTGGTCCACGCCACCCACCTGAGCGACGACGACATCGCGCTGATCGGCGGGGCGGGGGCGTACGCCGCCTTCTGCCCGACCACCGAGCGCGACCTCGGCGACGGCATCGGGCCCTCGCGCCGGCTCCACGACGCGGGAGCCCGGCTGACCCTCGGCAGCGACAGCCATGCCGTCATCGACCCCTTCGAGGAGATGCGCGCCGTCGAGCTCGACGAGCGTCTCGCCACCCAGCAGCGGGGTCACTGGACCGCCGCGGAGCTGCTGACCGCGGCGACGACCGACGGCCACGCCTCGCTCGGCTGGGACGACGCCGGGGCGATCGCCGTCGGTCGCCGCGCCGACCTCGTCGTGCTCGACGCGACGAGCCCGCGCACCGCCGGCACCGGCCGCGACGAGAACACGGTCGTCTTCGCCGCGGCCGCCGAGGACGTGCGCCGCGTCATGGCCGACGGTCGCTGGGTCGTCGAGGACGGCGACCGCGCCGCGATCGGGCGCGAGCTCGACGAGGTCATCGGGAGGATCTGGGAATGAGCACGACAGTGATCACCGGTATCGGCGAGCTGGTCACCAACGACCCGGCGCGCGCGGATCAGGGCGGTCTGCTCGGGATGGTGCACGACGCCGCCGTCGTCGTCGAGGGCAGTAGGATCGCCTGGGTCGGTCCGGCGGCGGAGGCGCCCGCCGCGGACGTGCACGTCGACGCCGGCGGCCGGGCCGTCATCCCGGGCTTCGTCGACTCCCACAGCCACCTCGTCTTCGCCGGCGACCGGTCGGGCGAGTTCGAGGCCAGGATGACCGGCGAGCCCTACTCCGCCGGCGGCATCCGCACCACCGTCGCCGCCACCCGCGCCGCCAGCGACGAGCAGCTGACCTCCCACGTCGCGCGCCTGGTGGCCGAGATGCGCGCGCAGGGCACGACCACCGTCGAGATCAAGAGCGGCTACGGGCTCTCGGTCCACGACGAGGCGCGCAGCCTCGCGGTGGCGCGGCAGTTCACCGACGAGACCACCTTCCTCGGCGCGCACGTGGTCCCCTCCGGCACGACCCCCGAGGACTACGTCGACCTCGTCACCGGCCCCATGCTCGCGGCCGCGGCACCGCACGCCCGGTGGATCGACGTGTTCTGCGAGGACGGCGCCTTCGGCGTCGACCAGGCGCGCACCATCCTGGCCGCGGGGTCCGACAACGGCCTGCGCGGACGTCTCCACGCCAACCAGCTGACGTACGGCGGCGGCGTGCGGCTGGCCTGCGAGCTCGGCCTGGTCGCGGTCGACCACTGCACCTTCCTGTCCGACCTCGACGTCGAGTCGCTCAGCGACTCAGGCACGATCGCGACGCTCCTGCCGGGCGTGGAGTTCTCCACCCGCCAGCCCTATCCCGACGCCCGTCGCCTCGTCGACGCCGGCGTCCGCGTCGCGCTGGCCAGCGACTGCAACCCCGGCTCCTGCTTCACCTCGTCGATGGCGCTGTGCATCGCGCTGGCCGTGCGCGAGATGCGGATGAGCCCGGCCGAGGCCCTGCACGCGGCCACCGCGACGGGCGCGGCGGCCCTCGGCCGCGACGACGTCGGGGTGCTCGGCCCCGGGAAGGCCGCCGACCTCGTCCTGCTCGACGCCCCGTCCCACGTCCACCTCGCCTACCGGCCCGGCGTTCCCCTCGTCGCCGGGGTCTGGCAGGCCGGGCGCCCGGTCGTCTGAGGTAGTCCGCACACCGTCCCGCACCGCATCTGAGGTAGCCGGCCACCCCCGGATAGGGCACGCGCCCGATGTCCGGGGCTACCTCACGGACGGACTCTCTCCTCACGGCCCGGAAAGGGCCGACCGAGAAGAGGAGAAGGACATGTTCACCACCGACAGCTTCCTGGGTGCCGAGATCGCCTACCGCCAGGACAAGGTCCGTCAGGACTACGGCGTACGCCGCTGGACGCGGGTCCGCGCCACCGACACCCGGAAGTGACCCGCACCGCGATCGACCCGCGGCTGTCGGACGGAGGCGACACAATGTCGTCCGTGCCGGCCCTGCGGACCACCGATCTCATCGGACGCGATGCCGAGCTGGAGCAGCTGAGTGCCCAGCTCGGCATCCGTGCGTCCGGCGACGGGGCGTCGGTGCGCGCGATGCTCGTCGCCGGTGACGCAGGCGTCGGCAAGACGCGGCTGATCATGGCCCTGCGCGACACCGCGCTCGAGGCCGGCTGGCAGGTCGTCGCCGGCCACTGCCTCGACCTCGCCGACAGCTCCTTGCCCTACCTCCCCTTCTCCGAGGTCCTCGGCCGGGTCATGGCCGACCAGCCCGACGTCGCCGGGCGGGTGCTCGACCGGCACCCCACGCTCGCGCGGCTCCAGCCGGGCCGCCGCATCCGCAGCAGCGAGACCGCGTCGGGCGACCAGGCCCTCGACCGCGGCAACGTCTACGACGCGTTCGGCGACCTCCTCGCCGCCGTCGCCGAGCAGGCACCGGTGCTCGTGGTCGTCGAGGACGCCCACTGGGCCGACGAGTCGACCCGCGACATGCTGAGCTTCCTCTTCTCCCGCCCGGTCCCGGGCGTCTCCCTCGTCGTGTCCTACCGCTCCGACGACCTCCACCGCCGCCACCCGCTGCGGCGGCAGGTGGCGGAGTGGATGCGCCTGCACGGTGTCGACCGGCTCCCGCTCGACCCGCTCGCCGACGACGACGTACGCCGCCTCGTCCGGGCATTGCGCCCGGGCACGTTGTCGGAGGCGGAATACGTCTCGATCGTCGACCGCGCCGAGGGCAACCCCTTCTTCGTCGAGGAGCTCGTCGGCGCGGCCGGCTCGGGCCAGGTGCCCGGCGAGCTCGCCGACGTGCTGCTGGTGCACCTCGACCGGCTCGACGAGGTGACCCGTCGCGTGGTGCGCATCGTGTCCGTGGCCGGGCGCCAGGTGAGCCACGGCCTGCTCGCCGCCGTCTCCGACCTGGGCTCCGAGGAGCTGGAGGGCGCACTGCGCACCGCTGTGGAGGCCAACGTGCTCGCCGCCTCCCGCGGCGGCACCTACGCCTTCCGCCACGCGCTGCTCGGCGAGGCGGTCTACGACGACCTGCTGCCCGGCGAGCGGGTCCGGCTGCACGCCGACTTCGTCTCCGCCCTGGGGGAGGGCCGCGCGGTCGGCACGGCCGCCGAGCTGGCCCAGCACGCCCGTCGCGCCGACGACCGCCCCGTGGCGGTGCGCGCGTCGGTGGAGGCCGGCGAGGAGGCCCTCGCAGTGGGCGGCCCGTCGGAGGCGGCCACCCACTTCCTCGACGCGCTCGAGCTCATCGACACGTCCCGCACGCCGGTGTCCGACCTCGACCCGCTCGCCCTCGTACGCCGCTGCGCGGAGGCACTGATCGCCGCCGGGCGGGTGCCGAAGGCGGTCAAGGTGCTGCGGGCCCGGCTGGCCGCGATGCCGGCCGACGCCTCCGACGTCGACCGTGGCCAGCTGCTGACGGCGCTGGCCTCGGCCCTGCTCCTCACCGACACGACCGAGTCCCCGGGGGAGACCGCGGCGGAGGCCGTCGGGCTGCTGCGCGAGGGGCCGCCGAGGCTGCTCGCGCGGGCACTCTTCGTGCACGCCGAGACGCTCGGCAACTGGCACGCCGACGAGGCACGCACGGCCGCGCTCGAGGCGCTCGAGATCGCCGAGCGCAACGACCTCACCAGCCTCGCCGTGGAGCTGCACACCACGCTGGCGGGCCTCGACCCGGCCGGCGGGGCGGACCCGGGCGTCGGGTGGCGGGCCGCCGCCGACCGCGCCCGTGCCGCCGGTCTGATCGAGCCCGAGCTGCGCGCCCTCTACTTCCTCGGCCGCCTCCACCAGGACCGCGGCGACCTCGACGCGGCCGGCGTCGTCTACCGCGAGGTGCTCGAGCGCAGCGAGGTCGGCGGGCTCACGTGGTCGCCCTACCCGGCGGAGGCGCGGCTGCTGCTCGCCGTCGCGCTGACCCACCAGGGCCGGCTCGGCAAGGCGTGGTGGACCCTCGACGTCAGTGGTCAGGACCCGCCGATGGTCTACGAGTGGATGTACTTCGCCCACCAGGTCCTCATCCAGTTCGGCCTGCGCGGCGGCCCCCACAGCGACAACGCGCTCCAGCGGCTGCGCGAGCACTGGGGCACCGACGGCATCACCGCCATCACGGCGGGCACCGCCGAGGTCCTGCGGGCCGCGGCCGCCGACGACCCGGCGACCGCGCTCGCGGTCTACGACGACGTCGTGGCGAGCGTCGTACCGCTCTGGCACGAGTGGTTCCAGGCGCGGCTGCGGCTCGCGACGCTGGTGGTCGGCGCGTTCGCCGGCGCCGCCGCGCACCTGTCCGCCGACGAGCGCGCCGCGCGCGCCGCCGACGTCGACCGGCTGATGTCCGACGGCGGCCGGGTCATCGACTTCTACTCCCCCTACGAGGCCAGTCGCGGCCCGGAGTACCGCATGTGGGTGGCCCGGCGGGCCGCCGAGCACCTGCGCTGGCGGTGGCTCGCGCAGCTCGACCCGCCGTCGGCCGACGAGCTCGTGTCGGCCTGGCGGCACGCGGAGGAGACGGCCGTGGCGTTCGGCAGCGTGCCCGAGCTCGCCCAGGCCCGGGTGCGGCTGGCGGGCGTGCTGCGCGCCACCGGCGACGCCGCGGGCGCCCGCGCCGCAGCCGACCTGGCCCGGGAGGCGGCCCACGCGATGAAGGCGGAGCCCCTGCTCGCCGAGCTGCTCGCCCAGGGATCGGCGCCGGCCCCGTCACCGGGAGCCCCGGCTGCGGTGCTCACCCCGCGCGAGGCCGAGATCCTCGCCCTCGTCGCGGAGGGACGCAGCAACGGCGAGATCGGCAAGCAGCTCTTCATCAGCACCAAGACCGTCTCGGTCCACGTCTCCAACATCCTGGCCAAGCTCGACGCCGCGTCACGGACCGAGGCGGCGGCCGTCGCCCGGCGCCGCGGGCTGCTCTGAGGCCTGCTCGGAGGCGCCGGCGTTTGCCGACCACCCCCACCGGGTAGGCAGGAGGCAGCCCAGCACCACCAGCCACCCACTACGGAGCCCACCACATGAGCGCAGCTCGTCGTCTCGCCACCGCCCTGGCAGCAGCGGCGGTGATCGTGTCGCCGACCCTCGTCGCGGCGGGTCCCGCCGGGGCCGCTCCCTCCGCCGAGGGCCGGACCCCCGACTCCGGGGTGTCGACGCGTGACGTCCAGCCGCTCGCCCCGCCGGCGCCGCTCGTGCGCTCGGCCCCGGACTCCGCCCGCGCGGTCGGCGCGAAGGCGGCCCGGCGCCCCCTCTTCGCCTTCTGGGGCAGGAAGTACAACCGCCTCGACGGCTTCGGCTTCACGACCGCGGTGCGCGGCTCCGGCACCGGGATCCAGCTGCAGGCGGCGTGGAAGACCTACCGCGGCGTGAAGCCGATCCTGCCGAAGAAGGTGTTCGTCCAGGCCAGGGTCGACGGCGGGAAGTGGACCCGCGTCGCCGGGGCCCGCGGCAAGATCGGCCGCACGCTCGTCACCGCCCGCATCCCCGCCTACGTCGTCCCCGCCGGCGTCGTCGCGCAGAACGTCGACTACCGCCTGAAGACGAAGAAGATCACGAAGGGGCCGAGGAAGGCGCGACGCAGCGTGGCCTCCGACCGGGTGACCGTCCGCTTCGAGAACCAGGCGATGTACACCGGCGAGCAGGCCCGCTTCTACGCCCCCATCGCCACCCTCTGCCCGAACGCCAGCGTCACCATCGACACGACCGGCATCACCGAGGACCACACCGGCGTCTTCGACTGGCAGTACGGCATCACGATCGACGCCGCGACCCTCGCGACGCTCACCCGGGAGCCGGAGGTCAGCAAGCTCGGCATCTCGATCCACGAGTGCGCGCACGCGAAGCAGTTCTACAACTGGGGCGGCACCAACCAGGACTGGAGCACGCTCGTGGCCCGCTCCGCCGAGGTCTTCGTGGCCGACAACAACCCCGACCCCAACGTCGCGACCGTCCCGATGGCGCCTGAGTGGTCCCCGCTCGAGCACGCGGCCGACTGCGCCAAGGAGCTCATCTCCCCCGAGCGCTACCGGACCTACGGCGGCTACTGCAACGCCGCCGAGTACGCCGCTGCCGGCCTGCTCTGGCAGAACCAGAGGTACTGACCCCCGGCGAGGAGCACCGGTCGGCCAGACTGCACGCCATGTCTGCCTTCCGGTGCTCCTTCGCCAGCGTCGACGACGAGGAGCCGATCGTCGGCACCGCGCCGACCGATCCCGAGATCCTCCTCGTGGAGTGCCCGGGGCCGTGGGGGCGCGACGCGGTCGCCGACAACCGCCTGCCGGAGGTCGTCCGCGCCCACCTGGCCGGGCTCGACCTGAAGGTCTTCCTGCTGCGCCGCTACGACGGCAGTGCCGGGCCGGGCACACACGTCTTCCACGCCCGCGCCACCGCCGAGGGCTACGACGTCGGCGCGACGGTGCTCGAGCGTCCGGAGGACCTCCTCGACCTCGACCTGCGCACCCTGCCGGCGTACGCCGACCCGCTGTGGCTGGTGTGCACCAACGGCAAGCGCGACCGCTGCTGCGCCGAGCTCGGCCGCCCGGTCGCGGGCCTGCTGGCCGAGGAGTGGCCCGGTGGCACGTGGGAGACCACGCACCTCGGCGGCCACCGGTTCTCCGGGACGCTGCTGGCGCTGCCCAGCGGCCTCACGCTCGGGCGCCTCGACACGTCCAACGTCCTGGCCGCGTGCGAGGCCGTGGTGCGGGGCGAGGTGCCGGTCGAGGTGACCCGTGGCCGTGCCGGGCGGCCGGGCGTGGAGCAGGCGCGCGAGCTCCACGTGCTCACCGGCGGCGACCCGGACGACGAGCTGGTGGCCGTCCCGGGACCCGTACGCCGCCAGTCCTGCGGGGACGACAAGGTCAAGGCGACCACGCGCTACGAGGTGCGTACGCCCTGAGCGGAGCCTTCCTCCGCCCGGAGGGGTGTGGGACGGTGGTCGCGCCGCCGCCCACACTGGCGGAGCGCCGACGGACCGCCCGCCGGACCTGACGAGGAGGATCCATGACGTCGACTCCTGACAACCCGCTCAACGACGACGAGATGACCACCGAGGGCGTCGACCCGACGGGTGTCCCGGCCGCGCCGGGCACCGACGCCGACGCGACCGACGGTGACAGCACCGACGCCACCGACGGCGACTCCACGGACGCCGACGGCACGGACGCCGACGCCACGGACGGCGACAGCACCGACGCGACCGACGGTGACTCGACCGACGCCGACGGCACCGACGGGTCTGCGCCCTGAGCGCTCTCGACCGCCTGACCGGCGACGCCCGGACCTTCACCGACAAGGTCTGGGCGTCGTCGGTCCACGTGCACCGCACCGACCCGGCGTACGGCGCGAGCGTCCTCTCGCTCGCCGACGTCGACCACCTCCTCACCGAGACCGCGATCCGCGCCCCGGCCGTCCGGGTGGCCCGCAACGGCTCGGTCCTGCCGGAGTCGGCCTTCACCCGCGGCGGCAGCCTCGCCGGCAAGCCGCTGACCGGGCTGGTGGACCCGGTGAGGCTGATGCGCCTCCACGACGAGGGCGCCACGATCGTGCTGCAGGGACTGCAGCGCTACTGGACCCCCGTCGCGGACCTGGTCGCCGAGCTCGAGCTGGAGCTGGGGCACCCCTGTCAGGCCAACGCCTACCTCACGCCGCCCGGCGCGCAGGGCTTCGCCGTTCACTCGGACTCCCACGACGTCTTCGTGCTCCAGACTCACGGCACCAAGCTGTGGGAGATCCACGGCGAGGGCGGCCCTGGCGACCTCCTGCTCGAGCCCGGCGTCGTCGCCTACCTCCCGACCGGCACCCCCCACGCCGCCCGCGCGCAGGAGGCGGTGTCCCTGCACCTCACCATCGGCATCAACCAGCTCACCTGGCGCAGCCTGCTGACCCGCGAGGTCGGCCGGCTCCTCGCCGAGGTGCCCGACGCGCACCTGCCGGCCGGCTACCTCGACGACCCGGTCCGGCTCTCGGAGGAGCTGGCCGGACACGTCGCCGCGCTCGCCGACGCCGTACGCCGCCTCGACGCGCCCGCCGTCGCCGACGACCAGGTCGTGCGCTTCCTGTCGGAGCGCCCACCGCGCATGGCCGGGGCACTGCTCGACCGCGAGGCGCTCGCCGGGGAGCTCTCGGCCGACACCGCCCTGCGCCGCCGCACGGGGCACCCCTGCCGGATCGTCGACGACGGCGACACGCTCCGCCTGCTCCTCGGCGACCGGGTGCTGCGCGTCCCGGCACGGATCCGCGCGGCGCTCGAGGTCGTGGCCGGGCGCACCGACCTGACGCCGGCCGACCTGCCGCTCGACCCCGCGAGCGCCCTCGTGCTGAGCCGGCGGCTGGTGCGGGAGGGCCTGCTCGAGGTCGTGCGGTGACCGGCTTCCGCTGCGCTGCCGCCAGCCTGGAGCGTGCTGACGACCTCGCCGGCACCGCCTCGACCGTGCGCAGCTTCCTCCTCGTCGAGCACGCCGGACCGTGGGGCGCCGACGCGCTGCGCGACGCCCGCCTCCCCGACGGCCTCGGCGCCCACCTGGCCGACGCGGGCCGTCGCGCCGGAGTGCGGGTCCTGCTCGTCCGGCGCCCCGGCCGGCGAGCCGGTGACGCCGAGGGCACCCGTGTCTTCGCCGCGCGGGCCGCCGGTGCGGACTCGTGGCTCGCGAGCGCGCTGCTCGACCGGGTCGACGACGTCGCCGACCTCGACCTCGCGGCCCTCCGCGAGGGGCCTCCTGCCGGCCTCGAGCCCCACCCGGGGCCGGTCCTCGCGGTCTGCACCCACGGCCGCCACGACGCCTGTTGCGCCGAGCGCGGCCGACCCGTCGCCCTGGCGCTCGCCGCGAGCCGTCACGCCGGGGCGACGTGGGAGTGCTCGCACATCGGCGGCGACCGCTTCGCCGGCAACCTGCTGGTCCTGCCGCGCGGCCACTACTACGGCCGCGTCGACCCGGCCTCGGCGATCGAGGTCGCCGACGCCGTCGCGGACGGCCGGCTCGTGCTGGACCACCTACGCGGACGCTCCGACGTCGCGATGCCGGTGCAGGCCGCCGAGATCGACGTACGCCGCCGGCTCGGCCTCACCGGGCTCGACGACGTCCGGCCCACGTCGGTGCGCACGGAGGCCGACCTCACCACCGTGTCGCTCGACGCGGCCGGGCGGCCGGTCCGCGTGCGGGTGCGCCGCCTGCTGGGCGACCCGGGGCGGCTGACCTGCGGTGCGGTGCGCGACAACCCGGTGCCGCGCTTCGAGGTCGAGCCCTAGGGCTGAAAACCCGGTGCCGCGCGCCGCCCGGCGCTGGGAGACTGACCCCTCGTGACCTGGACCGAACGCTTCCGCGCGATGCGGATGGACGTCTCGCCGCTGCGCGAGTCGCGCGACTTCCGCCTGCTCTTCACCGCCGGCAGCGTGTTCTACCTCGGCAGCATGGTCGCCTACGTCGCGGTCCCGTTCGCGATCTACGACCTCACCGGGTCCAACTTCATGGTCGGACTGGTGGGTCTCGTCGAGCTGGTCCCGCTCGTGGTCTTCGGCCTGTACGGCGGAGCGCTGGCCGACCACGTCGACCGTCGACGGCTGCTGGTGGCGACGGGCGTCGTGCAGGTCGTGCTGATGGTGCTCTTCGCCTGGAACGCCTTCGCCGACCGCCCGCGGGTGTGGGTGATCTTCGTCCTCGCCGCGGTCTACGCCGCGGCCAGCTCGATGCAGCGTCCCTCGCGCGAGGCCCTCGAACCGCGGACCGTCCGGCACGACCAGATCGCCGCCGCCAACGCGCTCAGCAGCTTCGCGATGCAGTTCGGGGTGCTGCTCGGTCCGTTGGTCGGCGGGCTCCTCGTGGCCTACGCCGGCGTCGGCTGGTGCTTCGTCGTCGCGGTGGGCGGCTACGTCGTCGCCACCCTGCTCTTCGCCGCGATGCGGCCCTACCCGCACGACGGCGAGACCACCCCGCCCAGCCTGCGCGGGATCCAGGAGGGCCTGACGTACGCCCTGCGACGCCGCGACCTGCTCGGCACCTACGTTGTCGACATCGCCGCGATGATGCTGGCGATCCCGGTGGTGCTCTTCCCGGCGCTGGCGCACGAGGTCTTCGAGCGCCCCGAGCTGCTCGGCCTTCTCTACTCCGCCGAGACGGTCGGTGCGATGGTCGCCACCGCGCTGAGCGGCTGGGTCGGTCGCGTGCACCACCACGGACGCGCGATCGTCATCGCGGCCAGCCTCTACGGCGCCTTCATCGCGATGGCCGGGCTCATGCCGTCGTTCTGGCTGGCCTGCGGGTTCCTCGCGATGGCGGGCGCCGCCGACATGGTGTCCGCGGTCTTCCGGGCGACGGTGTGGAACCAGACCATCCCCGACACGATGCGTGGACGGCTGGCCGGCATCGAGATGCTGTCCTACTCGCTCGGCCCGATGGTCGGCGAGACGAGGGCCGGCTTCGTGGCCGACGCCTGGTCGGTGAGGGGCGCGATCGTCAGCGGCGGCGCGGCGTGCGTCGGTGGCGTGCTGCTCACGGCCGCGGCGCTGCGGGACTTCTGGTCCTACGACTCCCGCACCGATCCGCACGCGGTCGCGGAGCGCGAGCGGCGTACGGCGGGGGCGGGTGGCACGGCCACCCAGCGCGATGCCTAGCTGTGATGCCCAGCCAGGTTGTCCAACCTGGTGATGGGTGCTGCCTTTCCG
>CAXHZJ010000017.1:0-69790 GCA_964021995.1 Nocardioides furvisabuli | reverse complement strand
CTACGCGATGACCATCCACTCCGACAACAAGGTCACCTACGCCAGACGGACGTAGACCGACCGAGCTGCTCGTCGCTACTCGACCACCGAGGTGGGGAAGACCTCGACCACGTAGGCGTCGTGGTCGGACAGTCGCGTGCCGTCGTGCTCGGCGGGGATCCGCGACGCCGTGGTCGCGGTGTCGCGTGGGACGGCGACGTGGTCGATGCTCAGAAGGCCGTCGATCGGGTGGGGCAGGTCTGCGGTCGGGACGACGAGGTTGAGCTGGTCGACGGCGTCGAGGACGACCTTCCTGCCGCCCAGCGATCCGGCGTACTCCCTGCCGCTGAGCGCGTGGTTCCAGTCGCCGCCCCACACGAGTGCGTCAGCGGCGCGGAGGTGGAGGAGCAGGTCGTCGACCGCATGGGCGGTCTTGTCGGCGTGCTTGGCGCCGGTCCACGGCGCGTGGGACTGGCAGCCCTTCCACGGCAGGATTGAGCTGACGTACGTCGTTGCGCCCACCTGGGCGGCGGCGCTCGCCGGGTGAGGGTCCGGCAGGGATGCCATCGGCAGGCGGCTGGCGATCCCGGCCCATCGGCGGCGCGCCGCCATCCGTGACTGCGTGAGGTGCACCGCGTAGCCCGGCAGGTTCGTCCGCTCGTTGACCTCGGTCAGCAACCAGACGTCGCAGTCGGCCTCGAGCAGGAGGGCGAGGTGGGCGTCCGACCAGCGGCCGGCGAGGTTCCAGGTCCCGATGCGCACGGGCGGCATCTTGCCGGACATCATTCGTCGTGTTGCTTGTCAGTGCTCAACGGGCGGAGCAGAGCCTGCGTAGATGCGTCTGAAGATCGACGAGGAAGGCACGGTCACCCTCAGGTGGGGCGTCGTCGAAGCCCATGTCGGCCAGGCGCGTGGTGAGTGCCTCATCTTCAGGGGTCGACTCGAGCAGCTCATCGATCTCCCTGGGGACCGTCTCTGCTCGCTCGGGAGCACGGCGCACAAAGTCGGCGAGGGCCTCTTCACGCGTCCGGTAGACGTGGTTCCAGTCCTGGTGGAAGTACGCACCAATGAGGTGCGTGAGGTTCTCCATGACATCTCCTTATCGGGGATACGCAGTCAGAACTTGCCAGCCATCCTGGCCGCGGGGGATGAGGATCGCGCGGATGCGCGTGCATGCCGTCAGCTCACCAGTGTGGGACAGGCTGCTCCCAGTGGGCGTTCCGAGGTCGAGGTCGATCACGAACGCATCCTTGCTGCCGCTCTTCGCCCAGTCGTCGAGCGATCCGTGACTTCGCTTGATGGCCTCGCTGATGAGCCGCTCCGCGGACGCTTCGTCAGCGAATGTCGACACCCGCTTCTTGCCCTCGTCGATGATGCGTTGTTGCAGCTCGTCGGGGGTCTTTCCGACGTGCTGCGTCAACGTGTGGCCCGGGGGCGCCTCGTGGGTACGCAGCCATCCTTGGCGTGAGATCTCGTCCAACGATGACCTGCCCCACCCCAGCGGGTTGACCATCTCCCCGCGCTCATCCCGCGCCGGCGCACGGACGAACCGACCGAAACCCTCGCGGGCCCGCACCAGCTGGTCCTCGGCGGTCCGGAGCCGCGACGCGGCGGTCGCGACGACCGTGCGCAGGGCGGTCAGGAGTGCGTGGAAACGCGGTGCCTGGGCGCGGATGCGAGCGAGGGCGGCAGCCGCCTTGGCGCCGCCCCCGAGGCCGCCGGTGATGCCGGCGACGATCGCGGTGAGGGCGACCTCCTCGACGACCATCTGGCCGATCTCCGCGAGCAGGGAACGGGTGCGGGCGCGCGTGTCCTCGACCGCAGCGGCGTAGTCGTCGCATGCGTCGGCGAGCGCGAGGAGCTGGTCGGCGGTGTCCTCGACGAGCGATCGCAGCTCGGCGATCGCGGACAGGGCGATCGGGATCTCCGGGGACAGCTGGCGGTCGAGCAGACTGGTCACAGCGTCGAGATGGCCGGTGAGGTCGGCGACCGACCCACCCGTACGCCGCCAGCTGCCGGCCGCGTCACGGAGCAGGTCGACGTCGGCGCCCGGCCAGACGAACCCCTCGACCTGGTCGAGGATCCACGCGTGGACGTCGCCCAGTCCCGTGGTGACCGAGCCGCCCAGGCTGGAGGGCGGGACGGCAGGGGAGACGCGCAGGAACGCGTCCGCGTCGAGGCCGCCGCCGGTGTAGGCATTCGTCCTGCTTCCGGCGGCGTCGGCCTCGGCGCGTGCATGGGCGCGACCACTGAGGTCGACGAGCCGTCCGAGTCCGATCAGGGCGTGGGTGAGGTCGGTCAGGGCGCTCACGGCCTCGCGCGCTGCCGGGTCGTAGGCCGCGGAGAAGTCGCTGCTGGTGGCGTCGTCGCCCGCCACGGCGGCGTACCCACCGAGCTTGCCGGCCAGCGACTCCGTGAGGAGCGCGGCGACGTGGTTGGCGGTCCGGCACACGCTCGCCGCCTCGGCGTAGCCCCCGCACTCGACACTGATCCGCACCCCTCCACCCTCACGGAGTCGGCCCGGGTGGCGGCACCCCGCGGGACGGATCTGTGGACAACCGGGTCTCGATACGCCGCTCGTTCCTCGCGACTACTCGACCAGCGAGAGAGGGGTGCGGCTACTCGACCAGCGAGGCCATGTCCACGACGAGGTCGGCTGCGCCGCGCGTCGAGGCGACGAGGCGGGCGTTGGGCTCGTCGACCTCGTCCACCCACGCCCGCGCGGCGTCGGGTGACTTCCCGAACTCCTCGTGCCGACGCACCAATCGCGAGCGGCGTACGTCGTCGTCCCCGACGAACCACACCTCGGCCAGCAGGGGGCGTACGTGCTGCCACCCGCCGTCGGGCAGCAGGAGATAGTTGCCCTCGGTGACGACCAGCCGCGCCGAGGGCGGGATCGCGATCGCCGCGGCGATCGGTTGCTCGAGGTCCCGCTCGAAGCCCGGGACGTAGAGGACGGACGCCGGCGAGGAGTGCAGGCGCCCGAGTGCTGCGACGTAGCCGTCGACGTCGAAGGTCTCCGGCGCGCCCTTGCGGTCGCGCAGCCCGAGCCGGTCCAGCTGGACGTCCGCGAGGTGGAACCCGTCCATCGGCAGGTGCCCGACGGCATCGGCGCCGAGCCGTGAGCCCAGCGCGGAGAGCAGTGCGGAGGTGAGCGTGGACTTCCCCGAACCGGGCGGTCCGGCGATGCCGAGCACCGCGCGATCCGACCGGTCGAGGAGGGACTCGGCGCGGTCGACCAGCGCGAGCGGAACGTGCGGTGCGCCCATGCGGCGAGCGTAGTGGCGCCTTCGCGCGATCGGTGTCGGCGGCGACGTCGCTGGGCATCCACGGCCTCGCCCCTTCCTCGTCCCGGGACTACGGTCGAGCCATGGCCGACCTCGACGCCGCACTACGCCCGTACGTCGACTCGGGCGCGGTCCCCGGGCTGGTCGCGCTGGTCTCACGCGGCGAGGAGGTCGAGCTCGCGGTCCTCGGCCGCCAGGGCCCGGACGGTGCGCCGATGCGGCGCGACTCGCTCTTCCGCGGCGCCTCGATCACCAAGCCGCTGACCGCCGCGCTGGCGATGCTGCTCGTCGAGGACGGGCTGCTCGACCTCGACGCCCCGGTCGGGCTCCTGCTGCCCGAGATCGCCGAGCCGCGGGTGCTGCGTACGCCGACCAGCGCGCTCGACGACACGGTGGCGTGCAGCCGGCCGATCACCGCTCGTCACCTGCTCACCTCCACCTCCGGCCACGGGTTCGCGACCGTCGAGTCGCCGGTCGTGCCGCTGCTGGTGGAGCGGCTCGGCCAGGCATCGACGGACGTCGGGGCGGTGCCGGCGCCGGACGAGTGGATGCGCCGCCTCGCGGACGTCCCGCTGATCCACCAGCCGGGCGAGGGGTGGACCTACAACGCGTCGTACGACGTCCTCGGCGTGCTGCTCGCGCGCTCCGGAGGGCAGGACCTCGGCGACCTGATGGGCGAGCGGCTGCTCGGCCCCCTCGGCATGGTCGACAGCGGGTTCCACGTGCTGGCCGCGAAGCGCGACCGCTTCACCACGCTCGTCGGGCACCGAGATGGCGAGCTCGTCGTCACGGACGAGCCCGACGGTGCCTTCGCAGCGCCGCCGGCCTTTGCCTCCGGCGCGGGCGGGATCGTCACCACCGCCGACGACATGCTCGCCTTCGGCCGGATGCTGCTCGCCGAGGGAGACGGCTTGCTCCAGCCGACGTCGGTGCGCCGGATGATGACCGACCACACCACCGCGCAGCAGCGCGAGATGGGCGGCTTCTTCCTCGACGGCCAGGGGTGGGGCTTCGGCGGCGGCGTCGACACCACGGTCCTCCAGCCGTGGAACGTCGTCGGCCGCTACGGCTGGGTCGGTGGCACCGGCACGGCGGCGTACGTCGACCCGCAGCACGCCACGGTCAGCGTCATCCTCACCCAGGTCGAGCTCGGGGGACCGGAGTCGGCGGGGGTGCTGGAGGCGTTCTGGACGGCGGTGGCGGAGCACCCCCAACCGTGACATTCGGCCCTGCTGCGGGCGGCCGGCCGTTCCTAGGGTGGGCGTGACGGCTCGACGGGAGGAGGACGCGTGGTCGACGACGTGCTGGTGGTGGACTCGCTGGTCCGCCGCTTCGGTGACCTGACGGCGGTGGACGAGGTGTCGTTCCGCATTGCGCCGGGGGAGACGTACGGCCTGCTGGGGCCCAACGGAGCGGGGAAGACGACGACCATCTCGATGGTCGCCGGACTGATCGCTGCCGACGCCGGCACGGTGACGGTCGCCGGGCAGGCGATGACGACGCGGACCATCGAGCCCAAGAAGCACCTCGGACTGGTGCCGCAGGAGCTCGCGATCTATCCCGACCTCACCGGTCGCGAGAACCTCTCCCTCTTCGCAAGGCTCCACGGGCTGCGCGGTGCCGAGCTGAAGGCGCGCGTGGACGAGGTGCTCGTGCTGATCGGACTCGCCGACCGCGCCAAGGACCGCAGCAAGGAGTACAGCGGCGGCATGAAGCGCCGTCTCAACATCGGCATCGGCCTGCTCAACCGGCCCACGCTGCTGATCCTCGACGAGCCGACCGTCGGCGTGGACCCGCAGTCGCGCAACGCGATCCTCGAGTCGGTGGAGGCGCTGTCGGACGAGGGGATGGCCGTGCTCTACACCACCCACTACATGGAGGAGGCCGAGCGGCTCTGCGACCGCATCGGCATCATCGACTCGGGCCGGCTCCAGGCCGAGGGCACCCGCGACGAGCTCATCCGCCTGATCGGCGGCGTCGACACGATCCGGCTCGGCGGCACCGGGGACCTGGCCGGTGCAGCCGACGAGCTGCGGCAGATCCCCGGCGTCGAGCGTGTCGAGGCCGAGCGACGGTCCGCTGTCCTCACCGTCCACGACGCGCCGTCCCTGGTCGCGCAGGTGGTGGGCGCGGCAGCCGCGAGCGGCGTGACGCTCGAGGACGTCGAGATCTCGCGGCCCGACCTCGAGTCGGTCTTCCTGCACCTCACCGGCAAGGGCCTGAGGGACTAGGCCGCGACGATGCGACAGCTCCTGGCCCTCACCGCCTCCGACCTGCTCCAGCGGGTGCGCGACAGGTCGGTCCTCGTCTTCGCGCTTGCGGTGCCGCTGGCGCTCATGTCGGTCTTCAACCTCGTCTTCGGCCAGGCCGACGACATCGAGATCGAGCCGCTCACCGTCGCCGTCAGCGTCGCGGCCGGGGACGACCTCGCCCAGGTGCTCACCGGCGTCGTCCGGTCGCTCGACGACTCCGAGGAGCTCGTCGTGACCGTCACCGAGGTCGACGAGGCGGCCGCCCGGCAGCAGGTCGAGGACGGCGACGCGGCCATCGCCCTCCTCGTGCCCGACGGCTTCGCGCAGGCGGCCCGGGCGGGAGAGCCGGTGACCGTCAAGGCCGTACGCGGCGACGAGGCCGGGATCGAGGCCGACATCGTCCTCTCCGTCGTCGACGGCGTGCTCGACCGGATCGCGTCCGGCACGGTCACCGCGCAGGCCGCGCAGGCCGCGCTGGCCGAGGGGGTGGCGCCCGCCGACCTCGACGCCCTCGTCGAGCAGGCCACCGCCGGCGGTCCGGCGTACGACCTCACGCGCGGCGAGGCCTCCGACGAGCAGCTGGGCGCGGGAGCCGCGCTCGTGGCCGGCCAGGCGGGCCTGTTCCTGCTGTTCACGGTGAGCTTCGGCGTCACAGGCCTGCTCGTCGACCGCGAGTCCGGAACGCTGGCCCGGCTGAGGTCGATGCCGATCCCCGCGTGGGTCGTGGTCGCGTCCAAGGCGCTGGTGAGCTTCGTGCTCGGCGTGGTCTCGACGGGGATCCTGCTGGGGGTGGGCGGCTACCTCTTCGACGCCGACTTCGGCTCCGTCCCGGCGGTCGTGGTCCTCGTGCTCTGCGCGGCCGCCGCCGGCACGTCGGTGATGTTCCTGATCGTGCGGGTGGCCCGCACCAGCGAGCAGGCCGGCATCGCGACCTCCATCGTCGCGCTGGTGCTGGGCATCGGGGGTGGGGCGTTCTTCCCGGTCAGCGCAGCGGGGCCGCTGTCGCGGCTGCTCGACCTCAACCCCGTCGCGGCCCTGCTCCGCGGGCTCGGCATCACCTCGGGAGGCGGCGGCCTCGGCGACGTCGGCGTACCGGTCGCGATCATGCTCGGCTTCGTCGCGGTGATGCTCGTCGTCTCGCGGCTGGTCCCCGACCGGGGAGTGATGTCATGAGGAACGCGCTCACCGTCGCCGGCACCGAGCTGCGGCTCTTCCTGCGCGACCGCTCCAACCTCTTCTTCGTCTTCGTCTTCCCGCTGCTGCTCGTGCTGATGATCGGCCTGCAGTTCGGCGAGGGCGCCAGCACGGGCCGGGTCGCCCTCAGCGGCACCGCCTCGGACCTGCGGTCGGGGCTGGTCGAGCGGCTCGAGGGTGACGACGTCGTGGTCAGCGACGGCACCTGGGAGGACGCGCTGGCGCTGCTGGCCCGCGGCCGGCTGGACGCCGCCGTGCGTGTCGACGACGCGGCAGCCTCGGCGTACGACGCGGGGGAGGGGCTCACCCTCGAGGTCGTGCGCGGCTCGTCGGGCAACGCCCAGGTCGTGGAGCAGCAGGTCCGGGTCGCCGTGGAGGGGCTGCGCGCCGATCGAGGCCGCCTCCTGGCGCTGGAGTCGGCCGGCGTCCCCGCCGATCGCGCGGCCTCCGCGGTCGCGGCCGCCGAGGACCAGGTCGTCGCACCGCGGCTCGAGGTGACGAGCGTGGACCGCCTCAGCCAGGAGTTCGAGGGGATGGGCCAGTTCGAGTTCGGCGCCTCGGGGCAGCTGCTGCTCTTCACGTTCCTCGCCTGCCTCGGTGGCTCGGCGACGCTCATCCAGGCCCGGCGGCTGGGCGTCGTCTCGCGGATGCTCGCCGGACCGATGACGGCCGGTGAGCTGGTCGCCGGCCAGATGCTGGGGCGCTGGGCGATCGCGCTCTTCCAGGGCGGCTACCTGATGCTCGCGACCAGCCTGCTCTTCGGCGTCGACTGGGGCAACCTGCCGCTCGCGCTGCTCGTGCTGCTGCTCTTCAGCCTCGTCGCCGCAGGGGCCGCGATCCTCCTCGGCACCGTGCTGGAGAACGAGGGCGCCGCCGCAGGCGCGGGCGTCGGGTTCGGCCTGGTGCTCGCGGCGCTCGGCGGGTCGATGTTCCCCCTCGAGCTGTTCCCCGACACGATGCGGGCGATCTCGCGGATCACCCCTCACGCGTGGGCCTACGAGGCACTCGCCGACATCCAGCGCCGGGGCGCCGGGCTGGTCGACGTCCTGCCGCAGCTCGGTGTGCTCGCCGCGATGGCGCTCGTCCTCGCGACCGTGGGCGGCTGGTCGCTGCGGCGCAGCCTGGCGCGTGCGATGTGAGGGCGGGACACCGGGTGCCCACCCCGACGGGCGTTGTGCGGCACGAGGCCGTCGTCGACGGTGGAGGACATGACTGACGAAGCGCAGCAGGCAGCGGTCGAGGCAGCCCAGCGGGTGGTCGACGACGTGAGCTCCTACCAGTACAGCGCCGAGGACAGCACGATCGCCCAGCAGCTCGACGAGGGCCTGCGTGAGGCGAAGGTGTCGCTCGACGACGACGAGCGCTCGCGCATCCTCGCCGAGATCGACGGCCTCAAGGACGAGCACTCGGCGACGCCGCAGGTCAGGTCCGCCGCGCCGGCGGAGTGAGCCGGTGGACGTCCGCGGACTGCTGACCGAGGGCTTCGGCCGCATCACCGAGCTGTACGACGGCGTGGCCGAGGGCCTCGACGAGCGCACGCTGCACGAGCGGCCCGGCGGCACTGGCAACCCGGTCGCCTGGCTGCTGTGGCACCTCGCGCGGGTGCAGGACCACCACGTCGCGCACCTGGCCGACCAGCCGCAGGTCTGGGAGGACTTCCAGGCGCGGTTCGGCCTGCCCAACGACACCGACGACATCGGCTACGGCCACACCGACGAGCAGGTCGACGCGATCCGGATCGAGGACCCGCGGCTGCTCGTCGACTACCACCACGAGGTGACGCTCGCGACCGCGCGCTACCTGCTCACCGTCGACGAGGCGGAGCTCGAGCGCGAGGTCGACCAGAACTGGGACCCGCCCGTCACGGCGGGCCAGCGCCTGGTCAGCATCCAGGGCGACTGCCTGCAGCACCTCGGGCAGGCGGCGTACGTCGTCGGGCTCCTGCGGGCGACCGGCACCTGACCGCGGGGGTCGATCCGCGGCTGACACGATGGGCCCATGCCCGCCGATCTCGTCGTCCGCAGCGCCGGCTTCGCACCGGTCAAGGGCATGCGGCACCGCCCGGTGCCGCGGCTGGAGCTCGACGAGCGGGGCGCGGTGGGCGACCGCACGTGGTGCCTGGTCGACGTCGGAGCGCGACGGGTGCTCCGCACGGTCCAGCACCCGTCGCTGATGGGCGTCGTCGCCACCGTCGACGACGGCCGCCTCGCGCTGACGTTGCCCGACGGGTCGTCCGTCGACGCGGTGCCTGAGGCGTTGGGCGAGACGGTCGCGTGCGACTACTGGGGCCGGTCGGTCCCGCTCACGCTGACCGAGGGCCCGCACGCGTCGCTGGTGTCGCGCTTCCTCGGCACGGACGTACGCCTGGCCTCCGCGCCGCGCGGCGGGGTGGTCTTCGGCGACCCGGTCACCCTCGTCGGCACCGCGACCCTGGACGCCCTGACGGCGCGCCTCGGACGCCCGGTCGAGGCCGCGCGATTCCGCGCCACCCTCGTCGTGGAGACCGACGAGCCCTACGTCGAGGACTCCTGGCTGGGCACGGAGGTCGGGGTGGGCGCCGCACGCCTGCGGGTCGGCGTACCGGTGCCGCGCTGCGCGGTCGTCGACCACGATCCGGGCACCGGCGCCAAGGACCTCAGGCTGCTCAGGGCGCTGGTCGGCGCGCGCCCGACGAACGCCGCGGGGGAGCCTGTACTGGGGGTGTACGCCGCCTGCGTGCAGCCGGGCGTGGTCGCCCCCGCGTGAGGTGGGAAGGCGCGGAATCACCCAGAGGGGTGCATACTTGGGTCAAATGACCTCCTCGAGCGGCTCACGGCCGAAGCACCTGAAGAGCAGCCCGTTCAAGCCTGCGGCGGAGGCGGAGATCAAGGTCTTCGACGTGGACGACCGGGTCAGCCACGACATGTACGGCCTCGGCAAGGTCGTCAAGGTCGACAGCCACGCGGTGACGGTCGACTTCGGCTCGCAGGCCTACCGGATCACGCCGCCCTTCGCGAAGCTGCACCACCTCTGAGTCATCTGCGCGGCTGACGTGCCTCAGCCGCAGGGCACCGACCCGAGCCGCGCCAGGCCCTCGCGGTCGCCGGGGCCCAGCTCGACCTGGCCGGTGTTGTCGGCGTACATCAGCTCCATCGGCTCCGCCACGTGGTCGAGACCGACCACGTGGGCGAGCTCGTGCACCACGATGGCCTCGACCATCCGCGGCTGCTGTGCCACCGCCGCGTCGGTGAAGGCCTCGACGTCGAGCACGATCCCGCCGGTCACGTAGTAGCGTCGGCCCTGTGCGCCGTCCTCCGCGGCCGCGCCGCCGAGGCCCGCGACAGGTCCGGCCAGGCCGGGGAACTCCGCGTCGTCGCCCCAGCCGATCACGACCGGTCGTCCGCCGCCGAGCCGCACGAGCGGGCCCGTGAAGGGGCGGCGGTCGGTGTCGCCGGCGTCCTCGAAGGCCAGCCCGGTCGCGGCGGAGATGCGGTCGACGGCCCGCTCGACGAGCGGGCGCATGGCGTCGGGCATCCCGGCCGGGTTGAGGGCGTACTCCACCTTCGTGCACGGGTCCCACCCGACCGGCGCCCCGGAGCCGGGCTGGGTCGCGGAGAAGGCGTACGCGCCGCCGAGCGACTCGATCGGCGGTGCGGGCAGCACCCGCTCCTGGCCGAGGCCCACGAGGCGCCGCACGCTCTGCATCTGTGACGACGGGTGGAGCAGCACGATCGCCGCCAGCAGCGCCACGGTGAGGACGACCGAGGCGGACGTCGAGCGGTGGCGGCGGGACACCCGACGAGTATCGCCGGGCAGTGGTCAGCGCGGGCGGAGTCCGCGGATCACGAGTGCGTGCGCTGGCTGATCAGCGGAGGGCCGTGGGCGAGGTCGACCCTCGCCAGCAGCGTGGACAGGGCGTCGATCGCCTCCATCGCCGTGGTGTCCCAGCGGTACGCCGACGCGGTGCCGGCCAGTTCGTCTGCCTGCCACTGCTCGAGCAGCCGCTCGAGGACCGCCTCCGCGTCCCGCCGGGATGCCTCGACCTCGCTCATCCGGGCAGCGCGGCGCGCCGTCATCGCGGCGTGCGCGACACGGTCGTGGTCGAAGCTTCCTACGGGGATCACCCTGTTCCCCTGCCCAACCCACGTGACGTCCATGCGCCGATTGACGAGGTCTGGAGGAAACCCAGAGGAGGTCTTGGGAGTGGGGCGCTCCGATGAGCGTGGAACGACCCCTCGGTCAGTAGGAGTCCGGGGTGACCTCGAGGTCCCCGTCGACCTCCTCGACCTCGACGGAGAAGCTCAGCGACGACTCGTCGGTCTCCGCGACCCACTCCCGCGCACCGAATCCGTAGGACTCGTCGACCTCGTAGGTCGCGGTGGCGGTGCCGTCCGAGACGTAGAGGGTCATCGGGAAGGTGGGGTCGAAGAAGTCGTAGTCGACCGTCGGGGCCTCGGTCAGCTCCCAGGTGAGGTCGCGGACGTCGCCGAAGACGAAGGCGGACTGCGGGCACCCGGTGGGCTCCGCCTCGGTGCTGGCCATGCACTCGTCCAGCCACGAGGAGAGCTCGGAGTCGACCCGCTCGACGAAGGCGGCGGAGGGTTCCGGCGCGGCGATGTCGGGGGATGAGTAGTCGCCCAGCGCGACGGCCACCTCGCTCGCGGCACCCTCGACCCACTCGTTGCCGGCGAAGGGGTCGACCTCGTAGGTCCCCGGGAGCACGGCGAAGGTGCCGTAGCCCTCGGCGGGGGACTCGACGGACACTCCGTTGACGGAGAACTCCTCGGCGTCGTCGGTCGTGATGCTGAGCGCCGACGTGAGCCCCTCGGTCACCTCCCACTCCTGGAAGATCCCGAACTTCTTGTCGCCCTTCTCCAGCGACAGGTAGGAGCTGCCGCCGACGCCGCCGTCTGCCTCGACCTCGACCATCGCGTCGTCGCCGAGGACGTTGACGTCACCGAGCGTGTAGCCGGTCGGCCGGTCCCCGGCAGCCTCGTAGATCTCGTCGGTGAGCAGGAGGGGAGAGAGCTCCTGCCCCTCCGGAAGCGAGTCCGCGAGGGCCTCGACGTCACCGTCCGCGAGCGCCTCGACGTAGTCCTCGGCCGCCTTCTCGGGGGTGAACCAGGTGGACCCGATCACGCTGACCGCGACGACCGCTGCGATCACGAGCGCCAGACCGGCGCCCACGGCGAGCGCGATCCGCCGCACCTTGCGGGCCTGCTCGGGCGACATCGGCGTGGTCGTGGCCGGCTCCGTGCTGCCCGGCTCCGTGGACACCTCCGTGGACAGCGCGCCGTCCGGTGCGGTCGCGACCACGGGTCCCTGGAGACGGACAAGCGCGGACGAGGGAAGCATGGTGGCGAGGTGAGGCGCCACGCTGCGCGACAGCGCCTCGGCGGCCAGGCCCCACAGGGCGAGCAGCAGGCACGTCCACGCAGCGGGCATGAGGGTGAACGAGCCGCTGACGCCCAGGAGGCCGCCGCCGACACTGATCGTCGTCAGCAGCGTCACCACGACACCGCCCACGGCGAAGGCGACGGGCAGGCGCACCCACGAAGCGGGCTCGGCGAGCTCGGCGGGGGTGCGGCGCGCACGCAGGTGCCACACCAGAGCGGCGAACGTGGTGGCGACCACGGCGCCGAGCACCAGCACCAGCGGCGCCAGGACGCCGTCACCGCTCCAGGCGTAGGTGTGGAACCCGGACATGCCGACACCTGACAGGTGTCCCATGGCGTAGGTCCAGAGGGCGGCGGTCGGCCACCAGAGCGGGATCGACAGCGCCGCGCGGAACCCGGAATCGATCCACGCGAGGACGAAGAGGATCGGCAGTGAGACGACCAGCCAGAGGCCGATGTGTGCGCACCATGCCACGGCTGCCGGCGTCCACGAGTGGACGGCCGCAGGGAGTCCGGCCGTGCGGAGCTCGCGACCGAGGAAGTCGCCCGCGAAGGTCAGCACGAGGGTGCCGATGACGAGCGAAACCGACAGGGCGTGGATGGCGGCGCCGTCCGCGCGCAGGGCGAGCAGCCGCGTCACGAGGGCGACGACGACGGTCGCGCCCACGGCGGCCGCGCCCGAGACGAGGGCCCGCTCCTGGCGGGAGGTGGCGGGGACGCGCGCCTCGACCCGGCCGGCGATGCGCGCCAGTGCCAGGACGTACGTCGCGGTGAGCAGCAGCGGCAGCGCCATCAGCGACACCGAGAAGTCGTCGGTGGAGAGGCTGATGCGACCGCCGAGCGCCATCGCCGTCAGCTGGAAGGGGAGGGCGAGGACGGCGAGCAGTCCGTCGGTGGCGTCGGAGACCTCCTCGACCTCGGAAGGCGCATCACCGGAGGCCAACGCCAGCAGGGTCAGCACGCCGAGCAGCACGCTCGCCCCCAGCGTCACGGCGTACGCCACGAGCGGTGCGCGCCACGCGAGCAGCAGTCCGGCCGGCGTCCCGGGCGTGGGCCGTGGCGCGGGCGTGGAGGGGGGCTGGTGGCGCGGCGAGGTGCCGAGATCTGGGTCAGTCACCCGCGGGAGTGTAGGGAGCCGGGGTCGGTCAGCGCGGGACAATCGTGGAACTGTGTCAAGAATCGCCTGACGGGTCGCGCGGTCGTGTGCTGAGGAGCGCTCGCCAACAGTCAGGCGGAGACCTGGCGCCAGAGTGCGACCGTGGACCCGACGGCGCGGGAGTAGTGCCCGTCGGCCGCCTCGGCTATCGCGCGCAGCGCCGCGAGGGCGGTGACCATGTCCGCGCAGCCGCGGCGCCAGTTGTCGTACGCCGTCGCCTCGGCGCTGCTCGCGACGCCCAGCCAGCCGGCGCCGAGCTGCTCCTGCGCCGCGTCGACCTCCCCGGCGAGGGCCAGCAGCCCGCGCTGGCAGGCCGCCAGCTCGAGGACGGCCGCGCGCAGCTCGTCGAGGTCGACGTCGTACGCCGTCATCCGAGGCGCCCCGCCAGCTGGTCGCCGCGCGCCGCGCTGCCGGTGTCGGAGGCCTCGAGGTCGCCCCGCGCGAGGTCGATCGCGCCGAGCAGGGCGGACAGCGCGTCGACGACGTCCGTGGCGGCACCGTCCCACTCCTGCCAGCGCGAGGAGAAGTGCGTCGCGGCGTCCCCGCGCCAGGAGGCGAGCAGCGCGTCGACCGTGGTGGCTGCGGCGCGACGGCGCTGGTCGAGCTCGGCGAGGCGTGCTGACATCGAGGACGAGGCCGCGGCGTGGGCGGCGCGGTCGAGACTGAGGTTTCCCGAGAGGATCATGGCTCCGATGGTGGCGAGCGAGTCGGCCGCGGCGACACCCCTGCGCGGCAATCTGTGGACAAGTGCCCCGACGGAGGTGCCGCGCGTCGGAGGCGGCGCCTAGGGTGAGGCCAACCCACCTCGGAGGTACCTCGTGGACACCATGACCCCCGTCTACGGCTCGGGCACCCTGCTGCTCATCGCCGCGCTCGCCGTCGCAGTCCTGCTCGTCCTCATCATCGTGCTGCGGATGCACGCCTTCGTGGCGCTCGTGCTCGTCAGCATGGGCACTGCCGTGGCCGCGGGGGTGCCGCTCGCGGACGTCCCGTCGGTCGCGATAGCCGCCTTCGGCAGCACGCTCGGCGCCGTGGCACTGCTCGTCGGCCTCGGCGTGATGATCGGTCGGCTGCTGGAGGTGACGGGCGGCGCGCAGGTGCTGGCCGACACCCTGATCAGCCGCTTCGGCGAGAAGCGCGCGCCCCTGGCGCTCGGCATCGCGGCGCTGCTCTTCGGCCTGCCGATCTTCTTCGACGCCGGCCTCGTGGTCTTCCTGCCGATCATCTTCTCGGTCGCCAAGCGCTTCGGCGGCTCGGTCCTGATGTACGCCCTGCCCGCGGCCGGCGCGTTCGCCGCGATGCACGCGATCGTCCCGCCGCACCCGGGCCCGGTCACCGCCGCCACGGAGATCGGCGCGAGCATCGGCCTCACGCTGCTGGTGGGCGTCGTGGCTGCCGTGGTCGCGTGGGCCGTCGGCGTCTACGCCGTGACGATCGGCTGGCTCGGCAAGGTGCACGTCCCGGTCGACGACTCGGTGCTCACCGGCGGTCGCGAGGTCGACGAGGGCGCCCGCCCCGGCTTCGCCCACGTGCTGGGGATCCTGCTGCTCCCGGTCCTGCTCATCGCCGGCAACACGATCCTCACCACCCTGCGCACCAACGGGACGATCGCCGAGGACGGTGGCGTCGCGGACTTCTTCATCTTCATCGGCCAGACCCCGGTCGCGCTGCTCATCGCCCTCCTGGTGGCGACCTACACCCTGACGATCCGGCACCACTCGCGCGCCGAGATCGAGGGCCTGCTCAACGACGCGCTCGGTCCGATCTGCGCGATCATCCTGATCACCGGCGCGGGCGGCATGTTCGGCGGCGTGCTCCGCTACAGCGGCATCGGTGAGGCGCTGTCGGACTCCCTCGCCGACCTCGGGCTGCCGCTGATCGTCTCGGCCTTCGTCATCGCGACGATCCTGCGCGTGGCGCAGGGCTCGGCCACAGTCGCGCTGACCACCACCGCGGGCCTGCTGTCCGCCGCGGTGGCCGAGGCCGACCCGTCGTCGCTGCAGCTCGTCGCCCTCGTCCTGGCCATCGCCGCCGGCGCGACCGTGCTGTCGCACGTCAACGACTCCGGCTTCTGGCTGGTCGGGCGCTTCTTCGGCATGGACGTCAAGACCACGCTGAAGACCTGGACGGTCATGGAGACCACACTCGGCGTCGCGATCTTCGTCATCGCCCTGGGCGTGTGGGCGGTCGGATGACGGCCGACCCGGTGGGCCCGCTCCACCTCGTCTTCATGGGCGTCTCCGGGTCGGGGAAGTCCACCGCGGCGCGCGCCGTGCAGGAGCGGTTGGGCTGGGCGTACGCGGAGGGTGACGACTTCCACCCGGAGGCCAACGTCGCCAAGATGCGCGAGGGCATCCCGCTCACCGACGCCGACCGGTGGGGCTGGCTGGAGTCGCTGGCGGCCTGGACCGCGGAGCGCGACGCCAGGGGCGAGCCGACGATCATCACGTGCAGCGCCCTGCGCCGGTCCTACCGCGAGGTGCTCCGCCGCGGCGGTGAGGGGACCTTCTTCGTCCACTCCACCGGCGACAAGCACATGATCCTCGACCGGATGAGCTCCCGCGACCACTTCATGCCGCCGAGCCTGCTGGAGTCGCAGCTCGACACCCTCGAGCCACTGCGCCCCGACGAGCGCGGGATGGACGTCGACCCAGCAGTCCCGGTGGACCGGATCGCGGCGCTGGTGCTGGCACGCCTGGGGCTCGAGCCTGGCAACGCCCGCTGAGCCGGGGCCGGCTCAGTTGAGGACGACGATGCCGGCGTTGAGTGCCGTCGCGAAGCAGGTCCACGCGAGGTAGGGAACGAGCAGCCAGGCGGCGACCCGCGAGGTGCGCCACGCCAGCGCGATCAGCGCAGCCACCGCGACGTCGAGCACGACGATGTCGACCAGCGCCAGGACGTAGCGGTCGGCGGAGAAGAACAGCGGCGTCCACGCCAGGTTGAGGACCAGCTGGCCCGCCCACAGCCACAGCACGCCGTCCCAGCCGCGGGCCCGCCACAGCAGCCACCCGGCGACCGCGATGAGCAGGTAGAGCACCGACCACACCGGGCCGAAGAGCCAGGCCGGGGGAGCGAAGGGCGGCAGGTCGAGCGCGCGGTAGGTCGCCTGCGCCGACGAGGCCGCCAGCCCGCCGACGCACGCCACGACCGTGACGGCGACGAGGAAGGGGATGACCGTCCACCACTGGCGGGCAGGCGGCACGAGGGGCATGTCCCGAGACGTCATGTCCCCATCATGCCGACCGCCCGGGAGACCTCAGCCCTCGAGGCGGGCCCGCAGGACCGCGTCGGCGATCGCGATCTCCTCGCCCGTCTCCGGGTGCGGCTGGGTCCGCGGCCGCGACTCGCACACCTCGACCTGCCACTCCTCGCCCAGCGCGGGCAGGAGCTGGTCGGCGGTGTGCATGAAGGAGTCGTGGCCGTGGCGGAGCCCGGAGTGGACGTCGCTCGGGGCGTGGCCGACGACGAGCAGCGTCCCGCCCGGGGCGACCGCGGACGCGAGGCGGCGTACGACATCGACCATGCCGCCGTCGGGCAGGTGCACGAAGTGCGCGGTGACGAGGTCCCAGGTCTCGCCGTCGGGCTCGAACGTGCGGACGTCGAGCAGCCGGGTCTCGACGCGGTCGCCGAGACCGGCCTCTGCGGCATGCTGCGTCACGCGGGCCAGGGCCGCCTCGGCGAAGTCCGACGCCGTCACCTGCCAGCCCCGCTCGGCCAGCCACAGGACGTCGCCGCCCTCACCGCACCCGACGTCGAGCGCCCGACCAGGCGGGAGGTCGGCGGCCTCGGCGGCGAGCTGCACGTTGACCCGGCCGCTCCAGACCTTGTCGCCGGAGTAGCGCTCCTCCCACGCGGGTCGCTCGAAGAGGCTGCCCCTCCGCTCCGCGACCGCGGCCGCCGCCTCCTCGCTCGCGAGCTCGGCGTTGATCCACGCGCCGACGCGGACCCCGTGCGCCGCGGACGCGATGAGGATCATCGAGATGTCGGTGGCGTTGCCGGCCGCGAAGATGCCGGGCACCGAGGTGGCCCCGGTCGGCTCGACCGGGACGACCGAGCCGTAGGCGACGCCGTTCATCTCGAACGGCGCCGGCTCGATGCCGAGCGGGCCGAGGTAGTCGACGCGCACGTGCGGCATCGACGCCACCACGATCGCGTCGCGCTCGAGCACCGAGCCGTCGGCGAGGCGGAGCCCGACCAGCGCGCTGCCGTCGTCCGTGGTGACGACCTCCTGCGGCGTGCCGTGCACGATCCGCACGCCGATGGCGGCCATCTTCTCCAGCTCCTCGACGGGCAGGTCGACGCCGTCGAAGACGACCAGGGTCACGTCGTCGGAGAGCTGGCGGAAGAGCAGCCCCTGGTGCCCGGCCATCGGCGTGGTGCCCAGGACGGCGATCCGCTGGTCGCGGACCTCCCAGCCGTGGCAGTAGGGGCAGTGCAGCACGTCCTTGCCCCACCGCTCGGCGAGACCGGGCACGTCGGGGAGCTCGTCGGTGACGCCGCCCGTCACCAGGACCCGTCGTGCGGTGACGCGGCGACCGCCCTCGGTCGTGACGAGGAAGGCGCCCGCCTCTCCGGACAGGCCCACGACCCGGTCGGTGAGCACCTCGACCCCGTACGCCGCCACCTCGGAGCGGCCGATCTCGAGCAGCTCGAGCGGGGGGACGCCCTCGCGCCCGAGGTAGTTGTGCGCGTGGTCGGCAGGGGCGTTGCGGGGCTCGCCGGCGTCGATCACCAGCACCGACCGCCGGGAGCGGCCGAGGGCCATCGCACCGCTCAGGCCGGCCACGCCGCCGCCGACCACCACCACGTCGAAAGTCATGTCATCGCTCATGTCATTCATGGTCGATGGATTTCGCGCTCTTGACAAACATCCTTGCCGTAATGGCAAACTCATCGCATGGACGACGAGGGAGTGCTACGCAACGTCGGGCCGCGGCTGCGCCAGCTGCGGCTGGAGCGGGACGCGACGCTGACCGACCTCGCCGAGGAGACCGGCATCTCGGTGAGCACGCTCTCCCGGCTGGAGTCCGGGCAGCGCAAGCCCACGCTCGAGCTGCTGCTCCCGCTGGCTCGCGCCCACCGGGTCGCGCTCGACGAGCTCGTCGACGCACCCGAGACCGGCGACCCGCGGATCCGCTCCAAGCCGGTGGTGCGGCACGGTCGCACCTTCATCTCGCTCACCCGTCGCCCGGGCGGGCTGCAGTCCTTCAAGATGGTCATGCCGGTCGACAGGGGGGACCCGTCGCCCACGCTGCAGACCCACGAGGGCTACGAGTGGCTCTACGTCCTCAGCGGGCGCGTCCGGCTCGTCCTCGGCACGCGCGACCTGACGCTCGAGCCCGGCGAGGTCGTCGAGTTCGACACGCGCACGCCTCACTGGATCGGCAACCCCGGCCCGACGCCCGCCGAGGTGCTGGCGATCTTCGGGCCGCAGGGGGAGCGGATGCACGTCCGCTCCTGAGAGGCACGCCCTGGGGTGAGGCCGGTGTCGGTGCCCGGTGGCACCGTAGGGGCATGGCGATCCGCACCGGCACGACAGTGAAGTGGAAGTGGGGCTCCTCGTGGGCCGAGGGCACCGTGACGGAGGTCCACCACGACGACGTCTCCCGCACGACCAAGGGCAACGAGGTCACCCGCCACGGCAGCGACGACGACCCGGCCTACGTCATCGAGCAGGAGGACGGCACCACCGTCCTCAAGCTCCAGAGCGAGGTCGAGCGGGCCTGAGGGCACCGCTCCTAGGCTGACGGGCATGACGACCCGCTGGCTCTTCGGCGACCAGCTCGGCCCGCACTTCGTCGACGACCACCGCGGGCCGCTGCTGATGGTGGAGTCGACGGGTGTCTTCCGGCGCCGCCGCTTCCACCGGGCCAAGGCGCACCTCGTGCTGAGCGCGATGCGGCACCGCGCCGCCGACTTCGGCGACCGGCTGACCTACGTGCAGGCCGGGACCTACGCCGAGGTCGTGCGCGAGGCGCAGGAGCGCGACGAGGTCGAGGTCCTCCACCCGACGTCGTACGCCGCGCTGGGGCTGGTCGAGCGGCTCGGCGCGACGGTCCTGCCGCCGCGCGGCTTCGCCACCGCCCGGGAGGACTTCGAGCGCTGGGCCGAGGGCCGGGGCGGCAAGCGTCTGCTGATGGAGGACTTCTACCGTCGCGCCCGGCTCGCCCACGGCGTGCTGGTCGACGGCGCGGAGCCGGCCGGCGGCAGGTGGAACTTCGACCACGACAACCGCGAGCCGGCTCCGAAGGGCGCCTCGACCCTCGGCGTCACCGAGCCGGGGTGGCCGAGCGAGGACGACATCGACGCCGAGGTGCGCGAGGACCTCGACCGCTGGGAGCGCGACCTCGGCATCGAGACCATCGGTCGCGACGGGCCGCGCCGGTTCGCCGCCACCCGTCGCGAGGCGCTCGCCGCGCTCGAGCACTTCGTCGAGCACCGGCTGCCCGACTTCGGCGCCCACGAGGACGCGATCCTCGAGGGCGACGACTGGATGGCGCACAGCCTGGTCAGCGCCCCGATGAACCTCGGCCTGCTCGACCCGCTCGAGGTCGTCGAGCGCGCAGAGGCGGCCTACCGGAGCGGGGCGGCGCCGATCGCCAGCGTCGAGGGCTTCGTGCGGCAGGTGATCGGGTGGCGCGACTACGTCTGGCACCTCTACTGGCACCAGGGCGACGACTACCGCCGGGAGAACGCGCTGCGCGCCACCGAGCGCGTGCCGCAGTGGTTCGCCGAGCTCGACGGCGCCGCCACCGACGCCCGCTGCCTGTCGCACACCCTCGACAAGGTCGCCGAGCACGGCTGGGTGCACCACATCCCGCGACTGATGGTCCTGGGCTCGTACGCCCTCCAGCGCGGGTGGGCGCCGACGCAGGTCACCGACTGGTTCCACCGGGCCTTCGTCGACGGCTACGACTGGGTGATGGTGCCCAACGTGGTGGGCATGTCGCAGCACGCCGACGGTGGGGTGATGGCGACCAAGCCCTACACGTCCGGTGGCGCCTACATCAACACGATGTCCGACCACTGCGGCTCGTGCCGCTTCAACCCCAAGGTACGGGTGGGCGACGACGCCTGCCCGTTCACCGCGGGCTACTGGTGGTTCCTCGACCGGCACCGCGAGACCTTCGCCGGCAACCACCGCATGGCCCGCGCGGTCAACGGGCTCGACCGGCTCAAGGACCTCGACGGGCTCCTCGCGCAGGAGGACGCCCGCGGCAACCGCGCGCCCTGAGCCGGATCGCTAGGCTCGCGCCGGGCGGCCGATCGGGCCGCCGACGACACGACCAGCACTGGGGGAACACATGCGCAGCGAGCTCTTCGACCAGGCCAACCAGGAGAACGCGACCGCCGAGCGGTTCAGCCTCCACCACCGCAAGACGCTGCGGGTGGTGCTCGGCGAGCCGGTGCTCGCCGCCAAGGGGTCGATGGTCGCCTACCAGGGCCAGGTGAGCTTCGAGCACAAGTCGGCCGGCTCCATCGGCAAGATGATGCGCCGGTTGGTGACCTCGGAGGACACCCCGCTCATGACCGTCGCCGGGCAGGGCGAGGTCTTCTTCGCCGACGCCGCCAAGGACGTCTTCCTCGTCGGCCTCGAGGGCGACGGGCTCTCGGTCAACGGCAGCGCGCTGCTGGCGATGGACGCCTCGCTCGAGTACGACGTCCACCGGGTCAAGGGCGCGGGGATGATGAGCGGCGGCATGTTCAACACCCTCGTCCAGGGCCACGGCACCGTGGCGCTCACCAGCGACGGTCAGCCGCTGATCCTCGACTGCTCACAGACGCCGACCTTCGTCGACATCAACGCTGCCGTCTGCTGGTCGGCCGGCCTCGTTCCGCAGGTGGTCAGCTCGATGAACATGAGGTCGATGCTGCGCGGCGGCACCGGCGAGGCCTTCCAGTACGCCTTCCAGGGTCCCGGCTTCGTCGTGGTGCAGCCCTCCGAGGGTCCGGTCGTGCCGCCCCACAGCCACGGCTCGGGCGGCTGAGGGGCGGCGTCGACTCAGTTCCAGATGGCGGCGGCCCACTCCGGGTGGTCGATGAAGGGGTTGCGGTTGCCCTGCCACTGGGCGTGGATGCGGTCGTTGCGCCGCATCTCGAAGGTGTTGACCGGGTCGGCGGCGTTCCAGGCCAGCAGCGTCTCGAGGTCGCCGATCAGCGTGGAGGACGTGCCGACCGTCGAGCTCATCTCGAGGTTGTTGAAGCCGTCGCCGCCCTCGTAGCGGATCGCCATGTAGAGCAGCATCCGCGCGACGTCGCCCTTGACCGCATCGCGCGGCTCGAACGAGTTGGAGTCGGTCCAGCAGTCGTTGCAGCCGGAGACCGCGGAGCCGCCGTTGTCGAAGTCCTTGTTGGCGCGGATGCTGTTGACGGTGACGTCCTCGGGCCGGATGTGGTGCAGGTCGGTGCCCGGACCGGCGCTGGTGGTGAAGCCGCCGCGCGACTGTGCCCACACGTGCTCACGGTTCCAGTTGCCAGTGCTGCCGCCGTTGCTCGACTTGGAGATCGAGCGACCGGTGTAGAGCTCGATGACGTTGGCGGTGTTGCTGGGGTCCTGGTCGGTGTCCTTGAGCGCGGTCCACACCGCGTCGTACGACAGCTTCGTGTGGTCGTCGATGATGTCGTGCAGCGCGGTGCGCAGCGCGGTGCCGGACTTGCCGACGGCCAGGGCGTAGTAGGTGGAGTCCCACGGGCTGGTGCCGCCGGTGGGCGGCGGCTCGGAGGTCCCGCCGCCGGAGAGCGCGAAGGCGGACGTGCTCGTCATGCCCGGGTGGGAGAAGTACGCCGACAGCGCGCCGGTGACGTCGATCTGCTTGCCCATCAGCGACGGGTTGGTGCGCAGGCCCCACTGGGAGCGGAAGACCGAGGGGATCTGCACGTAGAGCATCGACGAGGTGCTCGTCGTCGATGCGGAGTCGGCGATCGCCAGCGCGTAGTCGTTGGGGAAGCCGGAGCGCACGACGGTGCTGGTGGCGGTCGGCTGGCCGACGACGTAGCCGCGGACGGTCTGCGTGACGCCGGTCTGCTGGCCGATGGCCTGGCTGACGGTGATCGGCGTGGCCGCGGCCGCGGGGGCGGTCGCCGAGGGAATGAGCACCGGCACCGCGAGCGACAGGGCCAGCGAGAGCGAGAGGGACAGGGCGAGGGTGAGGGAGGTGACAAGGGCGCTCGTGCGGGAGCGGCCCTTCCCGAGAAGGAGGGTCATGGCGGTGATCGTGCCGCACCGCGAGGGCGGAGGGAAGAGGTCCGAGATGTCAGGGAAATGTCCAGAAATCATCTGCGTAGCTCGCAGTGGCTCAGCCACACTCGTCACTTCCCACGCTCTGGACCCAGCAGTAGTGATGCCAGGGGTGCCAGTGGGACGCTCCGCACGCTCAGATGCACTGCGCTAGACCCCGTTACACCCTGATCACCACAGTTCTGCCAAAACGCCACGGAATGTCGCCGGACTCTTTAAGTTGAGTCTGCTCCGGTCCCCCCGGGGCACGTTTCGTCGTCGAAGTCGCTCACCAATCGCGAGGCACACATGACTCAAGATGCAGCCCAGCCCCGCAGGGGCGCGGGTCTCTCGGTCGCAGGATGGCCGCTGCGCCGCAAGATGGCGCTCGCGCTCGCCATCCCGCTGCTGCTCGCCGCCGTGCTCGGTGGGCTGCGCGTGACCGGCGACTACAGCGACTCCCGCCAGGCCGCGAGCAGCGCCCGCCAGGTCACCATCATCCAGCCGGCGATCGACTACCTGACCGCCTCCGAGGCTGCGATGGTCGCCGCGCAGACCGACAGCGCCGCCAGCCAGGGCGACCTCATCGACTCCATCAGCGACATCGCCACGTCCGCGGAGACGCTGGGCCAGGCCCGCGAGGCCGCCGACCTGAACGAGCGCCAGGCCGCCCACGTCGACGCGCTCCTCGACCTCAGCCAGGCCATGCGCGGCGTCGGCGCCGAGAACCTCGGCCCTGCGACGTGGATCGCCCTCGTGCGCCAGCTGGAGTCGAGCGTCTCGCAGCTCATCACGAGCGTGAACGCCGCCCAGGAGACCCCCGAGCCCCGCCTCGAGCAGCTCTCGCAGGCCATGAGCGGCCGGCTGTCCCTGGCCCTCCAGCAGGGCCTCGTCGCCACCACCCTGTCGCAGTCGAGCTCGCAGGAGCTCTTCTCGGAGATCGGCGTTGAGGCTGCGGCCATCGACCGTCTCGCCGGTTCCGTCGAGGGCGCGGACGAGCAGACCGCCCTCCTGCGCACGCAGAACACCCGCCACGCGGGCCAGATCCGCGACGACTCCGCCACCAACCTCGACGGCCGCGACGCCTACGCGCCCTACGACGAGATCACCCAGACGCTGGTGACCGGTGTGACCGAGACCCTCGACGAGGCCGCCTCGGACGCCCAGCGCAACGCCCTCGTCGGTGCGGTGCTCACGCTGCTGGCCCTCGCCGCCGCCGTCCTGCTGGCCCTCTTCGTGGCCCGCAGCCTCCTCGAGCCGATCGGCAAGGTCCGCGAGGGTGCGCTCGCCGTGGCCCGCCACCGCCTGCCCGACGCCGTCGCCCGGATCCGGGCCGGCCAGGAGCCCGAGCCGATCCGGACGATCGACGTCACCACCAACGAGGAGATCGGCCAGGTCGCGCGTGCGGTCGACGACCTCCACCGCCAGGCCATCCACCTCGCCTCGGGTGAGGCCCAGCTGCGCCAGACGGTCAACGCGATGTTCGTGACGCTGTCGCGCCGCTCGACCTCGCTGGTCAACCAGCAGCTCGCGCAGATCGAGCGCCTCGAGCACGACGAGGAGGACCCCAAGCGCCTCGAGTCGCTCTTCCGCCTCGACCACCTCGCCTCGCGCATGCGTCGTACGGCCGACTCGCTGCTGATCCTCGCCGACGCACCGAACCGTGCGGCCGGACAGTTCAGCCTCACCGTCGGCGAGGCCCTCCAGGCTGCGACCTCCGGTGTGCAGGACTACCAGCGCGTGCAGATCCTGTCGCACCTCAGCACCCGCGTGGGTGACGAGGCGGCCGCCGACGTGGTCCACCTGCTCACCGAGCTCGTCGACAACGCGCTCAGCTTCTCGCCGCCCGCCGAGCCGGTGCGCCTGGCCGCGAAGCTCGGCGAGGACGGCGTCACCATCACCATCACCGACTCCGGCCTGGGCGTGCCCCCGGCCGAGCTCGAGCAGCTCAACGGCGACCTGCGCCACGGTGCCGAGGCGACGCCCGACACCGCCCGTCGCATGGGCCTGTTCGTGGTCTCCCGCCTCGCCGAGCGCCACGGCATCACCGCCAGCCTGGCGCGCAACCCCGGGGGCGGCATGACGGCCTCCGTCGTGCTCCCGCCGTCGGTGCTGCCCGACCTGCCGCAGACCAGCGCGCCTGCCGCCGCTCCGGCCGTCGCCGCTGCCGCGGCCGCCGCGCCGGTGGCCGAGACCCTCGACGCCTCCGCCGTCGCTGCGAAGACCGAGTCCAAGCGCGAGGCGCGCAACCGGGCCCGCGTGGAGAAGGCCCAGGCCAAGGCGGCCGACAAGGCGGCCGCGAAGGTGACCGACAAGGCCGCCGCGCCGGCTGCTGCTGCCGCCGCTCCCGTGGCTGCACCGACCGCGCCCGCCACCCCGGAGCCGGCTGTCCCCGTCGCTGCACCTGCCGCCGCGGCCTCTGCCCCGACGCCGGACCGGCCCTCGCTCGAGAGCCTGCTGCCCCGTCGCGAGCCCGGCGCCAACATGCCGCGCACCGGCGCCGACGCCTTCCTGCCGCCGGAGACCTCCGGTGCCACCGGCCCGCTGTTCGGCAAGCGCGCCGAGCCCGCCGCCGACGCCGCCCCGGCACCGGCCGCCGCATCGGACGCCGCGGGAAGGGCCGAGAAGGTCGCCTCCGTCGTCCCGATCACCGCGCTGGCCTCGCGCCAGCGGGCACAGGCCGTCGAGGAGGCCCGGGCATCGGAGCCCACCCCGGCCCCCGAGCCCGCCGCCGAGCCCGTCGCCACCGTCGAGGCGCCGGTCGAGGAGCCCGCCCGGGCCGCCGACCCGCTCTCGGACCCCCTGCCCGACGACGCCTTCGACGCCCCGCAGCAGCCCGCTGCGGAGGTGCCGGTCGAGCCGGAGCCCGAGGTGCTCCCCGAGCCCGAGCAGACCGCCGTCGCCGTGACCCGGCGGCCTGACGTCGAGGTCGACGCCGCCGATCCGCTGGGCCTCGGCAGCTCGCAGCCCGGGACCGTGCCCGAGCCGGCCGCCGTCGAGCCCGAGCCCGCCGTCGAGCCCGAGCCCGTCGTGGCCCACGTCGAGCCGGAGCCCGAGCCGGAGCCGGTCGTGGCCCAGGTCGAGCCCGAGCCCGAGCCGGAGCCCGAGCCGGAGCCCGTGCCGGTCGCCGAGGAGGCGCCCGCGCCGGCCCCGGCGCGCGAGCCCGCTGCGGCGGCGTACGGTGCCGACGTCCTCGGCAGTGCGTACGCCCCGCTGGCCACCACCGACCTCGCGACCAACGGCCACGGCCAGAACGGCAGCAACGGTCACGCGGCCAATGGCAACGGCAACGGCAACGGTGCGACCGTCCGCGCCGGCAGCGACTCGCCCATCTTCAAGTCGATGCGCTCGGGCTGGCTCGCCAGCGAGGGCGAGGGCGAGTTCCACCACACCGAGATCGACCGCGGATGGGAGATCGCGGAGAAGGCCGCGGAGGAGGCGCCGGTGGCCGAGTCCACCGTCACCGGACTGCCGCGACGCGCTCCCGGGGAGCGCCTGGTCCCCGGTAGCGTGACCCCGCCCACGGCGGCCAAGACGCGTGACCCCGAGGCGATCCGCCGCCGTCTCCAGGCACACAAGGCGGGCGTGTCCCGCGGCCGCAAGGCAGTCCAGAGTCCCTCTCAGCACACGGAAGCAGGCCCCGCATGACGCACGAATCCGCCGCCCCCGCCGTCGGCTCCGCCGGTGACGACCGCGACCTCGACTGGGTGATGTCGCGCTTCGTCGAGGAGGTCCCCGACGCCGCGCACGCCATCCTCGTCTCCGCCGACGGTCTCCTGATGGCCTCGAGCACCAGCATCCCCGGTGAGCGGGCCGAGCAGGTGGCCGCCGTCTCCTCCGGCCTCGCCAGCCTCGCGGTCGGCGCCGCCCGCCTCTTCGAGGGCGGCTCGGTGATGCAGACCATCGTCGAGATGGAGATGGGCTTCCTCATGCTGATGAGCGTCGGTGACGGGTCGAACCTCACCGTCCTCACCACCGAGGAGGCCGACATCGGCCAGGTGGGCTACGAGATGGCCCTGCTGGTGGACCGCGTGGGACGTACCGTCGAGGCCCAGGCCCGCGTCGGTACGGGCGGCTGAGTCAGCTCACCGCCATGACGCCGCCACACGAGCCGGAGGACGAGGGCGCCTACCGCCCCCGCCTGATCCGGTCCTACACCATCACCGCAGGTCGGACGGCCACCAGTGTCGACCTGGCCATGGAGGCCACGTTGCGCCTCCAGGCTGGTGCGGAGGCGCCCGTCCTCTCCCCTTCTGCCGCGCAGGTTCTCGAGGTCTGCGACCGCCGATCCGTGGCCGAGGTCTCGGCCCTCACCAAGATGCCGATCGGCGTCACCCGGGTGCTGCTGGGCGACCTCATCGAGCAGGGACTCATCCGGATCCAGGCCACCATCTCCGACAAGTCGTCGACAGATGAGCGTCTCGAGCTCATCGAAAGGACCCTCCGTGGACTTCGAAACTACTAAGGCACAGCGAGCCGCTGCGTCGACGAAGATCGTCATCGCCGGCGGCTTCGGCGTCGGCAAGTCGACGCTCGTCGGCGCCGTGTCGGAGATCGACCCGCTGCGCACCGAGGCACTCGTCACCAACGAGTCCGAGGGCGTCGACGATCTCGCCGCCGTGCCCACGAAGGCCACGACCACCGTGGCCATGGACTTCGGTCGACTGACGCTGGCGGAGGACCTGGTCCTCTACCTCTTCGGCACGCCCGGCCAGCGGCGCTTCTGGTTCATGTGGGACGACCTGTGCCGCGGCGCCATCGGCGCCATCGTGCTGGTCGACGTGGCCCGTCTCGACGAGTCGTTCTCGCCGCTGGACTACTTCGAGTCCAAGGGCATCCCCTTCATCGTCGCCGTCAACGAGTTCGACGGCGTCCCGCGCTACCCCGCCGAGGAGATCGCCGCCGCGCTGGCCCTGCCCGCCGACGTACCGATCATCAGCCTCGACGCCCGCGACCGCGAGCAGGCCAAGGGCGCGCTCGTGAAGATCACCGAATACTCGCTCCTGCGGCTTCGTGAGTCGCTCACCGTGAATGCGAACTGAACCCATGACCGACCGTCGCTCTCCCGTCCTCCGTGGGCCCGCCCGCACCGCCGCCGCGGTCCTGTCCTCCGTGGCGCTGATGGCCACGCTGGGTGCCTGCGGAGGTGCCGCCAGCGGGGAGTCGGCCGACTCCCTCACCGAGGTGTCCCTGGTCTTCGAGGGCGCGCTGACGGTGTGCACCGACATGCCCTACGCGCCGTTCGAGTACGAGGAGAAGGGCAAGCCGACCGGCTTCGACATCGACCTCATCCGCAAGGTGGCCGACTCGCTGGAGGCCGACCTCGACGTGATCGACGTGTCCTTCGACGACATCACCTCGGGCGACTCGCTCAACAACGACGTCTGCGACGTGGCCATCTCCGCGATGACCATCACGGGCGAACGGGCGCGCGTGCTCGACTTCTCCAGCCCCTACTTCGACGCCAAGCAGGCGCTCATCACGCCCCGCGGCTCGGGCCTCGACGCGGTCGAGGAGCTCGCCGGCAAGCGCGTCGGCGTGCAGAAGGACACCACTGGCGAGACCTACCTGAGCGACTTCGCCCCGGACAGCACCCAGGTGAGGGCGTACGACGACGCGGCCGACCTGCAGGCGGCGCTCGCCGCCGGCGAGCTCGACGCCGCGATGCTCGACAACACGGTGTCGGGACAGTTCGTCTCCGACAACCCGCGGCTGAAGCTGGCCCGCGAGTTCGACACCGGTGAGCAGTACGGCATGGCGGTGAAGAAGGACGGCAACATCCCGCTCCTGCGCGAGATCAACAGCGTGCTCGCCGACCTGCGCCAGGACGGCAGCTACGACAAGATCTACCGCACGTACTTCGGCTGAGCCACGCCGATCACGGCCCGACAGGATGACCTGTCGGGCCGTGGTGCGTGTCGGAGCGGCTGCCTTCGAGGGTGGCGGCGGACGACGTGCCGGCCTTCGAGGGTGGCGGCAGACGACACGGGCTCGGGCCGGGAACATGCCGTGTGCCGCCACCCCCGCGGCGGCCGGCCCTCAGGGCGCGATCGTCAGGAACAGGAACGAGGCGAAGAGGACCAGGTGCACGCCGCCCTGCAGCGGCTTGGCGCGCCCGGGCACGACGGTGAGGATCGACACGGCGGCGGTCAGCAGCAGGAGCACCGTCTGCAGCTGGTTGAGCCCGAGCTCGAGCGGGCCGTCGAGCCAGATGCTGGCGACGGCGATGGCGGGGATGGTCAGCCCGATGGAGGCCATCGCCGAGCCGAGCGCGAGGTTCAGGCTGACCTGCACCCGCTGGCGGGCAGCCGCTCGGACGGCCGCGATGGACTCGGGGGCGAGCACCAGCAGGGCGATCACCACACCGACGACCGCCTGCGGGAAGCCCAACGCCGCGACGCCGGACTCGATGGCCGGGGACTCGATCTTGGCCAGGCCGACGACCGCGACCAGCGAGACGACGAGCAGACCGAGGCTGGCGAGCGCGGCCCGGTCGGTGGGCGGGTCGGCGTGGCCGTCCTCGTCGAGGTCGACGGGCTGGTGCTCGAAGCCGTCGGAGGCCGCCTCCCGCTCGTAGGTCCGGTCGGCGGCCCGGTCGGCGGCCCGGTCGGAGGCGGCGGCCGCGGCCTCGGCCTTGGTGGCCACCATCGGGACGTACTGTCCCGGGGCGACCGGGAGGAAGAAGTCGCGGTGCCGGATGGTCTGGGTGAAGACGAACATGCCGTAGAGGGCCAGCGACGCGATCGCGGCGAAGGCCAGCTGGGCGCCGGTGAACTCCGGGCCGGGCTCGGACGTGGTGACCGCCGGCACCACCAGGCAGAGCACGGCCAGCGCGATCACGGTCGCCAGCGCGGCTCCGGTGCCCTCGGGGTTGAAGACCGCGAGGTGGTGCTTGAGCGCACTCACCAGCAGCGAGATGCCGACGATGCCGTTGAGGGTGATCATCACGGCCGCGAAGACGGTGTCGCGGGCCAGTCCGGCAGCGTCCTTGTCGCTGGTGACCATCAAGGTGACGATCAGGCCGACCTCGATGATGGTGACCGCGACCGCCAGGACCAGTGAGCCGTAGGGCTCGCCGACGCGATGCGCCACCACCTCGGCGTGGTGGACGGCGGCCAGCACGGCGGCCACGAGCAGAACCGCCAGCACGCCGAGGACGATCCCCTCGGGATGGGCGAACCACGCTGGCACGAGGGCGACCATGGCCACGATCGGGGCAAGGGTCGTCCAGGAAGGGCGGCTCATGGCTCAACCCTAGGGTGCCCGCCTGAGCGCGATCCTCAGGTCTCGGGAGTCGTCAGCTTCTCGAGCCGCGCGCGCAGCAGCGGGACCCGGTGGCTGTTGCCGGCGAGGGTGACGTACTGCTCGCCGAAGATCGCGAGCAGGGCGTCGTCGAGGCGGCGTACGGCTCCGGCGGGGTAGCGGTAGCCCATCCGGCGGATCACCGCGTCGGCGTCGACGGAGGTGAGCAGGTCGGCGAGGTCGTCGACGCTGTCGATGCCGAGCTGGGTGAGGAGGTCGGCGATCCAGTCGTAGTGGTCGGTGTGCGACCAGCCGGCGTCGCTGTAGTGGCCGGCGAGGAAGGTCGCGAGGTCCTGGCCGACGATGCGGTCGGCCTCCGGCTCGGTGGTGCTGCCGGGCGCGGCGGCCTGGATGCGCTCGCGGATCGTGGCGAACTCGCGGTCGGCGAGCTCGATCAGCCCCGCGGCGAGGGTGAAGCGACGGTCGAGGTCGGCCGCGGCGTCCTCGGGGACGTTGCCCTTGTAGCGGATGTCGTGCTCGAACTCCGCCCACGCGTGCTGCAGCACGGTGCGCACCTGGACGCTCGCCCGGTGGTCCTCGAGCACGGGGAGCTCGGCACCGGGGCGGGTCTCGACCAGCAGGTGCCGGCTGGCATAGCCGAAGCGACCGGACCGGGCCGTCTCCTCGCCCAGGTCGCGGTCGTCGAGCATCACCAGCTCGTCGTCGAGCACCTCGGCGACGGCCGCGACGTCACTGTGGACGTAGGTGATGACGCGGACCCCGATCTGGTCGGTGATCTGTTCGAGCGGGTCGGGGTAGAGGGGGCGTCCGCCCTCGGTGCGGTTGGCCTTCGCCGCGAACGACGCCACGCTCTTCGTGCGCCCGGTGACGCTGAGGTAGTCGATGCCGGCGTCGTCGAGGAGGACCTGGATGAGGGCGACGTAGGCCTGGGTGGCGGACGCGAGCTGCGGCTGCAGGGCCGCATAGGCACGTACGGCCTCGCGCACCGGCTCCTGCTCGCTCATGCGGGGTCCTCCATGGCGCCCAGCCTGCCAGTCGGGGTGTCGCGGCGTCGACGGCGCGCCCGGCCTCAGCAGGGATCCGGCCCGTCACGGCTAACGTCTGACCACCATGACTACTCGGACGCGCACGCCCCAGCCCGCCCCCCGCCGCACCCGCTCCGCCGCCGGGGTGCTCGTCGCCCTCGGGCTCGCGGCCGGCCTGGCCGCCTGCGGTGACGACACGACCGAGGACACCGCCACCGACCCGGCGCCCTCGTCGAGCACGCCTGCCGAGCCCGAGTCGACCGAGCCGGCGCCCGAGCCGACCGAGGAGCCGACGAGCGAGCCCTCCGGTCCCAACGTCCGGACAGTGGAGGCGACCGGCTCGGCCGGGATCGCCGAGGCCACGGTGGTCGGCGCGACCGAGGGCGGCGGCTCGGTCTCGACGATCGCCTTCGCCCTCGACACCGAGCAGGCCGTCGCGGACTTCGCCGTGGAGCTGCGCTCCGGGCTCGGGGAGAGCGTCTCGGCGACCGTGGCGGACCTCGCCGCGGAGTCGCCCGACGCCACGCCCTACGGTGCCGTCGCGCACATCGGCTGCGACGCGCCGACGAGCGTGGCGATCGAGGCCGGCGAGGCCGGCTTCGAGGTCGTCCCGGTGCTGCCGAAGAGCACCGTCCAGTGCCTGGCGCCGGTGACGTACGTCGTGCTGTTCGCCGCGCCGAACGCCTGAGCCCCGGTCAGGGAGTCGGCGTGGTCGTCGGCGGAATCGGGGTCGTGGTCGGGGTCTCGGTCGGCGGCACCGTCGGCGGCAGGATCGGGACCACCGGGGGCAGCGGTGCGTGGTAGACCACGCCGAACGCGTTGGGCACCAGGCGCTCGCCGCCGTCGGAGGGCTCGTTGACGATGCCCATCGCACCGGTGCCGGTGCGGGTGTACATCGCCGAGGAGCCGCCGCCGTCGAGGTTGATCGCGTTCTCCGCGCCGAGGGCGATCATCAGGTCGGCCAGCTCGACCATGGTGTAGCCGCGGCTCGCGGCCGAGCGGCCGTCGACGACGAGGATGAAGAGCTTGCGCCCGTCGGCGTCGATGCCGACCGCCGTACGCGGGTGCGCGATGGTGTTGTTGATGACGGTGCGCACGCCGTTGACCAGCAGCGGCCGGTCACCGCTGATGGCGACGGTGGGGCGGCCGCCCACGATGTTCTGCGACAGCGTGATCTTCTTGCCGCGCTTGAGCGTCTTGAGCTTGCCGGCCGCGCTGCCGGTGCCGATCAGCACCCGCTCCTTCTTGTGGATCTTGCGGCCGCTGGAGAGCTTCGGCCGGTTCGAGATGACCCGGTTCTTGCGCAGGACGACCTCGCGGGCGCGCTTCTTGCCCGCGGTCACCTTGTAGCCCTCGGTGCGGTGCCAGTCGGAGTTGTAGACACCGATCTGGCCCGCGGTGATGCTCGGGTGGTTGAGCCCGCTGACGGTCCAGGCCTTCCGCTGCCGGATCGTGTACTGCAGGCTCAGCGGGCTGACGTGCGGACCGGAGTCGTCGAACCACAGGGTGGAGTTGACCCCCGGGATCCAGCCGTCGCGCGAGCCGTTGAGGACACCCTTCTCGCGGTTGACCGAGATGCCGAGCGGTGCGTCGGTGCTGCCGATGTCGAAGAAGTCGCCGTTGACCGCGGTGAGCGCGTCGTTCCAGCCGCCGAGCTGGCTGACCTTCTTGCGGCTCGTGACGTAGGTGGGGGACAGCTCCTCGAAGGAGAGGTCCGGGGCGTTGAGGTCGACGGTGACGAGGTTCATCCGCACCTGGCCGACCGGCTGGCGGCCGTCGACCTGGTCCCACTCGCGCAGCACGACGCCGGGTGCGATCTGGTAGCTGACGTCGTTCTTCACCTGCACCGAGCGTCCGCGGAGGCTCGGCGGGGGACCGACGACGATGCCCGGCTTGCCGTCGGAGGTCTGGTTGCGTCCGCGGTAGCCGCCCTGCGCGCCGGAGAGGCTGCCGCGGGCCGAGGCGGTGTCGCTGGTGCCGTCACTGTCGTCGGCGACCGAGGGCCCGACGCCGAGCCCGGCCACCAGCACGCCGGCCGTGGCGATCGTCAGGAGCCGGGTGCGGGTCAGCGGAGAGACCGACCGGGAGGTCGATCGGGAGGCAGCAGGGCGGCGCGAGAAGACGGACACGCGTTCCAGAGTAAAGGACATCGTGGGACTCGTGGGATTGTTGGGACGAAGCGTCCCGGAGCGGCGTACGCGTGCGCCTAGGCTGCGGCTCGTGCCCGTCGAGCCCGGACCCGTCGTGTGGAACACCCTCCATGCCGCCGACAACCTCGAGGTGCTGCCGCGGCTGGAGCCCGGTTCGGTCGACGTCGTCTACACCGATCCGCCCTACAACACCGGCAACGACTTCGCCTACGCCGACCGCTTCCGCGACGGCTCGCACGCCGACCCGTACACCGGACGCCACGCTGCCTGGGCCGCGATGATGCGCCCGCGCCTCGAGGCCGTGCGCGAGGTCCTCGCCCTGCACGGCGCGGTCTTCGTCAGCATCGACGACAACGAGGCGGCACACCTGCGGCTGCTGATGGACGAGGTGTTCGGCGAGGCCAACTTCCTCGCCCAGATCGTCGTCAACCTCAACCCCAAGGGCCGTCAGCTCGGCCGGGGCTTCGCGACCAGCCACGAGTACGTCCTGGCGTACGCCCGCCACCTGCCCGCGTGCGCCGTCGACGGCAGCACCACCGACTCGGTCGACGAGTCCGACTTCCCGCGCAGCACCCCTGACGGGCGACGCTTCCGCTACCTGCCGCTGCGCAACACCAACAAGAAGTTCAACCCGCTCACCGCGCCGACCCTGCACTTCGCTCTGTACGGCGACCCGGAGACCGGCCGCGTGGCCACCACCGAGTTCCCCGGCAGCCGGGCGCTCACGCCCGTCTTCGGTGACGGCAGGCCGGCGGTGTGGCGGTGGTCGCGGCCGCGGGTCGACGAGCGGCCCGACGACCTCGAGTGCCGGGTGATCCGCGGGCGCACCGGCGAGCGGGCCGACATCTTCCAGCGCGACTGGCTGCACCGCGAGGGTGGCCGGCGCAAGAAGCTGCGCACCATCTGGCTCGCCGAGGAGATCGGCTCCACCGACACCGCCGTCGCCGAGCTCAAGGCCCTCGTCGGCCACGTCTTCGAGTCGCCGAAGCCCACCGGGCTCGTACGCCGCATCCTGGCCACGCTGCCCGACGACGTCGTCGTGCTCGACCCCTTCGCCGGCAGCGGCACCACCGGCCACGCCGTCGCGCTGGCCAACATCGCCGACGGCGGCACCCGTCGCTGCATCAGCATCAACTCCACCGAGCCGACCCGCCCGGGGTCCAACGCCCACCTCGCCGGACTCGCCACGGTCGCCGACATCACCCGCGCCCGCCTCGCTGCGGTCGCCGAGCAGGTCGGCGGCGGCTTCTCGGTGGTCGAGTAGCCGAGCGACTCCTGCCTCCGGTGGTTGAGGTGCGAGCGCAGCGAGCCTCGAAACCACGTTGTCCACAAAGTGCCGCAGACCATCGAACGGACGGCGCCCCGGCAGCATCATCGAGAGATGCCCCACGTCTACATGCTGCGTTGCTCGGACGGCTCCTACTACGTCGGCAGCACGCGCAACCTCGAGCTGCGGATGTTCCAGCACAACTCGGACCGGGACGGGGCCACCTACACGCGGTCGCGCCGCCCCGTGACCCTCGTCTGGCATGCGGAGGTGGAACACGTGGGGGAGGCGTTCAGCCTCGAGAAGCAAATCCAGGGATGGGGTCGCAAGAAGCGCGAGGCCTTGATCCGCGGCGACTTTGAGGCCCTGCCAGGGTTGTCGTCACGTCGCGGCGGCAAGCACCCTTCCGGTGGGTGAGGGGCGAGCGCAGCGAGCTCCGAGACCACGTGGCGGACTCGCAGGTTTCGAGGCTCGTCGCTGGCGCTCCTCGCACCTCAACCAGCGAGGGGTTTCGAAGCTCGTCGCTGGCGCTCCTCGCACCTCAACCAGCGGGGTTGCGCTCCCGTCAGCGGACGCCGGCGGCGCGCTCGAGGGCCTTCAGCTCGTCGTCGAGGTGGGTCAGCAGGACCTGCAGGTGGGGGACGGTGCGCCGGCAGCCGGTCAGGCCGAAGCACATCTTGCCGTCGTAGGAGGTGCAGGTGATGTTGAGCGCCATGCCGTTGATCGGGATGGACAGGGGATACGTGCCGGTGAGCTTCGCGCCGTTCCAGTAGTGGGTGGTGCGCGGGCCGGGGACGTTGCTGACGATGAGGTTGTAGGGCGGGCGCACGATGCCCTGCATCCGGAAGACCGGGCCGAGGATCGCCGGCGCCTGGCCCAGCGCGCTCATCGCGAGGATCTGCGTCGGTGTCATCGCCGAGAGCCCGTCCTTGCCGTCCTTCATCGATCGGTTGATGGCCGCGAGCCGGTCGGCCGGGTCGGCCAGGTGCGTGCCGAGCTGCACCATCACCGCGCCCACGGCGTTGCCGCCGTCGGAGGACGCGAGCTGCGACTGCTTGGCGTTGAGGCCCACCGGGACCATCGAGACCAACGTCGTCTCGGGCAGCGCGTCCATGTCGAGCAGGTAGGTGCGCATCGCCCCGCTCACCATGGCGAGCACGACGTCGTTGATCGTGGTGCCGGTGGCCTTGCCGACCGCGCGCAGCCGCTCGACCGGCCAGTCCTGGGCGGCGAAGCGGCGCGAGCCGGTGATGTTCTGGTTGATCATCGTGCGGGGGGCGTAGAGCGAGAGCGCGGAGGTCTCGTTGCGCACGCTCTTGTTGAGGGTGCGCACCAGTGCGCCGGGCATCCCGGCCGCCTCGGACGCGATCGCGAGCGCCGTACGCACGGTGGCGGCCGAGACGTCGGCCAGCGAGGCGCCGCCGTCGTCCGTCGGCTGCTGCTGGCGCGGGGCGCGGGGCCGCATCGCCCACGGGGCGGGCATGTTGCGTTCGTCGGGGTCGGTGGAGAGCACGCTCGCGAGCAGGCGCATCGCGGACACTCCGTCGACCAGCGCGTGGTGGGTCTTGGTGTACATCGCGACCCGGCCGTCGCGCAGGCCCTCGATGATCGTGGCCTCCCACAGCGGCCGCTCCCACGCCAGCCTCGTGCTGTGCAGGCGCGAGCACAGCTCGAGGAGCTCGCGGATCCGGCCCGGCTTGGGCAGCGCGCTGTGGCGTACGTGGTGCTCGATGTCGAACTGCTCGTCGGGCTGCCACACCAGCTGGCCCGCCGTACGCACGGAGCGGTGCGGGTGCTTGAGGAAGAGTGGGGCGACCTGCTCGACGTCGCGCATCTGCTCGTACATCTCGCGGACGTAGCCGCGGCCCGCGCCCTCGGGCTTCTCGAAGAGCTGGAGCCCGCCGACGTGCATCGGCATGTTGCGGTTCTCCGCGAGCAGGAAGCCGGTCGCTGTCGGGTCGATCGGGTCCACCACTGGGTTCTCCTCCGCGCGTCCGCCTCGTCCCCCGGGTCGAGGTCGTCGGGGCATCCTCTCGTCCGGTGACGACAGCCACAAGGGCGCCGTCCAGCGACGGCTCGGGACAGGGCGGTGCGGGTCAGGCCTCGAGGGAGTGCGCGAGCTCGGCGACCAAGGCGTCGACGACGGCGACCAGGTCGCCGCCGGACTCGTGCGCGACGGCCCGCTGGCGCTGGTAGGACGCGCCCCGCTTCGGGATGTCGGCGACGGTGCGCAGCTCGACCTCGCAGTCCAGGCGCTTCGCGACGGGGGTGAGGCGCTCGAGGAGGTCGTCGAGGTCGTCGGTGACCAGGCGCTCGCGGTTGGTGTCGTCGAGGATCACGATCGCGTCGAGGCCGTAGCGCGCGGCGCGCCACTTGTTCTCCTGGACCTGCCAGGGCGGCAGCGTCGGGAGGGTCTCGCCGGCCGCGAGCCGGGTGTCGAGGTCGACGACGAGGCAGTGCATCAGGGCGGTGAGGGCCGCGACCTCGCCGAGGTCGGACATGCCGTCGCAGATGCGGTTCTCCAGCGTGCCGAGGTGCGGCGCGGGCCGCAGGTCCCAGCGCACGTCGGACATCGAGTCGATGATCCCGGTCGTGGTCTGGTCGGCGATGCAGGTCTCGAACTCGGCCCACGTGTCGAAGGTGAAGGGGAGCCCGGCGGTCGGCAGCTGCTGGAACATCAGGGCCCGGTTGGAGGCGTAGCCGGTGTCCTGGCCGGCCCAGATCGGCGAGCTGGCCGACAGCGCGAGGAGATGGGGGTACGTCGTCAGCAGCGAGGCGAGCACGGGCATCACGCGGTCGCGCTCGGGCATCCCGACGTGCACGTGGACGCCCCAGATGAGCATCTGGCGGCCCCACCACTGGGTGCGGTTGATGAGCTCGGCGTAGCGGTGGCCCTCGGTGAGCTGCTGGTGCGACCAGTCGGCGAAGGGGTGCGAGCCGGCGCCGAGGAGGTCGACGCCGAGCTCCTGCGCGGCCGGCACGACGACCGCCAGGGTGTCGCCCAGGTCGACGACGGCCTCACCGACCGTGTCGCAGATCCCGGTCACGACCTCGACGGTGTTGCGCAGCAGCTCCTTGTGCAGCCGCGTCGGGTCGTCGAGCCGGCCGCCGGCCAGCTCGTGGACCTCGGAGGCGACGCTGACCAGGTCGCGGGTGACCCGGTCGACGAGGGCGAGCTCCCACTCGACGCCGAGCGTGGGCCGCTGCGACGCGTGGAAGTCGATGCGCATGCGACCACTCTAGGGAGCGGTCCCCGGGCAGGGCTCACCCCTGTGACCGTGGCCCGGGCGGCGGTGCGAGCATGGCCCGGTGGACCAGCACGACCAGCTCTCCGGAGACAGCGAACCGGCCGAGGAGGCCGAGACCGCAGTGCGCGCCGAGGCCGCCCGCGAGGTGCACCTGACGATGGACCTGTGCTTGCGGATCGGGGAGATGCTGCTCTCCTCGGGAGCGGGCGCGGCCGACGTCACGGCGACGATGCGCTCGGTCGCCGACCACCTCGGGCTGCGCCAGGCCGAGATCGACGTGACCTTCACGGCGCTGTCGATGAGCTTCCAGCGCTCGCCCGACGACGTACCGATGCTGATGATGCGCCACGTGCAGCAGCGCGACATCGACTACGAGGACCTCACCGCCGTCGACCACCTCGTGCGCGACATCCTCACCGACCAGGCCGACCTCTACCTCGCGCGCTCGCGGATGGCCACGATCGTCTCGCTGGGGCACGCCTTCCCGCGGTGGGCGGTGACCATCGCCTGGGCGGTGATGGCCGCGGCGGTCGGCGTCTTCCTCGGCGGCGGCCTGGTGGTGTCGGCCGTGGCGGCGGTCTCGGCCACGCTCATCGACCGGGTCCAGATCCTGCTGGCCCGACGCCGGCTGCCGTTCTTCTACCTCCAGGTCGCGGGCGGGGCGATCGCGACGCTGCTGGCCGCGGGCGTGGCCGCCACCCCGATCGAGGTCGATCCCTCGCTCGCGGTGACCGCCAACATCATCATGCTCCTCGCCGGCATCGGCCTGATGGGAGCGGTGCAGGACGCGCTCACCGGCTTCTACCTCACCTCCAGCGCGCGTCTCATCGAGGCGATGATGTCGACCGCGGGCATCATCGCCGGCGTCGCACTGGGCATCTCGGTCGCCGACACCCTCGGCTTCGAGCTCGGCCGGTTGGTGCCCGGCAAGCTCGGCAGCATCTCCGACGTCCCGATGGTGCTGGCCGGGGCCGCCGTCTCGGCGGCGGCCTTCAGCGTCGCCTGCTACGCCCCACGCCGTGCCGTGCTGCCGATCGCGGTGACCACCGCGATGGCCGCGCTGGTCTCGCAGGCCGTCGAGCTCAACGGCTTCGGCCGGGTGGCCGGCGCCGGGATGGCGGCGTTCTTCATCGGCCTCGTCGCCTACGCCGTCGCGGGCCGGGTGCGGGTGCCCCCGCTCGTGGTCGCGGTCCCGGCGATCGTGCCGTTCCTGCCCGGCCTGTCGATCTACCGCGGCCTGACGTTCCTGGCCGACGGCGGCTACTTCGTCTCCCAGGGGATCCTGGCGCTGATGACCGCGATCTCGGTCGCGATCGCCCTGGCCTCGGGCGTGATCCTGGGCGAGTACGTCGCCCAGCCGCTCAAGCGCGAGGCCCGCAAGCTCGAGAGCCGGCTCGCCGGTCCGCGCCTGGTCGGTCCCTACCGCGCGATGACGCGCGCCGAGCGGCGGGCGCTCAGGAAGCAGTCAGACGGCTGAGCTCGTCGAACCAGCGCTGGTGCGTGCCGTCGTACGGCGCCTCGCCGGCGCGTACGGCCGCGAGGACCTCGTCGCAGCTGGCCTGCGCGGCCTCGATGACGTCGGCGGGGTAGCCGAAGGCGATCTGGTGCTCGGCGAACTCGTCCTCGTCGTCGACCATCACCTCTCCGGGGGCGTGGCCGGCCTCGGTGATCCTGTTGCGGACGCCAGCGGGCAGCGGGTCGGCCAACCGGATCACGTCGAGGTCGAGGTCGACCGCGCGGAGGACGCCCCCGTCCCACACGGCGGGGGTGGAGATGTCGACGTAGAGGTCGCACCAGATGCCGGGGGCGTGGAAGGTGGGCAGGCGCCAGCCGCCCTCGGGCACCAAGGTGACGCACGCGGCCTCGGAGACGAGCTCGAGGCCGGGACGACGGTTGTGCGTGCCCACCGGGAACCCGAGCCACTCGCCGTGCTCGTCCTCCCCGAGGAAGATGCCCTCGAACTCCCAGTGCGGGCGCTCGCCCCACTTCGTCATCTCGCAGCGGATCTGGGTCCCGGGCTCCATGTGCCATCCCTATCAGTCGAGTCGGCGCATCTGCGCACGCAACCCCCGTCGAGTGGGCGCATCTGCACACGACGGGGCGTGCAGATGCGCCGTCTCGACGGCTGGGGGCGTGCAGACCAGCCCACTCGACGGTCAGCGGGGGAGGGCGACGGTGATCGTCGTGTCGCCAGGGGTGCTCGTCAGCGCCACCGTCCCGCCGTGGGCGGCCACGATCGCCTCGACGAGCGAGAGCCCGAGACCGGCACCGCCGGCGCGCGTGCGGGCGACGTCGCCGCGCACGAAGCGCTCGAAGGCGCGCGGGGCGAGCTCGGGGGAGAACCCCGGCCCGTCGTCGTGGACCGTGAAGCCGGACGGGTTCCCGGTGACGGTGACGGTGCTGCCGTCGGGGGTGTACTTCCGGGCGTTGGTGAGCAGGTTGGTGACCACCTGGTGCAGCCGGGCCGCATCCCCGGTGACGGTGAGCGGGGCGTCCGGCAGCGAGAGCCGCCACTGGTGGTCGGGGTCGACGACGCGGGCGTCGTTGACCGCCTCGAGCAGCAGCCGCGACAGGTCGACCGGCTCGCGCTCCAGCGGGCGACCGGAGTCGAGCCGGGCCAGCAGCAGCAGGTCCTCCACCAGGGCGGTCATCCGCGCGGACTCGGTCTCGACCTTGGCCAGCGCCGTGCCGGTGGTCTCGGGCCGGCGGCGCGCCAGCTCGGTGTAGCCGGCGATCGTCGCCAGCGGCGTACGCAGCTCGTGCGAGGCGTCCGCGACGAACTGCCGCACCTGCTGCTCGCTGCGGTGGCGCTGGGCGAGCGAGGACTCGACGTGGTCGAGCATCGCGTTGAGCGCCGAGCCGACCTGGCCTATCTCGGTGCGCTCATCGGTGAGCCCGGCCGGGACCCGCTCGGCCATCTCGATCTCCCCGGACGCCAGCGGCAGCTCGGCGACGCGGTGCGCCGTGGCCGCGACCTCGCGCAGCGGCGCCAGCTGGCGGCGTACGACGACCACCGCGGCGACCGCGGCGAGCGCGATGCCGACGAGGGTGGCGAGCAGCTCGAGGCGCAGCAGGTCGGCGACGGTGTCCTCGACCTCGTCGAGCGGGAGGCCAGCGACGACCTGCCCGCCCTCGAGGTCGGCGACCGCCACGCGGTAGTCGCCGAGACCGGGCAGCCGCACGGTGCGCAGGTCGCGATCGGTCTCCTCCAGCCCGGCGAGCGCGGCGAGCTGCTCGTCGGTGAGGGCGGTGGAGGCCTCCCAGCCGCGCCCCTCCTGCTCCGAGAGCACCATGCCCTGCGCGGCGCCGTCATCGGGAAGGACAGCCGTCAGCAGGTCGAGCTCGCGGACCTGCCCGAAGCCGTCGTCGCGGGACCCGTCGGGCGCCTGGGGCCGGGGAGCGCTCGGGCCCTCCAGCGTGCGCGACAGCGCGGCGTGCACGTCCTGGTCGAGGCGGCGGTCGAGGTTCTCGCGCATCGCGATCGTGGTGGCCGTGCCGATCGCCAGCGCCGTGACGGCGACGAGCAGCACCACCACGGCGACGAGCCGGGTGGTGAGGGTCAGTGGCCGGCCCGGGAGGCGGAGGTGCTTCACGGCGCCGGCTTGAGGACGTAGCCGGCACCACGCATCGTGTGGATCATCGGCTCGCGGCCCGCGTCGACCTTCTTGCGGAGGTAGGAGATGTAGAGCTCGACGACGTTGGCCTGGCCGCCGAAGTCGTACTGCCAGACCCGGTCGAGGATCTGCGCCTTGCTCAGCACCCGGCGCGGGTTGCGCATGAGGAAGCGCAGCAGCTCGAACTCGGTCGCGGTCAGCGCGATCTCGTCGCCGCCGCGGTGCACCTCGTGGCTGTCCTCGTCGAGGGTGAGGTCGCCGACCACGAGCAGGTTGCCCGCGTCGGCCTGGGCGGCGGTGCCGCCGCGGCGGATCAGCCCGCGCAGCCGCGCCACGACCTCCTCCAGGGAGAAGGGCTTGGTGACGTAGTCGTCACCGCCGGCGGTGAGCCCGGCGACCCGGTCCTCGACGGCGTCCTTGGCGGTGAGGAACAGGACGGGCACGTCGCTGCCGTCGGCGCGCATCCGGCGCAGCACCTCGAGGCCGTCGAAGTCCGGCAGCATGATGTCGAGGACGACCGCGTCGGGCCGGAAGTCGCGTGCCGCCGACACCGCGTCGGTGCCGGTGTGCGCCATCCGGAGGTCCCAGCCCTCGTAGCGCAGCGCCATCGCGAGGAGCTCGGCGATGTTGACCTCGTCGTCGACGACGAGCACGCGCACGGGGGAGCCGTCGGGTCGGGTGAGCTGCTGCATGGCAGCATCCTGCCGCCGATTCCTGTGTGGTTGCTGTGCGGCGGCTGTCGACTACCCGGGCGAGGAGTTCAGTCGCGCTGCCTGCTTGGTCAGGTGGGTCTTCTCGGCGACGTTCGTCGCGAGGGAGGCTGCCTCGGCGTACAGCCGCGCGGCGACGGCGAGCGCGCCGTCCTTCTCGTGGAGGTACGCCGCCACGGCCCGGTGGCGCGGCAGCGCGGGGTCCACCTCGGCGAGCGCCGCGAGGCCAGCACGGGCACCGTCCGCCTCGCCGACGGCGACGGCCCGGTTGAGGCGTACGACCGGGCTGCCGGTCATCGCGAGCAGCTCGTCGTACCACTGCACGACCTGCACCCAGTCGGTCTCCGCAGCGGTCGCGGCGTCGGCGTGGAGGGCCGCGATCGCGGCCTGGAGCTGCAGCTCGCCGCGGCGCTCCTGCGCCAGAGCGGACTGCAGGACCTCCACACCCTCCTCGATGAGTGCGGTGTCCCAGAGCCCGCGGTCCTGCTCGGCGAGCGGGACCAGGGAGCCGTCGGCACGGATCCGCGCGGGCCGCCGCGCGTGGTGGAGCAGCATCAGCGCCAGCAGGCCGTCGTTCTCGGGGTCGTCGACGAGCGCGGCCAGCTGCCGGGCCAGCCGGATGGCCTCGGCGGCGAGGTCGACGTCGCCGGAGTAGCCCTGGTTGAAGACGAGGTAGAGCACCCGGCGGACCGTGGCGGGGTCGCCCGGGCGGTCGAAGGACGCCTCAGCGACGGTGCGCTTGGCGCGACTGATGCGCTGCGCCATCGTCGCCTCGGGCACGAGGTAGGCCTCGGCCACCTGCCGCGTCGTGAGGCCCGCGACCGCCCGCAGCGTCAGGGCCACCGCCGAGGCCGGGGTGAGCGCGGGGTGGGCGCAGAGGAAGAAGACCTCCAGCGTGTCGTCGGCGTCGCGGGCCGGACCGGCGGCGGGCTCGACCTCGACGGCGACCTCGCGTCGCTCGCGCGCGGCCTCGGACCGTACGACGTCCACGTAGCGCCGCCACGCGACCGTCACCAGCCAGCCCTTCGGGTCGCGGGGCGGCTCGGCAGGCCAGCTTCGCAGCGCCTCCACCAGCGCCTCCTGGACCGCGTCCTCGGCCGCCGCGAAGCCTGCTCCGCGGCGGACGAGGACGCCGATGACCGCCGGGACCAGCTCCCGCAGCGGCACCTCGTCGAACGGGTCCATCAGGTGCGGCGTCAGTCCCCGGTGGCGGACGGGGCGCCGTAGAAGGGGCGCACCTCGAGCCACTCGTGGATCGGGCGGCCGCCGGCGCCGGGCGCCAGCGACAGCTCACCGGCCAGCTCGACCGCGCGGTCCCACCCGTCGACGTCGACGACGTACCACCCGGCGATGAGGTCCTTGGTCTCGGCGAAGGGACCGTCGGTGACCGGCCCGCGGCCCTCGTCGTCGGCACGCACGAAGGCGCCCTCGGGGGAGAGGGCCTGCGCGTCGACCAGCTCGCCGTCGGCCTCGAGCCGCTCGCCGAAGGCCTCCATGAAGGCCATGTGCGCGTCGACCTCCTCGGGGGTCCAACGGTCCATCGGGACGTCGTTCACCGTCGCGGGGGTGCCGCGGTAGTGCTTGAGGATCAGGTACTTCGGCATCTCGTTCTCCTGGGTCAGGTGCAGCCCATCATGGCCGCGTCCATCCCGGGGTCGGAGCCGACGACACGTTCTCGACATCGGTCAGGGAGATCTCACGGCCTGCCCACAGGTCGCGCACAGCGTCGGCGCGCACGCTGCTGCCATGAGCGACGACGACCAGACCCAGCCCGTACGACCCGGCGCGCCGACCCCGGCCCCGGCACCACCGCCGGCCCCTGCCGCCGATGCGCCCACCCCGGCAGCGGACGAAGCCGCCACCCCGCCCCCGACCGCCGAGCGCCGCGGCTTCCGCGAGCGGCTCCGGACACTGCGGCGCAGCGACGGGAGCCGTACGTTCGGCCTGGCCGCGCTGATCGCCTCGGCGCTGGCCGGGGTGATCGTGGGCGGGCTCGGGCTCGCCGCCGTGCACGCGGTGACCGACGACCGCGGACGCGACCGTGACCGCGGGGCGTGGGTGGAGCGACGAGGCGAGGACGGCCCCGGCGACCGGGGCATGCACCGCGGCCCCCGCGGCGTACCCGGTCAGCTGCCCCCGACCACGGCGCCGGAGGACGACGACGGCTCGAGCTCCTGAGTCGGCGGGGCCCGGTCGCCCGCAAACCCCTTGCCGCCGTGGGCGAGAATGTCGCCCGTTGTGAAGATCACCTATCCGCCGGAGCTCCCGGTCTCCGCGCGCCGCGACGACATCGCCGCGGCCATCCGCGACCACCAGGTCGTGATCGTGGCCGGCGAGACCGGCTCGGGCAAGACCACCCAGCTGCCGAAGATCTGCCTCGAGCTGGGCCGCGGCAAGGGCCGCGCCGAGGGCGGCGGGCTCATCGGCCACACCCAGCCGCGCCGCATCGCCGCCCGCTCGGTCGCCGAGCGGATCGCCGAGGAGCTCGGCACCGAGCTCGGTGACGTCATCGGCTACCAGGTCCGCTTCACCGACCGCACGAGCAGGGCCAGCCGGGTCAAGCTGATGACCGACGGCATCCTGCTGGCCGAGCTCCAGCGCGACCGCGACCTGCGCAAGTACGACACGATCATCATCGACGAGGCCCACGAGCGCAGCCTCAACATCGACTTCCTGCTCGGCTACCTCAAGCGCCTGCTGCCGCGCCGCCCCGACCTCAAGGTGATCATCACCAGCGCCACCATCGACGTGGACCGCTTCGCCGAGCACTTCAAGGCGCCGGTGGTCGAGGTGTCGGGTCGTACGTATCCCGTCGAGGTCCGCTACCGCCCGCTGCTGGAGCTGCCGGAGGACGACGAGGAGGGCGAGGCGGTCCAGCGCGACCAGACCGAGGCGATCCTCGACGCCGTCCGCGAGCTGTCGGCGGAGGGCCCCGGCGACGTGCTCGTGTTCCTGCCCGGCGAGCGCGAGATCCGCGACACCGCCGACGCCCTGGAGGCGCTGCAGAGCGACCGCCTCGAGGTCGTGCCGCTCTACTCCCGCCTCAGCGCGGCCGACCAGCACAAGGTGTTCTCCAGCCACCCCTCGACCGTGCGCCGCGTCGTGCTCGCCACCAACGTCGCCGAGACGTCGCTGACCGTGCCCGGCATCCGCTACGTGGTCGACACCGGTGTCGCGCGCATCAGCCGCTACTCCGTGCGGACCAAGGTGCAGCGCCTGCCGATCGAGCCGATCAGCCAGGCTTCGGCCAACCAGCGCTCGGGCCGCTGCGGCCGCGTCGCGGAGGGCATCGCGATCCGCCTCTACTCCGAAGAGGACTTCGAGGCCCGCCCCGAGTTCACCGACCCGGAGATCCTGCGCACCAACCTCGCCAGCGTCATCCTCCAGATGGCCTCGCTGCGCCTGGGCGACATCGCGCGCTTCCCCTTCGTCGAGCCGCCGGACCGCCGCAACATCAAGGCCGGCACCGACCTGCTCGAGGAGCTCGGAGCCGTGACGACGGCCCAGCCCTCGGACGGCCACCGTCCCGGCGTACGCCTCACGCAGGTCGGCAAGCGGCTCTCCCGCCTGCCGATCGACCCGCGCCTGGGCCGGATGATCCTCGAGGCCGAGCGGCTCGGCTGCGTGCGCGACGTGCTGGTCATCGCGGCCGCGCTCTCCATCCAGGACCCGCGCGAGCGGCCGGAGGAGCAGCGCGCCCAGGCCGACCAGCTCCACGCGCGCTTCACCCACGAGTCCAGCGACTTCCTGACCTGGCTCAACCTCTGGCGCCACGTCAAGCAGCAGCAGAAGGAGCTGTCCTCGAGCGCCTTCCGGCGCATGTGCAAGCGCGAGCACCTCAACTACATGCGGATGCGCGAGTGGCAGGAGTACGAGTCCCAGCTGCGCCAGGTCGCCAAGGAGATGGGCCTCGAGATCGGACATCCCTCGGACACCCCCGACGAGGACGGCATCCACCAGGCCCTGCTGTCCGGCCTGCTCAGCCACATCGGTGCCCTCGAGGAGCGCGACAAGGCCAAGCCGGGGGAGCGGCGCCCGATGCGGGAGTACGTCGGCGCCCGCAACGCGCGCTTCGCGATCTTCCCCGGCAGCGTGCTCAAGCGGCGCAACCCGGCCTTCCTGATGAGCGCCGAGCTGGTGGAGACCTCCCGGCTGTGGGCGCGGCAGAACGCCGCCATCCAGCCCGAGTGGGCCGAGCGGCTCGGCGCCCACCTGGTCAAGCGCACGTTCTCCGAGCCGCACTGGTCCCGCAAGCGCGCCGCGGTGATGGCCCGGGAGCGGGTCACGCTCTACGGCGTGCCACTGGTGGCCGACCGCCTCGTGCAGTACGGCCGGATCGACGCGCCGCTCGCCCGCGAGCTCTTCATCCGCCACGCGCTGGTGCAGCGCGAGTGGGACTCCCGCCACAGGTTCCTCGCCGAGAACGCCCGGCTGCTCGAGGAGGCCGAGGAGCTCGAGCACCGCGCGCGGCGCCGCGACATCGTCGTCGACGAGGAGACCCTCTTCGAGTTCTACGACGCCCGCGTGGGTGCCGACGTGGTCAGCGGCCAGCACTTCGACCAGTGGTGGAAGCGGGCGCGCCAGAAGCGGCCGGACCTGCTCACCTTCGACCCGGAGATGCTCACCCACGACACCGCCGAGCAGGTGCGCGCGCACGACTTCCCGACCCAGTGGCTCTCGGAGGGCCCCGGGACCCACGAGGCCGGGCTGACCTTCCCGATCAGCTACCACTTCGAGCCCGGGTCCGCCGACGACGGCCTCACCATCGACGTCCCCGTCGCCACCCTCAACCGGGTCGAGGCCGACGACTTCTCCTGGCTGGTACCCGGCCTGCGCGAGGAGCTGGTCACCGAGCTGATCCGCTCGCTGCCGAAGAACCTGCGCGTCGCGATGGTCCCGGCGCCCAACACCGCTCGCGAGTTCCTCGCCGCCACCCCTCCCGGTGCGGAGCCGCTCCTCGACGCCCTCGAGCGCTTCGCCCGCAGCACCCGCAGCCTGGTCATCGACCGCGAGGCCTGGGACTGGTCCAAGGTGCCCGAGCACCTGCGCCCGACCTACCGCGTCGTCACCGAGGAGGGCGCCGAGGCCGGTCGCGGCAAGGACCTCGACGCCCTCAAGGAGCCGCTGCGGCCCACCTTCGAGCGGGCGATGGCCGACGTGGCCGCCGACTCCGGCGTGACAGCCACCGGCCAGGTGTCGTGGACCTTCGGCACGATCGAGGAGTCCTTCGTGCAGCGCCGTGCGGGCCACGAGGTGCGCGGCTTCCCCGCGCTGGTCGACGAGGGCGCCTCCGTCGGGCTCCGGGTGCTGGCCACGGCCGAGGAGGCTGCGGCCCACCACCGCCTCGGCGTACGCCGCCTGGTGCTGCTCGCGCTGGGTCCCGCCGACCCGGTCGACACCGTGCTCGCCGCCGCGGGCCTCGACCAGCGCGCCAAGCTCGCCCTCGTCGGCTCGCCCTACCCGTCGGTCTCCGACCTCCTCGCGGACCTGCGCGCAGGGATCGTCGGCGAGGTCGTCGACTCCCGGCCGCCGGTGCGCGACGAGGCGGCGTACGACGCCCTGGTGGCCGCGGCACGCGACGCGGTCGCGGAGGGCACGAGCATCGCGGTGCACGACGTGATGCGGGTCCTCGAGGCCTGGCGCGCGTGCGACAAGGCGATCTCCGGGCGCGCCGACCTCGCCACCCTGCCGGCGCTCACCGACATGCGCGCCCAGGTCGGGCGGCTGATGGGTCCGGGCTTCGTGGGCGAGGCGGGTGTCAGCCGGCTGCGCGACTATCCCCGCTACCTCGCGGGCGTGGCGCACCGGCGCGAGCGGCTCGACGCGCAGGTCTCCCGGGACCGGCAGCTGATGGACCAGCTCGCGGGCCTGCAGGAGGCCTGGCTGCACGCGGTGGCCGCCCTGCCCGAGGGCCAGCCGGTGCCGCAGCACCTGCGCGAGGCGCGGTGGCTGCTGGAGGAGTACCGCATCTCGCTCTTCGCCCAGCAGCTCGGGACGCGGGAGAAGGTCAGCGACCAGCGCATCCGCAAGGTCATGGGCACGACCTAGGTGGGCCACGGCCTACGCTGGGGCGGATGAGCGACCGCACCCACCACCGTCCGATGACGCCCGGCGCCGGCTTCTTCGCCGAGATCGCCGGGGGTGCCGATCCGGCGATGCTCCGCGAGGCCGGCGACCTCGCCGCCACCGTGCTGGTCCGCGGGGCGCGCAGCTCCGACGACCCGGCCCTGGCCGAGCGCATCGTGCACCTCGCCGAGACCGAGGGCCTCGAGACGCTCGCCGAGGTGTGGTCCGGTGCCCCGGCCGACACGCTCGCGGGGAGCCTGTGGCGGCTGTTCCTGCTGCGCTCCTGGGTCCACGCCGACCCCGAGCGGGTCGCGAAGGAGTACGACGCCGGCCAGCGCCGCGTCGACGTGGCCAGGGTGGTCGCCGGGGTCGCCGACCCGCCCGGTCCCGAGGAGCTGCGGAGCATGGTCGACCAGGTGCTGCGCGGCATCGCCGGCGGCGACTTCGCCGTCACCCTCTTCCGGGCTGCGGCCTTTGCGCGCATCGTCGCCGCGGGCCGCGCTGCTCTCGGCTCCCCGCACGACGAGATCACCCGGATGCTGGTGCTCTCCGAGCAGCTGGAGGCGGCCGGTCTGGGGGAAATGCGTGACGCGCTGGGCTGAGCCGTTAAAATGGGCGATGTGAGTGCGTCGGGCTGTGGCAGCCCCGGGTCCCACAATAAGCCGCTACGAGCGGCCACGCGCCGTGAGGCGCTCCCGGTCCGGCGCACTCGCACACACCTCTAGTCTCGGGGCATGAGCATCCTGCGCCGTGTCGCCGCCCTCATCTCAGCAGCCACGTCCGGCACCACGTCCGGCACGCCCGCGACAGCGCCGACGGCCCCCGCGGGCGGGGTCTCCCCGCGCTACGCCCCCGAGATCGACGGCGAGCCCGACCCGGGCGAGGTCGTCTGGGCGTGGGTGCCCTACGAGGACGACCCGAGCCAGGGCAAGGACCGCCCGGTCCTGGTGCTCGACACCGCCGGTGACGGGGAGGCAGACGGCTGGGTGGGACTCATGCTCAGCAGCCAGGACCACGACCGTGACGCCGCCGACGAGGCGCGGCACGGGCGCTACTGGATGGACGTCGGCTCCGGCGGCTGGGACTCCCAGGGCAGGCCCAGCGAGGTGCGCCTGGACCGGCTCATCCACCTGAGGCGCGACGGCGTACGCCGTGAGGGCGCTGCGCTGGACGCACGGATCTTCGCCGAGGTCGTCGCGGCGGTCCGTGGGTTGCCCGGCTAGGGTTTCGCCGTGTCCGCTCGTCCCGCCGCCCGTCCGTTCCTCCGCGCGCGAGCGCGCCGTGCTGCCCTGGCGGGCACCGCCCTCGTGGTCGCGCTGACCACGGCCGCGTGCACCGGTGACGCCGAGCCGGACCCGCAGCCCACCCCGTCGCCGACCCAGGGCCAGGGCGGTGGCGCGGACAAGCCGCGCAAGATCGTCTTCGGAGCCTACGGCAGCGAGGAGGAGGTCGCGGCGTTCCAGAGCGTCGTCGACTCCTTCAACGCCAGCTCGACCACGCGCCAGGTCAGCCTGCGGTCGTGGCCCGACCACGAGTCCGCGCTCGCGGACGTGCTGGCCGGTGACGCGCCGGACGCCTTCCTGACCTCGCGCATCGACCTCGACCAGCTCGTGGAGGCCGAGGCCCTCCAGCCGGTGAGCCTGCTGCTGGACGAGCGCGGCGTCGACTTCGGCGACCGCTTCTCGCGCGACGCCGTCGACGCGTTCGCCATGGACGACGAGCTGCAGTGCATGGCCTACTCGGTGTCCCCGATGGTCATCTACTACAACACCGACATCGTCGACTTCGACCGGATGGAGCGGCGCGAGCTCGACGTGCCCACGCCCAACGACGACGGCGTGCGCGAGCGGTGGACGCTGGCCGAGTTCGGTGCCGCTGCGACATTCGCCTCGCGCCGCGGTGACCGCCGCGGCGTGTGGATCGACCCGACCCTGCGAGGACTGGCTCCCTTCATCTACTCCGGCGGGGGCCAGGTCTTCGACGACGACCGCGAGCCCACGTCGCTCGCCTTCTCCGACGACGGCACCCGCGAGGCGCTGGAGCAGACGCTGGAGATCCTGCGCGACCCCACGATCACGCCGACCAACGCCCAGCTCGCCCGGGCGACGCCCGTCCAGCTGTTCAAGCGCGGCGAGCTCGCCATGGTCGCCGGCTTCCGCAACCTCGTGCCGGAGCTGCGCGAGGCCGAGGACCTGAACTTCGACGTGATGCCGATGCCGACCATCGAGGACCGCGCGACCGTCGGCGACATCAGCGGGCTGTGCATCTCCGCGGACTCCGAGAACGTCGGTGACGCTGCCGACTTCATCGCCTACGCCGTCTCCGACGCCGCCATCGCCACGGTCTCCGAGACCGGCTACATCGTGCCGGCCAACACGCAGGTCGCCGCCTCCGACGACTTCCTGGCCCCCGACCAGGAGCCGGCCAACTCGGTCGCCTTCAACTCCAGCATCCGCTACATGGTCGTCCCGCCCTTCATCGACCAGCGCGACGAGCTCGTCGACGCGGTCACGCCGTTGCTCGACCGGCTCGTGACCGCGCCGGGGATCCTCGACCTCGAGCAGGTGACCGAGGAGATCGACACCGCCTCGCGCGCGGTCCTCTCCCCCGAGGAGGAGACCGAGTCGCCGAGCGAGAGCCCGACCGAGAGCCCGACCGAGTAGGTCTACTCGGCGGGCTCGGCGTCGGCGCCGAGGATGGCGCCGACGAGCGCCCCGGTGACCAGCTCGGCCTGCCACGGGCGCGCGCCGTACGACGCCAGCTGGGCGCGCACGGCCTCGGCCAGTGCGGCGGGGTCGCGGGTCTCCGGCGGCGTCCACATCAGCCGGCGGAGGTAGTCGGGGGTCAATAGGTTCTCGACCGGCAGGTGGTGGACCTCGGCGAGGTTGAGCATCGCCTCGCGGGCCGCCTTGAAGCGGCGGTCCGCGACCGGCTCGCGCTCGGCCCAGGTGCGCGGGTGCGGGGGGCCGTCGCCGCGTGGCGCGCGGGTGGGGAGCTCGTCCTCGGACATCTGGCTCACCCGCTGGAGCGCGTCGACCCAGGTCGAGGAGTAGCGGCTGGCGCCGCGGCCGTGGAACCCCGGCGTCGCCAGCAGTGCCCGGCGGTCGGTCGGCATGGCGGTGGCGGCGGCGACGATCGCGGAGTCGGGCAGGATCCGGCCCGGGGTGACGTCACGCTCGGCCGCGATCGCGTCGCGCGCCTCCCACAGCGCCCGCGCCGCACCGAGGGCCCGGCGTCCGCGCAGCCGGTGCACGCCCGACGTACGCCGCCACGCGTCGACCCGCACGGCGGGCTCGAAGCCGAGCAGGTTCTCGAACTCCTGGCGCGCCCACTCGGCCTTGCCGGCCTTCTCCAGCTCGGTGACCATGTGCTCGCGCAGCTCGAGGAGCACCTCGACGTCGAGGGCGGCGTAGTCGAGCCACGGCTTGGGCAGCGGGCGGGTCGACCAGTCGGCCGCGGAGTGCTCCTTGCGCATGCGCAGGCCGAGCACGGTCTCCACGAGCGTGGCCAGGCCCACCCGCGGATATCCGAGCAGCCGGCCAGCGAGCTCGGTGTCGAAGATGCTGGTGGGGGCGAGGCCGACCTCGCGCAGGCACGGCAGGTCCTGGGTGGCGGCGTGGAGGATCCACTCGGCGTCGCCGAGCGCCTCCTGGAGGGGGTCCAGGGTGGTCAGCGGGATCGGGTCGACCAGCCAGGTGCCGGCACCCTCGCGGCGCAGCTGGATGAGGTAGGCGCGGTTGGAGTAGCGGTAGCCCGACGCCCGCTCGGCGTCGATGGCGATGGGACCGGTGCCGGCGGCGAGAGCCGCGCAGGCCTCGGCCAGGCCGGCATCGGTCTCGACGACCTCCGGCAGGCCGTCGCGCAGCTCGAGCAGGGGAGCGGGAGGAGCCTCGGGCTCGACGGTCTCGGGCTCGGTCTGGGACTCGGTGTCGGGGGTGTCGGGCATCGTCAGGTGCCGCGCTGCCCGCGCCGGCTCGGGATGGCGATGACGCCCTCGGGCACCGGCGGCAGGCCGACGGCGGTGCACAGCAGCTCGGCCCAGGCCTCGACGTGCGCGGTCATGTCGAGCGCGTCGTCCTCGCCGACGTCGGGCGTCCACGACGCGCGGATCTCGACCTGCGCGGTGCCGGCCTCGTCGGCCATGCCCCCGAAGCTCTCGGTGTTCACGCAGGTGACCGTGCCGGAGGCGGCGTGGTAGCCGGCGGCGTGCGCCTCGAGCGCCTCGGTCAGCCACGACCAGCCGACGGCGGCCAGCATCGGGTCGGCGCCGAGCTCGGGGTCGAGGTCGGCGCGGGCGTAGGCCACGCAGCGGTAGGTGCCGTCCCAGGCGTCGTTGCCGGCCGGGTCGTGCAGCAGGATCAGCCGGCCGGTGCCGAGGTCCTCGTCGTCGACGGTGACGTCGGCGCTCAGCGCGGACGACCACGGCGCGATGCGCTGCGGCGCCGGCATCTCCTCGCAGAACACCTCGGGGCGCAGCGAGGCCCGACGCATGGTCTCCACCGCCGCGCGGAACTCCGCGGGTCCAGCCGCGGCAGCACTGCTCGGGTGGGTCTCGTGACGGGCCACCATGGGGCCAGAGTAGGCCAGTCCCGGCGTCTGCCGATGTGCCGCCACGCCGCCTGACCTGCGAAGATTCCCACGTGACCGCCGCTGCTCCCGCTCCCCACCCCGGACTGTCCGAGAGCCCGTTCCTGCGGGCCGCACGCGGGGAGGAGCCGGCCCACACGCCGGTGTGGTTCATGCGGCAGGCGGGGCGCTCGCTCCCGGAGTACCTCAAGGTCCGCGAGGGCATCGGCATGCTCGAGTCCTGCATGGACGCCGACCTCGTCACCGAGATCACCCTCCAGCCCGTGCGCCGCTACGGCGTCGACGCCGCGATCTTCTTCTCCGACATCGTGCTGCCGCTGAAGGCGGTCGGGGTCGACCTCGACATCGTGCCCGGCGTCGGCCCGGTCGTCGCCTCGCCGGTGCGGACCCTCGCGGACGTGGACGCCATCCCCGACCTCACGCCCGACCACGTGCCCTTCATCTCGCAGGCGGTGCGCCAGCTGACGGCCGAGCTCGGCGCGACGCCGCTCATCGGGTTCGCCGGCGCTCCCTTCACGGTGGCGTCCTACCTCGTCGAGGGCGGTCCGTCCAAGGAGCACGCCAAGACCAAGGCGATGATGTTCGGCGCTCCCGACGTGTGGGACGCGCTGATGCGCAAGATCGCGGACATCGCCGCCACCTACCTCCGCATCCAGGTCGAGGCCGGCGCCTCCGCCGTGCAGCTGTTCGACTCCTGGGCCGGCGCGCTGACCCCGGCCGACTACCGCGCCTCCGTCATGCCCCACTCCGAGCGGGTGCTGGCGGCCGCCGGCGAGCTCGGGGTGCCGCGGATCCACTTCGGGGTCGGCACCTCCAACCTCCTCGGCCTGATGGGGGAGGCCGGTGCCGACGTGGTCGGCGTCGACTGGCGTACGCCGATGGAGCAGGCGATCCCGCTCGTGGGGGACCGGGTGGTGCAGGGCAACCTCGACCCGACCCTGGTCTTCGCGCCGACCGAGGTGATGACCTCACGCGCGGCCGAGATCATCGAGGCCGGGAAGGCGGCCAAGGGCCACATCTTCAACCTCGGCCACGGCGTCATCCCCTCGACCGACCCCGACCAGCTGAAGCGGCTCACGGAGTTCGTGCACGCCCACTGATCGAGGTCACCGGCCTCAGCCCGGCGCGACGGCCTTCTTCGCCGCCCGGGTCGCGGCCGCCTTCGAGGCGGCGCGGGACGTACGCGTCGTGGTCGTGACCCGGGGCACTTGGGGCTCCTCCGCGGCCGGGGCAGCTGCCGGCTCCGGCGGCGGGGTCGCGGCGGCCGCCGTCTTCTTCGCGGCCCGCTTCCGGGGAGCGCGCTTCTTCGCTGGCGTCTCGCCCGCCGGCTGCTCCGGCGTCGTCTCCGGCGCGGTGTCAGGGGCCTTCGCAGTGGCCTTCGTGGTGGCCTTCGCAGGGGTCTTCTCGGGGGCCTTGGCCGATCCCGTGGCCGACCCCTTGGCCGGGGCCTTGGCGGTCGACTTGGCCTTGCCCTTGACCCGCACGAGCAGCACGCCGCCCTCGGTGGTGGTCTCGAGGTAGGGCTGCGCGGCCAGGAGGCCCTGGAGCCCGCGGTGCCCGTAGTTGCGGGGGTCCAGCGAGGGGTGGGTCCGGCTGAGGTGCTTGCCGATCGTGCCGGGGGCCGCCCAGCCGTCGTCGCCGCCCACCGCGTTGACGGCCTTGGTCAGCGCGCTCTGGAGGTTGACCTCGGGGACCTGGTCGGGCTCCTCGGTCGAGGTCTCGGCGTCGTCGGAGCCGGTCACCGAGGCCGGGTCGCCGAGCGACTCGAGCCGGATGAAGCGGTCGCAGGCGTTCTGCAGCGACGCCGGCGTCTTCTTCTCCCCGAGGCCGTAGACGACCTTGCCGGACTCGCGCAGCCGCAGCGCGAGGCTGGTGAAGTCGCTGTCGCTGGTGACGAGGGCGAAGGCCTCCACGTTGCCGGCGTAGAGCAGGTCCATCGCGTCGATGATCATCGCCGAGTCGGTCGAGTTCTTGCCGCGGGTGAAGGCGCCCTGGTGCATGCCGCGGATCGCGCGGAGGTTGAGCTCGTTGCCCCAGCCCTTGAGCCGGTCCGACGACCAGTCGCCGTAGGCACGCTTGATCGTCGGGTTGCCGAACTTCGCGACCTCGTCGAGCAGCGCCTCGGCGTAGGAGTGGGAGGTGTTGTCGGCGTCGATCAGCACGGCGATCCGGTCGGAGCTCACGTTGGGGTCCACAGGTCGCAGCCTAGGTGCACCCGGCCCCCTAGGCTTGCCACGTGCGCGACGTGGTGGTCATCGGTGGGGGAGTCGCCGGACTGGTCGCCGCCCGCGACCTCGCCGCGACCGGGCGCGACGTGCTGCTGCTGGAGGGGTCCCCGGACCTCGGCGGCAAGCTCCGCAGCGCGGAGGTCGCCGGCCTCACCGTCGACGTGGGCGCCGAGGCGATGCTCGCGCGCCGCCCCGAGGGGGTCGCCCTCGCCGCCGCGCTCGGCGTCGACCTCGTCCACCCGACCGCGGCGAGCTCCGCCGTGTGGTCCCGTGGCGCGCTGCGGGCGATGCCGCGCTCGCTCATGGGCGTGCCGTTCGACCTCGACCAGCTGGCCGCCAGCGGGGTGCTCAGCCCCGAGGGACTGGCTCGCGCGCGCCACGAGGCGGACACCCCTGTCGCCGACGACCTGTCCGTCGGCGACCTGGTCGCCGCCCGCCTGGGCGACGAGCTCGTCGACCGGCTCGTCGAGCCCCTGCTCGGTGGGGTGTACGCCGGCCACGCCCGCCGCATCTCGTCCGCCGCCGCGGTGCCGCAGCTGCTCGCGATGGCGCGGCGCGGCAGCCTGCTCGAGCAGGCCGCTGCCGTGCCGGCCTCGACCGCACCGGTCTTCGCGTCGCTGCCCGGCGGGATGGGCCGACTGCCCGGCCTGCTCGTGCAGGACGGTGGCTTCGAGGTGCGCACGTCGGCCACGGTGCGCGCCCTTGCGCGCACGGCGTCGGGCTGGGCGCTCACCGTCGGCCCCACCACCCGCGCCGAGACCGTCGAGGCGACCGAGGTCGTCCTCGCCACGCCGCCCGCGCCGGCGGCCCGGCTGCTCGCCGACGTCGCGCCCGACGCCGCTGCCGCACTCGCCGCGATCGGGACCGCGAGCGTCGCGGTCGTCACACTGGTGCTCCGCGCCCAGGACCTGCCGGACGCCCTCTTCGACCGCTCGGGCTTCCTCGTCCCGCCGCTGGAGCGGGCCACCATCAAGGCCTCCACCTTCTCCTTCGCCAAGTGGGCCTGGGTCCGCGACCTCGGGGGCCCCGACCTGGTCGTGCTGCGCACCTCGCTCGGGCGCCACGGCGAGGAGACGACGCTCCAGGCCGACGACGAGGGACTGGTCCGCGTCTCGCTCGCCGACCTCACCGCCCTGGCGGGCATCACCGCCCGGCCGGTCGACACCCACGTGCAGCGGTGGGGCGGCGCGCTCCCGCAGTACGCCGTGGGCCACCTGGAGCAGGTGGCGCGGATCCGCGCCGACGTCGCGCGCCGGCCCGGGCTCGCGGTCTGCGGGGCGGCGTACGACGGGGTGGGCATCCCGGCGGTCATCGGCTCGGCCCGCCGGGCTGTGGCCTCGGTCACCGGGGCAGAATGAGGTCATGGCCACCGACCCGACCGCTGAGAAGACCAACGCCGCCCGCACCCGGGAGCTCAACGACACCATCCGCTACACGATGTGGTCGGTCTTCAGGCTCCGCGACGTCCTCGGCGACGCCGACCGAGACGCCGAGGCGACCGACGTCGAGGCCCTCTTCGAGGTGCTGGCCGAGCAGGACGTGAAGGTCCGCGGCCTCTACGACGTGAGCGGCCTGCGCGCCGACGCCGACCTGATGGTCTGGTGGCACGCCGAGGACTCCGAGCAGCTCCAGGCCGCCTACAACGCCTTCCGCCGCACCGCCTTCGGTCGCCGGCTCGACCCGGTGTGGTCCCAGATGGCGCTGCACCGCCCGGCGGAGTTCAACAAGTCGCACATCCCGGCCTTCCTCGCCGACGAGGAGCCGCGCGCCCACGTCTGCGTCTACCCCTTCGTCCGGTCCTACGAGTGGTACCTCCTCGAGGACGCCGAGCGACGCGCGATGCTCGCCGAGCACGGCCAGATGGCCCGCGGCTACGCCGACGTGCGCGCCAACACCGTCGCGTCCTTCGCCCTCGGCGACTACGAGTGGATGCTGGCCTTCGAGGCCGACGAGCTGCACCGCATCGTCGACCTGATGCGCGACCTGCGTGCCTCGACCGCGCGCCGCCACGTGCGCGAGGAGGTGCCGTTCTACACCGGTGCCCGGGTCTCGCCGGCCGAGCTCCTGACCCGCCTGCCCTGAGCCGACCGTGCACGGGGTGGAACGCAGGAGCGAGCCGGTGCGTCACACCACCATGAGCCTCCGACACGTCATCGCAGCCCTGGCCCTGACCCTTCCGCTCGCCGCCTGCTCCACCGAGGACGAGATGAAGGCCGTCGACCCCGCCGACGCGGGCGACACGTCAGCCGCGTCCTCGGGTGACGAGCCCGCGCGCGACACCGTGCCCGTCCCCGTCCCCGACGGCGAGGTCCGCACCAACGGCCTGGTCACCGTGCTGGACGACGGCGACGGCCCCGAGATGTGCCTGGGTGCCATCGCGGAGTCCTACCCGCCCCAGTGCGGCGGCCCCGCACTCGCGGACTTCGACTTCGGCGACGTCGGCGCGGAGCGGGCCTCCGGCGTGACGTGGGGCTCGTACGCCCTCACCGGCACCTTCGACGGCACCACCTTCACCGTCACCGACGCGATCCCTGCGGCGCTCTACGACGTGATGGCCGAGCCCGAGGCCGGCGGGCTGGAGCCCGCCTGCGAGACGCCCGCCACCACCGACACCACGATGGCGACGCCGCAGGACATGGACGCCACGCTGGCCGCGGCCTCGGCCCTGCCGACGTACGCCACCGCGTGGATGAGCGGCGGCACGATCAACGTGGCCGTCACCGAGGACGCCGCCGGCGCGGAGGCCGAGCTGCGCAAGACGTGGGGCGGGATGCTCTGCGTGACCACCGTGGAGCGCACCGAGGCCGACCTCAACCAGGTCAACCAGGAGCTCCAGGCCGCGCTCGGCGCGTCCCTGCTGACCAGCGGCTCCTACGCCCCCGACTCCCTCGACGCCCAGGTCGTCTTCGACGACGGGTCGATCCAGGCGTGGGCGGACCAGACCTGGGGCGAGGGCCTGGTGGAGGTCACCTCGGCGCTGCAGCCGGTCGAGGGCTGAGCCTGACTACTTCTTCTCGCTCAGCGTGATGCTGATCGAGTTGATGCAGTAGCGGTCACCGGTGGGCGTGCCGAAGCCGTCGGGGAACACGTGGCCGAGGTGCGAGCCGCACTTCGCGCAGCGGACCTCCACGCGCTTCATCCCGTGCGAGGTGTCCTCGATGTACTCCACGGTGTCGGTCATCGGCTGGTAGAAGCTCGGCCAGCCGCAGCCGGAGTGGAACTTGGTGTCGCTGGTGAACAGCTCCGAGCCGCACGCCTTGCACGAGTAGGTGCCCTCGGTCTCGGTGTCGGTGTACTCGCCGGTGAAGGCACGCTCGGTGCCGGCCTGGCGCAGCACCGCGTACTCCTCGGCGCTGAGCTCCTCGCGCCACTGCTCATCGGTCTTCTGAACGTCGTAGGCCATGGCTCCAGAGTAGTCGGCCGGTGGCTGCCCGCCGTCGGCCGGCTGGCACTCTGGAGGGCATGGAAAGCACCCAGCTCCGCCTCGCCCGGCGCCCCGAGGGCGAGCCCGACGACACCACGTTCAGCACGACGACCGAGACCCTGCCCGCCCTGCAGGACGGCCAGGTCGCGCTCGCGATCCGCTACCTCTCGCTCGACCCCTACATGCGCGGCCGGCTGAGCACCGCGAAGTCGTACGCCGCGCCCGTCGAGGTCGGCGACGTGATGGTCGGCGGCACCGTCGGCCAGGTCGTGGAGTCCCGCTCCGACGGCCTCGTGCCGGGCGACTTCGTGCTGTCCTACTCCGGCTGGCAGAGCGCCGCGGTGGTCGACGGCAGCCAGGTCCGCAAGCTCGACCCGTCGGTGGCTCCGGTGACGACCGCCCTCGGCGTGCTCGGCATGCCCGGCTTCACGGCGTACGCCGGCCTGCTGGAGATCGGCAGGCCGCAGGCAGGCGAGACGGTCGTCGTCGCCGCGGCCACCGGCCCGGTCGGCAGCGCGGTCGGCCAGATCGCGAACCTCAGGGGTGCGCGCTCGGTCGGCATCGCCGGGGGCCCCGACAAGGTGCGCGCGCTGACCGAGGAGTTCGGCTTCGACGCCGCTCTCGACCACCGCAGCCCCGACTTCCGCGACCAGCTCGCCGAGGCCACGCCAGACGGCATCGACGTCTACTTCGAGAACGTCGGCGGCGCGGTGTTCGACGCCGTGCGGCGCCGCTTCAACACCTACGCCCGGATCCCGGTGTGCGGCCTGGTCGCCAACTACAACGCCGTCGGCCAGCCCCAAGGCCCCGACAGGATGCCCGGCCTGATGGGCCAGGTGCTGTCGCAGAGCCTCACCGTGCGCGGCTTCATCCAGAGCGAGTTCCAGAAGTCGCACGGCCGCGACTTCGTGCGCGACATGGGCCAGTGGGTCGCCGAGGGCAAGGTCCGCTACCGCGAGGACCTCGTCGACGGCCTCGAGAATGCGCCGGCAGCCTTCGCCGGGATGCTGCGCGGCGAGAACTTCGGCAAGCTCGTGGTCCGCGTGGGCGGCTAGGGTCCACCTATGGCGAAGGCGTCGGAGGCGTACGTCCGGGCGGGGGAGCGCGAGGTCAGGATCTCCTCGCCGGACCGGGTGATCTACGAGGCGACCGACCACACCCCCGCGGTCACCAAGCTCATGGTGGCGGAGTACGTCACGAGCGTCGAGGAGGGCCTGATGCGTGCCCTGCGCGACCGGCCCACCGCCCTGGAGCGCTGGACGTCCGGCGTGCGTCCCGGCATGAAGCTCGCCACCGGGCCGCAGGACCGCAACGCCGACGCGTTCTACCAGAAGCGCGTGCCCAAGGGCGCTCCCGACTACCTCGAGTCCGTCCGGATCACCTTCCCCTCCGGGCGCACCGCCGAGGAGATCTGCCCGACCGAGATCGCGGTGCCGGTGTGGTGTGCGCAGATGGGCACGCTGACCTTCCACCCGTGGCCGGTCCGGCGTGCTGACGTGGACCACCCCGACGAGCTGCGCATCGACCTCGACCCCCAGCCCGGCACGTCCTTCGCCGACGCCGTACGCGTGGCGGGCGTGGCGCGCGAGCTGCTGGCGGACCTGGGGATGACCGGCTTCGCGAAGACCTCGGGCAACCGCGGGATCCACGTCTACGTCCGGATCGAGCCGCGGTGGGAGTTCGCCGAGGTGCGGCACGCCGCGATCGCCTTCGGCCGCGAGCTGGAGAAGCGCGACGACGGCGTCACGACCGCGTGGTGGAAGGAGGAGCGCGGGGAGCGGATCTTCGTGGACTTCAACCAGAACACCCGCGACCGCACCATCGCCTCGGCCTACTCGCTGCGTCCGCTGCCCGGGGCGCCCGTCTCGACGCCGCTGGCCTGGGACGACCTGGCCGGCCTCACCGACCCCCACGACCTCAACCTGTTCTCGGTGCCGTCGCGGCTCGCCGTCGACGGCGACCCGTGGGCCACCATCGACGACGTGCACCACTCGCTCCAGCCGCTGCTGGACCTGTGGGAGGAGCACCCCGTCGAGCTCAACTACCCGCCCGACCACCCGAAGATGCCGGGCGAGCCGCCGCGGGTGCAGCCGAGCAAGAAGGTCGCCGAGCACTGGGACGCCGACGGCAACCGCGTCGGCGACTGAGCGGTGAGCAGCGCAGGTTCTGGTGCGCGGGAAGGTGTCTCACTCACCGCTCGGAGAGCGGGCGGTGAGTGGCGCAGGTTCTGATGCGCCGGAACGTGTCTCACTCACCGCTCAGGTAAGCTCCCACGGCGCCGCGATCGGGAAGTAGTCCCGGAGGAACTCCATGAGCAGCCCGTCGGCGCGCTCCTCGTCGAAGGCCGCGACCAGGTTGTCGGCGACGCAGAAGAAGTCGCGGTCGCGCTTGAGCATCGCCTTCAGCTGCACCGGGAGCTGCTGGTGGCCGAGGTCGACGTAGCCGTGGTGCGCTCCCGCGCGGAACGCCTGCCCGGTGATGAGGCCGTAGCTCTGCGCGAACGACGACAGCAGGGACAGGTCGCTCGCCGAGCGGAACGGCGCGTCGGTGGTGCGGGCCACCTCCTCGGGGAAGCGGGCCGCGATCTCCTCCAGCGTCGTACGCCGCTGCGGGTGCGGGCTGTGCATCATCGTGTGGGTCAGCGTCACGCCGAAGGCGTCGGCCAGCACGCGGCGGTTGTTCTGGGCCGCCGAGAGGTAGGGGCGGTCGTGGGTGCCGGGCAGCCCGACGGCGCGGTGGTCGGCCACGAAGGCGGCGTAGTGCCCACCGGGGGTGAAGAAGTGCTCCGGGCGTCGCGGCCGTCCGAGGAAGACGTCGTCGTTGACGTAGACGAAGTGCTCGGCGAGGTCGGGCACGGCGTGCAGCCGGGTCTCGATGGCGTGCGAGCTGAAGGTCGGCAGCGCGGACGCCGGGAGGATGTCGCGGTGGTCGACCATCGCGATCGCCGGGTGCGCCGTGTCGAGCCAGTCCGGCACCTGCCCGGCGGTGACCAGGTGGATGCGGCGCACCCATGGGGCGAAGAGATGGATGCTGCGCATCGAGTAGCGCAGCTCGTCACGGCTGCGGTAGCGCGAGGCGCCGCCGGCACGCGCGCTCGGCGTGCCGCCGAGGCCGGTGATGCGGGCGTCGCGGGCGGCCAGCCAGTCCTCGTCGTCGCCGTCGACCCAGGTGTAGACGACGTCGACGTCGAAGCGGACGTCGTCCACGGTCGGCAGCGCCATCACCTCGAGCGTGGGCACCTCGACGCCCTCCACCTCGATGGTGGTGCGGGGCGTGCCCGCGGGCAACCGGTCGCCGTAGCGGTTCATGGACGGGGCGAGGAGGTCGCCGTCGGGGGACTCCTCCCAGAACTGCACGCCGACCTCGGCGCCCTCGGTGAGCAGCCCGCCGTGCCCGCCGCGCATCGGCCAGGGCTCGAGGAAGAGCGAGGCGGTGCGGGTGCGGGCGAGGTCGTCGGTCATCGCCGCGACCGTGCCGCGACGCTCGTGCCAGCCCCGCTCGGCGGGGTCGCGCACGGAGAGCCAGTCGGGCACCGACCCGTCGGCCAGCGCGGAGAGGAAGGCCTGCCGACGCGAGGACGGCACGACGACCACGGGGTGCGGGTCGAGACCGCGCGCGGGCAGCACGAACCATCCGTCCCCGGCGGCCGCGGCCGCGGAGGTCAGGGCGGTGAGCGCCGTGGTACGCGCCTGGGCGGGCGTGACGCCGGCGGCTCCGTCGGTCTCGGGCAGCTCGCCGAGCGGGCCGGGACGCAGCCCGTGCAGCACCCGGCGCGGGGCCAGGGGGTCAGCCCGGCGGGCGGTCGCGCGGCGGAACACCTCGACCCACTCGCGGGCCAGGGTCGGGCCGTCCCAGCGCTGCGAACGGACCAGCGCGGCCTCGCCGAGGCGGGTGCGCAGGGCGTCGTCGGTGGCGATGCGCAGCATCGCCGCGGCCAGCGCGGCCTTCGAGGCCGGCGGGACGAGCAGGCCGTCGACGTCGTGGGTGATGATCTCGCGCGGGCCGGACGGGCAGTCGTACGACAAAGGCGGCACGCCGGCCGACATGGCCTCCTGGAGCACGAGGGGGTAGCCCTCGCCCCGGGAGGCGAGCACGGCCACGCTGGTGCGGGCCCACTCCGAGGCCAGGTCGTCGGTGGAGCCGGGCAGCTCCACCCGGTCCTCGAGGCCGAGCTTTCGGACCTGGGCGGCGAGGTTGTCGGCGCGGGGGCCGTCGCCCCAGATCCGCAGCGTCCAGCCGGGGACCTGCTCGTGGATGCGCCAGAACGCATCGACGACGTGCTCGAACTGCTTCTCCGGCGCGAGTCGCCCGGCGGTGACGAAGGTCTTCTGGTCCAGCGGCGAGCGCGGCTGCGGGTGGGCCGGCAGCGGGTTGGGCATGACGATCAGCTCGGGCGCGGCACCGCCGAGGCGACCGGCCAGCCACCGCGACATCGACTCGGTCAGCGACACCACGATGTCGGCGCGCGGGGCGAACTCGAGCAGGGCGCCCATGTCGTTGACCCGGCTCGACGAGGCGCGGTGCTCCTGGTGCACCAGCGCGACGTCGGCGGGGGCGAGCTGCGCCACGACGGCGAGCAGCTCGGGCGTGGTGGTGACCAGGACGTCGGCGTCGATCGCGGCGAGGGCCTCGCGCATCGTGGCGTCGGTGAGCCCGTTGTAGAGGGCGTCCCAGCTGCGCGGCACGATCACCGACTCGCGCTGCCCCAGCTCCTCGGGGTGGCGGCCGGAGACCGCGACGGGCCGCTCTCCGCGTACGTCGACGAGGTAGTCGACCGCGACACCGTCGGCGAGCGGGTAGTGGGTCGTCGCGCCGCTGCGCGTCACGCTGAGGATGCGGACCCGGTGGCCCTCGCCGAGGCCGGCGAGGGCGTTGGCCTGCTCGATGCCCGAGCGCGCGGTGCCGCCCATCCCGTCGGCGTTGAAGAGGACGAGGACGAGGTCGAGCGGGCCGTCGCGGCGCGCGCGGCGCACCGCGGCGCGCACCTTTCCCCCGAGCCGGTCGGTGAGTGCCACGTGTCGTCGGTCCTGTCCGGTGGAGGTGTCGCAGGGCGGGTCGGGACGATCCTAGGAGACGGGACCGTCACGGATAGGGTGACCCGCATGCCGACGTCCCCCGCCCAGCCGGTCGAGAAGCCGGGCACCCCGCTGGTCCTGGTCTCCGGTTCCGGCCGCAGTGGCACCAGCTCCCTGGCCGGCGCGCTGAAGCGGCTCGGCCTGCACGTGCCGCAGCCCGAGGTCGAGGCGTCGGAGACCAACCCGCGCGGGTTCTACGAGCCGCAGTGGGTCATCGACTTCCACAAGCGCCACCTCAAGGAGCTCGCGCTCTTCAACATCGACAGCCGTCCGGCGGCCGTCGACCTCGTGGCCCGCCACGTCGAGTCGGGCGTGCCCACCGCGGAGCTCCACGAGTGGCTGTCGGGCCAGCTCGCCCTGCCCGAGGTCGTGGGCGAGCAGGTCGTGGTGAAGGACCCGCACGCCTTCTGGTTCGCCCAGGTCTGGGAGCAGGTCACCGCCGAGCTCGACGTCGACCTGCGCTGGCTCACCGCGCTGCGCCACCCTGCCGAGGTCGTCGGCTCGCGCGACATCGCCTACCTCTCCAGCCAGTCCGACGACCTGCGGCTGACCAAGGAGACGTCCAACGTCGCCGGCTGGGTGCACGCCGCCCTGCTCACCGAGCAGGCCGGTCGCGGTTCGAAGCGGGCCTTCGTCCGCTACACCGACCTGCTCGCCGACTGGCGCGCCGCGCTCACGCCGGTGCAGCAGCAGCTCGACCTGGCCCTCAACACCGACCTCGCCGCTGCTCCCGACGAGCGTGGGCACCACCCGGTCGACGACTTCATCGAGCCCTCGATGCGCAAGTCGCAGCTCACCTGGGACGACGTCCGCACCCCCGACTGGCTTCGGGAGATGGCCGAGAACGTGTGGGAGCTGCTCGGCGTCCTCACCCAGGACCCCCACGACACCGACACGATGCACGCGCTGGACCGGGTCCACGAGGACTACGACGCCCGCTACGCCGAGGCCGTCGCGCTCACCTTCGACCACACCCGCGCCGAGTCGACGCTCGCCGCGCGGGAGGCCCGCGACACCCAGCGCGCGACCGTGCAGCAGCTGCGCCGCGACCTCGACGCCGCGCGCCGGAGCGGGTCGGCCGAGGCCCCCGCCGTCGGCGGGCGCGAGGCCGCCGCGATCCTGCGCCGGGCCGTCGTACGCCGCGTCACCCGGCGCTGAGCCCCCGGCCGACTACACCCCGGTGACGCCCTCGCCGGAGCCGGAGGACTGCTCGTCGAAGTTCTCGTGCTCGATGAGGTGCAGGACAGGTACGCCGAGCTTGCGCCGCGCGCGCGAGGTCCAGTCGACGTGGAAGAACTCGGCCACCACGTGCGGCCGGGTCAGGATGATCGCCTCGCGGGCGTCGACCGCCGTGACCATCGCGGCGAGCGCGTCGACGGGCGGCTCGGAGGTCACCTTGCCGTTCGCGGTGCCGCCGGCGGCGGTCATCGCGGCGAGGGTCTGGCGCAGCTCGGCGGTCGAGGCCTCCTCGCACTCGCGGCGCAGCGCCTCGATGTCGACATCGCTCATCGCGAGCGCGGGGGCGGCCATCAGGTCACCGGCGCCGAGGGTGCCGAGCGAGGCCTCGACCCGCGCCGCGGCGTCCTCGAGGGGGATCAGGACGTGGTAGACGACCGGGTCCTCGATCTCGGCGTGCAGCGAGCGCACCTGCTGGGCGTCCGCCGCGGTGAGGGCCTGCTCGACGAGCAGCACCACGTCGTAGGTGCCCTGCCCGTCGTGGATCGACTCGCTGTCGGGTCGTTCGGGGGTGGTGTGCTCGCTCATCGGGTGCCTCCGGGGTCGGTGCTGAGGATGCGGGTGAGGTCGTAGCCGGCCGGCTCGTCGAGCTGACCGTAGCCGCAGGTCTCGGGGTCGCGGTCGGTGCGCCAGCGCTTGAAGTGCGCGGTGTGGCGGAAGCGCCGACCCTCCATGTGGTCGTACTTCACCTCCAGCACCCGCTCGGGCCGCAGCGCGGTGAAGCCGAGGTCCTTGCCGGCGCTCCAGCGGCTCTGGGTGCCGGGCACGCGGTCGGGGTTGGCCGTCAGGAACTCCTGCCAGCGGCCCCACGGGTGGTCGGCGATGTCGCAGACCAGCGGCTGGAGCTCCTGCCACAGCTCGGCGCGCCTCGCGGCGGTGAAGCTGGCGGAGACGCCGATGTGCTGGAGCTCGCCGCTGTCGTCGTACAGGCCGAGCAGCAGCGAGCCGATCAGCGGCTCCTCGGGCGTCGACGTCTTGTGCTCGCGGTAGCCGGCGAGCACCACGTCGGCGGTGCGCTCGTGCTTGATCTTGAGCATGGTGCGCTTGTTGGGCTCGTAGGCCGCACCCAGCGGCTTGGCGACGACGCCGTCGAGGCCCGCGCCCTCGAACTCCTCGAACCACCGCTCGGCCTCGGCCGGGTCCTCGGTGGTGCGGGTCAGGAAGCACGGTCCGGTGCCGTCGAGGTGGCCGAGCGCCTCGACCAGGGCCGTACGCCGCTCCGCGAAGAGCCGCTCGACGAAGGACTCGTCCCCGAGCGCCAGGAGGTCGAAGGCCACGAAGCCGGCCGGCGTCTCGACCGCCAGCTTGTCGACACGGCTCGCGGCGGGGTGGATGCGCTCCTGCAACGTCTCGAACTCCAGGCGCCAGCCGTCGGGTCCCTGCAGACCGACGAAGATCTCGCCGTCGAGCACGATCCGGTCGGGCAGCTGCTCGCGGCAGGCCGCGACGACCTCGGGGAAGTAGCGCGTCAGCGGCTTGGTGTTGCGGCTGGCGAGCTCGACCTCGTCGCCGTCCTTGAAGACCAGGCAGCGGAAGCCGTCCCACTTGGGCTCGAAGCTCAGCCCGCCGTGCCTGGCCGGGTCGGGCACGCCGCTCACGCTCTTGGCGAGCATCGGCTGCACCGGCGGCATCACGGGGAGGTCCACGTGATCGAGCCTAGTCCGCCCGGGCCGGTGTGGCGCTCAGTCCTCGCCGCGCAGGGAGAACGACCGCAGGCGGTCTCCGGCGAACCACACGCCGACGATCGTCACCACCGCGCTGGCACCGATCGCCCACGGCAGGTTGGCCGGGTCGGGCAGCTGGTCGGAGAGCTCGTGCCCGATCCGCAGGCCCCACTGGCCGATGCTGAGCCAGGCCACGCCCGTGAAGAGGTTGCCGAGCAGGCCCTCCCAGATCAGCACGAACATCAGCGACGCGATGACGGCGTGGCGGGTGACGGCGGAGACGGCGAGGAAGAGGGCGGAGTACGCCGTCCCGGCGACGGCCGCGCCCACGAAGAGCGCGGTCGCCCGGGTGCCGTCGCCGGTGATGAGCGCGGCGACGAGGATCGGCAGCGCGCCGGCCACCAGCGTCGCGGAGAGCGCGACCAGCCACTTGCTGATCGCGATGCCGTAGCGGTTCACCGGCTTGGACAGCAGGTAGGCGATCGAGCCGTCGTCGACCTCCGGGCCCAGCACCGAGGAGGCCGCGAGGATCGCGACCAGCGGCAGCACGAGCGGGTAGCCCAGCCCGGGCAGGATCTCGTAGGCGGCGTCGCCGTCGGTGAGGGCGGTGACCAGCGCGACGAGCCCGATCAGCAGGACCGGGAAGGCCAGCAGCAGGAAGAAGCGCCGCCGGCCCAGCAGGGCCTGGAGGGCGAGCTTGGTGATCGTGGGGTTGAACACTGCGGAGGTCATCGGGCCACCAGGTAGGCGAAGACGCTCTCCAGCGACTCGTCGCTGGGGGAGAGCTCGAAGATGGTCAGGTCGTGCTGCCGGGCCAGGCCGGGCAGTCCCACGGCGAAGCTGCCCAGGTCGTCGACCTGGACGTCGAGGTGCTCGCCGCGCAGGCTCACCGCGCGCACCGACTCCTGCGCCATGAGCAGGGTGGCGAGCGCACGGTTGTCGCTGGACTGGACGGCGTACTGCACGGGGCGGTCGGTCATCAGCCGGCGGATCGCACCGAAGTCGCCCGACGCGGCATGGCGCCCGGAGACGACCACCTCGATGTGACGGGCCAGGCGCTCGACCTCCTCGAGGATGTGGGAGCTGAAGAGCACCGTGCGGCCCTCGTCGCCGAGGCGGCGCAGCAGGTCCATCAGGTGCATCCGCTGACGCGGGTCGACGCCGTTGAACGGCTCGTCGAGCAGCAGCACCGACGGGTCGTGGACCAGCGCGGCGGCGATCTTGACCCGCTGGCGCATGCCCTTGGAGTAGGTGTCGAGGCGGCGCTGGGCCGGCTCGACCATGTCGACGACGTCGAGGATCCGCTCGGTCGCGGCGGCCGCGTCGGGCAGGCGGTGCAGGTCGGCGTTGGCGCGCACGAACTGGCGACCGGTGAGGTAGCCGAAGCTCAGCTCCCGCTCGGGCACGAGTCCGATGCGGCGGTAGACGTCGGTGTTGCGCCAGACCGGCTGGCCGTCGAGCGTCACGTGCCCCGACGACGGTGCCAGGAACCCCGACATCATCGCCATCAGGGTCGTCTTGCCGGCGCCGTTGGGGCCGAGCAGGCCGGTGACGCCGGGCCCGACCGAGAGCGAGACGTCGTTGACCGCCACGACGTTGCCGAACCAGCGCGAGGCCGAGTCGAGGACCAGGGTGCTCATCGTGACCCCACCTTCCGGAAGCGGGCGACCAGCCCGAGCAGGCAGCCCGCGCCCAGCAGCAGCGCCACCAGGACGTAGGCCGGGACCCAGGCGCCGTCGACCGGCACCTGCGTGGTGATCCCGGCGTCCCAGGCGTCGGCGAGCCCGCTGTAGAGCGACCACGGTGAGGCCAGGCCGACCGCCACGGAGGCGGAGTCGGCGCCCTCGTTGGCCGAGATGGCCTGGACCGCGGTGACCACGCCGGTGAGGACGATGAGCGCCATCACGGAGCCGACGACGGCGAAGCCGCGGCGCAGCGACACGGAGGAGATCAGGCCGGTGATGCCGGCGACGAGGGCCGCGAGCCCGGCCTGGAGCACTACGGCCTTGAGCATCCCGGTGACCTGGTCGCTGGTGTCGAGGCCGGCCAGGAGCGCCCCGACGAAGAGCAGGATCGTCGGCACCAGGGTGAAGGCCCACAGTGCGACGGCCATCGACAGCCACCGCACGAGCGCGAAGGCGGTGGCGCCGAGGGGGCGGGCGAGGTAGAGCACGATCGAGCGGTGGCGCAGGTCGCGCGAGAACAGCACCGGCGCCTGCGAGGCGGCGAAGAGGCTGACCAGCAGCTGGGTCTGGTTGGTGTAGTCGGCGTAGGACACCGGCAGCGACGTGGCGGGGGTCAGGACCAGGACCCCGACGACGATCGTGGCCGGCAGCACCGACATGGCGAGCAGCAGGAACGGCATCACCTTCGACTTGCCCGAGCGCCCCAGGCCGTACGCGTGGCGCAGGCCGGTGGTGAACAGGGTGCGGGCGATCGTCGCGGAGCCGTCGCGAGGCCCGTCGTAGCGGCGGTAGCCGAGGTCGTGGATGACCCCGGTGCGGGGACCCTCGGCGGCGGGGATCTCAGGCACGGGTCGCACCCTCCTCCAGGAAGACGTCCTCGAGGTGGCCGCGGTCGGGCTGCAGCCGCATCAGGCCGAGACCGAGCTCGGCGGCGACGTCGCGGATCAGGTCGTGGGCCGCGCCCTCGACGGCGAGCTCGGGCGGGGGCGGGTCGATCGACACCATGGGGCCCCGAGGTCGGCAGGTCAGGCCGCGCTGCGCGAGCGCCTCGCCGAGCCGGTCGCGCTCGGTCTCGGTGCCGATGACCTCCACCAGCAGGCTGCCGGTGCGCTGGAGGAAGTCGCCGGTCGCGCTGGAGCGCAGCAGGTGGCCGCCGTCGAGCACGATCACGTGGTCGCTGACCTGCTCGAGCTCGCCGAGCAGGTGGGAGGTGACGAGGACGGCGATGCCGAAGTCGCTGCCGATGCGCTCCACCAGTCGCAGCATGTCGGTGCGGGCCGCCGGGTCGAGGCCGTTGGTGGGCTCGTCGAGGAACACCAGCTGTGGGTCGTGGGCGAGGGCCTGGGCGAGCTTCGCGCGCTGCTTCATGCCGGTGGAGTAGCCGCCCATCGGCCGGTAGCGCTCCTCGTCGAGGCCGACGTGGCGCAGCACGTCGGCGGCGCGCTCGCGGGCCGCGCTCGAGCCCAGGCCGGACATCCGGGCCATGTGGACCACGAAGTCGCTCGCGCTGACGTCGGGCGGCAGGCAGTCGTGCTCGGGCATGTAGCCCACCAGCCGACGGATCTCCTGCCCGCCGTGCTCGATGTCGTGGCCCAGCACGCTCGCGTGCCCGCCGGTCGGCTCGAGGAGCCCCAGCAGGATCTTGATGAGCGTCGACTTGCCCGCGCCGTTGGCGCCGACGAGCCCGGTCACGCCCGCGCCGACCTCGACCGTGAGGTCGGTCAGCGCGTGGACCGTCCCATAGTGCTTGGTGAGACCCGCGGTCGTGATGACCGGCGGCCTCACCGTGTGCACCGTCGCCGGGTGCTGCGTCCCTGTGTGTTCCCCCGTCACACCGGTCACGCTAGCGGTCGGGACCGACCCCCGGCATCAGGGATGGCCCCGAGACGTGTGGAGGTGTGGTGGAGATCGGCTCGGCTGACGTGGCCGTAGCGGACGTCATGGGATCTGGCGGTTCGGACCGCCGGTTCTCATGACGTCCCGCCCGAGCCCTAGTCTCTTCCCATCATTCTCCGGTTGGTCTGCCGGGCACGTGGCAGCCCCGCCCGAGGCGGGCCCTAGGCTTGTCCGGACAATCCCCGGTTGGTC
>CAXHZJ010000016.1:0-97893 GCA_964021995.1 Nocardioides furvisabuli | reverse complement strand
CGTCAGCGACCGGGACCCGCCAGCCCCTGCCCGTCGGTGGATCGAGGCTAAGCGCTGCCTTTCGCGAGGACCCAGCCATCACAGGGACGTCTTCCATGGTGATCTGATTTCGCCACTTGGAGTCGATGACAACCACGCCGCCGCGGCGGGTCACGACAATGTGGTCGATGTCCCCAGCTTGGAGTTCGACGCTGTCCACCCAGCCCCAAATGAGGCGCTTGCGCTTGGCCCGTTGGAGTTCGCTGCGGGTGTTGTCCTCTCCCCACGCCCCCCGCATCTGCCACACAGCCTGCTGATCGTGGGCGAGGAAGGCGGTGTTCAGAAGGTGGCATCCCGCGGCGACGAGGCTGGCGTGAGTGGCGCCTAAGACGTAGAGACGTGCCGGTATGGGAACGGCCAGCATGAGGACGCTGGCGAATGCGCCGAGGGCGATGGTGCCGACGACCACCAGGCCGACGATCTTCGCGTTGCGTCGCATCCACGCATTGCGACGGTGTCTCAACTGCCGTGCCGGATAGGACTCGGCCTTAGCCATGCCCGTCACCTTCCTTTCCCGTTCGCGAGTCAACCCGAATGTCGACGCGCGGTACCGCGAACCACAAACTCTGGTGGGCCGCACCTCGTGCGATCAGCCGGTCTGGACGCTTCGTAGAAGGGCGCACCGAACAGCTTCGACAACACTCGGGTCGCCGGCTGAGGGGCATCAGCCCCCCAAAATGACACGCATGCACCTCCACAAGCCGGACCAACGCTCGATGCCGAAACGTCACCGCGACGTGCCCTGAGACCGTACGCTCCAACGGCCCTTCCGAATTGGAGAAACGTATGCTGGAGCAGCGGATGATCGGCCAACCAGGCATGACCGGGGCCCCGGTAAGGAACATTGACGCAATAGTCGACCTTGTCCGCACCGGCGCTACGGCGTTCGACGCGGCGGTTGCCTACGTCACGGACAGCGGCGTGGATGCGTTGCTCTCCAAGATCTCATCGAGCGGCGCTGATGCCGAGTGGGCTGTCGTCACGAAACGCTTCCTGGTGAGCATTGACTGGTATCGCTCGGATCCAACAGCGCTCGAACGTCTTGCGGCGCTGCCGGCCGAGGTCCGCGTTCACGACGGACGCCGAGTCGTTGATCGGCCGGGCTGCGTCCCCTTCGTACCGTGGCACCCGAAATGGTTCTCGGTGCACGGATCGTCAGCGAGAGGCCATCTCGTCGGATCGGGAAACCTATCGCGGAACGGCCTCGTATCCGGTCATGAAGCCGGCGTCTTACAGATCGTTCGCAAGCCGTCGAACAAGACAGAGAAGGTAGTAGAGGCAGCCATCCGCGCCGGCGAGGCGTGGTTCGAGGACTCCTGGACCGGCGCCGCCCCCTTGCCCACCGTTCTCGACAAGTACCGTCGCGGATTCGCTGCCCTCCCTAAGACCGAGGTTGCGCGGAATGACGATGTCGCAGATGTGTCCGGCCGGGTTGGCACTCGCTATGGACTCACGGCCGAGCAGCTCGCCGCCCTGACCTCTGCAACCAACTTCTGGATCGAAGGCACAGGAGGCATCAGCAAGAACCGCGGGCCATCTCGCCCTGGCAACCAGCTCAACATGTCGGCCCTGACCCGGGTCTTCTTCGGCGGATCCGCCGACGAGGTTCCGAGAAACTCCGCTCTCCTGTCAGTCACCATCGAACATCCGGCAGACCAGACAGTCTCGTCTGGTGCTCCCATCCGGTTCAGCGACAACTCAATGGATGTCATTACGCTGCCAGTTCCTGGGTCACCGTGGTCGACGTCCTACGACGATCGGGTCCTGCTGTTTACGAAGGCGACACGTGGCGCCGCCCTCCATTATGTACTCACTGTTCGTTCCGGTGCCGGCGCTCGGTCCTGGCGCAACGCGTCAGAGGCGCAGGGAACGAGTTTCTCCATGCGCAGCGGGAGGCGCTGGGGGGTCTTCGGCTAAGGCCTTTACGCCGCAACCCGGATCCGTCGCGGAAACGGCAGGTTGTCCATACGATCCCATTCGAGGAGCGCCCACGGGCCGTCCTTCAACGTCGACGTCGTAGGGAGCGCGAGCTTGAATCGTAGACATAGTCGACGATCCCACCGGCGATGATCAGTTCTACAGCCTGATCGATAACCGCGCGCGGCACAATGAACCACTCGGAGGGGTCATAGTCGCGACCCTTGCGGTCGCTCTGGGTGATGTCGAGTCGGACCTCGGCGAACACGCGATGCAGCAGGTTTTCCAGGGCTGAGATCTTGACGTTGTAGGCCGTGTAGTCCGCGACGATCTCGACCGGCGCCATCAGGTACGTCGGCGACTTGTCAGCGTTCTTGATCCGCTTCTCGACCGCGTCCCGCGAGAACCCGATCTTGTGCAGATCCTTCATCTCGGAGATCTGGGGGTCTTTGCTCAACGAGCGGAGGACGTAGATGTGGCCGCTGACCTCATCGTCGTTGAGTATTTCCGGCAGCTGCGCCTCCGCGACGATCTGGCCATCCTCATCGCCAAGACGGATTCCGAGGGACTGGCGGTACATCGAAGACTCGGTGCCGTTCTCGAAGATGCAGCGGAGGCGTTCGCGCTTGTTCTCACGTACCGTGGTCCTCTTGTACTCGGTCTCGCCAACCTCAGCGATGAACAGCATCACGCCGTTGAGAACGAAGAACGCGCCCGGAACGATGTGGGTCATGCCGGGGTACGGCAGGAGTCTGCTCGTGCCCTCGCGAAGTTCTGCGTGCTTCTGTTTGAACAGCGGCTCGAACTGTTCAAACTCGTGAGCCGGCTTCCGGCGTGCGACATCGCCCGTGTCAAAGTGTTGACGGCGCACCGGCAGGTCGGAGACATCGAGTAGCCCGGACTCGTCGCCGAGCAGGTCGAAGTCGTCCCCCTTCAACAGGTCGTCGATCGAGCTCGGCGCTTCGGGCACGTCCAGGAGCCCAAACTCATCGAGATGCTTCAGGGCGGCGATCTTCTCCTCGTTGGCGAGGATCCCGTCGAGGCGGGCGCCGAGTTTGCGTTCGGCGATCGAGCGGGTCTGCGAATCCGGGGCCCGACCATGTGCGCGCCGGAACTCCACCATCTCCAGGAATGCCCGCACGAGCCGGTCACTCGAAGTGACCTTGCTCGGCTTCTCCGGAGCGTCCAGCAGGCCATCAACATCAGATTCGAGCAAAACCTCGATGCTGGAGGGGTAGACGAAGTCGACCTGGCCGACGTCGTCGGCGCTGCTCATGCTTCACCCTCCATCTGCGCCGCCCTCTGCTTGGCAAGGTGCTGCTGCTTGCGCTTCTGCAAGTACAGCAGCGCCTCGGCATACCGCTTCTCTGTCGGGTCCTCCGCGCGCACCTCGGGCTTACGTCCGTTGACCTTGGCCCACGCCTGGATCTTCGGGAACAATGCGAACGCCTCCTCGTCAGTGAACTCCACCCGCGTCGCGGTGATGGCATCCGAGATGATCCGCAACACGCTCGGCGTGACCGACTTGGACATGACCTCGAAGGCCCGTTGGAATGGGTTGACGGAGTCGATCAGGTTGATGTTGATGTCATCGATGTTGACGAACTTCTCGGCCATCTTGATGAAACGCTTGTCGCCGACCTCGCGAACCTCGCCGTTCTTGATCACCGAATCGACGACGACCTGCTGCCGCAGCTCCTCGACCTGCGACTCATCCAAGTCGGGGTATCGCTCGCGGATGATCTTGGGGATCAGCACCTTGTTGGTCGTCTCGGGATCTACCGATCCTGCCGCGGCACGCGCGAACGTGTCATCTTGCAGAATCGTCGCCTTCAAGTCGTTGAGGTCGGTCTCGACGATCTGCCTGACGCGGTCCGACGACGGCTCCTTGAAGCCGTTGATTTTGATGACCCCTGGCGCCTTCGGATCGTCGTCACCGGTGCGCTTGGTCTTGAACGTGAAGTTCTGCGCCAACACCTGCTCCATCAGCAACGACGCGGTGATGGCCTTGAGCATGTTGTTTACCGATACCTTCACCTCGCCCTGCGAAGCGTCGGGTTCGGCGATCAGGTTCGTGAACTGGGCGTGTGCCTTACCCGGGCTGTCCCGGGTCACGCGCCCGATGATCTGAATCACCTCGGTCAAGGACGCTCGGTAGCCGACCGTGAGGGCGTGTTCCGCGAACGGCCAGTCGAAGCCCTCCTTCGCCATCCCGAGCGCGAGTATCACGTCGACAGCGTCACGGTCCTTGGATGCGACGGTGCCGAGGTAGTGCAGCGTGTCCGCACGCTTCTTCTGATCCGTGTCGTCCACCAGGTCGGCCACGCGAACAGTGGCCCCCGTGTCCCTACGCCGAATGCTGATGATCCCAGTATCAGCGTCGGTTGCGTCGACGTGCCCGATCGAGTCGATGATGAAGCCGACCTCTTCGATCTTGTCCTTCGTGGACTCGCCAGAGTTCACATTGGGGATATGGATGATGGTCTTCTTGTCCAGGTCGAACACCTCGCCGATCGCGTCGGTGTAGCGGCCTTGGTAGAAGTGGTGGCCGATGCCGAGCGACTCGAGATGCTCGTAGCCGTTGAGTTGGTCGTAGTAGTTGAAGGTAACCGGCGTGAACCTTGCCTCGTCTTCGGCGGACAGCACCGGCACAGAGTCGCCGCGGAAGTAGGAGCCGGTCATCGCGACGATGTGTGCGTCGGACCCGTTCATGACATCGCGGAGCAGGGCTCCAAGCCGGCTGTTCTCCGTGTCTGCGGAGACGTGGTGGAACTCGTCGATCGCGAGCACCGTGTTGTTGAACGCATCAGGCGCGAGCTTCTCGAACGCGAACCGAAGCGTCGCGTGAGTGCAGATCAACACAGCGTCGGGGCCGTTCAGGAAGTCGATGAAAGCGCCGACCTTGCCCCGCGAAGAGCCGGGGTCACACAAGTTGTGCTCCGGCTTCACGTCCCAGTCAGCGAAGAAGCCGCACCTCGTCAACCTGGTCGATGAGAACGACGCCCCGATCGACCGCTCGGGGACGGCGACGATGACCTTCTTGCGACCCTGGTTGTAGAGCTTGTCCAATGCGACAAACATCAGCGCACGGGACTTGCCCGACGCCGGGGGCGCCTTAATCAGAAGGTGCTGTGCATCGCGCTGGCCGAAGACGCGCTGCTGCATCTCGCGCATACCAAGCGCGTCCGTGTTCACCGATGCGCCAGTCTGGGCGTAGGTCACGTCAACGACGTTGAGCGGCTTGCTCATTTCTTCGTTCCGTTCAAGGCCTCGTCCGCGGTCATTGCCTCATACATAGCGAACAGGTCCGACAATCGCTGCTCGTCGGTCTCGTAGCCGCGCTTCGAGTAGATTGAGTCGACCAGTGCGTCGACCTCAGCATGCGCCGCGCGCAGGTCGGCCGGCATCAGGTCCGGATCGTAGAGCTCTCCAAGGGTCCTCTCGCAGTGGTACTCGCGGACGTCCAGCACTCGCAACGCTGCAAGAGTCAACTGCTCCTTGGCAGCATCACTCAGCGGAGGGACGGGGAAGTTGTTGTACACGATCGTGTTCGAGTACCGATAGTCCGTCTTCAACTGGCCACCCACTGATCGCGCCCAAACCATGTGCATTCGCGACGTTAGCAGCGAGAACAGCCAGGGCTCGGCGTCATATACGCCGAAAGCCGCATCCGATATGACGGTGTCTGGGCCGAGGTAGTCGATCGGAATGTATTCGCGACGAGCCGACGAAACGCGAGGCACGATGATCGAGTCCGTTGGCTTGTAGCTGATCTGAACAAAACGGTGCGGCTGGGCAGCATAAGCTGCCGTGCTTCCCGCCTTGCTCGTCGAACGCTCCGCCGCCACACGATCGAGTCGCGCACATATCGCCGAAATCGACCGCGCCAAACCAGCTTGGCCATCGGGCACCCATAGGCAATAGCGCTCGCCGTCGTTGATGAACTCGGACGACCCCATATAGCGCTTGATGAACGCCTCGCTACGACCGTCCGCCTTGATCATCTGCCTCCGCTCGTCAGGCGACAAGATGAGACCGCCGCCATCGCGCGGCATTGATCCGAAGACCATGTCCGGCCGCGGGGCTCCCAGTGGCTTGCGCCGACGCTCCATCACGACGTCAGCACCATCTGCTAGGTATCCGTTGATGTTGGTGGCAGCGATTTGCAGGTCGTCGGTGTAGAGGTACTTCGGCGACGACGTCTCGTTCCTTAACCCGATCACGGCCACCGTCACGCCGGCGTTGCGCTTGGCGTTGTTCTCCCACTTAAACGAGGTGTAGGCGAAGCCGACCTCGATGCCCTTGGCGAAGATCATCGGGAACATCAGACCGACGTGTTCGCCTTGGGCGACTGAGTTGGTCGTCACGAAGGCGAGCGAAGCTTCCGTGCCTTCGATGTAGTCGGCCCCCTTGATGAACCACAGCGCGATGTAGTCGAGATTCCGCGAGTACGGACGCTTCCCGAACACGTAGTCGTAGTCGGCCTTCTGGTCTTTGGTCTGAGTCTTGGCACCTGCGTACGGCGGGTTGCCGATGAGGTAGATCTCCTCACCGCCGTCGTTGGGACACACTGACTGCCAGTCGATCCGTGCGGCGTTGCCCTCTCGGATCTGACCGGTTTCCTTGAGGGGGATCAGCGGGATGGACAGGTTGAACTTCTCCTTGAACTCGGCGTTCATCTGGTGCTTGGCGATCCACAGGGCGAGGATCGCGACTTCGACGGCGAAGTCGTCGAGCTCGATGCCGTAGAAGTTCTCGATGTTGATCTTCGATTCGGCGTAGAGCACCTGGTGGTCGACGGCGATCTCAGCGAGCCGCTCGAGGATCGCGTGCTCGAGTCGTCGCAGCTCCTTGTAGGCGATGACCAGAAAATTTCCGGAGCCACAAGCAGGGTCGAAGACCTTGATCGCGCTGATTCGCTCCAGCAGCGCCTCGAGTTTTCTCGGCGAGTCGTAGGCAGCGTCGAACTCGTCCTTCAACCCATTGAGGAACAGCGGCTCGATGGTCTTCAGGATGTTCGGTACCGACGTGTAGTGCTGACCGAGGTCCGATCGCTTGCCCGGAGTAACGATGGCCTGGAACATCGAGCCGAAGATGTCTGGGTTGATCTCCCGCCAGATCAAGGTTCCGGACTCGATCAGGAGCTCGCGAGCCCGCTTCGTGAACCTCGGCACGGTGTGCTCGGCCGCCACCGTAAACAACCGTCCGTTGACGTACGGGAACTCTCGAAGGTGCTGCGGCTTGTCGCCAGCGTGGGGAGTGTCCAGCGCCCTAAAGAGATCGGTGAGGAAGTCCGCGACGTCGGACCCGTCGGCCTGGGTGTGACTGCCGACCGCATTGGTGAACTGGTTCTCACTGAAGATGCCGGTGTCCTCGGCGAAGAAGCAGAAGAGCAGCCGTGTGAAGAAGACGTTGAGTGAGTGCCTGCCGAAGGGATCGCCGAGGATCTCGGGGTTCGCGGCGAGCAGCTCATCGAAGAGCTTTCCCATCCGCTCCGCCGCTTTGACGTCGGCGTGCGCCTCAGCGACGTACTGTGCCTTCTCCATGCCAGCCCAAGGCAGGAAGAACGTGAAGTGCTGGTCAATGTCGCCGACTGGCACTATCAGGTTCTCACCAGTCTTCGTGTCGACGGCGAGCAGTTCTGAATAGTCGGTGACGATGACGAAGCGCGGGCGGTAGCGCACGACCGTTGGCGCGGTTCGTAGCTCCTCGATGAGGGCCAGCGGATCGTCGGTCGTCTCCTTGAAGTAGACGACATTCTTCTGTGCGACCTCGGTTGTCGGGTCGTCGGCAACGTTCAGCGACCCGTTGCGCAGGCGTGTGACGTTTCCCTGCGAGCGGCCGTAGGCGAGAAGCAACTCAAAGATGAACTCGCGGTCATAGAAGTTCCGCCCGCCGAGCGGCGCGACCCGCTCCGCTACGGCCTTCAGGTTGAGCTTCACGTAGTGAGTCTTTCAGTCGTAGGTCGGGCTCGCTGACACGTGTCGGATCTCAGTGTCTCGATCTTGCCAGTCGGAACCGACACATCGCCGTCCCCGGGAGCGGTCGTTGCGCTTCACTGCCGCCCCGCAGCCAAACGAGTGACCGCTCACGCCGCGGTCCGAGCACATCGAAAGTGAGCCATTCCGCAGCAACAGGGGTCGAGCTTCCGGTCTCGGTCAGCTTTGGTGCAGCGTGCGGTGGCTCGAGAACCGGGGCGCGGTGGCGGGGCCGAACGCTTCTACCCGGCGGCCAGTGAGCTCGGACACGATGAGGCTCAGCGCCTCACTCTCGGCATCGCGGTGCGCCAAGAGGTGGCCCTCGTCGTCGACTGCGATGTATCCGTGTTCGAAGAGGGCGTCACAGCCGAGTGTGCACGCCAGCATCGCGGCCGAGGTGAAGTCGAGGCGCTCGGCTTCGCTCAGGGTGTATCGCGGTGTGATGTGTGCCGCGACGAGAAGTCGCGATGGGAGAAGGCGTCCGCAGATGGCGCATGGCGCTTCAGTGCGGTCGCCTAGGAGGTGGTGTCGAAGAAATCGCTGCTCGCGTCGGACAGCGATTAGGGCGATGCCGTCGGTAGCGATGTCGCGCGGCCGAAGGAACTGGCTCGCTTTAGGGGGGGCGGTGATCGAAGCAGGAGACGCGGGCAAACGAGGTCCGCGGGCGGGATTATTCGCGCTCTTGGCCTTCGCGACGCAGGTAAGGCACGCCGAGAGACCGCGCATCTGGTCATTAGTGGCGAGCAGAGGTGGCTCCCCCAGCAGCCGCTCGTCGGCGCCGCGAAACCAGTGGGAGCAGTCTAGGAAGTGCCGCATCCTGATCGGGGATCCGTTCGGCTCTTGCGACTCACGGTCAACCGGCACTTTTACCCACTCGATTGTGGGCCAATCGAATGACTGCTGTCGGACTTGGCGCGAAGCAAAGAGTCGAGCCAACTCAAGTGCAGGCAGGTATTGCTCCGGGGCGGCGCGACCGTTCTCGAACCTAACGCCTTCCTGCTCGAGGACGTCGTTGGGGTCGTCGTTCCGGTCGGGGTTGCTCCAACGGAAGCCGCTGCCGTGTCGTTGTCCGCCAGCTGCAAGCACCCTGACGGCATTCGGGCAGTGTGAGCAGCTCTTGATGTGGCTACCCAGACCTCGTGAGTGCACATCGACCAACGACCCCACATCGCCATAGGTGGTCCATCGACCCGCCGGAATGACAGACATGAGGGTGTGGAGCGCGGCGAAGTCGTCAGCCTTAGATGGCGGGCGGAGGAGGCGGAAGCGGGTCTCGCTGAGTCGCTCGGCCCAGCCCTCATCTTTGAGCACGCGGTGCACCTGGCGGCGGATGGCGTCGTTCTCAGGGGTCGTGCGCCCCGACTCAGCGGGAGTCCCGCTCAGGTCAGCGATGAGCCACTTGAGCGCATCGCGGGGTGCTGGTTCATACAGCCTGGTTTGGTCCCCGCGGTCGTCGGTCGCGATGTCCCACATCCGGGCGTACAGGTCATCGAACTCGAGTTCGTATGTGGCGGCACGCAGGGTGGGAGGCATGTGTCGACAGCCTACTGGGCCTGACGGGCGCGCACCCACAAATCGTCCAGGCGAACGTCGCGGCTACAGGCAATTTCGCGGCTTCACAACTGACCGCCGGCACCTCGTCCTGGCCACCCGAAACCCAGGCTGGCTCCTCAAGATCGGCGTCAGACGCCGCCGGCTATCAGACAACGGCTATGTGCTGCGTGTGCGCACGAGATGTGCGGCTTTCCGGAGCGTCAGTCTCAGGGGCCTCGTAGTCCTGACTGGGTAGGTGACGCGTTCGAATGTTCCGGCGGCGCCGTTCCAGCCTGGCCCAAAGCATGGGCGGTTGAGCCCGTCTCCCTTCCCCCACCAGTCCCCCTAGAGGCCGATGCCGAAGTCGACGGAACACTCCACAGAAGAACAAAACCCCAGGCGGAACTGGGGTTTTGCGTGGTGGAGCCTAGGGGACTCGAACCCCTAACCCCCTGCTTGCAAAGCAGGTGCGCTACCAATTGCGCCAAGGCCCCCGGTGAAGCGGAGTGGAGCGTCAGGCCTTCTCGACGGGGTCGGTGGCCTCGGCCCAGAGGGCCTGCTCGTGCTTGCCCTCGTCCATCTTCTTCTTCGCGACCAGCGCGCCGACGGCGGCGAGGGCAACCAGCAGGAGCTTCTTCATGGACTCTCCTCGTGGAGCGGAGCGAAGGGATGGAGTGGGCCTAGGAGGACTTGAACCTCCGACCTCTTCCTTATCAGGGAAGCGCTCTAACCGTCTGAGCTATAGGCCCGCACACGTCGCAAGCGACGACGCCGAAGATTACCTGAGGGTGGTCAGGCGGTGCCAATCGAGGGGGGTCGATCAGGCAGGGATCACTTCTCGTCCTCGGCGAGAGTGACCTCGATGCCGCCCAAGAGGGCGGCGGCGAGGTTGTAGAGGAAAGCCGTCAGGGTGGCGATCGCGGTCAGCAGGACCACGTCGAGCACCGAGACCAGCAGCGTGAAGCCGAGCACCCGCGACATGCCGACGTAGTCGGTGATGTCGAAGGTCGAGTTGCCGCTGTCGCCCTCGACGATGCTCGCCACGGCCGAGTTGATCGACTCCCACACGCCGGCGGCGCCGAGGACCGACCACACCATGAAGATGGCGACGAAGGTGACCACGCCGAAGGCGACCGACAGCAGGAACGACGTCTTCATCACCGACCAGGGGTCGATGCGGGTCAGTCGCAGGCGGGCGCGACGGGGCTGGCGTCCCGCCTCGCGGCGGGCGCGGTTGCCACGCGGTGCCTTGGAGTCGGCGTTGGCGCGGTGCTCCTCGGCAGCGTTGGACAGCGTGTCCTGCAGGCGTCCGGTGAGGGACCTGCGGGCAGGCTCATCCCCGGACGTACGACGCGGAGTCGCGGTGCGGTCCGACATGGATCACTCCTCGGTGTCTTCGTCGGCGCCCAGCTCGTCGGACACCTGGACACTCGCGTCAGCGGCGTCCTGAGCCTCGATTGTTGCACCGTCGGCCACGTCCTGCGATTCGTCGACCGGGGCGTCGGCCCCGTCAGCGCTCGTGTCCACGCCTGCTGCCTCGGCCGCCTCCTCGACGACCTTGGCCTCCACGGAGCGGGCCACGACGGCCACGGTGTCGCCCTTCTTCGGCGTCACGAACTTCACGCCCATCGTCGAGCGGCCGGTGGGCCGGAAGTTGGCGTCGATCGGGCTGCGCACGACCTGGCCGCTGCTGGTGATGGAGAGGACCTCGTCCTCCTCCTCCACGATGAAGGCGCCCACCAGGCCACCGCGGTCCTCGTTGGACAGCGACATCGCCTTGATGCCGATGCCGCCGCGGGACTGGAGGCGGTAGTCGCTGATGCGGCTGCGCTTGGCGAAGCCGCCGTCGGTGATCGTGAAGACGTACTGCTCCCTGACCTCCTCCGAGGCTGCCGCGTCGCCCTCGACGGCCTCCTCGGCCGCGACCTGGTCGGCGCGGATGACCGACATCGACAGCAGCGAGTCGCCGTCGCGGAACTTCATCCCGCGCACGCCGCCGGTGGCGCGGCCCATCGGGCGCAGCTGCTCGTCGTCGGCCTTGAAGCGGATCGACTGGCCCTTGCGGGAGACCAGCAGGATGTCGTCGTCGCCGTTGACCAGCTCGGCGCCGATCAGCTCGTCGTCGTCCTCGCGGAAGTTGATCGCGATGACGCCGGCCTGACGGGGCGAGTTGTAGTCGCCGAGCTTGGTCTTCTTGACCAGGCCGGTGCGGGTGGCGAGCACGAGGTAGGGAGCCTGCTCGTAGTCGCGGATCGCCAGCACCTGGGCGATGTCCTCGTCGGGCTGGAAGCTCAGCAGGCCGGCGACGTGGCCGCCCTTCGCGTCACGCGCCGCCTCGGGCAGGTTGTAGGCCTTGGTGCGGTAGACGCGACCGGCGGTGGTGAAGAACAGCAGCCAGTGGTGGTTGGTCGTCGCGATGAAGTGCTGGACGACATCGTCGCCACGCAGGGTGGCGCCGCGCACGCCCTTGCCGCCGCGCTTCTGCAGGCGGTACTGGTCGGCGCGGGTGCGCTTGGCGTAGCCGCCGCGGGTGATGGAGACGACGAGGTCCTCGTCGGGGATGAGGTCCTCCATCGACAGGTCGCCGTCGGCGGCGATGATCTGCGTACGCCGCTCGTTGCCGTACTTGTCGGTGATCTCCTTGAGCTCGTCGGAGACGATCTGCCGCTGGCGCAGCTCGTTGGCCAGGATGTCCTCGAGGTCGGCGATCTGCAGCTCGATGGCGGCGAGGTCGTCGATGATCTTCTGGCGCTGGAGCGCGGCGAGGCGACGCAGCTGCATGTCGAGGATGGCGGTCGCCTGGATCTCGTCGACCTCCAGCAGCTCCATCAGCCCGGTGCGTGCGTCGTCGACGTCGGGCGAGCGCCGGATGAGGGCGATGACCTCATCGAGGGCGTCGAGCGCCTTGACGAGACCGCGCAGGATGTGGGCGCGCTTCTCGGCCTCGGCGAGGCGGAAGCGCGTACGCCGCTGGATCACCTCGACCTGGTGGGTGACCCAGTTGGAGATGAACTGGTCGATCGGGAGCGTGCGCGGCACGCCGTCGACCAGCGCGAGCATGTTGGCCGAGAAGTTGGTCTGCAGCTCGGTGTGCTTGAAGAGGTTGTTGAGCACCACGCGAGCCACGGCGTCGCGCTTGAGGATGATCACCAGGCGCTGTCCGGTGCGCGAGCTGGTGTCGTCGCGCACGTCGGAGATGCCCTGGATGCGCCCGGAGTCGGCGAGCTCGGCGATCTTCAGCGCGAGGTTGTCCGGGTTGACCATGTAGGGGAGCTCGCTGATGACGAGCATCGTGCGGCCCTTGGCGTCCTCGTCGATCTCGACGACCGCGCGCTGGGTGATCGAGCCGCGCCCGGTGCGGTAGGCCTGCTCGATGCCCTGGCGGCCCACGATCAGCGCGCCGTTGGGGAAGTCGGGGCCCTTGATCCGCTCGATGACGGCGTCCTGCAGCTCCTCCTTGGTGGCGTCGGGGTGCTCGAGCGCCCAGGTCGCGGCCTCGGTGACCTCGAGGAGGTTGTGCGGCGGGATGCTGGTCGCCATGCCGACCGCGATGCCGGCAGAGCCGTTGACCAGCAGGTTGGGGAACCGCGAGGGCAGGATGGTCGGCTCCTGCGAGCGACCGTCGTAGTTGGGGCGGAAGTCGACGGTGTCCTCGTCGATGTCGCGCACCATCTCCATCGCCAGCGGCGCCATCCGGCACTCGGTGTAACGCATGGCGGCGGCGGAGTCGTTGCCCGGCGAGCCGAAGTTGCCCTGGCCGTTGATCAGCGGCGAGCGCAGCACCCACGGCTGCGCGAGGCGGACCATGGTGTCGTAGATCGCGGTGTCGCCGTGGGGGTGGTACTGACCCATCACGTCGCCGACGACGCGCGAGCACTTGGAGAAGCCGCGGTCGGGGCGGTAGCCGCCGTCGTACATGGCGTAGAGGATGCGGCGGTGCACCGGCTTCAGCCCGTCGCGTACGTCGGGCAGCGCGCGCCCGACGATCACGGTCATCGCGTAGTCGATGTAGGACTGCTGCATCAGCGTCTGGAGCTCGATCGGCTGGATGCGGTCGTCGCCGAACCCGAAGCCGCCTGCGCCGGTGCCGGTGGGGGTCTCAGTCATGTCTGTCTCTCTCCTGCGTTCTATCGATGTCTAGGGCTGCTCGTAGATGCGGCTAGCGACCTAGATATCGAGGAAGCGGACGTCCTTGGCGTTGCGCTGGATGAAGGAGCGGCGCTGCTCGACGTCCTCGCCCATGAGGATCGAGAAGATCTCGTCGGCCTGGGCGGCGTCCTCGAGCGTCACCTGCTTCATCAGGCGCGCGTCGGGGTCCATCGTGGTCTCCCACAGCTCGTCGGCGTTCATCTCGCCGAGACCCTTGTAGCGCTGGACCGGGTTCTCCTTGGGCAGCTTCTTGCCCTGGGCCTGGCCGTCGGCGAGCAGCGCGTCGCGCTCGGCGTCGGAGTAGACGAACTCGTGCTCGGCCGGCTTGTTCCAGCGCAGGCGGTAGAGGGGCGGCTGGGCCATGTAGACGTAGCCGTGCTCGATGAGCGGCTTCATGAAGCGGAAGAGCAGCGTCAGCAGCAGCGTGTTGATGTGGTGGCCGTCGACGTCGGCGTCGGCCATCATCACGACCTTGTGGTAGCGCAGCTTCTCGAGGTTGAACTCCTCGTGGATGCCGGTGCCGAGCGCGGAGATGATCGCCTGGACCTCGGAGTTGGCGAGCACCTTGTCGATGCGCGCCTTCTCGACGTTGAGGATCTTGCCGCGGATCGGGAGGATCGCCTGGATGCGCGGGTCGCGGCCCTGGCGCGCGGAGCCGCCGGCCGAGTCGCCCTCCACGATGAAGACCTCGCACTCGGCGGGGTTGGTCGACTGGCAGTCGCTGAGCTTGCCGGGCAGGCCACCGCCGCCGAGCAGGCCCTTGCGGCCGCGGGCGAGCTCGCGGGCCTTGCGCGCAGCGATGCGGGCGCTGGCCGCGGCCTGCGACTTGCGCACGATGTCGCGACCCTCGGCGGGGTTCTCCTCGAACCACGCACCGAGCTGGTCGTTCATGATCCGCTGGGTGAAGCCCTTGGCCTCGGTGTTGCCGAGCTTGGTCTTGGTCTGGCCCTCGAACTGCGGCTCGGCGAGCTTGATGGAGACGATCGCGGTCAGGCCCTCGCGGATGTCGTCGCCCGAGACACGGTCCTCCTTCTTCTTGATCAAGCCCCACTCCTCGCCCCAGTGGTTGACCAGGGAGGTGAGGGAGGCGCGGAAGCCCTCCTCGTGGGTGCCGCCCTCGTGGGTGTTGATGTTGTTGGCGAAGGTGTGGACCGACTCGGTGTAGGTGGTGTTCCACTGCATCGCGACCTCGAGGCTCATGTGGTTCTCCACCGACTCGGGGGTGTCGGCCTCGAAGGAGATGACGGTGACGTTGGCCTTGTCCTTGCGGCGGTTGAGGTGCTCGACGTAGTCGACGAGGCCGCGGTCGTACTTGAAGACCTGCTCGAGACCGCCGGTCTCGGCCCGCTTGATGGCGTCGTGGCCGGCGTTGTCGATCGAGTTGTCGACCGTGTCGTCCTGGATCGCGTCGACGCGCGACTCCGCGTCGGCCCGCTCGTCGCGCACGACGAACTCGACGCCCTTGTTGAGGAAGGCCATCTCGCGCAGGCGCGAGGTGATGGTCTCGAGGTTGTAGGTGGTGTGCTCGAAGATGTCGTCCGAGGCGTACCAGGTCACCGTGGTGCCGGTGCCCTCGCCGTCCTCCAGCGCGCGGACCTGCGCGAGGTCGGCGTCGGGCACACCGAGCTGGAAGGACTGGCGCCACAGGTGGCCGCGGTTCTTCACCTCGGCGACCAGGCGGGTCGACAGCGCGTTGACCACCGAGACGCCGACGCCGTGGAGGCCGCCGGACACCTTGTAGCCGCCGCCGCCGAACTTGCCGCCCGCGTGGAGCATCGTCAGCGCCATCGTGAGCGCGGGCATCTCCTGCCCGGGCGCGGTGTCGGTCGGGATGCCGCGACCGTTGTCCTCGACGCGCACCCCGCCGTCGGCCTGGAGCGTGAGCACGATGCGGGTGGCGTAGCCGGCGAGCGCCTCGTCGACGCCGTTGTCCACGATCTCCCAGATCAGGTGGTGCAGGCCGCGCTCACCGGTGGAGCCGATGTACATGCCGGGGCGCTTGCGCACCGCCTCGAGGCCCTCGAGGACGGTGATCGCGGAGGCGTCGTACTCGAAGGCCTCGTCGACCGCGGTCGAGGAGCGCTTCTCCGCCACGACGTCGGCCGCCTCCTCCTGCGCAGCCTCCACCGCCTCGGCGATGGCCTCCGCGGGGGAGGGGGGAGAGTCGGGTCCGGGTGCCTGCGAGTCGGTGGTGGGTTCGGTGGTGAACTCGTCGTTCTCTTCGCTCAAGGCACAGCCTTCTTCCCGTCGCCTGCAAGGGCGTTCGACATGAGTCGAGTCGCTGCTGCTGCCACGGGCAGCCAGACGTGCGACTCGTGTCCCCATACTACTGCCTCAGGCGCTCCCACCGAAGGATCGACCCGTGAGTTGGGGACCACAGGGGCAAAAAAGTGCCCTCAGGGGCCCCATGAGGCCGGTTCACAGGGCCGAACAGGGGGGTCGGTGGGTCCCCCTACCGGCGCGGGGCCCTCAGATCGGCATTCCGGCTCATCCGTAGGTGTCGCGGGGTCCGCGGCCGTCACGGCTGGAGAGCCGGCCCTTGGTCCAGCTCGGCAGGTGCGGCCCGAGCACCTCGATCACGGTGACGGTGCCGTGCCCGAGCTCGGTGTTGAGGCGGCGTACGACCGAGGGCGCGAGCAGCTTGAGCTGGGTGGCCCACGCGGTGGAGTCGGTGCGGACGACGAGACGGCCGTCGTCGAACGACTCGGGCGTGCAGTGGTCGGCGACCTCGGAGCCGACCAGCTCGGCCCAGCGGCCGAAGACGCCCTGGACCTTCAGGTCGAGCTCCCAGCCGTGGTTGGCGATCAGCCGGCCCATCGCCTGGTCGAGCAGCTGCGGGTCGCGGTCGTCGGGGCGCGCGCCCGAGGAGGTGGTGCGCGTACGCCGCCGGAAGGGCGCCGTCTTCCGGCGCGCGGGCTGGGTGCTGGCGCTCGCGGCCGCCGCGCGGGAGGCGGAGCGCGCGAGGTCGAGCCCGTCGGCGCGGTGCTCGGGCTCGGGCTCCTGCGCGACGGTCTGCTCGGGAGCCGCCTCCTCGCCGGTCCCGGACTCGTCCTCAGGCGTCACGGGTCACCTCGCCGTCCGCGACGAGGTAGCGCACGCCCTGCAGCGACGCGGGCACGTCCGCGGCGACCGCAGCGGTGACCAGCACCTGCTCGGCCCCCGCGACGAGCTGCGCGAGCTGGCTGCGACGCTCGGCGTCGAGCTCGGCGAAGACGTCGTCGAGCACGAGGATCGGGTCGTCGCCGTCCGCGCGGAGCAGGTCGTACGACGCCAGGCGCAACGCCAGCGCGAACGACCACGACTCCCCGTGGGAGGCGTAGCCCTTGACCGGCAGGCGCAGGTCGTCGGGCCCCGACCCCGTACCGAGGGTGAGCAGCAGCTCGTCGCGGTGCGGCCCGACGAGCGAGATCCCCCGGTCGAGCTCGTCCTTGCGCCGCGCCGCGATCGCGTCGAGCAGGGCCTGCTGGAGATCGGTCGGTTCGGTTGTGCCCACCTCGATGCTGGGCTTGTACTCGAGGTCAGCGTCGTCGCGGCTCGCGCCGCGGGCCACCGCCTCGTAGGCCTTGCCGAGGTAGGGGCGCAGGTCCTCCACGAGCTGGAGGCGTGCGCCGAGGATCTCCGCGCCGACCCGGGCCAGGTTGTCGTCCCAGATCTCCAGCGTCGCCATCGCGGCGTCGCGCGAGGACCCGCGCGCGATCCCGGCGGTCTTGAGCAGGCTGTTGCGCTGCTTGAGGATCCGGTCGTAGTCCGAGCGCACCCCGGCCAGTCGCGGGGTGCGCAGCACCAGCAGGTCGTCGAGCATCTTGCGGCGGTCGGACGGGTCACCCTTGACGAGCGTCAGGTCGTCGGGGGCGAAGACCACGGTCCGCACCAGGCCGATGATCTCCCGCGGCCGCGGCAACGGCGAGCGGTTGATCCGGGCCCGGTTGGCGCGACCGGGGTTCAGCTCCACCTCGAGCAGCGCCGTACGCCCCTCCTTGACCACCGACGCCCGCACGACCGCCTGGTCGGCGCCGGCGCGGATGAGCGGTGCGTCGGTGGCGACCCGGTGCGAGGACAGCCGGGAGAGGTAGTCGATCGCCTCGACGAGGTTGGTCTTGCCCTGCCCGTTGCGGCCGATGAAGGCCGTGGCCCCCGGCTCCAGCGCGACGTCGAGGTCGGCGTAGGAGCGGAAGTTGTGCAGGCTCAGGTGGGCGACGTGCAAGGAGGTCTAGCTCTCCCCGGCCTCGGAGGCGCTGCTGGCGCCCGCCTGCTTGGCGGTCTCCGACTGCTCGGCGCCGGTCGTGCCCTCCGCGTCGCCGCCCTTGGGGGCCGAGGAACGGACCGCGTGGCCACCGAACTGGTTGCGCATCGCGGCAACGGCCTTCATCGTCGGCGAGTCGTCCTGGCGGGAGACGAAGCGCGCGTAGAGCGCGGCGGTGATCGCGGGCGTGGCGACGGCGTTCTCGATGCCTGCCTCCACGGTCCACCGGCCCTCGCCGGAGTCCTCGGCGTAGCCGGCGATCTGGCTCAGGCCCGGGTCGTCGTCGAGCGCGGCGACCATGAGGTCGAGCAGCCACGAGCGGATGACGGTGCCCTCGCGCCACGAGCGGAAGACCTCGGTGACGTTGTCGGTCAGCTCGGCCTTCTCGAGCAGCTCCCAGCCCTCGGCGTACGCCTGCATGATCGCGTACTCGATGCCGTTGTGGACCATCTTGGAGAAGTGCCCGGCGCCCACCTTGCCGGCGTGGACGGAGCCGAAGTCGCCCTCGGGCTTGAGGGCGTCGAAGGCCGGCTGGACCTTCGCGATGTCGTCGGCGTCGCCGCCGTACATCAGCGCGTAGCCGTTCTCCAGGCCCCAGACGCCGCCGGAGACACCGCAGTCGACATAGCCGATGCCCTTCGTGGAGAGCAGCTCGGCGTTGACGATGTCGTCGGTCCAGCGCGAGTTGCCACCGTCGACCACCACGTCGCCGTCGCCGAGGAGCTCGCCGAGCTCCTTCACGGTGGCGCGGGTGGCGTCGCCGGCCGGGACCATGACCCACACGACCTTCGGGCTGGGCAGCGCCTCGACGAGCGCGGCCAGCGAGTCGACGTCACTGACGTCGGGATTGCGGTCGTAGCCGACGACCGTCAGCCCTGCGCGGCGCATGCGCTCGCGCATGTTGCCGCCCATCTTGCCCAGTCCGATGAGTCCGATGTCCATAGGTGTGAGCGTAGTCCCCACCCCTCGGTGGGCCACCCACCCTCTCGGCGGTCTCAGCTCAGCAGGCGTCTCGGCATCAGCAGGTAGCGGAAGGACCCGGCGTCGTCGGCGTCGGTCCCGGAGATCACGACCGGCTTGGTCGCCTGGGTGAAGGCGAGGTCCACGAACTCCCCGTCGATGGCGGTGAGGCCGTCGAGCAGGAACTGCGGGTTGAAGCCGGTGGTGAGGTCGTCGCCGGTGATGTCGGCGTCCACCGCCTCGGTCGCCATCGCCTCGTCGCCGGACCCGGCGTCGAGCACGATCTGGTGGTCACCGAACTTCATCTGCACCGCGGTGTTGCGCTCGGCGACGAGGGCCACGCGCTTCACGGTCTCGATGAGCTCGGCCTTGCTGACCTTGGCGATCGTGAGGTGCTCGGCCGGGAAGAGCGAGCGGACCTTGGGGAACTCGCCGTCGAGCAGGCGGGTCGTGGTGCGGCGTACGCCGCCCAGGCCGGTGCCCTCGAAGCCGATGAGGCCCTCGCCGGCGCCGCTCGCGCTGAGCGCGATGGTGACCTCGGCGCCCGACGTCAGCGACTTCGCGGTGTCGCCGAGCACCTTGGCCGGGACCAGGGCCGCGACCGACTCGTCGGGGGACTGCGGGTTCCAGGTGAGCTCGCGGTGCGAGAGCCGGAAGCGGTCGGTGGCGAGCAGCGCCATCGTGGAGCCGTCGATCTCGATCCGTACGCCGGTCAGCACCGGCAGCATGTCGTCACGACCGGCGGCCGTGACCGCCTGGGCGACCGCGTGCGCGAAGTCGGCGCTGGACACGGTGCCCGTGGCCGAGGGCATCTCGGGCAGCGTCGGGTAGTCGGCGACCGGCATGGTCTGGAGGCTGAAGCGCGCGGAGCCGCACGTCAGCGAGACGCGGGGACCCTCCAGGGTCAGCTCGACCGGCTTCGCGGGAAGGCTGCGGCAGATGTCGGCCAGCAGTCGCCCGCTCACCAGGGCCTTGCCCTCGTCGTTCACCTCGGCGGTGAGGGTGGCGCGGGCCGAGGTCTCGTAGTCGAACGTCGACAGCATCAGGCCGGCGTCGCTGGCCTCGATGAGCAGGCCGGCCAGGACGGGCGAGCTCGGGCGGACCGGCAGGCTGCGGGCAGCCCAGGCAACGGCATCGGCGAAGACGTCGCGTTCGACGCGGAACTTCACAGGGGTCTCCTCGATGAGAGGTGGTGCGTGAAACGTGCAGGCAGACAGGGACCATACGCAGGCGCGTGGGAAGTGCATCCTGCCACGGGGACCGGTGGGCCCGGCAGGGTTCTCCCCAGAGGAAGGGCCGATAGACGTTGGTGGGTTGTCGGTCCAGTCTTGAGGTTCATAGTGGTCATAGGGTCGGTGGAAACTGTGGACAACCTGCATCTTCGCAGGTCAGCGGTCTGAAACCATGTGGATGAGGGGTGTGCACGCACCACGGTGAACTCACGGCCGGGTGTGGACGCCGACGGCCTTCGTGTCATTCGTCCCGAGGTGTCCACAGGGGGTGGGGACGAAGCGCCGATCCGAACCACAACTTCTCCACACCTTGTGGGGCACCACGGCCCCGGTCGTGCGGCGTGCGGGACCCTCAGGCCTGGCGCGCCTGCATCTTGACCCGGTTGGTGAGCTCGCTGACCTGGTTGAAGACCGCGCGGCGCTCGGCGAGGAGCTGGCGGATCTTGCGGTCGGCGTACATCACCGTGGTGTGGTCGCGACCGCCGAACTCGCGGCCGATCTGCGGCAGGGACATCGAGGTCAGCTCACGACAGAGGTACATGCCGATCTGGCGGGCCATGACGAGGTGGCGACCGCGCGAGGGGCCGGTGAGGTCCTCGAGCGAGACGCCGAAGTAGGCGGCCGTCTGGGCGATGATCAGTGCGTGGGTGATCTCGGGCTCGCCGCCCTCGGGGATCAGGTCCTTGAGGACGATCTCGGCCAGGGTCATGTCGACCTCCTGGCGGTTGAGGTTGGCGAAGGCCGTGACCCGGATCAGCGCGCCCTCGAGCTCGCGGATGTTGGTCTGGATCTTGGAGGCGATGAACTCCAGCACGTCCGGCGGTGCGGTGAGGCGGTCCATCGCGGCCTTCTTGCGCAGGATCGCGATGCGGGTCTCGAGGTCCGGCGGCTGGACGTCGGTGATCAGGCCCCACTCGAACCGGTTGCGCAGCCGGTCCTCGAGCGCCTCGAGGCGCTTGGGCGCGCGGTCGGAGGTCAGCACGATCTGCTTGTTCGCGTTGTGGAGGGTGTTGAACGTGTGGAAGAACTCTTCCTGCGTCTGGGTCTTGCCCTCGAGGAACTGGATGTCGTCGATCAGCAGCACGTCGACGTCGCGGTAGCGCCGCTTGAAGCGGTCCTGCCGGTCGTCGCGGATCGCGTTGATGAACTCGTTGGTGAACTCCTCGCTGGAGACGTAGCGCACCTTGGCGTTGCTGTAGAGGCTGCGCACGTAGTGGCCGATCGCGTGGAGCAGGTGCGTCTTGCCGAGTCCGGACTCGCCGTAGACCAGGAGCGGGTTGTACGCCTTGCCCGGCGCCTCGGCCACTGCGACGGCCGCAGCGTGGGGGAACCGGTTGGACGAGCCGATGACGAAGGTCTCGAAGGTGTACTTCGGGTTCAGCCGCGTCTCGAGCGCCGACGGGCGGCGCTCGCCGCTCGTCGGGGGCTCAGCGTGGTCGACCTGCGGCGCGGGGGCAGCGTCGAACGCGGAGTCGTACGCCGGCTCATTTGTCGACAAAGCGACAGATCGATCTGTCGATTCGTCGGCCTGTGTGGACGGCACGTCCTCCAGCGCGGGGTTCACCGTCACCAGCATCCGGATCTCGCGCCCGAAGCCCTCGCTCAGCGCGTCCTCGATGTGGTTGCGCAGCCGGCCCTCGAGCTGGTTGCGCGTGAAGTCGTTAGGGACCGCGATGATCGCGGTGTTCTCGTGCAGCGTCATCGGCACGCTGGGACGCAGCCAGGCGCGCTGGTTGGGCTGGAGGTCCTCGACGATCTGCTGCCATGCCGTCCCGAGATCTACCTGCTGGTCGTCCACCGGACCGCCTTTGCTTTCCACCGTTGTCTGAAGGCTCACACCGAACACTCGGCGAACCGTGGTCCACAGAGTTGTCCACAAGCTGTGAACTGACTGGCCCGAGGACCCGGGACAGCGTCCCCGAGGCGTGCCGCACCACGATCCTTCCCAGCGTTTCCGCAGGTCAGAGGCACTTTCAGACCCTCTGTGACCCGGGCCGCACCGATCGGACGACCCTGGACAGACCGAGGTGGCAGGGCACCGCGGAGGCTGTGAACGTAACAACCTGGCGACCGTCGCGGCAAGACGTCATCCACAGGGTGTCCCGCGGGCGGTGGTCGTGGGTTTGACCCCCTCTTTCCCCACCGCGTACCGTTGGCCGGTCGCTCCGTGTCGACGGGTGCCGCATGTCCACGATCCGCCTCATGGCGGCCACGTGGGCGGGCGGTGCCGGCCGAAAGTGTCTGAGTTCTGGGCCAAGCATCGACCGCGCTGTGGAGTGGACATCCCTCGAAACCTTCGGAGAAATAGCCGTGAGCAAGCGTACCTACCAGCCGAACAACCGTCGCCGTCACAAGGTGCACGGCTTCCGTCTGCGCATGCGGACCCGCGCCGGCCGCTCGATCCTGTCCAGCCGCCGCCGCAAGGGCCGCAAGAGCCTGGCGGTCTGACGGCCCGAGTCCACGGCTCCCGCCGTGCTCCCCGCTGTCCACCGCCTCGCCGACAGTGACGACTTCCGTCGTGCTGTCCGCGGCGGGCGTCGTGCCGGTTGCGCCACCCTGGTCGTCCACCTCTGGGTGGATGCCGACGCGCCACCGACCCCGACGCAGGTGGGGTTCACGGTCAGCAAGGCCGTGGGCAACGCCGCCACACGCAACCGTGTGAAGAGACGACTCCGGCACCTGACCCGGGAGCGCCTTCCGGACCTGGAGGGGCTCCCGGGTCGTGCTGCTCTCGTGGTGCGAGCGCTTCCGGCGGCCGCCGAGGCGTCCTACGCGACGCTCGGTGCCGACCTGGGCCGTACGCTCGACCGGGTGAGCGGCACATGAAGCACCTCCTGATCGGCTTCATCCGCGCGTGGCGGTTCGCGATCAGCCCGCTCTACGGCCAGGTCTGCCGCTACCACCCCAGCTGTTCGGCGTACGCCCTCGAGGCCGTCACCGAGCACGGGGCCGTGCGCGGCACCTGGCTCTCCGTACGCCGTATCGGCCGCTGCCACCCGTGGGCTGACGGCGGCTACGACCCGGTTCCGCCCCGTGTCCCCTCCCGCGCCCCCGGCGTGGGCTCCACCACCCCGAGTCAGGGAGCTTGAGTGATCGACTTCTTCGTGTCCATCGGCAGCGCCATCATGACGCCGCTCTACTACGCGATCTCCTTCGTGCTGGTGGGCTTCCACAACGTCTTCGGTGACCTGTTCGGACCCACCTCCGGCCTCGCCTGGGTGCTGTCGATCATCGGGCTGACGCTCGTGGTCCGCGCCGCTCTGATCCCGCTGTTCGTGAAGCAGATCAAGTCGAGCCGCAACATGCAGCTCATCCAGCCCAAGGTGCGTGAGCTGCAGAAGAAGTACGGCCACGACCGGGAGCGTCTCGCGCAGGAGACGATGAAGCTCTACAAGGACTCGGGCACCAACCCGTTCGCGTCCTGCCTGCCGATCCTGCTGCAGATGCCGATCTTCCTCGCGCTCTTCCGCATCCTCGACCAGGCTGCCCGCAACCCGGAGACCAAGCGCGGTCTGATGACCCCCGAGCTCAACGAGCAGCTCAGCGCCGCGGTGTTCGCCGGCGGCAAGATCTCCGACACCTTCCTCAACGCCGAGGGCGTCGAGGTGCGGGTGCTGGCCGCGGTGCTGGTGCTGGCGATGACGCTCACCACCTTCCTCACGCAGCGCCAGCTGATGAGCAAGAACATGCCGGCCGACGCGCTGTCCGGCCCCTACGCCCAGCAGCAGAAGATGCTGCTCTACGTGCTTCCCGTCGTGTTCGCGGTCGGCGGCATCGCGTTCCCCGTCGGTGTCCTCTTCTACTGGACCACCTCCAACCTGTGGACGATGGCGCAGCAGTTCTACGTCATCCGCAACAACCCCGCGCCCGGCACCCCGGCCTTCAAGGCCAAGGAGGACCGTGACCGCGCGAAGGCGGCGAAGAAGGGCATCGCGATCGAGCCCGACGCCGCGGAGACCCCCGTCGTCACCGAGGTGAAGCCGCCGCGCCAGCAGCCGCAGCGGCAGACCAAGGCACAGCGCAACCAGAAGAAGAAGCGCTGACCCCACAGTTCTCTGCGAGCCCGTTGAGGCGTCGCACCCCGAAGGAAGCAGGAGACACACGTGAGTGAGCAGATGACCGACGCGGACGCCGCAGGTGCCGAGGTCCCCGAGGAGTCGGGCACCGAGGAGTCCGGCACCCCCCGCCTGACCAAGGTCCAGCGTCTTGAGCACGAGGGCGACATCGCCGCCGACTACCTCGAGGAGCTTCTCGACATTGCGGACCTCGACGGGGACCTCGACATGGACGTCGAGGGCGACCGCGCCAGCGTCCAGATCGGTGGCGCCGACCTGAGCCTGCTGGTGGGCCGCAACGGCGAGGTGCTGGAGGCCCTCCAGGAGCTGACGCGCCTGGCCGTCTACCGCGAGACCGGCGAACGCTCGCGCCTGATGCTGGACGTCGGTGGACACCGCGCCGAGCAGCGGACACGTCTCGTCGCCCTGGCTGAGAAGTCCATCGCCGAGGTGAAGGAGTCCGGTGAAGCGATGTCGCTGGAGCCGATGAGTGCCTTCGAGCGCAAGGTCGTCCACGACGTCGTGGCTGCGGCGGGTCTGACGTCCGAGTCCGAGGGCGCCGAGCCGAAGCGCCACGTGGTGATCCTTCCCGCGTGAGTGACGACGTTTCACGTGAAACAGCACCCTCCGTGCCCGATGTGGCGCGGAGGGTGTTCGCGTCCGAGCAGATCGGCCTCGCCGAGCGCTATGCCGAGCTCCTGGCGACTGAGGGTGTCGTCCGCGGACTGATCGGTCCCCGCGAGGCGCCACGACTGTGGGACCGGCACCTGCTCAACTCTGCCGTCCTCGCCGAGGCCATCCCCGCGGGATCCTCGGTGTGCGACATCGGCACGGGCGCTGGCCTGCCCGGCCTGGTGGTGGCGATCGCCCGTCCGGACCTGCAGGTCACCCTCGTCGAGCCGCTGCTCCGACGGACGACGTTCCTGGACGAGGTGGTCGACGAGCTGGGCCTCCCCCACGTCACCGTGCGGCGCGGTCGGGCGGAGGACCTCCACGGCGAGCAGGTGTTCGACGTGGTGACCTCTCGCGCGGTGGCGCCGCTGGAGAAGCTGCTGGGATGGTCCATGCCGCTGGTCGCGCCGACGGGTGCGACGGTGGCGATGAAGGGCAGGAGCGTGCACGATGAGATCCACTCTGCGGCCGCGTTCCTCCGGACGTGGCGGTGTGGTGTCCCCGAGGTGTCCGAGGTGGGGATCGGCATCGTCGATCCTCCGACGACCGTGGTCCGGGTTCCGTGGGCGGATCCGTCGCAGATAGGTTGGCCCCTTGCCCGCGATGCCAGGAGTCGTCGTACCAAGCGCAGCCCACGAGCAGCGAAGTGAGAGGTGTCCCGAGTGACGGACCGTCCCAGCGACAGCATGAGCGCGGACCCGGGCGCTGAGGTGCGCACAGAGTTTTCCACCGACGCGGGCACGCCTGCTGAGCGGGACTATCCACAGGGTGCACCCAGTTCTCCACAGGCTGAGCGTCAGGCGCCGGTTTCACCCGGCGTTTCACGTGAAACCGATGCTGAGGGTGTTTCACGTGAAACACGACCTGCGTGGCAGGTGCGCACGGCCGCTGACATCGCTGCACAGGACAACGACTTCACCGACCACGGAACACCCCTCGCGCAGGCGGCCCAGCACTCGGTCCTGGCGCGGTCGGGCGGCTTGCGGCGCCAGGGTGTCCCGCGACCGGACGCCACGCGCGTCATGGTGGTCGCCAACCAGAAGGGTGGCGTCGGCAAGACGACCTCGACGGTCAACGTGGCGGCCGGCCTGGCCCAGCTGGGCCAGAAGGTGCTCGTGATCGACCTCGACCCCCAGGGCAACGCGTCCACCGCGCTCGGCGTGGAGCACCACCGCGGGACGCCGTCGACGTACGACATGCTCGTCGACGGCCAGCCCCTCGCCGAGGTCATGACCACGTGCGCCGATCTCCCGGGCCTGTGGGCCGTGCCCGCCACGATCGACCTCGCCGGTGCGGAGATCGAGCTGGTGAGCGTCGTGGCTCGCGAGCAGCGTCTCGCTCGTGCGATCAACGCCCATCCTCTGGTCGGCACGGCCGCCGAGGCGGGCGAGGAGCGCTTCGACTACGTGTTCGTCGACTGCCCACCCTCACTCGGCCTGCTCACGCTCAACGCGCTGGTGGCGGGTCGGGAGATGTTCATCCCGATCCAGGCGGAGTACTACGCGCTCGAGGGTCTGGGCCAGCTGCTCGAGACCGTCGAGATGGTGCGTCAGCACCTGAACCCGCAGTTGATCGTGTCCACGATCCTGCTCACCATGTACGACGCCCGCACCCGCCTGGCCGCCGGCGTCTCGGAAGAGGTGCGCAGCCACTTCGGCGACCAGGTCCTCAAGACGGCAGTGCCCCGCTCGGTGCGGGTGTCGGAGGCGCCGTCGTACGGCCAGACGGTGATGACCTACGATCCTGCGTCGGCGGGAGCGCTGTCCTACCTGGAGGCCGCCCGCGAGATCGCCAGCAAGGGAGCCCCCGCATGAACACCACCCCTCCGCGTCGCGGCCTCGGCCGTGGTCTGGGCTCGCTGATCCCCACCTCCCCCAGCGCGCCGCCCGCACCCGCCCCCGGTCGGGACACGGGGGGCGAAGTCGTGAACGGGTCGTCGACGGCTGGTTCCACGTCGAACAACGGCGCGAGCGCGACGGACCAGGCTGCCGGAGGCACCGTCGCCGGCGCCTACTTCGCCGAGCTCCCGATCACCCAGGTGCGGCCGAACGCCCGCCAGCCGCGGCAGGTCTTCGAGGAGGAGGCGCTGGCCGAGCTGGTCCACTCCATCCGCGAGGTCGGCCTGCTCCAGCCGGTCGTCGTGCGGAAGAGCGGCGAGGACTCCTACGAGCTGATCATGGGCGAGCGTCGCTGGCGTGCCTCCCAGGAGGCCGGCCGCGACACGATCCCCGCGATCGTGCGCGAGACCGACGACAACGACATGCTGCGCGACGCGCTGCTGGAGAACCTCCACCGCTCCCAGCTGAACCCCCTCGAGGAGGCGGCGGCCTACGGACAGCTGCTCGAGGACTTCGGCTGCACCCACGAGGAGCTCGCCCAGCGCATCGGCCGCTCTCGCCCCCAGATCTCCAACACCCTGCGCCTCCTCAAGCTCTCGCCAGCCGTCCAGCGACGCGTGGCAGCCGGAGTGCTGTCCGCGGGTCACGCCCGCGCCCTGCTGAGCGTCGACGACCCCGGCCTGCAGGACAGGCTCGCCGGGCGGGTCACCGCGGAGGGGATCTCCGTGCGCGGTCTCGAGGAGATCGTGTCCGTCGGCGTCTCGGAGGACGACTCGCCCCGCGTCGTGCGACGCAAGCCGACCGCGCCCGGTCTCGCCGAGCTCGGGGACCGGCTCTCGGACCGGTTGGAGACCCGGGTGAAGGTCGACCTGGGCAAGTCCAAGGGCAAGATCACCGTCGAGTTCGCCAGCCTCGACGACCTGCGTCGCATCGTCGACATCATGGACCCGCGCAACCGGGACGACCGGCCGATCTGAGACACGCAGCCGAACGTGAGGAACGAGCGGTCGGCGTGGGCGTGGCCAGGTTGAGCAAGCGACACGACTGAGCGAAGCGAAGGCGTACGAGCGCGTCGAAACCCCTGGTGGGAGGCGCGACAGGGCCGCATCGAGATCTCACGTGGATCCCAGGGTCTCGATACGCCAGCTCGTTCCTCGCCGGCTACTCGACCACCGAGAGACGAGACCGCTCGTCCCTCGCCGGCTACTCGACCACCGAGAGAGGGCCGACCGCCTATCAGGCGTTAAGTCGACAAAACCACAAAGCGACAGATCGATGTATCGACAGGTCTACTTGTTGCCTTGTCGCTTTGCCCGCTTCTCCGCACGCTTGCGGGCGCGGTCCCGCTTCTCCGACGCGTCGAGCACCGCGGCCTCCTCGAGCGTGGGGGCGCCGCCGCCCTTCGAGGCGGGCAGCCACCAGGAGCCGGGCGGCTGCTCGGCGGCGGGGTACTCGGCGATGACCTCGTCGAGCATCTTCGACATGCGGGCGTGGAGCTCAGCCGTCTCGCCGGCGGGGTCGGCGCCGGTCGGGTGCATGGGCTCGCCGACCCTGATCGCGATCGTCTTGCAGCGGGAGAAGTCGCGGGGGTGGTCCTTGGTCATCATCCGCTGGGTGCCCCACATGATGACCGGCACGAGGGGTACGCCGGCCTCCGCCGCGATGCGTACGGCTCCCGTCTTGAACTCCTTGAGCTCCATCGCCCGCGAGATCGTGGCCTCGGGGAAGATCCCGACCGCCTCGCCCCGGCGCAGGTGGTCGACCGCGGTGTGGAAGCTCGCCACGCCCTCGCCGCGATCGACCTCGATGTGGTGCAGGGAGCGCATGAGGGGCCCGACCCAGCGGTGGTCGAACAGCTCGCGCTTGGCCATGAAGCGGACCAGGCGACCCGAGGGGTTGGCAGCGAGCCCGCCGTAGACGAAGTCGACGTAGCCGATGTGGTTGTAGGCCAGCAGCACGCCCCCGGTGCGCGGGACGTTGTCGGTGCCCGTCATCTGGAAGCGCTGCCCGAGGGCCCGGAAGGCCGTCTTGGCGGTCACGATGATCGGGGGGTAGGTCACGTCGCGCATGGGCCGAAGCCTAGGGTCCGCGCCGCGCGGCGGCGAGCGTTCGTGACAGGCGACTCACGCGACGCCCGCGGCGCTCAGCGGCGGGTGGCGAGGAAGTCCGCGATCCGCCCGATCGCCTCCTCCAGCACGCTCGCCTCCGGCAACGTGACCAGCCGGAAGTGGTCGGGCGCGGGCCAGTTGAAGCCGGTGCCGTGCGTGACGAGGATCTTCTTGGCCCGCAGCAGGTCGATGACGAACTCCTGGTCGTCCTCGATGGCGTAGACCTCGGGGTCGAGCCGGGGGAAGCAGTAGAGCGCCCCGCGCGGCTTGACGTTGGAGACGCCCGGGATCTCGTTGAGAAGCCGGTGCGCGAGCATCGACTGCTCGTAGAAGCGTCCGCCCGGCCCGATCAGCTCCTCGATCGACTGGTAGCCGCCGAGCGCGGTCTGGATCGCGTGCTGAGCGGGCACGTTGGCGCACATGCGCATGTTGGCGATGAGCGTGAGGCCCTCGAGGAAGTCGGTCGCGATCTCCTTCGGGCCCGAGATCATCACCCACCCGGCGCGGTAGCCGCAGACGCGGTAGGCCTTGGAGAGCCCGGAGAACGTCAGGCACAGCACGTCGTTGCCGCCGTACGTCGCTGCGTGGTGGTGCTGGGCGTCCTCGAAGAGGATCTTCTCGTAGATCTCGTCGGCCATGACCACCAGCTGGTGGCGCCGCGCGATGTCGACGAGCCCCTTGACCGTCTCCTCGCTGTAGACGGCTCCGGTGGGGTTGTTCGGGTTGATGATCACGAGCGCGTGCGTGTTCTCGGTGATCTTGGCCTCGATGTCGGCCAGGTCGGGGTTCCAGTCGTCGGTCTCGTCGCAGCGGTAGTGGACCGGGATGCCGCCGGCGAGCGTGATGGCGCCGGTCCACAGCGGGTAGTCCGGCGCCGGCACGAGGATCTCGTTGCCGTCGTCCACGAAGGCCTGGAGCACCATCGAGATGAGCTCGGAGACGCCGTTGCCGATGAAGATGTCCTCCACGCCGACGTCGCGCAGGCCGTGGGACTGGTAGTAGTGCATGACGGCGGTCCGCGCGGACCAGATGCCTTGCGAGTCGGCGTACCCCTGCGCGTCGGGCAGGTGGTGGATCATGTCGGCGAGGATCTGCTCGGGAGCCTCGAAGCCGAACGGCGCGGTGTTGCCGATGTTGAGCTTGAGGATGCGGTGGCCCTCGGCCTCGAGGCGCTGGGCCTCGACCAGGATGGGGCCGCGGACGTCGTAGCGGACACCTTGCAGCTTCTTGCTCTGTCGGATCGGGCGCACGACTCATCCTCTCAGGCGCCGCGCGGGGCTAGCATCGATGTCGTGTCCCGCAAGACCGCACGCCTCACGGTCGACCACCTCGCGGAGCTGGCCGACCCGGTCCGCGCCTGCCTGTTCTGGGAGCTCACGCCCGTGGACAGGTCGCGGCTCGACGAGCACGAGCGCATCGCGGAGAAGGAGAGCTGGGTCTCCGGCGTCCTGCGCGACTGGGGGTCCTGCGGGCGGGTCGTCCGCATCGACGGGCGCACCGTCGGGCTCATCATCTACGCCCCGGCGCCCCGGTTCCCGGGCGCTGCGTCGCTGCCCACCGCGCCGTCCTCGCCGGATGCCGTGGTCGCTGCCACGGCGTGGATCGAGCCCGAGATGCGGGGCGGCGGGCTCGGACGGCTGCTGGTGCAGGCGATGGCCGCCGACCTCGTGGAGCGCGGCCACACGGCTGTCGAGGCGTACGGCGACACGCGGGGCCGGCCGGACGGCTGCGTGCTGCCGGCGGAGTTCCTCGGCAGCGTGGGCTTCAAGACCCAGCGCGCGCACCCGACGACGCCCCGGATGCGGATGGAGCTGCGCACCGCGCTGAGCTGGAAGGACGAGGTCGAGCTCGCCCTCGAGCGCATGTGGGGAGTCGTACGCCCCACGCAGAAGGCGGCCCGCCCGATCGGATCGGTGCGGACCGCCTCTGGCGACTGAGGACGTCTCAGATGATGCCCTCGAGCTCCTTGAGGAGCGCGGCCTTGGGCTTGGCGCCGACGATGGACTTCACGACCTCGCCGCCCTGGTAGACGTTGATGGTCGGGATGCCGGTGACGCGGTAGGACGAGGGGGTCACCGGGTTCTCGTCGACGTTCATCTTGAGGAAGGTGAGCTTCTCGCCGTGCTCGGCGTTCAGCTCGTCGAGGATCGGGGCGACCTGGCGGCACGGACCGCACCACTCCGCCCAGAAGTCCACGAGGACGGGCTTGTCGGACTTGAGGACCTGCGCCTCGAACTCGGCGTCGGTCACAGCGGCGATGTTGGCCACGGGTGTGCCCCTTTCATCGGGATAGCTCGGTGGGGTGTCGATCAATCCAACACCACCCCTCGGACAGTTGTTCCCGCCCTCGCCGGGGGTCGCGGTAGTCCAGTGAGGGATGGCTGATGTTCCGGCGTCCGGGCGACCATTCCTCACTGGACTACCGGGGCAAGTGGTGCAGTGCCTACATCGTGAAGTACATTCACCACATGACCGCGCCGACCGACGTCCTCGACCTGGTCCTGCACCTCGCCACCCTCGTGCAGGCCGACCTCGCCCGCTTCGAGCGCGAGCAGGGCCTCACCACGTCGCGGGTGCACGTGCTGTGGGTGGTCGGCGCGGGCGGGCCGAGCACGCAGCAGGCCTTGGCTCAGGCGCTGGGGGTCACCCCGCGCAACGTCACGGGCCTGGTGGACGGACTCGTCGCCAGCGGACACGTGACGCGGGAGGACCACCCGACGGACCGCCGCGCGACCCTGGTCACGCTGACGGAGCTGGGCACGCGCACGGTCGACGACCTCGTGGCCTCGCACACCGACCTGGCGGCGCGGCTGTTCGGGGACGTCCCACCGGAGCGCCTCGCGGTCTTCAGCGAGGTGCTCGACGACACGACGAGCCGGTTCGCCCGGCTGATGGAGGAGGCGTGATGGACGGCGTACGCCGCGTGCTGGCCCTGGCCTGGAAGGCGCTCAGGCTCGAGATCACGCTCTACCGGGCGCTGGGCCGTTGGCTCCTACGCCGCCCCGAGGTGCCGGCGGGCACGGTGCCCATCGGCTACTCACGGCTCGTCGCGCCGATGCTCTGGCTGTGGATCTTCGGGTCCGCCGTCGAGGTCGTCGTCCTCGACGTGGTGCTCAGCCGGTGGTGGACGTCCCTGCGCATCCCGCTCCTGGTGGTGGGCGTCTGGGGCCTGGTGTGGATGCTGGGGATGCTCGCGGCGTACCGCGTGCGCCCGCACCTGCTCGGCGAGGAGGTCCTGACGGTGCGCGACGGCATCCACGCCCGCATCGACGTACCCCTGGACCGGATCGCGAGCGTCCGCACCGTCGACCACGAGCTCCCCGGTCTGCTGAGGTCCGTGCACGTCGAGGGCGAGGGCGACGGCGCGACCCTGCTGGTCGGTGTCGGCAGCCGGACCAACCTCGAGCTGGTGCTCACCGGACCAATGACCCTCCAGACGCCGCACGGCCCGTCGACCGTGGCCCGGGTGGGCCTGTGGGTCGACGAGCCGCGCGAGGTGGCTGAGGTGCTCAGGCGCCGGCGGTCTGCACCTCTTCGGTGATCGCCTCGACGGTGGCCGCGGCGTCACCGGCGGTGGACGCCTCGTGGTCGAGGGCTGCGATGAAGCGCTCGGCGTCGAGGGCGGCCGCGCAGCCGGTGCCGGCGGCGGTGATGGCCTGGCGGTAGTGGTGGTCGACGAGGTCGCCCGCGGCGAAGACTCCCGGCAGGTTGGTCTTGGTCGAGGGGTGCTCGACGAGGACGTAGCCGTCGTCGTCGAGGTCGACCTGGCCGGTCAGCAGCTCCGAGCGGGGGTCGTGGCCGATCGCGATGAAGAGGCCGGTGACGTCGAGCCTGCGCTCCTCGCCCGTCACGGTGTCGCGCAGGCCGATCGACTCGAGCTTGTCGGCACCGTTGATCGCGGCGACCTCGGAGTTCCACACCATCTCGAGCTTCGGGTCGGCGAAGGCGCGCTCCTGCATGATCTTGGAGGCGCGCAGCTCGTCGCGGCGGTGGACGAGGTAGACCTTCGAGGCGAAGCGGGTGAGGAAGGTCGCCTCCTCGATGGCGGAGTCGCCCCCGCCGACGACGGCGATGGCCTGCTCGCGGAAGAAGAAGCCGTCGCACGTCGCGCACCACGACACACCGCGACCGGACAGCTCGTCCTCGCGGGGCAGGCCGAGCTTGCGGTAGCCCGAGCCCGTGGACAGGATCACCGAGCGCGCGGTGTAGGTGTCGGTGGCCGTCTTGACGACCTTGACGTCACCGGTGAGGTCGACCTCCACGACGTCGTCGGAGACCAGCTCGGCGCCGAAGCGCTCGGCCTGCGCGCGCATCTCGTCCATCAGCGCCGGTCCCATGATGCCGTCGCGGAAGCCGGGGAAGTTCTCCACCTCGGTGGTGTTCATCAGCGCACCGCCGGCGGTGACCGACCCCTCGAACACCAGCGGCTCCAACGCCGCACGGGCCGCGTAGACAGCGGCGGTGTAGCCCGAGGGCCCCGAGCCGATGATGATCACGTTGCGCGTGTCGGTGGTCTCGCTCATGGGGCTGTGTCACTCCTGCTGGGTCGGGTGTCTTCCTACGACGTGCTCAACCGATCGTAGGCCAGCGTTCTTCCCGCGCCGGGGGTGACGCGGACCCCACCCGGGGACAGTGTCCCTCAGGGAGCCGGGAGCGTGAGCGTACGCACGGGCTCGGGGACGCCGCAGACGTAGACCGCGACCTGCTGGGCCGCGCCGTCCGGGCGCTGGAAGACCAGCGCGCCGGCCTGGCCGTCGACCTGGGCCGCGAGGCGGCGTACGGAGCCGGTCGCGGGCAGCTCGCACCGCCCGAGCGCGTCGGTCGAGCCGAGCTGGTAGCGCGCGACGTCCTCGCGGAGGTCGGCGACCTGCTGGTCGAGGGTGGGGTCGGCCGACGACAGCGTCGGGAGGCCGGCGTCAGGAGCAACCATCGTGCTCTTGAGGGACTCCGGCGCGGTCTCGGCGGACCCGGCGCCGCTGTCGTCCCCGGTGTCCGGCTGGGCCGACTCGGCGAGGGAGCTCTCGCGGTCGGCAGTGGCGGCGTCACCGGCGCCTGCGGCGTCGTCGCCCGAGCGCGGAAGCACCTGGCCGAGGGCGACGCCCGCGACCACCACGGCGGCGGCCGCGAGGAGTCCGACGCCGGCCAGGCGCCGGCGGCGGGCGCCGAGGTCGGTCACCGGCGCCGGTGCGGTCTCGTCGGAGACCAGGGGATCGGTGCCGCGCTGGGTGACGAGGGAGGCGAGCGCCTCGTCGAGGCGGGCGACGACCTCGGGAGGGGTGGGACCGTCGTGGCGCGACTCGGCCAGCAGGCGGCGTACGGCCTCCTGCTCGGGGGTCGGGCGGGGGGAGTCGGTCATCGGGTCACCTCCTCGGGGATCGGTGGTCGGGCGGGCGGCTCAGGCTCAGGCGCGTGGCGGGCCGCGGGGCCGCACGGTGGGTTGGACGGGGCCGTCGGGGGGCGGGTTCCCGTGAGGCGGGTCACCGGTCGGGTGGTGCAGGTCGGCCAGGAGACCGGCCAGGCGGGTGCGACCCCGCGAGCAGCGCGACTTCACGGTGCCCTCGGCGCAGTCGAGCATCAGCGCGACCTCCGCGACCGGGTAGCCCTCCATGTCGACCAGCACCAGCGCCGCACGCTGGTCGGCCGGGAGCGTCGCGAGGGCGGCCAGCACGCGCCGGCGACGCTCGTTGCCCTCGGCCGCCTCCTCGGGACGGTCGTCGTGCACGGCCGTCGCCACGAGCGTGCCGCGGTCCTCGACGTCGTCGGGCAGGGCCTCGAGGCGCCTGATCTTCGACGCACGGATCCGGTCGAGGCACGCGTTGACCACGACCCGGTGCAGCCACGTGGTCACGGCGGCCTCGCCGCGGTAGGAGCCGGCGCGGCGGAACGCCGCGATCATCCCGTCCTGCAGGCCGTCGGCGGCGTCCTCGGGGTTGCCCATCGTGCGCAGCGCGACCGCCCACAACCGGTCGCGGTGGCGGGCGAAGAGCTCGCCGAAGGCGTCGGCGTCCCCGTCGACGTGCGCCTGGAGGAGCGCCTGGTCGGACCGGTCGCTCGGAGGTGCGGTCACCCGAGCACCTGCACCTCGGAGATCGTGCCGCGGAACCCACCGTCGACCGCCGGGATCAGGGTCAGCCACACAGTGACGTAGCGCCCCGACACCGCCTCGTCGAGGTCGATCGTGACAGGGCCGTCGCCGGAGGCGGTGCCGACGGGGCTCAGGCCCGCCACGCCCGTGGGGGCCTCGGAGGTGACGTACGCCGCCAGTGCGGTCTGGCCGCCCGAGGTGGTCACCACCACCTGGCGCACCGCGCGGGTGGTGCCGAGGTCGACGACCAGGCCGACGCCGCTCTTGAGCCCGCCGGGCCCGAAGTTCTGCCGGTAGGTCGAGGTGGTCCACGCGGTGGCCGGGTCGCCGTCGAGGACGTTGGGGACCTGCTCGGGGTTCTCCTCGCGCGGCGGCGCGCCCTGAGGGTCGAAGTCGTCGGCGACGAGGTCGGTGAAGGGGGTGGGGGCGGCCACGGTGGGGCTCGCGCTCGTGGTCGACTCGTCCGTGGAGTTACCGGGCGTGGGGGGCTTGAGCCCGAGCTGGTAGGCCGCGACAACCGCCACGCCCACCAGCAGGCAGATGCCCACGATCATCGCGAGCCGGATCCAGCTGCGCCCCGGCACCTGCTCGCCCGTGTCGTCGAAACCGTCGCCGGTGCCCCAGCGATCGTCCGTCCACGACCCCGACGACCACGAGCCCGTGTCGCGCCCGGGCGGCCGGACACCGGAGTCCTGGCTGACCGACGAGTCCTGGGAGACGTCCCACGGCCAGTAGCCCTGGCCGCTGGTCGCAGCGCGGCTGCCGGGACGCGGACGGCGTACGGGCTCCCCGTCGGGCGGGTCGGGGGCGAAGAGCGGCTTCGGGGTCGGGTCGTCGAGCGGCGGCGGGGGAGCGGGCTTGTCGGCGCGCGCCCGCAGCCAGTCGACCTCGTCGTCGTCGTGGAAGACCGGCATGCCGGCCTGGGTGGGGAGGTCGGTGACAGGCGTCGCGCCGGGCTCGGGATCGGGCTCGGGATCGGGCTCCAGTTCGGGGCCCGGCTCCGGCTCAGGGGTGGGCTCCGGCTCAGGGGTGGTCTCCGGCTCCGGCTCCGGGTCGGGCTGATCAGCGTCGACGTCGACCACCTCACCGTCCGGGACGGTCGGGGTCGGGGCGGGCGCGGCCACCAGCGGTCGGCCGGGCGCGACCGGGAGGGGCGTCCCGGCGACGTCGCCGACGTAGTCGTGGAGCAGGTCGCGGATCCGGCGTGCGGTGTAGTCGGAGCCGGCCTCGCCCGGGGCGTGCTCGGGGTTGAGGACCTGGTCGCACAGCGCGTCGAGCATCCGCGGGATGCCGGCCCGGACGCGACGCGGGCGCAGCACGTCTCCGTGCACCTCGGGAGCCGCGGGGACTCCCGACTCCGACACGCCGGCCCACTTGCCGGTGAGCGCGCAGTAGAGCAGGCCCGCGAGGTCGATCTCGTCGACGCTGATCCGCCCCGCGGGGAGCCCGCGCAGGGCGGCCTCCACGCCGAAGCCGATGATCCGCACTTGGCCGTGCTGGTCGACCAGCACGTTCTCCGGGTTCAGGCAGCCGTGGGCGAGGCCCGCGTCGTGGGCCTCGGCCATGCTGTCGGCCACCTCGCCGACGAGCCAGGCCGCGCGCCGGGGCGCCAGCGGGCCCTCTCGCGTCAGCAGGATGTCGAGCGACTCGCCCTGGCCCCACTCGTTGACGACGTAGCACCGGCCGTCGGCGACCTCCGCGTCGAGCACCCGGAGCAGGCGCCGGTTGACCACCGGACCGCTGCGCCGCGCGGCCTCGAGCAGGGCCGACGCGCGCTCGTCGTCGCCCGGCAGCACGTGCACCGACACCGCGCGGTGCAGCACCTGGTCGTGGGCGCGCCAGAACCGCCCGCCGTCGCTCTCGGCGAGCAGGTCGTCGAGTCGGTAGCGCCCGGCGAGGACGTCACCGGCCTGCATCGACGTCGGCATCGCTCACCTCGCTCCCCACACGTCCGGCGTCTGTCGTCTGCTCGGGCCCACTCTAGGGAGTCTCACCCGCGCCGGAGCCGCGCCGCGACGGTGTCGACCAGGGTGGTGACCTCACGCACCCGCATCAGCTTCGCCCCGACGAGCAGCACGATGCCGCCGACGAGCGCGCTGGTCCCGCCGCGCAGCAGCGCCAGGAACGGACCGGGACGCTCGCCGAGGCCGGCCATCGCGAGCTCGACCAGCCAGGCAGCGGCGCCCGCGGCGGCCAGGACGACGACCATCCGGACGAGGAAGCGGACGAGCCGCGGCGCCTCGAGCCCGCCGACCGTGCGCTGGAGGACGGCGAAGCTGAGCGACGCGCCGACGGCGTACGACGTCAGGTAGGCCACGACGAGCATCGGGGCCGTCTCCTCAGCGGGCCGGCTCGGCACGAGCACGACGGCGACTGCGATGTTGGTGAGCGAGACGGCGAGCTGGATGAGGAAGACCAGGCGCGTCATCTCCATGGCGTAGAAGCCGCGGAGCATGAAGTAGTGGATGGTGAAGAAGACGAGCGCGGGGCCGAAGAGCGCCAGCGTGGGGGCGAACCTGGCCGCCGTGTCGGGGTCGGCCCACCCGAAGGCCACCGACGCCACGTCGCCTGCCACGACGGGCAGCACGACCGCGAAGGGGAGCACGAGGGCCAGCGCGGTGCGCAGCGTCGAGCCGACGGTGCTGCCGAGCTCGCCGAGCCGGTCCTCGTGGGCGTAGGCGGACAGCCGCGGCAGGATCGCGGTGGCCAGCGACACGGTGACGATGGAGTGCGGCACCATCATGATCAGCAGGCTGCTGCTGTAGACCGTCAGGCCGGTGCCGTCCCCGCCGTCGGCGGTGCCGCCGGACGCCAGCCGGACGACCACGAGGTACGCCGCCTGGGTGACGATCACGAAGAGCACGGTCCAGATGCCCAGGGACAGCGTGTGGCGCAGCTCGGGGTCGCGGAAGTCGAAGCGCGGGCGGTAGGTGAAGCCCGAGGCCCGCAGGTAGGGCACGAGCACCAGGCACTGGGCGACGATGCCGAGGGTCGACCCGACGCCGAGCACGACCTCCTGGGCGGTGCTGAGCGCTTCGTACTTCTCGGGACCCGTGCCGATCTTCCCCCACACCACGAGGTAGCCGACGAGCATCAGCACCGCGATGAGGTTGTTGGCGATCGGCGCCCACATCATCGGGCCGAAGCGGCCGCGCGCGTTGAGCACCTGCCCCACCAGGACGTACATGCCGTAGAAGAACACCTGCGGCAGGCACCACCGCGTGAGGTCGACGATCGTCTCGAGCTGCGCGACGCGGTCCGGCTCCAGCATGCGGTCGTCGAGGTAGACCCGCAGCAGCAACGGGGCAAGCACGACCAGCAGCACGGTGACCACGCCCAGGAAGAGCGCCGACAGCGTGATGACACGGCTCGCGTAGGCGTCACCGCCGTCGGGGTCGGCCTTGATCCGCCGCACCAGCTGCGGCACGAGCACCGCGTTGAAGATGCCGCCCGCCAGCAGGATGTAGACCATGTTGGGCAGCGTGTTGGCGATGGTGAACAGGTCGGCACGCAGCGCTGCGCCGAGCGCTGCCACCAGCAGTGCACTGCGGATGAAGCCGGAGGCCCGGGAGAAGACGGTGCCGGCGGCCATCACGGCCGAGGAGGCCAGGATCCGTTGCTCGGTCATGCGCGCTCCGGGGCCGCATCGGCCCCAGCGGCCGCGGGCTGGCCGTCCGGTGGACGGGTGGTCGTGCCGTCCGCCGGCTCCTCGGCTGCCTCGGCGGCCGCGAGCTCGGCCCGCCGCTGGCGGATCTGGCCCGGCAGCCGGTAGCCGATCATGCCGAACAGGACGAGGGCGCCGAGGGCCATCACGATCCAGATGAGGGCGCTGACCCGAGCGGCGCGGACCGGCAGCAGGTCGCTGGACCCGAGCGGCTCCCCGTCGACGCTGGTGACCACGAGCCGGACGCTGTGCACGCCCGCCCGGGCGGCCGTCGCCTCGTAGCGGATCACGCTCCGCGCCTGGGGGCCCAGCTCCCGCTCGCCGTCGCCGGTCACCGTGAGCTCACCGTCCGTCGTTGCCCGGACCTGCACCGTCACCGGCTGGTCGAGGCCGTTGACCACCGTGGTGGGGAAGGGCCCGGCGTCGCTGGACAGGGTGACCGCGGTCGGGGCCTCGACGGTGATCTTGGCGAGGTCGGCCTCGAGCGCCTGCTCGACCCGTCCTGCCGCGCGCAGCGCCAGGCGGGGGCGGGCGCGGTGCTGCTCCGACAGCGTCACCATCACCTCGTCGCGGACCTGCTCCTCGATGGTGGTCTGCAGGGTGAGCACGCGCTCGAGCAGGGTGGAGGCGTCGGTCGCGCGCTCGGCCGCGGTGAAGGCCAGTGCACCCAGCTCGGCCTCGCGGTCGGTCTCGGTGTAGGAGAGGCTGGACGCCTTCACCCCGACCGCTCCGCGCTCGGCGACCTCGGCGACCGGCACGAGGTCGAGCCAGGGACGGTCCAGCTCGGAGAAGAACGACGCGGCGTCCTCGCCGCGCCACACGGTCGGGAGGGTCACGACCAGCGGCGCGGTGTCCCCGGCGGCCAGTCGCAGCGCGGCCTCGCTCAGCAGTCGCTGGCGCAGCGCGAGCGGATCGGTGGCGGCGGTCGGCCCGGGGCCGCCGGACTCGGCGCCGGTGCTGGTCACCACCACCTTGTGGCCGAGGAGCCGGACCACCGAGTTCGGGGTGGTCGGGGGAAGGAGGAAGGCGTTGTCGCCGAGCAGGATGACGGTGTCGGTCGGCGTCGCAGCGATCGCCTCGGGACTCATCACGTCGTCGTCCGGCGCCACGGCGGGCTGCGTGGGGAGCCCGAGCGCGGCCATCACGTCGGCGCTGCGCGCGACCGCCTGGTCGTACCTGATCGCGTCGTTGCGCACCGCGGCCGAGACGTCGAGGTCGCCGAAGGGCAGGGTGAGCACCGGCTGCGCGCCCACCAGTTCCTCGAATCGGCCGAGCCACTCGCCCGCGGCCGTGGCGAGGAGGGCCTCGTCCTCGGTGAGCTCGGGGTCCTCGCCCGTCGAGGGCGGCGTCAGGGTCTCCTCGGACTCGGGCGCGGGCTCTGTCGCCTCGTCCTCGTCCCCGGACGGCGTCTCGGTGGGGGTCGGCTCCTGGCCGGGCACGTCCTCGTCCGGCGCGATGCTGCGCGTCGGGTTGCCGAAGGAGAGCCGGCGCAGGGCGACGAGCACGGCGGGGTCCACGAGCCAGCTGTACGGCGCGTCGCCGGCGGAGTCGGCCATGTCGAGGGCGGCGTCGAGGCTGCCGCCCTCCTCCAGCCGCCGCGTCCAGCGCTCGACGCCGCCGATCCTGCCGTCCTCGGCGTACCAGACCCTGCCGCGGACCGACAGGATCACCGACGCCTCCTGTGAGGCGTCGCCCGACGGGCGGCGCGGGATGAAGGTGCGGGCGCGGCCGTCGGCGACGGCGTCGCGCGGGACCGAGCTGTCGCCCAGGGCGTGGATGCCGATCCAGTAGACGCCCTCCTCGTCGGGCACCTCGAGCAGCTCCACGGGCACGGTGTCGGTGAAGGAGGCGGTCTCACCGGGCTCGAGCTCGTCGACCGTGTCGAACGTGCCCGGAACGGTCACCCGCTGGCCGACGTATGCCGCGGGATCGATGGTGACCGACTCCGCGAGGGCGGTGGCGGTCGGGATCGGCGCCTGGGATGAGAAGGCGTGCAGGTTGATGCGGGTGAAGGTCTCGTCGCTGACGTTGGTGACGGTGCCGGTGATCTCCACGTCGCCGTTGCGCGGCAGCTCGGGACTGATGGTGTCGATGTGCACCAGGAGCGGGTCGGGCTCCTCGGCCGGGGCGGCGTACGCCGGTGCCAGCGCGCCGCTCGTGGCTGCGCCGAGGGTCAGGAGCCCCGCCAGGGCAGCGCGGAAGGACGACGGGCGGGGCACGCACCGATGTTAGATGTTCGGTGGTCCCGGACCGGCACGTAGAGTGGCCTGTCGTGTCCGACGCCGCCCTTGAGCCCCTCACCATCGTCGAGATCCAGCGCCGCGTCGGCGCGGAGCTGACACGCATCGGATCGGTCATCGACGAGCTCGGAGCGCTGTTCGACGGGGCCGGCGAGGAGCTGGCGCTGGTCGGCGGCCCGGTGCGGGACGCGATGATCGGACGCCTCCAGAACGACCTCGACTTCACCACCTCCGCCCGCCCCGAGGTGACCGAGCGGCTCGTGGCCGGATGGGCCGACGCGGTCTGGGACATGGGGCGCGAGTTCGGGACGATCGGGTGCCGCAAGGGTGAGTGGCAGGTGGAGATCACCACCTACCGCTCGGAGACCTACGACCCCTCCTCGCGCAACCCCGACGTCTCCTTCGGCGACACGCTGGCCGGCGACCTCGGCCGGCGCGACTTCTCCGTCAACTCGATGGCGGTGCGCGTGCCGAGCCGCGAGTTCGTCGACCCGCACGGCGGCATCGTCGACCTCGCCGAGCGGGTGCTGCGCACGCCCGGCACGCCGGAGCAGTCCTTCTCCGACGACCCGCTGCGGATGATGCGCGCCGCGCGCTTCGCCGCCCAGCTGGGCTTCACCGTCGCCCCCGACGTGGTCGAGGCGATGACCGCGATGGCCGCGCGGATCGAGATCATCTCCGCCGAGCGCGTGCGCGACGAGCTCGTCAAGCTGGTCTGCGCCCCGCACCCGCGGCTCGGCCTCACGCTGCTGGTCGAGACCGGCCTGGCCGAGCACGTGCTGCCCGAGCTGCCCGCGCTGGCGCTCGAGCGCGACGAGCACCACCGCCACAAGGACGTCTACGAGCACACCCTGACGGTGCTCGAGCAGTCGATCGACCTCGAGCACCGCCTCACCCCTCCCGGCCAGCCGGCGCGCCCCGACTTCGTCGCCCGCTTCGCCGCGCTCATGCACGACGTCGGCAAGCCACGCACCCGCCGCTTCGAGCCCGGCGGCATCGTCACCTTCCACCACCACGACGTGGTGGGCGCCAAGCTCACCCGCAAGCGGATGAAGGCGCTGCGCTTCTCCAACCACGACATCGACGCGGTGTCGACGCTCGTCGAGCTGCACCTGCGCTTCCACGGCTACGGCTCGGGGGAGTGGACCGACAGCGCCGTACGCCGCTACGTCCGCGACGCCGGCGACCAGCTCGAGCGGCTGCACATCCTCACCCGCGCCGACTGCACCACCCGCAACCAGCGCAAGGCCGACCGGCTGCGCCGCACCTACGACTCGCTGGAGGAGCGCATCGCGCGGCTCGGCGAGGAGGAGGAGCTGGCCTCGATCCGCCCGGACCTCGACGGCAACCAGATCATGACGATCCTGGGCATCGGCCCCGGCCGCGAGGTCGGCCAGGCCTACGCCTTCCTGCTCGAGCTCCGCATGGAGGAGGGCCCGAAGTCGCCCGAGGAGGCCGAGGCCGCGCTCCGCGCGTGGTGGGCCGAGCGGTCCGGCTGAGCAGCAGGGTCAGCGCACGACCGAGATGTTGAACATCCCCGTGCCCAGCGCGCCCATGGTGCGCAGCCACAGGGGCAGGAACATCTCCGTGCCGCGTGCGGTCTCGATGCCGCCGAGGTCGATGACGTCGGTGTGACCGAAGCCGGTGAGGAGATCGGTCACGGTGGCCTTGGCGGCGGCGTCGTCGCCCGACACGAAGACGGTCGTCGTCGCGCCGAGCAGGCCGGGCTCCACCATGAGCGCGGCGGTGAGGGTGTTGAGCGACTTCACGACGCGTGCCTCGGGGAAAGCTGCCTGGACCTGCTCGCCCAGCGAGTCGGTGTCCTTGACGAACAGGGTGGGCGGGAAGCCGGCGGAGAAGTCGAGCGGGTTGGAGATGTCGAGCACCACCTTGCCGGCGAGGTGGTCGGCCCCGGCGGCGGTCAACATGTCGAGGGCTGCGGAGCCGTTGCCGGCGAGCACGACCAGCTCGGCGCCGGCGGCAGCGTCGGCGTACGTCGTCAGCGCCACGTCGTCGTGGTCGGCCAGCCACGCCGCGAAGGGCGGGTTGCCCATGCCGTCCGGCGCGGTCCGGGCGAGGGTCGCCTCCGGGTCGCGGGTGCCGACGGTGACGGAGTGGCCGAGGCGGGTGAGGCCGCCGGCGAGGGCCTGGCCGACCATCCCGGCGCCGAGGACAGCGATGCGCATGGGGTTCCTCTCGGACGTGGTCACCTCAGGATGAGCGTGCGGCCACCTGGGTGTCCAGCCAGGCCGGGAACGCCAGCAGGTCGTCGAGCACGACGTCGGTGCCGGCCGCCACGAGCTCCTCGCGCGTGCAGCCACCGGTCAGCACCGACACGCTGAGCACGTCCGCGGCCCGGGCCCCCTCGACGTCGTGGACGTGGTCGCCGACGTAGGCGAGTGCGCCCTCGCGGCGCAGCACGTCGGCCTTGCCCACGCCCCACACCCATCCCTCGAGGTGGTCGGAGTCGAGGCCGAGGTGGTCGAGGTGGAGCTGGGCGTTGGGGGCGTACTTGCCGGTGACGACGAGCACCCGCCCGCCGTGGGCGCGCACCGCCTCGAACGCCTCGTGCGCACCGGGCAGCGCGGGGACGGTGGTGATCGCGTGGTCGGGGTAGAGCGCCCGGAACCGGTCGCCGGCCGGCGCGACCTGCTCGGGCGGGAGGTAGGGCGCGAGCAGGTGGTCGAGCGGCGGACCCAGCCGGGCCGCCATCTCCTCCAGCGGGAACTCCACGCCCAGCTCGTCACCCAGCACCTCCAGCACCTGCCGGAACCCGGCCGCGGTGTCGATCAGGGTGAGGTCGAGGTCGAATCCGACGACGAGCGGGGTGCGAGCGGTCACGCCGGCGAGCGTACGGGCGCGTCGACCCCGGGCAGCACGGAGGCCCCGCCCCCCGCGAGGGGACGGGGCCTGCGTCACTTCTGGCGTCGGGTGACGCGGTGGTTCACTCGCCGGCGATGAACTTCTCGAGCTCGGCGCGGCCGACCTCGTCGGCCATCTGCACCGGCGGGGACTTCATCAGGTAGGCCGAGGCCGGCAGGATCGGGCCGCCGATGCTGCGGTCCTTGGCGATCTTGGCGGCGCGGACGGCGTCGATGATGATGCCGGCGGAGTTCGGGGAGTCCCAGACCTCGAGCTTGTACTCGAGGTTGAGCGGGACGTCACCGAAGGCGCGACCCTCGAGGCGGACGTAGGCCCACTTGCGGTCGTCGAGCCACGCGACGTAGTCGGACGGGCCGATGTGGACGTTGCGGCTGTCGATCTTGTCGGCGAGCTCGCCGGTCAGGTTCGACGTCACGGCCTGGGTCTTGGAGACCTTCTTGGACTCCAGACGCTCACGCTCGAGCATGTTCTTGAAGTCCATGTTGCCGCCGACGTTGAGCTGGTAGGTGCGGTCCAGCGCGACGCCGCGGTCCTCGAACAGCTTCGCCATCACGCGGTGGGTGATGGTGGCACCGACCTGGCTCTTGATGTCGTCGCCGACGATCGGGACGCCGGCGTCCTCGAACTTCTTGGCCCAGACCGGGTCGGAGGCGATGAAGACGGGCAGCGCGTTGACGAAGCCGACGCCGGCGTCGATGGCGCACTGGGCGTAGAACTTGTCGGCCTCCTCCGAGCCCACGGGGAGGTAGGACACGAGGACGTCGACCTCGGCGTCCTTGAGCGCCTGGACGACGTCGACCGGCTCGGCCGCGGACTCCTCGATGGTGGCGCGGTAGTACTTGCCGAGGCCGTCGAGGGTCGGGCCGCGCTTGACCTCGACGCCCAGCGTCGGGACGTCGGCGATCTTGATCGTGTTGTTCTCCGAGGCGTTGATGGCCTCGGACAGGTCCTTGCCGACCTTCTTGTCGTCGACGTCGAAGGCGACGACGAACTCGACGTCCTTGACGTGGTAGTCGCCGAAGACGACGTGCATGAGCCCCGGAACGGTCCCGGCCGGGTCCGCGTCCTTGTAGTACTCAACGCCCTGGATGAGGGAGGTCGCGCAGTTGCCGACTCCCACGATCCCTACTCGTACCGAACCCATGGGGCTCTCCTTCTCTCTGCGTGTCTCGCTGACTGGTGGTCAGTCGTTGGTGGTCGGGACGCCGCCGGCGGCCCGCGGGGTGGTGAACGGTGCAGGTGACGGCCCGGTCGGCGGGGTCGGTGCCCCGTCGCCGCGCTCGGCACGGATCAGGTCCGAGAGCCACCGGACCTCGCGCTCGACCGACTCCACGCCGTGGCGCTGGAGCTCGGCGGCGTAGCGGTCGACCTCGGCCTGGGTGCGCTCGAGCTCGCCCTGCACGCGGGCCAGCCGCTCCTGCAGCCGCGAGCGGCGGCCCTCCAGGACGCGGAGACGGATCTCCATGTCGGTGGAGGAGAAGAACGCGAACCGGATGTCGAAGTTGTCGTCCTCCCACGCGGTGGGACCGACCTCCGACATGAGCCGCTGGAAGTGCTCGTTGCCGGCCTCGGTGACCTCGTAGGTGATGCGTGGACGACGACTCGTCGACGTGGTGGTGGCGGCGACCTCGGTGATGAGGTTGGCGCGCAGCATCTTCTTGAGCGCCGGGTAGAGCGAGCCGTAGGACAGCACCCGACCCCATCCGAGCATCAGGTTGAGCCGCTTGCGCAGCTCGTAGCCGTGCATGGGTCCCTCGTGCAGCAGTCCGAGGACTGCGAGCTCGATGGTGTCGCCACGACGTGCCATGAGACCTATCGTACCGATATATCCGCCGGTGACGAATCAAGGATGAGTCACCGGTCCCCGTACCCTTGACCGGTGACTCAGAAGAAGCGGCGAGCCACCGGACCGGCACAGACCCGACGGCCCCAGGCGCGGCGTACGCCGAAGCAGCGCGCGGCCCGGGTCGCCAAGGTCCTCGCGATCCTCGGTGTGGTCGGCGCCCTCGTCCTGGGTGGCGTGGTGGTGGTGCTCTACCAGGCGATCAGCATCCCCACGCCCAACTCGGCGTTCCAGGCGCAGACGACGTTCGTCTACTACGCCGACGGCAAGCAGCAGCTCGGCACCTACTACGAGGACCAGAACCGCGAGTCCATCCCGCTCGGCGAGATGCCGCAGACGATGCAGGACGCCGTGGTCGCCGCGGAGAACCGCACCTTCTGGACCGACAAGGGCATCGACCCCAAGGGCATCCTCCGCGCCTTCTTCTCCAACGCCAGCGGCAACGACCGCCAGGGTGCGTCGACGATCACCCAGCAGTACGTGAAGATCCTCTACCTGACCAGCGAGCAGAGCTACAAGCGCAAGATCCGTGAAGCGGTCGTCTCGCTCAAGATCCAGCAGCAGCTCAGCAAGTCCGAGGTCCTCGAGGGCTACCTCAACACCATCTACTTCGGCCGCGGCGCCTACGGCATCCAGGCGGCCTCCAAGGCGTTCTTCGACCACCCGGCCAGCGAGCTGACCCTCCGCGAGGCCGCGGTCCTGGCCACGGTGCTCAACAACCCGACGAGGTACGACCCGGCCAACGGCAAGGAGGCCAAGGACGACCTCAAGGTCCGCTACGAGTACGTCCTCGACAGCATGGCCGAGATGGGCTCCATCACCACCGAGGAGCGCGACAAGGCGCTCAAGCGGCTCCCGAAGTTCCCCAAGGTCGCTGCGCAGAGCCAGTTCGGTGGCCAGAAGGGCCACATGCTGTCACTGGTGAAGAAGGAGATCCTCGCCCGCGGCATCGCCTCGGAGGAGGAGATCGACGGCGGTGGCCTCCGCATCACCACCACCTTCGACCCGCAGGTCATGGCCGACGTCGAGGAGGCCGTCAACGAGCAGCGTCCCGACGCCGGGATGCCCGGTGCGGCCGGCAACAAGGACCTCCACGTCGCCGCCGCGACCGTCGACACCAGCACCGGTGAGCTGCTCGGCTTCTACGGCGGCCAGGACTACCTCGAGTCCCAGATCAACTGGGCCGAGGCCGGCGGCATGTCCGGGTCCACGATGAAGGCCGCGACCAACGTCGCCGCGATCCGCGACGGCTTCTCGCTCAACGACACCTTCGAGGGCAACAGCCCCATCGACATCGCGGGCACGGAGTTCGGCAACCAGGGCGACACCGACTACGGCTCGGCCGTGTCGATGCTCGACGCCACCGAGAACTCCGTCAACACCGCCTACGTCGACATGGTCGACTCGATGGACGACGGTCCGCAGAAGGTCATCCAGGCCGCCGAGGACCTCGGCATCCCGGGCAACGAGACCCAGAAGTGGGGCATCCCGCGCCGCTCGATCGACTTCCAGGAGAACGTCGGCGTCACCCTCGGCACCGCCCAGGTCAGCCCGATCAACATGGCCAACGCCTACGCCACGCTCGCCAACGAGGGCGTGCGCAACGAGGTCCACGTCGTGAAGAAGGTCGTCGACAAGAACGGCGAGGTCCTCTACGAGGCGCCGAAGCGCAGCAAGGAGACCGTCGACCCCGACATCGCGGCCGACGTGACGTACTCCCTCCAGCAGGTGGTTCAGTCCGGCTCGGGCACCGAGGCCCTCGCCCTCGGACGCCCCGCAGCGGGCAAGACCGGCACCGCGACCAACGGCGACGACGACGTGTCGTCGTCCTGGTTCGTCGGCATGACGCCCCAGATGTCCACCGCGGTGATGTACGTCCGGGGCAAGGGCCGCGCCGCCCTCGACGTGCCTCGCCCCGACGGCCAGGACCTGTGGCTGCCGACCAGCTCGGACGGCAAGTCCGGCTACTTCGGCGGCAACTACCCCGCCAAGACCTGGACCGCCATCATGCAGCGCGTGATGGAGGGCATGGAGGTCGAGGACTTCCCGGAGCCGGTCTACGTCGACGGAGACGCACCGGACGGGTCCGACACCTACACCCCGCCCCCGCCGCCTCCGTCGACGCCGCAGCCGACCCGGACCCCGACGCAGACGCCCACGGTCGAGATCCCGACCGAGGAGCCGACCGAGACGCCGACGGAGACGCCGCTGCCGACGGAGACGCCGGTCCCCACCGAGACGCCGGTGCCCACGCCGGTGCCGACGCCGACGCCGGTGCCGACGCCGGTGCCGACACCGGTGCCCACGACCCCGGTGCCCCCGCCGACGGAGACCCCGACGCCGGTCGGGCGCGTCCAGCAGCGTCCGGCCCTTATCGACACCAGGCCCTGAGGTCGGCGGTGCACGCCCGGGACCGTGACGCGCCGAGTCGCACCGACCCGGTCGTGTCGACCATGTCGGAGGTCGTCGGCGGGCCCGTGGGTGACCACGCCGCCGGCCACCGGTGGTGGGACGCCTCGCGGGTCCTCCTCGGCGCCACCGGTGTCGTCCTGGCGCTCGGCATGCTCAGCAAGGGCGCGTGCGTGCCCTCGGGGTGGAGCAAGGCCGACCAGCCCTTCGCCCAGCTCTGCTGGAGCAACCTGGCCGGCGCCCCCGTCGACGCCTCGACCCCGCCGCGCGTCGCCCCGTGGCTCGAGAGGCTGGCCGCCCTCGGGCCGGGCACCGGGACCGTAGCCACGACGGCCGCGCTCGCCGTGCTGCTCGCGTCGCTGGCCCTCCTGGCCACTGTCCTCCTCACCCGGGTCGACCGCCGTCGCCCGTGGGCGGCGGCCGGCTGGGCACTCAGCCCGGTCCTCCTCGTGCACTGGCTCTCGTGGGAGCTCCTCGCGGCCGTCGGTGTCGCCGTGCTCCTGTGGGGCTGGACCACCGGACGCGCCTGGGTGGCCGGGGTCGGCGCCGGCATCGGTGCGGCGTTCGCGCTCCCGGTCGCGGTGGCCTTCGTCGGCGTGGTCGCCGTCGGTGGCCGGCTGCGCGACCGCGTCGACGCCCTCGTCGCGGCAGCAGCGGCGTACGTCGTGATCACGTTGCCCGGCCGCGGCACCACCGAGGACCCGGACCTCGGCTCGATCTGGCTCCTGCTGGAGCAGTCCGGTGTCGGGGAGTCCCGCGCCACGCGTGTGGTCGTCCAGCTGCTCGTGCTCGCGCTCGCCGCCGGGGCGGTCTGGCGGCTCGTGCGCCGCGCCGGGCCGGGCCCGGTCACCGCCGCCCGCGCCGGGCTCGTGCTGCTCGCCGCGGCGCTCGTGGTGGCGCCGTCGGCTCCTCCGGAGTCGGCGCTGCTGGTGCTGCCGCTGGCCGCGATCGCCGTACGCCGCTGGCGCGACCTGCTGGTGTGGCAGGCCCTGCACCTGCTCGGCTGGGTCATCACCGGGTGGTACGTCGGGCAGGCGCTCGTGCCCACGATCGCCGACGACGCGCGGGCCTACTGGCTGGCGGTCGTGCTGCGCGTGGCCGGCCTGGTGTGGCTGGTGGTCGCGGTGCTGCGCGACGCCTCAGCTGATGACGACGCGGTCGAAGTCGGTCGCGGTGAAGCGGACCCGCACCTCGATGTCCTCGCCGATGCGGGGCACCCGCGCCCCTGAGGGCACGAAGAGCATCGAGGCCTGCATGTGCGGGGGCTCGGCGAAGAGCCGCTGCTTGCCGTCGATGGAGAAGGGCGAGCGCACGAAGCCGACGGCGTCGAGACCCCCGCGGGCCAGGGTCGCGGCCCGGGCCTTGAGCGACTGGTCGCCCGTCGGCGCCTCGAGGCCGATGCCGTGCGCGGTGCCGCCGCTGACCACCACGATGTGACCGTGCTTGGGCACGCTGCGGCCGCGGTAGCCGAAGGTGTCACCGCGCTCGACCTCGTGCACGTCGAGCACGGTGGCCCCGACCTTCAGCGCACCGCGGTCGCCGAGCCAGAGGTCGGTGCCGATGCGGGGCCGGACCGTGAAGTCGGGATAGGTCGCGGCCAGCCGGGCGTGCTCGTCGTGGGTGAGGTGGGAGACGAAGGCCGTGCGGGTGGGCAGGCCGGAGGCGACGATGTCGTTGATCAGCCTGCTCACCTCGCCGAGGTGGGAGGTCGTGTTGAGGGGCAGGTGCATGGCCACGCCCCGAAGACCGCTCGAGTGGCCGTGCTCGCCGACGGCTTCGGCGGCCGCTGCGAGCTCGCGGCGCGTCATGCCGTGGCGTCGCATCGAGGTGAGCTGCTCGAGCAGGAAGCGCGCGCCGGGGTGGTGCGCGCGGAGCGCGGCGAGGTCCTCGGGCCGGCTCACGGTGTGCACGACCCGCGAGGCGATCCGCGGGTCGAGGGCGAGCGCGGCGCCGAAGGGACGCCAGGGGGTGAGCACCAGGATGTCGCCGTCGTAGCGGCTGGTGGCCTGGTCGACCTCGTCGTAGGTGCCGACCGCGAGCAGGTCGAGGCGGGCGCCGGTCTGCTCCGCGTGGTCGGCGAGCCACTGGGCGCGGCGCGCCAGGCGGCCCAGCGTCATGCCGTAGCCGTTGCCCTTGGCCACCGGGACGATGCCGGGGTTCTTGGTCGCGGTCGCGAGGAGGTGGGCGCGCCACCGCTCCCCGTCGACGGTCAGGGTCAGGCTCATCGGCTCCTCACCCTCTCCGGGCGAGGTAGATCTGGAAGGCCTTGTAGATCGCCCGGTTGATCGGCAGGTCCCACTCGCCGGCGTACTCGACCGCCTCGCCGCCCGTGCCGACCTTGAACTGGATCAGTCCGACGTGCGGGTCGTCGGCATCGAGGGTCTCGGTGATGCCGCGCAGGTCGTAGACGTGGGCGCCGGCGGCCAGTGCGTGGCGGATCATCGCCCACTGGACACCGTTGGAGCCGCGGACGTCGCGCTTCTCGGTCGAGGAGGCGCCGTAGGAGTACCAGGCGTGGGTGCCGACCCGGATCGCGATCGTCGCCGCGACCAGGTCGCCCTCGTGGCGGGCCAGCCAGAGCTGGATCCGGTCGGGGTCCTCGGCGGCCAGGGCGTCGTACATCGTCTCGAAGTAGGACAGCGGGCGTGGTGTGAAGTGGTCGCGCTCCGCGGTGTGGGCGTAGAGGTCGTGGAAGGCCTTGAGGTCGCCGCGCTCGCCCAGGGCGACCTCGACGCCGGCCTTGTCGGCCTTCTTGATGTTGCGGCGCCAGAGCTGGTTCATGCCCGAGAGGACGTCGGCCTCGCTCCGCGGCGCGCCCTCGGCGTCGACCAGCGGGATCTGGAAGTTGAACTGCGGCTGCCCGGCCGAGAAGCCGCCCTCGGCGCCCTGCTGCTGCCAGCCGAGCTCGTGGAGCTGGGCGGTCACGCACGCGCCGTCCTGGGACCGCTCGAGGGGAGGTACGTCGCCGAGGCGGCGTACGGACTCGTCGGCGATGCCGGCCTTGACCTGCTCGGCCGACCAGCGGCGGGTGACCACGGGCGGCCCCATCCGGACTGCGAAGGCGCCCTGCGCCTTGAGGTGCGCGACGAGCGGGGTGAGCCAGGCCTCGAGGTCGTCGCCCGACCAGTCGATCACCGGGCCCTCGGGGAGGTAGGCGAGGTAGCGCTTGACCTTGGGCAGCTGGCGGTAGAGGACGAGGCCGACGCCGACGAGCTCGCCGCCGCGCGACCAGCCCACCGACTCCGAGCGCCACTCGGACTTCACGCTCGCCCAGGCGGGCGTCTGGAGGAAGCTGGCGGACGACCGGCCAGCAATGAAATCGCGGTGCTCGTGCGCGGAGATCGGGCGCAGCGTCAGGGGGGTCGTCACCCCGAGAAGGCTACAAGGGGCCAGGCACGACCCCCGTACGTGTCTGGCCCCTTCGTGACTACAGACGCGCTGACGGCCGGTTCGGTTGCATGTCGTGCCGGATTTCTGTCAAGAACTTCTTGCGTCCCCTCCAGCGCCCCCACCGCGAGCACGTCAGAGGTGCTCGCGAAGCCAGGCGAAGTCGGCGACGTGCTCGGCCGCGCCGCCGGGGGTCTCGCAGATCACGGGAGCGCCGGCCTCGCGGACGACCGCGGCGAACTCGTCGGCGGGCAGGCGGCCCTGGCCGAAGTTGGCGTGGCGGTCGGCACCGGAGTCGAAGTCGTCGCGCGAGTCGTTGGCGTGCACCAGGTCGATGCGGCCGGTGATCGCGCGGATCCGCTCGACCGCGTCGCCGAGCTCGATGCCGCCGGCCCAGGCGTGGCAGGTGTCGAGGCAGAACCCGACCTGCTCGGATCCCTCCGCCGAGGAGATCGCGTCCCAGACGCCGGCGATCCGGTCGAGGTGGCGGGCCATCGCGTTGTCGCCACCGGCGGTGTTCTCGATGAGGAGGGGGATCGTGAGGTCGGTGGCCTCGATCGCCTTGCGCCAGTTGTCGAAGCCGACGGCCGGGGCGTCGGACTTGTTGACGTGGCCACCGTGGACGATGAGGCCCTTCGCGCCGATCTCGGCCGCGGCGTCCATGTGCTGCTGGAGCAGCTTGCGGCTCGGGATCCGGATCCGGTTGTTGGTCGTGGCGACGTTGACGATGTAGGGGGCGTGGACGTAGAGGTCGACGCCCGCCTCCTCCGCTGAGGCACGCAGCGCGGCGGGCCCGCCCTCGAAGCGCACCTCGGGCCCCTTGTAGCCCTGCGGGTCGCCGAGGAAGAACTGCACCAGCGACGTCCCGCGGGCGAGCGCCTCGGCGACCGGGTCGGTCTGGTCGACGTGGGCCCCGACGGGGAGTGCGGACTGCTGGGAGGTCATGGCGTCCAGCCTAGGAGGACGCACAGACAGCCGACGACCACGGCGACGAGGCCGGCCACCGCCGCCCAGCCCGCCCAGTCGACGCCGGCGGGGAGCGCAGGCGTACGCCGTCGGCGCGGGGCCGGTCCGAGGCGGTCGGGGACCGGTGGCGGATCGGCGTCCGGCACCGGCAGCCGGCGCAGCAGCCGCAGCGCCGCCTCCGCGGTGGCCAGGCGCTGCTCGGGGTCGGGCACCAGCAGTCGCTCGACGAGCGGCCGTAGTGGGTGCGAGGGGACATCGCCCTGGCGGGCCGGCGGCAGTCCGGTCATCATCTCGAGAGCCACCCGGCCGACGGCGTAGAGGTCCTGCGTGGGCTCGGGCGGCGCGCCGCGCGCCTGCTCGGGGGCCATGTAGCCGTCGGTGCCGATCGCCCCGGGGACGGTGGTGAAGCGGCGGTCGGCGATCGGGGCCGCCACCCCGAAGTCGCCGAGCCTGAGGTGCGGCTCGCCGTCGCCGGTCGCCTCGAGGAGCAGGTTGGCGGGCTTGACGTCGCGGTGCACCAGCCCGGCGGCGTGCACGGCGGCCAGGCCCGCGAGCAGCTGCTCGAGCAGCAGCGCGACCGTCCCGCTGTCGAGCGGTCCGCGCTCGCGCAGCAGGTCGGCGACCGAGCCCCCGGCGACCAGCTCCATGGCCAGCACCACCAGGTCGTCCTCGGCCGCCCAGCCCTGGGGCGCGACCACGTGCGGGTGGCGCACGCGCACCGCCTGCTCGCGCACGAAGCGCGCCAGGAGTGCCGAGCTGTGCCGGCCGAGCACCTTCACCGCCACGTGGGCGCGGGTGCGCTCGTCGTACGCCCTCCACACCGATCCCATGCCGCCGGTGCCCACCTGGTCGAGCAGGACGTAGCGCCCCGCCACGACGGCGGAGGCGCGGGACGGTGCTGCTGCTGGCACCGTTCGACGCTAGCGCCTCGCACGTCCGCTCCGCCGGGCTCGTCCACAGGCCCCGCGGGCCCCCTCCCCAACGATTCCGACGGGTGGCCCGCGCGCTGGTATCTTGCTCCGGTTGCCTGCGGGCGACACAGCACCACCCGCAACAAACGTGGCGCCACGACCCAACGTCGTACCTGCGCCGCGAACGCACAGTCCCTCCTGCCACGGAAAGCCCGTGGCCGCTCTAGCCCAGAGGAGGTGGAGACCGCTATGCGTGCCTATGAAGTGATGGTCATCCTCGACCCGAGTCTCGACGAGCGCACCATCGAGCCGTCGCTCGACAAGTACCTCAACGTGATCCGCAAGGACGGCGGCTCGGTCGAGTCCGTCGACGTGTGGGGTCGTCGCCGGATGGCGTACGAGATCAAGAAGAACGCCGAGGGCATCTACGCCGTCGTCCAGCTGACGGCCGAGCCCGCGACGGTCAAGGAGTTCGACCGCCAGCTCACGCTGAACGAGTCGATCCTGCGCACGAAGGTCATGCGTCCCGACGCCCACTGATCGCCCTTCGCGGGCATCTGTGGAAAGACACTTCCCGCTGTCGGTCGCTGCCTGTTTGATGGGCAGCGCACCGGGAGCACCCCCCGGAACCACCGGCACAGCAGGACATTCTGAGGAGACCTGACATGGCAGGCGAGACCACGATCACCGTCGTCGGCAACCTGGTCGACGACCCGGAGCTGCGGTTCACCCCCTCGGGGGCACCCGTCGCGAACTTCCGGATCGCGTCGACCCCGCGCACCTTCGACCGCCAGACCAACGAGTGGAAGGACGGCGACACGCTGTTCCTTGCATGCGCGGTGTGGCGGCAGGCCGCGGAGAACGTCGCCGAGTCCCTCACCAGGGGCATGCGCGTGATCGTCCAGGGTCGCCTGAAGTCGCGTCAGTACGAGACCCGCGAGGGTGAGAAGCGCACCGTCTTCGAGATCGACGTCGAGGAGGTCGGCCCGTCGCTGCGCTCCGCATCGGCCAAGGTCACCAAGACGACCCGGTCCGGCGGCGGTGGCGGCGGCTACTCGGGTGGCGGCGGCGGTGGCGGTCAGTCCGCGCCGGCCGGCAACGACCCGTGGGCCAGCCCTGCTCCCTCGCAGTCCGGTGGCGGCGGCGGCAACTGGGGCGGTCAGCCCCAGGGCGGCCAGCCGCAGGGTGGCGGCCAGTCCGCCCCGCCGAACGACCCGTGGGCCACGCCCGGGGTCTCCGGCGGGAACGACGAGCCGCCCTTCTGAGCGACCCACTGCCGAGCGAAGCGAGGCAGTGACAGGTCACCAGGTCGAGTAGCCCGCACGGCTGAGCTCGCGAAGCCGTGACCAGGGCGTATCGAGACCCAGGGTCCCCCGGGGATCCAGCAAGACATCCATCACCATTCCGTCCCTGACTTGCCTCAGGGCCGGGCTCACTGAAAGGGAGCACCACAATGGCCAAGGCAATTCTGCGCAAGCCCAAGAAGAAGGTTTGCCAGTTCTGCAAGGAGAAGGCGACCGGTGTCGACTACAAGGACACCACCCTGCTCCGCAAGTTCATCTCCGACCGCGGCAAGATCCGCGCCCGTCGCGTGACCGGCAACTGCGTCCAGCACCAGCGCGACGTGGCCATCGCCGTCAAGAACGCGCGCGAGCTCGCCCTGCTGCCCTACACGTCCACCAGTCGCTGAGAGGAGCACGAGACATGAAGCTCATCCTGACGCAGGAAGTCGACGGCCTCGGCGCCCCCGGCGACGTGGTCGAGGTCAAGGACGGCTACGGCCGCAACTACCTCGTTCCCCGTGGCCTGGGCATCCGCTGGAGCCGTGGCGGCGAGAAGACCATCGAGTCGATCAAGGCTGCCCGCACCGCCCGTGCGGTCCGCGACGCGGACCACGCCAAGGAGGTCAAGACCAAGCTCGAGGCCAACGCGGTCAACGTGAAGGTCCGTGCCGGCGAGGGCGGTCGCCTCTTCGGCGCCGTCACCACCTCGGAGATCGCCGACGCGATCACCGAGGTCTCCGGTGAGAAGGTCGACCGCCGCACGATCGTCGTGGCGAACCCGATCAAGTCGCTCGGCGCCCACGAGGTGTCGGTCAAGCTGCACGACGAGGTGTCCGCCACGGTGGCCCTCAACGTCGTCCCGGCCTGACGCACCGCACCACGCACCACCCGCACGGCCCGCTGCCTCTCCGGAGGTGGCGGGCCGTTGCGCGTCCTACTCGGTGGGCTCGTCGCAGAGCGAGGGCGGCTGGCTCCCGCCGGAGTGGTACTCGTAGGTCTGACCGGCCACGCGCAGCGTGATCCGGAGCCCGTCGACGAGGGCCTGGGTGTACATCTCGCCCGGCTTGGCGCAGCCGCGGCTCCCGTCGCGCCAGGTGACCTCCTCGGTGGAGACCACCTCCACCTCGTCGGGGGTCACACCGAGGACGCCGGCCAGGTCCTCGACCGCCCGCACGGCATCGGTCGGCGCGCTCGAAGACGGGCTGGACGACGGGCTGGGCGACGGGCTGGGATCCACAGCCGTCTCCTCTCCGCTCGGTGGTGGGGTGGTGTCTCCACACGCTGCCACGAAGGTGACCGGCAGGGCGAGGGCCACCAGGAGCAGGGCCAGTCGGCGCATCGGGTGCATCACTCCAGTCTGACGGCCGGCTTCCCGCAGGCGTTCCGCGCATGACGAAGGGGCCGACGGTGTCGCCACCGCCGGCCCCTCCGTGTGGATCAGGTCAGGATCGACCTGTCACTTCTTCTTGGTGACCTTGATCTTGATCCGGTCCTTGCTGCCGAGCACCGCGGCGTCGCCGAGGTACTCGACCTTCACCTTGATCTTGCCGACCTTGGTCGCCTTCGGCAGCGTGAGACGGGCCTTGCCGTACTCGTTGAGCGTCAGCGTCCAGGTCTTCTTCTTCAGCGCACCCTTGACCGTCACCTCGACCGTGCCGGTGGGCACGACGTTGGGGGCGGACACGGCGATCTTGAGCTTGGCCTTCTTGCCCTTCTTGATCACCTTCGGTGCGTCCAGGTCGATCCGCGACTTCACCTTGGGTGCCGGGGCGCCCGGGGCCGAGACCACCAGGTTGACCGGCGCCGAGGTCGACGGGGCGCTGGCCGCGTCACCGAGGTACTTCGCGGTGACGGGGAACGTGCCCGCGGTGGTGAAGTCCGCCAGCACGGCCGTGGCCTTGCCTGCGGCGTCCAGGGCGGCAGCACCGAGACGGCGCTCCCCTGCCCAGAACTCGACCGAACCGGTGGGCACCTTCGGGCCCGTGCTGAAGACCGTCGCCGTGGCCGTGGTGGATCCACCGGTCTGGATGCTGGTCGGGTCGAGGCCCAGCGCCACGTTGGTGCTGACGGCGGCGCCCTTGATCGCCACGGTGTGGCTGACCGACACGGGCTTCGCGCCCGGGTTGTCGGTCGTGTGGACGACCTTGTTGGTCAGGTCCTTGTCGCCGACGGTGTCGTCGACCGTGACCTGGTAGGTGAAGCTGGCTCCCTCGATGGGCGGACCGTTGTAGGTCGCGCAGACGACCAGTCCGTCCTCGAGGACGGGCCCGGCGTTGCCTGCGTTGACCAGGGCCTGACCCGACGTGCCGGCTTCGTTCTCGGTGCCGATCGTGACCGGCGCGGCGGGGTTGCCGCCGAGCAGGATCCCGTTGCCGGCTGAGATGTTGTCGTAGGCGAACCAGAGGTCGTTGCTGCCGTCCTCCACCCACGCCTGCATGTCGAGCTGGCCGTACGTGCCGGTCGCGTTGTTCCAGTAGCGCATGTTGTCGAACTCGATGATCCCGAGCTCGCCGGCGTCGAAGCCGTCCGTGCCGGCGGTGCTGGCGACGGTGACACCGGCGCCGGTGGCTGCGTCGTAGCGAAGCTCCATGTCCTGCCAGAGCATCGCCGCGACACCGTTGGGCTTGGCGACGTCCGGGACGGACTGCGCGGCGTAGGGCTCGTCCACGGTCGGGTCGCCGTAGCCGTCGCCGTAGACCAGGAACCCGTCGTCGGCGAACTTCACGCCGCGGTAGCTCTGGCCGTAGAAACCGAAGTCGCCCGTGCCGAAGACACCCACCGTCACCGAGTCACCAGTGATCTCGTCGTCGGCGAGGATGTCGAGCTCGGCCAGGTCGACGTACCCGCCGAGCGGCGTCGTGCAGGACTCGTCGTCGGCGCTGGTGGCGAAGGAGTAGCTGCCCTCGTCGCCGTACGTCGACTCGAGGACGCCGTTCCAGGACACGACCCCGCCCGCGAAGGTGGCACCGTCGGTGGCGGAGCCCTCGACGTAGGTCGTGCCCTCGGGCAGCGCGTCGGTGATGGAGTAGGTCAGGTCCTCACGCGTGACGTTGGGCGCGACCTCGACGGTGTAGGTGATGGTGTCACCCGGCGCCGCCTCGGCCACGTCCGCGGTCTTGGTCACGTCGTCGTCGACACGCTCGACGGTCACCGGGACGACGCCGATGTCGCCCGGGGTCGCCGGCGAGGTGCCGAGGGTCAGCGTCCCGTGCCAGGTCTGGCCGGCCTCCATGGCGTCCTCGTCCCAGAAGGTGCGGAGCGAGAACGGCGTGGCAGCAGGCAGGGCACCCTCGGGGCCCTCGGCGCGCAGGTTGCCCTCGTCCCCGGCGACGACGACGGTCACCAGGTCGGTGGTGTCGCTGCCTCCGGCCGTCGAGGCCTCCCAGTTCTGCACCAGGACCCAGTAGGTGCCGGGCTCCGGGTTGGCGATCTCGACGACCTCGTCGGAGCCAGCGCTGGCGCTGGAGCCGATCACGTTGGCCTCGGTGACCTCCCCGGTCCCGACGAAGAGGTCGAAGTCGGGAGCGGTCGGGTTCTCCAGCTTGGCGATGAGGCTCGTGGCGCCGGCAGGCACCTCCAGCATCTCGACCTTGGTGCCGTTGCCGTCGAAGGCGTCGGTGTTGGTGGAGTCCTCGGGGATCGAGAGCTCGACCCGGTCCTCGGGGACCAGACCGCTGGCGTCGACCTGGAGGTCGCTGATGGCGACCGCCTCGAAGCCGGTGTCGACCTGGGAACCCGCGTCACGACGGGTGGTGATGTCGATCGACTCGGGGAGCACACCGGCCGACGGCAGGACGCCGACGGGCAGGTGCGCCTCGGGCGCCTCCGAACCGGCGGGCGGCGTCAGCACCAGGGTGCCGAAGAGCCACTCGTCGGTCGGCATCCCGGCGTCGATCGTCGCGGTGACGGTGACGTCGGCGGTGCCGCCCTCGGTGAGGGTGACGGTGTCGGCGTCGGCCGCCAGGGTCACGCCGTCGGAGAGGTTCTCGACCGAGACGGTCCACTCCCCGGCGCCGGTCGCGGTGCCGGTGAGGCTGCGGGTCCACTCACACGTCTGCAGGCACTCGTCGTCGGCCATGCTCGCGGTGTTGAGGTCGCGGACGTCACCGCCGGTCGCGGGGTTCGCGGCCTGGTAGCCGGCGAGGTCCTCGTCGAGCACGAAGCCGGCCTTGGCGGCCCGGCGGAGCTCGATGCGACCCGAGCCCATGTCGAACCAGTCGGCGACGGTGCCGTCGGAGTCGGTGATCTCGCGCTCGGACGTGGTCATCAGCGCGGACTGCGCCTCGGCCGGGCTCCACTGGTCGGCCTCGGGGAGGTCGAGCTGCATGCCCTTGAGGAGCGTGAGCGCGCCGGCCGTGTGCGGGCTGGCCATCGAGGTGCCGGAGATGAACTCCCAGACGACCTCGTTGCCGGCACCGGCAGCGGCGAGGATGTCCACACCGGGAGCCGACACGGACGGGCTGATCATCGACACCGCGCGGTTCGGACCGCGGCTGGAGAAGGCGGCCATGATGTCGCCGTTCTCGTCCTTGACGTCGGCCACGGAGCCGGACAGGGCCGCCTCGGTGCCTGCGTTGGCGGCCATGAAGGTGCGCAGCGCCTGGCCGTCGGCGTAGGTGATGTGGGCCGTCGGCAGGGCGTGCGCGTCGCCGTTGAGCGAGTTGCCGCTCGCGGCGTCGTTGGCGAGGATCATGCCCTCGGCGTTGAGCCCGGCGACGACCTCGCCCTTCTCGACGCGACCGGTGACGCCGCGGTCGCAGATGACGATCTTCCCGGTCAGGTCGGTGCCTGCGGGGAACTTGCCGATCTCGCACAGCGCGTTGTTGTTGATCGTGGCAGCGTCGACCAGCGGGTAGGCAGCGTCGGTCGGGCCGGAGAGGCCCGCGCCGGCGATGTCGCCCAGCGTCGCCCCACCGGCGGCGATGTCCACCACCGAGGAGACGTACTTGCGGTCGTGCGTGGTCGCGCCGACCGTCGTCATCCACGGCACGTCGCCGGGGCTGCCGAGGGTGGCCGCGCCGGGACCGGCGTTGCCGGCAGAGGTCGCGACGTGGATGCCGGCCTCGCGGGCGTTGAGGAACGCGACGGCGTCGGGGTCGGTCCAGGGGCTGGACGCGGCGGCCGAGCCGATCGAGTAGTTGATCACGTCGACGTCGTCGAGGATCGCCTGGTTGATGGAGGCCAGGATGGAGAAGCCCTGGCACCCGCCGTCGCAGACGTCGTAGCCGATGATGTTGGCGTGGGGCGCGACGCCCTTGATCGTCGAGGTGACCGAGAACTCGTTGGGGGTTCCCTTGGCGGCGTAGGCGGTCGCGTCGACCTGGTTGCCGGCAGTGGTGCTGCCGGTGTGGCTGCCGTGTCCGTCGTCGTCGTAGACGTCGTCGCGGGGGTTGCCGCCGGCCGCCGGGTTCTCGAAGTTGTAGTAGCCGATCAGCTTGTCGTTGCAGCCCCAGTTCGCGACGTACTGCGCGGTGTTGGCCGGGTCGCACATGCCGAGGTAGTTGCCGGCGCCGAGCGGGTTGGTGTGGTCGTAGTCGTCGCCACCGTCCTCCGCGGGGACCACGTCGGCGAACGACGGGTTGGCCGGGTTGAGGCCCGAGTCCAGGATGCCGACGATGACGCCCTCACCCTTGTTGCCGTCGAACGCCTCAGGCACCTCGGTGCCGTCCCAGATGGACGGGGCACCGATCCACTCCGGACCCTTGTCGGTGGTGAGCTCGCGCTCGAAGTCGACCTGCACGGCAGCGACGCCGTCCAGGCGGGAGACCTTCTGTGCCTGGGAGCGGGTCAGCTTGACCGCGATGCCGTTGATCGCCTCGGTGTAGCGGTAGAGCACCGTGGCGCTGCCGCCGGTGATGTCGGAGATCGAGGACACCAGGTCGGCCTGCTCGGACTTCAGGTCCGAGCGGTAGGCCGACTCCGACTGCGGGCGGGCCTCGCCACGGCTCTCCAGGCCGGCACGGGTCGGCACGGCAGGAGCGTCCAGCTGGACGATGTAGGTCTCGGCCTTCGAGCCGGTGCCCAGCTCGAGCACCGTGCCCTTCTTGAGTGCCTGGGCGGGTGAGGCCTTCTCGGCCCGGAGCGTGCCGGGGTCGAACTCGGCTGCGCTGGCAGCCGTTCCCCACGGCACGAGAAGTGCGGCAGCGACGCTGGTGGCAGCGCCGGCCGCGATGGTACGACGGATCACGCGGATCTCCCGTTCAACAGATGGACCCGACGGCGCGACGGCGCGCCCGAGAACGAGGGCATACGTGGCGCAGGCGGGGATGAGGGGTGGAGCCCCTGTATCTCAGGTCACACGAGGCGCCGTGTCAATGAAATCCACGCCTGAAGATCTTCTCGTAACGGAGCCGTGACTCCGCACGGTGTCCGCGGCGGTCAGGACAGGTCGGATGAACTGTTCGTCCGGACCGCCGCCGGGAACCTGTTCGGCCGCGCCACGACCGCGTCGACCACGACCGGCTTGTCGCTCAGTGACTCGATGACCACCTTGCCGGCGCGCACGCCGGAGTAGCGGTCGAGGACGGTGATCTCCTTCATCGCGGTGGGCTTGCCGGCGAGGTTCACCACGTGCCAGTCCCGCTTCCCGACGCGTAGGCGCACCTTGCCGAACCCGCGACCGGTGGCAGCGACCAGCCGCAGCTCGCCGACGGTGGCCCGCGGGAGCACGAGGCGCGCGCCGCGGCGGGTGGCCCGCAGTGCGTCGCCGCGGAAGTAGCCGTCGCCGCGGACCGTCCTCCAGCCGCGCTGCCGACGCAGGTCGGTCGGCACGTAGAACTCGACGGGCTCCGACCACGCACTGGCGTTGCCGGCGCGGTCCACCGAGCGTGCGGTGAAGCGGTGGCGACCCGCGCCGGGCGTCGCGAGCTCGAAGCGCCCGCCGGCGCAGGGGATCGCCCGGTCGTTGTCGCGGCACTCGAAGGTGGAGCCGGGCTCGCTGCTGTTGATCCGGATCGGCACGCTGCTGGAGGTCACCACCGGCTGGGTCGGCGTCTGCTCGTCGTACGCCGTGCTCGTGACGAAGACGAACGGCGTCGAGGTGTCCTGGGTCCAGGCGAGCGTCGCGGGCGTGGGGTCGAGGTCGGGGGTGTCGGCCACGGTGCCCAGCGCGAGGGGGCTGTCGGGGTCGCGGGCGGCGTCGCCGAGGTCGACCGCGCGGGCCTGGAAGGCGTACGAGCCGTCCGGCAGCCCGGCGTAGGTCACGGGGCTGGTGCACGTGCGCCAGTCGTGCGCCTGCGCGGGGCCGGTCAGGGTGCACTCGAGCGCGAAGGGTCCGGTGTCGCCGTCGGTGACCTGCGCGCCGACGGTGAAGGTCATCGTGGACGCGGCCAGGAAGCCAGCGGCGTTGGAGGTGGTCGAGGCGGCGAGCGTCGTCTCCGGCGGCGTGGAGTCGTCGCAGCCGTCGGAGAGCGGCAGCCCGGGGACCGGTCCCGGAGGAGGGGTCTCGTCGAGACAGCCCGGGGTCGCGGCGGCCGGGGAGGCGCCGAGAGGCACGAGCGCTCCGGCCAGCAGGGTGAGCGCGGCCAGTCGGACGGCGGTGCGGTGTCGGTGCATGGTCCCCCCAGGTCATCGGTCCTGCGGGTCTAACGAGGCACGGGCGTCCCGGTCACGAGCCAGTGGTCGCCGCGGGCGCGCCACGACAGCAGCACCCCGCGAGCGCCCATGAAGACGACGGTCATCGCGACCCACACGGCGACCAGGCCGTGGGGGAGCGTGGCCGCCCAGAGCGCCGCAGGGGCGTACGCCGCCAGGACCACGAGACCGGCCCACGCGAGGAACGTGCCGTCGCCGGCGCCGATGAGCACCCCGTCGAGGACGAACACGACCCCGGCCAGGGGTTGACCGAGCGCGGCCACGAGCAGGACCGGGACGAGTGCCGACCGCACCTCGGGGTCGCTGGTGAAGAGGGCGCCGATGAAGGGCGAGACCGCGGCCAGCGCCAGGCCCGCGACGATCCCGCTGCCCCACCCCCAGCGGATCATCCGGCGGGTCAGCTGCCGCGTGCCGTCGACGTCGCCGCTGCCGAGCGCGCGCCCGGTGAGCGCCTGCGCGGCGATCGCGATGGCGTCGAGCGCGAAGGCGAGGAAGGTCCACAGCGTGATGGCGATCTGGTGGGTCGCGACGCTGACGTCGGTGCCCTGGGTGCCGGCCCGGGTGACGGCGTACGTCCCGACGAGCAGGCAGGCGCGCAGCGCGAGGGTGCGCACCACCAGCGCGATCGCTGCGTGCGCGGAGGCGAGGATCCCGGCGCGGTCCGGGCTGAGCGGGGCGTCGTGCTCGCGCGCGGCGCGCACCACCACGGCCACCAGCCAGGCCGCGGAGAGGACCTGGGCGACGACGGAACCGATCGCCGAGCCGGCGATGCCGAGGTCGAGGCCGTAGACGAGGAAGACGTTGAGGACGACGTTGAGCGCGTTGCCGGCGACCGCCACCTTCAGCGGCGTACGCGTGTCCTGGAGGCCGCGCAGCACACCGGTCGTGGCCAGCATGACCAGCAGCGGCGTGGTGCCGAGGAAGGCGATCGCCAGGTAGGTCTCGGCGTGGCCGGCCACGACCGCCCCGGTGTCGAAGGCGCCGACGAGAGCCGGGGTGAGGAGCACGCCGCCCACCGTGGCGACGGTCCCGATGAGGACCGCCAGCCAGATGCCGTCGACGCCCTGGGCGAGCGCGGCGCGCAGGTCGCCGGCGCCGAGGTGGCGCGCGACGCTCGCGGTGGTGCCGTAGGCGAGGAAGACGCAGAGGCCGACCACGGTCTGGAGGATCACCGCAGCGATCCCGAGGCCGGCGAGCTCGGGGGTGCCGAGGTGGCCGACGACAGCGGCGTCGGAGAGCAGGAAGAGCGGCTCGGCGACGAGGGCGAGGAACGCCGGGACGGCCAGGCGCAGGATCTCCCGGTCGACGGCCTTCACGCTGCACAGGGTAGGTCGGCGTCCGGGCGTGCGTCCGAGTGGACCCGCCCCCTCCAAGGGGTGGACCGACCCATCCGGATGGGGAGTGACCCCGAACACAGATCACCCCGGCCCTCTGTGGAGTCTGGGCTGCCCGGGTGGAGCACCTTCCGAAGGCCCCGGGTCGACATCAAGGAGTTATCGCTCATGACACGACCCACCAAGCGGCACGGGGCTGTGGCCCTGGCGTGCGCCGGCGGCCTGCTGACCACGGTCGGCCTCGCCGGCGTAGGCCCGCTGGGCGCCAGTGCGTCCAGCCACCGCGAGGCACCGCTCATCTCGGGCACCCCGCAGTACGACGGCACGGACCTGTACGCCTTCCGCAGCCCGGAGAAGCAGAACAGCGTCACCCTGGTCGCCAACTGGCTGCCCTTCGAGGAGCCGGCCGGCGGTCCGAACTTCTACAGCTTCGCCACCGACGCGCAGTACGACATCCACGTCGACAACAACGCCGACGCCAAGCCGGACGTGACCTTCCGGTGGACCTTCAAGGACCACTACGTCACCAAGGACACGTTCCTGGCCGCCACCGGCCCGGTCACGTCCCTGGCCGACAAGGACCTGAACTACTACCAGACCTACCGCCTGGTCCGGATCAACAAGGCCGGCAAGACGAAGGTCATCGTCAAGAAGAAGCGGGTCGCCCCGTCGAACATCGGCAAGGCGTCCATGCCCAACTACCAGGCGCTGCGTGAGCAGGCCACCACGAGCCCGGTGAAGAACGTCAAGTCCTTCGCCGGACAGGCCGAGGACCCGTTCTTCCTCGACCTGCGGGTCTTCGACCTGCTCTACGGCGGCGACCTGTCGGAGTCCGGTGACGACACGCTCGCCGGCTTCAACGTCCAGTCGGTCGCGCTCCAGGTGCCCCAGAGGTGGGTCGCCAAGAACCAGAACGCGAAGAAGAACCCGGTCATCGGCACCTGGACCACGACGCAGAAGAAGGGCGCCAACGGCAAGTTCCAGCAGGTCTCGCGCCTGGGCAACCCGCTGGTCAACGAGGTCGTCATCCCGCTGAAGCTCAAGGACGCGTTCAACGCCTCCAAGCCCACGCAGGACGGCGCCGCGCTGAAGTACGTCACCAACCCCGAGCTGCCCAAGCTCGTCGAGGCCGTCTACGGCATCGACGCGCCGGCGACCCCGCGCAACGACCTCGTGTCGGTGTTCCTCACGGGCGTCAAGGGCCTCAACAAGGCCAAGGGCAAGGTCACGCCCAGCGAGCAGCTGCGCCTCAACATGTCGACCCCCGTCACCGCGGAGCCCAACCGGCTCGGCGTGATCGGTGGCGACACGCAGGGCTTCCCGAACGGCCGCCGACTCGGTGACGACGTCATCGACATCGCGCTCCAGGTCGTCGAGGGCGAGCTCGTGGGCTCGGCGAACGACCTCGGTGACGGCGTCGACGCCAACGACGCCGCGTTCAGCGGGACGTTCCCCTACCTGGCCCTCCCGGCCAGTGGCAGCAACGCCGACCCGCACCCGTCCGCGGGCGCTTCGGCGAACAAGCAGTCCTCGACCGAGGGCCTGCTGCAGAGCGTCGTCCCGGGTCGCCAGAGCGCCATCGCGTTCATCGGTGTGGGCCTCCTGGCCCTCGTCGGCGGCATCGGCGGCGCTGCACGACGCACCCGCAAGGACTGACCGCACCACCGGCTCGGCCGCGCGGCAGCTCGTCGCGCGGCCGGGCCGCACCACCGCTCCCACCGAAAGGACGTCCCCGTGCGCAGGAGCCTGATCGTCGTCGGCATCGGACTCGTCCTCGGTGTCTCGGGCGGCATCGGCGTGGCCACCACGTCGTCGCCGTCGACCACCCCGCCGGCGGCGTCCGTCCCGCGCGTCGTCCCCGACTCCGGCCAGGACCTCGAGGCCAGCATCGCCGCGCTGCAGGACACCCTGCGCCGGGTGCCGGCCGACTACGTCTCGTGGGCCAACCTGGCCGTGGCGTACGTCGAGCAGGCCCGCCTGTCCGGCAACGCCACCTTCTACGACAAGGCCGACGAGGCCGTCGCCCGCTCCTTCGAGCTCGAGCCGGACGAGAACTTCACCGCCCTGGCCGCCAGCGCCGCGATCTCCGCGGCCCGCCACGACTTCACCGATGCGCTGGCCAGCGCCGACGAGGCGCTCGCGGTCAACCCGCGCGACCTCGGCGCCCTCGCCGTGCGCGTCGACGCCCTCAACGAGCTCGGCAGGTACGACGAGCAGATGAAGGCGCTGCGCACGGCCGACCGGCTCCAGCCCAGCACCGCCGTCTCGGCCCGCTACTCCTATGCCTTCGAGCTGCGCGGCGACCTCGACCGCGCCGGCGCGCTGCTGCGGCGTACGGCCGAGGTCGGCTCGCGTGCCGACCAGGCCTACACGCTCACCCTCTACGCCGACATCCTGCGCAAGGAGGGCCGCCTCGCCGAGGCCGGCCGCCGCCTCGCCGTCGCCCGGGAGGCCGTGCCGGACCACCTGCCCGCCCTCGTCTCGACCGCCCGCCTCCAGGTCGCGCAGGGCGACGTCGAGGGCGCCGTGGAGACCTGGCAGGAGGTGGCTGCCCGACAGCCGCTGCCTGAGTACCTCACCGAGCTCGGCGAGCTGCTGCTCCACCTCGGTCGCACCGACGAGGCCGACGCGCAGTTCGCGGTCGTCCGCACCACCATCGACCTGCTCTCCGCGAGCGGCGTGGGCACCGACCTGGAGACCGCGCTCTTCGAGGCCGACCACGGGTCCGCCGAGCGTGCGCTGACGCAGGCGCAGGCAGAGTGGGACCAGCGCCGCAGCGTCCACGTCGCCGACGCCCTCGCCTGGGCGCTCCACCGCAGCGGCCGCGACCGGGAAGCACTCCCGATCGCCCGGCAGGCCACCCGGCTCGGCTCGCCCGAGGCACGGTTCTGGATCCACCGCGGCACGATCGAGGCCGGGCTCGGGATGACCGCCGACGCGCGCACCCACCTGCGCCGCGGGCTCGACCTCGACCCGGGCCTCTCGCCGTGGCAGCGCGCGGAGGCCGAGTCGGTGCTGGCCGGCCTCGGAGCGGGACCGGAGTCCGGCCGATGAGGACCCTCGTCCGCCTGCTGCTCGCCCTCGGCGCGCTCCTCGCGTGCCTGGTCGTCACCGCGGCACCGGCCTCGGCCCACCCGCTCGGCAACTTCACCGTCAACCGCTACACCGGCATCCTCGTCGCGCCCGACGGCGTCGAGGTGGACCACGTGGTCGACCTCGCCGAGATCCCCACCGCCCAGCTCGGTGACGCGATCGACGACCTGCCGTCGCTGGCCGCGAGCGAGTGCGCCACGACCACCGACGGGCTGGCCATCACGGCCGGCGGCGACGGCGTACGCCTCGAGCTGGATGACGCGACCGCGTCGGTCTCCGACGGCGAGGGCGGGCTGCCGGTCACCCGGATCACCTGCCGCTACTCCGGCGACGCCGACATCGGCGCCGGCGAGGTCACCTTCGAGGACTCGACCGCTCCGGGCTCCGTGGGCTGGCGCGAGGTCACCGCGGTCGGTGACGGGATGACGCTCACGAGCGCGGACGTCCCCTCGGAGAGCACCAGCGAGCGGCTCACGTCCTACCCCGAGGACCTCCTCGAGTCGCCGCTGGACGTCACGTCGGCGACGCTCGTCGTGGCCACCGGCGGTCCTGCGGGCGAGCTGCCCGGCACCGGGGACGACGGCCCGGGCGCCTCCGGCGGCTCCTGGCTGTCGTCGCGGGCCACCAGCCTGCTCGGTGACAACGGGTGGCTGGCCGCGGGCCTGGCCGTCCTCGCGGCGCTCGCCCTCGGGGCGACGCACGCGCTTTCGCCCGGGCACGGCAAGACCGTCATGGCGTTCTACCTCACCCAGCGCGGGGACTCCTCGGTCCGCTCGGCGCTCGCGGTGGGCAGCGCGGTGACGATGGCGCACACCGGCTCGGTGCTGCTGCTGGGGCTGCTGGTCTCGTTGAGCAGCGCCTTCGTGCCGGCGCGGATCTATCCGTGGCTCACCCTCGCCACCGGCCTGCTCATCGTGGGCCTCGGGCTCTACCTGCTGGCCCAGCTGCGGTCCGGCGACGGGCACGGCCACGGACATGGGCACGGGCACGGCCACGGGCACGGCCACGGGCACGGCCACGGGCACGGCCACGGGCACGGGCACGGGCACGGCGATCACGACGAGCACCACGAGCACGCGCCGGCTGGGGCGACGACCGCCACGGCGACCGTCGTCGAGGCTCCCGCCCCGGCGGAGCCCGAGGCGACCCCCGGGCGAGGGGGCGTGTGGGTGATGGGCCTGGTGGGCGGTCTCGTCCCGAGCCCCTCGGCCCTGCTCCTCCTCCTGGCCGCCGTCGCGCTGGGGCGTCCGTGGTTCGGGTTCGTGCTGGTGCTGGCCTTCGGGGTCGGCATGGCCGTCGCGCTCGCCGCGGTCGGTCTGCTCGCCCGCGACCTGGTCCTGCGGCTCGAGGGACTGGCCCTGCGCCGGGGCTTCCTCGGCGGCCAGGTGCGCACCTACCTGAGGTACGGCGCCGCGCTGGGCATCTGCGCGGTGGGCCTCGGCGTCGTCCTCCGGACGCTGCTGCAGCTCTGAGGCCCATACGATCGAGTGCCGCCGCGTGTACATAGCTCGTTCGGACTACCTGTGAATGGCGGTGTGGATGAGGGCCCCGAGGTCCGGCGTCACGGCGCCGTGTCGACAAAGCAACAGGCGTCTTCCAGATGGCGGACAGGTGAACGCACAGGGCGGCCAGATTGTTTTCCTGCACAACGTGTGTACGACGTTTCCGCAGGTCAGCGCGCTGACGGGGATGCATGGGCGGACTTCGTCCACAGGCCTGTCCACCGTCTGTGCACCGCGGTCGGCGTGTCCTCCACGGCTGTGCCCAGGTTTTCCACAGAGCCTGTGGACAACTGGCCTCCGTCGGCTTCCCCCACGTGCCCGCGACGACGTACGGTCTCGCGCGACCAGTGATTCGAGCTGGGGTCCCGCACGTGCGTCGTCGACAGTGGATGTCGGTCCTCGCCCCTAGCGTGGTGGGCAGTCACAGCTGAGGGGAGCACCGGTGAGCATCACCTTCGAGGGCGACACCGACGAGGCCTGGGGCGACGGCCCGGCGGCCTACGAGCCCGGCGAGGCGCCGCGCTCCGCCGGCGACCGCACGCCCCCGCAGGACAACGCTGCCGAGCAGAGCGTGCTCGGCTCGATGCTGCTGTCGAAGGACGCGATCGCCGACGTCGTCGACGTCATCAAGGGCGTCGACTACTACCGCCCCGCCCACGAGATCATCCACGACGCGATCATCGACCTCTACGGGCGCGGCGAGCCGGCCGACCCGATCACGGTGGCCGCGGAGCTGACCAAGCGCGGCGAGCTCCAGCGCATCGGCGGCGCCCCCTACCTCCACACCCTCTCGGCCAACGTGCCGATCGCGGCCAACGCCGGCTACTACGCCGAGATCGTGCGCGACAAGGCGATCCTGCGCCGCCTGGTCGAGGCCGGCACCCGCATCGCCGCCCTCGGCTACGCCGGTGAGGGCCAGATCGACGACGTGGTCGACCACGCCCAGGCCGAGGTCTACAAGGTCACCGACCGACGTGCGGCCGTCGACTACGCGCCGCTGAGCGACATCATGAGCGGCGTCCTCGACGAGATCGAGGCCATCGGCAACCGCGAGGCCGGCCTCTACGGCGTGCCCACCGGCTTCGCCGACCTCGACGACCTGACCAACGGCCTGCACTCGGGCCAGATGATCATCGTCGCGGCGCGTCCTGCGATGGGGAAGTCGACCCTCGCCCTGGACTTCTGCCGCGCGGCGTCGATCCACAACAACCTCACCAGCTGCTTCTTCAGCCTCGAGATGACGCGCTCGGAGATCATGATGCGCCTGCTCTCGGCCGAGGCGAAGGTGCCGCTCAACCACATCCGCAACGGCACGATGCGCGACGAGGACTGGGACAAGCTGGCCCGCAAGATGGGCCAGGTCTCCGGGGCGCCGATGTTCATCGACGACAGCCCCAACATGACGATGATGGAGATCCGGGCCAAGGCGCGCCGGCTCAAGCAGCGCCACGACCTCAAGCTCATCGTCATCGACTACATGCAGCTGATGAGCTCGGGCAAGAAGGTCGAGTCCCGCCAGCTCGAGGTCTCGGAGTTCTCCCGCAACATCAAGCTCCTCGCCAAGGAGCTCGAGCTGCCGATCATCGCGCTGTCGCAGCTCAACCGTGGTCCCGAGCAGCGTGGCGACAAGCGCCCGATGATGAGCGACCTGCGTGAGTCCGGGTCGCTCGAGCAGGACGCCGACATGGTGATCCTGCTGCACCGCGACGACGTCTACGAGAAGGAGTCGACCCGCCCCGGCGAGGCCGACCTGATTGTGGCCAAGCACCGCAACGGCCCGACCCGCGACCTCACCGTCGCCTTCCAGGGCCACTACTCGCGCTTCGTGGACATGGCCCAGGGCTGACGGCGGATGCTGGCGATCGGGCAGGTCTGTTGTCGAGATGCAGCGAACTTTTCCAAACTGGCTTGATGTTCTTTTCAACACTGGATCGCTCGACTTTGGAGTGGCGGTGATTTGAGTCCATACGGAGACGTAGCCACGTCCGACCGTGGGCGTCACACCCGTGGATGTCGGGCTCCGTCGGTACGATGGAGACCGAGGTTGGTTACACCGATGTAGTTCGATCGGATGCCAACCACAACTGAATACAGCAAGCCCCGATCTCCGGGGTGAGCCGGCGATCGGGGCTTGGATACAAGCGGGAAACTTGTCCGGGAACCGTAGCAGGCGCCGGTGTCGCACTCCCAGATGGAGCGCGACACCGACACTGTGATGTCAACGGCTTCAGCGACTGTGTTCGGAGAGAGATCCGACATGGCTAAGACGCCACCCAACCACCAGAAGCCCTGGTCGTCCGGCGATGACCAGGCCCTGCGCCGCTTGGCGAGGGAGAACACGCCGACCCGAGTCATGGGACTCAAACTCGGCCGCACTGAAAGTGCCGTCGAATCCCACGCCTCCGAGATCGGCGTCAGCCTGAAGCCGACGAACCAATCGCCGTACGGTTCCAAGGGAAAGTGATCGCCGTGGCGACGATGACGAAGCACCGCGTTCGCGCCAGGGTCGTCTGCCGAGGCGGCCACGAGCACGAGGTCTGCGTCCGTGTACCTCGCGAGGTGCATCCCAACCTGAGGTGCTTTCCCGACGCCGGCGCGGGCTACGCGCTCGGTGGTGGTGGCGGCTGCGTTCTGCCGGACAATCTGGAGGAGCTCGCCGAGCGTGAGCTCCGCGATCACTACCAGGAGTCCGTTCGACGGGGCTGGTTGTTGATCGCAGCCTGATCGGCACTGCATCGCCCGGCCGATCGGTTGGTCGGTCGGGCGATGTGGTCCTCAAGGCAGGAAGTGCGAAATCTGCCAGCGGGCGCTGCCAAGATGGACCAACTGCCCGCGATCGAAGGAAGCACGTGCCACCGAAGAAGAAGTCCCAGCCGGCGAAGGGTCTCGAGGCGACGCTGTGGGATGCAGCGGACGAACTGCGCGGCAAGATGGACTCCGCCCAGTACAAGCACGTCGTTCTGGGTCTGATCTTCTTGAAGTACGTATCGGACACCTTCATGGTTCGTAACCGCGAGCTCGCTCGGTTGGTAGACGATCCCGAGTCGGACTACTTCATGCCGAACGATGCGGCGAAGCTGTCCGTGCTCGAGGACCGCGACGAGTACACCGCCGAGGGAGTCTTCTGGATCCCCGAAGGACATCGCTGGGACGACCTGCGCAAGGCTGCCAAGCAGCCCGACATCGGAAAACGAGTCGATGAGGCGATGGAGGCGATTGAGCGGGAGAACCCGACGCTCAAGGGCGTTCTGCCGAAGAACTACACCCAGCGCGAGCTGAGCTCCGAGAACATTGGCGGCCTCATCGACACCTTCTCCCGCCAGGACCTCGCCGCCGAGGAGTACAAGGGCCTTGATGTCCTGGGGCGCGTCTACGAGTACTTTCTCGGGCAGTTCGCCTCCAACGAGGGTAAGAAGGCCGGCGAGTTCTATACGCCACGGTCGATCGTTGAGCTGCTCGTCGAGATGCTTCAGCCGTACCACGGCCGCGTGCTTGACCCGGCTTGCGGCTCGGGCGGCATGTTCGTCCAGGCCGACAAGTTCGTGGCCGCTCACGGAGGCAACCGCAACGACCTGTCGGTCTTCGGTCAGGAGTCGAACCCGACGACATGGCGGCTCGCGAAGATGAACCTCGCCCTGCGTGGCATCGAGGGCAACCTCGGCCCCGAGTGGGCCGACACCTTCCATGCCGATGCCCACGCCGACCTGCGCGCAGACTTCGTGATCGCCAACCCTCCGTTCAACGACAGCAAGTGGGGTGGCGAACGGCTGCGCCAGGACGTGCGCTGGAAGTACGGCGTACCGCCGGTGCAGAACGCCAACTACGCCTGGTTGCAGCACTTCCTCCACCATTGTGCCCCGACCGGCACCGTCGGCACCGTCCTCGCCAACGGCTCACTCTCCAGCCAGCAGAACGGTGAGGGCGAGATCCGCAGGGCGATGGTCGATGCCGACGTTGTCGAGTGCATCGTCGCCCTACCGCCGCAGCTCTTCTACGGCACCCAGATCCCGGTCTGCCTCTGGTTCCTCACGAAGAACAAGGCCGGCATCCCCAACGGAACCAAGACGCGGCCGCGCCAGGGCGAGACGCTCTTCATCGACGCCCGGCAGCTCGGCTCCATGGAGACCCGCACGCTGCGAGCATTCTCCGAGGTCGACATCATGAGGATCGCCGACACCTACCACGCGTGGCGCGGGTCCCAGACCAGCGTCGAGATCGAGTACGCCGACATGCCCGGCTTCTGCCGCGTCGTCACGACCGCAGAGGTCGCGGAGCACGGTTTCGTCCTCACCCCCGGTCGGTACGTCGGCAGCGAGGCAGCCGAGGACGATGGCGAGCCACTCGATGCCAAGATTGCCCGGCTGTCGGGCGAGATTCGCGACGGGTTCAAGAAGCGTGACGAGCTCCAGGCAACTGTGCTCGCCGCGCTCGACTCGCTGGTCGGCGCCGATGAGTAGCTGGACTGAGCGTCCGCTGGGCGAGCTTCTGGACGTGCTGATCGATCATCGCGGAAAGACACCTAAGAAGCTCGGTGGCGACGGCTTCACCGACTTTGGCGTTCCTGTCGTGTCGGCAATGCACGTCAGGAACGGTCGCGTGGATCTCACCTTGCAACGTCGCTACGTGCCCGAGTGGATGTTCAAACGATGGATGCCGGTCCGACTCCAACGAGGCGATGTCTTGCTTACCTCCGAGGCGGCCACGTTCGGAGCAATCGCCCAAGTTCCCACGAACGATGATCTCGTGCTGAGCCAGAGGCTCTTCGCCCTTCGGGGAAGGTCGGGCGTGCTCGATTCGTCGTACCTTCGCTACTTCCTCGAATCCGAACCGGGGCAGCAGAGGCTGCGTGAGCGAGCAAGCGGATCTTCCGTCACCGGTATCCGTCAATCCGAACTGGTCAGGGTACTGGTCCCCCTCCGCGACTTCGCTGAGCAGCGGCGGGTCGCCGCGGTGCTGGGCGCTCTCGATGACCTCATTGAGAACCATCGAACGCAGGCGCTTGCATCCATAGATCTTGCCAAGGCGGTGATTCAGGCAGCGCCCGCCGACCGTCGGGTTCGCGTGGTAGACGAAGCGAATGTCCGGCGTGGGCTCTCGTATAAGGGCGCTGGCCTAGCGGCGGTGGGCATGCCGATGGTCAACATGGGAAGCGCGGCCAACTTCGGGTGGCTGAAGCGTGATGGCTGGAAGCACTACGTCGGTGACTACAAGCCCCGACATGTGGCGCGGGGTGGCGACCTCATCATCACGAACACCGAGCAGACCTGGCGACAGGAGATCATCGGCTGGCCGATGCTCGTGCCATCGGACATCCACGAAGCGCTGTTCACCCACCACACGTACCTGGTCGACTTTTCCGCAGAGTCGGCATGGATGCGGTTGGCGCTCTGGGCCCACTTGTTTACCAATGAGGCCCGCGCGGTGCTAGACGGTTCGATCCGCGGCACGACCGTCGCCAACCTCCCCATCGGTGCAGTCGAGGCATTGACCTTCCCTGTTCCGACCGAGGACAGCACCCATCTCGACGCGGGCCGGGCGCTCCTGGAGTCCGCATGGGCTGATGAGGTCGCTCAGATTGAGTTTTCCCGTACCCGTGACGAACTGCTGCCTCTGCTGATGTCCGGGAAGGTGCGAGTGTCTGAGGATCTGGCGGTCGCATGATGGTTGGGCCGACCGAGGACGAACTCGAGCGCTGGGTGTTGGAAGTCCTCGCCGAACTCGGGTGGCATCACGTCTACGGCCCTGACATCGCGCCGGGAGAGGTCGGCTCGGAGCGTCGGGACTACCGCGACGTCGTACTTGCTGGACGACTCGCCGCGGCAGTCGCGCGGCTGAATCCCCGACTGCCGGCGGATGCGGTCGCCGACGTGGTAGCCACGGTGCAGCGAGCCGAGTCGCCGCTGATCGAGACGGAGAACTGGAACGCCTACCGGTACCTCATCCAGGGCGTCCCGGTGGACTACCGAGACGAGCAGGGAGTGCTGCGCAGCGGTCGTGCCTGGCTGATCGACTGGGAGCACCCGAAGAACAACGACCTGGCCGCGATCAACCAGTTCAGCGTCACGGGGCCAAAGAGGACTCGTCGGCCCGACGTGCTGCTGTTCGTCAATGGGCTGCCGCTGGCCATTTTCGAGCTGAAGCGTGTCGGCAAGACCTACGCGCGGGTCGACGGGGCGTTCCGGCAGCTGCAGACCTACCGGAGCCAGATCCCTGAGGTCTTCAAGTGGAACCAGGTCGCGGTCGTCTCCGATGGCATCGACGCCCAGGCAGGATCCTTCTCCGCGCCGTGGAACCACTGGGCGTCTTGGAAGACCATCGACGGCGTGCGCCGCGATCCGCGCAACGTCGAGGGGCTCCGCATCCCCCGCATCGAGGTTCTGACCCGGGGCATGTTCCGCCTCGACGTCTTCTTCGACCTCTGCCGCAACTTCATCGCCACATTCGGTGAGGGCACCGAGACCCGGAAGGCGGTTGCGAAGTACCACCAGTACTGGGCGGTGAACAAGGCCGTCGCGCAGACCCTGGAGTCGGTCGAGACCGACGGTCGCATCGGCGTCGTGTGGCACACGCAAGGCTCCGGGAAGTCGCTGGAGATGGCCTACTACGCCGGCAAGATCATGCGCCACCCCGGCATGGAGAACCCGACCGTCGTCGTACTCACGGACCGCAACGACCTCGACGACCAGCTCTTCGACGAGACCTTCGCTCCCACCAAGCCCGCGTCGCCCCTGCCCGAGGCGCCTGTGAAGGCCGAGTCTCGCGCGCACCTCAAGGAGCTGCTCACCAGGCGTGAGTCCGGCGGCATCATCTTCACGACGCTGCAGAAGTTCGGCCTGACCAAGGAGGATCGCGAGGCCGGTCGGAACTTTCCACTGCTCTCGGACCGGCACAACATCGTGGTCATGGTCGACGAGGCCCACCGGTCCAACTACGACCTGATCGACGGCTTCGCGCGCAACGTCCGGGACGCGCTGCCCGAGGCGTCGTTCATCGGCTTCACCGGCACGCCGATCGACGAGAAGGACCGCTCGACCGCCGAGATCTTCGGCGAGTACATCGACGTCTACGACATGACCCAGGCCATCGAGGATGGCGTCACGGTCAAGGTCTTCTATGAGCCGCGCTTGGCTCGCGTCGAGCTGCCGGAGGATGCACGAGCAGCGATCGACGACGAGTTCGACGACGCCACCGTCGGCTCCGAGGAAGAGATCAGCGAACGCCTCAAGACCAAGTGGGCCAGAGTCGAGGCCATCGTCGGCTCTGAGAAGCGCATCAAGGAACTCGCCAGCGACATCGTCAGCCACTGGGAAGCTCGCCGCGAGGTGCTTGCAGGCAAGGCGATGATCGTGACCATGTCACGGCGCATCGCCGTGGACCTGTACGCCGCGATCGTCGCCCTGCGCCCCGAGTGGCACAGCGACGACGACGCGGCAGGCGTGCTCAAGGTCGTCATCACCGGCAATGCCACCGACCCGGCATCCTTCCAGCCGCACATCCGCAACACGCAGGAGCGCCGCGCGATGAAGGCGCGGGCATCGGACGCCGCCGATCCGCTCGAGCTCGTGATCGTGCGCGACATGTGGTTGACCGGATTCGATTCGCCGCCGATGCACACCATGTACGTCGACAAACCAATGCGTTCGGCTGGGCTCATGCAGGCGATCACCCGCGTGAACCGAACGTTCAAGGACAAGCCGTCGGGTTTGATCGTCGACTACATCGGGATCGCAGAGAACCTTCGGGAAGCACTGGCGACCTACACGGATCGCGACAAGCAAGACCGGGCGATCGGCGAGGACGTTCGCTCTGCCGCGATCCCCGAGCTGATGGTCGAGCACGCCGTGGTCAGCGACCTGCTGCACGAGGTCGACTGGGTGAGCATCCTCGGCAGCGGCGACACGAAGGCATTTGTCTACGCGGTCACCGAGGTAGTCGACTACCTGCTGGGCACCGAGGACGATCGCGATGGCGACGACATGCTGTGGCAGGAGCTGCCCGGCGAGTTCGATCACGCTCGATCCGACGAGCCGTCGGTCAAGAAGCGGTTCATGGCCCACTGCGGCCGCCTCAAGCGACTCTTCGCTCTGGTTCCCTCATCGCCCGAAGCGAGTGCTATCCGCGACGACGTCGCGTTCTTCGACGCCGTACGGCAATCCATCGCCAAGATCGAGGCAGCCGACCGGACTGCCGACGGCGAGTCCGAGCTCGACACCGCCGTCCGCCAGATCCTCAGCCAACACGTGGCCGGATCGGGAGTAGTCGACATCTTCGCCGAAGCCGGTCTGGAGAAGCCCGACATCTCGGTGATCGACGACGACTTTCGCCGCAAGTTCGAGGAGTCTGACTATAAGAACCTTCAGCTCGAAGCCGTGCGGCGTCTGATCTCCAGCGAGGTCAAGATCGTCGGAAGGCGAAACGTGGCAGCCGGGCGCAAGTTCTCAGAGATGCTCGCTGAAGCCCTCAACCGGTATCAGAACAGAACGATCGATGCAGCTCAGGTGATTGCCGAGATCGTGGAGATCGCCAAGGCAATCAGGGAACAGCGGCGCCGCGGCGAAGAGTCTGGTCTGACAGACGACGAGTTCGCCTTTTACGAAGCGATGCTCGCCAACGACTCCGCGAAGCTGCTGATGGAGGACGCGACCCTCCGGAGCATTGCCCACGAACTCACCGACATCGTCCGAAATGACGCCAAGACGGACTGGCAGCTAAAGGATCAGGTGCGCGCAAAGTTGCGCACGCGCATCAAGCGGCTGCTGCTCAAGCACGGTTACCCGCCCGATCAGGAGCCGAGCGCGACGGAACTGATCCTCAAGCAAGCCGAGACTCTGGCGGAAGATCGATGAGTGCTACGGCGTCTTCCTGCTGATCGAATCCGGATAGGCGCTGAGAAGCCACAGGATGCGGGCGAGGTCTCCTTCCAGCAGGCGGCGCTGCCGGTAGGTCAGATCGTAGGTCTTGAGCTGAGCGTCGACAGCGTCGGCCTCTCGCGCCAACCGCCCCGCGGCGCCCACTGCCCGCTTTCGACACGCATCTGAACAGAACTTGGGCGGACGCCCGCGGCCAGGTGACCACCACAAGCGCCTTCGGCAGTCGGGGTTGTCGCAAGCGCGGTTGGGACCTTCCGTGCCGGACGCGCGCCCCTTTTTCGTGGCTGGTCCCATGTCCTTCCCCCTTCTTGCCAGTGCCCAAGGGCATCGCGTTGACCAGGTCGGGGATCTCCAACAGCGCGCTCCCACGGGCGTAAATAGTGCATGACTTATGCACCATTTCCAACAGTTTCCTCGCATTGGGCTAGCGAGATCGCACCGGGGGGGTTACAGAATGTAAGCCCCCCGGTTACAGCAGCGGTGCCGGAAAATGCGCACTCAGCCTATTGCCGGGATCAACGCCGACACCTAGGCTCAGGAGGTCGATCAGAGGCAGCGCCACACCCCAGACATGAGTGGAGGCGCTCCCGGTGCAACGGGAACGCCTCCTGGTCGACACCCGATGGATCGCTAGAAAGCGAGGGGACGACCTTGCCCAAGTCTAGGGGTGGGCCCTGCCCGGAAACAGGGCCGCTGGCTTCCAACGTCACCTGGACCTTCCGCATCAACGGGCGTTCGGCCGAGTGGGATTGGACGCAAGGAGGGCCAGACGTGGCTCTTCTGACGCCGACCCGCAGACCCAGATCGGGTGCGGCGTCCCGCCATGTCCCCGTAAGGGCGTTTGCCACCACTCTCGGCGCCCACCTGGAATTGGAATCCGGCCTCGAGCATGACCTGTTTCGCCTTCTGGACCGGGACGCCAATGTCACGTGCCTGGCAGCCCAGCCATTCCAACTCGCATGGCGAACGTCAGGGCGCAAGCCTCTGCGGAGGCACACGCCGGACCTGCTCAGCGTCGACTCGTCAGGGATGGTCACCGTCTGGGACGTCAAGCGGGAAGTCCTGGCCGAGGCCGACAGCTTCATTCTCGATCGAGAGGTCACGGAGCAGGCATGTCGGGAGGTGGGCTGGGCCTATGAGGTGTTCACCGGCTTGCCGCCCGTCCATCGGCACAACCTGCTCTGGTTGCATGCATATCGCCGTCCCCCCACCTGCCTCGCAGAACGATCAGAGCAGCTGCTCCGCGAATGCACTCTGGGGCCGACGCTGGGAGCCCTGTTCGCTCGTGTCAGCGATGAAGACCGTGCGCTGCTCTGGCACATGATCTGGAGCGGGCAGATCATGGTTGACCTGACCGCACGGCTCGGGCCAGAGTCGCTGGTGGTCGTATGAGTTCGGCGCTGACCGCTCTACAAGTAGGCAGCAAGATCCTCGGTCAGGAAGGCTATTTGGCCGTAGTCGAACTCGGTCGGCACGGCGTGACCGTTGAGTCGAGTATTGGTGCACAGCGAGAAATCCCGTTCAGTCAGGTGATCGGCCGCTCAGTCGTCGACGGCAGTGTCGCAGCCGACCTTGCTGCGTTAGAGCCCTGGTGGACCGGCCTCAGCGAGCCGATTCGTCGTCAAGCCCTTGACCGCCTCGAAGTCGTCCTCGAGGTTCTCACTGGCTATCGATGGGGTCACCCGCGTCTCGCGCAGGCGGGCGAGCCCCACCCGCCATTTGGGGATAGCGCGGTCAGCGTGCATCGCCGATGCGCCGCTATGGCGAAGGTGCTCACGTACGAACAAGCAGCGAATCGCGTCACCCCACGGCGGTTGGCCGATGGTGAGCTCGCCAAGAGCAGCGTGAGTGCCCGTACCGTCGACAACTGGATTCGAGCCTGGTCCGCCCACGGCCTTCGCGGCCTTGTCGACAAGCGGGCTACTCGGGGCAACCAAGGGTTCGAGGCCCTGGATGAGCGAGTGCGCCGCATCGCTGACGATGTCTTCATTCGATTCAACGGCGACGATTCGAAGGTCAACGTGAAGACCATCGAGGCCGAGATCCGGCTCCAGATGAAGCACGAGGGCCTCGAGGCGATCCACCTTCCACAGCGACTGTTCCAAGAGTACCTCTCCGAACGCCATCGCGCTCTCGGCCGGACGACGCGCGCGCATCGGTCGCGGCATCTGCGCCGGAAGGCATCGGCACACACCTCCTTTCCGGCGATGCATCCAAGCCACCTTGCGCTGGATGCCACACGAGCTGATGTACTGGTGTGGGACGAGGTCCATGAGTGCCCGCGCAGTGTCGAGGTCCTGACCGTCATTAGTGTCGCGACTCGCGTCGTGGTGGCGCTGCGGGTTACGCCGCGCTCGGGTAACGCGGTCGAGGCCGGTCTCGTCCTGTACGACGCGATGCGCCCGATGTCGATGCTCGTCGAGGGCACCACCGTGGACGACTGGCGCTGGTGTGGCGTACCCGAGACCCTCGACCTGTCCGACGTGCCTATTCACCGCTCACCGCAGCGCGTGATCCCTCCCGGGCAGAGCCTGCAGAGCGTCCAAGGAATCCACTACAAGCCCGGCGTCGCTCCGTCCTCGGTGCGGTGCGATCACGGGTCTGTGTTTCTGTCTGATCACTTCGTCGGGATCCTTCGTGATCTCGGAGTGGACCTGATGCTCTCGAGGGGATCGAAGCCGACGGACAACCCGCATGTGGAACGGTGGCACGAGACCCTGCAGCGCGCCTACCAGGCCATTCCTGGTTTCAAGGGTCGCAATGTCGCAGAGCGGGGGCGCAAGGTCGAGGGCGCGGGCGAGCGGCTGTTGACGGCGGGGGAGTTGGAGCAGCACCTGCGCCGGTTCGTTGCCTTGGACTACCACCGCTCCTGGCATGAAGGCCTGATTCTCCCCGGTGCCGAGCGGAAGGCTCGGTTGACTCCGTTGGAGATGTGGGACGCGATGATGGAGGTCACCGGCCGTATCCATGTGCCGCAGCATCCGGATCTGATCTATCAGTTCTTGCCGATCCGGTGGTTGACCATCGGCCACGCCGGGGTGGAGTACAAGAACCTCACCTACGACGCCCCCGTGCTCGACGACTTCCGCGATGTGAGGATCGGGACCTTCCAGGACGGCACCCGCAAGACGCCATTCCATTACGACCCTCGCGATGTGTCGCGGCTCTGGTTCCGGCACCCCGACACCGGTCGGATCCACGAGGTCGGATGGAAGGCGCGCCACCTGCTCGACCTGCCGTTGAGCGACTTCATCCGTGACCGCGCAATCGCCAACATCAAGGCACGCGGCGGGAACGCGGCGCTCAAACGAGACTCGGGCTGGCGCCAGATCATTGATGAGCTCGGCCACCTGACCTCCCCGACCGAGACCGCAGAGAACCGCGCCAAGGCGTACGCCGCCCGGTTGCGGTGGGAGCAGGCCCAGCGTGATCACGCCGAAGCAGCCGAGATGGGCGCGATCGCACCCGAGCCGCACGTGGCGTTGAACGAGAACGACCCTCAGCGTGCCCAAGCGGCAGAGGGACAAGGCGAGACGATCCGCTCAGAGGCTGATACCTCAGCCGATGCCGTCGTCATTCCGCTTCACCGCCCCGAGCCACCGCCCACGGTTCCCAAGTACGACCCGGCCGCGGTCTGGCCGGACTACGACGACATCGAGGGCGAGTGATGGACGCGGCTGGTTGGCACGTCCAGGCGATGACGCCCCCACCCACTCCGCCCGAGCCTGCGACTGCGTCGGCATTGGCGTCCATGAGCGAGGCCGCTCGCGCGGACTATGCCGCGGCGTTCAGAGTCGCGATGCGCGCACGGCCGCTCGCCTCACCGATCCATGACCACGTCAGGTCCCAACTCAAAGCTGCACTGCACTCGACGTTCCTGGAACCCCCGGGTGCCAGGACGATCCTTGCGCTCTCTGCGCCCTTTTCGGCGGGCAAGTCCACGATGATCAAGAGCTGGGCGCAAGCCCTGCATCGGTCCTGGATGACTGAGAGTGAGCCCAGCGCCATTCCACGCTGGATCCCGACGCCGGGCATTTCCGCGGACAGTGTTCCGGTCAGCTACCTGACCCTGCTGTCCGATGCCCGCGGCACCGATCTGTACGCCCAGCTGCTGGGGTTTGCCAAGCGCGACAGCGGAGGTCCTGTACGCAGCATCGTGCAACGAGCGGTCCGCGCCCTGCACACGCATGGAACGCGGCTGGTGATCATCGACGACGCCCACATGCTGCGCACCACCTCGGTCACCGGACGGGCCACCCTCAACGCGGTCAAGCACCTCAACACCGAACTCGGCGAGCAGGGGGGAGTCCTCGTGCTCGTCGGCGCCGACCTCATCGGAGGCGACGTGCTCGCCGACCCGCAGATCCGCGGCCGCCTGGCCCAGTTCACCTTCCAGCCCTACGAGATCGACACCGACACCGGACGACGCCAATGGCAGGCATTCCTCAAAGCAGCCGAAGAGCTAGTCCTGCCCTACTTGCCATCGAACACTGCCGGCGACCTATCCAGCCGGCTGGCCGAGTACGTATGGATCCGTAGCACCGGCTTCGTGAGCGACGCCTCCCGGCTTCTGGTCGATGGCGTGGCCGCGACACTCAGCGCCGGCGAGGCACTCGACCGTGAGGTCTTGGACCAGGTCGTGCTGAGTCAACGCGCCTGCGACGCTCAGGTCGAGGTCGAGCGACTCCGACGCCCACTGGCCGACGCCGGTGCGCCGTCATGAACCTCCCACCCGTGGCGGTCGTGCCGTGGCCGGATGAGTCCATCCCCTCGATGGTCTGGCGATTGCAAGCCGAGACCGGCTGCCCAGCGCATGTGACTGGGGTGAAGAGCTACAAGAAGCTCTACGACGACCCCGACCCGGCGGTCGTGCAGCGTCTGGCCGGCGTACTCGGAGTAGACGCGGATGTCTTGGGCCAGCACACGTTGCAGGGGGCGTTGGGGGCGGCGTACGACGCCCTGTCCTGGCGCGACCATCGGTTCGCGCAACGGCTGCGCTGCCCCGGCTGCAGGGTCCAGCCGGTGTGGAGCCGCCTGGTCTTCTGCACTACCTGTCCCACGTGCGGCCTGCTGCTCACCGAGGACGGCACCGAGCACATGCCGGCCACCCGAGCGGCTTGGGAGCTGCAGGAGTCCTACCTTGCGCTTGCGCGCAGCGGCAGCCTGGGAAGCGACCTGCGCATGACCCTGATGTGGCGCCTGCTTAGCTTCCATCTCTGCACTGGCTGGCCAACCGCCCGGCCCTCGCTCCCGCCGATGCCTGTCGGCACCGGGCTCAGCCAACCGAGGAACCTCACCTGGCGGGACCCCGACTGGATCGCCCAGTTCGCGACCATCGCCTGGCCAGCCACCGAGTCGACTCGGTCGTTTCGAGCCCACGTGAGGGACGTCGTGGTGCGTCGACTCGTCGGCGCGACGCTCCCCGAGGTGGGCCCCACCATGGACGAGCGCGAGCGACTGCACCGTGACGTTCGCGCCCAGGGCCTCCACGAACACCACGTGCCCGACCACCTCCTGAGCGACATCGCGTCACCATTTGATGGCTGCCACCTCGAAGCCATCGGATACGCCGCATCCCGAGCCATGCGACGCGAGGTGATCTACGCCCACACCGGGCACCGACCCACCAAAGAGGCACTGATCGCCGACCGCGGACCGCTGCGCCAGGCCCGCGAGATCGCCGCCATCAACCGGCTCTTCGCCGATGATCGCGTCGGACTCCGGATCCTGCGAATGCTTGCCGGGCGACTCGCTGCTGCACCCACCGCGCAGCGCGTCGACTATCGCGCACGCCGCCAGAGTCTCGCCTCGATGCGTCAGGTCCCCTCTCACGTGACCCGCCGGCTCAGCCGTCCCGTGCGCGAGCGCCAGATCGCTTCGCGTGTCCGTGCCAACCCGCTGGAACGTGACGCGGCGGCTTGGTTGTGGGTCGAGTTCGGTGGCGGCGTCCTGCAGCACTCGCCGTTCAGCGCCTCCGTACGCACTCGCCTCGGCGCCTTCGACCGACTACTCACACCTGAGGACCGACTGGTGCTCCTGGATTACGGGCACGAGCTCGTCGGCGTGGTCGCCACCGACGTCGACCTGGCACACCCGCAGCACGCCGCCAGGCATCGCGAGGAGCAGGCCGATGCCGGCTGATGTCGCGCGACTGCCGGTGACCATCGCGCCCGCGGCGGGGGAGGCGATCGACGGCTTCCTCGAGCGGCTGGCCGCAGTCAACGACATCACCCATCCCGACCTGACCCGAAGGCTCCGGACAGGACATGCGAGCACGGCCTTCCTCACCGTCGCACCGGATCCACAGATTGCCTCGAATCTGGCTGCGCTCGCGGTGCTCGACACCGCGGCCATCAACGCGGCGACCTTGTCTGGCATGCCCGGCATCGACACCACGGGCCTGGACCCGCGAGACCGCGCGTCCTGGCGCATCGTCGCCTCGCGCGGCTGGCCACCTGAACGTGGCACCGCTCTGTGCCCGTCCTGCTTCAGAGCCGACGGACTGTGGCGGCTCGCGTGGCGTCACCCCTGGGTGACCACCTGCGCCCGGCATAAGCGCCGACTGGTCGGCACCTGCCCAGGATGCGGCTTGCGGTTTCGGTCGCACCGCACTCCGATGCGAGCAGTCGATCTGCCCCACCAAGTCTGCGGCAACCCTGATAGGGGTCGAGGCCAGAACTGCCTCCAACTACTCGCCGACCTCGACGCGGACCCCGCACCAGATGCCGTGCTCGCGACTCAACGCCGGATCGACGCCGCCCTCGAGGGCGAGCGGGTGACCGTCCTTAGCGATGCGCTCGAGCCGGACGCCTACCTTGCCGAGGTCAAGACGCTGACCGTCTTGATGCTGCACCTCGCGACCCAGCCTGGGGCGGAGGAGTGGGTGTCGTGGGCCAACGCTGCTCGTACGGATCGATGCCGCAGCGGCGCCGACCGCGGCGCACGGTGGGGCCTTGCGCCACCGGAAGACCTCGCGCTGCGCGGAGATGCACTCGCTGCGGCCGACGCGATCCTGAGCCAACCCGACCTCGAGAACGCTGCCGAAGCACTGCACCCGTGGACCGAGTTGACGCCCGCCTGCAACGACGGGCAGCTCGGCTGGCTCGCCGACCACACCACGATGACGCCGACTCTGAGTCGGCTTGTCATGTCCGCCACCGCTGCGCGCCGCCGACTCTCGACACTGCTCGACCACGACGCCCCAGGCCGGTTGACCGTCGCCGCGATCCCGCAGGTGCTACCTGCCGCCATCTACGCCCGACACCTTTCCGGAATGCTCGACGTGCGTGAGCAGACTGGCCGTCTGTTTGCCTCGCTCTGCCTCGCCCGCCGCTACGCCCTTGCCAAGACGTGGTCCGAGGCCGCGACAAGACTCCACCTGCCCGCCGAGACCGGCAACAAGACCGCACGAGCCTGCAGCGGCGACGTGCTCGTGCGCCCCGACGCATTCATCAACGCCATCGACGATGTCGCCGCCCATCTCGATGCCGACATCGACCACCGCCTGCGGGAGAGCGTCGTACGCCACCTCGCAGCCACGTCCGGCTGGTATCGACACTGGGCGCGCCGCCACCATCGCGGCAGCCACGTCACGAGCCGCTCCTACGCCATCACGTGGCTGTGGACCGACTACGCCCACGGCCACATAGATGTCAGCCCCGGTTGGCAGCACCCACCTGACCACCATGACCGAGATCGCTGCCGCGCGTACTCCGCACGACTCAGTCCAGCCGCCCGGCAGGCGCTGACCGCGCTAGCCATGACCACCCCGCCCCTGATCACGACAAGGACGACCCCATGAAGCCGATCACGCAGATCTGGGCGCTCTGGGACTGCCAAGAGCTCCGCAGCGTTCACCTCACCCACGCTGAGGCCCGCAACGCTCGGGAAGTGCATCTCGCCGAGTGCTGCTGCTTTGCCGACGACCTGGACACCATCTGCGACGCCGTCCAGATCCGAACCATCCGCGTAGCAGCCTCTCCCGCGCCTGAAGAGCGGACTCTGGCGCACGGACCCAGCCGATGACGACGCACGACGAGACCCTCCCCGAGAGGCGAAGCGGCACCCCGAGCTCGTCCCGCGACTGTGCGACGTGTCCCGCGCACCGCCGGTCTCCCACCTGGCCTCGGCACCGGGGGTCTCACGATGCATAACAGTGAAGACCCCGACGCATCTCTCGAGCAGCCCGAAGCCGATGCCCGTCTTCGAGGTGCCGCAGCGCGACGGGGCGGTAGTCACGCTCGACTTCACCACTGTGGGCCCCTTCGGCGACTTCGCCTTCACCGCGCGCGTTCCCGCCGCCGACGGCACAGTCAGGGAACGGATCTACGGCGCCTACCACACCCAGGAGCGTCTGATCTTCTTGCAGATTCTCCAGCACTGGGCGCGCGTGGCTGAGCCAGCCCACATCCTCACCGGCCTCGAGCACGCCGACGTCGTCCTGGGTCGCCTCACCGAAGGACTCGAACCCACCGCCCAGTCCGAGAACGACTTCCGATCCCTCTTGCGGCGCTACGTCGAGCCCCTCGCTGCGATGGACTTCCTGCCCACCGACCACGAGCACTCTGATGAGGGCGGCGGTCGAATCGTCCTCTCGCCACGACGCACCGACCTGAGATGGATCAGCAAACGTCGACCCCGCACGACATTCACCGTCCCGCCCAGCCAGCTCTGGACGTTCGTGGTCGGCATGATGTGGCGCACCTACAACGGCGACCGGCTGCCCCTCTCCCGCCTCAACACAGCCACGTACGAGATCGCGATCGCCACGTTCCGCCAAGCCATCCAAAACCGCACCGAGCCACCGGCTGACTGAAGGGAGGAATCCAGATGCCCGAGGAGCATGAGAAGTCAGATTCATGGCTGTTGCATACGTCGACGACGACCGTCGCCGAAGCGCTGGCGGAAGTACGCCAGGTCCTTGATGGCCTCGACTCCACAGAGCTAAAGCACATGAACGAGACGTTCTACGCCCACGCCTACGAGAGCCTCGACGTCGTCGTTCGCCGGCTTCTCGACGCGCTCGAGACTGCCGGCATCGACAGGCGCCGCGGAGAGGGCATAGAGCTGGTGATGCCGGAGCTCATCGAGAGCCTGCGCGGACTCCTCGGCGACAAGCTGGTCGCCTACATGGCCTCGGTCGAGGAAACCAGCACCGTCGCTCACTGGGCAGACCCAGCCGACACCACGACCCCTTCGGCTGAGGTTGCAGCCAGACTCATCGCGGCGCACCACGCGGCCGCGCTGCTCTCCAGAAGGGACTCCGCAGCTGTTGTCCAGGCGTGGTTTCAAGGACGCAACCCGATGCTCGACGACAAGGCACCAGCCCGATTCCTCCGCGAGCACGAACTCGCTGAGGTCGCACCGAGACTGCTTGCAGCCGCTCGCGCGTTCGCCGCGGCGCCGTGACACCGGGTTGGCCGCACGTCAGGTGAGAGGGCTGATCTGGCTCAAACGAAGTACCCCGGCCCGACCGTGTACCGGGCCAGTTCGGCATCCGCCTTACGGATGCCGGCTCCACGGAGGTCAGTGCACGCTCTGACGGCCCGTCACCAAGCAACGAGCACTCGACCTCGACACCTCCTCCGAGCCGACGAGCCAGCCCTCGGTTTGCGTGATCGAGTTTCAAGTGTCGGACCTGTCCGCAACGATGGGTACGAAAACGACGAGAGGACGTACCAATGGCGTTGGAGATGGGCTTGTGGAAGGCCGATGGTGACCAGCTGACCCGCCTGGCACCGACAGCCGTCGGCCTGGAGTCGCAGTTGGAGACTTACATTGAGTCCGACCCGACGATCATGGGCACTCAGCTGATGCTCGTCGGCCGACAGGTCCTCACGGCGCACGGCGGGTTTATCGACCTGCTTGCGATGGACGCCGATGGGGCCGTCCACATCCTTGAACTGAAGCGGGACAAGACTCCGCGTGACGTCGTCGCTCAAGCGCTCGACTACGGCTCATGGGTCTCGACATTGAGTCGAGCCGAGATCGTCGCGATCTTCGAGTCCTATCGTGTGGGCGTCGCCTTCGAGCAGGCGTTTGCCGAGGAGTTCGGCGAAGCCCCTCCAGAGGAGTTGAACGTTGAGCAGGTCTTCACGATCGTTGCTGCCAGCGTGGATCCCGCCACAGAACGCATCGTCCGGTTCCTCAACGAAGGCTTCGGCGTGCCGGTCAACGTCGTGTTCTTCCGCCACTTCGAAGATGGCGGATCCTCCTACCTCGCCCGCACGTGGCTGGTCGACCACGAGGCGACTACGCCCGCGGCGGGTGGCGCCGGCAAGTTGAGGAAGTCCCGCGAGCAGTGGAACGGTCAGGATTGGTACGTCTCGTTCGGCGAATACCCCGGTGGCCGTCAGTGGGCCGATGCGGTCAAGTACGGCTTCGTCTCTGCTGGCGGTGACAAGTGGTACTCACGAACGATGAAGAATCTGGAGCCTGGCGCCCGGATCTTCGCGTGCATCCCGAAGGCTGGCTACGTCGGCGTGGGGACCGTGCTGGGAGCGGCGAAGCGATTCGATGAGGCAACCGTTGAGATTGACGGAGGCGAGGCTCATCTGGCGGACCAGGGGCTGATCGGCGCGTACGGTCACGACGGCGACGAGGACGATGACCTCGCCGAGTGGGCTGTCCCGATCGCGTGGGACCACACGGTGCCTCGAGAACAGGGCGTGTGGAAGATCGGGATGTTCGCCAACCAGAACAGCGCCTGCCGCTTGAGCCAGCAGTTCACCATCGATCAGGTGACGGCCGCGTTCGGACTGGACGACTGATCGGGGACCCTGGGCGACCGTTGCAGTTCGACCAGCATCGCTGGTGGGTGGCTGTTCGCGTCGCGGCAATTGGCTCCGAGTCTCGCTCGTCACCGGCGGCCGGAATGGGGCGATCTCTCCAACTCCTGGCTCATGACACCGTGGTCCGATGCTCCGTGCCACGCGTTCTGCAGACGGCTCTGGGGATGGCGGCGACGGAGGGGATAGCGATGGACGCCCATGCGCTATCCACGCATGTCACCCGTCTCTGACCGGCGGCTTCAGGTTCGCCATCGCAGTGCGGCCTTCAGGCGAGACCACCATCCCGCACGGATTGGCGGGGTGTGGGCTGAGACCGCGTCGTCGTGGTCCCGGGCGATGGCTGCACTGGTCTCCTCGGCGCCGATGGGCGGTAGCCAGTGGACCTTGTCGTCGTTGACCAGATAGTGCGACCGGCACCGGGCCTGACCATTGCCAACGGAGGGTCGCAGAGTGACGGCGCCGTTGAAGGTGAGCGTCCACCCGCCGCGAGAGAGCGGGGTGACCGTCTTCGTGCCGCAGCCGCATGCGCAGAGGTGGACCGCGGTTGCGTACTCCATCGAGATGTAGAGGCGGCCGTCCTCGAGGTCACGGGGCACGTAGGTCACGAACGTCGGCTCGAGTCTGTGCACCCTCATGCGGCGCCGTCGCTGGACTCGTCCGATGCCTCGTCGGCCTGCTGGTGCTTGTTGAGGATCTCGTTGGTGTCGATCCGATACGAGCTGTGCAGCTCGCCTTCGCTGTCGGCGTAGAAGCCCAGCCACTTCTTGAAGCGGACGACGGCCATGACAGCGGCGAACATGTTGAGCTCGGCGACCTGGAGGTTCGTGTCGTACTCAGCAGCGTCGCCAGGCACGACGGAGATGAGACCACCGCCCAGGACGTGCTCGCTGGCATTCGGCAGACCGGTGGTGACTCGGACTTGGCCGGCGATGCCGGTGGGGTCGTCGCTGACTCCGACGCCGGTGTCGACGAAGGCGATGCCGTTGTCGACGAGCGTCCTGATGATGACCTGCTTGTCCGGGCCGGAATCCATGGCCAGGAAGACGAAGTCGGCATCAAGCAGCTCCGCGGTGTTGGCCTCGGTGACGTTGACCGGGTGCGGATGGATCTGGCGCCGCATCGCGGAGTAGGTCGTGGCGTAGTAGTCGACCTTCTTCATCCGCGCGTTGAGCGCATCCAAGGTCGCGGCACCTGGCGCACGGAAGGCGTTGTGAGTGCTGAAGACGTCGCCGTCGTACAGATGGATGTTGCAGATCGGTGTCTTGGCGACGAGGTCGAGGATGTAGGCGCCCGTGCCGCCGAGCCCGACGATCACAATCTTCGCTAGTTCGAGCCGCTCGCTGCGCGCGGTGATGCCGGCGCGGCTGGTAAAGGTGTCGAGGTAGACGAACACACCGTCGTCCTCGTCCGTCGAGAACGGCTTCCCTTGCAATGGTGTGGCGTCGGGGTCGATTGCTTGCGCCGGCCCGATCAGGATCGCCGCGTAGGTGGTGACCTTCTCGTAGAAGTCGACGTACCCCTCGGGCCGCGGCTTCTGTGAGAACCCGACCGACGGGGTCAACTCAGGTCCCGCGGTCCAGCCATAGGTCAGCCCGGGGTTAGCGAACCCAGCTGAGATCTCGCCGCCGTCCTTGCTGCACGGGGCCGAGCCGACGAACGCCATCACGTGGTTGCTCGGCTTCACGGTCTGCTCGCCGGCGAGATCCAGTGGGCAGAGGAAGGAACCCCACTGAACCGTCTGAGTCGCGTCGAGGTAGGGGATGTCGTCGATGACGAGATACCCGTTGACGATGCGGACCGTGTAGCCGTCGTCGACGAGGCGCTGGAGGTCGGCGCTGTTACGAACGAGTCGTGAGCCGGACATCGAAACTCGTCCCCTTCTTCTTGACCTTGACCGACTCGCCAGCCACGAGGGTGCCGCTGCCGCCGTGAGCGGCGATCGCGTTCTTGTACGCCACGGTGAAGATCGCTGCCGGGTCGTGGCCGGGGAACGCGAGAGCGCCCAGGGCTTCGTAGGTGACGACCTCGTCGTCGAGGTCGTACGGGGTGCCGTTGATGACGACCTCGTAGGTCTTGTCGTGCTTGTCGTTGCCGTTGGTGTCAGGCATGTCGACTCCTTGGTTCTCGATTTGATGGCCGCCTGCCGGCCACGTAGATTGATCGTAGCATCATCGTCATCACCCTATGCATGAAGACCTTAAGACGACTCGGCGTGTCGGAGTCTGTCGGACCGAAGTGGCAACATGGGCCGCCTAGGATCCGACGCGTGCGGGTCTTCATCTCATGGGTGATGGAATGAGGTCACGTTGCGCGTCGAGTACCACGACGAAGTGCTGCGCCGGCTCGCTGAGGAGCAGGGGTACGCACCCAAGGGGTGGGACCCGGCGGTCATCAAGTCGTATCGGAAGAAGGTCCAGCTCATCTCCGCGGCGGTGGACGAGCGCGACCTGTATGCCATGCGGGGTCTTCGGATGGAGAAGCTCAAGGGCGACCGTCTGGGCCAGACGTCGATGCGTCTCAACGATCAGTTTCGGCTGATCCTGACTTTCAAGACCGAGGGCGACCGGATCGCGGTCCTCCTCGAAGTGGTCGACTACCACTGATAGCTATAGAGAGATCGAGATGAACGCTGTACTAGCCGAGGCGTTCCCCGCGGGGGAATTCCTCGCCGACGAACTCGAGGCTCGCGGTTGGACTCAGGCCGAGTTCGCCACCATCCTCGACCGCCCAGCGCAGTTCGTCTCCGAGATCATCTCCGGCAAGAAGGAGATCACTCGCGAGTCCGCTGCGCAGATAGGCGCTGCCCTCGGGACCAGCGCCGAGATGTGGCTCAGCCTCCAGGACAAGTACTTCCTCTGGAAGCAGAACCAGGACACCAAGGCCCAGAGCGACCTGGACGACGTCCGTCGCCGAGCCCGCCTCAATGAGAAGGGTCCCATCGCCGTTCTCAAGAAGGCCGGCGTCCTCACCGGAAAGACCCTCGATGAACTCGAGAGCGAGGTGCTTCGGTTCTTCGAACTGAAGTCGCTTGACGAGGAGCCTCGTCTGGCGGCCGCTGCGAAACGGTCCAACCATGGCGAGTCACTGTCGTCGCTTCAGACGTCGTGGCTCTACATGGTCCGCCATGCAGCACGCGCGAAGAGCCCGACAGGGACCTATTCACGCAAGGCGTTGGAAGCGTTGGGAGCCGCGCTGCCTCGTGTCGCGAAGACGCCCGAGGACTTCGCGGCTCTCCCCGAGATGCTCAGCGGCGTCGGGGTACGACTTGTCTACGTTCCCGGCCTTCCCGGCGCGAAGATTGACGGCTGCGCCATGATCGACAACAAGGTCCGCATCATCGGCCTGTCTGGCCGAGGAAAGCGCCTGGACAAGGTCCTCTTCGCACTCATTCACGAGATCGCCCACCACACCCACGGTCACGTCAAGGACGATGCGCCGATCGTCGAGACGATCGAGGTCGATAACGATCCTGAAGACCACTCCGACGAAGCGACCCAAGAGCGCGAAGCCAACGACACCGCGGCAAGGTGGGTGCTGCCGGAAGGTGTTCCGCCGCTGCCGGAGCGGCTCAGCGCGCCTTGGGTGCTCCAAACGGCAGCGCAGTCGGGCATCGCGCCGATCATGTTTGTGGGCCACCTTCAGCACCTCAAGAAACTCGACTGGCGCACGACGCTTGCAAAGGGCGCGCCGAACGTCGACGAGATCCTCGCTGGCTGGGCGTTGCTGTGAACGATCTGCTCGGCGAGGCGAGGGTGAAACCCAGTGACTCGCGAGATCACCGCGAGTGTGACGGTTCGACGGACGGGCCCGACGTGACCCCGCTAGCGTGAGGGCCGGTCAAGGGGTTACGGCGGGACAGTCATGACGGAGGCGGGCGGGTAGTGGGCGAGATCTCGATCAGGTCGCTGATCGAACAGGTTCAGCAAGGTCAGGTCCGGGTTCCGGCCTTCCAGCGAGGCTTCGTCTGGGACCCCGACCGCATCGCCTTCCTGATGGACTCGATCTACAAGGGCTACCCGTTTGGATCGGCGATCCTGTGGCAGACCAAGGAGAAGTTGAACTCCGAGCGGCGTCTTGGGCCCTTCGAACTGCCTGAGCCCGTCGCAGACTTTCCGATCAGCTACGTACTGGACGGCCAGCAGCGACTCACGTCAATCTTCGGGACCTTCCAAACGGACCTTCAGCCCGTGGAAGGTGAGTCGTGGCCCCGAATCTACTTCGACATGACGGCGTCCGCCGACCTCCAGGAGAGCCAGTTCTTGGCGCTGCAGGACGACGAGGTCGACCTGCTCCGGCATTTCCCCGTCGATACGTTCTTCGACACCACGGCGTACCGGAGGGCGACGACAGGCCTGAGCGACAAACAAGCTGAGGCCATCGATTCAGTCCAGGCGATCTTCAAGGAAGCCAAGATCCCCACGCAGGACATCGTCACGGACAATCGGGGCAAGGTTGCCATCGTCTTCGAGCGCGTCAACCGGCTTGGAATCGAGCTCGACGTACTCCAACTCCTGTCGGCCTGGACGTGGAGCGAGGAATTCGACCTACAGACCCGTTTCAGCACGTTGGCTGAAGAGCTCGCACCCTTCGGGTTCGGCGAGGTTGGAGATGACTCCAACCTGCTGCTGCGCTGCTGTGCGGCGGTGGTTGCAGGCGATGCGGCTCCGAACACGTTGATGAGCATGAGCGGGACCGAGGTGCGGGACCGCTTCGATGAGATTGAGAACGGCATCCGCGGGGCGATCGACTTTGTACGGTCGCATCTCGGGATACAGAAGTTGGGGAACCTGCCGTACCCGGCAGCCTTGGTTCCGCTGTGCGTCTTCTTTGCGCACAAGGATGGATCCTCCCGGACCGTGAGCGATGACCAGCGGTCGGTTCTCCTCCGGTGGCTGTGGCGAGCCTTCTTTTCCCGACGTTTCAGCGCCGGTGTGTTGCGCAACCTCAAGCGGGACATCGAGGAGGTGACCAAGCTTCGGGCGGGTAAGCCGTCCGCGCTCGCGGACATTACGGTGAACGTGGAGCCCGACTTCTTCAAGGAGAAGCGCTTTTCTGTGTCGGCTGTTGACAGCAAAACCTTCGTGCTCTTGCTCGTGAACGCCGAGCCCCTGAGCTTCGTTTCCGGATCACCGGTATCGCTGTCGAAGGTGCTGTCCGCGTACAACAGGTCAGAGTTCCACCACCTGATGCCCCAGGCGTACCTGGCGAAGGAGCACGGCATCGATACAGCGGGGGCGACCGTTCTAGCGAACTTCGCGATGATCTCGGCTTCGGACAACAAGACGCTCGGAGGCGTCGCGCCGAGCAGTTACAGGTCCAAGATGCCGAGTGCGAAGGTGGATGACATCTTGGCGCACGCCGTTTGCCCGCCTTCTCTATTCGATGACGACTTCAACACGTTTCTCGACGAGCGCGCCGACATGCTGGTGTCCGCCGCGAACGGACTCATGGCGTAGGCCCCGCGAATGCCGAGTAGACGCGTTGAGACGGGCGGCGGCCGTCAATCTTTGTCCAGCTCGTTGAGTCGGCGTCAGTTCGTCAAAGTTACACGCGTGTAGTTCGCCTCACTTTCCTGCATCTCGACAATGTCGTGCAAGTCGATGCGTTTAGGTGTCGAGATGCAGCGAACTTTTCCAAACAGGCTTGATGATCTTTTCAACACTGCGTCACTCGACATTGGTCGTGACGATGAACGCTGCCGAGACTGAGCCGGGGGAGGCCCTAGGAGGACGGCGCCGTTTACCGGATCTGCCGATGAGCGGTGTCTCGCGGCCTATGACAGTCGGCGGTAGATCGCGATGCTGCCGTCCCCGTCGACCGACCCGAATCGACCCGCGTCGACGTCCTTGTAGACCCCTCCGCAGGAGCACTGCTCGGACTGGTCAGCCCACAGCCGAAGTAGGTCACCGCAGCGGCCACAGCGAGCGAAGTAGTCCTCGGCGAGGTGCCATCCCGGCCCGGACGACGTGGCTCCAGGGCCCCAGCCGAGGAACGTGAAGCCGGACAGCTCCACCGGTTCGGTCATGGTCGAAACCTACTCACATGCCGCGATCCGCTCGACCGGATCTGGCACCCCTCTGTGTCAAGCCGCAGCGGGGAGTGGGGTTCTAGGGTGTTGTCTGGCGGGTCCGGGAAGTGGCTTGTCCGAAGAGTTGGTGTGGGGCTGTGAGCCGGCCGCGCTGGAGTCAGAGTCGTTGCCCCGTTGCCCTCCCGGGCCCGTCCTCGTCGGGGCGCCGGTGGTGCGGACGGTGTCGTTGAGCATGGTCTGGAAGACGATGTCGGACAATCGACGCTTCACGCACCGCATGGCTTCCATGGGTGCTTTCCCATCGGCCTTCTTGCGGTCGTAGTAGGCGCGGCCCTCGGTGGGGTTGCGCAGCTGCACGCGGGCCATCGTGTGCAGCACCCGGTTGATCTGCCGATTGCCCTTGCGCGATAGCCGGTGCCGGACCTGGTCACCGGAGGATGCGTCGAGGGGTGCAGTGCCGTTCCAGGAAGCAAAGTGGGACTTGCTGGGGAAGCGGGTGATGTCGCCGACCTCGACGAGCAGCCGGGCGGCGCCGGTGGGTCCGATGCCGTGCAGGTCCAACAGCGTCGTGCCGGTCGCGCGGACCAGTTCGGTGAGTTCCTTGTTCGCCTCCTTCTTCCGGGCATAGATCCGTTCCAGGTCCGCGACGAGCTCGGCGGCCACCCTGCGGCGGGTCTTGCCGACGACGTCGCGGGGCCTGACCTTGGCGAGCAGCGCCTTGGCCTGGGCCGCGGACAGGTCACGCTTGGCACCGCCGGGGATGAGCTCGAGCAGCAGATGGTGCAGCTGGGAGGTCTTGCGGGTGTGCTCCTCGCCGAGCGATCGACGCCGGTCGACCAGGAGTCGCAGCACTGCGAGCTGCTCGTCGTTGACGACCGGACGCAAGCCGGTCATCCGGGTCCCGACGAGCGCGACCGAATGGGCGTCAGTGGCGTCGGTCTTGCGTCCCTGACCGGTCGAGAACACCCGGGCTCGCGCCGACAGCTTCGGGGGCACATCGACGACCTCCTCGCCGGCCGCCAGCAGTCGGACCGCGACATGGTGACCGATCCCGGAGCATCCTTCGATCGCCCAGACCCGGTCGGGGAACTGGCTGACATAGCGCCTCATCTCGGCGAACCCGGCCTCGTCAGTGCCGTACCGGCCGCCACCGAGGAAGGTCTCGTCGGCTGTCATCACCTCGATCGTCACCGACCGCTTGTGTGGGTCCATCCCGATCACCACACGGTTGTTCGTCTTGCTCATGTGCTCCTCCGATGCTCGAACCTGTTGGGTTGTCGAGCCGGGAGGGCAACGCTGCTTCGAGCTGGGCAAACCCCTCTTGAGCCTCTCCTGGCCCTGGCGACGCCCGGGTCACGCAGGCCAGATGAGAGCCACACGACCAGCGTGGGCAGCCGAAATGAGAGCGACGACCCGGGCGCCTGGACCGAGCCTCGCCAGACCCGGCCTTGGGGTCAATGGAACAAGCAGCCGATGAGCGCGTCACGAGTAGTCGCCAGATAGGTCTGCCTACATGCCCCAGAGACTGGGACAAGGCGTCGCAGGGCGCGGGCGTGAGGAGAGAAGCCCGTTCCGTGTCCGCGACTGGCCGTACGGTGCGGTCCATGGACATCCTTGCTGCGGACCTGCTCATCCCGGCGGTCGTCGCCGTCGTCATGGTCCCTGCCGTGCAGTACCTGCTCAATCGCCGGTCCGCCCAAGCACAAGGGGCCTTCGCTGCTCGTAGCGCTTTCTACGAGCGGCTGCTCACCAACCTCACGCGGTACGTCGAATACGTGAAGTGGCTCCCCCCGAATCAACGCAGTCCGCAGCCCGACGATGACGTGGACACGGCGGTCATCACTCGCGAAATCGAGTTGTCCATGCGGCTCCATGGCAGCCCGGTCCTCCGTCTACGCGTGAACGAACTGATCATTGCGTTGGAGGAAGCGAAGTGGCAGTCCGACCTCATGCTTCGTGAGCGCGATCGCGCGTACGGGCTTGGCACGGACACCTTCGAGCAGGAGTGGGCTCACGATCGTGCCTTCCAGCACGCCGACCGGAAGGGACGTGCCGATGAGTGGGCAGCCGAGTGCCTCGACCGTGTGAAGTTCCGAATGCGCTTGGAACTGTATGGATGGCGACGGTGGAGCCCACTTACCTGGTTGCTCGCTCGGCAGGCCGCGAAGCGGGTGCGCGCGGGCAGAACCGATCCGGTCCTCGGCGGCGGAGGTGTGCCGTGGGAGCCTCCGCCCGGACGGCGCGAGAAGTGGGAAGCGAGCAGATCGAACGGCGACACCGCCTCGGCGTGACGGATGTACGAACATCCAGATCTGCCGCAACGAGTGCACGGACCTGCCGGGATCCGCACTGGATCCGAACTTTGCTCCCCAGGTCATCGGCCGGTGTCATCGGCGGCATTCTGTGTACCCGTCGGGCCACCAGCCATCCTCTTGCTGGGTGAGGGAGTAGACGATGACGGCGGCTCCGTCGGCGTCGCTGGCGATGACTTGGGCGGCGCGTTCCTTCGTGTTGACAGCGCTGATGGCCAGTGAGCCAAGGAACGGGGCGACGGCGTCTTGCGGTGTCGGCTGACCCGGCCCGGGAACGTCCAAGGCCACGCGAGTCTGTTCCGAGAAGGGGCAGGAGAGGCCGCCGTAAACGGTGCCTGGACTCGGCTGGCTCCCGCCGGGCTGCGGTGAGGGGACGGCGGTGACTTCCGACTGCACGGAGGCGATCTCTTGTTGTCCCTGCGGCAGGCACGGGTGTGGGTCAATGCGGTCGGCGGGGTGGAACCCGCCTCCCATCTGGATCGTGTCGCCGCTGCGTGCCACGGGATTACCGTCGGAGTCGAGGAGGGTCACCTGTCCGTCCTCGTCACTGGTCGCGGTGTACCCGGAGGGCCAGGTCGCGTAGGTCCGTGTACCGGCTGGTGAATCCAGCACAACGCATCCGTTCTCGTCCAGCGTCAGCGTCCCTGTGAGCAGCGCCTGGTTCGCGGGCTCGCCCGGCTTCCAGTCGTTGGTGGGCAGGTCTATTGGTTTGTCTGAGGTACTGACGGTGACTTCTACGACCTCTGGCGGATTGCCTTCCTCCGACACGGTGAGGCGGTCTGGGGGCGACGCCAGTCCCGTCACGGTGACCACAACAGGCACGGCATCGGCGGTGCACACCGCGTCCACGTCCGTAAGTGCCAGTTGCAGGGAAAGCGCGCCGTCACGGTCGATGGCGGTCGGGTTCGGTGGACAAGAACTGCTGTAGCCGCCGCGGCTGGCGTACAGCAGGCCGCCACCGTCGGGATCCCACACGGCTTCTCCGCTCGCCAGTCCCCTGCTGGTCAGGGCATCGTCACCCGCCTCGACTGTGGCGTTGAGTCCGCTCCCGTTGATGGCGCGGTCCGCGACGAGCGTGTCGCCGCCGGTCGGCGTCACACGGGAGAAAGCGAAGGAGCCGCCTATCACCGCGAGGACGACTAGTGACACCGCGGCAACCTGTGCGCGCCGTCGGCGACGCTTCGCCGCCCGGCCCGAAGCAACGAGGTCGGCGAGCGGCGGCTGTCCGACGGGCATCTCGTCCAGAAGCCGAGTCAGCGTGGGGGGTGCGTCGTTGCTCATCGGGGGTGTCCTTCAGCGAGGTCTGCGATGTGGCGGTTGCCCGCTAGTTGGGCCAGCGCACGGGAGAGGCGGCTCTTCACGGTGCCGGGGGCGATGCGCAGGATGTCGGCGGTCTGCTGTTCGCTCAGTTGCGCCAGGTGGCGCAAGACGATCACTTCACGGTGTTCCCGGCTCAGATCGTCCAGCGCACGGCGAAGGGCGTCGGCGATCTCCACCTGCGGGGTCGAGTCGGGGGCGTGCTGTTCAGGGAGCACGCTGGTGGGGCGTTCGCCCCACCACCGGCGTCGACGACTGTCCTTGTGACAGTTCAGCAGGATCCGGTACACATACGCGTCTCGGTCATCGGCCTTTGAAACCCTGCCCCACGCCAGATAGCAGCGAAGCAAGGTCGTCTGTGCCAAGTCGTGCGCATCTTCGAGCGTGCATCCGAGGATCACGGCAGAGCGCACGAGGTTGCCCCAACGCGCGGCCGCGTAGGCGGAGAAGTCTCCGTCGTGGTCCATTAGCGCTCCTGTTCGTCTCTACCCGTCCGACGAGATGGGCAGGCACCTAGGTTCCACCACAGCCCCGACAGGTGGGCAGTCTGCACCGCGCAGATCCGCGACGGCGCAGATGATCTCTCAGCGATCTAGCCAAACGTCCGGATCTGCCGCGTTGAGGGCGGCTACGCTCGCCCGGATCTGCCGCGTTGAGGG
>CAXHZJ010000015.1:0-104748 GCA_964021995.1 Nocardioides furvisabuli | reverse complement strand
CTTCCTCATCACAACTCCTCATGAGAGGTGTTGCGTCACTACCTAGAACTCGCCGCACCTGCGTCTTCCCGTGGTGCACCCGACCTGCGCGTGGCTGCGACGTCGACCACGTCACCGAGCACGACCATCACGCCGAAGCAGAGGGCCGACCCCAACCAGGACCCACGGAGACCGACAACCTGGGCGCGCTGTGCCGGTTCCACCACCGCCTCAAGACCCACAGTGCCTGGCGATACGAGATGACCGCGCCCGGGGTGTTCGAGTGGACGTCCCCGCATGGCCACCGTTACCGACGAGACCGCAGCGGCACCACTGCCCTCGACCCACCGGACCCCGGTCTGCCCCGGATCCCGTCACCTCGACGATGACCCCGCCCCACACCCCGCCACCCACGCGTTGGCGGGGCCACAGGCATGTCCGCGAGCCCATCCGTCGGCGAGACGTGGTCAGTCGGCGAGGCGTGGGCCGGCATGGCCGGCGAGGCACAGCCAGCCGCCACCGTCGCGCACCCAGACCTGGGTCATCGGCATCCGGAAGGTCTCGGCCTGGCCGTCAGCAGCCAGCACTACGTCAGCCACTTCCGCGTGCAGCACGGAGGTGTCGCCGATGACCACGACGCTGGGGTCCACGAGGGACTGAGACCTCCAGACGGTCGTGCCCCCGGTGTTGCGCTCCACGTACTCCGCCCGGTCGAACACCTGACCCGTGTGGGTCGTCCAACGGAAGGCCGGGTGAAGGAGGGGGAGCAGCGCGCCGGCATCGCCCCGGGCAAGGGCCTCGGCCCGCGCCTCGGCGGCGTTGATGACGGCTGCCCGGTCGTCCATGGGCGACATGGTGCCACCGGCGGCGGGGGTGGGTCTTGATACGCCCGCTCGTTCCTCACGGGCTACTCGACCAGCGAGGGGGCGGCGGGCTGCTCGACCAGCGAGGTGGCGCTGGGCTGCTCGACCAGTGAGGGGGCGGCGGGTTACTCGGGAGGCGAGGGAACCGTCCCGCGCAGTGGCGGCCGTTCCTCGGGCGGCGTGCAGATCAGGCGTACGTCGTCGAGGTTGCCGATGTCGCCCTCCACCCGGCACCGGCTGTCGCGGCCGTCGATGGTGAGCTCCTGCTGCCTGCGGTAGCGCTCGAAGGTGATGCTGGCGTCGTACTTCTCGTTGAGCGCGTCCTCGATGTCGGAGTCGGAGTTGAGCGAGGCGACGAAGACGGCGAGCCCCCCGAGGCTGAGGAGCACCCAGGCGACGAGGCCGGCGACGACGTACGTGCGCCACCGGGGTCGGCCTGGTGGGGCGGGGGAGGCGTTCACGCGGGCCATCCTGACGGTCGACACGGGCCGCCTCGACGACGGGTCGGTGCGCGCCGCCTGACATGCTGGCGCGCGTGATCCCCAGCCCGCGCCGTACGGCGATGCTCCTGGTCGGCTGCGTCGTGCTCGGGACGGGAGTGGCGATGCTGCTGGCCGCGGACCTGGGTTCGGACGGCTACTCCACCCTCGTCAACGGCCTCGCGCTCACGACGGGTGTCGCCTTCTGGATCGTCAACCTCGTCGTGGGTGCGGTCTTCGTGACGATGGCGATGCTGCGCAAGGTCATCCCGGGCATCGGCACGGTCGTGCAGGTGGTCCTGGTCGGGGTGGTGGTCGACGTGGCCCTCGGGCTGATGACGACGCCCGACGCACTGGTCTGGCGGATCGTGCTGCTGGCGGCCGCCTTCCCGGTGCTCGCGATCGGCATCGCCCTCTACCTCGGCAGCCACACCGGCGCCGGACCCGCCGAGGCCGCGGCCCTGGCCTGGGACCCGCCGGTGGCGTTCAGGTGGACCTACAGCATCGTCCAGGGCGGGGGAGCGCTGGGGGGCTGGCTGCTGGGCGCCACCGTCGGCGCGGGCACGCTCGCGGTGATCTTCCTCCTCGGTCCTGCGGTGGACCTGACCGCCCGGATGATGAGGATCGATCTCCACCAGACGACGGATCCGGTGGGCGACGAAGCCGCCTAGCGTGGCAGGCATGTTGATCGCCGAAGAACTGTTCCTCCTCCTGCGACGCGACGACGGCAAGCCGGAGAGCGCCATGGCCCACCGCGGCTACGGCTTCGCCGCGGCGCTGCTCACCGACCTCGTCGTCGCCGGGCGCATCACGCTCAGCGACGACAAGGACCCGCGCATGTCGGTCCTGCACGCAGGCCCGGTCGGGCACCCGGCGCTCGACGCCGCGATGACCCGCCTCGAGGCGCGCGACGGCAAGAAGCTGTCGTCGCTGGTGACGGACGGCAAGCTCGCCCGTGAGGCGGAGCTCGCCGAGGCGCTGAGGGCGGCGGGCGTGATCAGGATCGAGGAGAAGCGCGTCCTGGGCCTGGTGCCCGAGAGCTACCCGGTCGTCGACCCCGAGCCCGAGCGGCGCGTGCGCGAGAGGTTGCGCACGGTCCTCCTCGGCGGTACGCCCTCGACGGGCGACGCGGCGCTGCTCGCCATCCTCCAGGGACTGGGGATGGCTCCGAAGGTGCTGGAGGACGAGAAGGGCATCCTGGGCAAGAAGGAGCTCGCCCAGCGCATCGAGGAGGCGTCCGGCGACGTCGCGACGGGCGACGCCGTGGGCAAGGCCGTCGCGGCGATGAACACCGCGATGATGACGGCGGTCATCCTGCCCATCGTGGTGTCCGGGAGCTGAGCCCCACCCCGATCGCAGGGGGATCTCCACCCAGCGACGGATCCGGTGCGCGAGGACGCCACCTAGCGTGGCCCTCATGCTGATCGTCGAAGAGCTCTTCCTCCTCCTGCGTCGCGACGACGGAACGCCCGAGAGCATGTCCGCCCCTCGGGGCTACGGCCTCGCCGCCGCGGTCATCACCGACCTCGTCCTCGCCGAGCAGGTCACGCTCAGCGACGACAAGGACCCGCGCGTGTCAGTCCTGGGCCCGCGGCCCCTCGGACACCCCGCCCTCGACGCGGCGATGATCCGACTCCGTGAGCGCGACGGCACGAAGCTGTCGTCGCTCGTCGCGGACAGGAAGCTCGCCGTCGAGGAGCAGACCGCGCAGGCACTCGCCGCTGCGGGCGTGGTCCGCACCGAGGCGAAGCGCGCGTGGGGCCTGGTGCCGGCGAAGTACCCGTCGCTCGACCCGGGGCCTGAGCGCCGGGTGCGCGAGCACCTGCGCGCCGCACTCGCAGGCAGCACCCCGCGCACCGAGGACGCGACCCTCCTGGCGATCCTCCACGCCCTCGGCGTCGCCCCCAAGGTCCTCGAGCAGGAGAAGGGCACGCTCGGCCGCCGCGATCTCGAGCAGCGCATCAAGGAGATCTCGGCCGAGGTCGAGGCCGGTGACGCCGTCTCCAGGGCGGTGGCCACGATGAACTCGGCGATCCCCGTCATCATCTCCGACGGTGGTGGGGACGGCGGGGACGGCGGAGGCGGCGGGGACTGACGGCGCTGGGAGGCATGCGCCTCAGCCCGACGCCGGCCGACCGGTCAGCACGCGCACGGCGAAGTCGGTGGTGAAGTCGTTGTCGAGGAAGCCGACCACCCGGGTCACGCGGTCGAGGTCGAGCGGCAGCAACCCTCGCGAGCCCGGCACGTCCGGGGTCAGCCCGAGGTCGAGGTCGTCACGCCCCGACATCATCCGCACGTTGAAGTCGTAGCGCTCGCGCGCCCCGTCGGCCTGCAGGCGGCGTACGACGGTGGCGCCGACGCGGCGACCGCCCGTCTCGGCCGACCAGTCGTCGAGCGCCTCGAGCAGCGCCCGGCCGTCGTTGTGGTCGATGTCGGCCCACGCTGCGTCCATCGACCCGGCGACGTCCAGGAGGATCGCGGCCGTCTTCTCCCCGATGCCCTGGACGCCGGGCAGGTTGTCGCTGGAGTCACCGCGCAGGGCCGCGAAGGCGAGGTAGTTGTCCGGACGGACGGCGTACATGTCGAAGAGCCGCGCGGGGTTGAGCATCGGTGAGCCGTGGATGCCGCCGTCGATGAGCCGGAGCACCCGCGTGTGCGCGCCGATGTGGGCGAAGGCGTCGCGGTCGGAGGTGATGATCACGCAGTTCCAGCCGTTGCGCTCGGCCCACGTGGCGCCGGAGGCGTTGACGTCGTCGGCCTCCAGCCCGGGCGGGGTCACGGTGGCGAGCCCGAGGGCGTCGAGCAGCGCGCCGGCGCGGTCGAGCTGGTCGACGAGCTCGGGGTCCTTCTGCGCGCGCCCGGCCTTGTAGTCGGGGTAGGCGTCGCGCCGCACCGATCCGGTCCGGTCGTCGAGGCCGAAGACGATCGCGTCGGGCGCCATCGTGTCGATCGACTCCAGGATCTGACGCAGCATCCCCTGCAGTGCCCAGATCGGGCGGCCCTGCCGGTCCCGGAGCCCGGTGTGGGCGCGCGCGTGGTGGTTGCGGTGCAGCAGCGACGGTGCGTCGACGACCAGCAGCAGGCGGCGGGCGCGGGGGTCGGGGTTGCTGGGAGCCATGGTGATCGGCGCCAGCCTAGACGGCGGGCGCACGGGCGCGATCAGGCGCCGAGGCCCTCGAGGTAGGACGCGAAGCCGAGCGGCGCCCTGGCCGTGCGCCGTCCCGATGTCGTCACGTCGATGGCGCCGGTGGCGACCCAGTCGAGCGAGGCGCGGCGCATCGCCTCGACGAGCTCGACGTCCTCGTGGACCGGGAGCGGTGCGAACCCGCCGACGTGGAGGTAGGCGTCGAGGGAGAAGCCGAGGTTCGCGCCGTGGACGTGCTCGTGCCCGTCGGAGAGCGTGTGGCGGGCGTGCCAGGCGGCCAGCACATCGGGGGACAGGTCGACCGGGCGCGGGCTGACGGTCCCCACCACGAGGTCGCGCCCCTCCGCGGCCAGGCGCACCTGCGTCAGCAGCCAGTGGGGCGGCACCGCGCTGTCGGCGTCGGTGCTCGCGATCCAGAGCCGGCTGCGGTCCCCGGCCCAGTCGGCAGCCGTCTCGACCCCGAGCGCACGCGCGGCGCCGACGTTGCCGGCGCGGCTCGTGATCGCCCGTACGCCGTGTCGGGCCACCACGCCGGCGGTGTCGTCGCGGCACACGTCGAGCACGACGAACACCTCGGTGCGCACGTCCGGGTGGGCGAGGTGGAGCACGTCGCGGGCGACGCGGACCGACTCCAGGCAGGCGGGGAGCAGCACCTCCTCGTCGCGCGCGGGGATGACCACGGCGACCGCCGACGGCGCGCTCACGTGGGCCGCCCCAGCACCAGCAGGTCGAAGTCGGGCTCGTGGTGCTCGACCAGCACGGGCGCACCGGTGGCGAGGAAGGCGTCGTGGACCGCAGGTCCGGCGAGCGGCCACCCGACCGGCTGGTGGCGCCAGTGGCACAGCACGAGGTGCCCGTCGTCGGCCAGGGCCGCACGTGCGAGCCCGACCACCTCCTCGAGCTGTCGCGGGCTGAGGAAGTAGCCGACCTCGGAGATCGAGACGAGGTCGTGCCGTCCCTCGGGCCACTGCTCGGGCACCCGTGCCCGGGCGACCTCGAGGTGCGCGATGCCGGACGTACGCCGACGTGCGAGGTCGATCGCGGCCTCGCTGTCGTCGATGGCCAGCACCCGGTCGCAGCGGCCGGCCAGGTCGACGGCCAGCGCCCCGACCGAGCAGCCGACCTCGAGGGCGCTGCGGTAGCGCTCGCGCGGGAGGCTCGCGAGCGTCAGTGCCCGCTTGCGCCGCTCGTAGGCCGACTCGACCTGCCACGGGTCCGGGCGGTCGCGGTGGACCTGGTCGAGCGCGTCGTCCTCCACCGGCTCGTCGACCAGGAGGAACACCTCGCCGTCGCGGTCGAAGTGCTCGAGCAGGTCCGGGCCCAGCAGCACCTCGTCACCGTCTGCCGGTGACAGGGGGCGCACCTGGCTGGCGTGGGCGGCGACGGCGGTGCGCTTGGCCGCGCGACCGGTCCCGTCGAGCTCCAGCCGGGCGGCACGGTCCCACGGCACGTCGACGGGGGAGCCCCAGTGCCAGAGCCAGACGGGGTACTCGACCAGCAGCGCGTCGGTGCGTACGGCGGCGACCGCGGCCGCTCGACCGACCGCCTCGTGGTCGGGGTGGCCGTCCCCGCGCCACGGGGCGCAGAGCACCACGTCGTCACCCCGGGTGCCGATCTCCTCCACCAGCGCGGCCACCAGCGCGTCCGTGTGCGCGGCCACGTCGCCGTCGGGGAGGTCGAGGCACGCCACCGTCGCGTCGGGAGCGAGACCGGCGACTGCCTTGCGGAGCTCGCGGCGGCGTACGTCCGCGAGCCGGGCGGGCGGGTGCGTGGGCGAGTCGGGGTGCGAACCCTCGCCTGCAGTGGCGGTCACGACCGTGACCTCCCACCCGACCAGCGCAGCCGCGTGGACCAGTCCGGCCGCCCCGAGGGTCTCGTCGTCCGGGTGGGCACCGACGACGACCAAGCGGTTCCTCGAGTCCGGCAGGTGCAGCGCGGGAAGCGCCGCGATCGACGGCGTCCACGAGGCGGCGGGCGTGCCGGCCCGGTCGTGGCGGAAGGCGGGCTCGCTCACCACCCGGACGGCCCCGATCGCAGGAGCGCCTCGCCGAGCGCGGCCTGGTCGCGCTCGGCATGCCACTGGCGCAGGTAGAGCTCGAGGTCGGCCACGCGCCGGGCGTGCTCCTCGTCGGTGGCGAGCGGTCCCGGCCCGAGCCCGTGGGCGGCGCGGCGGAGCACGTCCTCGGCGGCGAGCGCCACGACCTCGCGCACGCGCAGGGCGGCCCGCCACCCGTCCGCGCCGCCGAGCGCCCCCGCGTCGACGGCGTACGCCGCCTGCTCGAGCACGCAGCGCGCCGCGTGGAGCTGCGCATCGACGGCCCCGAGGTGCATCAGCGCCACCTGGTCGGGCGGCCGGCTCGCGGAGGCAGCCAGCATCCGACGCGCGATCCCGACGGCACCGCCGAACCACACGGCGGCCACGCCGATGCCGCCCCATGCGAAGCCCGGTCGCTCGAGGTACCACCCCGGCGCCCCGACCGCCTGGGCTGCGGCGCCGGAGAAGTCCAGCGGACCCGAGTCGACCGCGACGAGGCCGCGCGCGACCCACGTGCCGGGGACGGCGGTGACCGCGTCCTGCGTGAGGTCGACGGCGAAGAGCTGTCTCTCCTCACCGACCCACGCACTGACCAGCGCGTGGTCCAGCACGCCCCCGAGCGAGCACCAGTGCTTGCGCCCGGTGAGGACGTACGCCGACCCGTCGGGCTCGGCGCGCAACGGCTCACCGGGGCCCTCGGCGGCGAAGACGCCCCAGGTGCCGGACGGCACGGGCTCGCCCGCCTGCTCGAGGATCGCCATCGCGTCGAGGTGCGGCTCGAGGGCGCGCGCGACGGTCAGGTCGGCCACCGCGACGCTCGCCAGCACCGACCACACGTGCGCGGTGCGCCCCGTGCCGGGTGCGGGCAACCGCCCGCCGAGCTCGCCGGCGAGGGCGAGGGCGAGGGTCACGTCGCCCGCCGCCCTCGCTGCCCCGGCGGCAGCCTCGGTGAGCTCGTCCCGCTCGGGTCGGGTCGGGGAGCCGAGCAGGACCGGACCCGGATCAGGCACGGACGTCGCGGTCCCAGTGCCTCAGCGAGGCGCAGCGGGTCACGAAGACCTCCGCGTCGTCGGCAGAGCCCAGGTCGAGGAAGCCCTCGTCCGGCTCCACGCCCGCCGCGGCCAGCAGCGCGCCCGCATCGGCACCCTGGCCGACGAGCTTGTGATGGGCGAAGGCGTCGCTGACGAAGTCCTGCGCGCTGGCGCGGCGGGCCAGCGCGTCGGCGCCCTCGGCCGACGGCAGCAGCGCCACCGCGTCGAAGAGCACCGACGGCCCGCCGTCGATCGCGTGGTCCGGCGTCAGGGTGCCGCCACCCTTCAACTTCACCGGGCCGATCGCCGGGGCGACGTACTCCACGACCGCGCCGGCGTCCTCGAACGCCGCGGCGACCGCCTTCACCACTGCCTGGTCGCTGCCGTCGGTGACCAGCACGCCGAGCTTGCGACCGGCGAAGGACTCCGGGCCGTTGAGCAGGATGCTCAGCGCGGGCGACTCCGGCAGGTCGGTGCGCGTCGGCACCGCCGCCTCGGCGGCCTCGGGGAGCGGCATCGCGAGCGTGTCGGCGACCGCCCCGGCGAGGTCCTCGTGGACGTTGCGCAGGTTGCTGAGCATCCGGGCGCGGATCTTCGGGTCCTCGACCTTGCCGAGCTCGAAGGCGAACGCGGCGACGATGTGCTCACGCTCCACCTCGGTCTGGCTCAGGAAGAACTGCCGGGCCTGGCTGTAGTGGTCGGCGAACGACTCCGCGCGCAGCCGCCGGGTCGGTCCGGTCTCCTCGCGCATGACGCTCTGGTAGCCGTGGACCACGTCGGCGCGCGGGCCGCGGTCGTCGCCGGTCAGCGAGTTCGGCTCGTAGTTGCCCCGACCCTCCTGCAGCGAGGTCTGCATGTGGCCGTCGCGCTGGAAGTGCGCCACCGGGCAGCGCGGGGCGTTGACCGGGAGCTGGGTGAAGTTGGTGCTGCCCAGGCGCTTGAGCTGGGTGTCGAGGTAGGAGAAGTTGCGGCCCTGGAGCAGCGGGTCGTTGCTGAAGTCGATGCCCGGGATCACGTTGTGGGTGCCGAAGGCGACCTGCTCGTTCTCGGCGAACATGTTGACCACGTTGCGGTCGAGGGTCAGGCGCGCGATGACGCGCACCGGCAGGACCTCCTCGGGGATGATCTTGGTGGCGTCGAGGACGTCGAAGTCGAACTCGTCGGCGAAGGCCTCGTCGAAGACCTGGACGCCGAGGTCCCACTGGGGCAGGTCGCCGCTGTCGATCGCCGCGTGCAGGTCGCGGCGGTGGAAGTCGGGGTCGGCGCCGTTGATCTTGAGCGCCTCGTTCCAGACCACCGACTGCATGCCCTGGCGCGGCTTCCAGTGGAACTTCACGAAGGTGGAGTCGCCGTCGGCGTTGACGAAGCGGTAGGTGTGGACGCCGAAGCCCTCCATGAAGCGGAACGAGCGCGGGATCGCGCGGTCGCTCATCGCCCACAGCAGCATGTGCGTCGACTCCGGCATCAGCGACACGAAGTCCCAGAAGGTGTCGTGGGCCGAGGCGGCCTGGGGCCAGCCACGGTCCTGCTCCTCCTTGACCGCGTGGACGAGGTCGGGGAACTTCGTCGCGTCCTGGATGAAGAACACCGGGATGTTGTTGCCGACGAGGTCCCAGTTGCCCTCCTCGGTGTACATCTTCACCGCGAACCCGCGCACGTCACGGGCCAGGTCGGGCGACCCGAGGTTGCCGGCGACGGTCGAGAACCGGACGAACGCCTCGGTCTTCTTGCCCTTCTTCGCGAACGGCGCCGCCCGGGTGAGGTCGGGGATCGCGTCGAGGCACTCGAGCGTCGCGTGGGCGCTGTAGCCGCGGGCGTGCACGACCCGCTCCGGGATGCGCTCGTGGTCGAAGTGGAACATCTTGTCGCGGAAGGCGAAGTCCTCGAGCAGCGTCGGCCCGCGGTCGCCGACCTTGAGCGAGTTCTGCCCGTCGCCGAGGGGCGTGCCGGTCGCGGTCGTCATGCGCTCGCCGCGCTGGACGCCCTGGTGGAGCTCGTCGCCCTCGCCGCGCTGGTCGGGGGTGGTGCTGGGACGCTCGTTCGGCATGTCTCTCCCAAGATGGTGGGTGCAAGATCGTCGGGGGCGCAGGAATGCGCCCGACCTCCGACGCTAGGTCGGGTCACCGACGGCGGTCACACCCCATGGGCTGCCCGCCGCTCAGGGCCCCGTCCGACGGGGTGGGGCCGCGCGGTGCCCACTGCTCAGTGGCCGGTGCGAGGCACGTGGACGTCGTACTGCGCGATCTTGCGGTAGACGGTCGCCCGGCTCATCCCGAGCTCGTCCGCGGCCTCCTGCATGGAGATGCCGGGGCGGGTGAGGACCCGCACGAGCTCGTCGCGCTCGAACGCCTCGATGCGGCTGAGGCGCCGCGAGCTGCCCGACAGGACGTCCGCGGAGAGGTGGCGCGCGTCGAGCACGTCTCCGTGACCGACCGCGCGGGTGACCTCCTGGGTGAGCTGCCGGACGTTGCCGGGCCAGCCACAGCCGCGCAGAGCCGTCTCGGCAGTCGCGGTGATGGTGACGTCGCGGCCGCGGATCCGTCGAGCGACGTGATGGGCGATCGGCATCACGTCGTCGACCCGCTCGCGCAGCGGAGGCACGGCCACGACCGCCTCGACGAGCGAGGCGAGGGCTGCGGGGATGGACTCGAAGCTGCTCGCGGTCACGCAGAACGGCACGCCCTCGGCCCCGGGCGCACGGACCCGCGCCTGCAGCACCAGGTCGCGGATGTGCTCGGCCACCCAGGTGGGCAACCGGTCGACGTCGCGGACGAGGATGCCCGTCTCGGGCTTGCCGAGCTCGGGTGTCCACAGCCCGATCCAGGCCTCGCTGTCCTGCGGCGCCGGCGGTGAGGCCGCCAGGATCCGCTCGCGGGGGTACTGCTGGCGCAGTGCCTGGGCGAGCAAGGTGGCGCGGCCGGAGCCGTCCTCGCCGACGGCGGCGACGATGCGACCGGCGGCGATCGCGGCGCCGGCCTGCCCGAGCGCGTCGGTCCAGGCCGGACCGAGTGCGGTGAGCGTCCCCGATCCCGGCTCGAGGCGCGGCGTCTCCACCCGGAAGACCTCGCCGCGCTGGGCGGGACGGGGCCGCTGCCCCCGCGATCGCGCGAGCATCAGGGCCGAGGTGTTGCTGGCAGCCGACTGGGCCAGGGCCAGCAGCAGGTCGCTCGACTGGCTCGACCAGGTCGTGAGGTTGACGCAGCCCTCCAGCTCTCCGGTCAGCGGGTCGAGCACCGGGACGGCGGCGCAGGTGTAGGTGGTGAGGTTGAGCGCGTAGTGCTCCTCTGCCCGCACCACGGTCGGCACGCGATCCGCGATGGCGAGCCCGAGGCCGTTGGTGCCGACGGTGCGTTCGGCGTAGGCGAAGCCCGGGGCGAGGTGGACGGCGTCGAGGGCCCGCAGCAGCGCTGCGTCGCCGCTCATCCGGTTGAGCACGAGGCCGTCGGCGTCGGTGAGCATCAGCGACACGGGCTCGTTGACCAGGGTTCTGTGCAGCCCGACGAGCACCTCGCGCCCGCACTCGAAGAACAACGACTCGTTGTCGAAGGTGCCGACGAAGGAGGGGTCGATGCCCTCCAGCGGGACGCCGTAGTCCTCGCTGCGCTGCCACGAGGCGACCAGGCGGTTCGACAGCCGCGCGGGGGAGCTGGGGGCCGCGTCGCCGGCCAGTGCCTGCTGCAGCTCCCGGTGCCGGCGGGCGCGCTCCGGGACGGCCTCAGCCATGGGGTGCGCTCCCCTCGTTCATGTGATGGACGTTACATCCGGTGGCCGGCTGCGGCGGTCCGGAGGCGTCTCAAATTGAGACGGCCCCTGATCTCAAAGTGAGACGTCGGCAGGGGGGACGGCCGCCGCGAGACGGCCTAGCGTCGAGAGCCGGACGTGACCCCCGTCACTCGACTGCCCAGCACCGGAGGACCCATGTACAGCAAGGACGGCGAGAACTACTTCATCGTCGACGCCCACGTCGCCCTGTGGGACGCGCGGCCCGAGAACATCAAGAACGTCCAGGGCCAGCAGTTCATCGACTGCTTCTACGACTACCACCGCAACCTCTCGCCCGAGTCCGAGGTGTGGTCGATGGAGGACTACGCCTACCAGGGTGGCGAGCGGCTCATGAAGGACCTGTTCACCGACGGCTACGTCGACCACGCGATCTTCCAGCCGGCCCACCTCGGCGAGTTCTACCACCGTGGGTTCGGGCAGACCGACGAGGCGTCGGCACTGGCCGCGAAGCACCCCGACAAGCTGACGTACAACCACCACTTCGACCCCCGCAACGGCGAGGCCGGCCTCGACCAGCTCCGTGCGGACGCCGAGCGCTTCGGGCTCAAGGGCGTCAAGCTCTACACCGCGGAGTGGCACGGCGACTCGCGCGGCTGGAAGCTCGACGACCCGATGGCCTACCAGTACTTCGAGCTGTGCCGCGAGCTCGGCATCACGAACATCCACATCCACAAGGGCCCGACGATCCGCCCGCTCGACCGCGACGCCTTCGACGTCGCGGACGTCGACCACGTGGCGACCGACTTCACCGACCTGAACTTCGTCGTCGAGCACGTCGGCCTGCCCCGCCTCGAGGATTTCTGCTGGATCGCGACGCAGGAGCCCAACGTGCACGGCGGGCTCGCGGTGGCGATGCCGTTCATGCACACCCGGCCGCGCTACTTCGCCCAGATCATCGGCGAGCTCCTCTACTGGATCGGGGAGGACCGCATCCAGTTCTCCTCCGACTACGCCCTGTGGACCCCACGCTGGCTCATCGAGCAGTTCGTCGACTTCCAGATCCCCGCGGACATGACCGAGTACGCCCCGATCACCACCGACCAGAAGAAGAAGATCCTCGGGCTCAACGCGGCGAGGATGTACGACATCGAGGTACCCGCCGAGCTCCGGCTGCCTGAGGCCGACGAGACCGAGACCGGTCCGCGACAGCCCGAGGCCGCCGACCTGGCGAGCGTGTGATGACCCTCCTCGCCGGATCGCCCACCACGACGGCGGAGGTGAGCGACGCCGCCGTGCGCCGTGCGCTGGACGCCGTGTTCGACCCCGAGCTCGACGAGCCCATCACCGACCTCGGCTTCGTACGGTCGGTCGCCATCCGCGGTGGCGACCTCGAGGTCCACCTGCGCCTGCCCACCTCGTTCTGCTCGCCGAACTTCGCCTACCTGATGGCGTCGGACTCCCAGGACGCGCTGCGTGCGCTCCCGGGCGTCGGCCGGGTGGTGGTGGAGCTCGACGACCACCACGACTCAGAGATCATCAACCACGGTCTCGCCACCGACGCCGGCTACCGGGGCACCTTCCGCCACGAGGCCGAGGACAGCCTCGACGAGCTGCGCCGCACCTTCCAGGTCAAGGCCCACACCGCGGCGATGGAGCGGTGCCTGACCGCGCTGCTGCGCTCCGACGCCGGTCTCGAGGAGTCGGCGCTCGGTGAGGTCGTGCTGGCCGACCTGCCCCCGGGACCGGAGAAGAAGTCGCTGCTGCGTCGGCGCCGGACGCTGGGCCTCGGCACCAGCCCGACCGCGCCGGTCATGGTCGACCAGCACGGCGTCGGCTACGAGCCCGACCAGGTGCCGATGGCGCTGCGGCGCGCGCGGTCCACCCGGATCTCGATCGACGGCAACGCCCACTTCTGCCGGGGACTCCTCCGCACCCGCTACCCGGGCTCGGCTGACGACCAGACCCGCCGCGTCGACGGCGAGGAGCCGTCCGACCCCACGTTCATCCCCCTCACCTCACTGCTGCCCGGATCCACGAAGGAGCACACCCCATGAGCAAGATGCGAGCCGTGCAGGTCGTCAGCTACCACCAGGACCTCGAGATGACCGAGGTCGACGTCCCCGAGGCCACCGGGCCCTTCGACGTGATCGTCCGGATCGGCGGTGCCGGCGTGTGCCGCACCGACCTGCACATCCTCGAGGGCCAGTGGGAGGAGAAGTCCGGCGTCACGCTGCCCTACACGATCGGCCACGAGAACGCCGGCTGGGTTCACGCGGTGGGGTCGGCGGTGACCAACGTCCGGGAGGGCGACAAGGTGATCGTGCACCCGCTCATCACGTGCGGGCTGTGTCGCGCGTGCCGCACCGGTGACGACGTGCACTGCGAGAACAACCAGTTCCCCGGGATCAACGCCGACGGCGGGTACGCCGAGTACCTCCGGACCTCGGCGCGGAGCGTGGTCCCGATCGACGACTCGCTCGAGCCCGCCGACGTGGCGGCGCTGGCCGACGCAGGCCTGACGGCCTACCACGCGGCGGCCAAGGCGGCGCGTCGGCTCACGCCGCGCGACACGTGCGTCGTGATCGGCGCGGGCGGGCTGGGGCACATCGGCATCCAGGTGATGAAGGCGCTCTCCCCGGCGAACCTGGTCGTCGTGGACCGCAACCCCGACGCCCTCAAGCTCGCCCTGTCGATCGGCGCCGACCATGGCGTCGTCGCCGAGGGCAGGCAGGTCGAGGAGGTCCTCGAGATCACCCGGGGCCTCGGCGCCGAGGTCGTCATCGACTTCGTCGGCGAAGGCGGGTCGACCTCCGAGGGACTGGCGATGACCCGGCAGGCCGGCGACTACCACGTCGTCGGCTACGGCGAGAACATCGACGTCCCCACCATCGACCTGATCTCGGCCGAGAAGAACATCATCGGCAACCTGGTCGGGTCCTACAACGACCTGTGCGACCTGATGGCCCTCGCCGCCCGCGGCGCGGTCACCCTCCACACCCAGAAGTACGCGCTGGACGACTTCCAGACCGCCATCTCCGACCTCGACGCCGGCCGCGTGCGCGGTCGCGCGATCCTCACCCCCTAGGGAGCACCCCCATGAACGCTGTGAAGCCCTTGCTGGGCATCGGCATCTCGGTCGGCGTCCTCGCCGGCATCTGGACCTATGCCAGCGTCGAGCTCACCCTGATCACCTGGGTCGCCTTCGTGGCCTGGGCCTGCTTCTTCGCCGCAGGTGGGGGCACCACCGGTCTCGCCAAGGGCCTCGCCGCCAACGTGGCGGGCGTCTTCTGGGGCTGGGTGATCAGCCAGGGGTTGGAGAACGTCAGTGCCTCCACGCTGGCGCTCGCCCTGATGGTGACCGTCGTGGGGTTCGTCCTCTGCATCGAGGCGGCCCTGCCGCTGCTGTCGTTCATCCCCGGAGGCTTCGCAGGCACCGCGGTCTTCTTCGGCACCGCCTTCGACACCGTGGGCGTGCTGGTCGCGATCGTCGCTGGGGCCCTGCTCGGTATCGTCTCGGAGAAGCTGGGCGCCCTCATCCAGGCACGGATCGACGGGTCCGCCCGGACCGTGACCGTCCCCGACACGAGCCCCGCCACCTGATCCCGCGGACCCCGCGGCCACAGGTCCGCGGGGTCCGCACCCCGACCGAGGAGACCCCTTGATCTTCATCACCGCCAAGTTCGCCGTCCGACCCGAGCACGCCGAGGCGTGGCCCGAGATCTCCCGGGCCTTCACCGAGGCCACCCGCGCCGAGGAGGGCTGCCTCTGGTTCGAGTGGTCGCGCAGCCTCGACGACCCGAACGAGTACGTCCTGGTGGAGGCGTTCCGTGACGGCGAGGCCGGCGGGGCGCACGTGGGCTCCGCGCACTTCAAGGCCGCGCAGGCCGAGCTGCCGCCCTACCTCGCCTCCACGCCGAGGATCGTCAGCCAGGAGGTCGACCAGGACGACTGGTCGGAGCTGGGCGAGATGAAGGTGGACTGACCCGGGCGCGACCGGGGCTCACGCCTCGAAGTCGGCCCGCAGTCTCTTCAGCGTGGTGGCGATGTTGCGCCGCTGGAACTGGTGGAAGTGGTGGCCGCGGGTCGCGACCTTGTCGAACGCGGCCGCCACCGCGTCCGGCCACCGCCGGTCGTCGGTCCAGGTCTCGGTGACCCGGGTGCCGTCGGCGACGGGCTCGAAGGTGTAGGTCCAGGTCGCGATCCGGCTCCGCACGCGCGGGGTCCGGAGGCCGATCCCGCGGACCTTGAACGCGAACTCGCGACCCGGGTCGGCCGCCGTCACGACGCAACGGGTCGACCAGCGCGCCGGGCCGCGGCGGTTGGTGCCGACGAAGGTGTCGCCGACGGTCAGCGGCGTGCCGGGCGCGGGCACCTCGCCGGCGATGTTCTCCGGGCTCCACCGCGGCATCTGCGACGGGTCGGCCACCTTGGCGTAGATCTCCGCAGCGCTCGCGGGGACCACCGTGCTGTCGCTGACTGTCAGGGGGCGCGCCATGGCGCCACCCTACGGAGGGACCGCGGTCCCGCGAGCCCGGGACCTACGACCCTGCCGTCCGCGCGTCGTCACGACGAGGCTGGAGCCATGAGGACGACGATGCCCCTGGTGGTGGCCTACGACGGTTCGCACGACGCCAAGCTGGCGCTGAGGTGGGTGGCGGAGGAGTCGCTGCGCACCGGCGCCCCGGTCCGCGTGCTCGCGGTCAACGAGCTCCTCGCGCCCACGTGGGGCGGTGTCGGCGGGTCGATCGTGGTGACCGAGACCTACGTCCGCGACTGCTCCGAGCTGCTGGGCGAGGCGGAGAAGGAGCTCGCCGACCTCGGCGTCACCGACGTCACGACCCAGGAGCGCTCGGGCAACGTGGTCGACGTGATGCTCCACGCCGCGGACCACGCGTCCGTGCTCGTGGTGGGCAGCCGCGGCCACAGCGCCGCCGGCGAGGCCCTGATGGGCTCGGTGAGCCAGCACCTCGCCCGCCACGCGACCTGTCCGGTCGTCGTGGTGCGCGAGCCCCGTGACGCCACCTCACGGCGGATCGTCGTCGGCATCGACGGCTCGGTGACGAGCATGGCGGCGCTCGACTTCGCCGTGCGCCGTGCCGAGGACACCGGCGAGACCGTCGTGGCCATCCACGGGTGGCGTGACCACCTCGCCTCCGCCGACGTCTGGAGCGACGAGCCGCGGAGGATCGAGGTCGAGGAGCACGAGCTGCTCCTCGCGGAGAGCCTGGCCGGCATGCGCGCCGAGCACCCCGACGTACGCATCGAGCACGAGGCGATCGCGGTGACCCCGGAGAAGTGCCTGGTGGACGCCTCGGACCACGCCTCGCTCGTCGTGGTGGGCTCGCGCGGCCAGGGCTACTTCCGCGGCCTGCTGCTCGGGTCGGTCAGCCAGGCCGTCCTGCACCGGGCCCAGTGCCCGGTCGCGGTCGTCCGCTGATCGTGCGGCGTCCCGCGACCGGGAGGGGGCTCAGGGGCGCAGCAGGACCTTGCCGCGGCGACCGGGAGCGGCGTTCGCGCGGGCGGCGTCGGCGATGTCCTCCAGCGCGTAGACCTTCTCCACCGGGAGGGTCAGCGTCCCGGCGGCGATGCCGCGGACCAGCTCGCCCATGAGGGCGGCCCGCTTGTCCGCCGACATCGCGCCGAAGACCTTGCTGCCCCAGAAGCCCTTGATCACGGCCTGCTTGAAGATCACGTCGCCCGAGCCGATCTCCAGGGTGGGGGAGGCCATCGCGCCGAAGACCACGAGCACGCCGTCGTCGGCCAGGAGAGACACCACGTCGCCCGCCGCGGCCCCGCCGACCGAGTCGACGCCCGCCACGAGGGGTGCGTCGCCGACGATCTCGTGGACCCGGTCGCGCCAGCCGTCGTCGTCCGTGGCCACGACACGGCCGATGCCCTGCTCGCGCAGCTCCTCGACGCCGTCGGCACGGCGTACGAGCCCGAGCACGTGCACGCCACGGGCCTCCGCCAGCTGGGCGAGCAGGCGACCGACGGCGCCGTTGGCGGCGTTCTGGACGAACCAGTCGCCCTCGGAGAGCTCGAGGAAGTCGAGCAGCGCGATCGCGCTGAACGGCATCGAGACCAGCTGCGACGCGGCCTCGTCCGACACGCCCTCGGGCACCGGGACCAGCCCGGCGGCCGGCGCCACGATGAGCTCGGCCCAGGCACCGAAGCTGCCGCCGGTGGCAACGCGCTGGCCGACCTCGAGGCCCTCGACGCCCTCCCCGAGCGCCTCGACGACGCCGACGGCCTCGGTGCCGGCGCGCGCCGGCATCTCGGGCTTGAAGCCGTAGCTGCCGCGCACGGTCCACAGGTCGTGGTTGTGGATGGGGGAGAGGAGCACGCGCACGAGCACCTGACCGGGACCGGGCTGGGGGTCGGGGACCTCGGTGACCGAGAGGACCTCGGACGGGTCTCCGAAACGGGGCTGGACGAGTGCGCGCATGCGGGTGCCTTTCGTTGCTTCTCGTGGTCTGTCTCCTCGTCCCAACCGACGACGACCGCCCGCTATGCCGCGGACCGGTGAGGTGAGGGTGAGGTCACACGCGTCGTACGCCCTCTCGGTGCCGGTCGGCACACTGGACGCATGACGCCGGAGCCCAAGACCTGCCAGTCCTGCGGGCGCACCATCGAGTGGCGCAAGAAGTGGGAGCGCGACTGGGACCAGGTGCGCTACTGCTCGACCTCCTGCCGCAAGCGCGGGGTGAGCGACGTCGACCGGCGGCTCGAGGCAGCGATCACCGACCTGCTCGCCCAGCGCGCCCGCACGGCCACCATCTGCCCCTCCGACGCCGCCAGGCTGGTCGGCGAGGAGGACACCTGGCGCGACCTCATGGAGCCGGCCCGGCGCGCGGCGCGGCGCCTCGTCGAGCGCGGCGAGGTGGAGATCACCCAGGCCGGTCACGTGGTGGACCCCTCGACGGCGAAGGGGCCGATCCGGATCCGGCGGCGCTGAGGGGCCGCTGCCGTCGCGTTCCCCGGGTACCCGGGGAATCTGGAGCCTCCACCCCGAAGCTTCGGGGGCAAGGCTCCAGCTTCGGGGGTGAACCTCTCCGCGTACGACGCGCGCGGCCCCCGCTGCCCGCCGGCGGTCTGCGGCTCTGGGATGCTGTCGCGTCGCAGGGCAGGTCCGTACGTGTGCAGGGAGGTGAGCGGTGAGCGAGATCGCGGTCGAGCTCGCGCGGGTCAAGGGCGCCTTCGCCCAGCCGACGCTGACCCTGCTCCACCAGCGGCAGGCCCCCGTGGTCATCACCATCTTCCGGGCCGCCTTCGGTCGCAACAACCGGCCCATCCCCACGGCGCGGCTGCACACCCAGGTCGAGGAGCACCTCGCCGGCATCCGCGAGTCCGGCGAGACCGACCTGCCCAGCGGCAGCGGGCGCGAGATCTGCCAGCGGTGGATGCGCGGTCAGTGGCTGGTGCGCTCGCTCGACGAGCAGGGCCACGAGGTCTACACCCTCACCTCGCACGCGCAGCAGGCCCTCGAGCTGGTCAAGAACCTCAGCCGTGACCGCGCCACCCTCAGTGAGCACCGCATCACCACGATCCTGGGCACGGTGCGCCGCTTCAACTCCGAGGCCAACCCCGACCGCACCACCCGGGTGACGATCCTCAACGAGGAGATCGCGCGGCTGCGCGCCGAGCGGGACCGGCTCGTCGACGGCGACGAGATGCTCGGCGCCACCGAGGACTACATGCACGAGGGCTTCACCGAGCTGCTCTCGCTCATCTCCGCCCTCCCCAGCGACTTCGCCCGCGTCGAGGAGCGGTTCGGGGCCATCCGCGGCGAGATCCTGGCCGCCTTCCGCGCCGAGGACCGCCCGGCCGGCGAGGTCATCGACGCCTACCTCGCCCGCGCCGACGCGCTGATGACCGCCACCCACGAGGGCCGCGCCTTCGAGGGGGCGTTCGCGCTGCTGCGCGACGACGCGATGGTGACCCAGCTGCGCGAGGACCTCACCGCACTGCTCGAGCACCCGCTCTCCGACCGGCTCCTCAGCGACGCCGACCGCGCCGAGCTGCGCGGCACTGTGAGCCTGGTCCGCGAGGGCCTCGACCGGGTGCTGTCGCAGCGCTCGCGGGTGACCGCGACGCTGAAGGAGTACATCGTCTCCCACGACGCCGTGCGCGACCGCGAGCTCGAGCAGACGCTGCGCCAGGTCGAGTCGGAGCTGATGACCTGGATGGCGACCACCGGCCCCCGCGCCGTGCACGCGGTGCCGCTGCTCCCCGCGCGGGCGTCCGTGGACCACCTGCGCGAGCGCTTCCACGACCCCGCCGACGACGTGCTGCCCGACCCGATCCGGACCGCCGACCCCGCCGACGCGCCGCCCGTGTCGCTCGACGAGCTGATCGCCCACGGCGGTCCGCAGCTGGACTCGCTGCGCGAGCGGCTGGAGGCCGCACGGTCGGACCTCGCGCCGGCGCGCTCGCTCGGCGAGCTCTTCGACCGGCTCGAGCCCTCGCTGCAGCGCCCGGTGGAGATCTTCGGCCTGCTCCACCTCGCCGCCGACCTGGCGCGCGAGCCCTCCGCCCGCACCAGCCCCGACGGCACCGACGCCCCGGCCGAGACGTACGTCGCGGTCCGCCACGACGGCACCCGCCGTACGTTCGCGGTGCCGCGGGTGCCGCTGCCGGACCCCGACCTCGACGCCGACCTCGACCCCCACGACCAGGAGGCCCGCGCATGAGCGTGGACACCGACCTCGAGACCGACACACACCTCGAGCCCGACAGCGACCTCGAGCCCGGGGACACCGATCCCGACCTCGACCTCGCCTCGGTCTCGCTGTGGGAGGGCGACGAGGGCGGGCTCGAGCACGGCCAGCGGCACGCGCTCGTCACCCTGCTCAAGCAGCGCTTCATCAGCGCCCGGACCCACCCCCGCGACTGGCGCGTGCTGGTCGAGCACGAGCGGGTGATCCGCGGACGCCTCAACGACCTGTTCCTCGACCTCCTGGTCGACCGGTCCCGCGAGGTCGCGTGGAAGCGCCAGGCCACCTCCGAGACCGGCGGCCGCTTCCCGACCCTGCTCCACGACGTGGCGTGGTCGCGCGAGGAGACGCTGGTGCTGGTGCACCTGCGCGACCGGCTCCGTGCCGGGCTCGCGGGCGGCGACGCGCGGGTGTACGTCGACCGCGACGACGTCGTCGACTACATCGAGAGCTTCCGTCCGGCCCACGCCACCGACGAGGCGGGCGACGAGAAGCGCGCCCGCAACGCGGTGACCAGCATCGTGAAGGCCGGCCTGCTCATCGGCGCCCCCGGCGACGACCGCTTCGAGATCAGCGAGGCCGTCGAGCCGCTGCTGCCGCTGGAGCTGCTCCAGGAGCTCCTCGAGGCGCTGCGTCGCGCCAACGGCGGCGAGGCGCCGGGCGAGCCCGAGGGCGACCTCTTCGAGCCGGCCGCGGACCAGCACGCACAGGAGCAGGCATGAGCATCGACGAGGTGCGCCCCGACGCCACCCCCGACTCCGATCCCGACGGGCTCTTCGCCGAGCACAGCGTCGTCACGCCGGCCGACGACACCATGCAGTGGCGCGCGGCTCTGCTGCAGCTGGTCAACTGGGGCGGCTTCGGCGGGCTCACCACGGTGCCGATGCGCGGCGACGCCACGATGATCTCCGGTGCCTCGGGCGTCGGCAAGAGCACCATCCTCGACGCCTACACCGCGCTGATGATGCCGTCGGACACCAAGTTCAACGGCGCCTCGAACGACGCTGTCGCGGGCCGTGCACGCAGCATCGGCCAGCGCAACCTGCTGTCCTACCTGCGCGGCGCCGTCGACGTCGTTGACGACCCCCGCACCGGTCGCCCGGTGGAGAAGCTGCTGCGCGGGCGCGGCGGCGACACCTGGGGCGCGGTCGCGATGACGTTCGTCAACGACCGCGGCGGGCAGTTCACCGTGCTGCGCACCTACTACGTCCCGCGTCGCGCGACCCGCTCAGGCGAGGTCCAGATGCAGCTGGTCACCCACGACGGCCCGCTCCCGCTCGACACCCTCGAGGTCGCGGTCGCCGAGCGCTTCCACGCCAACACCCTCAAGAAGCTGTTCCCCGGCGTGCGGGTCCACCGGACGTACGCCGAGTTCGCCGCCGTGCTGCACGCCCGCCTCGGCATCGGCGCCAACGGCGACGGCGCGAAGGCGCTGCGGCTGCTGGCCCGCATCCAGTCGGGCAACCAGGTCCGCAGCGTCGACGAGCTCTACAAGGAGATGGTGCTCGAGCGGCCGGCGACCTATGCCGCCGCCGACCGCGCCATCGAGCATTTCGACGACCTCGACGCTGCACACGCCGCGATGCGCACCGAGCAGCACAAGCTCGAGCTCCTCGAGCCCATCACCGGCATCCACGAGCGCAAGGTCCGGGCCGCGCGGCGGCTCGCCGAGCTGGACTCCTTCGGCGTCACCCGCTCCGGCGACACCCCGCTGCGCACCTGGCTGCTCCAGGAGCACCTGCGCCTGATCGCCCACGCGGTGACGACCAATCGCGCCGACCGCGCCGCGACCACCGATGCGCTCGCTGCGACCACCGCCGCCGAGCGGGCGCTCGTGGCGGACGCCGAGGCCGCGCAGGAGGCCCACCGCGCCGCGGGCGGGTCGACGCTGCAGTCGCTGGCCCTCTCCGTGGAGCAGGAGAAGGTGGTCCGCGACGACCGGGCGAGCCGACGTACGGTCCTCTCCGACCGGCTGCTGCCGCTCGTCGACGTCGCCGACGCCAGCGCCCCCGACATCGACTCGGCGCTGATGTCGGCCGAGGCCTTCGCCGTGCTGCAGCTGCACGCGCGGCAGTGGCTCGCCGGCTGGGAGCGCGAGCAGGAGCGGCTCAAGCGCGAGCGCGACGGCGCCCGCGACCGGCGCTACCCGCTCAGCCACCGCCAGGCCGAGCTGCGCCGCGAGCGCGGGTCGCTGGAGAGCCAGAAGGGTCGCGTCGGCTCCCGCATGCACGAGCTGCGCGCCGAGGTCGCGCGCGCCGCAGGGCTCTCGGAGGACGAGCTGCCCTACGTCGCCGAGCTGCTCGACCTCGCCCCCGAGGAGGCCCGCTGGCGCACCGCGGTCGAGACCGTCCTCGGTGCCAGTGCCCGGACCCTGCTGGTGCCGGTGGACCGCCTCTCACACTTCTCCCGCGCCATCGACGGTCTGCACCTGCGGGGACGCCTCGTCTTCGAGGGCGTCCCGCTCGACCTGCCCGACCTGGGCCCGGCCGATCCCGAGCGGATCGCCGGCAAGCTGCTCTTCAAGGACTCGCCGTTCTCGGGCTGGGTGCAGGCGCACGTCTCCGAGCAGGCCCGCAACGCGCTGTGCGTCGATGACGCCTCCGACCTCGACGGCGGCGGCTTCCGCGTCACCCTCGCGGGCCAGACCCGCAGCGGCCGCCGCGGCACGCACGGTCGTGCGGAGGGCCGCAGCATCATCGGCTTCTCCAACGCCGACGCGATCGAGGAGCTCGACGCCGAGCTGGCCTCGATCGGCGCAGACCTCGACGCGATCGACTCCGAGGTCGCCGAGCTCGATCGACGTGCCGCGGTCCTGGAGCACCAGCGCTCGGCGTACGACGCCGTGGCGGTCGCGCGCTTCGACGACCTCGACGTCGAGGCGAGCGAGCGGCGCCTGGCCGACCTCGAGTCCCGACGCACCGAGCTCCTCGGCGCCGACGACGAGCTGCAGGTGCTGGAGCAGCAGATGGAGCGGCTCGCCGAGCAGCTGGAGTCGACGCGCAGGGTCCGCTTCGGGCTCGAGGAGCGTCAGCGCGAGCTCAACGCGCAGCACGGGTTGCTGGTCGACGACGAGGACCTGGTCAACGACCGCCTCGAGACGGCCGCGCCGCTGGCGCTCGACGGAGAGCAGCGCGACGCGCTCGCCGCGGACTTCCGCGCCGCGGCGGCACCGGGCGACCCCGACGACCTCGACCGTTTCGCCGAGACCTCCCAGCGCCTGGCCGAGCGGCTGCGCGAGGCTGTCGGTGACGCCGAGGCCGAGCTGCGCCGCGCCGACGACGAGCTCGCCGCGATCTTCCGCGCCTACAAGCTCCAGTGGGAGTCGCCCAACCTGGGCGCGACGGCGGAGTCCTACGGCGACTACGCGCGCATCCTCGAGGAGATCCGCGGCACCGGCCTGGCCGGACGTCGTTCGGAGTGGCGGCGCCGCCTGACCGAGTGGAGCGGCCAGGACCTCGTGCCGCTGCTGGGTGCGATGGCCGCGTCGGTCGAGGACATCGAGGACCGGCTCGAGCCGATCAACGCGATCCTGCGCCGCCTTGAGTTCGGCGGCGCGGGCGACCGGCTCCGGATCCGGCTGCGACGCCTCACCCCGGCGCACGTGCAGGTCTTCCTGCGCGACCTCCGCGCGCTCACCGCGCGGTCGGCGCCCGACACCGGAGAGGCCGACCTCGAGCAGCGCTTCGCCGAGCTCAGCCGCTTCATGGAGCAGCTGCGCCGCCCGGCCCAGGGCGGGGACGGCACCGCGAGCGAGCGCGACCGCCTGCTCGACGTACGCCGCCACGTCGAGGTGAGCGCCGAGCGCTACGACTCGCTCACCGGGGAGCTGCGGGCGACCTACCGCACGTTGGGGGAGAAGAGCGGTGGCGAGAGCCAGGAGCTCGTGGCCTTCATCGTCGGTTCGGCGCTGCGCTTCCGCCTCGGCGACGAGATGCGCTCGCGCCCGCGCTTCGCACCGGTCTTCCTCGACGAGGGCTTCGTGAAGGCCGACTCGGAGTTCGCCGGTCGTGCCGTGCGCGCCTGGAAGGGGCTGGGCTTCCAGCTGGTCATCGGCGTGCCGCTCGACAAGGTCACCGGCCTCGAGCCGCACATGGACGAGCTGCTCGCGATCACCAAGAACAGCACGACCCACCAGTCGTGGATCACCTCGATCACCGACGCACGGAGCTCGTAGCGGCGCGGCGGACCCGGCTCACTCGAAGAGCCGGTCCTCCGCCTCGGCCGAGGTGACCTCCATCCGGAGGGCCAGCACCTTCTCCGGCGACAGGCCCAGGCGCGCGAGGATGACCTGGACCTGCGGCAGGACCCACGGGTAGGACTCGACCGCGACACGACCGGCCTCGGTCGCGACGCGGACCCAGACGACGGGCGAGCCGCCGCGGTCCGGCAGCCAGTGCGCCTCCAGCACGCCCGCAGGCGCCAAGGAGGCGACGATCGGCAGCATCGCCGCGTCGACCGCGTCCCTCAGCTGCTCGTCGCCCACGTCCACAGCCTAGGTCGCGCCCCGCAGCGATGGTTTTGCGTTCAACCTCCCCGGTCGGGGCGCCACGGCCCTAGCGTGTGCACATGACGTCGGTGCGGGTGCTCGGCCTCTCGGCGACCCTCGGGTTCGCCGTGGTCTACGTCGTGCTCGTCCTCGTGGGGCGCGCCACGGCGGTGCCTGGTTCGTCGGTCAGCCTCGTGTGGCCCGCAGCAGGGGTGGCCGTCCTCTGGCTCCTGGCCGAGCGACCCGACCGGCAGGTCCGGGTCCTGCTGCTCGTCGCCGTGCTGCTGGGCGTCGTGCTCGCCGGGACGGGGGCTGACGTGCCGCTCGTGCTGATGGGCGGCGCTGGCGTGGCGGTGCAGACCTGGCTGGTGGTGGCCCTGCTGCGCCGGTGGTGCCCGACGGTCATCGGCGCCGGCGGTGAGGAGAGCGTGCACACGTTCCGCACCTTGGCGGTCGGCACCGCCATCGTGCTGCTCTCCTGCCTGGTCGGTGCGGCCGTGCTGACGCTCGGCCTCTGGACCACGGGGGAAACCCCGGACCTGCAGGACGCCGCCCTGGTCTGGGGGCGGCAGGTCGCCGGCACCCTCGCCGTGGGCAGCGTCGGACACCTCGCCTGGGAGTGGCGGCGCGGACACGGGGCCCGACGTGTCGGCGGTGGGGGACGCGCCGAGCTGGCCGCGCTGTGGGCCGCGTCGGCCGCGGCCGCGGTCGCGATCTTCCTGCAGCCGCTTCCCCTGGTGTTCCTGCTCGTCCCCCTGACCGTGTGGTGCGCGTCGCGCTTCACCACCTTCACCGCCGCGCTGCACGCGTGCACCATCGGGACGCTGGCGCTGGTGCTGACCATCAGCGACCGCGGACCGATGACCCGCCTCCAGGACCCCTACGTCGAGGCGATGGTCACCCAGGTCTTCCTGTTGGCCCACCTGCTGACAGCGCTCGCGGTGGGCACGCTCCGCGACCGCGTCGACGACCTCGTCCGCCAGCTCGTCGCGGCCCAGGCCACGTCGGACTCGCAGGCCGAGCTGCTCTCCCGGATGACCGAGAGCATGGGCGAGGGCCTGCTGGTCCTGGACGACGAGCGCCGGGTCACCACGCACAACGCCGCGAGCGCACGGCTCGCGCGCCGGCACCTGCCCGGGGACGACGAGCGCGCCCTCGCCGCGCTGGTGGACCTGCTGGACCACCCGGACCGGCCCGGGGCGTGGCGCCGGCCCGAGCTGGGCCCCGGCGATGTCGTCGTACCCCTCGCCGACGGCGGCGAGATGGTGCTCGCGGTCACCTCCCGCCCGCTCGCCGCGGGTCGCCTCGGCACGCTGCTGGTCCTGCGGGAGGTCACCGAGCACCGCTCCGGGTTCCGGCCGCTGGTCGAGTTCGCCTCGACCGCCGCCCACGACCTCCGCGGCCCGCTCACGTCGATGGGGATGTGGCTCTCCCTCGTCGAGCACGAGCTCGACGGGTCGGGACAGGAGGAGGTCCGCGAGACGATCCGTCGCGTGGACCGCGCCGTGGTCCACATGAGCGTCCTCATCGACGACCTGCTCGCGCAGGCTGCGGTCGAAGGAGGCCAGCTCCGCCCAGAGCGTGTGGCCCTCGGCGGGAGCCGCGGTCTGCTGGCCGAGGTGTCCGAGCTGGTCGGGCTCGACGAGCCGGTCGTCGCGCCGGCCGACCTTCCCGCGGTGCACGCCGATCCCGGTGCGATTCGCCAGCTCTTCGCCAACCTCGTCGGCAACTGCGCCAAGTACACCCGTCCCGGGATCCCGCCCCGGGTCGAGGTGGACGCGCGCGTCGAGGGGGACCGGGTCGTCGTCGAGGTCCGCGACCACGGCATCGGCGTCCCGGAGGCGGACCGCGAGCGCATCTTCGACCGGTTCCACCGCAGCGCGGAGGTCCGGTCGTCCTACACCGGCACCGGGCTGGGCCTCTCGCTGTGCCGCACGATCGTCGAGCGCCACGGTGGTCGCATCGTGTGCGTGGCACCGGACGAGGGTCCGGGGACGGTGTTCCGCCTCGACCTTCCCGCCGTTGTGGGTGAGCCGCTCGGCGGGGCGGGGAGCTGGGCCGGGACGCGACCGCCTTCGGGCGGATGCGAGCATGTGCGCGTCAGCGCGCGCGGCGAAGGGTGGAGGACGATGCCGGAGGTGTCAGGGCGTACGCCGGACCGTCGGGTCTCGCGCGCCCTCGGGGTCGGCGGCCTGCTGCTCGTGGCGGCGCTGGTGGTCTTCGTGGCGCGTCCCACCGACGCCCCGGCCCCGGCCCCGGTCGCCGATCCGCCCAGCTCCTCGGCCCAGCCCCCGGCGCAGGCGAGCGACGAGGACTTCTGCGGCGGCTTCCGGAGCCTGGCCGAGAGCCAGGCGCTCCACCTCAGCCAGGGCGAGGGCGCAGACCCCGACCAGCTGCGGGAGTCGGCCGACGCCCTGGTCGGGATCGGCGTCCCGGAGTCCATGTCGATCCCGGCACGCAGCGGCTACTACACCGTGATCGGCGGCGTCTACGACAGCATCGACGACGACCTCGCACCGGCCGCGGTGGGCGCGCCCGACGAGCCGCTCGACGGTGCTGACGCGGCGTTCGCGTCCCACCTGCTGGAGTTCTGCCCGCCGTGACGGGCGCCGGGCCGGGGCAGGACTAGCGGTACTGGTTCTTCGGGGGCTCGATGAGCTCGAGCTCCTCGATGACGACCTCGGGCTCCGAGGTGCCCCCGTCACCGGACCCGGCGACGTGGCGGGCCACCACCTGCACCCACTGGTCGTCGGCGGGCGGCTCGACGCCCGTCGCCGCCACCCGCATGACCGTGGCGTCGGCGGCGCAGCAGTTCATGCCGAAGCGGGTGACGAACCACCGGCCCGACCCGCCCCTGCTGACGAAGCCGGAGAAGGTCAGCCTTCGGTCGGCCAGGGTGGCGCCGTCGTCGTACGCCGCCCGGATGATCAGGTCGTCGAGCAGCACGGGCACCGGGTCGGTGTCCGGCAGCTCGGGCAGGAAGACCTCGTCGGCCGGCTCGAGGGCCACCGGGGCGGTCTGCGCACGCTCGGCGAAGTGGGCGCCGAGGGCAGGAGGCGCGATGAGGAAGAACACGAGGGACGGCACGAACAGCAACCACGCGGCGCGCGGGACGTGGCTGTCGTGCTCCTCGCCGTCGTCCTGGCGCCACACGTCGACCAGCGCGAGCAGGACCAGCAGCGCGCCGCAAGCGATCAGCGGCCACCGCATCCACGAGTTGACGTAGCGCAGGTAGGCGTCGCCCGAGGCCATCCGGATCAGGACCGCGCCCGTGATCGCGAGCAGCAGGGTCTGGGTCGCGCGGGTCACAGCAGCCACCATCCCATCCCGCAGGCCGACAGGACCGCCACCGCCAGCACCAGGGGCACGAAGCGCAGCGCGAAGGCTCCGCCGAACTGCCCCGACTCCATCGAGGCGAGCTTCACGTCCATGGCAGGGCCGACGACCATGAAGACGAGCTTGGCGGTGTCGGAGAAGGCGTTGAGGCTGGCCGCGACGAAGGCGTCCGCCTCGGAGCACAGCGCCACGACGAAGGCGAAGAGCGCGAGCGTGAGGACGGCGAGCACCGCGTTGCCGGCGAGGCTGTCGATCACCGCCCGCGGCACGAACGTGTTGACCGCCGCCGCGATCATCGCGCCGAGCACGAGGAAACCGGCGGCGTGGATGAAGTCGTGGCGCACGCTCGACAGGAACGCCTTCGCGGTGCCTGCGTCGTGGTCATGGGTCCCGCGGCGGTGCAGGATCGGGACGCGGCCGGCGAAGCGCAGCCACAGCCAGCCCACCGCGACGGCGGTGACGAGCGAGGCCAGGAAGCGGGCCAGCACGATCTCGGGGCGTCCCGGGAAGGCGACGGCGGTCGAGACGAGGACGACGGGGTTCACGGCCGGCGCGGCCAGCAGGAAGGTGAGGGCGACCGACGGGGCCACGCCGCGGCGCATGAGGCTGCTCGCCACCGGCACCGACGCGCACTCGCACCCGGGGAGCGCGACCCCGGCGAGGCCGGCGACCGGGACGCCGAGGGCGGCGTTGTCGGGCACCAGCCGGCGCAGCGCCCGCTCGGACAGCAGGGTGGCGATGGCGCCGGCCAGCAGCACCCCGCCCACGAGGAACGGGACCGACTGCACCACGATCGCGACGAAGATCGTGCTCCACGTCGCCAGGGCCGGGTCGTCGAGTCGCGGCACCAGCCACTGCTGCGAGGCCACGAGGGCGGCCAGGGCCCCGAAGACGAGGAACACCTGGAGCGAGGGGCGCCCGGACGACCCCACGTCCGGGGGCGCGTGGGTCTCCTGGCTCGTCGAGCTGCTCATCTCACGACCGATCTCTCGAGGGCGACGGGCGCGATGATAATCGATCTCGTTAACGCCCTGGTGCCCCCGTCCGCAGGACGCGCCGCGTGCGACGCCGGTGCGCCACACTGGGCATCCACCCGACGGACTCAGGAGGCGACGTGGTCGTCACGGTCTTCCGCAACGCTGCCGTGTTCGACGGCCACGCCCACCTCGGGAGGGTCGGTGACGTCGTGGTGCGCGACGGCCGCATCGCGTCCGTGGGTGCGGACTCGGTGCCCGGCGGCGCGCGGGTCGTCGACGTCGACGGCGGGCTCCTGCTGCCCGGCTTCACCGACGCCCACGTGCACCCGGTGCAGGGTGGGCTGGAGCGTCTCGGCTGCGACCTGAGCGGGCTCCCGGCCGATGCGACGGCGTACGTGCGCCACGTCGGCGAGCACGCCCGCTCGCGTCCCGGTGACGGGTGGGTCCAGGGCGGGGGCTGGGCGATGGCGGCGTTCCCCGGCGGCCTGCCGACCGCGCAGCAGCTCGACGAGGTGGTCGGCGATCGTCCCGTCGCGCTGGCCAACCGCGACCACCACGGGATGTGGGTCAACACCCGCGCGCTGGAGGTCGCCGGCATCACCGCCCACACCCCCGACCCCGCCGACGGTCGCATCGAGCGCGACGCAGGGGGACACCCCACCGGCGTGCTGCACGAGGGGGCGATGGCCCTGCTCGACCACGTGCTGCCGACCGTCGACGACGCCCAGCTCCACGCCGCGCTCCTCGAGGGCCAGCGCCACCTCCACTCCCTGGGGATCACGGCATGGCAGGACGCCATCGTCGGCGCCTACTCCGGCATGCGCGACGTCGGCCCGGCCTACGCCCGCGCGGCCGCGGACGGCGACCTCACCGGCACGGTCGTGGGTGCGCTGTGGTGGGACCGGGACCGCGGGCGCGAGCAGGTGACCGACCTCCTCGCGAAGCGCGAGGACTACTCGGTCGGCAGGTTCGCGGCCACGTCGGTCAAGGTGATGCAGGACGGCGTCGCCGAGAACGGGACGGCAGCGCTGGTGGAGCCCTACCTCGACCGTTGCGGGCATGCCACCGACAACACCGGGATCTCCTTCGTCGACCCGGAGAGCCTGCGGTCCTACGTCGGCGAGCTCGACCACCACGGCTTCCAGGTCCACGTCCACGGCCTCGGCGACCGCGGCGTGCGCGAGGCGCTCGACGCCTTCGAGGGCACCCACCCCGACCGGCGCCACCACATCGCGCACCTCCAGCTCGTCCACCCCGACGACGTACGCCGCTTCGCCGCGCTGGGCGTCGCGGCCAACATCCAGGCGCTGTGGGCCTGCTACGACGACCAGATGACCGAGCTCACCCTCCCGTTCCTGGGGCCCGAGCGCGCCGGGCGGCAGTACCCGTTCGGCGACCTGCAGGCGGCCGGCGCGCGGCTCGTGGCCGGCAGCGACTGGCCGGTCAGCACCCCCGACCCGCTCGCCGCGATCCACACTGCGGTGCACCGCACGGCGTACGGCGAGCCTGCTCCGGCGGGGACCGAGCCCTTCTTGCCCGAGCAGGCGATCCCGATCGAGGTCGCCTTCGCCGCCTACACGAGCGGCTCGGCCTGGGTGAACCACCGCGACGACGCCGGCGCGGTCCGACCGGGCGCGGTCGCGGACCTGGTGGTGCTGGACTCGGACCCCTTCCTCGAGCCCCACGAGATCGGGCGGGCGCGGGTGCGCTCGACGTGGATCGACGGGGAGTGCGTCCACGGGTCCTGAGCCTCTGCACGGGCCGTCCGCGCCTCCCGGCGGGACCTGTGGCCCTGTCGTGCGCCGGTGCCGAGGACGACGCTGGACGTAGGGGCAGGAGTGCCGCCCGAGGAGGAGGACGACCATGGACACCACCACGAAGGACGCCGTCGTCGTCGGCGTCAGCGGCCCCGGTCGGGAGACCGCAGCCCTGCGCTGGGCCCTCGACCGCGCACGCCGCGACGGGGCGGAGGTGGTGGCCGTCCACGCCTTCCGCACCGCCCTCACCGGGCCGCCGCCGCGCGCCCTGCTGACCTTCGCCGACACCGCCGACATGGCGCACTGGGTGATCAAGCAGGTCGGTGACGAGCTCGCCGAGCTCACGGACGGGACGGTTCCCTTCCGCACCCTCGCCGTGGCCGGCACCCCCGCGCACGTCCTCGTCGACCTGGGCCGCGACGCCCGGGCGGTGGTGGTGCAGCACCACCTGCCGCACGGCCTGCGCCGACTCTTCGCCGGCTCGACGGCGTACGCCGTGGCGGCGCACGCCGCATGTCCCGTGGTCTCCGTGCCCGCGGACTGGCAGCCCGGGACCGAGGGCCCCGGCGAGGTCGTCGTCGGCGTGCACGAGGGAGGCGTTCCGCTCGCCGTGCTCGAGGCGGCCTTCACCGAGGCCGGGACAACGGGTGCCCCCGTGCGGGTCGTGCACGCGTGGCGCCTCGACGCGGTCTACGACGACATCATCACCGACCGCGTCGCCGCCGAGTGGCGTGAGCAGCAGCAGCGATCGCTCACGAGCGTCCTGGACGGATTGCGCGCACGGCACCCCGCCGTGGAGGCCACCGTGGAGGTCCGGCACCAGTGGCCCGCCGACGTGCTCGTCGACGACTCGCAGGTGGCCTCGCTCGTGGTCGTCGGGCGCCACGGGCCGCACGCCTTCGAGCCGGCCCACCTGGGATCGCTGGCACGCACGGTCGTGCGCGAGGCCAGGAGCCCGGTGATGGTCGTGCCCGTAGGCCTTCACCGCGACGCGCCCCAGGACTGGGAGCTCGTCGCCGACGAGATCTCGCCGCAGGCCTGACCAGGCCGACGCAGCCACCGCACCACCAGCAGGAGGCAGGACCGATGAGCGTCCGGACCAGCGTCGCACAGGACCGTCCTCCGCACGCCTACCCCGTGCGGGTCGACGTGCTCCCGGAGGACCACCTCAACCGCTGGCTGTGGTTGGTCAAGTGGGTCCTCGTCATCCCGCACTACGTCGTGCTGGCCTTCCTCTGGCTGGCGTTCGTCGTGCTGAGCGTCGTCGCGTTCTTCGCGATCCTGTTCACCGGCCGCTACCCGCGGCAGGTCTTCGACTTCAACGTCGGGGTGCTGCGGTGGAGCTGGCGGGTGGCCTACTACGCCTACGGTGCGCTGGCCACGGACCGCTACCCGCCCTTCACCCTGGCCGACGTCCCCGACTACCCGGCGCACCTCGAGGTCGCCTACCCCGAGCACCTCTCGCGCGGCCTGGTGCTGGTCAAGTGGTGGCTGCTGGCCCTGCCCCACTACGCGGTCGTCGGCATCTTCAGCGGCGGCGGGCTCTGGCTCGCCAACGAGGCCGCGTCGCGCGACGACGCCGCATGGACCGCGGGCGGCGGCCTGATCGGGCTGCTGGTCCTGGTGGCGGCTGTCGTGCTCCTCTTCACCGGCAGGTACCCCTCCGGGGTCTTCGACCTCGTGCTGGGCCTCAACCGCTGGGTCCTGCGCGTCGCCGCCTACGCCGGCCTGATGACCGACGACTACCCGCCCTTCCGGCTCGACATGGGGCCTGCCGACCCGGGGTCGAGGCTCGGCATCCCGCCCCCTGCGTCACCGCCCTCCGGCGACGAGCCGACTTCCGACCACTGGTCCGCGCCACGCGTCGTGGCGCTGGTCCTCGGCTGCCTCGGTCTCCTGGCAGGGACGGCCTTCCTGGGCGCCGCCGCGACCCTCGGTGTGCTCCAGGGCACCCTGCGCGACGACGACGGGTTCGTGATGTCGGGCGGCGAGGAGCTCAGCACGACGTCGTATGCGATCGCCTCGGAGAGCCTCGAGACGAAGCTCGCCGACGGCGCCGAGGTCGTGCCCGACCGGCTGCTCGGCGACACCAGGCTGACGGTGGAGCCGCGCGGTGCCGGTGCCGTCTTCGTCGGGATCGGTCCCACCGACGAGGTGGAGGCCTACCTCGCGGACGTGGCGCACACGGTGGTCGTGGACTTCGACTCGACCGGGCGCGGCGTGGAGCCGGTCTACCGGGACGTGTCAGGCGCCGCGCCGGTGGGTGCTCCCGAGGACGCCGTGCACTGGACCGCCCGTGCGTCGGGCCCCGGGGCGCAGGACCTGCGGTGGGCGGTCGAGGACGGTGACTGGACGGTCGTGGTGATGAACGCCGACGCGACCGCGGGGGTGACGGCCGAGGTGGCGGTCGGTGCGGAGCTGCCCGCCACCGGGTGGGCCATCGGCCTGATGGCTGCGCTCGGCGGACTGTCCGTGCTGGTCGGGGGCGCCCTCACGTGGGGTGCCCTGCACAGGCGGCGGTCCGTCAGAGCTCGATGACCTGCCGCAGGGCCGTCCCGGCAGCGAGCTCGTCCATCGCGAGGTTGATGTCGTCGAGGGAGATCCGCGACGAGACGAGCGCCTCGACGGGCAGGCGTCCCTCACGCCACCACTGGGCGAAGACCGGGATGTCGCGCGACGGCACGGCGGAGCCGAGGTAGCTGCCCATCACCGTGCGGGCCTCCGCGACGAGCTGGAGGGGCGAGATGCTCGCCAGCGCGTCGGGCGGGGGCAGGCCGACGGTGACGGTGCGGCCGCCGGGGGCGGTGGCGGCGAGGGCGGCCTCGAAGGCGCGCGCGTTGCCGGCCGCCTCGACGACCACGTCGCACCGCGTGCCGGCCGACGCCAGCTCCGCCGGGTCGAGCGCGGAGGTCGCCCCGAGCTCGAGGGCCCGCTCGCGCTTGGCCGCGACACCGTCGACGGCGACCACGTCGCCGGCACCGAGGGCGACCGCGGTGAGGAGCGCGGCCATCCCGACGCCGCCGAGCCCGACGACCATCACGCTCTGCCCGGGCTCCGGGGGAGCGGCGTTGACCAGCGCGCCGCCGCCGGTCAGCACCGCGCAGCCCAGCACTGCGGCCACGTCGGCCGGCACGTCGTCGCTCACGGCCACGACCGAGCGCGCGTCGACCACCGCGTGGGTGGCGAAGGCCGAGACGCCGAGGTGGTGGTGGACGGGTACGCCGTCGCGGCTGAGGCGGCGACCGCCGCCGAGCAGCTCGCCGGCGGCGTTGCTGGCCGACCCGGGGCCGCACGGCATCCGGCCGCCGGTGGCACATCCCGCGCACTCGCCGCAGCGGGGCAGGAAGGTCATCACCACCTGTTGGCCGACGGCGAGATCGCTGACGCCTGCACCGAGCATCGTCACGCGCCCGCTCGCCTCGTGGCCCAGCAGCATGGGGACCGGTCGCGCCCGGTTGCCGTCGACCACCGACAGGTCGGAGTGGCACACGCCGGCCGCGGCGATCTCGACGAGGACCTCACCCGGGCCGGGCGGGTCCAGCTCGAGGGTGCCGACCGTCAGCGGCCGCGTCCGCGACCACGGGCCGGGCCGCCCCAGCTCCTCGAGCACCGCTCCGGTGATCTGCACGTCAGCTCCCGCCTGCAGGAAGGGCCTCGAGCATCAGCTCGGGGTTGTCGCGCGCGGTGACCATCGCACGCCACTGGTCCACGAAGAGCGCGAGGTGGGTGCCGTCGCTGCGCTGCAGCACCTCGACACCGCGCATCCCGGCGAGAGCCGCCGCTCCGGCGGCGTCGGTGCGCCGGGCGACCTGGTAGTCGAGCCGGGACAGGCGGATGGGGGAGTTGAACTCGTTGGTCATCCGGTCCTCGACGACCTCGAACTGCATCGGGCCAACCGCCGCCAGGACCGGGTTCTGGTCGCCGCGCAGGTCCGAGCGCAGCACCTGCACCACGCCCTCCTGGTCCAGCTGCTCGATGCCGCGGCGGAACTGCTTGTAGCGCCCGATGTCGCCTGCGCTGGCGGTCACGAAGTGCTCCGGGGCGAAGCTCGGCACCGGCGGGTACTCGATCGGGTCGCCGACGTAGACGGTGTCACCGACGCGCAGCGCCTGGGCGTTGACGAAGCCGATGATGTCGCCGGGCTCGGCGGTCTCGACCGACTGGGTGTCGCGACCGAAGACCGACTGGGCGAACTTCGTGGCGAACGGCCGACCGGAGGAGGCGTGGGTGACGACCATGCCGCGCTCGAACTCGCCGGACACGACGCGGGCGTAGGCGAGGCGGTCGCGGTGGGCGTTGTTCATGCCCGACTGCACCTTGAAGACGAAGGCGCTGAAGTCGTCCTCGACCTTGCGCACCGAGCCGTCCACGCCCTCGGTGGGGCTGGGGTCGGGTGCGATGTCGAGCAGCAGGTCGAGCAGCTGCGCAACACCGAAGTTCTGCAGGGCGGACGCGAACATCACGGGCGTGGTCTCGCCGGCGAGGAAGCGGTCCTGGTCGTGGTCGGCCTCGTCGAGGGTGAGCAGCTCGTGCTCCTCGACGGCGTCGGCCCACAGGTGGGCGTCGACCTCCTCGACCTCCGCCGGACCCATGCGCCGCTCGGGCGCGCGGGTCGCGCCGCCCGCGGTGCGGGTGTACTTCACGAACTCGCCCGTACGCCGGTCCAGCACGCCGCGGAAGTCACCGGCCTCGCCGACCGGCCAGGTCAGCGGAGTGGGCCGAAGGCCGATCTTCTGCTGGATGAGGTCCATCAGCTCCAGCGCCGACAGGCCGGGACGGTCCCACTTGTTGATGACCGTCATGACCGGGATGCCGCGCAGCGCGCAGACCTTGAAGAGCTTGAGCGTCTGCGGCTCGAGCCCCTTTCCGGCGTCGACCAGCATCACGGCCGAGTCGACCGCGGAGAGCACGCGGTAGGTGTCCTCGGAGAAGTCGCTGTGGCCGGGGGTGTCGACGAGGTTGATGACGTGGTCGCGGTAGACGAACTGCAGCGCCGCGGAGGTGATCGAGATGCCGCGGGCCTTCTCCATCGCCATCCAGTCCGACACCGTCGCGCGGCGGTCGCCCTTGCCGTGGACGGCACCCGCCTCGGTGATCACGCGGGCGTGCAGGGCGAGCGCCTCGGTGAGGGTCGACTTGCCGGCGTCGGGGTGGCTGATGACGGCGAACGTACGGCGGGGGCGGGTGTCGGGCACCGGCAGAATCTACCGCCGCGAGCGCCGAGCGCCGCTTTCGCCGGCCCGGCTCAGGTGCCGCAGAAGGTGCGGTAGGCGCCGAACGACTCGGGGGCCGGCTCGGTGTAGCGCTCGAGCCCGGGGCGCTCGTCGTACGGTGCCGAGACGACCTCGACCAGTCGATCGAACGGCGCGAGGTCGCCGCCCGTCGCAGCGACGAGGGCCTCCTCGACGAGGTGGTTGCGCGGGACGTGGACCGGGTTGGTGCGGTCCATCACGGTGGCGTCCGGACCCAGCGCGCGCCAGCGCTCCACCCAGGCATCGATGCCGGCGAGGTCGAGGAACAGGCTGCGGGCGGGCTCCGCGTCACCCCGTGCGGCAGCGCCGAGACGGCGGAAGAGCAGGGTGTGGTCGACGTGGTCGGTCCGCATGAGGTCGAGCAGGTCGTTCGCCAGCCCCGCCACGGCCTCGTCGGGGACGGCGGCGGCGACGCCGAGCTTGTCGCGCATGCCCCGCGTCCAGGCGGTGGAGTAGAGGGACCGGAAGCGGCCCAGCGAGGCGGTCGCGATCGCCACCGCCTCGTCCTGCTCGTCGGCCAGGAGCGGGAGGAGGGACTCGGCGAAGCGGGCGAGGTTCCACTCCGCCACGACCGGCTGCTGGCCGAAGGCGTAGCGACCGGCGGTGTCGATGGAGCTGAAGACCGTCGCGGGATCGAACGCGTCGATGAACGCGCAGGGGCCGTAGTCGATGGTCTCGCCGGAGATGGTCACGTTGTCGGTGTTCATCACCCCGTGCACGAACCCGACCAGCATCCACCGCGCCACGAGCTCGGACTGGGCGGCCATGACGGCCTCGAAGAGGGCGAGGTGGGGCTGCTCGGCCTCCGCGGCGTCCGGGTGGTGGCGGGCGATGGCGTGGTCGGCGAGGCGGCGCAGGAGGTCGACGTCGCCGGACGAGGCGGCGTACTGGAAGCTGCCGACGCGCAGGTGGCTGCTCGCGACCCGGGCCAGCACCGCGCCGGGCAGCAGCACCTCGCGCTCGACCTGCGCACCGGTGGCGACCACGCCGAGGGAGCGGGTCGTCGGGATGCCGAGGGCGTGCATCGCCACGCTCATCACGTGCTCGCGCAGCATCGGCCCGACCGCGGCGAGCCCGTCGCCCCCACGGGAGAAGGGCGTGCGGCCCGAGCCCTTGAGGTGCAGGTCGCGCACCCGGCCGGACGTGTCGGTGAGCTCGCCCAGCAGCAGGGCCCGGCCGTCGCCGAGGCGTGGCGACCAACCGCCGAACTGGTGGCCGGCATAGCCCTGCGCCACCGGTGCGGCGCCGTCCGGGAGCCGGTTCCCGGTGAGCAGGCCGAGGCCGTCGGTCCCGCGGAGCCAGGCGGGGTCGAGCCCCAGCTCGGCGGCCAGGGACTCGTCGAGGGCGAGCAGCCACGGCTCGGCCACCTCGCGGGCCTGCCACGCGAGCGCCAGCTCGGGCAGCTCGTCGGCGAAGCGGTGGTCGAGGGCGAGGGTCGCCGACTCTGTCGTGGTCACTTCCTCGACGATACGCCGGGGCCCGAGGTGCCCTGCAGCACCGGCTCCTCCGAATGCACCGTCGGCTGGTCCGCCTCGGCCGCGGCGGTCGCGGTTCGCAGCCGCCGCTGCTGGCTCGTCATCAGGACCACCGCGAGGACGGTGGCGCCGACGGTCACGCCGAAGGCGGCCGTCGCGCCCGAGGTGTCGGCGAGCCGGCCGGCGAGGCTCGAGCCGAGGGCGTAGCCCAGGCCGGTGGCGCTGGCCAGCATGGTCATCGCCGCCCCGACCCGGGCCGCCGGGACGACCCGCTCGGCGAGGGAGAAGACCGCGATCATGTAGGGCGCCACCGCGACGCCGAGGAACAGGACGGTCACGGTGGCGGTGACCAGCGAGCCGACGACGAGCAGCGGCAGGGACAGCACGAGCAGCGCCCAGGCAGCCACGAGGGCCCGGCGCTCGTGCCCGATCCGCTCGGGGACGTACGCCGTCGCGAGGCCGGCGACCGCGCTGCCGACGCCGAGCGTGGCGTGCACCAGGCCCGCGACGCCCGGCGTGCCGGCGTCGGTGGCGAGCACCGTCGCGCCGGTCTGCGTCGCGCCGAAGAGCATGCCGATCGAGAGCTGCGCGCCGACGAGCACGGCGTACGCGGGGGTCACGAGGCGGCCCGATCCGTCCGCGCGCTCCTGGGCGTGGGTGAGCCGCGCGGACGGGTCGAGCGCGAAGGCGGAGCCGAAGACCGCGAGCAGCGCCGCGGCGAGGAGCAGGGCGCCGGAGGGCGAGACGGCGGCGACGGACAGGCCGACGAGGGCGGGGCCGATCGCGAAGGACGCCTCGTCCGCGGCGCCCTCGTAGGAGAACGCGGCGTCGACGAGGCGGCGCTGGTGCCCGCCGGTGGCACGGGTCAGCGGCCGCCACCGCACGCGGGCCAGCGGACCGACCTGGGGGAGCAGGAGGCCGGTGGCCGCGGCGGCCAGGAGGAGGGCGCCGTTGCCCGCGTCGTTGCCGACCGCCGTCACGAGCAGCACCAGTCCGGTGGCGCCGAGCAGGGACTGGGCCAGGACGACGGGTCGCTGGCCGAAGCGGTCGGCGAGCGTCCCGGCGACCGGGGCGCCGACGGCGTTGGCGACCGCGAGCGCACCGGCGCTGAGGCCACCGAGGCCGTAGCTGCCGGACGCGGTGGAGACCAGGAGGAGGGTGCCGAGCTGGCTCATGGCCAGCGGCAGGCGGCCGACGAAGGCGACGAGCACGTAGGTCGGTCCGGCGATCTGGAGGAGTCGTCGGTAGGAGGCGAGAGGTGTCACGGGGGTCCTTGAGGGTGCGTCGGAACGACGCGCCGAACCCACCTCCAAGACGCGTGTAACCCTCTGCTCGGACCACTCTAGGGAACGGACGGCCCGCGCACGGAATCCGGCTGCACCGCTCCACGGTCTGTGTCTGCTCCGCGCCGGGCGCTCAGACGTGACGCACCACGACACGGCCGTCCTCGACGTCCCACCGCTGGTCGAGCCGCACGTTCTCCAGCAGGCGGCGGTCGTGCGAGACGAGCAGCAGCGCGCCGTCGTACGACGCCAGGGCCTGCTCGAGCTGCTCGATGGCCGGCAGGTCGAGGTGGTTGGTCGGCTCGTCGAGGACGAGCAGGTTGACCCCGCGTGCCTGGAGGAGCGCCATCGCGGCGCGGGTGCGCTCGCCGGGGGAGAGGCGGCCGACCTGGCTGGTCACCTGGTCGGCCTTCAGGCCGAACTTCGCCAGCAGCGTGCGTACCTCGGCCGGCGTCAGCTCGGGGACCTCCGTCTCGAAGGCCTCGCCGAGCGACAGCGCCTCGTCGAGGCCGGTGCGGGCCTGGTCGATGACGCCGATGGCCACCGACGCCCCCAGTGACGCGGAGCCGGTGTCGGGGGCGGTGTCGCCCAGCAGCAGTCGCAGCAGCGTGGTCTTGCCGGCACCGTTGGGGCCGGTGATGCCGATCCGGTCGCCGGCCTCGACCTGCGCGGAGACCGGGCCGAGCTCGAAGCCACCGAGGCGCAGCGTGGCCTCGTTGAGGGTGGCGACCACCGTGCTCGACCGGGGCGCGGCGGCGATGTCGAACTGGAGCACCCACTCCTTGCGGGGCTCCTCGACCTCGTCGAGCCGCGCGATCCGCGACTCCATCTGGCGCACCTTCTGGGCCTGCTTCTCCGACGACTCGGTCGCGGCCTTGCGACGGATCTTGTCGTTGTCGGGGTTCTTCTTCATCGCGTTGCGCACGCCCTGCGAGCTCCACTCACGCTGGGTGCGGGCCCGCTTGACCAGGTCGGCACGGGTGTCGGCGTACTGCTCGTAGGCCTCGCGCGCGTGGCGCCGCGCGACGGCGCGCTCCTCGAGGAACGCGTCGTAGCCACCGTCGTAGACGCTCACCTGGTTCTGCGCCAGGTCGAGCTCGACGATGCGCGTCACGCAGCGGGCGAGGAACTCGCGGTCGTGCGAGACGAGGACCACCCCGCCGCGCAGTCCCTGGACGAAGGCCTCGAGCCGGGCCAGCCCGTCGAGGTCGAGGTCGTTGGTCGGCTCGTCCAGCAGGACCACGTCGAACCGGCTCAGCAGCAGCGCGGCGAGCGCCACACGAGCGGCCTGGCCACCGGACAGCGACGTCATGAGGGCGTCCGGCCCGACGTCGAGCCCGAGGTCGTCGAGCACAGGCGCGATCCGGTCGTCGAGATCGGCCGCCCCGCTGGCCATCCAGCGGTCGAAGGCGACGGCGTACGCATCGTCCGCGCCGGCGTCGCCGGAGCCGAGCGCGGCGGCGGCCGTCTCCATCGCCTCGGTCGCCTCGGCGGCGCCGGTGCGGCGGGCGACGTAGTGGGCGACGGTCTCGCCCGGCACCCGCTCGTGCTCCTGGGGGAGCAGGCCGACGAAGGCGTCGCGCGGCGCGCACGACACGGACCCGGCCATCGGGGTGGTCGCGCCGCCGAGCAGCGACAGCAAGGTCGACTTCCCGGCGCCGTTGGCGCCCACCACGCCGATCACGTCGCCCGGGGCGACGGTGAGGTCGAGGCCCTCGAACAGGACGCGGTGACCGTGCCCGCCGGACAGGTCCTTCGCGACGAGGGTGGCGCTCACGCCACGTGCTCGTTCTCGAGCACGACGGCCAGGCCCTGACCGACGCCGATGCAGATCGCGGCGAGGCCCCAGCGGTGTCCGTCCGCGCGCATGGCGGCGGCGAGGGTGCCGAGGATCCGGCCACCTGAGGCGCCCAGCGGGTGGCCGATCGCGATGGCCCCACCGCGGGTGTTGACGATCTCGGGGTCGGCGAGGCCGCGAGCCAGCCAGGCGTCGACGCAGACCAGCGACTGGACCGCGAAGGCCTCGTTGAGCTCGACGACGCCGACGTCCGACCAGCCGATGCCGGCGCGGGCGAGGGCCTTCTCGGCCGCCTCCACGGGCGCGTAGCCGAAGCGGTGCGGCTCGACGGCGTGGGTCCCGCGGCCGGCGACCCGGGCCAGGGGGTCGCGGCCGATGCGGTCAGCGGCCGCGGCCGAGCCGAGGAGGACCGCGGACGCACCGTCGCTGAGGGGTGAGGCGTTGCCGGCGGTGATGGTCCCGTCGGGACGGAAGGACGGCTTCAGCGCACCGAGCGACTCCGGGGTCGCGTCGGGCCGGATGCCCTCGTCGCGGGCGAGGTCGACACCGTCGACCGGGACGACGAGGTCGTCGTGGAAGCCCGACTCCCATGCCTCGTGCGCGAGCCGGTGCGAGCGCGCGGCGAAGGCGTCCTGCCGCTCGCGGGACACGCCGTGGATGTCCTGGAGCTGCTCGTTGGACTCGCCCAGCGACACGGTCCACTCGGGTGCCATGCGGGGGTTGACCAGCCGCCAGCCCAGCGTGGTCGAGACGAGCTCGGCGTTGCCGGCGGGGAAGGCGCGCTCGGCCTTGGGCAGCACCCACGGGGCGCGGGTCATCGACTCCACGCCGCCGGTGAGCACGATGTCGGCGTCGCCGGTCTCGATGGTCCGCGAGGCGATCATCGCGGCGTCGAGCGAGGAGCCGCAGAGCCGGTTGACGCTGGTGCCGGGGACCGAGACCGGCAGTCCGGCGAGCAGGGCGGCCATCCGCGCGACGTTGCGATTGTCCTCTCCTGCGCCGTTGGCGTTGCCGAGCACCACCTCGTCGACCTCCGCGGGGTCCAGGTCGGTGCGGGCCAGCGTGGCGCGCAGCACGCCGGCGGCGAGGTCGTCGGGCCGGGTCTTCGCCAGCGCGCCTCCGAAGCGGCCGAACGGCGAGCGGACGGTGGCGTAGAGGTGGGCCTGCGGGTTGCTGCTCATCAGGGGTGCGTCCTTCGTGGCGGGGCTGCCGGGCGTCGACGTGTCCAGATCATGCCCCAGCCGCCGGACATGGGCCGCGCCCAGTCGGGTACCGGTGTGCGGGGTGACCGTCCCCGACGACGAGGGAGACGACCATGCGCATCGCCATCACCGGAGCCACGGGCAACGTGGGGTCGGCGCTGCTGCGCCGGCTGGCCGAGCGCGGCGGGCACGACGTCGTGGGCGTCGTCCGTCGCCGACCGCAGGACAAGGCCCCCTTCGCCGGTGTCGACTGGCACACCGTCGACCTGACGCGGCCCGAGGACGTGCCGACGCTGCGTGCGGCGTTCGCGGGCGTCGACGCCGTCGTCCACCTCGCCTGGGGCTTCCAGCCGACCCATCGCGAGGACTACCTCGCCGAGCTCGGGGTCGGCGGGACCCGCCGCGTGATCGAGGCGGTGCTTGCCGAGGCCGTGCCGCACCTGGTGCACATGTCGTCGGTCGGGGCGTACTCGCCCAAGCAGGACGACGCCCCCGTGGACGAGTCCTGGCCGACCTCGGGTGTGCCCGGCTCGACGTACAGCCGGCACAAGGCGGCGGCCGAGCGGTTGCTCGACCGCCTCGAGTCCGGAGGGGCCGGACCGACGGTGACGCGGATGCGACCCGGCATCGTCGGGCAGACCAGTGCCGGCAGCGCGCTGCTGCGCTACGGCCTCCCCGGCCTGGTGCCCCGGGCCCTGCTCTCCCACGTCCCGGTCCTGCCCCTCGACCGTCGTCTGGCGATCCCGATGGTGCACGCCGACGACCTCGCCGAGGCGATCGTGCTGGCGCTCGAGTCCGGGACGCCCGGAGCCTTCAACCTGGCAGCAGCTCCGGCGGTGACGACCGACGACATCGCACGGGTGCTGGGTGCCCGTGCCGTGCACGTCCCGGCCGCCGCAGTCCGCACGGCCGTCTCCGCGAGCTGGCACGCGCGTCTGCAGCCGCTCGACGCGGGATGGGTCGACCTGGCCTTCGCGGTGCCCCTCATGGACACCTCGAAGGCACGCTCCGAGCTGGGGTGGTCGGCGTCCACCGATGCCCTCCGCGTCCTGGCCGAGACGGTGCACGGCATGCAGGACGGTGCGGCCGACACCTCACCCGTCCTCCGCGAGCGGACCGTGGGCGGCTCGCTCGGCACGTTCCTGCGTGCCGGGCCTGTCAGCCGGCGTCGGCGGGCCTGAGCGGACCTCGGGCGAGGACGTCCGCGTCGATGGTCCGCCCGGCAATGGTGGCGAGGCTGACAGCGGGACGGCGAGGGTCGAGGTCGTGCCCGAGATCGTCCCGCACGAGGGTCCCGCGCAGGATGCCGTCGCTCGTGAGCAGCAGCATGTGGACGTGCGGGTCCGCCAGGGCCTGACGGGCGTCCGCGATGCTGGCCGCGACCCCCAGGGTCTTGGGGGCGGTGACCATCGCGTCGGCGACGGTCGGCTCCTGGGCCCTCATGTGCGCTCCGCGGCCGGGATGACGACACGACAGGCCCCGGGCTCGGCGAAGGGTTCCAGCGCGCACCCCGTGGAGTCGGCGCCGTACTCGTCGAGCACCCCGCGGAGCATGCCGAGGTGGACCGAGCACACGATGCCCGGGTCACGACGGGCTGCCTCCAGCAGGGGACAGCGGGTCAGCAGGACCGAGGACGGTGCGGCCTCGTCCTGCCGCGGCTCGAAGCCGAGGTCGTCGAGCAGCTCCACGGCGCGCGCGCGTGCCGCCGTCGCCGACGTGGGCGCGGCGCCACGTGCGCGGGCGAGCTCGCGGCCCCACTGCACACCCGCGACCTCGGCGTCGCGGCTCGGTCGAGCACTGGTGTGGGCGAGGGCGGAGGAGAGGGCGACGGCGAGCGAGGCGTACTCGGAAGCCTCGGTGAGGGCCGCGGTGGCCTCGTAGGTCCACCCGGGCCGCCCGCGGCCGTGCGGCTCCTGCCGTGCGCGGGCGGCGAGCGCAGTGATAGTGGCGGGCCGCGGTTGGGAGCGGAGGCAGGCGAGGACTTTCGCAGCGGAGCCGGAGAGCCTCCGGCCGGGTGAGCCGTCACGGGGCCCGAGCCCGTTCGGCACCTCGCGCGGAAGGGACCTTCGGCCCTCTTCAATTTCCACGGTTTCCAGTGTACTTATCGATCGAGGGGGTCACTCCTCGTCGACGAGGCAACGGAGGACGTGCATGACGGACGCAGACGTGGCCACAGGAACGGCTCCGCCCGCCTCGGAGCCCGAGGTCCTCGGGGCGACCCGGTCGCCGTGGCTCATGCTGGCGTTGGCGACCGTCGGCTTCGCGGTGAACTTCTGGGCCTGGGCCCTGATCAGCCCGCTCGGGCCGATGTTCCGCGACTCGGGCGCACTCGGTGCCCTGACAGAGTCGGACGTGGCGCTCCTCGTGGCCGTGCCGGTGCTCGTCGGCTCCCTCGGACGGATCGTGGCCGGGGCGATGACCGACCGCCTCGGTGGCCGGGTGATGTTCCCGGCCATCTCCGCGGCGACCATCCTGCCGGTCCTGTTCATCGCCTTCGTCGCCCTCGACTCCTACGCGCTCCTGCTCGTCGGGGGGTTCTTCCTCGGGATCGGCGGCACCGTGTTCGCCGTCGGGGTCCCCTTCGTCAACGCGTGGTTCCCGCCCGAGCGCCGCGGGCTCGCCATCGGCGTCTTCGGTGCCGGCATGGGCGGGACCGCGATCAGCGCCCTCACCACCGTCAAGCTCTTCACCAACGCGGGCGAGAAGGCCCCGTTCCTCATCACCGCGGTCGTCCTCGCCGTGTACGCCGTCGCGGCCTGGGTCCTGCTTCGGGACGCGCCCGGCCGCGTGGTGCCGACGACCAGCCTCGTGAGTCGGCTGAACGCGAACGCGCGGCTCCCCATCACGTGGCAGGCCTGCTTCCTCTATGCCGTCGCGTTCGGCGGCTACGTCGCCTTCTCGGTCTACCTGCCGGCGTACCTCAGGACCGCGCACGGCCTCACCGTGGCCGACGCCGCCAACCGGATGGCCGGCTTCGTGGTGGTCGCCGTCGTCATGAGGCCGGTCGGCGGCTGGCTCTCCGACAGGTTCGGCGCCATCCCCGTCTTGGCCACGTCGTACGCCGTCGTGGTCCTCGGCGCTGCGATCGCGGCGGGCACACCGCCGCTCGAGGGCATCGGAACCGTCGCGTTCCTCGCGATGGCGGCGGCACTCGGCGCCGGCAGCGGTGGGACGTTCGCGCTGGTGGCCGCGGTGACCGCGCCGAGCAGGGTCGGCGGCGTGACCGGCCTGGTCGGCGCTGCCGGGGGACTGGGCGGCTTCGTCCCGCCGCTGGTCATGGGCTACGTCTACGGACGGACCGACTCCTACGCGATCGGACTGTGGATGCTCAGCGCCACCGCTGCCCTCGCCCTCCTGCTCACCGTCACGATCGTCCGACGCACCGCCACCCAGCGACAGGAAACCCGTTGACGCCACCACGCCAGGAGTCCACGCCGGAGATCGGGATGGACGGCGCCCTCGCAGACGCGCTGGTCCGGAGCCGACGGTTCTTCACGAGGGGGACCGTCTCGCCCGACCTGCGGACGCTGTCCCATGCCGGTGGACGGGAGGCTGACGACTTCTACCGCGACCGCTGGAGCCACGACAAGGTCGTGCGCTCGACCCACGGCGTGAACTGCACCGGCTCCTGCTCGTGGAAGGTCTACGTCAAGGACGGGATCATCACGTGGGAGACCCAGCAGACCGACTACCCCTCCGTCGGTCCGGACTCGCCGGAGTACGAGCCCCGCGGCTGCCCGCGCGGAGCGGCCTTCTCCTGGTACACCTACTCGCCCACCCGGGTCCGCTACCCCTACGTCCGCGGCGTCCTGCTGCAGATGTTCCGCGAGGCCAGGTCGCAGCACGATGGCGACCCCGTGAAGGCTTGGGCGCACATCGTCGAGAACCCCCAGCGGGCGAAGGCCTACAAGTCTGCCCGGGGCAAGGGCGGACTGGTGCGCGCCACGTGGGAGGAGGCCACCGAGATCATCGCCGCGGCACACGTGCACACCATCAAGAAGTACGGCCCCGACCGGGTCGCCGGCTTCTCGCCGATCCCGGCGATGTCGATGGTCTCCCACGCCTCGGGTGCCCGGTTCGTCAACCTCGTCGGCGGCTCGATGCTGAGCTTCTACGACTGGTACGCCGACCTCCCGGTCGCCTCGCCACAGGTCTTCGGTGACCAGACCGACGTGCCCGAGTCGGGGGACTGGTGGAACGCGGGCTACCTCATCATGTGGGGCTCCAACCTCCCGGTGACGCGCACGCCGGACGCCCACTGGATGACCGAGGCGCGCTACCGCGGCCAGAAGGTGGTCGCGGTCGCACCCGACTACGCCGACAGCGTGAAGTTCGCCGACGAGTGGCTGCCGGCCCGGCCCGGGACCGATGCCGCGCTGGCGATGGCGATGGGCCACGTCGTCCTCAAGGAGTTCTTCGTCGACCGCGACACCCCCTACTTCACGCAGTACGTGAAGACCTACACCGACCTGCCCTACCTCGTGAAGCTCGTCGAGGGTGTCGACGGACAGTTCACCGCAGGGAAGTTCCTGACCGCCGCCGACCTCGACCCGACCGACGCCGCAGTGGAGAACGCGGCCTTCAAGACGGTTCTGATCGACGCACGCACCGGAGAACCGGTCGTCCCGAACGGGTCGCTCGGCCACCGCTACGGCGAGACCGGTGTGGGCAAGTGGAACCTCGAGCTCGGCGACGTCGCCCCGCAGCTCTCGCTGCTCGACGGTGGCGCGGACGGCACCCCCGTCGAGACCGTGCTCGTGCGGATGCCGCGCTTCGACACCCCCGACGGTGCCGCTGCCGACCTGCCGCGCGGTGTGCCCGTGCGCCGCGTCGACGGCCACCTCGTCACCACGGTCTTCGACCTGCTCCTCGCGCAGTACGGCGTCGCGCGGCCCGGCCTGCCGGGCCAGTGGGCCACGGGCTACGACGACGCGGAGTCGCCGTACACACCTGCCTGGCAGGAGGCGATCACGGGCGTCCCCGCTGCGACAGCGGCACGGATCGGACGGGAGTTCGCCGCCAACGCCGAGGAGTCGAAGGGCCGCTCCATGATCGTGATGGGCGCCGGCACCAACCACTGGTTCCACTCCGACACGATCTACCGCGCGTTCCTCACCCTCACCAACCTCACCGGCTGCCAGGGCGTCAACGGTGGCGGCTGGGCGCACTACGTCGGGCAGGAGAAGGTGCGGCCCATCACCGGGTACACGCAGGTCGCCAACGCACTCGACTGGAACCGGCCCCCGCGCAACATGATCCAGACGGCGTACTGGTACCTCCACACCGACCAGTTCCGCTATGACCAGTTCGGCGCCGACACGTTGTCGGCGACCACCGGCAGCGGTCAGATGGCGGGCAAGTCGACCGCCGACGTGATCGCCCAGAGCGCGCGGATGGGCTGGATGCCGTCCTACCCGACCTTCGACCGCAACCCGCTCGACCTCAGCGACGACGCGGCTGCCGCAGGAAAGCCGGTGGGGGAGTACGTCGTCGAGCAGCTGAAGTCCGGCGAGCTCGACTTCGCCGGCGAGGATCCCGACGCCCCGCAGAACTACCCGCGCATCCTGTCGATCTGGCGGGCCAACCTGCTCGGTTCCTCCGGCAAGGGCAACGAGTACTTCCTCAAGCACCTGCTGGGCACCGACTCGTCGGTGCGCGCGACCGAGACGCCGGAGGAGCACCGGCCGGTCGACGTGAGGTGGCGGGACGAGGCGCCCGAGGGCAAGCTCGACCTGCTGATGACGATCGACTTCCGGCAGACCAGCACGACGATCTTCTCCGACGTCGTCCTGCCCGCGGCGACCTGGTACGAGAAGCACGACCTCAACACGACCGACATGCACCCCTTCGTGCACTCGTTCAACCCGGCGATCGCCCCGCCGTGGCAGACCCGCACCGACTGGGACGCGTGGCAGACCATCGCCGAGAAGTTCAGCGACCTCGCGGCCACGCACCTCGGTGTGCGCAAGGACGTCGTGGCGGTGCCGCTGACCCATGACACGCCCGACGCGATGGCCAACCCGCACGGCGTCGTACGCGACTGGAAGAAGGGCGAGTGCGAGCCGATCCCCGGCGTGACGATGCCCAAGCTGGTCGAGGTGGAGCGCGACTACGGCGCGGTCGCCGAGAAGATGAACGCCCTCGGACCGCTGGTCGACTCCCTCGGCGCGACGACCAAGGGCGTCACCTTCGAGCTCGGCAAGCAGGTGGACTACCTGCGCGCGAAGAACGGGGCCGTCCGTGGTGGCGTCGCCGCCGGACGCCCGTCACTGAGGAAGGACGTCGACGTGTGCGAGGCGATCCTCGCCATGTCCGGGACCACCAACGGCCACCTCGCCACCCAGGGCTTCACGACGCTGGAGAAGCGCACGGGGGTGCGCCTGGCCGACCTGGCCGCCGAGCACGAGGGCAAGCAGATCACCTTCGCCGACACCCAGGGGCCGCCGGTGCCGGTGATCACGTCACCGGAGTGGTCGGGCTCGGAGACCGGTGGTCGGCGCTACTCGCCGTTCACGATCAACGTCGAGCGCAAGAAGCCGTGGCACACCCTGACCGGTCGGATGCACTTCTACCTCGACCACGACTGGATGACCGAGCTGGGCGAGGGGCTCCCGGTCTACCGGCCGCCGCTCAACATGGCGGCCCTGTTCGCCGAACCAGACCTCGGGACCGTCTCGGACGGTTCTGCCGTCGACGGTGTCGACCAGGTGGAAGGCCTGACCGTGCGCTACCTGACGCCGCACAACAAGTGGTCGATCCATTCGGAGTACCAGGACAACCTCTTCATGCTCTCGTTGTCACGAGGCGGCCAGAACATCTGGATGAGCGATCGCGATGCCGTCAAGGTCGGCATCAAGGACAACGACTGGATCGAGGCCGTCAACCGCAACGGCGTCGTCGTCGCCCGGGCGATCGTCTCCCACCGGATGCCCGAGGGGACGGTGTACATGTACCACGCCCAGGACCGGCTCATCGACGTCCCGCTGGCCGAGACCTCGGGCAAGCGCGGCGGCATCCACAACTCGCTGACGCGCCTGCTCGTGAAGCCGTCGCACCTCATCGGCGGCTATGCCCAGCTGACCTTCGCCTTCAACTATCTCGGTCCCACCGGCAACCAACGTGACGAGGTCACCATCATCCGCAAGCGCTCGCAAGACGTGGAGTACTGAGATGCGAGTGATGGCACAGATGGCGATGGTGATGAACCTCGACAAGTGCATCGGGTGCCACACCTGCTCGGTCACGTGCAAGCAGGCGTGGACCAACCGTTCGGGCACGGAGTACATCTGGTTCAACAACGTCGAGACGCGTCCCGGCCTGGGCTACCCCCGGACCTACGAGGACCAGGAGAAGTGGAAGGGCGGGTGGGAGCTCAACGACCGCGGACGCCTGGTGCTCAGGGCCGGCGGGCGGTTCAAGAACCTGCTGACGATCTTCTCCAACCCCAAGCTGCCCTCCATCGGCGAGTACTACGAACCGTGGACCTACGACTACTCCACGCTGACCGACGCGCCGGCCCAGGAGCACACCCCGGTCGCCCGTCCCAAGTCGCTGATCAGCGGCAAGAACATGAAGATCGAGTGGTCGGCCAACTGGGACGACGACCTCGGTGGGTCGACCGAGACGGCGCACCGAGACCCGATGCTCGCCAGGATCGCCGAGAAGGTGAAGCTCGAGTTCGAGCAGACCTTCATGTTCTACCTGCCCCGGATCTGCGAGCACTGCCTCAACCCGTCGTGCGCGGCGTCGTGCCCCAGCGGCGCGATCTACAAGCGCGAGGAGGACGGGATCGTCCTGGTCGACCAGGACAAGTGCCGCGGGTGGCGCAAGTGCGTGTCCGGCTGCCCCTACAAGAAGATCTACTTCAACCACCGCACCGGCAAGGCCGAGAAGTGCACGTTCTGCTTCCCGCGCATCGAGGTCGGCCTGCCGACGGTGTGCGCCGAGACGTGCGTCGGTCGGCTGCGCTACATCGGCCTGATGCTCTACGACGCGGACAAGGTGCTCGAGGCCGCCTCGACCGAGGACGACCACGGCCTCTACGAGGCGCAGCGCGACGTGTTCCTCGACCCCTTCGACCCGGACGTGATCCGGGAGGCGGAGCAGGCCGGTATCGCCCGCGACTGGATCGAGGCCGCGCAGCGCTCACCGATCCATGCGTTGATCAACACCTACAAGGTGGCCCTGCCGCTGCATCCGGAGTATCGGACGATGCCCATGGTCTGGTACATCCCGCCGCTCTCGCCGGTCGTCGAGGTCGTCGCGGAGACCGGCGAGGACGCCGAGGACACCGGCAACCTCTTCGCCGCCATCGATGCGCTGCGGATCCCGGTCGAGTACCTCGCCGAGCTGTTCACCGCGGGCGACGTGGAGCCGGTCGACGCGGTGCTCAAGAAGCTCGCTGCGATGCGCTGCTACATGCGCGACATCAACATGGGCCGCGACCCCGACGCCTCGATCCCCGCCGCGGTCGGCATGACGGAGGAGGAGATGTACGACATGTACCGGCTCCTCGCGATCGCGAAGTACGACGAGCGCTACGTGATCCCCGCCGCGCACGCCGAGCAGGCGCACTCCCTCGAGGAGCTGTCCACCGAGTGCTCGGTCTCGGAGTACGGCGGCGGCCAGCAGGACGTCTTCGGCGAGGGGTCGGGGGTGCCGACCCCCATCGCGGTCGAGAACTTCCAGATGCTCCAGGACCGCCAGACCTCCGACACGCTCGCCGGTCCTCAGGACAAGGGCACCCGCATCAACCTGCTCAACTGGGACGGCAAGGGATCGCCGCCCGGACTCTTCCCAACCAGGGGACCGGACTCGTGAGCAGCCGGAGGAGATCGGCGCTCACGCCCGACCAGCTGACCGTCGTGTGGCAGTCGGTCTCGCTGCTCCTCGACTATCCCGACGAGGCGGCGCTCGCCAACGCCGAGCTGGTCAGGTCGGCGTCGCTGGGGCTGCCGCCCACGATCGGTGACTCGCTCCGGCACTTCGTCGACGCCCTCGAGTCGACGCCGTTGACCGAGCTGCAGGCCGACTACGTCGAGACCTTCGACAACCGGCGGCGTTGCAACCTGTTCCTGACCTACTTCGCCCACGGCGACACGCGGAAGCGGGGGATGGCGCTGCTGCGCTTCAAGCAGACCTACCTCGGCGCGGGCTTCGAGCTCGACGACGCGGAGCTGCCGGACCACCTCTGCGTGGTGCTCGAGTTCGCGGCGACCATCGACCGCGACCTGGGCCGACAGCTGATGCTCGACCACCGGGCGGGGCTCGAGCTGCTTCGCCTCTCGCTGCGCGACATGCGCTCGCCGTGGGCGAGCCTGATCGACGCCGTCACGGCGACCTTGCCGCCGCTGCGCGGTGAGGAGCGCGACGCCGTACGCCGTCTGGCAGCCGAAGGCCCTCCGGAGGAGGAAGTGGGCCTGGCCCCCTTCGCCAACCCCCAGTTCAGCCCGGGCGCCGTGACGGGTGCAGCACCGGAGAAGACCCTCCTGCCCATGCCATCGTTCCCGGGAGTGCGCGCATGAACGAGTTCCTCTTCGTCGTCTTCCCCTACATCTGTCTGACCGTCTTCGTCGTCGGGCACCTGTGGCGCTACCGCTACGACAAGTTCGGGTGGACCACGAGGTCCTCGCAGCTCTACGAGAACCGACTGCTGCGCATCGGCAGCCCCTTGTTCCACTTCGGCATGCTCGGCGTCGTGGGGGGCCACGTCCTCGGGCTGCTGGTCCCGCAGTCGTGGACCGACGCGGTGGGCATCAGCGAGCAGACCTACCACGTGGCGGCGGTCGGCGGGGGACTGCTGGCGGGTGTCGCGACCGTGGTGGGGCTGGCCATCCTGGTCTACCGGCGCCGCACCGTCGGGCCGGTCTTCTCGGCAACGACCGTGATGGACAAGGTGATGTACGCCTTCCTCGTCGTCGCGATCCTGCTGGGGATGTGGAACACCGTGGCCGGCTCGATCCTGACCATCGGCGGCGAGTACAACTACCGCGAGGGAGTGTCGGTCTGGTTCCGGTCGTTCCTCGCGTTCCAGCCCGACGCCGACCTGATGGGCGAGGCGCCGCTCGGCTTCCAGCTCCACGCCCTCGTGGCGTTCGGCCTGTTCGCACTCTGGCCGTTCACCCGTCTCGTCCATGTCTTCAGCGCCCCGCTGGGCTACCTCACGCGCCCCTACATCGTCTATCGCAGCCGGGACGACGAGCAGCTCGGCAGCCACCGACCCCGTCGGGGCTGGGACCGGGTGGGCTGAGCGTGAGATCGCGACCCACGCCTCCAGGCCTGAGGGTCACCACCGCACGCGACACGAGGAGCACCACATGCAGAAGGAATCACTGACCGCGCTCGTCCGGGAGCACCTGTCGAACGCCACGGCGGCATCGAGCGGTCGGAGTGCCCACACCATCTACGGAGGGCACGAGCACGCCCTCCGCCAGACGCTGATCGCGCTCCGCGCGGGCTCGAGGCTCGACGAGCACGAGAGTCCGGGTGAGGCGACCCTCCAGGTCCTCGAGGGCCGGGTGACGCTGCGCGCGGCGGAGACCGAGTGGAACGGGTCGCCCGGCGACCTCCTCACCATCCCTGACTCGCGGCACGCGCTGGACGCGGTGGAGGACTCCGTCGTCCTGCTGACCGTGGTGAAGCTGCTCTGACGGCGCAGGGTCGCCCTCACCGGAAGTCGCGCGACGACGCCCGCGCCTGCAGCACCGCGCCCGCCCCCGGCACCACGACGTCGATCTCCTCGACCTTGTCGGCGACGAGGTTGGTGACGCCCTCGTTGCGCTCGAGCCGCCCGCGGATGACCACGGCGACGCGGTTGCGGGCAGCCTGCCGGTGCGCCTTCATGACCCCGATCGAGCACACGACGTTGAGCATGCCGGTCTCGTCCTCGAGGTTGAGGAAGGTGACGCCCATCGCCGTCCCCGGCCGCTGCCGGTGGGTGACGAGCCCGGCGACGTGGACGCGACGCCCGGCCTCGTCGGTCGCGAGGTCGGCCACGGAGCGGATGCCCGCGCGCCGCAGCTCCTCGCGCAGGTGCTCGACCGGATGACGCTCGGGCGAGATGCCCGTGGCCCAGAGGTCGGCGAGGGTGAGCTCGGGCTCGCTCATCCCCGGGAGCGTGGGCGCGTCCGGCGACGGGGTGGTGCCGGGGAGGTGGTCGGCCCCTTCGGCGAAGCCGGCGGCCCACAGCGCCTCGCGGCGGTCGAGCCCCCACGCGTCGAAGGCCCCGGCGGTCGCCAGCGCCTCCAGCTGCGCCGTGGTGAGGTCCGCTCGTCGCGACAGGTCGGTGACGCCGGTGAAGGGTGACTCCTCGCGGGCAGCGACGATCCGGCGCGCCACGTCGAGGCCTATGCCGCGCACCGAGTCGAGGCCGAGGCGTACGGCGAGCGCGGCGTCGCGACGGTGCGCGGGCACCGGGTCGGGGGTGCCCGGCACCCACTCGGTCCGCTCGAAGCGCGGCCGACAGCACGCGTCGGGGCCGGTGGGCGCGACCGGGCCGACGACGACGCCCTCGAGGTCGGCCTGGGCCGACGACCGCGTCACGTCCGGGCGGCGTACGTCGACGCCGTGGCGCCGCGCGTCGGCGACCAGCGACTGGGGGGAGTAGAAGCCCATCGGCTGGTTGCGGAGCAGCCCGGCGAGGAAGGCAGCCGGGTAGTGGAGCTTGAACCACGACGAGGCGTAGACAAGCAGCGCGAAGGACAGCGCGTGCGACTCCGCGAAGCCGAAGTTGGCGAAGGACAGGATCTTGACGTAGATCGAGTCGGCCAGCTCGCCGGTGATGCCGCGTCGCCGCATGCCGGAGTAGAGCTTCGCCTTCACCGACTCGATCCGCTCCACCCCGCGCTTGGACCCCATCGCGCGGCGCAGCAGGTCGGCGTCGTCGCGGCTGCAGTCGCCGAGGGTGACGGCCATGGCCATGAGCTGCTCCTGGAAGAGCGGGACGCCCTTGGTGCGCTCGAGCACGGGGACGAGCTCGGGGTGGTCGTAGGTGACCGGCTCCTTGCCGGTCGCGCGGCGGACGTAGGGGTGCACGGCGCCGCCCTGGATCGGGCCGGGGCGGATCAGGGCGATCTCGATCGCGAGGTCGTAGAACTCGCGAGGACGCAGCCGCGGCAGCGTGCCGATCTGCGCGCGGCTCTCGACCTGGAAGACGCCGATGGAGTCCGCGCGGCAGAGCATGTCGTAGACGGCCGGCTCCTCCTTGGGCATCGTCGCGAGGTCCCACTCCTCGCCGAGGTGCTCGGCGACCAGCCGCATCATGTGGTCGAGCGCGCCGAGCATCCCGAGGCCGAGCAGGTCGAACTTCACCAGACCCATCGACTCGCACGCGTCCTTGTCCCACTGCAGGACCGTGCGGCGGTCCATCCGCCCGCGCTCGATCGGGCAGACCTCGCCGATGGGCCGCTCGGTGAGGACCATCCCTCCGGAGTGGATGCCGAGGTGTCGCGGCGCGCCCATCAGCTCCTCGGCGAGCGCGACCACGGGTGCGGGCACGTCGTGGGCGTCGGGGTCGCCCTGGTCTCCGGCCACGACCGCCTTCCAGCCGTCGATCTGCTTGGACCAGGCGTCCTGCTGGCCCTGGGAGAAGCCGAGCGCCTTGGCGGCGTCGCGCACGGCCATCCGCGGGCGGTAGCTGATGATGTTGGCGACCTGGGCTGCGTTGCGGCGGCCGTAGGTGTCGTAGACCCACTGGATCACCTCCTCGCGGCGGTCGGAGTCGAAGTCGACGTCGATGTCGGGCTCCTCGTCGCGGTGCGCGGAGATGAAGCGCTCGAAGGGGAGCTGGTAGAAGACGGCGTCGACGGCGGTGATGCCGAGGGCGTAGCAGACCGCGGAGCTCGCCGCGGACCCGCGGCCCTGGCACAGGATCCGCCGGGAGCGGGCGAAGGCGACGATGTCGTGGACGATCACGAAGTAGCCGGCGAAGTCCTTCTCGGCGACGACGCGCAGCTCGTGCTCGAGCCGCTCGCGGGCCGCGGCCTCGTGCGGGACGCCGGCGTACCTCTCGGCGAAACCGCGCTCGGCCAGCACCCGCAGCCACGAGTCGGCGGTGTGCCCCTCGGGGATCTGCCGCTTCGGCAGCGCGGGCGAGGCCTTGCGCAGGTCGAAGGCCAGCTCGTCGGCGAGGCTCACGCTGCGCTCGACGGCTCCGGGGTGGGCTGTCAGCGCGGTCGTCATCTCCTCGCCGCTGCGAAGGTGGGCCGCGCCGGACAGGTCGAGCCAGCCGTCGAGGTCGGCCAGGCTGCGGCGGGCGCGGACGGCGGCCATCGCCGAGGCGAGGCGCGCCTGCCGCGGGGTCGCGTGGTGGACGTTGCCGGCCGCCACGACGTCGAGGCCGTGGACCGCGGCGAGCCGGGCGAGCGAGGCGTTGGTCGCATCGGCCCCGGGTCGCGGGGACAGCTCGACCAGGACGTGCTCGATCCCGAAGAGCGCCGTCAGCCGGTCCAGCGCCTCGGACGCGGCCGCCTCGCCCCCGGAGGACAGGGCCTGCCGCACGCTGCCCTTGCGGCACCCGGTGAGCACCGCCCAGTGACCGCGCCCCCGCTCGCCGAGCTCGTCGAGGTCGTAGACCGGTCGGCCCTTCTCGTCGCCGCGCAGGTGCGCGTCGGTGATCGCGGCCGCGAGGCGGTGGTAGCCCTCGACGCCCCGCGCCAGCACCAGCAGGTGGCTGCCCTCGGGATCGGGTACGCCGTTCTGCGGGCCGCCCAGGCCGAGCGAGAGCTCGGCGCCGAAGACCGTCGGCAGGTCGTAGGCCGCGGCTGCCTCGGCCAGCATGGGCGCTGCGTAGAAGCCGTCGTGGTCGGTGACGGCGAGCGCGTGGAGGCCCAGGCGCACCGCCTCCTCGACGAGCTCCGCGGGTGAGCTGGCGCCGTCGAGGAAGCTGAAGTGGCTGTGGCAGTGCAGCTCGGCGTAGGGCGTCGTCGCGACCGGGCGCTCGATCACCCGCGCCTCGGTGGAGGCGCGCTTGCGCCGCGACACCGGCGCGTCGTCGGCGCCGGGGAGCCCGCTGAGCCGGCGCTCGAGCTCCTTCCAGTGCATGGCGGGGTTGTTCCAGCCCATCAGTCACCCGCTCTCGGAGGTCGAGTAGCCGAGCGAGGAACGAGCGAGGCGTATCGAGACCTAGTCATAGCCGGCCTCCAGCGACCACCCCTCGGGCCCCCGCAGCAGCAGCCACGCCCGTCCGTCGGCGCCGACGACCTGGAAGCGGGCGCTCGGCCCGGCGCCTCCCGACCACCAGCCCTCGTCGGTGGGCCACGGACCGGCCCACGCGGTCACGGGCTGCCAGGGCAGGACGCCGTCGCCGAGCCGGAAGCGGCGCGGCTCACCTGTGACGACGCCGCGGTCGGTGACCCGCACCTCGCGTCCCGCGTCGTCGACGACCTCGGCGACCGGGGGAGTCGTGAAGACCCGCACCGGCGCCGGCCCGGGCACCCGGCCCGGCCACGGTCGGTCGACGGGCCGCAGGTCGACCGCCCGCTCGCCCCACGGCACGAGCGACTGCCGGGCGGCCGGGCTGCGTCCGCCCTGAAGCACCGGACGGCGTACGGCGTCGAAGCCCACCATGCCCTGCACCCGGGCCACCCCGCGCTCGACGAGGTCGTCGGAGGCCGAGCCCCACAGCGCCTCGCCGTGGGCGGCGGCGGGCTCGACCACCTCCGGGACGAACCGGACCCGCTCGATAGGGGTGCGCACCTCGCCCGACTGCTTGCGGGCGCGCAGCGAGCCGCCGGGCCCGCTCGTCGACCCGGCCGACTGGAGCTGCCAGTGCACCCGGTCGACCAGGTCGCGCGCGGAGAAGTGGCGCGAGTGCAGCCAGGTGCGCGCCGAGCAGACCGCACCGTCGGACTCGGCCTCGACCCGCACGCCGGTGGCGACGAGCTGGCGCTGCGCCAGCTGTGAGACGAAGCGCTCGGCCGTGGTGCGGACGCTGAAGGTGATCGCCTCGACCGACTCCAGCGGTGGCTCGAAGACCACCTCGGCGTCCAGCTCGGGAGGAGGGGTGCGGGCGGCGAAGAGCGTGCGGTCCTCGCCGCGGGCGCGTCGGCGTACGGCCGCACCGTGGCTGCCGAGCCGGTGCTCGACGGCGTCGCCCGGCAGGTCGGCGAGGTCGCCGAGCGTGCGCAGGCCGAGGCGCTGCAGCAGGCCGACGAGCTCGCGCCCGCGCGGCCCGTCGTCCTGGAGCACGTGCACGGGCAGGCCGCGCAGGAAGGCGGCCGACCCGTCGGGCGGCACGACGGTCCACGACTGCACGTCGGCGGTGCGGGCGGCCTGCTCGGCGGTGAAGAGGTCGTCGGCGATGCCGAACCGGACGTCCCACACGCCGCTCTCGACCAGCGCCTGGCACACGGTCGCCGCCGCGGCGGTCTCGGTGCCGTACCAGCTCCCGGGCGCGCGCACGGCCAGCAGCCCGGGGCGCAGGGCCGACACCCCGGGGCGCAGGTCCTCCACGACCGACAGGACCGGCTCGAAGGCCCGGGCGTCGCGGTCGGGGTTGGCGGGGAGCAGCACCAGCTCGGGGCACCGGGCCTGCGCGTCGCGGCGGCGCTGCCCGCGGCGTACGCCCTCGGCGCGGGCGGGACCGTTGCACACCTCGACGACGTTGGCGGCCAGCACGGCGGCGGGGGAGCGCAGCGACCGGTCGGCCTCGTCGAGAGCGGCGACCACCGACCAGTCGGGGCACCACACGACCATCACCCTCACGGGGTGCTCACCCCGAGACCCGGCGCAGGTCCTGCGTCGAGGAGTCGGCCCGGCGCACCCCCGGCCAGGCCAGGTCGGCGCGCTGCGGCGGCCGGGCACCCCGGCGCACCACGAGGCGGGCGTGGCGCTCCTGCAGCTGTCCGGTGCCCGAGGAGGGACCGGTCCACACGGACTCCTCGAGGCTCAGCCGGGCTTCCGCCCGCGGCCAGTCGCCGTGGACGACCAGCACCGAGGAGCGGGTGCGCAGGCGAGAGTCGAGGATCCCGGCGGTGCGCTCGTCGACGGCTGCGGGAGCGCGCAGCACCACCACGCGCAGGACGTCGACCAGCGCTGCGGTCACCTCCAGCCAGTGCGCGCCGGGATCGGGCACGAGCACCGTGCGGGCGAGCTCGATGCCGAGCTCCGCTGCCGCCTCGGCGCCGAAGTCCGCGCAGCCGGCGAAGCCGACCCACTCCCCGGCACGGGAGGCCCCGGCCGCCATGGCGAGGGCCAGCGAGGCGGAGTCGACGGCGTACGTCGCCCCGGCGCGCATCGGCACCAGGTCGGCCAGCCCGGGCAGGGTCGGGACCGGCTCGCCGGCCGGCTTGCGCTCCATGGCCGCCACCCGCTCCCGCAGCTGCTCGACCACCGAGCGCCCCGGGTCCAGGGCGGCGATCGAGCGGGCGGAGGACATGGCCCCATCATCGAACACGTGTTCGAACGAGTCAAGCGGCGAGGCAGCGCCCGGAGCGGGCCGAGGGTACCTATGCTGGCACGGCACCATCCGCAGAAGGGGTCCGGTCGTGTCGAAGCTGTCGATGCTCGTGGGGAGCATCTGTCTGGCGCTGACGGCGTCGCTGGGAGCAGTCGCTCCCGGGGTCGCCGCGTCGAGCGCGTCGCAGGGGGTCGGGGCCGCTCAGGCGGACCGGGCCGTGCAGGCGAAACCGCAGAAGACGCGTCGTTGGGAGGCGCCGAGCGGGCCCTTCTTCAATGACCCGCACCTGGCCGAGGGGCACTTCCGCATCGAGCGGAAGGTGATCGACACGATCAACCGCACGCCGAAGGGCTCCACCATCCGGATCGCGATCTACTCGCTGGACCGGATGAACGTGGCGCGTGCCCTGGTGGCCGCCCACCGGCGTGGCGTGAGGGTGCAGATGCTGCTCAACGACCACTGGGAGAACGCGGCGCTGAGGGTGATCCGCGCCGAGATCGGGAAGAACCCGCGCCGCAACAGCTTCATCTACAAGTGCCGCCAGAGCTGCCGCGGCGCGGCCAGCGACTTCAACAACCTGCACTCCAAGTTCTACCTCTTCAGCCAGGCGGGACGGTCCGAGGACGTCATCGCTGTGGGGTCGGCCAACATGACGCGGAACGCCGCGATCCACCAGTGGAACGACCTCTACTTCACCGAGGGCGACCACGAGCTGTTCCGCCAGATGGTCGGACTGTTCAACGACATGCGCAAGGACCACGACACCCGCCAGGAGCCGCTCGCCTTCTGCGGCACGCCGCTCCTCGGTGTCTGCGACGACTCGGTCGACAAGCACACGGTCGTCGCCTTCCCGCGGGCGTCGGGGCCGCGCAACGACCTCGTGCTGACCCTGCTCGACCGGGTGCAGTGCCGCAACGTCGATCCCGTCACCGGCAAGGTCACCCGCACCCGCCTCGCGTTGTCGATGCACACCATGCGCGGCGAGCGCGGCGACTACCTCGCCGCCGCGATCCGCAAGAAGTGGGTCCAGGGCTGCGACGTGAGGGTGAGCTACGGCCTCATCGGCTACCACACCAAGGGGGTCCTCGGCGCGCCCACCGCCCGGGGTCGGATCCCGCTGCGCTCGACGGGACTGGACTTCGACACCGAGGACAACTTCGACCTCAACAACGACGGCGTCGACGACCTGATCCTCGACTACTACAGCCACCAGAAGTACCTCGTCGTCCAGGGCACCTACAACGGGGTCCCGAACACCGACATGGTGCTCACCGGTTCGGTGAACTGGTCCAGCCTCAGCAGCGCCAACGACGAGATCTGGTTCACCGTGCGCGGCGCGGTCGTGGCGAAGAAGTACCTCCGCAACTTCGACTACCAGTGGAACAACACCCGCAACTCACGCAACGCCTACACGACGTCGTACGCCAACTTCCGCGTACGCCGCATGGTGGTCGCCGCGGACGGCACGGAGCGCCGGGTCTGGGTCACCGAGCGCCGCCCGGTCACCACGATCGAGCGCGACCCCTACCGCAAGGGCCCCTACTGGGAGGACGACTGAGACATGGGCACCGACTGGTTGCACGACGCCGTCCTCTACGAGGTCTACCCCCAGTCCTTCGCCGACTCCGACGGCGACGGCGTGGGGGACCTGCGCGGCGTGATCGACCGCCTGGACCACATCGCCTCCCTCGGCGTCGACACCGTCTGGTTCAACCCGTGCTTCGCCTCACCCTTCGTCGACGCGGGCTACGACGTCTCGGACTACCTGCGGATCGCGCCGCGATACGGCACCAACGACGACCTCGAGGAGCTGGTCGCCGAGGCGCGGGCCCGCGGCATCCGGGTGCTCCTCGACCTCGTCGCGGGCCACACCTCGATCGAGCACGCCTGGTTCCAGCGCGAGCTGCACGCCTCGGGCCCCTCGCCCGAGGGCGATCGCTACGTGTGGCGCACCGACGAGCCGGACACGGCATGGGCGAGCGACCTCCCCGGCACCCCGGCGTGGGTGCCGTCCCCGGGGCCGCGGCCGGGGTGGTACCTCAAGAACTTCTACGACGAGCAGCCCGCCCTCAACTTCGGCTGGGCGAGCACGCGTGAGGGCCAGCTGTGGCGTGACGCGGTCGACGCGCCCGGGCCGCAGCGCAACGTCCAGGCACTGAAGGACGTGATGGGCTTCTGGCTGGACCGGGGCGTCGCTGGGTTCCGCATCGACATGGCCTTCTCCCTGGTCAAGGACGACGTCGACCCCGACGGCGCCCAGGCCCTCACGGCCGCGCTGTGGCGCGGGGTCCGCCAGTGGCTCGACGAGCACCACCCCGACGCGGTGATCATCCCCGAGGGCAAGGAGCCACGTGCCGGGGGCCGGCTGGCCTTCCATGCCGACTTCTTCCTGGTGATCCACGAGGAGCACGCGAGCCTGTTCGACAACCACGCCGCCGGCGTCCTGCCCTGGCAGCCGCCGCGGGAGCCGTTCTTCGACGCGGCCGGCCGCGGCAGCACCGACGTCTTCCTCGCGAGCTGGGACGCGGTCCGTGGGCCGGACCCCACGCGCCCGGTCATCATGGCGAGCGCCGACCACGACTACTCGCGACTGCGTGCGGGATCACGTACGCCGGAGCAGCTCGGCGCGGCCCTGACCTTCCTCCTCACCTGGGGCACGGTCCCGTGCCTCTACTACGGCGACGAGATCGGGATGCGGAACCTGCCCGACATGCCCGAGGTCGAGGGCTCGCGCTGCGACCCCGCCTACAACCGCGCGGGGTGTCGCACCCCGATGCAGTGGGACGACGGGCCGAACGCCGGCTTCTCCACCGCCGACCCCGCCGACCTCTACCTCCCGGTCGACGACGACCCCGCCCGCCCCACGGTGGCGGCGCAGGAAGCCGACCCGTCGTCCACGCTCCACCTGGTCAGGCGGCTCGTCGCCCTGCGCAGGTCCACGCCGGACCTCGGCGGCCGGGCCGCGACCCGCGTGCTGCACCCGGACTACCCCTTCGTCTACCAGCGCGGGGAGGGCCACGTGGTCGTGGTCAATCCGCGCGCGGAGCCGGCCGCGCTCGACCTCACTGCGATGCGCGGTGCCGAGCTCCTGCTGGGCAGCGGTGCGGCGGTGCGGGGGGACCGGGTGAGCGTCGACGGTTTCGGCTACGGCGTCTTCGCGCTGGAGGGGCCGAGCGCGTGACTTCCCGCCGTCAGGCGGCGGGCAGCGGCTCGGACAGTCCCGCGCGCAGGTGGCGCAGGACGCGCGACAGGATGCGCGAGACCTGCGCCTGGGTGAGCCCGACGAGGTCGGCGATCTCGGCCTGCGTGCGCTCGTCGACGAAGCGCCAGTGCAGGATCCGCCGCTCGCGCTCGGGCAGGTCCGCCAGCGCAGTGTTGAGCACCAGCCTGGCCTCCACGGATGCGAGGCCAGAGTCGTGCCACCCGATGAGGCTCGCGATCGTGTCGTCGCCGTCCCCGGCGGTGGTGTCGATCGAGGTGGGCCGGAAGCACCCGTCCGCCGAGAGCGCCTCCACCACGTCGGCGAGGTCGGCGCCGAGGCGCGCCGCGAGCTCCGAGGGACGGGGCGAGCGCCCCAGGGTGGCGAGCAGGTCCTGCTCGGCAGAGGCGATGCGTGCCTGCATCTCCTGCACCCGTCGCGGCACGCGGATCATCCAGCCGGAGTCGCGGAAGTGGCGGCGCAGCTCACCGCGGATCGTCGGGGCGGCGTACGCCAGGAACTCCTCGCCCACGCCCGTGTCGAAGCGCTGGGCGGCCTTGGTGAGGCCGACGAGTGCGACCTGCTCGAGGTCGTCGAGGTCGATGCCGCGGTTGCGGTAGCGCGCGGCCATCGAGCGGGCGACCGCGAGGTGCGTCTCGATGAGCTCGTGGACCTGCCGCTGGCGGTCGATCGAGTGGGCGGGGGTCGGCCGGAGCGACTGCTCGGCCTGCGGGGGGACGATCGCGAGGGTGGTCACGAGATCTCCTGGACGCTCGCGGGTGGTTGCTCGACGTGAGCGTGCTCCGAGTCTGTCGACGCCCGCGACGGGCCGACAGCCGAAAAACGAAAACCTTGGACAAAGGGTGGACAGGATCAGACCGCAGGGTCAGTGACGGTTCCTGACCACGAAGTGCACCCGTCCGTTCCTGGTGACCGCGTCGAGCAGGCGACCGCGGACCCGCGGCACCGCGGGCTCGTCGAGGAAGACGCGAGCACCGTCGCGCTCGACCACCTCGTCACCGCGTTCCGGCCCGGTCGCCGTCCTGACGCCGAGAGCGTCCTCACCGGGTCCCTGCGAGGCGATCCGGAGTCCCGACGTCGCTCCGATCCGAGGGTGGGACGTCACGCGTCGGACGACCTCACGTGCCTTCGTGGTCATGGTGAACACGGTCTGCTCCTCTCGTGGTGCGGTGCCGGTCGGGGACCGGCCCTGCTCCTCCATCAAGACACCACGCGGTGCGTCGGGCAAGGAGACCGAACGACGTGGAGCAGGATCGACGGACGCTGGTCACCGGGTCGTCACACGACTGTCACACCTGGTCGCGATCAGCGGTCCTGGCCCGGGCAGCCGAGGTCGGGCGGCACCTCGGGGGACGTGTCGCCCCCGGGAAGCAGCTCGGCGTAGTCGTTCGCCGTCACCGGCCCCTCCGCAAGTGCGCCCCCGGGCAGGGGCGCCTCGACGGGACGACCGGACGCGACCAGCTCGAGCGCGTCGACGTCGGGCGCGGAGGTCACCGACAGCACCAGCTGGCCGACCGCGAACGGCAGCCTCTCGGGATCTCCGAGGTCGATCAGGTCGACGTCCACGCGGGCGAGGCCGTCGCTGATCGACACCAGCCGGAGGCCGGCCGACGGGGGCAGCGCCGAGGCCAGCCCCGCGTTGCGCTCCTCCGTCGTGGGGGCGGCTGCCAGCGTGCGGAGGGTCGTCTCGACCACCTCGGTGGCGGGGTCCTGGCACGACGCCGCGACCGGCGCCGGCACCAGTGCGTCGTCCCCTCGCAGCCACAGGACGACGGGGACGCTCCGCAGCGGCGAGCCTGTCGTGGTCGCGTCCTCGGCACCGGGGGCGCGCTCCAGCAGCTCGTAGGGCACCGGGGTGTCGACGGTGCGGGTCCGGTCCTCGTCCGGGAGTCCGCAGCCCGCGAGCGCCAGTGCGGGCACCAGTGCCACCAGCAGGTGCCACGCGATCGAGCGTCGACCAGTGGGGGAGCAGCTCACGTCTCTTCACCCCGCGCGGCGACGAGCGGCAGGTCGACGACGAAGGCCGTCTCGTCGCCGGTCGAGCTGCACCTGACGTGCCCGCCGTGCCGCTGGACCGTCTCTGCGACGAGGCTCAGGCCCAAACCGCTGCCGGTCCCGGGCTTGGACCCGCCGGCTCGCGCGAAGCGCTCGAAGATCCGCGTCCGGTCCTCGGTCGGCACCCCGGGACCGCGATCGACGACCCGGATCTCCGCGCGGCCGTCGCGAGTGTCGACCTCCACGCCCACGAGTCCGTCGCCGTGGAGGTCGGCGTTGTCGTAGAGGTTCACCAGGGCCCGGACCAGCTGCGCGCGGTCGACGCCCACGAGCGGGTCCGCAGCATCGACCGCATCCCCCGCGACGACGAGGTCGACGGGTCGACCGCTGGCCGCGAGGGCCTGCCGGGCGAGCTCGCGGGCGCCGGTCACCGCGACGCGCGAGTCGTCCAGTCCGGCCTCGAGACGACCGAGGGCGAGGAGGTCCTCGAGCGCCCGGCGGAACCGGGACAGCTCGTCGGACATCAGTCCCACGGCCTGGCGCGAGCGCGGGTCCAGGTCCTCCGAGCGCTGGAGCAGCGCCAGGCTGGTGGTGAGGGTGGTGACCGGCGTCCGGAGCTCGTGACTGACGTCGGCGGCGAACCGGGCGTCCCTCTGGATGCGTTCGTGCACCGCGTCCACCATGTGGTTGAACGAGGTCACCAGCGAGCCCAGATCCGGGTCGAGGGTGTCCTGCAGGCGGGTCCCGAGGTTCCCGGCGGAGATCTCCCCGGCCGCACGGGTGACCTCGGCGAGCGGCTCCAGGAGGCGCTTGCTCGCCAGGCGCCCGAGCCCGGCTCCTGCGACGGTCGTGAGCGCGGCGCCCAGCAGGAGCGCCAGGGCGAGGGTGTGCAGCGTGGCGTCGAGCTCGTCAGCGACGGCCACCTCGTAGTACTCGGCACCGACCGCAGGCAGGGGGATGCCGACCACGACCGAGTGGGGATCGGTGCGGGCCGTCCACCCGAGCCCGACGCGGCCGTCCGCGACGGCCGGCTGCACCACGGCGGTCAGGTCGTCGCCGGACTGGTCGAGGCTGGAGGAGTACCACGTCCCCCGACGCCGCACGAGCATCGTCGCGCCGGAGGGCGGCGCGACGGCCCCGAGGGCCTCGGCCACCGTAGTGCCGGGCGTCCGCAGCCCGTCCCTGACGAGAGCGGCGTCGGCGTACGCCTGGCGCAGGGCGGTGCGCTCTCGCTGGTCCACCAGCAGGTGACGGGCGGACACGTACGTCCCCACGGACAGGGCGACCGACAGCAGCAGCGCGCCGATCGCGAAGGCAGCCGTCACCGACGAGCGCAGGCCCGGTCGCCGCACCCGGGGGGTCATCGTGCGTCGAGCCGGTAGCCGAGTCCTCGCACGGTCACGATGCTCACCGGCTCGGTGGGCTCGAGCTCGAGCTTCTTGCGCAGCCGTCGCACGTGGACGTCGACGATGCGCTCGTCCCCGAAGAAGCCCCGGTCCCAGACGTGCTCGAGCAGCGCCGTACGGCTGAGCACCCGGCCGAGATGGTCGACGAGGACGGAGAGCAAGCGGTACTCGGTCATCGTCAGGTGGATCTCGCGATCGCCCCGCAGCAGCTGTGCCGCGGCGCGCCGGAAGACCAGCGGACCCTCGACGGAGTCCAGCACGACCTCGTCCTGCGGCTGGCCCCCGTCCACCCGCAGCGGCTCCTCACCGTCGGTCGTCGGCGGGACCGCGAGGGCCGGACGACGGAGCAGCGCGCGGATGCGCGCCTGCACCTCCTCCACGTCGAAGGGCTTGGTCACGTAGTCGTCGGCACCGGCCTCGAGCGCCGACACGATGTCCTCGACGCCGTCGCGTGCGCTGATGACGACGATCGGGGCCTCGGTCACCGGACGGGCGCGCCGGATGAAGGTGAACCCGTCGACCCCGCCGAGCATCAGGTCGACGAGCATCAGGTCGACGCCCGCGTCGACCAGCGCCAGGGCCCGATCGGCAGCGCTCGCCTCGACGACCTCGTAGCCGTCGTCCTCGAGCACCATCCGGAGCGACGTGCGGAGTCCGGCGTCGTCCTCGAGGACCAGAACTCGCGTGGGCATGTCGTCCATCGTCGCATCGTCACCCGGTCCGGACGCCACCCCCGGAGCGCCACCGCGCAATGTCACGCAACTGCAATGTCGCTCCACGCCTCCTTGTCACACTCCGCTGCCATCGTGGACGCCCCCCCACCCGGAAGGAGTCACCGATGACGACCACCCTCGAGCTGCTCCCGCTCACCGGGACGGACCTCGGCCTCGCGGACGAGCAGGACGACGTGCGCGGGATGACCGTCCTCGACGTGCGCGACCACCGGGTCGGTGAGGTGGAGGAGATCCTGGTCGACGCGGACGAGCGACGTGCGCGGATGCTCGTGGTCGCGTCCGGCGGCGTCCTGGGGCTCGGTGACCACCACCGGCTGGTGCCCGTGGACGCGGTGTCGGGGGTGCGCGCCCACGTGCGTCTCGAGCGCAGCGACCTCCACGTCGAGTCGGGGTTCGACTACGACCCCGACCTCACCGGACCGGTGGACTACCGACCGGTCTACAGCTACTTCGGCTACACGCCGTTCTGGGAGGACGGCTACCGCACGCCGTACTTCCACGACCGGCGCTGGTGACGGCCCGACGACGTTCGGGCGATGGGGAAGCGCGTCCCCGGGGGACAGGGGCCCCCGGGGACGTTCCCTGTGCCCCCACGGCCGGCCCGGCGACCACGCAGCGGCGGTCCCGACCCGACCACGCGCCACACTGGGGAGGTCGCGCCCGCGAGCAGCCTGCCGGGCATCCCCCAGTGAAGGAGCACCCCATGATCCCCGCATCCGTGGCACGGTTCATCGACGCGGAGGTGGCCGCTGCGACCACTTCGTACGACGACCTGCGTGTGGTCGTCCTCAACGGGACCCTCAAGCGCTCACCGGAGCCGAGCCACACCGACGGGTTGCTGGCCGTCACCCGCCGGGTGCTGGAGGGCGTCGGTGCGCAGGTGGACGTGGTGAGGCTCGTCGACCACGTCATCCCACCCGGCGTCCAGCCCGACATGCGCGAGCACGGCTGGGAGCGCGACGACTTCCCCGACCTCTACCGCTCGCTCGTCGAGCCGGCCGACATCGTCGTCCTCGCCACCCCGATCTGGCTCGGCGACCAGTCGTCGGTGACCCGGCTGGCCATCGAGCGGCTCTACGGCTGGTCCGGGGAGCTCAACGACGCCGGTCAGTGGAGCTACTACGGCAAGGTCGGCGGGGTCGTGGTCACCGGCAACGAGGACGGCGGCAAGCACTGCGCGGCGCAGATGCTCTATGCGTTGAGCCACATCGGCTTCACCATCCCACCCCAGGTCGACGCCTACTGGAACGGGGAGGCCGGCCCGGGGCCGTCGTACCTCGACGACGACCGGGGCGCGCGGAATCACTGGACCACCCGCAACGCCGTCTTCGCCGCGTGGAACATGCTCCACACGGCGCGGCGGCTCAGGGACGGCGGGGGAGTGCCCGCCCACGGCAACGTCACCAGCAACTGGGACCTGTCCGACCCCGATCACCCCAACCCGGAGTATCGCTGAGGGACCACTTCCGTCCCCCCAGGCCGGGGAGTCGTCAGGACTCGAGGCGTCCCGCGACCGACAGCACTCGCGTGACCAGGTGGTCCAGGGCGGTGTTCGCGGTGTCGTCGACCCCGCCGGCTCCGGTGACGACGCCGACGCCGTAGGGGTTGCCGTCGTTGAACTTGGTCTGGTCGGTGTAGCCGGGAGGCACGATGATGCCGCCGAAGTGCGCGAAGGTGGTGTGCATCGCCAGGATCGTGGACTCCTGGCCGCCGTGCAGCGTCTGGCTCGAGGTGAAGGCCGCATAGACCTTGTCGGCCAGCTTGCCCTCCTGCCACAGCGGCCCCAGCGTGTCGATGAAGGCCTGCAGCTGGCTCGTGATGTGTCCGTAGCGCGTGCCGGAGCCCATGATCACCGCGTCGGCCCAGTCGAGGTCCTCGGGGTCGGCAACGGGTTGGTCGGCGACCGAGGCGGCGTGTGCGGCCCATCCCTCGACGCTCTGGACCACCTCGTCGGGGGCCGTCTCACGGACCCGTCGCAGCCTGACGTCGGCTCCCTGCGCCTCGGCCGTCTCGGCCAGGCGGGAGGCCATCGCGTGCGCGGTGCCGTAGCTGGAGTAGTAGATGATCGAGAGCTTGGTCATTCTTCGACGCTAACCACCCGGTGGTAGCGATGAACCCCCCGGACGGGTGGTCGGAGCCGGCGACCCGTCCATGACATGCCACTGGCCCCGGCAGGTGCCGGGGCCAGTGATGAGTGCACGTGCGACGTGATCCGTCGAGCGACTCAGATGTCGTAGTAGAGCTCGAACACCACAAGCGGTGTTGGCTGGTCTTGATCAACCCGGGAAAACATGGTCTGACCTGTGCAAACGCCGATTTCGATCGTCGGTCGATGATGGCTGATTTCGGCCTCGGACGGATCTCCTGCGGAATCCCTGCGGAATCGGCCCGGGGGATGAGTCGATCGGCCGAGGTGCTGGACTCGAGCCTTGGTGCTCACCGATGTCAGCAGCACCGTGCGTGCGGTCGTGGACAGCAGCAGACCCGGTTGCTGCACGATGGCGGTGACTACTGGGCGATGTCTTTGAAGAACTGTGCGACGTCGTAGTTGGCGATAAGCCTGGCAAGGCCGACCGGTGTTTGACCGCTGGCATTGCTGTGGAGTGGATCTGCACCGTGGGAACGGAGGAGCCCGATCAGTTCGCCTCGACCGTTCGAGTTGAACACCGCAACGAACAATGCGGTGTTGCCGAAGGCGTTCTCGACATCAACTGTTGCGCCGGCGTGAAGCAGAGCTGCGGCGGCCGAAACCGAGTACTGCTGGGCGGCGAAGTGGAGTGGTGTGAGGCCCTGCTCGTCCTGCACGTCGGGCGATTCGCCGCTCGATAGGAGAGCTTCGACGGTGGGCACGTCGTCTTCCATTGCGGCAATGTGAAGCGGGGAACGCTCTGCTTGATTCATAGCTCCTACTTGGCGCAGACCTTCGCCTCGTACTTATGGCTCATGTTGGAAGCCGGGTCCTCGATTTGATAGAGGTCGGGGTTGTTCACATAGTCGCTGAGTTCTTGTTCGGTCCAGCCTAGGCGGGCCGCCTTCTCCTTGATGCAGCGCCATTCATGGCCGGGCTTATGTCCGTAGTGGAATGGGCCCTCGCGAGGCACGATCTGCCCAGTGTTGGGATCGATGAAGTCGCCATCCGCCGTCTTCGGTGCAGCGTCACGGATCTTGACCTTGGTCGCCAACGAGGGGCTCACCCGCTGAGCAGCCAAGGGTGCGCCAGCACGAATCTCCTTCGCTGCCTTAGCGATCTCATCCGAGTTCCCGGCAGCCTTCCCTGCCTTTGCGGCAATCGCAGCGTCTTTCCCGGCCGTGGCGCTCTTGGCGATCTTGGAGAAGGCAAGGCCCGGGACTGCGGCGGCGAGTGACAGACCCGCCATCCCGTAGTCGCCTTCGATGGCGTACCACGTGGCATTCAGAGTCCCCGTGCCGACGGCGGCGATATTGAAGGGAGGCGGTGCGAAGCTAGTCGCGACCGTGAGTATGTCGAGGACCAAGTGGCCCCATCGCTTGACCCAGCGCCACACAGTCCCGGCTGCGTCGATCAAGCAGTGGCCGTAGTCCCGCGGATCCCAAGAGCAGTCGCTCTCGGCGAGATCCTGCGCCAGGGCTTGGAGAACCACGACGTCGTGCATGGGTCCGACATCTGTCGATGGGGTGCTCGCAGACGTTTCGTCTTCTGGTCCGACGGCCCAACTGGTCGAGTCGATGGCTGACGACAGCGCAGTGAGAGCGGCAGTCATCCCTATGCCTTCGCCGTCAGACTCGGGGAACTCGTGCTCGAACAACAGGAAGTGGGTGAAGTTGCCTACGGAATAGTCAGTGTCTTCGATCTCCCGCGTCCCAGGCTTGAATCCCGTGAAGGCCCACTCGCTGGCAGCGGGATTCGCGGTCAAGGCGGCGGTGAGGGCGAGTACACCATCGGTCAGGTAGACGCCGGTGGGAGCTGGCGCGTATCCGACGTCATCGTCGGGGTCTGCATCCGGCCACGCATCGTCGCCTTCGCTGCGGTCGAACTCGTAGTAGTTCTCGGTCACCTGCTGAAGGAACTCGGAGGACCAGTAGCCGCGAGAGAGCAGCAGGAGCAGGTTGGACCTGTTGGCGGCGTCCTGGTCCCTCCGCTTCTCAGCGTCTGTCTTGTGGAATGGGATCTTGTCCGAGATGCCGCCGTCCACCTTGTAGAGATCGGACGGCCTCGTAGTGGCCGTAATGAAGTCCGCAGTCCATTGCTCCGACAAGCCCCGGTCTCCGGTGCCGTGAGTGGCCAAAGCCAAAGTCCCGGCAAGATCTGTCAGCGTGAGTGCGTACTCGTGGGGGTCAACTCCATCCTTGAGCGGCTCATCCTTGCTCGTACCGGCGACAGTGGCCAGGGCGTCTCCGAGGGCACGCGGGGTGGCCTTGGACGTGAAGAAGTAGGCGAAGTCGGGGTTGCCCCTGTTGTCGGCGAGGCGCTTCTCGACGCCGTCGAGGTCACCACTATTGAGTGCCCTCACGGCGGCCCAGGCCTCGTAGCGAGCTTGCCATTGTGGGCCGTTGTTGACGACCACTATAGCGAGGGTTGTCAGGAGAGCGCCTGCAAGAAGCGCAGCAAGCCAAGTCCTCGGAGTCCACCATCCCCAGCGGACTCTCGGGGCCTCGCGACGGAAAGTCAGTTGCGTACCGAACCGGCCCTTCCTCCGCCCGTCGAACTCCCAGCCTGCTTCCTGGAAGTCGTCCACGACGTTGGCCTGGTGTTGGGGCCGGGCCCGCACCTTCTTGTATCTGTATCGCACGTCACTGCTTGCAGCACGACGGCCGCGAGGCCGGAAGCCACGGCGTGGCGACGATGACGTAGACAGGCGCTCTCGCACGCTCGCCCCCTATCTGCCACGCCGGATGTCGAAGCAAGGCTATCGGCGAGGTCCGACATTGATGGGCCGTCCGGCCCAGGCAATCGTGGCAGTGAACCTCACGTCAGGGGACCGCTCCTCGCGGAGTAGAGGCGCACTTCCTTGCTCACGCCGTCGTCACCGAGGTCCGGGAGCGCGTCAACGGACTCTCCGACCGATTGGTGGCCTGCTCGCTGTGGGCTACCTGCCTGCGTGTCTGACGACCTCGAGCGGAGTGCGCCGGGTGTCCTCGTCCCAGCGGTAGAGCTCCGACTCGGCGGGGCTCGGTTTGTGGAGCGTGGCCTCGACGACCGCGGCCCAGTGGGTGCGCATCGGCTCGGGTACCTCCATCTCGCTCCACAGGTCGATCAGCAGCCCGCCGTCGAGGTAGAGGGCCAGGCTCGACTCGTCCCCGTAGGTGAGGAGTCGTTCGTACACGAACTTGCGGTCCGCGCGGTCGAAGAGGTCCCACCAGAACTTGTCGTTGTCGTCGTCGATGAGATCGAAGAACTTGATCGTGCCGAAGCATGCGGGAGCTTCGAGGCGCCACAGCCGGTCGGGGACGGTGAAGGGGAATCGGAATCCCGGCGGGGCTGGGTGCTCGGTGAAGCTGACCCGCGGTTGGAGGGCGATGTTCCAGCCGGCGGCGTTCACGATTCGCTCGGCGACGGCGAGGCCCGGGCTCTTCTTACCTCGCTCGTAGGCCGACAGCGTTGGCTGCGAGGTCCCGGCGAGGTTCGCGAGCTCGGCCTGGCCGAGTCCGCTCGCGAGACGCGCCTCCTCGATGACCGTCCTCGGCTGTGGGCTCCAGTTCGTCACACCAGCATCGTACATATCTAGACGAATCTAAATTTCGCGATCTGGGAAGCCTCGCGCACCTACCTGTCACCCAACCCCGGGCGGACAGGAAGGAGCAGCGTGATGAGCGTTGCCACGTGCCTGGGCGTTGACGACATCAACGCCCCGAATATGCGAGAACTACGAGCCGAGTGGCCGGAATGGAGGCAGATATCGGCTGATCTGCCAGACGTCGAAGACCTGAAGGACCTGCCGCGCTGGATGCAGGACGCCGAGCCGACCGGTCGCGATGAAGTGCTCACAAGCCTCCGGAAGATCGCCGAGGATGAGAGACGGGCGTACGTCGCGCTCGCCTGGCTCCTGATGCCGGGTGCCGCGCGAGTCGCCGGCCGCATCCGCCGCCTGGCTGACGAGATCGACGCGGTCGTGGCCGGCCAACTCTGGATCCAGATTTGCGAACACGATCCCGCAGACGACAGGTACGTCGCCAAGAAGATCCTCGACCGCGTTTACCGAGAGTCGATGGCCGAGCTCGGCGTCGGCGACCTCGCCAAGCGTCGTGATCAGGCGTGGGCGATGACCGTGCTGGTCGACGCCTTCGATGAGTCCATCCCGGCCGGACCCGCAGACGACGAGGTGGCGCGCAGGGAGGTGCTCGCCGATCTCCTCCAGCGCGGGATCGACTCCGGCAAGCTGGTCGCGAGCGATCGTGACCTTCTACTCGACCTCGCCCACGCGGCTGAGCAGATCCATGCTCCGGGGCGCCGCGGCCGAGGGGGGCTGATGACGCCGTCGGTCACGCAACTGGTGGAGGGAGCCCGCGCAATGTCTTCCCGCTCAATCCGTCGTCGCGCGGCCGGCGCCATGAAGGCGATTCGAGAGGAGGCCGAGCACGGGCACCTGGCGATGTGAGCAGCTAGCTCGCCGGTGGTAGGAGGCCCTTCATGCGCTCGACGGCTGCGGCGAGAGGCGCCAGGCGCTTGTCGATGGTGAGCTGCATGATCTCGGGATTCGTCGCGAAGTAGTGGTGAGCGAGGAAGTCGCGCATGCCCGCGATGTCGCTCCACTGGATGTCGGGCTCCGTCGCTGTCAGCTCGGGACTGATTCCCTTGACCGCTTCGCCGATCTCCAGGAGCCGCATGGCGACAGCGTCCATGACGATCTCGACGGAGATCGGTCCATGTTGGAGGTGGGAGCGGATCGACGTGATGGCTGCGGCGATGTCGTCGAGTCGGTCGGCGTCGGGTCGGCTCAGCTCACAGTGGCAGTAGGTCCCTTGCTGCCCGAGAGCGCACCCGCTTTTTGAGGCCGCTGCGTGGCACCAAGTCGACGGGCACACCCAGCAGGTCTTCCAGTTCGCGCTTGATGCCGATGATGTCGATGATGTCGGTCCCAGGTGCGAAGTCGACAAGCAGGTCGACGTCACTGTCGTCGCGATCGTCGCCCCGTGCGGCGCTACCGAAGAGCTCTGGGTTCGTGACCCCGTGACGGCGCAGCACCTCGAGCAGCTCGCCTCGGTGGGCGACTACCCGCTGGCCCGTGGGACCGCTGAGCGGCTTCCGGGCGGGCGTTGCTGTCTCGGACATGTCCCTATCGTATCTGCCGCATTGAGGCTTTCGTCGATCTATAACCCCAGGGACGAGCCGGACTGACGCTGGCTCGGGCGCGGGAAGGGCTCGATCGACGGGGCCGCCGGTCGTTGCTTCCTCGGGGTGGCGAGATCCTTGACCCGGAAGGCCAGCGCCGCCGTCGGGTGGTCGACGGGGAGCGGCTTCCTTGCGGCGGCGAGGTCAAGGAGGCGCTCGGCGTCGATGCCCTTGCGAGCGAGGTGGTTGAGGTACCTCGCGAGCTCACCGGTCTGCTCGTCGCGCCTGCCGACGTACTCAACGACGCGGTCGGCCCAGGTCTTCACGGCCTCGCCGTAGCGGGCGTTGATCCGGCTGGTGAGCTTGCGGTGGTATGCCGCCTCCCAGTCGTCGTGCGGCACGGGCCCGGCCAGCGTTCGTTCGTCGACGGGTACGCCCGTGGCTGCTCGCCAGAGGGCCAGTTCACGCCTGAGTTCCGGGGTGAGGACGTCGTCGTACTTCGCCGTCCACTCCGGCAGCACGGGATCGGCGGCGACCTCGGCGGCGAGCGACGAGACTCGGCGGGACCGGGCGGCGAGGTACGGGCCCCATGCCGAGTGCGACGCCGCCTCGGAAGGGATGCCGGCAAGCCAGGGGAGTGGACCGGGCTCGGCGAGGTCCGGGTCCGCTCGCAACTGGGACGTTGCGAGCGCAACTGCATCGGCGTACCGAGCGACGGCGTCCTGCAGCTGCGCAACGGGCGACGTGGCACGGGCCCGCGTCGACGTTGCGGAGACGGCGGCTCCGTCGCGGGCGAGGATGCCTTCGAGGACCTCGGTCGCCGTCATCGTGCGCTCGACCGTCGGCGAGGGCAACGCATGCGCCGGCTCGTCGGAGAGCACGATGTGGGCGTGGTTCTCGACCCGGCCGCGAGTGAGCATCGTGTAGAGCATCTGGCGGTCCTCGGTGCCGCCGACGATCCCGTGGACGACGTCGGTGGTGATGCCCTGGGCGGTGTGGACGGTCGAGGCGTAGCCGAGCTCGACATGCTCGCGCACGTACTCCGCGGGCAGGGTCGCGTGCAGCTGCGACGTTGCGTGCCGCACCGACAGGGCGCCATCGGCGCGGACGTCGGTGACGATCCAGCGATCGCCGTTCTTCACCCAGTCGGTGCCACTGACCCCGAGTCGGCGGTCGTTGCGTCGGCTGATCACCAGGTCCCCGCGGTGCGCCGAGCAGCCGTCGGCGAGACCGACCGACCCGCCCACGACACCGCGGAATGCCTGCGCGCGAAGATTCAGCTCACGCACCAGCTCCCGGGTCGGCGCGAGCATCAGGCAGTCGCGCCCACCGGCGCGTTCACGTGACCACGCTTCGAAGACGTCGTCGAGGCACGTCGCAACGTCGCCGACGTGGACGCGGTCGTTGTCCAGGTAGAAGCCCAGTGCAGCCCGGTCGCCGTCGCGAAGAGACAGCGACGCCTCACCCTCGCCCGTATCGGTGAACCGGACCAGCTCGTCGAGCCGGATCACACCGTGGGTGGAAGTGATGTCACGCAGCAGTCCGCCGGCGCCGATGGCGGCGAGCTGCCTGTCGTCGCCGATCAGCCGCACCGACGCACCCCGCGTCACCGCGAGTTCGATGACGGAGGCGAGGGTGAGGGTGTCGGCCATGCCGGCCTCGTCGATCACGACGAGCGTGCCCGGCCCGATCGAGCCGACCAGGTCGGAGTCGGGGACGTGGGCAAGGTCGTGGGTGAGCTTGGCAAGCGTCTCGCACGGCATCCCGGTTGCCTCGGCGAGCGCGGCGGCAGCCGCCGCAGACGGCGCGAGCCCGAGCACGTTGCAGCCGCCCTCGGTCCACACGTTCGCCAGCACCTTCATCGCGGTGGTCTTGCCCGATCCGGCCGGAGCCAGCGCGAGCTGCACCCGCGCGCCGCTGGTGGCCATCGCGTTCACCAGCACCTCCTGGCCACGGTTGAGCCGTACGCCCTCGAGCACGGCGGCAAGCACCGACAGCTCGACCTCATCGGGCGACCACGCCAAGCCGTCGTACCGGCCAGCAAGTGCGACGATGCGCTGCTCGGCCTCCAGCACGCGGCGGCTGGTGTAGTGGTCGCGGCCGGTGTGCCGGTAGACGCTGGTGCCGTCCGAACGACGCAACCCGGCGGGCTCAGGGATCGGATCGACGTCGGGGGTGAGGTTGACCGACAACCGGCCGATGGCGTCGTCGACGATCCACTCGACGACCTCGGCCACCCGTTCAGCCGGGACGGCGACCTCGCGCACCTGCCGCTGCGCCTCCGCCCGTAGATGCCACACCTGCCACGTCGCGCGCCGCGACTCCACCTCCGCGATCACCCGCTCCGCTGCCTCACGAATCCAGGACGCCGTCACGGACGGTTGAGCCGCGGCGCGGGGGAGCGAGGACACCATGTTGTCGAGCGACCTCGCCGAGCCCAGCACCTCAACCGCCTCGGCACGCCACGTCGCCCGCTGCTCGGCTTCCGACCTCGGCTCGTGCTTGGTCTCCCGGGTCGCCAGGTTCGCCTGCTGAGCCAACGCCACCGCCTCCACCGGCGTCGGCGGCCGACCATGCGCCCGCTTGAACTCCCGCGCCAGCTCCCGCTGCCGCGCCGTGATCGCCTTGCGCCGCTCCGACCACCGCTCACACAGCTCGGCAGGAACCCCGTCGATCTCCCGTACCGGCCGCTTGTCCCGCGCGCTACCCGGCCGCTCGACGAACACCACCTCGAGCGCGTCGTCCAGCCGTCGCTCCAAAGCGGTGTTGTAGGTCTCCGACGCGGCGACGACGTGCTCGTGCAGCACCGTGCCGTAGATCGACAGCCACTTGCCCGAGGGCGTCTGCACCTTGTTGGCGACGGCGACGTGGGTGTGCAGGTCGGGGTCGCCGGCCCGGGAGTCGCGGTGGGTAAACGCGGTCGCGACCAGCCCGCGGGTCTCGACCTGCCGGGCACCGTTGCGCCCCTCGCGGGTGAAGAGCGCCTCGCGCTCGATGAAGGCCAGCGCGTCGCGTACGGCGGCACCGTGCGCCTGCTCGATGGCCCGGGCGACCTCCACGGGTGCGACCGCCCACAACGCCGACACGGACTTCATTGGCGAGAACGTCAGGTCGAACCCGGCCACCGCCGACTGTCGGGGCCGGGAGTAGCGAGCCAACGCATCCGACAGTTCCCGTACATTCTTGGGCTCGCGTCCGTGGTCGGCGACGAATCGCTCACGTCCGACCTCGCTGCGCACCCGGGCGAGCACGCCGTACGGCGGCCGCTGTCCCTCGTTGGTTGAGCCTGTCGAAGCCCGGACCCGCCGGGCGACCTCGGCGTTGAACCCGTCGACGCCGGTGTTGTCGTAGACCTTGTAGGCGACCCCGAGCGGCTCGCCTGTGAGCGGGTGCGATCCCGTGCCGAACAGGTGCTTCATCTGCTCGGCCGTCACCACGTCGCCGAGCTCCAGGCCGTCGACGCCGACGAGCCCGGAGCCGACCCAGCGCCCCGGCGACTCGCCCTTCGCCGAGTAGTAATCGGCCAGGGGAGTGGCCCCCTTCTCCGTCGAGTCGAGCGCAGCGACCTGCCGGGTCAGGTACTCGTACCCCGACCCCGCCGAGAGCTTGTGGAGCGTCATGGTCACATCCCAAACGGCCGGCGAACGATCGCCAGTGGCCACCGCCCGGGCTGTGGATGAAAGAGGTGTGTCTGGAGAGGGGGAGGGGCGAGGGGGAGGAGGAGGAGGAGCGAAGAGGAGGAGCGAAGAGGAGGAGCGAAGGGAGAGGGACGGAGGAAGGAGGGGAGTCGCAGAGGGGGCGGGCTACCAGTCAGCGGCATTCGTTGCACCGAGCCGCATCGCCTCGTTGATCAGCTCAGTGAGGTCCGGTGCGGGGTTCCCCTGGCGCAGCTTGGGCACGATCTCCCGGAGGTAGTGCCCGATGGCCCACTGGTGCCCGCTGGTGTTCTTCAGGAGATGGGTGAGAAGGCGAGCCCAGTCGCCTGCCTCTGCCGCAACATCAAGCTCTTTGAGGCGATAGAGGAATCCGCCGTGCTCGTCGAGGCTCGCCTCGGAGCGCAAGACAAGGTCGATTGCCTGGTCACGCACACCGGGGAGTCCGATGACCCAGCCGGCCGTAGCGGAAGCCTCCGCGTGGGTGAAGGGGCGCGGTACGGACTGATTGCGCGCCGACCAGTAGGCGCGGATCCACCGATCCCACTGACTCGCCGTCTCGCTGGCTTCGATTTCGATCAGCGCGTGCTCGACCTGTCGGGCCCACGCGACTCGGAGTTCTTCTGGCGCGTCCAGAACGAAGCGTGTCAACCACGTCGCTGGATCGGCAGGGGCGAACATGGCTATCGATGTCAGATGGATTGCGAGCTGGCGGCGCAGACCTTCGGGCAATTCGTCGGCGTGCGCTGCGGTCGCCGTGTAACCGTCGAGCAGTCCCGCTTGGAGCAGGCCCTCATTCCAACGGCCCCACGTGAGAAAGCCCTGCCACGCTGCTGAGGCCTCCACTTCGTTCGCCCAGTCGAACAGTGGGAGAAGCCGGGCCTCGCACCATTCACGGTCAGCGCCGAAGAAGAAATGCAGGTGAGAGGCGAAGAAGGTTCGGGCGAGGAGGCCGTTGCGCTCAGAGGCAGAGATCATCCGATCGAGTTCTCTTGCGACGGACTCGGGAAGGCCGTCCCAGGTCGACTCGTTCTGTGTCCATTCCCACTGGACGACCTTCGTCCAGAACTCAGCAAGGTCGCCGGCGGGGTGGTTGATTGCTTCCATAACGATGTCTGCCCCGCTGACGATCGCCCCCTCGACGATTGAAGTAGGCCAGAGTTCCGATGCCAAACGCCGGGCCGGTTCGAACTGGTGCCACGCGGTGGGGTGTTCGGGATCTCCGCCGTTCGAGAGCATGGATGCGGTCGGCCTGCGTACTTCGTCGTGATCCCAATCCGAGATGATGGACACGACTTGATTCACGAGGGAATCTGCAAGCGTGGCGCCGTCCCAACCGTTGATGATTGATGTCCTGAGGTCGCCGTCGTCGTCCTGCAGGACAGCAGCGATCTGCACTCCATCCTCGGGGTATGTCGAGACGCACGTTTGAAGGGAACGGAGGGCGCCGGTCCAGGTCGGACCTTCAAGTGCATGTGTCTCGGTCTCGAACGCTCGAAGGCTGGTCACAGCCGCGGCGGGATCTTCGCCAACCATCTCGTGGAGTTCAGTTGCGGTGAACGGAAGTGCATCTTCGACGACCCCGAATGACCCATAGTGGTTGAGATCCGGATGCTCCCTTTGTCCGTATTCGGGGTGGGCCATCTGCGCCTGCTCAAAGGCTGTCGCTGCCATCTGGAGTTCAGGTGCCGAGGATGCGAGCCAACCGAGCAGGTTGTAACTCCGGTAAGGCGAGTGCTCATCGTCGTCGCCTGGAGGGCCAGCGATACCAGCGCCAATGAGCTTGCGCGCTATGTCGTCGCTTGCGTCGGGGAGGGTATCTCGGATCAATTGGAAGACTTCGTGCTGGAGGGGCACATCCCAGAGCAGGTCGATCTTGAACAGCCAACTCAGCTTGTCATCAGGGCTGATGTCGCTGCGCACGCGCCAGCCGTGGACGGCGAGACGTCGAAGGACCGTGTAGGGCGACGAGCACCAGACCTCCAGGTATCCCTCAGCAATGGGGAGGGAATTGGCGAGGGCCGCCTCGATTGAGTCCCGCGCCGCGTCGATGAGGACGTCGATGGGGTCGCGATGACTGTCTTGCTCGTGGTGCTCAATGGCTGATCTCGAGAACGAGATTGGATCGAAGGACCCTTCAGGGTCCAGCCCGCGCAGGCTTCGGTATACCTGTGAGATCTGCTCTGTTGTCAGACTGAGGAGTTGTGCGAAGTGCTGGTCGAGCACCGGGAGAAAGATCTTCGTCCAGTTGTCGGTAAGCCAGTGCTCGTCGCCACACAAGTCCACCTCGAACCGGGGCTGGTCGGTGGCTCCACCGAAGTCGAAGTCTCGTTTCAGATGTGGTCGGGTCCGATCCTCGAACACCATCAGGGCGAGATCGAAGTTGGCGGACAAGTTCTTGTCTACAAGCATCATGTCCAGCAGGTCGTGCTGACGGGTGGGGGCGTTCTGAAGGACGAGCTGAAGCCATGGGTTGAGCCACTTCGGGAACGGCCCCTTGAAGGCAAAGAGCGCCTGCGTGATGGCGTGCCAGGTATCTGATGGCCAATGCTTATCGCGGAACGCGCGTAGTGCTATCCCGGAGCCGTCCTCCGAGACGATGTACTGGTCGGCAATCCACCACATGAGGGTGCGGGACGTCGGCTCGCTGGCGGAGTCCTGCGAGAAGAGGGCAAGGAAAGCATCGCGGCCTTCCAGCCACGCGAACCACCGCTTGCTCCGGTCACCGTCATCAAACTTCGCCTTCTCGGCGAAGTACCTGACCCGCTCCGGGTGGGCGAGTGCAGCCTCGACATACGACACTTCCTCGGGGACGGTTGGCGGTTCCGCGGAAAGGAGATCTGCAAGTCGTGCGCGATGCTCGACTTGCCCCATCGTCGCTAGGGCTCGCCATCGCTCGAGCGATGCTGGCAGGGCCGAGTGGTCTCCCGCGTCGTTCGGGTACGAGATCGGTGTCAGTCCGAGACGCCGCCACTCTGCGTTCTGATCATCATCGGTGAGCACGTATCGGTTTTGGTCCGGCCCGAGGGAACGAGCCAAGTACTGCATCACGACATCGCCGTGGCTGTAGCCGATGAAGACGACCGTAAACTTCGAGAACATCCTCTCGAGGAATCTGGCCGCCCATGCCTCCCGGAGGTAGGCGCGTCCAAAGTCGGTGTCCGTAACGACGAGTCTGCGGCTGGGCTGTGACAACGACCCGTGTAGGTGCACCACCCCCTCGAAATCGTCGCCGACAGGTAAAGCGGGAGCCTCGTAGATATCGAGGCCGAGGGGTAGCGCTGTGGCTGACGAGGTGAGGTGCCGGTCGTAGTTTGTGGTGACTATCCGCGGGCACGGATACGCAACTGCAAGCCCCGTGATCGCGTGGTGAAGGGAGTTCGGCTGCGATCCGGGCAGGTCAATCGCATTCGCCACCAGCTGGTGCACGTCATTGCCGTTGTCTTGAAGCCGACCAAGGAAGACATCGGGATGGAGAGCTTCATCGTCCGTCGGTTCGCGCCCAACGAGTGCGCCGATGTTGCGCACCAGTTGCGCGAAGTCCGGCAGGTCGGCCGGGTGCGCTCGGGACGCACCGGCCCCGACGAAGAGAACAAGCTGGCCCGCATCGGCAGCGTCGAGTACGGCCTGCGGTACATCGATCTCGCCTATCCACATTGGTCAGGCCACGTCGCGTGGCACGGCGGTTCGCTTGATCTGGTCAAGGGTTTCCACGATGACCTCGACGTCGGCGTCGGGGAAGAAGTAGTCGGGGCCGGTGGGGGCGTGGTCGGTGTAGGGCGACTCGAAGAGGCGGGCCGGTTCCATGACGCCGTTCTTGGTGAGCTCGTCGACGATGAGGTTGACGAATCGGACCTGGTCGGCGGAAAACCGGGTGCCGTCGAGGTAGTTTTCGAAGGCCTCGATGGCGGCGGAGCGGTCGAGGCCGACGAGGTTGCGGACGAAGATGCCAAGACTGCCGCCCTGCTCGGTGGCCCAGGCGATGTCGACCTGTTGTCCGCCGGAGGCGACGAGCATCTGCTCCAACTCGGTGAGGTCGTCGGACGTGAGCTGCTTGTTGCGACGAAGACGCTGGAGGGCGAGGTTTTCGAGGTGCTCGCGGAGATACGCCTCGGCCTTGGCGCGGAAGCGCTCGAAGTTCGTGCCGGGCGTGACCCCGGGAAGTACGACCGCGACTCCTTCGCCGATGGTGTCCTCGAAGTCGGTGTAGATCGGGTTGCGCGGGGTCTTCTCGATGAACCGGACGAGTCCGCGCAGGCGTAGGCGGGCGAGTTCGAGCATGGGGAGGGTGACGTCGATCCACCACTCGTCGCCAGCGACCGACTCCAGCAGGACGGCCTGCTCGGCGACGCTGGGGATGCTCGTCTTCCCGAGCAGCGAGGCGGCGATCCGCTGCGCCGTCTCACGCAAGCGCTCGGCCAGGACGAGGTCACCGTCGAGCTGGGCGAGCTGGCGGCGCAGGATGAGCAGGTCGAAGCGCTTGGCGTCCTCGTCGTCGTCACGAACCGAGGACGGCAGTCCGGCGAGCCCGAGCAGGTCTTCGGAATCCTCCGCCTTCAGTGCCTGCCAGGCGTCGGCGGCGCCGAACTTCTCGACTGCCCTCCGGTGCGGCCGCACGACGAAGTTGTCGAGGTTCATACCGGCGACGATCTCGTGGAGAGTCGTAGCGGTCGACTTCCGCAGGTCGGGCTCGTCGTCAGCCAGCGCCGTCACCAGGCCGAGCCGGGCCTCGAACAGCCGCTGGGAGAGTGATTTCTGGATCTGACCCTGCGAGCCGGGGAGGTCCTGGCTGAAGTACTCGAGGTTGCCGCAGAAGTCGAACACGAGGAAGTCCTGCTTGTCCTCACCGGGAGCGAACAAGTCAGGACACAGCCGGGTGCCACGGCCGATCATCTGCCAGAACTTCGACTTCGAGCGCACCATTTTGAAGAAGACGAGGTTCACGACCTCGGGCACGTCGATGCCGGTGTCGAGCATGTCGACACTGATCGCGATGTGCGGCGCCTTGTCCTTGATCGAGAAGTCGTCGATCAGCGACTGGGCGTACGGCGTGCCGTGGGTGATGACGCGGGCGAAGTGCCCGGCGAGCTCGGGGTAGGCGAGGTTGAACCGCTTCTCGATGAACTCTGCGTGCTTCTGGCTCTTGGCGAAGACAATCGTCTTGCCCAGCCGATCGCCACTTGCCACTTTGTAGCCCTGCATCATCAGGGTCTCGAGGACCTTATCGACGGTGTCCTCGTTGAACAGGAACCGGTTGAGTTCCTCGGCCCCGACCTCGTCAGGCGGTCCGTCTTCGCCCCAGTCGAGGACGTCCCACTGGTCCTTCTCTTCTTCGGTGAGGTCGTCGTACTTGATGCCGGAACGCAGGAACTGGGTGCCGACGCTGATGCCCTTCGGCGGCACGAGGTAGCCCGCGTCGACCGCTTCATCGAGGGAGTAGTTGTCGGTGGGTACGCCGTCTTCGAGATGGAACAGGCGGTAGGTGTTGTGGTCCACCTCGTCCTTGGGTGTCGCGGTGAGGCCGATGAGAAGTGAGTCGAAGTAGTCGAAGATCGCGCCGTACTTGGCATATACGGAGCGGTGAGCTTCGTCGATCACGATGAGGTCGAAGTAGCCCGGCCCGAAGCGGCGAGTGCCGTCATCAATCTCGTTGATGAGGTTCATCATCGTGGGGTACGTCGAGACGTAGACCCGTCCCTCGATAGCTTTCTCGGTCACGAGGTTGACCGTCGTCGAGCCAGGCAGGTGTTGCTTGAAAGCGTTGGCGGCCTGGTTGACCAGGGCGGTGCGGTCGGCGAGGAACAGCACTCGCTTGACCCAGTTCGCCTTCTGCAACAGATCGACGAGCGCGATGGTGGTGCGGGTCTTGCCCGAGCCGGTTGCCATGACGAGGAGGGCCTCGCGCTGCTTGCGGTCGAACGCATCGCCCACGGCCTTGATTGCCCGCACCTGGTAGGGCCGGCCTGCGATGTCGGTGTTCGCCTGAGCAGACGACAATGCGAGCTTGGTCTGGCGGCGCTGGATCAGCAGCTCCAGCTCGTCGCGGGTGTAGAAGCCCTGGGTCTCGCGCGGTGGGTAGCCGGCGGCGTCGTCCCAGATCCGGTGCTCGTAGCCGTTGGTATAGAAGATCACCGGCCGTCGGCCGAACTGCTTCTCCAAGCAGTCGGCGTAGAGCTTGGCTTGCTGCTGGCCGACCTCGGGTGACTTGGAGGTGCGCTTGGCCTCGACCACCGCGAGCGGCAGACCGTCGGCACCCCACAGCACGTAATCGACGAAGCCCCTGCCGTCGGCGTTGGGCATGCCGGTGACCTCGTATTCGCGGTCGCGCTCCTGATCGAGCGCCCAACCGGCCTCGTGCAGCAGGACGTCGATGAACAGGTCGCGTGCGGCGGCCTCGTCGTAGTCGCGGGTGTCGGGTGCTGCTGCAGCCTGAGCGGCCGCGATCTGCTGTTTCAGGTCCGCGATCTCGGCCTCGTGCGCGGCGAGCCGTTCGTCCTTCTCGGCGAGTTCGCGAGCGTGGGCCTCGTCCTGGGCCTTGAACTTCGCCGCGAGCCGAGCAACCTCCTCGCGAGACAGCGGTGCTGCCTTGGCGGCGATTGCTGGGTCGAATTGTGCCTGCAACGGCACCACGCTCGGGTGGGGGGAGTGGTGGTACGACGTCCACAGGACGACGTTGAACAGCTCGCGCAGTACGGCCAGCGACACGTCAGGACGGATCTGCCGGTTCTCGTGGACGGCGGTGTTGGCGATGCGACGGATCGCGGTCAGCTTCTGCGTGATGCCCTGCGGCACCTTGGCCTTGAAGGCGGCGTCGTTGATTTTCGCGGCGAGGTCGTCGCGGTAGGGGATGGGCAGGGAGAGGACGTCATAGAGGTAGCCGACGAGCTCCTCGACCACGCGGCGGCTGTAGAAACACGCCGAGCGCGGATCCGACGACAGGTACGACTCAGCCCTGGCGCAGTCGTCATGCAGTGACGGCAGCGTCTGACGGACGAAGTCGAAGTTACCCATACCGGTGAATCACTCCCCGTCTTTGTCGAGACCGAAGTGGTCGGAGAGACGTTCCAGCGTGAACTCCTGACGGAGCTTGCACGAGGTGTTGGGGTTGTAGAACAGGCCCGGCTCGTTGTAGGCCCCGGAAAGGGGAACGGCAGCCAGCCATCTGACCGGTAGCACCCACTCGGAGATGTCGTCCGCCTCCGTCTGGCCCGGTTCGCCGTGCTGATAGTTGCCGCGCAGCTCCTGCTGAGCCAGGGGTGTCCACGCGCCGCCCTGCTGGACGAGTGCGGCATCGAAACGCTTGGCCTCGGCGAGAGTTACCCCGACCCCGACATAGCCACTCCCCGGCACGTAGACGTTGACACGGTCGCCCACGGGGATGGTGCGCAGCGTCCCTGACGACCGCGGCGAGCCGCCGGCTGAGACGAATCCGAGCTCCAGTGCGTCTTGCCAGTCGCGGCCGTGGGTGCCGAAGTTGACGTACCAGTCCTGACCGTTCCACTGGGCGCGCTTGCCCTTCTTCGAACCGGGTGCAGCCGGGATCACCTGATCGTCGACCAGCCAACTCCGCGCGAGGTAGCGCCGACCCTCGTCCTCCAAGTACGAGAAGAAGACCGCATTCACGGGCACGCCAAAGCCACGCAGATAGGTGACGATCCGCTCCGAGCTGGCGTCCAGCTCGCTCGCGACAATTGTGAGGTGCAGTTCGCCGTTCAACTCATCAGGCGGCGGACTACCGAAGACGCGCTCGAACGCGACCTCGAACCGCTCGTCGAGATGCCCACTGGCGATGTCGATAACGTCATCCCGCGACAGAGTCGAGACCCAAGAGCCGTAGTCGAGCACCTGGGCGACCACCTCGCGAGGAGTCTTGTCGCGCTTGCGTTCCACCCGGTGCAGGTGGCCCTCGGCGTCGATCGCCAGCAGGTCGAGTCTCTTGCCGTACGGGGTCAGCACTTCGCTCCCGATGACCAAGAGCCGATCGCCGAGTAGCGACGGGTCCTGTGCGAGGAACTCGTGCAGATCCTTCTCGGCCGGGAGGACCGAGGTGGACAGCGGTCGCGGCTTGTCGTCGTCGATACGCCACATCCTCATCTCAACAGGCATGGGTCACAGCTCCCCTTGGAAGGCACATGACTGCAAAGAGGCGAAGAGCGCGTCGGCGGCCGTGTTGGCGCGCTGGACCGCTCCGCGCTGCGAATCGATCCGCTGCACGCGTCCGGCGAACTCGTGCTGAAGATCGACCGCGGGCACTGGCAGTCGGACGCCGCCGATCTTGCCTGCGCTGATCGAAGGCTGCCCCGAGACGCCCGCATATTGATTCAAATTCGCGAGGGTGAGCGCAGGAAGTAGGTAGCCGAGCGTGAGGTCATCCCGTAACAGGGTTGCGATCAAAGCGTTATCCGTGACCCAAGCGTGGGGTTGCGTGATGTGAACGGCCCCGCAATACGCGCCGACCCGACCCACGACGAGGCGAGGCTCCTCATACGTGTACTCGTCGTGCCAGCCGTTGACGCCATTTCCTCCGTAAACCGGGTACACGCCGCCATGTTGTTCCTTCGCCGGCAAGAACTTCCCGCTTTTCCACTTGATTAGGTCCTTCAGTGGAGCACTGTCGAGCTGAGCGGTCCGGCTGAACATGTCGTGGAAAATCGATTGGGTGAGCGCATCCAGTTTGGTGAGGACTTGGCGACGCGTGGTGCGTAGTGCGTCGGCGTGGTCGAGGATCGCGGCGATGCGGCGCTGCTCGGTGAGGGGTGGCAGCGGGATCGGCATCGCATTGAACTCGGCAGGCGGCAGCGACCGACGTCGGGCCGTACTCCCCTTCATCTTGCCGACGTAGTACTCAATCGCCCGTGGTGACTTGAGGAATCGCTTCAGGTACGCACGGTCTGCGAGCGATTCATCTCGCAGGTTCCAGACTCCGTAGGCGGGGCTCACGAGAGCGGCGTCGTGGTGAAGTTGGAAGTCGAGAACTCCTTCATTGATCGGGAAGCCGACGACGAGCTGACCGCGCCTCACGACCTTATAGTCGGACGTGTCTAAGCTAGCGATGCGCTTCTTGAACCGGTCGGTCTGCGCGACCAGGCCGTCGTGCATGGTCATCGACAGCACCGGGTAATCGGTGTTCCCCGCGCGCTGCACCTGAGCGGGAGCGACCAGTGCTCCAAGCTCCACGGTCTTCACGAGAGCATCGCCTTCAGCTCGGCGAGGCCTTTGGCGATCTCGTCTTCGAGGGTCTCAATGTCGGCGATGATCTCCAGCGGGGCGAGGTGCTCGATGTCGTCGTGAACGATCTCCTTGTACCGGTTGAGCGATAGGTCGTAGCCCTGGGAGACGATGTCGGCCTTGGGGACCAGGAAAGACTGCTCAGTGCGGGCTCGGTTCTTCTCGTCGACGAGGTTCTGCCAACGGGTGAGCACGTCGGGTAGGTCGTTGGTCTCGCCCGGGCTGCGCTTGTCATCGAGGGAGAAGCCGTCGGCCCGGACGTCGTAGAACCAGACGTCGTCCGTCCCGCCCGAATTGGTCTTGGTGAAGAACAAGATGGCGGTCGAGACACCGGCGTACGGGCGGAAGACACCTGAGGGCAGCTTCACAACTGCGTCGAGTTTCTGGTCCTCCACGAGGATCGTGCGCAAGTCCTTGTGCGCTTTGGACGAGCCGAAGAGCACGCCGTCGGGCACGATGACGGCGGCCCTGCCGCCGGGCTTCAGGAGCTTCAGGAACAGCGCGAGGAAGAGCAGTTCGGTCTTCTTGGTCTTGACGATGCGCTGGAGGTCCTTGGCAGTGGACTCGTAATCGAGCGACCCGGCGAACGGCGGATTGGCGAGGATGAGCGTGTACTTGTCTGCATCGCCGGCCGCCCCCTCGGAGAGGGAGTCGCGGTAGCGGATGTCGGGGGACTCGATGCCGTGCAGCAGCATGTTCATGCTGCCGATGCGCAGCATGGTGGAGTCGAAGTCGTAGCCGTGGAACATCGACTGGTGGAAGTGCTTGCGCTGCAATGAGTCGAGCAGGGCTTCGGTGTGGGTGCCGCGGACGTACTCGCTCGCAGCAACGAGGAAGCCGCCGGTGCCGCAGGCCGGGTCGCAGATCTCGTCGGACGGCTGCGGGGCGGTCATCTTGACCATCAGATCGATGATGTGGCGCGGCGTGCGGAACTGGCCGTTTACGCCGGCTGAGGCGATCTTGGAGAGCAGGTACTCGTACAGGTCGCCGTTGGTGTCGCGGTCAGCCATCGGGATGTCGTCGAGCATGTCGACGACCTTCGACAGCAGCGCCGGAGTCGGGATGGTGAAGCGGGCGTCCTTCATGTGCTCGCTATAGGTGGTGCCGTCACCGAGACTCCGCAGGAACGGGAACACCTCGTCGGCGATGGTCTTGTGCATGACCTCGGGCGAGGTGTTCTTGAACTGGCCCCACCGCAGGTGTGCCTGGCCGGGCAGGAACACCGGGCTCTCGACATCGGTCTTGGTGACGCGGGCCTTCTTCTCGGCGAGTGTCTGGAGGTCGTCGAGGCGGCGGATGAACAGCAGGTAGGTGATCTGCTCGATGACCTCCAGCGGGTTGCTGATGCCGCCAGACCAGAAGGCGTCCCAGACACGGTCGATCTTGCTCTTCAGCTCACCAGTGATCACAGGCGTCACTCTAGTGAGAGCGCGGGGTTCAGGCGTGGACATCGAGGACCTCCTGCTGTCCGGACCGTCCGGGGCAGCCAAGCAGCGTCCCACAGCCGACCGACAGACCCTCACGTCGCTGGCCACTCGGCCGACGTTCTGGGCCTTTAGGGGTAGGACCAACCCCGACAGGCAGGAGCCGACCATGACCGAGTACCTCCACCGCGACTCGACCCTCCGCGACGAACTGCTCACGATCGAGGAGGTCGCCGAGCTGCTCCGGATGCCCGTGGCCTCGCTGCGCTACTGGCGAGTGCTGGGCACGGGGCCGCGCGGCTTCATCATCGGGCGGCGGCTGCGCTACTGGCGCCAGGACGTCCTCGACTGGCTCGACGAGCAGCGCGAGTCCACAGGCCGTGGAGTGGCCTGATCGATCCACAGGCACGGGGATCGCCGACACCGCCGGGTGGCGACGGGTGCTAGGGCGGACAGATGAGCAAGCAGCCCAGGACTACGCCTCGGCAACGACGCTCCCAACGCGGAGCCGTCGAGGATCGCTGGCGCAAGCGGATCAAGGACGAGGACGGGATCATCGTCGAGGTGCCGTCGGCCGTCGCGGGCACGGTGACTCGCTGGCGCGCCAGGTACGTCGACGACGCCGGCCGCGAACACACGCGCGCGTTCGACCGGAAGGTTGACGCGCAGAAGTGGATTGAGAAGCAGCTCTCCGCGCTGCTCCGCGGTGACCACGCCACACCCAAGGATGCCAAGCTCACCGTGGGGGAGTGGTGCGACAAGTGGATCGCTGGCTACGGCACGCGGCGCAAGTCGACCGTGCGGCAGGCAGTTGCTCACATCAAGATCATCAGGGCACATTTCGAGTCGGTGCCGCTGTCGGCGGTGAAGCCGTCTGACGTCCGCGCCTGGACCGCTGTGCTCAAGGGCGAGGGCCGGGCCGACTCCTATGTTTACGCGCTCCACTCTCGGCTCTCACAACTCTTCACCGATGCGGTCCATGACGGCCTCGTTGCGCGGAACCCGTGCTCGCGGCGGACGTCTCCCGGGATGGGAAAGCAACGCCCGTACGTCGCGACCACCAACCAGGTGTGGGCGCTGTACGACGCTGTACCCGAAGGCGTGCGCCCGGCGATTCTGCTCGGCGCACATGCCGGGCTGCGTCTGGCGGAGGCAGCAGCGCTACGGGTGGTGGACGTCGACTTCGTCAACGGCGTTGTTGCGCCGTCGACCCAGTGGCTCGACGAGCCGCTCAAGTCCGAGATCAGTCGGACGCCCATCCCGATCCCCAAGGAGATGGCGCACCTCCTTGCCCAAGGGGTCCAGCTCGGTGACGGGCGCTTCCTGGCCAGCGACCAGTGGGGCAACCCCGCGGGCCCGTGGACGATCGAACGCGCCGTCCGCGCGTCCCGCGAGGTGGTTGGTCTGCCCGAGAACTTCCGTTTCCACGACCTCCGGCACTACTTCGCGTCGCTACTCATCGCCTCGGGGCTCGACGTCAAGGTCGTCCAGGCGCGGCTACGGCACGCGTCGGCCAAGACCACCCTCGACACCTACGGCCACCTCTGGCCCGACAGGGATGACACCTCCCGAGCCGCGGTCGCGGCGGTGTATAGCGATCGGACTCGAGGCGGCGGCCAAGCTGATTGATGGATAGTTTCGTGTCTCCGCCCAGGGAGTCAGTCGCCCGAGGTGGTCTCCAGACCGTGTCGCACGCGGACGCCCCATTTAGCCCAGAATGGGCGCCCAGTCCGCCAGGCTGGAGGCCTTTCGCTCGGTGCGCCGGGTCACGCGTCCGAGGCCATGCCGAGTGGCGCCGACCTGGCCTCTCGATGGCGGTCCCGGAAGAGCTCGACCCGTGTGTGCCAGAACAGGAGCGAGCGGGACAGCGCCGCAGCGGTCCGGTCGACAAGACCATCACCAGGATTCTGTTCGGCGAGGTGGATGTGCTTGCCCTCATCACTCACAGTGCCACTGGCGGTGGTCAGGACGGCTGCCCCCCGCAAGACGAGCGCGGCAAGAGCCGGGTGGGTTTCGACCGTGAATCCGTGGGCGACGTCGTTGCGGATGTTGCGCCCGTCGGGACCGAGCAGGAGCCACGTCAGGAAGAAGTGCCACGACTCATCGAGCCCTAGCGTCAGGAGCTCGTCCAGGAGGGTGCCGAGTGCCGGGTACTTGCCAGCGTTCTTGCCGACCTGCACCTGGTAGACGCCTTCGTCGAGCTCTCGCAGGAGGCGCCGCGCCGCCGCCTCGGTTGCGGGCGCAGCCAGGTACACGGCCTCGAGGTGGTCCCCAGACCAGAAGTGCCTGAGCGCCTTCGCGAGGATGCGCGCGCCTGACGGGTCACAGTTGAACACGTCAAGGAAGAAGGAGTGCAGCTCGTCCTCGCCGGGAATGCCGTGCTTCTCGGCGAGTCGCTGAAGCCCGAGCGCGGAGACGTGACCCCAATGCTCGGATGCGATCGACACGTGCTGGCAGTCGTCGTGGTGGTACTTCTCCTCGTCGGTCACCAGCGTCTTGCGCGGCAGCATGTCGGCTCCGAGGAGAACGGTGTTGAACAAGTGCCGCAGCCCGAAGCCGCGCGAGCGCGTGTTCGCTTTGATCGTGACGATGTCGCCACAGGGAGCGGGTGAGAGAACGAAGTGCAGCAGTCCTTGAGCCCAGTCGTACCCGACGGTGTACCGATGCACCTCGAGCTCGGGGATCCACGACGGGATGTGTGCGGAGGTCGAGATCTTGGCGAGCTTGACGAGGGAGGACACGGCCTCGAGTTCGCGGCGAATCTCGCGCAGCTCGGGCTGCATGTTGTGGTTCGTGGCGTACTTGGCTGCGGTCTCCAGGTGCGACTGCCGCACCATCGGCTCGCGTCCCTTCACGTCAGCGACGCGTCGAAGAGCAGCGAGCTCGTCACGACGCGTCGTCTTGTGGGCAGCGTCGTGGTCGGGGCCAGCCACGATGATCTTGCGACGTAGGTCGCTGGCGGCAGCCACGATGTGATGCATCGTCTCAACAGCCACGATGTCGGCCAGCACGCGCTCGGCAAGCTCGTGCTGGGCCGGCAGCCGGGTCGGGTCGCTCGGGGTCTGGCACAAGACTGCAACGAGCGGCATGACGCGCCCCATGTGTGCCCGGATTTCCTGGCGCGTGACCCGTTCCTCGATGTCGTTGAGAACGGCGGCCTCCACGTCGATGAACCTGAAGCGTCGCGCGATGGACCAGGCGCGGGTCAGGTAGGCACACGTGGCGAGGTCGTCGTCGAGTGACTTGGTAGATGCCACGTAGTTGAGGGCTGCGTTGCGTGCGCGGGCGGGAACGTTGCCGTCGCGGCAGACAATCAGCAGTTCCTCAAGCCGGGCGATGGCGGCAGGCTCGGTGGCGTTGTCGAGGGCTGCTTGCCAGAGCTTGACTACGTCTTCGGTTGCTTCGGTCGGCTTCGGCCACATGCGATCGGCCACGAAGGCGGTGTCGGGGTCCGTTAGCTTGCCGGTCGACAGGCTGCGGCCGCCGATGGCGGACAGTTCGCGCGACAGCGCCTCGTCTATCACGTCGCCGCGGTCCTTCAGCACCTGCTCCACCAGGCCCCATCCGTCAGGGCCGTCCGGTGCACCACCCAGGGCGGCGTCGATGATCCCGCCGGCAAGAGGTCCGTGGCCCTCGTCGAAGACGTAGGGCTTCGGCGGCGGAGGCAGCTCGTCCTCAAGCTCCTCGAGGTCGTCCAGGCTGATGTCGGCGGCGTCGTCGATGCCCTCATCGGGGGTGTTGTCGGCGCCGCTCACGCTGGCGGTGTCCTCGGTGCTGGTCACTCCCCAAGTCTCCCAGCCACCGCAACGGCTTTCTGGCACCCGTGCCTGCCTGCGAGCAGAAAGCCCTGAAACGAGCACCTATTGGAGCTACGCACAGAAGAACGTGCTGGACGTCATACCCGCCCCAGGTGTCGAACTCCTGATCAGTCGTCGAACTGTTCACCGCAGAGGATGCACCGGGTGCCGTTGAACCAAGACGATCCGCAAGTGCATCGCATTGCAGGACTTGCGTGCAGAGGACCGCCTCCAACCCCGTACGGCCCGCGAGCAAGTTGGAGGCGTCCGCCATCAGTGGTGAGCACCTCATACAAGGGCAGTGCCTGAGTCTCGGTGATCCGGACGACGTCAGGTTCAGCGTCGGGTGCACGGTGAAGGGAGTAGCGCTTCACGAACGCGTCCAGCTCCTCTGAGAGTGCTGGGGTCAATGCACCCGCGTCCAGTGCACGGCCGAGCGTATTCAGCGACCGCGTCATTTTGAGGTCGGACACAATCTCCGCCGCTGCCGTGCGAGCAGCATCTGCTTTCTTGGCCGCGTCCTGAAGATCGAGCTGAATGAGTCGCGACGACTCCCAAACGGTGCTGCGCTTCTTGTTGTTGCACGGGCCGCAGGAAGGAAGCCAATTTTCGTAAGAGTTGATCTGAAAATCGTCAGGTCGGCCGAGATCCGCGAGTGCCTTCTTGAGGTCTTCCGGCCTGCCCTCGAGCTCTTCAGGGATGACGTGATCGACTTGGAAACTCGCGTAGTTCACCGGCTTCCGGCATATGTAGCAGCGTGCGCCGTGGGTCTCGAAGACCGCGTAGCGCTCAGGATCGCTGAACCTGTACTTGGACACGTCACCTCCCTCAGGGTGAGGCTAGCGGTCGGCTTGATGTCAGGCATCGGGTCCCAATCCCTGCTAGCAGCGGGGACTGGGACGCCGACACGACCTGGTCGTCGTTCTGACTCGGGAGGCGCCGGCCTTCTACTGTGAGGTGACGGTTTAGATCCGGCCACGCTAGCCCTGAAAGTCAGAGTCGTCGCCGCGACGCTGCGTGGTCATGACCACGCAGCGCCCGCACGAATCTGGCACCGAAGGCTGGAGGAGACCCGACCCACGCGACGCTCCGCCGATGCTCCTGCCCCCGGGAGTTCTCGAGAGCCGCTGTGACGGGCTCCCGCGGTAGGCGCTGTCGGCTCGAACAGCGCGTGGAGCGATTCTCCTGCGGAATCCCTGCGGAATTTCGGCTATCTCGAGTCAACGAAAGCGACCCCCGAGTCCGCGTTTCCGCAGGTCAGGGGCCGTTTCGTGTTGCGACGTGGATCAGATGTCGTAGTAGAGCTCGAACTCGTGCGGGTGCGGCCGCAGCTGGACCGGAGCGATCTCCTGGGTCCGCTTGAAGTGGATCCACGTCTCGATCAGGTCGTCGGTGAAGACACCGCCGGCCGTCAGGTAGTCGTGGTCCTCCTCGAGGGCGTCGAGCACGGCGCCGAGGCTGGTCGGCACCTGGTCGATCTCGGCCATCTCGTCCGGCGGCAGCTCGTAGATGTCCTTGTCGATCGGCGCCGCGGGCTCCGTCTTGTTCTGGACACCGTCGAGGCCGGCGAGCATCAGCGCCGCGAAGGCGAGGTAGGGGTTCGCCGACGGGTCGGGGAAGCGGGTCTCGACGCGCTTGGCCTTCGGGTTCGCGCCGGTGATCGGGATGCGGACCGAGGCGGAGCGGTTGCGCGAGGAGTAGACCAGCGAGATCGGGGCCTCGAAGCCGGGCACCAGGCGGTGGTAGGAGTTCACCGTCGGGTTGGTGAAGGCCAGCAGCGACGGGGCGTGCTTGAGGATGCCGCCGATGTACCAGCGGGCCATGTCGGACAGGCCGGCGTAACCGGTCTCGTCGAAGAACAGCGGCTCGCCGTCCTTCCACAGCGACTGGTGGACGTGCATGCCCGAGCCGTTGTCGCCGAAGATGGGCTTCGGCATGAAGGTGACGGACTTGCCCTGCTCCCAGGCGGTGTTCTTGATGAGGTACTTGAACTTCATCACGTCGTCCGCGGCCTTGAGCAGCGTGTCGAAGCGGTAGTTGATCTCCGCCTGGCCCGCCGTGCCGACCTCGTGGTGGGCGCGCTCGACGAGCAGGCCGCTGGCCTCGAGGTTCTTGACCATGTCGGCGCGCAGGTCGCTGTAGTGGTCGTAGGGCTCGACGGGGAAGTAGCCGCCCTTGAGGCGCGTCTTGTAGCCCTTGTTCTCCTCGCCCTCCTTGCCGGAGTTCCACCAGCCCTCGACGGAGTCGATGTGGTAGTAGCCCTCGTTCACACCGGTCGAGTAACGGACGTTGTCGAAGATGTAGAACTCGGCCTCGGGGGCGAAGTAGGCGGTGTCCGCGATGCCGGTCGAGTCGAGGTAGGCCAGCGCCTTGCGGGCGATGTTGCGCGGGTCGCGGCTGTAGGCCTCACCCGTGATCGGGTCGTGGATGAAGAAGTTGACGTTGAGCGTCTTCGCCTTGCGGAACGGGTCGATGTAGGCCGTCGTCGGGTCCGGGAACAGCGACATGTCCGACTCGTTGATGGCCTGGAAGCCACGGATCGAGGAGCCGTCGAAGCCGAGGCCGTCGTCGAAGACGCTCTGGTCGAAGGAGGACACCGGCACGGTGAAGTGCTGCATGATGCCGGGCAGGTCGCAGAAACGGACGTCGACCATCTCGACGCCCTCGTCCTTGATGAACTTCAGCAGCTCATCGGAGTTGTTGAACATTCGGTCCTCCTTGACGGCGCCCAGCGCACGTCGAGTTTGCAGCGTCACGGAACGGGGCCTCGTTGCACCGTGCTCGTCACGCTAGGCGGGAGCAGTTTCTAGACCGTATCCCGATTGTTTCGCCCGTGTTACATGTGCCCGGCAGATGGCTGACGTGTCGGGCCTGCCTAGGCTGGGGACGTGACCAGCGCTGTAACACCGGAGCTCGAGACCGCGTCCTGGGGACGCCGGATCCTCGCCCTCTTCGTCGACTGGGTGACCTGCCTCGCCGTCGTCGAGGGGCTGGTCGCGGCCGGTGTGCTCGGCGGCAACCCCAACGGGCTCGGCACGCTGGGCCTCTTCGTCGTCGAGTCCGCGCTCTTCACCGCGGCGGCCGGCGGCTCCTTCGGCAAGCTCGCCACGCGGCTGCGGGTGGTGCGCGACGTACCCGGTCAGCCGGTGTCCCTGGCCCGCGCTCTCGTGCGGAGCGCGCTGGTGGCGCTGCTGCTTCCGCCGCTGCTCACCGCCGGTGGCCGCGGGCTGCACGACGTGGCCGCGGGCACGCGGACCGTCGCGATCTGACGGACTGGTTCAGCGGCCGCGCTGCTGCGAGCGCATGCCCTTCATCGACGTGGGAACCGGGCCCTTGGGCAGCGGCAGCTTGCCGCGCTGGGCGTCGAGCGCCTTGAGGCGCTGGAGGATGTCGGTGATCTCGGCGGGCTTCACGTTGCGGCCGAGCTTCTGCACGTGGCGCACGAGCTTGGGGATCGGCACCTCGCCCTCGCCGCGACCGGCGACGATCTCGTGGATCGGCACGCCGTAGGCGACGCGCTCGTGCTTGCGGCGCTCGTTGACCATGAGCTGCTTCACGCGCGCCTGGCTCGTGCCCTCGCCGACCAGGACGATGCCGGGCGGGCCGACCACGCGGTGCACGACGTCCTGCTGCTTGGTGAAGCCGACGACCGGGTCGACCTTCCAGCCGCGGCGCAGCATCTGCAGCGCACCGGCGGCCGCGGCGGGCTGGCCCTCCATCTGCTTGTACGCCGCCTTCTGGGCGCGGCGGCCGAAGACCAGCAGCGCGGCGAGCATGCCGGTCATGAGCGCGACCACGATGGAGAGGACCAGCGAGATCCAGCCGTCGCCGGGCAGCAGCCACATGAGGCCGAAGCCGATCGCCGCACCCAGCACGAAGACACCCAGGATGATGAGGCCCAGGCGCGGGTCGGTCCGCTTGGCCATCGTGTAGGTCTGCATGATCTGCCCACGGCGCGAGGTGGGCGTGGAGGCGGGGGTCGACATAGGTGGCCTTGTCCAGCTGGGAGGTGAGGTGGGGCGGGGCGGGTGTGGAGCGGGTCAGACGGTCGCGGCGGAGCGCGCGTCCATGGCCTGACCGTACAGCCGCCCGGCGCGGTAGGACGAGCGGACCAGCGGTCCCGAGAGGGCGCCGGCGAAGCCGATCTCGTCGGCCTCGGCCTTGAGCTCGACGAACTCCTCGGGCTTGACCCAGCGCTCGACGGGGTGGTGGCGCGGCGAGGGGCGGAGGTACTGCGTGATGGTGATCAGCTCGCAGCCGGCGTCGTGCAGGTCGCGGAGCGCCTGGCTGACCTCCTCGCGGGTCTCGCCCATGCCGAGGATCAGGTTGGACTTGGTGACCAGGCCGAAGGCGCGGGCCTGGGTGATCACGTCGAGGGAGCGGTCGTAGCGGAAGGCCGGGCGGATCCGCTTGAAGATCCGCGGCACGGTCTCGACGTTGTGGGCCAGCACCTCGGGACGCGACTCGAAGACCTCGGCGAGGAGGTCGGGCTTGCCGTTGAAGTCGGGGATCAGGTTCTCGACGCCCGTGCCGGGGTTGAGCTCGTGGATCGCGCGCACCGTCTCGGCGTACAGCCAGGCGCCGCCGTCGGGCAGGTCGTCGCGCGCGACGCCGGTGATGGTGGCGTACTTGAGCTCCATCTTCTGCACGGACTCGGCCACGCGGCGGGGCTCGTCGCGGTCGAGCGGCTGCGGCTTGCCGGTGTCGATCTGGCAGAAGTCGCAGCGGCGGGTGCACTGGTCGCCACCGATGAGGAAGGTGGCCTCCCGGTCCTCCCAGCACTCGAAGATGTTGGGGCAGCCGGCGGACTGGCAGACGGTGTGGAGGCCCTCGGACTTCACGAGGTTCTGCAGCGCCGTGTACTCAGGGCCCATCTTGGCCTTGGTCTTGATCCACTCCGGCTTGCGTTCGATCGGGGTCTCCGCGTTGCGGATCTCCAGGCGGAGGAGCTTGCGTCCTTCAGGTGCGGGAGCGGCAGTCACACGACTCACTCTACGACGGCGGGGAGGGGCTCCCAACTCACGGTCGGGGGACTCCGCTCAGGGCACGTCGCGCCGGTGCGTCGCCCAGACCGACAGCGCCACCGAGACCACGACGAGCACCGCCAGCATCGTCCCGCCGTCGACGGCGGACAGCGTCGACTCGCAGCCTCCGCTGACCGACCCGTCGGGGGCCTGGACGCAGGCGGACGGGTCGTAGTAGGAGAAGCCACCGAGCACGAAGGCGAGGAAGTTGGTCGGCAGCAGCCAGCGGGCAGCGTTGTCGCCGAGGATCGCCACGACGATCAGCGACCCCGCGATCGCGACGCCGAACATCAGCGACAGCGTGGCGACCGTGCTGCGGAACAGCATCGTGAGCGCGTAGCCCAGCAGCCCGCCGACCCCGATCGCGAGCACCCCGCGGGCCTGCGTGGCCCAGATGTCGTCCCACGTCCCGGGAGCTGCCGTGATGTCGCGGCTCGACGCGAGCAGGGCCGCCCCGCCCCAGAAGAGCGCCAGCACGACCGCGCCGACCACCAGACCGGTGAGCAGCACAGCGGCACCCTTGGCCATCCACAACCGCAGCCGCCGCGGCACGAACAACAGCTGGTTGCTCATCGAGCCGGTGTTCCAGTCGTGACCGGCGTACGTCGTGCCGATGAGCATCAACAGGCCGGTCAGGATGGTGATGGCGGCGGCGCCGACGTCGGTGCGGAGCGACTCGAGCTCCAGCTCGTTGCGGTAGAGGTAGTACTCGGCGCGAGGCGTGATCGCCTCCGCGCACTCGCTCGCGGTCCCGTCCGGACCGAGGTACATCTCCGGGTCGGCCTCGCAGGCGGTGATCTCCTGGGCGACCCAGGGCTGGGCGGCGTCCTGGGCGGCCAGCTGCTCGGCCCGGGCGATGTCCGCGTCGCTGAGCGGGCGGGTCTCCCAGGCGTAGCCGGCGAGCAGGACCAGGGGCAGGGCGACGCACGCCACCAGGAGCACCACGACGGCGCGCCGCCAGCGCAGGCGGGCGAGCTCGACACGCAGGAGCCTCATCGCGCCACCTCCGACGTCGTCGCCGCGCCCATCCGATCGTCGGCGGTCAGCTCGAGGAAGATCGTCTCGAGGTCGGCACGCACCGGGGTCAGCTCGGACAGGAACAGGCCCGCCTCGGCCAGCAGCCGGGTGATCCGCTCGCCGGGCTCGTCGGTCCCGACGTCGAGCGAGCCTGCGTCGACGCGTACGTCCATGCCAGCGGCCTCGAGCACCGCGGCGGCCGCGGTCGGGTCGCTGACGCGCAGCCGGTAGGACGTACGGCCCAGCAGGTCCTCGACCTTGCCGGACGTCAGCATCCGGCCGTTGCCGATGATGGTCGCGCTGGTGCACACCTGCTGCACCTCGGCCAGGATGTGCGAGCTCAGCAGGACGGTGACGCCGGCCTCGCCGAGGTCGCGGATCAGCTCGCGGATCTCCCGGATCCCGGCGGGGTCGAGGCCGTTGGTGGGCTCGTCGAGGATCAGCAGATCGGGCGACTTGAGCAGCGTGGCCGCGATGGCGAGCCGCTGCTTCATGCCGAGCGAGTAGGACTTGAAGCGGTCCTCGGCGCGGTTGCCGAGCCCCACCCTGACCAGGGCCTCGTCGACCGCCGAGTCCGCCACTCCGACCGAGCGGGCCAGCAGCAGCAGGTTCTGCCGGGCGGAGAAGGTGGGGGAGAACTTCGGCGACTCCACCACGGCACCGACGCGGCCGATCACGTCGTCGAGGTGGTCGGGCACGGGGGTGCCGAAGAGCGCCATGGTGCCGGCCGTGGGCCGGGCCAGGCCGAGCAGCATCCGGATCGTGGTGGTCTTCCCTGACCCGTTGGGCCCGAGAAAGCCGTGCACCCCGCCGCGCGGCACCGCCAGGTCGAGGTCGTCGACCGCGACGCGGGTGCCCCCCTTGCCACTGAACTCCTTGCGCAGACCGCTGGTCTCGATCACCAGTTCGGTACCGCTGGTCGTGCTCGACAACGTCGTCCCCCCTCGGGCGTCGACGTGACGCCCTCCCCGTGGGGCGACTCTGGCAGGCGGGGGTCCGGGTGGGCGAGGAGGCGCGCCGGTCAGCGCCCGGGTGTGACCAGCTGGATGCGGGGACCGTGGCCAGGCTCGGGCCGGGGCTCGTAGTCGGGGGTCGCGACGTAGGGCTCCCAGAGGAGGTACGCCGAGAGGTGCTCGCGCACGCCCGGGAGCACGTCGGCGACCGTGACGTCGCGCCCCAGCTCCTCGCTCAGCGACGTCACCCCGGCGTCGGCGATGCCGCACGGGACGAACCGGTCGTACCACCCGAGGTCGACGTCGCAGTTGATCGCGAAGCCGTGCATGGTGACGCCGCGGCTGACCCGGATCCCGATCGCGGCGATCTTGCGCTCGGGCCCGCGGTCGTCGGCGCGCAGCCACACGCCGCTGCGCCCCGGCACGCGGGCGGTGGCCACCCCGAGGTCGCGGCAGACCGCGATCAGGGCCTCCTCGACACGGCGTACGTAGTCGACGACCTTGACGTGGTCGGGCAGGCGCACGATGGGGTAGCCGACGAGCTGGCCGGGGCCGTGGTAGGTGATCTTGCCGCCGCGGTCGACGTCGATGACGTCCGCGCCGCCCGGGTCGAGCGGGCGCTCGTGGGGGTCGGTGCGCTTGCCGGCGGTGAAGACGGGCGGGTGCTCCAGCAGCAGCACCGAGTCGGGGCGCTCGCCCGCGACCACGGCCTCGTGCACGCGGCGCTGCGCGTCCCAGGCGGCGAGGTAGTCGACGGCGTCCTCGCCGAGACCGGCGATCTCGAAGTCCAGCGGCATGCGCCGAGCCTACGCCCGGTCCGCCGGCGGGGTGCCTGTGGATGACGCGAGCGCTGACGGGCGCAGATCGGCGAGGGTGGTCGGGTGGACCCGCGACGACTGCTCCCCGTGCTGACCGCCCTCGCGTGCGCCTGTGTCGTGGCGACCCTGGTCGTCACGATGGCGCGGCCGGGGGAGCCCACCACCGGCACGACCCGCCCGGCCGAGACACGTCCCTCACAGGCGCAGCCGTCCGGCGCCCGCAGCGCGTCCGAGGTCCTCACCGACTGGGACGCGCGCCGCTCCGCGGCGTGGGCGGCAGGGGACGTCGAGGCGCTGGCCGGGCTCTACTCGGAGGGTTCGCGCACGGGTGCGGCGGACGTGCGGCTGCTCGGGCACTACCGCGACCGCGGCCTGACCGTGGAGGGGCTCACGACCCAGCTCCTGGCGGTCTCGGTCGTGCAGCGCGGGCCGCGCCGCCTGGTGCTGGACGTCACCGACCGGGTCGTGGCGGGCCGGGCGGTCGGCGGGGCGCGGCCGGTGGTCCTGCCGACGGACCGGGCGTCGGCCCGCCGGGTCGTGCTCGTACGTCCGGGGCGGACGTGGCTGGTCGCGGAGGCCCGCGATCAGGCGAGCGCGGCGGCGAGCACCTCGCGGACGTCCTCGTCCTCGAAGTCGTAGCCGGCGCGCTCCAGGGCCGCCGGGCGGGCGTTGATCGATCCGAGGAGCTCGGGGGCCAGGTAGCCCGCGCCGACCTTCATGACCGGCGCCGGCACCGCGAGGAAGGCCTTGCGCTTCACCGCGGACGCCAAGGTGTGGGTGAACTCGGCATTGGTGGGCGTGTGCGGGCAGCAGAGGTTGAAGGCGCCCGAGACGTCGCGGGACTCGATCAGGTAGCTCACGGCACCGACCCAGTCGCGCAGCGAGATCATCGGCATGTGCTGCTCGCCGGACCCGAGCCGGGCTCCGCCGCCCAGCTGGAAGAGCAGCCGCAGCTGCTTGAGCGGCGGGGAGGTGCGGTCCATCACGGGGGCGGTGCGGAGCACGCACACCCGGGCGCCGGCCTCCTGCGCCGGGCGGGTCGCCTCCTCCCACGCACGGGCGACCCGGGTGAGGAAGGCGTCGCCACTGGTCTCGGAGTCCTCGGTGACGAGGCGGTCGCCGTGGTCGCCGTACCAGCTGATGCCGTTGCCGGCGAGGAAGGCGGGCGGGCGCTCGGCCGCCGCGATCGCCTCTGCGAGGACGCGCGTGGTCGAGACGCGCGAGTCCATCACTTCCCGGGCGTACTTCTTCGAGTGCGGGTTGGCCGCGATCGTGGCGCCGGCCAGGTTGACCACGGCGTCGGTGCGGGCGACCGCGGCGGCGTCGATGTCTCCGGTGCTCGGGTCCCAGCGGGACTCGTGGGCCGAGGTCGGCTCGCGCCTCACGAGCGCGGTCACCTCGTGCCCGTGCACCCGCAGGTGCGTGGACAGGTGGGTGCCGAGGAATCCTGAGGCACCGGCGATGAGGACGCGCATGTCTCCACCCAACCAGCGGGGGCCAAAGCCCTCATCCGGCCAGGTGCCCCCAGCGGGCGGACAGCTCGTGCCACGGCCCGTGCTCGACGATCCGCCCTGCGTCGAGGACGACCACGCGGTCGGCCTGCGTCAGTGCGGCGGCCTTGCTGGTGGCGCCGATCACGGCCGCGCCGCGGGCCCGCAGCGCCTGCCACAGCTCGACCTCGGTGGCCGCGTCGAGTGCCGACGACACGTCGTCGGCGAGCAGCACGTCGGCCTCGGCCGCCAGAGCGCGCGCCAGCGCCAGGCGCTGGACCTGCCCGCCGGAGAGGCGTACGCCGCGGTGCCCGACGAGGGAGTCCGGCCCGCCCGCCTCCGCCACGTCGCGGCCCATCCGGGCGGCCTCGAGGGACGGGAGCACGGCGCGCTCGGCGTGGTCGAGGGCGACGTTGCCGGTGAAGGTGCCCGACAGCACCCGCGGCACCTGCGCCACGTGGGCCACGCGTCCGGGCCGCAGCGCGGTCTGCGGGTCGGCGACGACCTGGTCGTTCCAGCGGATCTCGCCGGTGCTGGTGACCAGTCCGGCCAGTGCGCCGAGCAGGCTCGACTTGCCCGAGCCGACCTGACCGAGCAGCAGCACCAGCTCGCCGGCGTGGACGTCGAGGTCGACGCCCTGCACCCCGAGCGTTCCGTCGTCGTGGACCGCGTCGAGGCCGCGCACGCTGAGCGTGCGCAGCGGGTCGCGGTGCGCCGGCGCGGGGTCCGGGCCGGTGCCGCGGACGAGGTCGACGCCCGGCGGCAGGTCCATCAGGTCGCCGCCGCCGGCGAGCTCGCTGGTGGCGTTCATCCAGGCGCGGGTGCCGGGCGCCTCGGTGACGACGGAGCCGGCGACGCGGCCGAACCAGTCGAAGCCGCTGACGGCGTTGGCGACCAGGAGCGCGGTGGCGAGCTCCCACCGGCCGGTGAGCAGGCCGGCCCACGCGGCGACGACGCCGAGCTGGACCATCACGACGGGAACGCCGTCGAGCAGCGCCTGGACGCGGTGCTCGCGCACGGCGGCGTCGACGCGACCGCCGTCGACGTCGCGCAGGTGCTGGTGCACCTGCGGGGTGGCGGCGGCGAGCTTGACGGTGCGCACCGACTCCAGCGCCGACACGAGCGACTGCCCGAAGCGTGCGCGAGCCGTGGACGCGGCGGCGGCCGAACGACCGGCCACCCGGCGGCCGAGGGTGGAGGCCAGGGCGGAGACGGCCATGACGGTCAGCAGGACCGCACCCGCGACCCACGTCCGGGCGATCAGCGCGGTCATCGCGGCGACCACGAGTCCGTTGACGAAGTCGACCCAGCGGTCGGTGTAGCGCGCGAGCCGGTCGGCGTCCATCGTGCGGGCGACGACCTCGCCCGGTGGCGTGCGGAGCAGGCGGCGCTGGGAGGTCTGGCCGTGGAGCACGGCGGCCCTGACCCGCAGGCGCACCTCGACCCACCAGTGGGGGTAGGTGCGGAAGGCCTGGGACAGCAGGAAGGGGGCGACCACGAGGGAGGCCACGAGCGCGACGACCAGCAGGCCGGGGTCCTCGCCCTCCTGGAGGTCGGTGACGATGAGTCCCCAGATCCAGCCGGTGACGGCGCCGAACGCTCCGGTCAGCGAGGCGGCCAGGAAGAGGAACGCGCCCAGCAGGCCCCACTGCGGCTGGATGCTGACGGCGTGGAGGACCTGGCGCGCCAGGCTCGGGGTGGGGGCGAGCTCGGGCGGGGGCGGGGGAGTCGTGCTGCGCCGCACCGACCCGATCGTGGAGGTGTCGTGGTGGTGCTCCTCGACCACCGACTCGTGGGCGGCGGCCTCGAGCAGGGTGCGGAAGGGACCGTCCACCTGCGCGAGCCGCGCGCGCGGACCCTGCTGGACGACCTGGCCCGACTCCATCACCGCGACCTGCTCGGCGCGCTCGGTGGTGGAGAGCCGGTGGGCGACCAGGATGCCGGTGCGTCCGGAGATGAGCCGGTCGGCCGCGCGGACGACGCGCGCCTCGGTGACGGGGTCCATCCGGGCCGTGGCCTCGTCGAGGACGACGACGCTCACGTCGCGCACCAGGAGGCGGGCGAAGGCGACCAGCTGCTCCTCGCCCGCGGACAGGCTCGTGCCGCCCGGGCCCAGGACGGTGTCGAGGCCGTCGGGGAGGCCCGCGACCCAGTCGGTGAGGCCGAGCTCGGCGACCGCTGCCTCGACCCGCGTGCGGGGCACGTCGTCGAAGAGGGTGATGTTGTCGGCGAGGGTGCCCGCCAGCACCTCGGTGCGCTGGGTGACCACGCCCACCGCCGAGCGCAGCTGCTGGAGGTCGAGGTCGCGGACGTCGACGCCACCGAGGAACACCGATCCCCGGGGTGGCTCGACCGCTCGCGAGAGCAGAGAGGCGAGGGTGGACTTGCCCGAGCCCGTGCGGCCCACCAGGGCGCAGGTGTGCCCGGCAGCCAGCAGCAGGTCGACGTCGCGCAGCGCGAAGGTCCCGGTGCCGTAGCTGAAGTCGAGGTGGCGGAACTCGACGTCGAGCGGCCCGTCGGGCACCGGCCGGCCACCCGTCGGCTCTGCCGGTGCGGCCATCATGCCGCGCAGGCGCAGCACCGCGCCGAAGCCCTCCTGGAGGTCGGGCAGGTGGCGCGCGAGCATGTCGACGCCACCGACGAACATCGTGGTGACGAGGAAGAGCGTCACCAGCCGTGCGGTGGACAGGTCGCCGCCGAGGACGAGGGCGACGCCGACCACGCCGACCGCGGCGAGCGCGCCGTGCAGGAGCCCGCCGCTGCGTCGGGTGATGCGGACCTCGACGGCCAGCACGGCGTCGAGGGTGCGGTGGACGACGGCGGCGAGGTGGGCGTTGCGGCGCAGCACGTGGGCCTGCCCCAGTGACGTGCGCAGGTCGTCGCGGGCCGCGACCCCCTCCTCGGTGGAGGCGGCGTGGTCGGTCCACGCAGCCTCCTCGATGACCTTCTTCTGCGAGACCTCCGGCAGGAGCCGGCGGATGGAGAGGAACGTGACGACCGCGGTGACGGGGAAGAGGAAGGCCGCCGGCCACCAGGTCAGCGACGCGACCACCCACAGCGGGCCGGAAGCCAGCAGGGTGCGCGCGGCCTGCCACACGCCCCAGCGCATCAGCTGGCCGACCTCCCAGGTGTCGTCGTCGATGCGGTCGAGCACCTCGCCGACGGCCTGCTCGGAGAGCTCGGACAACGGCTGCGCCATCGCGGCGTCGAGCAGGTCGGAGCGCAGCTGGCCCTCGGCGCGGTCGCAGATCGTGGCCCAGATGGTCTTGGCGACGGTGTCGATGACCGCGCCGCCCACCACGCACAGGCCCAGCAACATCAGCAGCGTCTCGGTCGGGCCGTCGGCGAGGCGACCGGCGACCATCGAGCCCAGCGCGGAGGCGACGGCGCCCACCAGGGACATCGAGAAGCAGAGGTAGGTCAGCGGACGGCGTACGCGACGCCAGTCGACCGGCCGACGGTGCGCGGGGAGGCCCGACGAGGAGGCGGTCGCGTCGGTGGGCCGGGTGGTGTCGGTGAGGGTCACGATGCCTTCAGGCTAGGTGGTGGGACTGACAGTGCGCCTGTGGTTTTCCGAGCGGGGCAGGACGCGGCGACGCCCCGCCCGCACGTGGCGGACGGGGCGTCGTACGGGCGAACCTCAGACCTCGAAGGCCCCCGACTCGAGGCGCTTCTTGACCTCCTGCAGGAACCGGCCGGCGTCGGCGCCGTCGACCAGGCGGTGGTCGTAGGTCAGCGACAGGTAGACCATGTGGCGCACCGCGATCGTCTCGCCCAGGTTGGCGTCGTCGATCACGACCGGACGCTTCACCACGGCACCGGGGCCGAGGATCGCGACCTGCGGCTTGTTGATGATCGGGGTGTCGAAGAGCGCCCCGAAGCTGCCGAGGTTGGTGATCGTGAAGGTGCCGCCGGACAGCTCGTCGGGCGTGATCTTGTTGGTGCGCGTGCGCTCGGCCACGTCGGCGATCTTCTTGGCGATCCCGGCGATGGACAGGTCGCCCGCGTCCTTGACGACCGGCGTGAGCAGGCCCTTCTCGGTGTCGACGGCGAACGCGATGTTCTCGCGGTCGTAGTAGGTCACCTCGCCCTTGTCGGCGTCGATGGCCGCGTTGAGCTTGGGGTGCACCTTGAGCGCGTCGATCGCCGCCTTGGCGAAGAACGGCAGGTAGGTGAGCTTCACGCCCTCGCGCGCCAGGAAGTCGGCCTTCGACGCCTCGCGCAGACGGGCGATCGAGGTCACGTCGACCTCCATCACCTGGGTGAGCTGGGCGGCCTCGGTGAGCGACTCCACCATGCGGGTCGCGATGACCTTGCGCAGCCGGGAGAGCGGCTCGGTGGTGCCGCGCAGCGGGGAGGGGCTGGACGACGCGGGAGCCGACGCGGCAGGTGCCGAGGCGGCCAGCGCGGCCGGAGCAGCGGGTGCGGCCTGCTCCTGCTGCGACTCCTTCGCCGCGGCCGCGGCGTCGAGCACGTCCTGCTTGCGGATGCGACCGCCGACCCCGGTGCCCTGGAGCGAGCCGAGGTCCACCCCGTGCTGGTCGGCCATCTTGCGCACCAGCGGAGTGACGTACGCCGTCTGGTCGCGACCGCCCTCGGACTGCGCCGGCGCGGCGGGGGCAGCCTGCTTCGGCTCCTCCTTGGCGGGCTCCTCCGCAGCGGCGGGCTCCTCCGCAGCGGCGGGCTCCTCCGCAGCGGCGGGCTCCTCCGCGGGGGCGTCGTCCTTCTCGGACTCGGGGGTCTCGTCGCCGGCCGGCAGCTCGCCGGTCTCCTCGGCGACCTGCTCCTCCTGCTCGGCCTTCTTCTCCG
>CAXHZJ010000014.1:0-152030 GCA_964021995.1 Nocardioides furvisabuli | reverse complement strand
CAGAGTCTGGCCAGACGCCGATCCTGCGGGAAGTCTCGTAGTAGCCGATGTGCGGTGCTCTAGGTGCGCTTCGGCATCCTGACGCCTGCGCGCTCCATGTAGTCGCTCAGACCGGTGTCCCAGCCCTCCGTTGGCTTCACTGTGACGATGTAGGCCAAGCCGTCACCTGCGGCATTGGTCAGCACGATCGCCTGCGTCGGAGGGACGCCAGGGAAAGCGAACACTTGTCGGTCAGTTGGGTTGACGCAAGCGGGGTCGTCGCCGGGACACGGATCCATGCTGCCTGTGCCAACTTCCCTACCAACCCGCACGTACTCAACGACCTGTGTCGGTGCCATGAAGTACTTGCGGTCCTTGAAGTCGAACAGACTGACGCAGTCGCCGCCTGAGGCCTCGGTGCATTGACGCGCCGAGCAACCCGTCACCGAACTGATGAGGACGACACTCAGTACGGCGAACACCATGCGGGTCAACGTCCCGCTCGCCGCCTCGACTATCACGGCATTCATGATGATGGACACCGGCCCGTTAGGGGTGCGATGTGATCGAAGTGCAACGTCCGGATCTGCCGCGATCAGCTCGCGAACCTATTTGTGCGCGCTTGCCACGCCGGCGTCACGGTTAGAGTCTGGTCGCATGACCGAACACCCCGCGACGTGGCACTGGCGCCCGGAACCGGGGTGGTTGATGCTGTCGCTGCTCGGGATGATGTTCGGAGGACTGGCAGGCGTCGCCTACGTCGTCGCCGTCGTCGCCGCGAACTTCGGCGCCAACGGTGCGCTCAACGGCGATCCGGGAGGAACGCTCATCGGCCTCCTCGGTCTTGCCGTGTTCGGCGCCGTGGGAGGCGCCGCGTCCGGCCTCGCGGCAGGAGCCGCCGTGGGGTGTGTGCTCACCTTCCTGGTGGGCCGCGACATGCCGGGTCGCACGGCGTCCGCGTTGGCCTTCTCGGGAGCGGCCGTCACCGTTTCCCTGCTCCTGTGGCTCGTGCTTCCTGCAGTGGCGAGTGCGGTGGGTCGGGACCACCTCACCCTGCTCGTGCTGGCGAGCGCAGTCGTCGCAGGACTGGAGGCGATGCGGTTCCGCGGACACCTTGCCGGTCCGAGCTAGGCCTCGGGCGCCGACAGGACTTCCTCCAGCTCGTCCATCGTGCTGGCGAAGGCACCGGCCAGGTCGACGTCGTACGCGTCGGCGAGCGTCAGCACGCTCCACAGGCAGTCGGCGAGCTCGTGGGCGAGCGCCTCGTCCAGGTCCTCGCGCGGACGCACGCCGGCCTTGCCCTGCACGAGCTTGGCGAGGTCGCCGACGTCGCCGAGGAAGCCGAGCATGATCTCCTCGGTGGTCCACGAGCGGCCGTAGGTGGCGGCCTCGACCTCGGCGTAGCGGGCACGGACGGTGCGGGCGCGGTCCTGCATCAGGTGGAAGTCCATGGCGCGATCCTGCCTCAGCCGAAGGTGCGCGGCAGGTCGAGCGCACCCGCGAGCAGGTCGGCGTACGGCTCCCGCTCCTGCGCCGTCACCCACCGCGTCGAGCGGTGCTGCTCGTAGAGGCGGTCGTCACCGTGGCGCGGGAAGACGTGGACGTGCAGGTGCCACACGTCCTGGTTGCCGGCGGGCTCGTTGTGCTGGCGCGTCGAGGTGCCCTCGCAGTCGTACGCCGTCCGCATCGCGACCGCGACCCGCTGGGTCAGGTCCCAGACGGCGTGGCCGACCTCGGTGGGGATGGAGTAGAGGTTCTCGTGGTGGCCGCGGGGGATCACCAGCGCGGCGCCGGGATTGCCCGGCCACCACTTCGGGGAGATGCGCGCGTAGGCGAGGTCGGTGACGGCGACGACGTCCTCGGGCTGGTTGTGCTCGTCGTGGCCGCCCCGCTGGATCCGGCAGAAGGGGCAGTCGTAGTCGTCGGGCTCGTGGGTGCGCACGGAGAGACCCTGCCACGGCGCCGACCGCTAGCGTCGACGCATGGACGACGCGCGCGAGCCGCTCCACCGGACGGCGGAGGAGGTCGCGGAGGACGAGGAGTTCTTCCGCCGGTACGGCCCGTGGGCGCCGCTCGACCCCGAGGGGCTGGTGGACTTCATGGCCGGCTTCGACCGTCCGTGGTGGATCGTCGGCGGCTGGGCGATCGAGGCCTTCACCGGGGTCCGACGCGAGCACGAGGACGTCGACCTGTCCCTGCTGGCCTGCGACCTCGGGGCGTTCCGCGAGCACGTCGGCGACCGCTGGCACCTCTGGAGCAACCACGGCGGCACGCTGCGTCCGTTCGACGACCGCCACCCCGAGGTGCTCGACGTACGCAGCCAGGTGTGGGTCCGACGCAGTGCGCTCGACCCGTGGGTCATCGACCTGGTCATCACGCCCGACCGGGACGGGCTGTGGACCAGCAAGCGGGACCCCGACCACGCCGCGCCCCTCGACGACGTCACCTGGGTGGACGACGGGGGAGTGCGCTGGCTGAGGCCGGAGGTCGCTCTGCTCTACAAGGCTGCCCTGCACCGGCCGAAGGACGACCGGGACCTGGCGGTCGCGTGGCCGCTGCTGGGTGCCGCAGCACAGGGGTGGCTCCGTGGTTCGGTCGAGCGCCTCCACCCGCAGCACCCGTGGCTGCAGCAGATGACGTGAGTCAGGCGGACCGGGCCCAGGCCAGCGCCTGGGCGCTGAGCTCGTCGGTCGACAGGCCGAGCTCGCGCTGCACGACGTCCTCGGACTCCGCCCACGTCGAGAACCGCGCGGTCCGGAAGGTGCGGACGAGGTCCCACAGCACGTCCTCGCCGCGGGTGCTGGCGAGGTAGTCGCACACGAGCGAGGCCAGCGCGTAGTTGACGAGCGGGTCGCGGGTGTAGAAGCGGCGGCTGGGCTCGAGCGCCCGGCCGGAGACGCCGAACAGCTCCTGGGCGGCGATGCGGCGACGGTCGTCGACCGGGAGGACGGAGCGGGCGACGTACTCGGCCGTCCCCTCCACCAGCCACTGGGGCGAGCGGTCGTCGGTGGTGCCGAGGGCCACGTGGACCAGCTCGTGGCGGAAGACCCGGCCCCGCGCGAGCACGTCGCCGACCACGGTGGGGTTCACCGCGAACCGGTAGGCCGCGGCAGGACCGCCCGGGCGGGACAGGACCGGGAACGCCACGGCGGCGGTGTCGTCGACCGTCATCGCGCTCATCGCGTCGATCGCGGTCACGTCGGAGATGCCGTAGGCCACGAACTTCCCCGACCACTGCGGCAGGTGGCGGCGCACGACCCGGGTCGCCTCGGCGAGGTCGCTCATGACGTAGGTGCCGTGCTCGGCGGTGTCCTCGTCGAACACCGCGAGGATGCCGCCGGAGCGACGTACGTCGATGTGGGCGAGGTCCCACGGTGCCGGCGTCCAGCCGGTCTGCGCGTCGATCTGGGTGTTGCGGTCGTCGACGAGGAGCGCCTCGTCGCCGCTGCGGACGAAGGTCCACACCATCCGCTGGGTCACCGGCCGCCGGTCGAAGCCACGCAGGCGCATCGTGAAGTCGACCGGGAGCTGGAGGTCTCCCTCGCCGGCGACCCGCGTCATCACGTCCTCGTCGCCGAGCTCGTAGGACACGTCGGTCACCGGCAGCTGCGCCAGGTTGTCGAACCAGCGCGCCTGCGTCGCGGAGAAGCCGAGCTCGTCGGGGTCGACGGTCGCCAGGAACGCCTCGCGGTCACCGTCGACGAGCGCGCGCTCGCGGGCCTCGACGACCTCGAGCGCCTCGTCACGCAGGGACTGGTCCATCCCGGCCGGTGCCCCGCTGCTGTCCGGCAGGTCGCGGGGCGAGGGGCCGTCGTCCGCAGGTGGCTGCGCCTGGCAGGCGAGCAGCGTCACCAGCAGAAGGCTGCCCAGCCAGGCCCGAGACGTGCGCACGCCGCGAGCCTAGGCGCAGGCGGGGACATGCGGGGCGGGTTCGCGCACGGAGGCCCCGTACGCTTGGCAGGTCATGACCCAGCCGCTCGTCTACCTCGACCACGCCGCGACCACGCCCATGCTGCCGGCCGCGATCGAGTCCATGACCCGGCACCTGACCGGCGTGGGCAACGCGAGCTCGCTGCACGCGTCGGGGCGCGGGGCGCGACGCATCGTGGAGGAGTCGCGCGAGACCATCGCGGGCGTCATCGGCGCCCGGCCCGGCGACGTCGTCTTCACCTCCGGCGGCACCGAGTCCGACAACCTCGCGCTGAAGGGCATCTTCTGGGCGCGGCGCGAGCAGGACCCGCGCCGCACCCGCATCCTCTCCACGGCCATCGAGCACCACGCCGTGCTCGACCCGCTGCACTGGCTGGCGACCTACGACCACGCCGACGTGGAGCTGCTGCCCGTCTCGTCCGAGGGGATCCTCGACGTCGAGGCGCTCCGGGCCTCGATCGCCCGCGACCCGGCGTCGGTGGCGCTCGTCTCGGTGATGTGGGCCAACAACGAGGTCGGCTCGCTCCAGCCGATCGACGAGGTGGTCGCGATCGCGGCCGAGCACCTGATACCGGTGCACACCGACGCCGTGCAGGCGCTCGGGCAGGTGCCGGTCGACTTCGCCGCCTCGGGCGTCGACGCGCTGACCTTCACCGGCCACAAGGTCGGCGGTCCCTACGGCGTGGGCGCACTCGTCGTACGCCGCGACCTCGCCGTCAGCGCGCTCGTGCACGGAGGCGGGCAGGAGCGCGACATCCGCAGCGGCACCCTCGACGTCCCCGCGATCGCGGGGCTCGCGGCCGCGGTGGAGGAGTCGGTCAAGCACCAGCACGACCACGCCGCCCGCGTCTCCGCGCTGCGTGACGACCTGCTTCGCCGGGTGGTGGAGGTCGTCCCCGACGCCCACCTGCACGGTGCCCCGCCCGGCCCGCTCCGCCTGCCCGGCAACGCCCACGTCGGCTTCCCCGGTTGCGAGGGCGACTCGTTGCTGATGCTCCTCGACGCGCGCGGCATCGAGTGCTCGACGGGGTCGGCCTGCTCGGCCGGCGTCCCGCAGCCCTCGCACGTGCTCCTCGCGATGGGGTGCGACGACGACCAGGCGCGCCACTCGCTGCGCTTCTCGCTCGGCCACAGCACCACGCCCGCCGACATCGACCGCCTCGTGGAGGCGATCGGCCCCGTGGTGGAGCGCGCGCGGGCCGCCCGGGCCCGATGAGGGGGCTCCGATGAGGGTCGTCGCCGCCATGTCCGGCGGGGTGGACTCCGCCGTCGCCGCAGCGCGTGCCGTCGAGGCCGGCCACGACGTCACCGGCGTGCACCTGGCGCTGAGCCGCAACCCCGCGTCGTACCGCTCCGGTGCCCGCGGCTGCTGCACCATCGAGGACAGCAACGACGCGCGGCGTGCGGCCGACGTGATCGGCATCCCGTTCTACGTCTGGGACCTGTCCGAGCGCTTCCACGAGGACGTCGTGGAGGACTTCATGGACGAGTACGCCGCCGGGCGCACGCCCAACCCGTGCCTGCGGTGCAACGAGAAGATCAAGTTCGCCGCGGTGCTGGACCGGGCCATGGCGCTGGGCTTCGACGCGGTGGCGACCGGTCACTACGCCCAGCTGCGCACCGGCGCCGACGGCCTCGTCGAGATGCACCGGGCCACCGACCACGGCAAGGACCAGTCCTACGTCCTCGGAGTGCTCGACCAGCAGCAGCTGCGGCACTCCCTGTTCCCGCTGGGCGACACCGCCAAGCCCCTGGTGCGCGAGGAGGCCGCACGGCGCGGGCTGCTCGTGGCCGACAAGCCCGACTCCCACGACATCTGCTTCGTCGCCGACGGCGACAACGCCGGCTGGCTGCGCGAGAAGCTCGGCGACCGTGCGCCCAACCACGGCGGCGACATCGTCGACGCCACCACGGGGGAGACCGTTGGCACGCACACCGGCACCTACGGCTTCACCATCGGCCAGCGCCGCGGGCTCCGCCTCGGCACCCCGGCGCCGGACGGCAAGCCCCGCTTCGTGCTCGACATCGAGCCCGTCAGCGGCACCGTGACCGTCGGTCCGCGCGAGCGGCTCGCGGTCGACCGCGTCGAGGGCATCCGGCCGCGCTGGTGCGGGACGGTGCCCGAGCGGGTCGAGGGCACCGTGCAGCTGCGCGCCCACGGCGCGGAGCACCGTGCGGTGGTCGTCGTCGAGGGGGACCAGGTCGTCGTCGACCTCCTCGACCCCGCCGAAGGCATCGCCCCCGGACAGGCCGTGGTGATCTACGACGGCACCCGGGTCGTCGGCTCGGCCACCATCGCTGCGACCCGCCCCGTCGGGGCCCGCACGTGAGCGGCCTCGGGGAGAAGGCCGGCGAGCTGCTCGGGCTGAAGCACACGACGTACGTCGTCGCGCGGGTCACGCCTGCCGGCGCCGAGGTCGACGCGGTGGGTGCGGGCGTCCACGACGACGTCGAGCTCGGCTCGGTGTCCAAGGGCGTCACCGGGTTCCTGTGGCGCGACGCCGTCGCCCGGGGCACGCTCGCCGAGGACGCCCGCCTGGGCGAGCACCTCGCCGTCCCGCCGACCCTGACGGACATCCGGCTCTCCGCGCTGGCCACCCACACCTCCGGGCTGCCCCGCCTGGCGGGTGGCTCGGAGATGCTCCGTCGCACCTGGGAGCTCTGGCGCGCGGGTCGCAACCCCTACCGCGAGGACCTCGCCGGCCTGCTGGCCCAGCTCGACGGCGTCAAGCTCGGCAAGCCCACGCCGGCCTACTCCAACCTCGGTTTCGAGCTGCTCGGGCACGCGGTCGCGTCCGCCACCGCGACGCCCTACCCCGCCCTCGTCGCCCAGCGGATCTCCGGGCCGCTCGGCCTGGTCGACACCTACGTCCCCCTCGCGCCCGACGAGCTGCGACCGGGAGCGGTGGCGCCGCGCAACCGCGCCGGCCGCGTGGTCGAGCCGTGGGCCAACGAGTCGATCGCCCCGGCCGGCGGCGTGCGTGCGTCGGCCGCGGACCTGGCGGTGCTGCTGCGCGCGATGCTCGACCGGACGGTCGCGGGCGCCGACGCCCTCGAGCCCACCGCGCCTTTCGTGCGCTCGATGCGGATCGGGGCGGGCTGGCTCACCGGACCGATGCTGCGCCGGACCGTCACCTGGCACAACGGTGGGACGGGCGGCTTCCGGTCCTTCGTCGGGATCGACCGCGACCACGGCGTCGGGGTCGCGCTGGTGAGCGCCTCGACCCGCTCCGTCGACGGCGCCGGGGCGCGCCTGCTCGCCGAGGCGGGTGACGCATGACCACCGCGACCGGCATCGGGTCCATGCCCGGCACGACCGACGACGACTTCGCCGAGGCGACGCGGCTGGTGCTCGGCGAGCTCCCCGAGCTGCCGCACGTGCCGGAGCTGCCGGGCCGCGGGGTGGGCGCCCAGATGACCGGTCGCGGCCTCGCCGTGGTGGCGGGCCTGGCTGCCGACCTCCAGCCCGCCGGCTGGCGGCTGACCGACGCCAGCGGCGCCGACCACCGACGCGCCCGCTCGCTGCTCGCCCAGGACCTCGACACGGTCGAGGAGCTCGCGCAGGACTACGTCGGTGCCTTCAAGACGCAGGTGGCCGGGCCGTGGACGCTCGCGGCCACGGTCGAGAAGCCGCGCGGCGACAAGGTGCTGAGCGACCACGGCGCCCGCCGCGAGCTCGCCCAGGCGCTGGCCGAGGGCATCGGCGATCACCTCGCCGACCTGCGCCGACGCCTGCGGGGCGTCGAGCGCTGGGTGGTGCAGGTCGACGAGCCCGCTCTCGCCGCGGTCGTCAACGCCCAGGTCCCCACCGCGAGCGGGTTCGGCCGCCACCGCAAGGTGGACCTGCCCGAGGCGTCCGCGCACCTGGAGTGGGTCGTCTCCGCGATCACGGCTGCCGGCGCTGAGGCCTGGGTGCACTCCTGCGCGCCGCAGGTGCCGTGGTCGCTGGTCGCAGGCACCGGGGTGAGCGGGCTGTCGGCCGACCTCGAGATGCTCGGCGCGGTGGACCTCGACACGTTCGCGGAGCTGCTCGAGTCCGGTGGGACGGCCGTCCTCGGCGTCGTGCCGTCGACCGACCCCGGGGCGACGCCGTCCGACGCCCGGATCACCGAGCGGGTCCAGCGCTGGCTCGACATGCTGGGACTCGACCCGGAGGTCGTGCGCGATCGGCTCGTGGTCAGCCCTACCTGCGGGCTCGCTGGTGCGACGCCGGCCTGGGCGGCTCAGGCCGTACGCCTCTCCGCCACTGTCGCGCGCAACCTCTGACCGGTCGAGGAGCCTGACGGAACGGGCGACGCCCGGCCCGGGGCTGCGTCAGCGCTCGGTCGACGTGACGTGGCTGCCGAGCACCTCGAGCGAGGCCCCGATCGCCCAGTCGTGCCAGCGGCGCGAGCCGGTGAGCATGTAGTGGCCCAGGGCGCCCATGTCCTGGAGGTCGGCGCCGTCGGCGACGGAGCGTGCCCGCCCGACGTAGCGGGCGGTCTCACGGAAGGACGTGATGCGGTCGCGGCGTCCGTGGGCGGCCCTGAGCGTTCGCCCCGCCAGCGTGTCGACCGGGTCCTCCGCCGACCACCACGGGGCCAGGCCTACGACGCCCACCACGGACGGGTCGTCGGCGACGTGCACCGCGACCCGCGCGCCCATCGAGTGGCCCAGCAGCACGACCGGGACCTCGCCGTGCGCCTCGCGGACCGCGTCGAGGGCCCAGCGGGCGTCGGCCGCGCGGTCGACGCCCCCGTTCCAGCCGCGCTGGCGGTAGCGCAGGAGCCACACGCCCGCGCCCACTTCGTGCGCCCGGTCGGCGATCTCGCGCTGGAGCCACAGCGCCCGGCGCCACGACGCGCTGCGCCCGTCGATCGTCTGCGCCGAGCGCGGCTTGCCGCCGTGGAGCACCAGGATCATCGCGCGGGCGGGTCCGTGGGCGTCGTACGTCGTCAGGTGCGGGTCGGTCACGACTCTCCTTCGGTGCCGATGGCCAGGTGGATGGGAAGCGGCGACGCCGACCCGCCCGCGCGTGGCGAGGGGTCGGCGTCGGTCGCGAGGTGCTCAGCCGACGTGCACGCCTTCCGGGCCGTCGGTCGCCAGCTCCTGGTGCTTGACGTCGAGGAAGACCCAGATCACCACGGACGCGGCGAGCATCAGGATCGAGCCCACCAGGAAGGCCTGCGTCGACCCCTCGGTGAAGATCTGGAGACCGGCGATCCGCTCCAGCTCCGCGAGGACCTCCGGCGGCGGCGCCTGGCCGCCCGCGGCAGCGCCCGCTTCCGCGAGCTCGGCACCGCGGTCGGTGAAGGTCTGCGTCGCCACTGTCGCCAGCACGGCGAGCCCGAGTGCGCCGCCGACCTGCTGGGCGGTGTTCAGCACGCCGGAGCCGATCCCGGAGTCCTCGTTGCGGAGGTGGTGGACGGCCGTCAGGGTGACCGGCACGAACGTGAGCCCCATGCCGAAGGCCATCAGCACGATGTAGGGGAGGATGTCGGCGACGTAGGTCCCCGTCACCTCCTCGACCGGGAAGGACGTGTCGTAGGGCAGCCGGGAGAAGCCGAAGAGCGCGCCCGCGGCCAGCAGCGTGCCGACACCGGAGATGAAGCGGGGGTCGATGCGGTTGACCAGGTTGGAGGCGAGACCGGCCCCGACGACGATGCCCACGGTGAACGGCAGGAACGCGACGCCGGCCTTGAGCGGGCTGTAGCCCATGACGTTCTGGATGTACTGGCTGAGGAAGAAGAACATCGCGAACATCGCCGCCGGAGCGAGGAACATCGCCACGAAGCTGGAGGCGCGGGTGCGGTTGGTGAAGATGCGGAACGGCAGCAACGGGTACTGGACGCGCATCTCGACCACGATGAAGAGCGCCAGCAGGGCCACGCCCGCGACGAGGCTCGCCACGGTCCAGCTGTCGGACCATCCCTCAGTGCCCGCGCGGGTGAGGCCGTAGACGATGCCGAGCAGGCCGAGGGTGCCGGTGACCGCGCCGGGCAGGTCCAGCTCACCCTCGTGCGACTCCGACTCGTTGAGGAAGCGCGGCGAGAGCAGCGCGGCGACGATGCCGATCGGCACGTTGATGAGGAAGGTGAGGCGCCAGCCGTCGATGCCGAGCGGCTGGTCCAGGCCGGTCAGCCAGCCACCCAGGATCAGGCCGACCGCAGCGCCGGCGCCGGACATGGCGGCGTAGACCGCGAAGGCCCGGTTGCGCGCCGGGCCGGCCGGGAAGGTGGTGGTGATGAGGGCGAGTGCCGCGGGAGAGGCGAGCGCGGCGCCGAGGCCCTGCAAACCCCGAGCCGCGAGCAGCAGCGGCTCGTTCGTGGCCAGACCGCCCAGGAGCGAGGCGCCGGCGAAGATGACCAGGCCCACGATGAAGATGCGGCGGCGGCCGTAGAGGTCCGCGAGGCGCCCACCGAGGAGCAGCAGGCTGCCGAACGCCAGGGCGTAGCCGGTGACGATCCACGACAGGTTGGCGTCGCTGATGTCGAGGTCACGCTGGATGTAGGGGAGGGCGATGTTGGCGATCGTCGCGTCGAGCACGACCATCAGCTGGGCGATCGAGATCAGGACGAGCGCCCACGTGAGGTTGAGCTCGCGCTGGGGTGGGGCTGCCGCACCGGGCGGCGGCGTCGTGCTGTCGGTGCTGGTCATGGGGAGTCCTTCGGAGGAGCGGGTCGGGTACGAGTGGAGCAGCGGGGTCCGACAGCGGGTCGGACCACGTGGTCAGGCGACGGGGCCGTGGAGGGCGGCGGGCAGGATGACCTCGTCGAGGATGCGACCGACGAGGTGCGGGGTGACCTGGTCGCCGAGCAGGAACGCGCGGTGCAGCACGATGCCGGCCAGGGACGGGGCGAGGACGTCGAGGTCGGAGTCGGGGTGCACCTCGCCGCGGGCGCGGGCCCGTTCGTAGATGACACGCGAGACCGCGACCTTGGGACCGATGAAGTCGCGTCGGTAGACCTCGGCGAACTCGGGGTCGCGACCCATCGCGATGACGACCGCGGACAGCACGGACTTCGCGAGCGGGTCGTTGAGGCCACCGCTGCCGCAGTAGGCGGCCAGCAGGTCGCCCCGGAGGCTTCCGGTGTCGGGCACGACGGTCTCGCCCTTGTGGGCCATGATCGCGGCCACGACGAGCTCGGGCTTGCCCTTCCACCGGCGGTAGAGCGTCGCCTTCGACGCCTTGGCACGCAGGGCGACGGCGTCCATGGTGAGCAGGTCGTAGCCGACCTCGTCGAGGACCGCGAGGGTCGCCTCGAGGATCTCCAGCTCACGCTCGCCCTCCACGCGGGGGCGGGTGCCGGTCTCGGTGGGGGTCACGGGGTCCTCTCCGACGCAGGTGGGTGACGGTCGTCACGATGAAACGAAACGGTTTCGTTTCCTCCCAACAGGACGGTAGCCGGATGTATTCCGTCGCGGCCACGGAGTTCCGGCCGGTCCAGACAACCCGCTCCTCGACCCGGTCGAGGCCACCCGGGCGGTGTCGGTCGCGACCGGCACAATGACCGCATGAGCACGCCCGATGAGTCCGACGGCGCCACGGGCGTCGCCTCCGCTCCCCCCGAGGCGCGCGAGCGTCACCGAGAGCTCAGCGAGCAGGTGGACGACGCCCGCTGGCGCTATTACGTCCTCGACGACCCGACGCTGTCCGACGCCGACTTCGACGTGCGCCTGCGCGAGCTCGAGGCGCTCGAGGACGCCTACCCCGAGCTCCGCACCCCCGACTCGCCGACGCAGAAGGTCGGGGGAGCCGTCTCGACGGAGTTCACCGCGGTGGACCACCTCCAGCGCATGGAGTCCCTCGACAACGCCTTCTCCTTCGAGGAGCTCGCCGCCTGGCACGCCCGCATCCTGCGCGAGGGCATCGACGCCCCGGCCCTGCTGTGCGAGCTCAAGGTCGACGGCCTCGCGATCAACCTCCTCTACGAGCAGGGCCGCCTGGTGCGGGCGCTGACCCGCGGCGACGGGCGTACGGGTGAGGACGTCACGCCCAACGTCAAGACGATCGCCTCGGTGCCGCACCGCCTCACCGGCACCGACGAGCACCCCGTCCCGGCGCTCGTCGAGGTCAGGGGAGAGGTGTTCCTGCCCACCGACGCCTTCGAGCGGCTCAACGCCTCGATGGTCGAGGCGGGCAAGCCGATGTTCGCCAACCCCCGCAACGCCGCCGCCGGCTCGCTGCGCCAGAAGGACCCGCGCGTCACCGCGACCCGTGACCTCGGCATGGTCTGTCACGGCATCGGTGCGCGCGAGGGGTTCGAGCCCACGGCGCAGAGCGCGGCGTACGACGCTCTGGAGGCCTGGGGCCTGCCGACCTCCGAGCAGGTCCGGGTGGTCGCCACGCTGGCGGAGGTCGAGGAGTTCATCACCCACGTCGGCGAGCACCGCCACACCATCGTCGGCCACGAGATCGACGGGCTCGTGGTGAAGGTGGACGACGTCTCGCTGCAGCGACGGCTCGGATCGACCAGCCGGGCGCCCCGGTGGGCGATCGCCTTCAAGTACCCGCCCGAGGAGGTCAACACGCTCCTCAGGTCGATCGAGGTCAACGTCGGCCGCACCGGTCGCGTCACCCCCTACGGCGTCATGGAGCCCACGAAGGTGGCGGGGTCCACGGTCGAGAACGCCACCCTCCACAACGCCCACGAGGTCAAGCGCAAGGACGTGCGCCCCGGCGACACCGTCATCCTGCGCAAGGCCGGTGACGTGATCCCCGAGATCCTCGGACCGGTGCTGGCGCTGCGACCGAAGGGCCTGAAGCCCTGGCGGATGCCGACGCGGTGCCCCGCGTGCCGCACGCCGCTGGCCCAGCAGAAGGAGGGCGACAAGGACCTCCGCTGCCCCAACCACGAGAAGTGCCCGGCCCAGGTGCGCGAGCGCGTCTTCCACGTCGCCGGCCGCGGTGCCTTCGACATCGAGGGCCTCGGCTACGAGGCAGCGGTCGCGTTGCTCGACGCGGGCGTGATCACCAACGAGGGCGACCTCTTCGACCTCGACGAGGCAGCCCTGCTGAGGGCCCCGCTCTTCACCCGGGCGCCGAAGAAGGGCGAGGAGGGGCCGCAGCTCTCGGCCAACGGCGCGCGGCTGCTGGCCAACCTCCGCGAGCGCAGGGCCGCCGTGCCGCTGTGGCGGGTGCTGGTGGCGCTGTCGATCCGCCACGTCGGACCGACGGCGGCCCGGGCGCTGGCCACCGAGTTCGGCTCGATGACCGCGATCCGCCAGGCCTCGGAGGAGGCGCTGGCGGCGACCGATGGCGTCGGTCCGACCATCGCCGCGTCGGTGCGCGAGTGGTTCCACGGCGCGAGCGTCGGCGACGCCGAGTCCGAGGAGGTCGGCGACAACGCCGACTGGCACAACGCGATCGTCGACGCCTGGGCCGCTGCCGGGGTCTCGATGGCCGACGAGCGCGACGAGTCCGTGCCCCGCACGCTCGAGGGCCTGACCATCGTCGCCACCGGCTCGCTCGAGCACTACACGCGCGACTCGGTCAAGGAGGCGATCATCAGCCGCGGCGGCAAGGCGGCCGGGTCGGTGTCGAAGAAGACCGACTACGTCGTGGTCGGCGAGAACGCCGGTTCGAAGGCCGACAAGGCCGAGCAGCTCGGGGTCCGCGTGCTCGACGAGGACCAGTTCACGGTGCTCCTGGAGAAGGGGCCCGCGGGCCTGGAGTGACCGCGGGCCCGGATCCGGGGCCCCGGTGAGGTTTGGGACGCACCGTTTGCGGTCAGGAGACCCAGAACGATCCAATCCCTGGGAGTCAGCATGCGCATCGTCCGATCACTCGTCCCGGCCCTCGTCGCTGCGGCCGGCCTCGCCGCCCCGCTCGCGGTCGTCCCGGCCGCGCAGGCGGCCGTCACGTGCGGTGGCCTCAAGGCGACCGTCGTGGGCAACAACAAGGCCAACGTCCTCACCGGCACGGCGCGGCGCGACGTGATCGTGGCCCGCGGCGGCAACGACACCATCCGTGGTCTCGGCGGCAACGACGTGATCTGCGCCGGTGACGGCGCGGACACCATCAACGGGGGCGACGGCGACGACCGCCTCTTCGGCGAGACCGACTCCCTGCGCATCGACCGGTTCGGCCGGGTGCTGAAGAAGGGCGACACGATCACCGGCGGCGCCGGCAACGACACCATCGACCTGGGCTACGACCCGCGCGCCGCCACCGAGGGCACCCGGGTGGTCCTGGACGGGATCTCGTACGCCGACGCTCCCGCACCGGTCGTGGTCGACTTCCGTGCCGCCGCCACCGTGCCCGTCGCGGCCGACGGCAACGACACCGTCACCGGCTTCAACGGCGGCGTGCGCGTGGTCGGGACCGCGCTCGGCGACACGATCAAGGGCACCAACTCCGCCGACGCGATCTTCGTCCGCGGCGGTGACGACACCGTCTTCGGCCGTGGCGGCGACGACACGATCGCGGCCGACGCCTCCGGCGCCACCGGCAACGACCGCCTCTACGGCGACGCCGGCGACGACGACCTCAGCGGCACGCTCGGCAACGACCAGTTAGTCGGCGGCAGCGGCAACGACACGATCACCTCCACCTCCGAGCTGCACCAGGTGATGCGCGGCGGGAGCGGCCTCGACACGGTCACCTTCCCGATCCCGGCGGAGTCCGGCTTCATCGCCAAGGGCTACGGCGGCCAGGACAAGCTGCGCCTGCTGCCCAACTCCAACCCGGCGATCAAGCCCACGGTGCGCATCGATCAGACGAAGAAGACCACGATCAGCGACCTGCCCTTCACGATCGAGGGCGTCGTCAACGGCTTCAGCGACGTGGTCCTGCCGGCACGGGCGCTGTCGATCTTCAAGGGCAGCAACGAGTCCGAGGTCATCACCGCGCACCCCGACTACCGCGCGATGATCTACGGCCGCGGCGGCGCGGACGTGCTGACCGGCTCGGACGAGCCCGACCGCCTCGAGGGCGGCAACGGCTTCGACATCGTCCGCGGCCGCGGCGGCAACGACACCTGCAAGTCGGCCGAGAAGCGCTCCAGCTGCTGAGCCCGGACGGTGCCGCACCCCGGCACCGTGGCGGCGTACGGCGCTCCGCCCGGGTCCCCGTGGGAGACCCGGGCGGAGACGCGCCGCGAACCTCCCTAGGATTGGTCCCATGCCCGAGATCACTCGCGAGGAGGTGGCCCACCTGGCCACCCTCGCCCGCATCGACCTCTCCGACGCCGAGCTCGACCACTTGGCGCCCCAGCTGAGCGTCATCCTCGAGTCCGTCGCCTCCATCAACGGGGTCGCCGGGGACGACGTGCCGCCCACCTCGCACGCGATCCCGCTGACCAACGTCTTCCGCGAGGACGTCGTCGTGCCCGGCCTCAGCGCCGAGGAGGCGCTCTCCGGCGCACCCGCCGTGGAGGAGCAGCGCTTCTCGGTCCCGCGCATCCTGGGCGAGGAGGCCTGATGAGCACCCACGACACGACCCGGTCGACCGCGGCCGAGCTGGTCGACGAGCTGGCCGCCGGCACCGTGACCTCGGTCGAGCTGACCCAGGCGCACCTCGACCGCATCGACGCCGTGGACGGCGCGGTGCACGCCTTCCTCCACGTCGACCGTGACGGCGCGCTGGTCCAGGCCGCTGCCTCCGACGAGCGTCGCGAGCGCGGCGAGGCCCGCGGTCCCCTCGACGGCGTACCGATCGCCGTCAAGGACGTGCTGGCCACCCGTGGCCTGCCGACCACCTGCGGCTCGAAGATCCTCGAGGGCTGGATCCCTCCCTACGACGCGACGGTCGTCGAGCGCCTGCGCGCCGCGGGCCTGCCGATCCTGGGCAAGACCAACATGGACGAGTTCGCCATGGGCTCCTCCACCGAGCACTCCGCCTATGGCCCCACCCGCAACCCGTGGGACCTCGACCGCATCCCCGGCGGGTCCGGCGGCGGCTCCGCGGCCGCGGTCGCCGCCTTCGAGGCCCCGCTGGCCATCGGCACCGACACCGGCGGCTCGATCCGCCAGCCGGGTGCCGTCACCGGCACCGTCGGCGTGAAGCCGACCTACGGCGGGGTGTCGCGCTACGGCCTCGTCGCGCTCGCCAACAGCCTCGACCAGGCCGGCCCGGTCACCCGGACCGTGCTCGACGCCGCGATGCTCCACGACGTCATCGGCGGGCACGACCTGCGCGACTCCACCTCGATCAAGACCGAGTGGCCGTCCTTCACCGAGGCCGCGCGCCACGGCGCGACCGGCGACATGACCGGGGTCAAGGTCGGCGTCATCACCGAGCTGTCCGGCGACGGCTGGCAGGACGGGGTGATGAACCGCTTCAACGAGTCGGTCGAGCTCCTGGTGCAGGCGGGTGCCGAGGTCGTCGAGGTCTCGTGCCCGTCCTTCGTGCACGCCCTCGCCGCCTACTACCTCATCCTCCCGGCGGAGGCGTCGAGCAACCTGGCGAAGTTCGACGCGATGCGCTTCGGCCTGCGGGTCACCCCCGAGGGCAACCCCAGCGCCGAGGAGGTCATGCGAGCGACCCGCGACGCCGGTTTCGGCGACGAGGTCAAGCGCCGCATCATCCTGGGCACCTACGCGCTGTCCAGCGGCTACTACGACGCCTACTACGGCCAGGCCCAGAAGATCCGCACGCTCATCAGCCGCGACTTCGACGCCGCCTTCGCCCAGGTCGACGTCCTGGTCTCGCCGACCGCGCCGACCGCGGCCTTCCGGATCGGGGAGAAGCTCGACGACCCGATGGCGATGTACCTCAACGACCTCGCCACCATCCCCGCCAACCTCGCCGGCGTGCCCGGCATCTCGGTGCCCAGCGGCCTCGTCGACGAGGAGCCGCTGCCCGCGGGCTTCCAGGTGCTCGCCCCGGCGCTCGCCGACGACCGCGTCTACCGTGTCGGCGCCGCGCTGGAGAAGCTGCTGACCGACAGGTGGGGCGGACCACTGCTCGACCGGGCGCCCGCCCTCGACACGAGGCCCGAGACGAAGGAGGTCGTGCGATGACCGAGAACCTGATGTCCTTCGACGACGTGCTGGCGGCGTACGACCCGGCGCTGGGCCTGGAGGTCCACGTCGAGCTCAACACCGCGTCCAAGATGTTCTGCGGCTGCCCGGCGACGTTCGGCGGCGAGCCCAACGCGGGCGTGTGCCCGACCTGCCTCGGCCTGCCGGGCGCGATGCCGGTGGTCAACGCCAAGGCCGTCGAGTCGGCGATCCGGATCGGCCTCGCGCTGCACTGCGACATCGCCGAGTGGTGCCGCTTCGCGCGGAAGAACTACTTCTACCCGGACATGCCGAAGAACTTCCAGACCTCGCAGTACGACGAGCCGATCTGCTTCGACGGCTGGATGGACGTCGACCTGCCGACCGACGACGGCGGGACCGAGACGTTCCGCGTCGAGATCGAGCGCGCCCACATGGAGGAGGACACCGGCAAGTCGCTGCACGTCGGCGGCTCCACCGGCCGCATCCACGGCGCCGACTACTCCCTCGTCGACTACAACCGTGCCGGCATCCCGCTCATCGAGATCGTCACCCGCCCGATCATGGGCGCGGGGGAGCGCGCACCCGAGGTGGCCAAGGCGTACGTCGCCCAGCTCCGCGAGCTCATCGTGGCGCTCGGCGTCTCCGAGGCCCGGATGGACCAGGGCAACCTGCGAGCCGACGTCAACCTGTCGCTGGCCCCCAAGGGCAGCGGCACCCTCGGCACGCGCACCGAGACCAAGAACGTCAACTCGTTCCGGTCCGTCGAGCGGGCCGTGCGCTACGAGATGCAGCGCCACGGTGCGATCCTCAGCGGCGGCGGCACGATCCTGCAGGAGACCCGCCACTGGCACGAGGACACCGGCATCACCACGAGCGGGCGCGAGAAGTCCGACGCGGAGGACTACCGCTACTTCCCCGAGCCCGACCTCGTGCCGGTCGCCCCGAGCCGCGAGTGGGTCGAGGAGCTGCGCGGCACGCTGCCGGAGAACCCGACCGCCCGTCGTGCGCGGCTGCAGGCCGAGTGGGGCTTCAGCGACATGGAGATGCGCGACACCGTCGGCGCCGGTGCGCTCGGGCTGGTCGAGCAGACCATCGCCGAGGGCGCGGCCCCGCAGGCCGCCCGCAAGTGGTGGCTGGGCGAGCTGGCCCGCCGCAGCAACGAGGACGGCGTCGACATCGTCGACCTCCCCATCACACCCGCCCAGGTCGCCCGCATCCAGGCGCTGGTCGACGAGAAGGTCGTCAACGACAAGCTCGCCCGCCAGGTCTTCGAGGGCGTGCTGGCCGGTGAGGGCAGTCCCGACGAGGTCGTCGAGAAGCGCGGTCTGGCCGTGGTCTCCGACGACGGCGCCCTGGGAGCGGCGGTCGACAACGCGATCGCGGCCAACCCCGACGTCGCCGACAAGATCCGCGACGGCAAGCATGCGGCCGCCGGTGCGCTCATCGGTGCGGTGATGAAGGAGATGCGCGGACAGGCCGACGCCGGCCGGGTGCGCGAGCTGATCCTGGAGAAGCTGGCCTGAGCCGACCCCCGGGGGGAAGTTCCCTAGCTGTCTAGACAACTTGTTAGGGTCGACGCGAGTCACATTGGTCACATCACCAACCAACGCTCGCACCAACCGGGGGACGGCGGCGTCGTCAGACGTCGACGTGCGCCTTCCCCTCGCGAGCGGGAAGGACGTCATGCACCATCGCATTCGACCCATCCGGACAGCAGCGGTCGTACTCTCGACCGTCGCCCTGGGCGCCGGAGTGCTCGCTGCTCCGCCCGCCACCGCTGACCCCTCGTCCGCTCTTCGGAGCGCCAAGGCAGGTGTCAAGACCGACAGCACGCCGTCCAACGTCGCTGCCGACTGGATCACCGACGAGCTCACCAACGGCCTGATGGTCGGCCAGAACGGTCCCGACTACGGCCTGACCCTCGACACCGGTCTCGCCCTGGTGAGCGTGCCGGACCGCGACGCCGGTGTCGCAGCCATCAACACCGCCTTCAAGCCGCGGCTGAACGAGTACGTCGGCGACGGCACGAAGGAGTCCTACGCCGGAGCGCTCGGCAAGGCGGCCGCCTTCGCCCGCGGGGCCGGGGAGAACCCGATCGACTACGGCGGCGTGAACCTCGTCGCCCGCCTCGAGGAGCGCACCGCCGACGTGCCGGCCGACCCGACGAAGGAGCCGCAGGCTGCTGCGTTCGCCGGCCGGATCTTCGACAAGTCGGAGTCGGGCAACTTCGCCAACGTCGTCGGTCAGTCCTACGCCGTCCGTGAGCTGTCGCTCGCGCGGTCCGCAGAGGCGGCCGCGGCTCGAGACTTCCTGCTCAAGCAGCAGTGCGCCTCGGGCTACTTCCGCCTCAACTTCGAGAAGGCCGACGTGCCGAACCAGTCGTGCACCGAGGGCGCTCCGGGCAGCGAGGCCGACCCGGACGCCACGGCGCTCGCGATGATCAACCTCATCGAGTCGAACGACACCTCCACGGCCGTCAAGACCGCCCTCGACAAGGCCGCCGCATGGCTGGTCGACCGGCAGCGCAACAGCGGCGCCATTCGCAGCTCCGGCGCCGGCGCGCAGATCAACACCAACACCACGGCTGTCGGCGGCTACGCCCTCGGCCTGATGCGCCAGTCGGACGCCGCCCAGAAGGCAGCGCTCTGGGTCCGCAAGAACCAGCCGGTGGACAAGTACAAGTGCCGCACCGCGCTGACCAGCGACACCGGCGTCGTCGCCTTCCGCAAGGACCGCATCAAGGGCGCGTCGACCACGGGCATCCCGGCCGATGCGCGTGACGAGTGGCGTCGTGCCACCGCACAGGCCATCCTCGGGCTCCAGTTCGCCCCGGCGAGCAAGGACCGCTTCCGGATCGAGGCCGTGCGCGAGCAGGCCCGGGCCGGCGAGCGCGTCCAGTTCCGGGTCTACGGCCTGGCTCCCAGCGAGAGCGCCTGCATGCAGGTCAAGGGCGACTTCCTCCGCGTCAAGGGCAAGAAGACCGGCAACAAGATCGTGCGCAAGCTCCAGTTGCCGACCGGCAACCAGCGTCGCGTCGGTCTGGTGAAGACCTCGGACGACGAGGCTCGCACCACGATCCGGGTCCGCAACTGACCCACCCGCTCCACCTGTCACACCACCTCGGCCCGGCGTCCACCGGTTTCATCCCGTGGCGCCGGGCCGAGGTGCGCCCGGGGCGGGACGGGGGTTACGCTGCGACCGCCGCACCCGTCCGGGTCGGCACCACACACGCCCGAGGTGGGGAAAGCCGGTCCGAATCCGGCGCTGACCCGCAACCGTAGGCACGGGAGAGATCCCGTGCGAGCCGGAACACCCGCCCCGACGCGTCATGACCACCATCGCTGTCGAGGAACGCAGCGGGGCAGACCGGCGCATGCCGTCCTCCCTCGCTGTCGCAGCGAGGAAGGAACCATGAAGCTCACCTCGTCGTCCGTGCTCCGTCGAGCCGGCGCACTCGTGGTCGCCACTGCGATCACCTCCACCACCCTGCTCGCCGGCACCGCCCCGGCGCAGGCGCACCCCGCGGGTACGCGCGCCCTCAACGTCGGCGGGGCGTGGCTCGCGGCCCAGCTCGAGGACGGCCTGCTCATCGGGGAGTTCGGCCCGGAGTACGGCCCCTCGATCGACGCCGGCCTGGCGCTCGCCGAGGCCGGCAACGCGACGGGCCTGTCCGCCGTGGACACGGCCCTGCGCGGCGCCATCACCAGCTACATCACCGGCGAGGCCTACGGCGACGTCGGCAGCACCTACGCCGGCGCGACCGCCAAGGCCGCGACGTTCGCGACGGTCGCGGGTTCCGACCCGGAGTCGTACGGCGGCGTCGACCTGGTCTCCCGTCTTGAGGACGTCGTCAGCACGACGGCACCGATCACGGGGCGCATCGAGGACGTGTCGTCCTACGGCGACTACGCCAACGTGATCAGCCAGTCCTTTGCCTCCCGCGCCCTGACGACGGTCGGCTCGGACCTCGCCGACGAGGCGACCGCCTTCCTTCTCGACCAGCAGTGTGGCGCCGGGTACTTCCGCTTCGGCCTGACCACGGACAAGACCAGCCCGCAGCAGGGCTGCGTCGCGGGCGCCGCCGACAGCGCCGCCGATCTCGACGCCACGTCGATCACCGTCATCAACCTGCTGTCGACGCCCGGGGCCTCCCCGGACGCGATCGCGGCCGCCCGCTCCGGCGCGGCCTGGCTCGAGACTCAGCAGGCGGCCGACGGCTCGTTCGGCGCGGGCTCCGACGACGGCGTCAACGCGAACACGACCGGCCTGGCCGGCTGGGCGATGGGCGAGGCCGGCAAGGCCTCCGCTGCGACGGCTGCGGCCGGGTGGCTGCGGGGCGTCCAGGTCGCGGACCTCGCCCCCTGCGCCACGACCCTCGCGGCTGACAACGGCGCCATCGCGCCGAACCCCACCGATCTGGCCGCGATCCGGACCGCCGGTGGCATCCCCGTCGAGAAGCGCTTCACCTATGCCTTCGCGACCGCGCAGGCACTGCCCGCCCTGGGCAACGTGCCCACTGGCGCGGCCGTCACCCTGTCCGCCCCGTCCACCGCGGTAGAGAAGAGCGCCGTCACCGTGACCGTCACCGGCCTCGGTGCAGGCGAGCCCGGCTGCGTCACCTTCGGCTCGGACGCGAAGAAGGTCACCGGCACGGGCTCGCCCGTCCCGGTCACGTTCGCGCTGCCGGCGGGTGCGGCCACGCACACGTTCCGCGTCGCCACGCTGACCGGTTCCACCACCGCCACCACGGTTGCGACCCTCACCCCGGTAACGCCCCCGGCGCCGGTGGAGCCCACGGTCGGTGACCTCGCCGTCGCGAAGGTGGTCAAGGTAGGCAGGAAGAACACGCTCAAGGTCGCGATCGACTGCGACTCGACCGTGGACTGCGTCGGCAAGGTCAAGGTCCGCACGGTCGGCAAGATCATGCGGCCCAATGGCAAGAAGAAGGTGCTGCTCGTCGCGAAGTCGGCGTACAGCGTCGACGCCGGTGACACCGCGAAGCTCACCCTGAAGCTCACCAAGCCGGCGCGAGCCGTCCTCGGGAAGAAGCGGATCCGCGTGGTGGCCACCCAGTCCGTCCGCGGTGCCGAGCCCGTCGCCACGAAGTTCTGGCTGCGTCGGAAGTGACCTCGATGGGAGCCCTTGCTCGGCGGGTCACCGTCACCGTCGTCGCCCTGGCCGCCGGCCTGGTGGGCGGCGGCGCGGTGCTCGGCCTCGGTCCGGCAGCCGTCCTGCCCGCGGCCACGGCGGCCACCTGCACCTCCAGCGGGGGCGTCAGCGTCGTCGTCGACTACCGCGAGCTGGGCGGGGGAGTGACGACGGCCTGCGCGGCGGACGGCGGCGGCAAGAGCGCCACGGCGATCGTCGGGTCTGTCGGCATGAGCCTCACCTACGCACAGCGGCAGCCCGGGTTCGTGTGCCGCGTCAACGGCGTCCCCACCAGCGACCCCTGCGTCAACACCTCACCGGCCGACGCGTACTGGGGGCTGTGGTGGTCCGACGGGAAGTCCGGCTCGTGGGCCTACTCCTCCTACAGCTCGGGCTCCCTGACCGTCCCGGCCGGCGGCTCGGTCGGGTGGGCGTGGAAGCAGGGCAGCGGCAGCGCCGCACCTCCCGGCGTCACCCCGCCGGTGCTCGCGGCCTCTCCGTCGCCGAGCCCGTCGCCGACACCGTCGGCGACCTCCACGCCGACCGGCTCGCCGTCCTCCACACCCACGTCCTCGCCCACGTCCTCGCCCTCGTCGAGCCCCACCGGCAACGGCGGCTCGAACAGCGGATCGGGGAGCGGGTCGGAGTCCAGCAGTCCGTCGCCGAGCGCACCGACCTCGTCGGCTGCGGCGACGCCGTCGGAGTCCGCAGCATCCGACCCGTCCGAGTCGCCCCTCGCCACTGAGTCTCCCAGCGACTCACGCACCGAGAAGGGCTCCGAGGAGCGGCCGCAGAAGGACGAGCGCGACGGTGGCGCGAGCCCGAGCGCCGACCCCGAGGACCCCGCGCTCGGGGCTGAGTCTCCTGGAGACTCAACCCCCAGCGACCCCGCCGACGCGGGCGCGCCGACCGCTGACCAGCCGGCCCGCGTGCCGGCGGCGGTCACCTGGGGACTCGTCGCCCTGATCGCTGTCGCCATTGCGGTCAGTGGCGTCGTGGCGCGTCGCAGACGGGGGGTCTGACGCGTCGTGACCGGACCGGCTGCGCCGTTGTCGGGGCTGCCGCGTGACCTGCACCCGATCGCCTGGTGGACCTGGGCGATCGGGCTGGCCACCGCAGCATCCCTGACGACCAACCCGCTGTTGTTGCTCCTCGTCATGGGGTCGGCGACGGTCGTGGTGATGGCGCGCCGGTCCGGTCATCCGTTCGGTCGGTCGTTCCGCCTGTACGTCTGGCTCGCCGTGCTGACCGTCGTGCTGCGGGTGGTCTTCCGCATCGTGTTCGGCGGCCAGGAGCTCGGTCACGTCCTGCTCGACCTTCCGGAGGTCCCGCTGCCGGACTGGGCGGCGGGCGTCCGCCTCCTGGGGCCGGTGACGCAGGAGGCGTTGCTCGCGGGGCTCTACGACGGGCTCCGGCTCGCCGCGGTCATCCTGTGCGTCGGGGCCGCCAACTCGCTCGCCAACCCCAAGCGCCTGCTGGCCTCCGTGCCTCCCGCGCTCTACGAGATCGGCACGGCGCTCGTGGTCGCCGTGACGATCTTCCCCCAGCTGGCTGACAGCGCCCGCCGTGTCCGGGCGGCCCAGGCGCTGCGCGGCGGTGCGACGTCCGGTGTCGGACGGCTGCGCCGCTTCCTCGTACCGGTGCTCGAGGACGCGCTCGAACGCTCCCTGTCCCTGGCCGCGGGCATGGACACCCGCGGCTACGGCCGCTCCGGTGGGGCGACCCGGAGCGAGCGCCGGGTGACCGGCTCGCTTCTCCTGCTCGCGCTCATCGGCATCTGCGTGGGGACGTACGCCTGGCTCGACCCGACCGCACCGCAGGTGCTGGCCCTGCCGATGCTGGGCGCCGGGGTAGTCGTCGCGGTCCTCGGCATGCTGAGCGCCGGGCGTCGCGTGCACCGCACCCGCCACCGACCCGACCCCTGGCGTACGCCGGAGCTGGTCACCGTCGGCACCGGCCTGGTGGTCGCCGTCCTCGGCTGGTGGGTCGGGCACGCCCAGGTGGTCGTGGCCTACCCCGGCGTGGACGTCGCGCCCTACCTGTCGCCGGCTGCGCTGCTCGTCGGCGTCCTCGGAATGGTCCCGGCGGTCGCGACCCCGGTCCCGGCCAGCGCCCCGACCCGCGCCCCGGTCCGTCGGGAGGCGCTCGCATGATCGAGCTGCGCGGCATCGGATTCCGCTACGACGAGCACGAGGTGCTCCGCGACGTGGACCTCACGCTCGAGGAGGGCGAGCTCGTCCTCGTCGCGGGGCGCACCGGCGTCGGCAAGTCCACGCTGCTCGGGGTCGTGACCGGGCTGGTGCCGCGCTTCACCGGCGGCGTGCTGACCGGCGACGTGCTCCTCGACGGCACCAGCATCGTGGAGCAGCCGCCGCGTGAGCGCGCGCACCTCGTGGGCTACGTCGGTCAGGACCCGCTCGCCGGGTTCGTGGCGGACACCGTCGAGGAGGAGCTCGCCTACGGGATGGAGCAGCTCGCGATCGCGCCCGAGACCATGCGCCGCCGCGTCGAGGAGACCCTCGACCTGCTCGGCATCGCCGACCTGCGCTCGCGCGACCTCCGCACGCTGTCGGGCGGGCAGCAGCAGCGGGTCGCGATCGGCTCCGTGCTGACCACCCACCCGCGGGTCCTCGTGCTCGACGAGCCGACCTCCGCCCTCGACCCCACCGCGGCCGAGGACGTCCTCGCGACCATCACCCGCCTCGTCCACGACCTCGGCCTCACCGTCCTGCTGGCCGAGCACCGCCTCGAGCGGGTCGTGCCGTTCGCCGACCGGATCGCTCTCGTCACCGGTGACGGGAGCATCCGCGTCGGCGCCCCCGAGCAGGTGCTCGCCGACTCGCCGGTCGCCCCGCCGCTGGTCGAGCTCGGCCGGCTCGCCGGGTGGGACCCGCTACCGCTGACCGTGCGCGACGCCCGGCGCCGCGCGCGCGAGCTCCCGCAGCTGGCCGCCCCCGCGCCCGTCGCCGCAGCCGAGTCCGCACCTCTGCTGACCGCCGCTGGTGTCACCGTCGTCCACGGCGGCCACGTCGCGGTCCGCGAGGTGGACCTGACCCTGTCGGTCGGGCAGGTCACCGTGCTGATGGGCCGCAACGGCTCGGGCAAGTCGAGCCTCATCTGGGCGCTGCAGGGGACCGGCCGGCGCTCCTCCGGCAGCGTCGACGTCGACGGCGAGGACCCCGCCGCGCTGGCGCCCGCGCAGCGGCGTACGCACGTCGGGCTGGTCCCGCAGACCGCCGCCGACCTGCTCTACCTCGAGACCGTCGCCGACGAGTGCGCTGCCGCCGACACCGGCGCCGGATCCGAGCCCGGCACCTGCCGCGGGCTCCTCGACCGCCTCGCGCCCGGGATCGACGACGCGACGCACCCGCGTGACCTCTCCGAGGGCCAGCGACTGGCCCTCGCGCTGTCGATCGTGCTCACCGCGCGCCCACCGGTCGTGCTGCTCGACGAGCCCACCCGCGGGCTCGACTACGCCGGCAAGGCCGAGCTGGTGCGGATCGTCGCCGACCTCGCCACCCACGGCCGTGCGGTGCTGGTCGCCACCCACGACGTGGAGTTCGCCGCCCACGTCGCCGACGAGGTCGTGGTCCTCGCCGACGGCGAGATCGTGTCCAGCGGTCCGCCGCGCCGGGTGCTCGCCGAGTCGCCGTCGTTCGCCCCACAGGTCACCAAGGTGCTCGGCCCCCCGTGGCTGGTCGTCGAGGAAGTGGCTGCCGCCCTCGCAGGAGGTGCCCGATGAGCGCGCTCCAGGACCGTCCGAAGGCCTTCACCGTCGTCGCGATGCCGATCGGACCGCGTACGGCGGCCGTGCTCGTCGTCGCCTCGCTCGCCGGCCTGATGATGCTCTGCTGGCCGCTGCTTTTGGTGGCACAGCCGGGCGAGCGGGTCGAGCCGCCGTTCCTCTTCCTGGCGCTGCTCCCGCTCGTCGTCGTGGTGGTCCTCGCCGAGATGGGCGAGGGCGGCATGGACTCCCGGGTCCTGGCGGTCCTGGGCGTGCTGTCGGCGATCAACGCGGTCATGCGCGGGCTGGGTGCGGGGACGGCCGGCATCGAGCTGGTCTTCTTCCTGCTGGTGCTCGGCGGACGGGTCTTCGGTGCCGGCTTCGGCTTCGTGCTCGGCTGCACGTCGCTGTTCGCGTCGGCGCTGCTGACCGCCGGGGTGGGCCCGTGGCTGCCGTTCCAGATGATCTGCGCCGCGTGGGTCGGAATGGGCGCCGGCCTGCTGCCGCGTCGCGTCGGCGGACGTGCCGAGATCGCGATGCTGGTCGCCTACGCGGTCGTCGCCTCCTACCTCTACGGCCTGCTGATGAACCTCAGCTCCTGGCCGTTCACGCTGGGCATCGTGGTGCCCGGCCACGAGGGCTCGCTCGCCTACGTCGCGGGCGCACCGGTGCTCGAGAACGCCCACCGGTTCCTCGTCTACACCCTGCTGACCTCGACCGGCGGCTGGGACACCGGCCGCGCGATCACGACGGGGATCGCGATCGTCGTCCTCGGACCGGCGATCCTCACCACGCTGCGGCGGGCGGCGCGTCGAGCGGTCGTACGCCCCGGCTGATCGCCGTCTTCCGGCTCAGGGGCGGACGAGGATGATCCGGTCGTCCGCCGGGGTCGGCTCGCCGCGTCCGTCCTGGTTCGACGTCGTGAGCCACAGCAGGCCGTCGGGTGCGGCGACGACGGTGCGCAGGCGCCCGTAGTCCTCGGTGAAGAAGGCGGTGGGGTCAGAGGCCCGGCCACGGGCCGAGACGTCGATGCGCCACAGCCGCTGCCCGCGGAGCCCGGCCATCCACAGGTGCCCGTCGGCGTACGCCAGTCCGCTGGGGGAGGCGTCCTCGACGGGCCAGACGACCTGCGGGTCGACGAAGCGGTCGTCGTCGCCCTTGCCCTCGACCTCGGGCCAGCCGTAGTTGCCGCCCTTCTCGACGAGGTTGAGCTCGTCCCAGGTCGAGTCGCCGAACTCCGAGGCCCACAGCCGCCCCTCGTCGTCCCACGCCAGGCCCTGCACGTTGCGGTGGCCGAGGGAGTAGACGGGGGACCCGGGGTCGGGGTTGCCGGGGGCGGGCTCGCCGTCGGGTGTGATGCGGAGGATCTTGCCGGCCAGGCTGTCTGGGTCCTGGGCGAGCGCCGGGTCGCCCGTCTCGCCCGTGGTGACGTAGAGGTGGCCGTCGGGGCCGAACGCGATGCGGCCGCCGTCGTGGATGAAGCCGGCCGGGATGCCGTCGAGGACCACCGTCGGCGTCCCGAGCGTCGACCCGTCGAGCTCGGCGCGCACGACCCGGTTGTCGTTGCCGGTCGTGAGGTAGAAGAAGAGCGAGCGGTCCTGCTCGAAGTCCGGGGAGACCGCAACGCCCAGGAGCCCGGCCTCGCCCTGCGGCACGATGGCACCGATCGATCCCAGCCGGCCCAGGTCGCCGTCGGCGGTGACGCTCAGGACCCGACCGGTCATCCGCTCGGTCACGACCGCCGCGCCGTCGGGGAGGAAGTCGATGCCCCACGGCACCTCCAGCAGGTCCACGAGCGTGCCCTCGGCCCGCGGCGGGCCGCTGCGTCCACCGCCGTCGCCGTCGGGCTGCCCGGTCTCGTCGGGCTGCTCGGTCGGGGTCGGCTGGCTGGGGAGGTCCGTGGGCTGGGTGACGCGCGGGATCGGCTCCTGCGTGTTGCCGGAGCAACCGGTCGCGACCACGGCGAGGATCGCCAGCGAGGACAGGGCCAGTCGCGATCTCATGTGGCGATTGTGCCGTGCGCCGCCGAACGGTCCTCGTCCGTCGCCCCCGGTGCCTCGCCCGGCGAGGCTCCTGAGTGGGTCGCGCCGATCGACGCGGCCACCACGCAGGCGATGGCGAGCCACTGGACTGTCGAGAGGTGCTCCTCGAGCACGACGATCGCCGCCAGCGCGGCGGCGGCGGGCTCGAGGCTCATCAGGATGCCGAACACCGCGGGCCGCAGGCTGCGCAGCGCGACGAGCTCGCAGCTGTAGGGGATCACCGAGCTCAGCAGGCCCACAAGTGCGCCGATCATCAGGACACGGGCGTCCCAGAGGCCTGCACCCGCGCTGAGCAGCGCCGGGAGCGTCATCGCCGTGGCTGCGACGATGCTCGCGACCGCCAGGCCGTCGAACCCGGCCCAGCGCCGGCCGGTGCTGGCGCTGAGCAGGATGTAGGCCGCCCACGCGACGCCGGCGAGCAGGGCGTACGCCACGCCCACGAGGTCCAGGTCGGTGCGCTGGAAGCCGAGCAGGGCGACCCCCACGGCGGCGAGCCCCACCCACACGACGTCGCGGGCGCGTCGCGAGCCGAGGACGGCGAGCGTCAGCGGTCCGATGAACTCGATGGTGACCGCGATGCCGAGCGGGATCCGCGCGAAGGACTGGTAGATCGCCCAGTTCATCGTGGCCAGGCTGGCCCCGAAGCCGAGCACGACGATCCAGTCCTGCCGGGTCCGGCCGGACAGCCGCGGTCGGGCGACGGCAGCGAGGACGAGGGCGCTGGTGGCCAGGCGCAGCCACACCATCGCCGTCGGGGAGATCTCCCCGAACAGGCTCTTGGCGATGGCGGCGCCGATCTGGACCGACAAGATCCCGACCAGCACCAGGCCCACGGGGCCGAGCAGCGCGCGGCTCGGTCGGGTCGTCACGACGCCAGCCTAGGCAGTGGCGTCGGTGTCCCCGGGGGCGGTCTCACCGAGGCTCGCCAGGGCCCGGTGCGTGTGCCGGCGCTCGGCGTCGAAGTAGTCCAGCCCCCACTCGGCGACCAGCGACGGGAACCTGAACGGCTGGCCCGGCTCGTCGGCCCCGCGCAGGCTCTCGCGCACCTGGCCGAGGTCGACGAGTGCCTGGTCGAGCTCGGCGACGTACTCGTGCAGCATCTGCCGGGTCTGCTCGGGCTCGGTCACGTGGCCGACCAGCAGGCGGAGCAGCACCGGGTGCTTGAGGACGGGGAAGCCGGCCGGGGTGGTGTCCATCCACGCGCGCAGCGCGGCCTGGCCCGCACCGGTGATCGCGTACGTCGTCACGTCCCGCCCGCCGTCGGTGCGTACGTCGGCCGTGACGAGGCCGCGGTCGCTGAGCCGACGGAGCTCGGTGTAGATCTGGCTCATCGCGGGGGAGACCCAGTAGAAGCGGAGCGTGACGTCGGCGCGCTGCTTGATCTCGTACCCCGTCAGCTCGTCGCCGAAGGTGAGGAGGCCGAGGATCGCGTATCCGGTGACGGGGATGTCTTGACTCATCTCCCGTCGAGAGTAGTGTTCCTAATCGGAATAGTCACGGCGGCTCCCCGTTCACCCCGGTCCTGGAGGTCCGATGTCGCGCACGCTGCTCATGGTCGGGACCCGCAAGGGCATGTGGCTCGGCACCTCCGACGAGGCACGCACGTCGTGGGAGTGGAGCGGTCCGCACTTCCCGATGGAGGAGGTGTACTCCGTCATGGTCGACACGCGCGGCGGGACTCCGCGCCTGCTGGCAGGGGCGTCGTCGAGCTGGCTCGGCCCGCAGGTGTGGCGCTCGGACGACCTCGGGGCGACCTGGGACGAGACCCCCAACGGCGCCGCCCGGTTCCCCGAGGACACCGGCGCGACGCTCGCGCGGGTCTGGCAGCTGCAGCCCGGCCTGTCCGCGGACGGCGGCGACGAGGTGGTCTGGGCAGGCACCGAGCCCGGAGCGGTCTTCCGGTCCGACGACCGTGGGGAGACCTTCTCCCTCGTGCGCGGACTGTGGGACCACCCCCACCGCGGGGAGTGGAACGAGGGCTTCGGCGGCCAGGCCTTCCACACGATCCTGCCCCACCCGGAGGACCCCGACCGGGTGCTGGCCGCGCTGTCCACCGGCGGGGTCTACGTCACCTCCGACGGTGGTGCCAGCTGGTCGGCGTCCAACACCGGCGTGAAGGCGGAGTTCTTCCCCGGCGAGCGCAACTACCCTGAGTTCGGTCAGTGCGTCCACAAGGTCGCTCGCGACGCCGTCGACCCCGAGCGGCTCTACCTGCAGAACCACGGCGGCGTCTACCGCTCCGACGACGGCGGTGCCTCCTGGCAGGACATCGCCCCAGGGCTGCCCACCGAGTTCGGCTTCGCGATCGTGGCGCACCCGCACCGCGCCGACACGGCCTACAACTTCCCGATCACCGGCGCCGAGGCGCGCTGGCCGGTGGACGGCAAGGCGCGCGTCTACCGCACCACCGACGCGGGCGGATCCTGGGAGCCGCTGGGTGAGGGCAACCTCCCGGACGGCTACTACGCGGCCGTCATGCGCGACGCGATGTGCACCGACGACCACGAGCAGGCGGGCCTCTACTTCGGCGGGCGCAACGGCGGCGTGTGGGCGTCCCCGGACGAGGGCACCACCTGGCGCGAGATCCACAAGGACCTGCCGGACGTCATGGTGGTGCGCGCCGCCCGGATCGACTGAGGACCGACATGTCCGACTTCTCCCTCTCCCGCAGCACCCGCATCCAGGCCGACGCGGCGACCGTCCACGCCCTCGTCGACGACTTCAGCGAGTGGAGGAAGTGGTCACCGTGGGAGGACGTCGACCCCGACCTGCGGCGCGACTACACCGGCCCCAGGAGCGGGGTCGGATCGACGTACAGGTGGTCCGGCAACCGCAAGGCGGGGGAGGGCGAGATGCGCATCACCGCCTCGACCCCCACCTCCGTCGTCGTCGACCTCGAGTTCCTCAAGCCGTTCAAGGCCACGAACGTCACCACGTTCCGGCTCCTGCCGGCCGGTGAGGCCACCGACGTGACGTGGACCATGACCGGGACCCGCAACCCCGTCATGAGCCTCATGGGCAGGCTCTTCTTCGACAAGGCCGTCGGCCGGGACTTCGAGCGAGGTCTCGCCTCCCTCAAGCGCCAAGCCGAACGCACCTGACCCGAATCCGACCGGAGCCCCGCCGGCCGCTCACCGGTCGCCGGGACGGCCACTCTCCGGCGTGCTCCGGGTTGAGTCGCTCAGAGACTCAACCGCCAGTGAGCGCAGAGACCCGCGCGGAGGCCCGGACGCGTAGCCACGAATCGTCCACAGGCCGCCCGCGTCATGGGCGGCCGGTGTCGCCTGTGGACGGTGGGCGCGTCGTTGTCGGCACTCCTCGCTGGGATGGAGGGAACGACACACGCGACCAGTCAGGGGGCAGCAATGGGCACGACGGGGATCGTCACGCCGTTCGCGACGAAGGAGGAGCTCGAGTGGCTCGAGATGGGGCCGTTCGACGGGGGCATCCCCGGGCTCGTTCGCCGGATCAGGCGGATCCTCGACGTGTCGCAGCGGGGGTTGGCCGCGCGGATCGACGTGTCCCAGTCGGTCGTGGCGCGGTGGGAGACCGGGCGCACCAGCCCGCGGGCGAGCGTGCTGCACGCGCTCCTGCGGCTCGCCGGGCTGGTGCCGAAGGTCCAGAGCGCCGAGACCGGGGAGGAGGTCGGGCCCATGCGTGACGACGGTGCCCGGCAGCACGGTGGCAACAGGTACCCCGCCCACACCGACCTGCGGGTGACCGGGTGGTGGGTGCCGTCCGGGGTGCCGTCGACGTCGAGCAGCTACTACGACTGGATCGACCGGTCGCGGGCGGCGAAGGACCCGATGATCAGGTTCCGCACCTGCGCCCACGACCGTCGGCTCGAGCGCATGGTCCGGGGTACGCCGGTCGACCATCCGTCGCTTCGCCAGCTGGCGGCCGAGGCGGAGCACCTGGACGAGCAGCGGGAGTCCAGGCGAGCCGTGTGGGCCCGCAGAGCGCCTGCGGCGTGAGCGCACGTTGAGACGCTGCTCCCCGGGCCGGGAGCGGCGCACTAGCCTGACGGCATGACCCATGCCGCCGACGGACCCGACATCAAGCCCCGCAGCCGCGCCGTCACGGACGGCCTGGAGGCGACCGCCGCACGGGGCATGCTCCGCGCGGTGGGCATGGGTGACGACGACTGGGAGAAGCCGCAGATCGGCGTCGCGTCGAGCTGGAACGAGATCACGCCCTGCAACCTGTCGCTCGACCGCCTGGCCAAGGCGGTCAAGAACGGCGTGCACGCCGCCGGCGGATACCCGCTGGAGTTCGGCACCATCTCGGTCTCCGACGGCATCTCCATGGGTCACGAAGGCATGCACTTCTCCCTGGTGAGCCGCGAGGTGATCGCGGACTCGGTGGAGACGGTGATGATGGCCGAGCGGCTCGACGGGTCGGTCCTGCTGGCCGGCTGCGACAAGTCGTTGCCCGGCATGCTGATGGCGGCTGCCCGTCTCGACCTGGCCAGCGTCTTCCTCTACGCCGGGACCATCATGCCGGGCCAGGTCGACGGCAAGGACGTCACCATCATCGATGCCTTCGAGGCCGTCGGTGCCTGCCTGGCCGGCAAGATCACCCGCGAGAAGGTCGACGAGATCGAGCGGGCGATCTGTCCCGGCGAGGGTGCCTGCGGTGGGGCGTACACCGCCAACACGATGGCCAGCGTCGCCGAGGCGCTCGGGATGAGCCTCCCGGGCAGCTCCTCGCCGCCGGCGGTGGACCGTCGCCGCGACGGGTTCGCGCACAAGTCCGGTGAGGCCGTCGTGGAGATGCTCCGCCAGGGCATCACCGCGCGCCAGATCATGACCAAGCCGGCCTTCGAGAACGCGATCGCGATGGCGATGGCCCTCGGCGGCTCCACCAACGCCGTCCTCCACCTGCTGGCGATCGCCCGCGAGGCGGAGGTGGACCTGACGCTCGACGACTTCACCCGCATCGGCAAGAACGTCCCGCACCTGGCCGACATGAAGCCGTTCGGCCGCTTCGTGTGGACCGACTTCGACCGCGTCGGCGGCATCCCTGTGCTGCTGCGGGCCCTGCTCGACGCCGGACACCTGCACGGCGACGTGCTCACCTGCACCGGCAAGACGATGGCGGAGAACCTCGCCGAGCTCGACCCGAAGCCCCTCGACGGCGAGATCCTGCGCCAGCTCGAGCGCCCGATCCACGCCACGGGCGGCCTGACCATCCTCAAGGGGTCGCTCGCCCCGGACGGCGCAGTCGTGAAGAGCGCCGGCTTTGACGACTCGACCTTCACCGGCACCGCCCGCGTCTTCGACGGCGAGCGCAAGGCGCTCGACGCCCTGGCCGAGGGCCGGATCGAGGCCGGCGACGTCGTGGTCATCCGCTACGAGGGTCCCAAGGGCGGCCCGGGCATGCGCGAGATGCTCGCCATCACGGGCGCGATCAAGGGCGCCGGCCTGGGCAAGGACGTCCTGCTGATCACCGACGGGCGCTTCTCCGGAGGCACGACCGGGCTCTGCGTGGGCCACATCGCCCCCGAGGCGAGCGACGGCGGTCCGATCGCCTTCCTCGCCGACGGTGACCAGATCACGCTCGACGTGGCCAACATGACCCTCGACGTCCACGTGGACGAGGCGGAGCTGGCCCGGCGTGCGGAGGGCTGGGAGCCGCTGCCGCCGAAGTACACCCGGGGCGTGCTCGGCAAGTACCGCAAGGTCGTGCAGTCCGCGGCCCACGGCGCGGTCTGCTACTGACGCGGGACTGGACGTCGGGGACGGACGCCGGGGCGTCGACGGATAGGTTGCGGAGCGTGAGCACCGCAACCGACCTCGACGTCGCCGACCCGTTGGCGCACTTCCGCGAGCGCTTCGTCGGCGCAGCCTCCGACCTCGTCTACTTCGACGGCAACTCGCTCGGACGGCCCGTCGCGGCAACGGCGGAGCGGCTCGGCACCTTCGTCGAGCAGGAGTGGGGCGGGCGCCTGATCCGCGGCTGGGACGAGCGCTGGATGGACCTCCCGACCACCCTCGGCGACGACCTGGCCCGCATCTGCCTGGGTGCCGCCGCCGGGCAGACGGCGATCGGCGACTCGACGACCGTCTGGCTCTACAAGCTGATGCGCGCCGCGGTCGACCACGTCGCCCGCACGGAGCCGACCCGCACCGAGATCGTCATCGACACCGACAACTTCCCGACCGACCGCTACGTCGCGGAGGGGATCGCCGCCGAGCGCGGGCTGTCCCTGCGCTGGATCGAGGTCGACACCTCCGCCGGCGTGACGCCCGAGCAGCTGCGCGCGGTCGTGGGGGAGCGCACGGCCCTCGTCGTGCTCAACCACGTGGCCTACCGCTCTGCGTGGCTGGCCGACGCTCCCGAGCTCACCCGGATCGCCCACGACGCGGGCGCGCTGGTGCTCTGGGACCTCTGCCACTCGGCCGGCGCCGTCGAGGTCGAGCTCGACGCGTGGGACGTCGACCTGGCGGTCGGCTGCAGCTACAAGTACCTCAACGGCGGCCCGGGGTCGCCCGCCTTCGGCTACGTCGCGGAGCGCCTCCAGGGCGAGCTCACGCAGCCGATCCAGGGCTGGATGGGCCACGCCGACCCGTTCCTGATGGGGCCGGGCTACACGCCGGCCGCCGGCATCCGGCGGTTCATCTCCGGAACGCCCCCGATCCTCGGCATGGTCGCGATGCAGGCGATGCTCGAGCTCGTCGAGGAGGCCGGCATCGAGGCGATCCGCACCAAGTCCGTCGCGCTGACGTCGTACGCCGTGGAGCTCGCCGACGCACACCTCCCCGAGGTCACCCTCGCGTCGCCGCGCGACCCGGCGCGGCGCGGTGGGCACGTCACGCTCCACCACGACCGGATGCGCGAGGTCACCGCACGCCTCTGGGAGCGTGACGTCATCCCGGACTACCGCGACCCCGGCGGCCTGCGGATCGGCCTGTCCCCGCTGTCCACGTCGTTCGACGAGGTCGAGCGCGGCATCGCCGCGGTGGCGGAGGTCCTGCGATGAGCCAACCCGTAGGAGTGCGGCTCTCGGCGACCCGGACGCGGAGCACCAACGACCACGGCCAGCGCATCGGTCGCCCCATCGACTGGACCCCGGCGAGGACGCCCGCTCGGGACACGGTCCTCGAGGGGCGGGGCGTACGCCTCGAGCCGGCCGGTCCGCAGCACGTCGACGACCTGTTCAGGGCCCTGTGCCGGTCCGACGACGACCCCATCTGGACGTACCTGTTCTGGGAGCGCCCCCGCGACCGCGACGAGCTGGCGCGGATCCTCGACGCGACCCGCGAGGCGGGCCAGGTCACCTTCGCCATCGTGGCCGCCGAGACCGACCGCGCGGTGGGTTTCTGCTCGCTCATGCGCATCGATCCCGCGATGGGGTCGATCGAGGTGGGCGGGATCGCCTTCGGCCGCCAGCTCCAGCGAAGCCGTGCGGCCACGGAGGCGATGGCGCTGCTGATGCGCCACGTCTTCGACGACCTCGGCTACCGGCGCTACGAGTGGAAGTGCGACAGCCTCAACGCGCCGTCGCGGCGCGCGGCGATCCGGCTGGGCTTCATCTGGGAGGGCCGCTTCCGCAACGCCGTGGTCTACAAGGGCCGCAACCGCGACACCGACTGGTTCTCCATCACCGACCTCGAGTGGCCGCGGGTCAGCCAGGCCCTCGACGCCTGGCTCGACGACAGCAACTTCGACGACGCGGGACGCCAGCGCGCGAGCCTTGCCGCACGCCCGCCCGAGCCCTCGCACAAGGAGCAGTGACATGGACCAGCGCGTCAGCTTCATCACCCTCGCCGTGGCCGACCTCGGTGCCTCGCGGCGCTTCTACGTCGAGGGGCTCGGGTGGGAGCCCGAGATCGACGAGCCGGACGAGGTCCTCATGTTCCGGGTCGCCGACAAGGTCGTGCTGAGCCTGTGGGACGAGCGCGGCTTCACCGCCGAGATCGGGCACCCGCCGGCGCGCGGCGGCGTACCCCCGATCACGCTCGCCCACAACCTCGCCACGGCCCGCGGCGTCGACACGGTGCTCGAGCAGGCGCGGGTCGCAGGGGCGAGCGACGTGGGCGAGGCCGCGGAGCGCGAGTGGGGCGGGTACACCGGCTACTTCGCCGACCCGGACGGCTTCCGCTGGGAAGTCGCCTACAACCCCGGCGAGATCGGGCAGTCTGTCCTCCCGTGAGCCAGCCCCCGACGGTCCCCGGCTGGGACGACTACTTCCTCGGCATCGCCTCAGCCGTCTCGGCGCGCGCGAAGTGCACGCGCCGCCGCGTCGGCGCGGTGCTGACGATCGAGCACCGCATCATCGCCACGGGCTACAACGGCGCTGCGCCCGGCGAGGACGACTGCCTCGCCGGCGCCTGCCCGCGCGGCCGCCTCGGGTACGACGACGTGCCCGGGCTGGGTGACTACGACCGGCCCGGCACGCCCGGGTTCTGCATCGCCATCCACGCCGAGGTCAACGCGCTGCTGTTCGCCACGCGTGACACGAAGGGCGCCACGGCCTACATCACCGACCCGCCGTGCCCGGGCTGCCGCAAGGCGCTCGCCGCGGCGGGCGTGGTGCGTGCGGTGTGGCCCGACGGGGAGCACGACCGCGAGGGCCTCACGACCTGGCACTCCTCGGTGGTCGAGTAGCGAGGGACGAGCGTATCGAGATCCGACTCAGCGCTACCTGATCCAGATGAGCTCGTCGGACTCCCACTTCGCCAGTGCCACCGGCACCAGGCTCGTCATCGCCTCACCGGGGGTGAGCGGACGGAGGTCCTCGGCGTGCTCGGCGCCGTAGGCCTGGCCCACCTCGTTGTTGTGCGCGTCCACGCGCGAGTCCCTGAGGCTCGGCGTTCCGGTTTCCTGCGCGGCCGCGATCGTGCGGGCTGCGTCGACCCCGAAGCGCGCCGTCAGGACGGCCTGCCACAGGAAGTGTCGCATCGCGTTGGCGCGCCCCGGCACGCCCCGCCCGTGCCGGGCTGCGCTGGTCATCGCGTCGCGGGAGATGCGGAGCACCTCGAGCGTGTCCGAGGTCCCCAGGCCGGCCTTCCTCGCCGCGACGTAGAGGCGCGGCACCGCGCTCGAGGAGTGCATGGCCTGGCCCAGGACGTCACCGAAACCCATGGACACAGGGTGGCAGACTCCGGGGATGGACATGCCGCTGCGCTTCCCGCGCCCGCTCCGTCCCGGTGACCGCATCGGTGTGACGTCGCCGTCAGCCGGCGTCGAGGGGGCGGGCGCGGCCCGCATCGACTTCTGCGTCGACTGGCTGCGTGGGCGTGGGTACGACGTCGTGGTGGGGGAGTGCATGGACGGCTCCACCATCACCTCCGCCCCCGCCGCGCAGCGCGCCACCGAGCTCACCCGGATGCTCGCCGACCCCGACATCGCGTGCGTCGTCCCGCCGTGGGGCGGGGAGACGGCGATCGACCTGGTGGACCTCCTCGACTGGGATACCCTCGCTGCGGCCGAGCCGACGTGGCTGGTCGGCTTCTCGGACCTCTCCACGATCATGCTCCCGATCACCACCCGCCTCGGGTGGGCCACCGTCCACGGGGACAACCTCGCGGACACGCCGTACGCCGTCCCCGACGGACTGCTGCACTGGCTCGACCTCGTCAGCGGGCCGGGCCCGTTCGTCCAGCGCGACTCGGGGGTCGTCACCGACTGGTGGCGCTTCGAGGAGGACCCGCTCGCCACGTCGTGGAAGCACGTGGGCGCGGGCGCCTGGGAGCTCCACGGGGGAGGCAGCCTCGACGCGTCGGGGAGGCTCGTCGGCGGCTGCATCGAGACGGTCGGCCACCTCGCCGGGACGCCGTACGGCGACGTGCGGGGCTGGGCGGACGCGCTGGACGAGCCGACGATCGTCTACGTCGAGGCCTGCGAGAGCGACGCCGTCGACATCTGCCGGCACCTGCACGGCATGCGGCTGGCCGGCTGGTTCGACCGGGCGGCGGCCGTCCTCGTCGGGCGCACGAGCGCCCCCGACCACCGTGAGCTGACGCAGCGCGAGGCGGTGCTCGACGCGCTCGGCCGGCTCGACCTGCCGATCGTGTGGGACCTCGAGATCGGGCACGTGCCGCCGCACCTGCCGCTGGTCAACGGCGCCCTGGCGCGCGTCGTGGTGGACGGCGACGTCCGCACGATCACCCAGACCCTGGCCTGACCCCCGCAGGGGGTGGCCGCTGTCGGTGCCCCGTGGCAGGGTCGGTCCCATGAGCGACCCGACCGCTGACCCGAAGGCACGCCTGACCCACGACGACGTCCTCGCGGCCGGTCTCGACGACTGGCGCTCGGTGCTCAACCGGCTCCGGGCGCGCTTCCGCACCGGTGACTTCGCGAACGGTGTGGCCCTGGTCGACCGGATCGGTGCGGCCGCCGACGACGCCAACCACCACCCGGACGTCTCGCTGACCTACCCCGAGGTGATCGTCACCCTGTCCAGCCACGATGTCGGCGGCATCACCAGCCGCGACGTCGACCTCGCCCGGCAGATCAGCGGCTTCGCCGCCGAGCTGGGCGCCACGGCGGACGTCTCCGGGCTGACCCAGGTCGAGCCCGGGCTCGACACCACCGACGGAGCGCGTCTGGCGCCGTTCTACGCCGCCCTCATCGGGGGCGAGGTGAAGGACGGCGAGCCCGTCGACCCCAGCGGTCAGGTGTCGACGCTGTGGTTCCAGGAACCGGCCGTCAATGAGGAGGAGACCGGTCCGGAGCTGCCCGACCAGGACCACGAGCAGCGCTGGCACCTCGACGTGTGGGTGCCGCACGACGAGGGGGAGCGGCGCCTGCAGGCCGTCCTCGACGCCGGCGGCCGGCTGGTCAGCGACGCTGCCGCGCCGTCGTACTGGGTGGTCGAGGACGCCGACGGCAACCGTTCGTGCATCTGCACCCCGCTCGACCGCTGACCTCGCCGGCGATGCCACATCGTGGGACTCGCGTTCCACATGTTGGGACGACTGTCACACTTGCTTGACGCCGGAGGCTCCCGGCGACGACGGTTGTCGCATGCGCACCGAGATTCTTGTACGCACGCGACGCGTGAGCTGAGGCCCCAGGCCGCAGGCACACGCGTCACCCCTCGTCGCCCACCGGGCCGAGGGGTTTTTTGTTGGGCCGAGCACGGCGGAACACGACGGAACCACGACGGAAGAAGAACCATGACGGAGCAGGGCGGACAGGTCAGCGGATCGGTCACGGGAGCGCAGAGCCTCGTGACGTCCCTGGAGGCGGCCGGCGTGACAGACATCTTCGGCATCCCCGGCGGCGCGATCCTCCCGGCGTACGACCCCCTGATGGACTCCACGCGGATCCGGCACATCCTGGTCCGCCACGAGCAGGGTGCCGGGCACGCCGCACAGGGGTACGCCTCGGCGACGGGGCGCGTCGGCGTGTGCATGGCCACCTCCGGGCCGGGCGCGACCAACCTGGTCACGCCGCTGGCCGATGCGCACATGGACTCGGTGCCGATGGTGGCCGTCACCGGACAGGTCGGCGCCGCGATGATCGGCACCGACGCCTTCCAGGAGGCCGACATCCGCGGCATCACGATGCCGATCACCAAGCACAACTTCCTGGTCACCGACCCGGCCGACATCCCGCGCACGATCGCGGAGGCCTTCCACATCGCCTCCACGGGTCGCCCGGGCCCGGTGCTGGTCGACGTGGCCAAGTCGGCGCTCCAGGCGCAGACGACGTTCGCCTGGCCGACCGAGCTGCAGCTGCCGGGCTACCGCCCCGTCACCACGCCCCACGCCAAGCAGATCAAGGAGGCCGTGCGGCTGATCCGTGAGGCGCGGCGTCCGGTGCTCTACGTCGGCGGTGGCGTGATCCGCGCCCGCGCCTCGCGCGAGCTGGCCCAGCTGGCCGCGCTCACCGGCATCCCGGTCGTCACCACGCTGATGGCGCGCGGCGCCTTCCCCGACAGCAACCCGCAGCACCTCGGCATGCCCGGCATGCACGGCACGGTGGCGGCGGTTGCGGGCCTGCAGAAGAGCGACCTCATCATCAGCCTCGGAGCGCGGTTCGACGACCGGGTCACCGGCAATCTCGACTCCTTCGCGCCGAACGCGCTGGTCATCCACGCCGACATCGACCCGGCCGAGATCGGCAAGAACCGCCACGCCGACGTGCCGATCGTCGGTGACTGCCGCGAGGTCATCGCCCAGCTGGTCGCGCTGCTGCAGGCCGAGGGCGCCGACGGTGACTACGAGTCCTGGGTCGCCTTCCTCGCCGGTCTGAAGAAGAGCTACCCGCTCGGCTACGACGCCCCCGCCGACGGCTCGCTGTCCCCGCAGTACGTCATCGAGCGCCTCGGCGCGATCGCCGGGCCCGAGACGATCTTCACCTCGGGGGTCGGCCAGCACCAGATGTGGGCGGCCCACTTCATCGACTACGAGCGGCCCAACACGTGGCTCAACTCCGGCGGGCTCGGCACGATGGGCTTCTCGGTGCCGGCAGCGATGGGCGCCAAGGTCGGCATGCCCGACTCGACGGTCTGGGCGATCGACGGCGACGGCTGCTTCCAGATGACCAACCAGGAGCTGGCCACCTGCGCGATCAACGACATCCCGATCAAGGTCGCGATCATCAACAACGAGTCCCTCGGCATGGTGCGCCAGTGGCAGACGCTGTTCTACAACGAGCGCTACTCCAACACCGATCTGCACTCCAAGCGGATCCCCGACTTCGTCAAGCTCGCCGATGCCTACGGTTGCGTGGGCCTGGCCTGCGAGTCTCCGGAGGAGGTCGACGCCACGATCGAGAAGGCGATGGCGATCGACGACCAGCCGGTCGTGGTCGACTTCCGTGTCCACCGCGACGCGATGGTGTGGCCGATGGTCGCCGCCGGCAGCAGCAACGACGAGATCCAGTACGCGCGCGACCTCGCGCCCCAGTTCGACGAGGATGACCTGTGATGAACAAGCACACCCTGTCCGTCCTGGTCGAGAACAAGCCCGGCGTGCTGGCACGTATCGCGGGGTTGTTCTCGCGCCGCGGCTTCAACATCGACAGCCTCGCCGTCGGCCCGACCGAGCACCCGGAGATCTCGCGGATGACCATCGTGGTCAACGTCGAGGAGTCCCCGCTCGAGCAGGTGACCAAGCAGCTCAACAAGCTCGTCGAGGTCATCAAGATCGTCGAGCTCGACGGGTCCGCGTCGGTCAACCGCGAGCTCCTGCTCGTCAAGGTCCGCGCCGACGCCACCACGCGCGGTGCGGTCCTCGACGCCGTCCAGCTGTTCCGCGCCAAGGTGGTCGACGTGGCGCCGGACGCCGTCACCGTCCAGGCCGTCGGCAACGCCGACAAGCTCGCCGACCTCCTGCGTGTGCTCGAGCCCTTCGGCATCCGCGAGCTCGTCCAGTCCGGCATGGTCGCGATCGGTCGGGGCTCACGCTCGATCAGCGAGCGCCCGCAGCGCACCGTCACCGTCCCTGCCCCCGTTTCCGCGATCACGATCGCTGGTTGAGGTGCGAGGCCGTCCGCGGCCGAGCCTCGAGACCAGACCAGTCAGCACCACCCCAACCCATGAAGGAGAGCCCCCAGTGGCTGAGATGTTCTACGACGACGACGCCGACCTGAGCCTGATCCAGGGCAAGAACGTCGCGGTGATCGGCTACGGCAGCCAGGGCCACGCCCACGCGCTGTCCCTGCGCGACTCCGGCGTCGACGTCCGGATCGGGCTGCAGCCCGGCTCGAAGAGCCGCGACAAGGCCGAGGCCGAGGGCCTGCGCGTCCTCACGCCCCGCGAGGCCGCGGAGGAGGCCGACCTGATCGTCATCCTCGCGCCCGACCAGCACCAGCGGACGCTCTACGCCGAGGAGATCGAGCCCGCCCTGACCCCCGGCGACACCCTCGTATTCGGCCACGGCTTCAACATCCGCTTCGGCTACATCACCCCGCCCGCCGGCGTCGACGTCTTCATGGTCGCGCCCAAGGGCCCCGGACACCTCGTGCGTCGTGAGTACGTCGACGGGCGCGGCGTGCCGGTCCTCGTCGCGGTGGAGAAGGACGAGTCCGGCAAGGCCTGGGACCTCGCGCTGTCCTACGCCAAGGCGATCGGCGGGCTGCGCGCCGGCGGGATCAAGACGACCTTCACCGAGGAGACCGAGACCGACCTGTTCGGTGAGCAGGCCGTGCTCTGCGGTGGCGCCTCGCAGCTCGTGCAGTACGGCTTCGAGGTGCTCACCGAGGCCGGCTACCAGCCCGAGGTGGCCTACTTCGAGTGCCTGCACGAGCTCAAGCTCATCGTCGACCTGATGTACGAGGGCGGCATCGCCAAGCAGCGCTGGTCGGTCTCCGACACCGCCGAGTTCGGTGACTACGTCTCCGGCCCCCGCGTCATCACGCCGGAGGTGAAGAAGAACATGGAGGACGTGCTCGCCGACATCAAGAACGGCGCGTTCGCCGAGCGCTTCATCACCGACATGGACAACGGCTCGCCCGAGTTCACGGCGTTCCGCCAGAAGGCCGAGTCGCACCCGATCGAGCAGACCGGCCGCGAGCTGCGCAAGCTGATGGCCTGGGTGAAGTCGCACGACACCGACTACGTCGAGGGCTCCTCGGCCCGCTGACGCGGCCACACCACCACCGAGCGCGAGAGGGCGGCCCCGGCGTGACGACGTACACCCACGGGCACGCCGAGGCCGTCCTGCGCTCGCACCGCTGGCGCACGGCGGAGAACTCCGCGGCCCACCTCCTGCCGCACCTCCGCGACGACCAGCGGCTCCTCGACGTCGGCTCCGGGCCGGGCACGATCACCGCCGACCTCGCGCGCCTCGTCGGCGAGGTGGTGGCCCTCGAGGTCACCGAGGACGCCGCCGCCCTGACGCGTGCCGAGCTGGAACGACAGGGCGTCGATGCCTCGGTCGTGGTCGGCGACGTGCACGACCTTGACCTGCCCGACGACTCCTTCGACGTCGTCCACGCCCACCAGGTGCTCCAGCACGTCTCCGACCCGGTCGGCGCCCTGCGCGAGATGCTGCGGGTGACCCGGCCGGGTGGCGTGGTCGCGGTCCGTGACAGCGACTACGGCCACTTCTCCTGGCACCCCGCCTCGCCCGGCCTCGACCGGTGGCTGGAGCTGTACTCCGGGGTGGCGCGGTCCAACGGCGGCGAGCCGGATGCCGGGCGGATGCTGCTGGCCTGGGCGCACGCGGTCGGCGCCACCCGGGTCGAGGCGGGCTCGTCCACCTGGTGCTTCGCCACGCCCGAGGACCGGGAGTGGTGGGGCAGCCTCTGGGCCGACCGGGTCACCTCGACCGCCCTCGGCCGCCAGCTGGTCGAACAGGGACGAGCCACCGAGGACGAGCTCGCCGAGGTCGCAACGGCCTGGCGGGAGTGGGCGGCCCACCCCGACGGCTGGTTCTCGGTCCTGCACGGTGAGATGCTCATCCGGGCCTGACCTGTGCGAGCGAGGGATGCCTCATGTCTTCGACGGATGGCTGCCCATGAGCTCCCTGCCCCAGGTCCCGATGCGCGTGCATCGCGCGGTCGTCGTACGCATGGAGGACCTCGCGCCCTGGCTGCGTCGCGTCGTCCTGGGCGGCGCCGGGCTCGCCGACGTCGAGAGCACCGGCGTGGGCGACGAGTGCCTCCGCGTGAAGTTCCCGGCCGCGGGGGAGACCGAGCCTGCCCTGCCGGAGGCCTACGAGGCCCTCGACGCGGACACGAAGGCCGCGCTCGACGCCCTCTGGGAGTCCGACCGGCCCGAGAAGGAGATCGAGGACGAGTACGACGAGCGGCCCACCGCGCTCGGCCTATGACCGGGTCTCGGGGTCAGAACTCCACCTGCGGTGGATTCCAGGAGCCGTTCCCCTCGGCCTCGGTCACGTACTTCTCGAACGAGCCGCCGGCGTAGACGTCGCGCGACTGCAGGGTGTCGAGGTTCTGCAGCAGTCCCTCCTGGGCCTTCGCGAGCGCGCCGACGAAGTCCTCGTAGATCGCGCTGGCAGCCGGAGCCTCGGTGGTGCTCACGCTGATCTCCCACTCCTGCGCCGCGAAGCCCAGGATCATCGACACCTTGCCCACCGGGTCGGTCACGACGCCCGCGCCGGGGATGAGTCCGATCCAGTCGGTCGCGGTCTGCACCACGTCGGTGACCTGGGTGACGAGGTTGTCCTTGCTGGTGCGGGTGACCGTCACGTTGTAGGGAGCCTTGTTGGCCTGCCAGTACTTCAGGGCGCCGATCACCTGCTCCCGTGTCTCGAGCCCGATCTTGTTGACCAGCTTCTGGTACTTGGTGATCAGGGCGGAAGCGGCCGCGGTTGTCGTGGCCAGGTGGAAGGCTGCCTCGGCGTAGTTGCCGGTCAGGTCCGAGAGGTCTCCGTAGAAGTCGAAGAACGAGTCCGAGGACAACGAGCCGGCGCTCCAGCCGTTCTTCTCGAGGTTGCGCACGAAGCCGGGCATCGACTCGGCGTCGTTGGTGTCGAGGCCGGAGGTGAGGGTGTGCAGCTCGTCGGCGGCCGTGGCCATGGCGTGAGCCTGGACGGACAGCTGCACCGGGTTCGGCTTGAGGACGAGCTCGCAGTACCGCTTGATCGTGCCGTGGTCGAGGGCGTAGCTGACGTCGAAGCAGTCCTTGATCTCGTCCGCCGCCCGGATCTCCTGGTCGATGTGCAGGTCGTCGGTCATCGCGGTGTAGTCGTTGATCCAGTCGGCGTTGAACGGATAGTCGCTCAGCGTCTCTGCCGTCGAGTCGTGCTTGTGGATGATCGCCATGTTCGCGGTGTTCTCGACGTACCAGTTCTCCAGCTGCTCGAACCGGTTCCAGACACCCTCGGTGGACCAGAGGTCCTCGAGCAGGTCGCAGATCTCGCGCACGTACCAGTCGAACTTCTCGGTCTCCGAGGAGTTGCGGCCGGCGTTGTAGACGTCCGGGTCGACCATCACTTCTCCTTGGGCAGCTCGGGGAGGCGGGCCCGGTCGGGCGTCCCTCCGTAGCCGTTGTCATCGAGCCAGCGGCCGTGCTTCTGCATCCACGAGGAGGCCCCCTCGTCCTTGGCTGCGAAGTCGTCGGCGATCTCGTCCAGCGCCGTCGAGCACTGGTTCATCGTGCCGGCGACCTGGCGCAGGCGGAACACGATCTCGTCGCCCAGGTTGAAGATGTCGTTGGAGAGCCCGTGCCCGAGCTTGCTCAGCTCGCCGCACGCGGTCGACGTGGCGTTCGAGACCGCGGTCCCCTGCTTGCCGAGCAGCGAGGCCTGGGCCGGGATGTCGACGTGGGCGGCCTTGTAGATCGCCGAGAGCTTCAGCTCGATGCTCATGAGTCTCCTCAATGGGTGGGTTGCAGCACGCCTACCCAGCGCACGCCGGGGGAAACCACTGGAGTGTGGCCGCCCGGTGCTGGTCCGCGCCCGGTGTGTGCGCGACGATGCACCCATGAGCGAACGCACTCTCGAGCAGACCCGGCGGCTCGGCGTCGAGACCACTGGCATCGAGATCATCGAGGAGTCCGAGCGCACCGCCCGGCCGCAGGACCTGTTCTGGCCGTGGTTCGCGGCCAACGTGTCGGTGTTCGGCCTCAGCTACGCGTCGTTCGTCCTCTACTTCGGGATCTCGTTCTGGCAGGGCGTGCTGGTCTCGGTCGTCGGCATCGTCGTGTCCTTCGCGCTCTGCGGGGTGATCGCGATCGCCGGCAAGCGCGGCTCCGCGCCGACCATGATCCTCAGCCGCGCGGCGTTCGGCGTGCAGGGCCAGAAGGTGCCCGGCGTCATCTCGTGGCTGGTCTCGATCGGCTGGGAGACCTTCCTCGCCATCCTCGCGGTCCTCGCGACGTCGACGATCTTCACCCGGCTCGGATGGGGCGGCGGCACCGGCACCAAGATCGTGGCGGCAGTGGTGGTGGCCGCGCTCATCGTCGCGGCGAGCGTCGCGGGCTACCACGTCATCATGCGGATGCAGTCGGTGCTGACGTGGATCACCGGCGCCGTCACCGTGCTCTACATGGTGCTCACCCTCGACGACATCGACTGGTCGGCCGTGCAGGCCGTCCCGTCCGGTTCCACGCAGGCGGTGATCGGCGCACTTGTGATGGTGATGACGGGCTTCGGCCTCGGCTGGATCAACATCGCCGCCGACTGGTCGCGCTACCAGAAGCGCACCGCCTCCGGGCCCTCGATCGTCGCGTGGAACACCTTCGGCGGCGCGCTGGCGCCGGTCGTGCTGGTGCTCTTCGGCCTCGCCCTCGCGGGCTCGTCGACGGAGATCCTCGACGGGGTCGCAGGCGACCCGGTCGGCACGCTCGCCACCCTGCTGCCCACGTGGTTCCTCGTCCCGTTCCTGCTGGCCGCGGTCCTCTCGCTGGTCAGCGGCGCGGTGCTCGGCATCTACTCCTCGGGCCTCACGCTGCTCTCGCTCGGGGTGAGGCTCACGCGGCCCCAGGCCGCTGCGGTCGACGGCGTGCTGCTGACGCTCGGCACGTTCTACGTCGTGTTCGTCGCCCAGGACTTCGCCGGACCGTTCCAGAGCTTCCTCATCACCCTCGGCGTCCCGCTCGCGGCCTGGGCCGGGATCATGATCGCCGACCTCGCCCTGCGTCGCCGCGACTACGACGACGAGGCGCTCTTCGACGCCTCGGGCCGCTACGGCGCCTTCGACTGGACCTCCATCGCCACGATGGCCGTCGCCTCGGTCGTCGGGTGGGGGCTGGTCGTCAACTCGTTCAGCGACGACGCCTCCTGGAACAACTGGCAGGGCTACCTCCTCGGCCCGCTCGGCCTGGGCGGTCGCGACGGCGCGTGGGCCTTCGCCAACCTGGGCGTGCTGTTCTCGCTCGTCATGGGCCTGGCCGGCGGCTACCTCCTCCGGCGGCACACGGTCGCGCGCCAGGAGTCCTGACCTCCGCCTCCCGGGCGCGACACGCCCGGGATACGGGTTGAGTCTCCCAGCGACTCAACCCCGAGGACGCGGGGAACACCCGGGCCGGCGCCGGTGTTGGGGCACACGTGTTGATCGAGATCTGGTCCGACGTCGTCTGCCCCTGGTGCTACATCGGCAAGCGCCGCATCGAGAACGCCCTGGCAGCGTTCGACCACGCCGACGAGGTGGAGGTGCACTGGCGCTCCTACCAGCTCGACCCCGGCGCACCCACCGAGCCGACCGAGCGGGCGGTCGAGATGATCGCCCGCAAGTACGGCCAGTCGGCCGCCGGCGCGCAGCAGATGCAGGACCGCGTCGAGGCCGTCGCGGCCGAGGAGGGGCTGGTCTACCGGCTCTCGCAGACCCTCCACCTCAACACCGTCGACGCGCACCGCCTGATCCACCTGGGCCACGCCGAGGGTGGCAACGAGCTGCAGGGCCGGGTCAAGGAGGCGCTGCTGGCGGCGTACTTCACCGAGGCACGCAACGTCGCCGACCACGCCGTGCTGCGCGAGGTCGCGGTCGGCGCGGGACTCGTTGCCGCGCGGGTCGACGAGGTGCTGGCCTCGCGTGAGTTCGAGGCCGACGTGCACGCCGACGTCGAGCAGGCGCAGGCGTACGGCGCCAGCGGGGTGCCGTTCTTCGTCATCGACCAGAAGTACGGCGTCTCCGGGGCGCAGCCGACCGAGACGTTCACCCAGGTGCTCGAGCGGGCCTGGTCGGAGTCGCACCCCCAGATCGAGGTGCTCGCCACCGGAGGCGAGGGCGCCCAGGAGTGCGGCCCCGACGGCTGCCCCGTCTGAGCAGCTGCCCTAGGGCCGGGACTTCTCTCCCCGGGCCGCCTTCTCGGCCGTGTCGGCCACGCGCGCTGCCCGGGTGTCCGGCCGCTTGGCCAGCACGATCCACGTCAGGATCATCTTCTGCGCGGACGCCGACCACGAGTCCCAGTGCTCGCGCGAGCCCGGCTGACGGTCGAACGCAGCGGCCAGGTCGTCGGGCAGGGCGCAGTCCTCGACGTCGTCCATCAGCGTCCACATGCCCGTCTCATTCGCGACCGCCACCGCGGCTGCGCCGGCCGGCTCCATCAGTCCGGCCTCCTCGAGGCGCGCGACCCGGCCCTTGTTGATCCGGGTCCACATGCTGCCGGGGCGGCGTGGGGCGAACCACTGCATCGAGCGGTGCTCGTCGACGGGGCGCACGGTCGAGTCGACCCACCCGAAGCGCAGCGCCTCCACCACGGCCGCCTCGTAGGAGAAGGGGCGATCGTCGGCGCGGCGGGGGCTCACCAGCCACACCCCGGACGGCCGTGCGTGGTGGTCGCGCAGCCAGGCGCTCCACTGCTCGACCGCCGTCGGCTCGAGCCGCTCGGCGTCGTCCATCGCACCCATCCCGCCATCGTAGGAGCGCCCACCGACAGCGCCGCGGGACCGGCGCGACGGGACCCACGACCTGCGGAGTGGGACGGGTTCGGCCGTCACCGGACTCGCGGGTAGTGTGGGCCGGGCACAGCGTCGTGCAGTCCCGGATCTTCCATGATCGTCCGTGATCTTCCACTGAGGAAACCGCTGTGAACGCACCCGCCAAGCCTGTCGTACTCATCGCCGAAGAGCTGAGCCCCGCCACCATCGAGGCGCTCGGTCCCGACTTCGAGATCCGCCACTGCAACGGCGCCGACCGCGCCGAGCTGATCCCCGCGATCGCCGACGTCGACGCGATCCTGGTCCGCTCCGCGACCAAGGTCGACGCCGAGGCCCTCGCCGCCGCGGCGAAGCTCAAGGTCGTCGCCCGCGCGGGCGTCGGCCTCGACAACGTCGACGTCAAGGCCTCCACGCAGGCCGGCGTGATGGTCGTCAACGCGCCGACCTCCAACATCGTCAGCGCCGCCGAGCTCGCCGTCGCGCTGATGCTCGCCGCGGCCCGTCACATCAGCCCCGCCCACGCGGCGCTGAAGAACGGCGAGTGGAAGCGCTCGAAGTACACCGGCATCGAGCTTTACGAGAAGACCGTCGGCATCGTCGGCCTCGGCCGCATCGGCGTCCTGGTCGCCCAGCGCCTCAGCGCCTTCGGCATGAAGGTCATCGCCTACGACCCCTACGTCCAGGCCGGCCGCGCCGCGCAGATGGGCGTACGCCTCGTCGACCTCGACACGTTGCTCGCGGAGTCGGACTTCATGAGCGTGCACCTGCCCAAGACCCCCGAGACCGTCGGCCTCATCGGCGCCGAGCAGCTCGCCGCCGCCAAGCAGAGCCTCGTCCTGGTCAACGCAGCGCGCGGAGGCATCGTCGACGAGGCCGCCCTCTACGACGCCCTCAAGACCGGCCAGATCGCCGCCGCCGGCCTCGACGTCTTCGCCAGCGAGCCCTGCACCGACAGCCCGCTCTTCGAGCTGGAGAACGTCGTCGCCACGCCCCACCTCGGCGCGTCCACCGACGAGGCGCAGGAGAAGGCCGGCATCGCGGTGGCCCGCTCGGTGCGCCTCGCCCTCAGCGGCGAGCTCGTGCCCGACGCGGTGAACGTCCAGGGCGGCGTCATCGCCGAGGACATACGCCCCGGCATCCCGCTGACCGAGAAGCTCGGCCGCGTCTTCACCGCCCTGGCCGGCGAGGTCGCCCAGCAGCTCGACGTGGAGGTGCGCGGCGAGATCACCGAGTACGACGTCAAGGTGCTCGAGCTGGCCGCCCTCAAGGGCGTCTTCGCCGACATCGTCGAGGAGCAGGTCTCCTACGTCAACGCTCCGCTCCTCGCCGCCGAGCGCGGCACCGAGGTGCGCCTGGTGACGGAGTCGGAGAGCCCCGACCACCGCAACCTGATCACGCTGCGCGGCACGCTCGCCGACGGAACCCAGGTCTCCGTGAGCGGCACCCTCGTGGGTCTCGCGCAGAAGGAGCGCCTGGTCGAGGTCAACGGCTTCGACGTCGACATCGAGCCCACCACCCACCTGGCCTTCCTCACCTACGAGGACCGTCCGGGCATGGTCGGCACCGTCGGCGGCATCCTCGGCGCGGCGGCGGTCAACATCGCCGGCATGCAGGTCTCGCGCCAGGACAAGGGCGGCGCCGCCCTCGTCGCGCTCAGCGTCGACTCGGCCATCCCGGCCGAGACGCTGGCCGAGATCGAGACCGCCATGCAGGCCGTCTCGGTGCGCGCGGTCGACCTGACCTGACCTACGCGACCATCACCCGGCCGGCACCTTCGCGGCGCGAGCGGCCCGACGCCGGCCGGGTGGCGGTCGACACGTGCTCCCACGCGGCAGCGAGTCGGCGTACGGCCTCGGTGAGTGTCTCCGGCGACGCGGTCCAGGGGATCCGGACGTAGCGGTCGAGGCCGCCCTCGACGGCGAAGACCGGCCCGGGGGCGACCACCACGCCCCGCCGCTCGGCCTCGGCCGAGGTGGCGGTGCCGAGCGCCTCGGGCAGCTCGCACCACAGCGCGAGACCACCGTCGGGGACGCGGAATCGCCACTCCGGCAGGTGCTCACGCACGGCCGCCACCAGCGCGTCACGCCCGGCGACCAGGCGCTGGCGGTGCAGGGGGAGCACCTCGTCGGCGTGGTCCATCAGGTCCGCGAGGACCAGCTGCTCGAAGACCGGCGCGCCGAGGTCGAGGCCGATGCGCGCGTGGATGAGGCGGTCCATGTCGGCGAGCGGCGCGCGCACCCAGCCCAGTCGCAGACCGCCCCAGAAGGACTTGCTCGCGCTGCCGATGGTGATCGCGTCGTCGGCGTACGCCGCCAGCGGCCGCGGCATCGCCTCGGCGAGCCCGGGCGTGAGCGCGAGGGCCTGGTGGGCCTCGTCGGCGACCACCACCGTGCGCGTGCGGGCCAGCGCGGCGGCGAGCTCCTCACGCTGCGCCTCCGACATCAGGTGACCGGTGGGGTTCTGGAAGTCGGGGATCAGGTAGGCCAGCCGCGGCGAGGACTGCCGCAGCGTCGCCGCGAGCGCGTCGAGGTCCCAGCCGTCGGGGTCCACCGTCGCGGGGACCAGTCGCGCGCCCGCGTGGCGCACGGCCTGGGTCGCGTTGGGGTAGGTCGGCGACTCCACGACGACGCGGTCGCCGGTGGAGGTGTGGGCCTGCGCGACGATCGACGCAGCGGCGAGCGCGCCGGCGGTGACCATGACCTGCTCGGGCACCGTGGGCAGTCCGCGGGCGTCGTACGCCGCGGCGATGCGCGCCTGCAGCGCCGGCACGCCGAGCGGGAAGTAGCCGGGGCCGCTGAGGTAGGCCGGCAGCTCCTCGGTCGCGCGCTGGTAGGCCTCGACGAGCCCGGGGGGTGCGGAGTGCGCGGCGCAGTTGAGGTCGATGATGTCCTCGCCGCCGGTCCCGGGCAGGAGCGAGCGGTCGTGGGCGCGGCGCTGCCCGCCGGGCACGGTGGTGAAGGTGCCCGACCCGCGCCGCGCCTCGGCGTACCCCGCCTCGCGCAGCACCTCGTACGCCCGCGTCACCGTCGTGCGCGAGACGTCGAGCGCCCCGGTGAGCTCGCGCTCGCTCGGAAGCCGCACGCCGATCCCGATCCGGCCGTCGCCGATGAGCACCCGCAGGCCCTCCGCGAGGCCGAGGTAGGCGGGGGAGCGCGGGAAGTCGCCGGCCAGAGTGGCTACGCGCTGAGCACTGATCACGGGACTCATGCAGGCCACTGTTCCACGATTGGCTATGTCCGACAAGGCCAATCTGCGCCACGATGGAGCACATGAGCACCACGCCCTGTGACGTCCCCACCGGCACCGTGATCGCCCCCCGCGGCGGGCTGGTCGACCTCGGCCCGCTCGCGCAGCTGCGCGCCGGACGCCTGGCGCGACGTCTGCCCCAGCTCTACGTCGGGCTGTTCCTCTACGGCGTCTCCCTGGCGATGATGGTGCGCGGCACCCTCGGGCTCGCACCGTGGGACGTGCTGCACTCCGGCTTCGTGCGTCACGTGCCGATGTCGCTCGGCCAGGCCGTCGTGCTCTTCAGCTTCGTCGTGCTGGTGCTCTGGATCCCGCTGCGCGAGATGCCCGGGCTGGGCACCATCAGCAACGCCCTGGTGGTCGGCCTCTCGGCCGACCTGACGCTCGCGGTCCTGGTCGAGCCGGACGGGATCGTGGCGCGCATCGCGCTCATGGTCGGCGGCGTCGTGCTCTGCGGCCTGGCGAGCGCGCTCTACATCGGCGCCCAGCTGGGTCGCGGTCCCCGTGACGGCCTGATGACCGGCCTGGCCCGCCGCACCGGGTGGTCGCTGCGCCTGGTCCGCACCGGGCTCGAGGTCACCGTCGTGGTGATCGGCCTGCTGCTCGGCGGGGTGCTGGGGATCGGCACGGTCGCCTACGCCCTCGCGATCGGACCGCTCACGCAGCTGATGCTGCCGTGGCTCACCGTCGACCTGGACTGAGGCCTAGCGCGCCGCCCAGTGCGCCGCGACCCGGGCCGCCGGCAAGGTGGCGTGGTAGATCGCGACGTTGTCGAGGTCGCCGTTGAACGCCGGGGTGTTGAGCCACCCGATGCTTCCCTGTCCCACCCGCCAGAACCCTGAGTAGCTCAGCAGCGTGGACGTGGTGCCGCTCGCGACCGCAGTCCCGTCGACGTAGATCGTGGTCGCGCGGCTGGCGTTGCTCGTGACGACGAGGTGGTGCCACGTGCCGTCGTTGTAGGCGCTCGGCGTGGTGATCGACTGGCTGCGCCACGGCCAGTTGCCGAAGGTCAGCCGCCCGCTCGGCTCCATGGTCACGGCGCGGTCGGCATCCGAGGCGAACAGCGAGTACGACGCGTCGCGGTCGTCCTCGAAGCCGGCGAGGTAGCCCTGCGACCTGGACGTCGTGCGGAACCACAGCTCGATGGAGTACGCCGACGGCGCGGCGACGGCCTGCGCGCCGAGGACCACCCGCCCGCCGGTGTTGTCGACCGCGGTCCCGGGGTTGCGTGGCAGCCCGCCGCTCGCCCCGAGGGCGAGGTTGCCGTAGTACTGCCCGGTGCGGTCGTTGCCCGAGCGGTCCGAGGCGTACTGGCCGCTCGTCTCGTCGAGCAACCAGAAGCCGTACGGCTTGTCGGCCAGGACGGCGCTGACGTAGGGCTGCGTCCAGGACCCCGCCGTCCACGCCGACCCGCTGTTCCTGGTGTGGCCGGTGAAGCCGGCGCTGGCGGTCGAGGCGAGCGTGCCGACGACGACCAACGAGGCCACGGCCAGCAGCGGGGTGCGCGAGCGGCGTACGCCGTCCCGCGTCTCGGTCGCAGGCCCTTCGGAACCCGACGGCCCTTCGGAACCCGACGGCCGGACGGAGCCGGACGGCCCGTCGGGAGGGGGACGAGGGGAGAAGCGGTCACGGACGAGCCGCAGCAGCCGCCACCGCGGCGGCTCGCCCTGCAGCTTCCGGGTGGCGAGCGCGAACGCAGCCACCGTCATCAGCAGCCAGGTCGCCAGGTGCAGCCAGCGGCCGGTCTGGAACCACGTGACGGGCAGGCCGACGTGGGGGACCAGGAGCACCGCGGTCGCGCGGATGTCGCTGCGCGGGAGCGGGGTGACATCGGTGAGCTCGTTGGCGTCGCCCGCGGTGGTGTAGTCCCCGTCGTCGCGGAGCTCCACGATGCGGTGGACCATCAGGTGCGGCGTGGTCGCGGCGGGGGCGTCGTAGACGAAGACCCGCCCGACCCGGACGCGCTGGTCCTCGGTCCAGGGCTTGGCGACGACGACGTCGCCGACCTGGATGGAGGGCTCCATCGACCCGGACCGCACGACGTAGGACCCCCACCCGAGGACGACGGGAGCGACCGCGATGACCACCAGCCCGAGGAGGAAGGTGCGGTACATGCGGGCCAGCAGCACCGCGGCCAGACGGGTCCAGTCGCGGACCTCCGACGCCTGCCCGGGCGAGGCCGCGGGGCGCTGGAGGTCCGCGTCGAGGACGGACGTGACGGTCATGGGAACTGGGGGCGGCGCCGGTCAGTTGCTCTGCATCTCCCACTGCATGTCGATGCCGGTCTTGGCGCCCTGCATGGCGTCGATCTGCGCCTGGCTCATGCCTGCCGTGTCGAACCTCCACGTCATGCGGTAGGTCTTCGACGACACGCCCGTGTCGACCACCCAGCCGCCGAAGCCGGCCTCGAAGGTGTTGACCTGCGCGATGCTCGAGAGAGGGACGTCGCTCACGTGCGGCGCGCCCACGGCGGTGAAGCCGGTGCAGTCGGCGAACGACCCGCCGTTGCCGGACTCGATGGTGACCTTGACCCGGTCCTCGAGCTTCGCGGTGGACGTGACGGGGTTGACGGCGTATCCCTTGACGGTGCTCGGGACCGAGGCGTCGGCGGTCACGGTGATGCACTTGGTCTGGGTGTCGCCGGGCAGCATGTTGGCCACGCGGAACCGAGCGGCGCCGTTGTCGTCGTCGGTGAGCTTCACCGAGCCGGTGGCCCACTCGTTGCCCGAGTTGCGGGTCTGGCCGGTGAAGGCGGCGTACGACGCCTGGTAGACGGACGCGCCGAGCGCGAGCAGGGCGAGCGGGGTGGCGACGATCGCGAGGGCCTGGGTCGTCTTCTTGCCGGGGGACTTCATGATGGGTGATTCCTTCGTGACGCGGGAGGCGGCAGCCGGTGCTGCCCGCCGGGGCAGCCACACCCTAGGAACGGGACGGAAAAAAGATCCGCCGAATGAGTAATAGACGTCACATCGGCCTTGACAAGCGCCGCTCGCCTTCGTCGCCGAGTGCTAGCGGCGGATCAGCCGGGACACGCCCTCGCGCCGCGGGTCCGCGACCGCCTCGAGGTGCCCGTCGGCGCCGGTGAGCGCCGCCCCCACCCCGCCGTAGTACATCGACGGCTCGTGCTCGACGCGCACCTCCTCGTCGGGCAGGCCGGCCCGGTGGACGTGCACGCGCGGGTGCGCCACGGCGGCCGCGAGGTCGAGGCCTCCGTTGACGAAGCCCGCCAGTGCCGACACCACGGCCGTCGTGATCCGGTCCGCGCCCGGCGAGCCGATGGCCAGGGTGGCTCCGTCGTCGTGCCGACCGACGGTGGGCGCCATGTTCGACAGCAGCCGGGCCCCGGGTGCCACCGGGCGACCGGGCGGGTTGAGCTCCTGCTCGCCGAGGCAGTTGTTGAGCCAGATGCCGGTGCCGGCGGCGATCATCCCGGCGCCGTAGCCGGACGACACGGTGATCGAGCAGGCGGCGCCCTCGGCGTCGGTGACCGACACGTGCGCGGTCGACCCCGACTCCAGCACCGCGCGGTGGTCGGCGTCGACGCGGTCCAGCCACGCCCGCGACGCCGCGTCCAGGTCGGACGCCGTCTCGAGCACCTCGCGTCGGTGGCCCAGCACCGCGCGCTGCACCCGCACGAGGTGCGCCACGTCGGCGTCGTCCCACCCGGCGAGCGGGTGTCCGTCGAGCAGCCGCAGCATCGAGGCGACCACGACGCCGCCCACCGACGGGGGAGGGGTGGTGGCCAGGCGCCAGCCTCCGACGCGGGTGGTCAGGGGCGCGCGCACGACGGGGGCGTACGCCGCCAGGTCGGCCGCGCCGAGCAGCCCGCCGCGTGCCTGCAGGTCCGCGGCGAGGAGCGCGGCGAGGTCACCCTCGTGCAGCGCGCGGGGACCGGCGTCGGCGACGTGCTCGAGCGTGCCGGCGAGGTCCGCGACCACCACGGGGTCGGTGGTCACGCGTCCGTCGGCGTCGTGCAGCGCGTCGTGGCTGGCGCGGTCCCAGCCGAAGACGGTCTCGTGGACGTGGTCGAGGTAGTAGCGCGACGCCGAGCCCAGCCGGAAGCCGCCCCGGGCCACGTCGACGGCGGGTGCGACGAGCTCGCGCCACGGCAGCCGCCCGTCGCGCGCGTGTGCCTCGCCGAAGGCCGCCAGCGAGCCGTGCGTGGCGACCGAGCCGGGCCCGATCGTGATCGTCACCCCGCCGCCGTAGGCCGTCGTGACGTCCCACGTGCGCGCCTGCTCCGCGTCGTGGGCGCGCCCGATCCCGGGCCGGTCGACCCACCCGTCCACGGTGTACGCCGGGCCTGCCGACGGCTGCACGGCCACGAAGCCGCCCGAGCTGAGGGAGACGAGGCCGACCTCGTTGACCATGGCGACCAGTGCGGCGGCGATCGCGGCGTCGACGGCGGAGCCCCCGGCCCGCGCGACCTGCTCGGCGGCGTCGGCCGCGGCGGGGTTGGGAGCGGCGACGGCCAGTCCGGTCATGGGGCGGTCATCGTGCGGTCATCGACGGGTCAGCGACGCGTCGCGATCACGGCCGAGGCGTCGGCGGCCACCATCACCTCGACCGCGGTGAAGCGGTCGTCGGTGAGCCACTGCTCGCGCAGCGTGTCGACGCGGCCGTAGGTGATCGGCGGCCACGACTCGCAGGGGGCGAAGTCGTCGAGCACGACGATGCCGCCGGGCTCGACGAGATCGATCACCGACTCCACGCCCACCTCGGACGGCGAGCCGGAGTCGAGGAAGAGCAGGGAGAAGGGGCCGCGGTCGCGCAGCACGTTCCAGTTGGCCGCGAGCACCTCGACCTTGGCGTCGTCGTCGAAGATCTTGGCCGCGGCGCCGGCCAGCGACTCGTCGAGCTCGGCGGTCAGGATCCGCGCCCCGTTGCGTACGCCGCTGCGCAGCCATGCGGTGCCGACGCCGCAGCCGGTGCCGAACTCGGCCATCGTGCCGCCGCGCGTCGCGGCGAGCGTGGCCAGCAGCCGGCCGGTCTCGTTGCGGCAGAAGGCGACGTAGCCGGCCTGGCGGCACACGTCGAAGGCGCGCTGGACGACGTCGGGGAGATCGGGGGGAGCAGACATGAGGTCGCCGAGTCTGTCACCGATCGCCGGGTGTCTCGGTGAGCGGTCGGGAGTCTCACGATCTGACACGTTCCTGGAAAGCGGATGCGCGCGTCCGCTGGGCGGTCGTACAGTCGTCCCATCATGCGGAGCGTCTTCGTACTTATCGTTCGCCGCGGCGGGGCCTGACAGAAGGCCACCTCGTCGCGGTGTTCGGCGTTGACGAGGTTCCGCCGCCCGGCCTTCTTCGACTCAGTCGAGCTCGAAGCCGCCGCCTCTGCGGCGGGTCCGCCAGTCACGCGTGATCCGCCCTCCTGCCGGCCGGCAGCCGGGTGTCCGGGCGATCCCCGCACTCCCGCTCCCTCACCCGCCGCGGTGTCGGTGGCTCCGAGCTCACGACCTTCCAGGAGTGAGACCCATGTACGACCTGTATCCCGACGCCTGGGGCCCGGCGGCCCACGACCCCGAGAACCCGCGCAGCCTCGAGAACACCGCGGCCGCGGTGCAGACCGCGCTTGACCTGCGAGACAACGGCGGCATGCGCCCGGACGACAACTAACGTTCGCGGCATGCCAGACACCCCGCAGACCGTGTCCGACACCGAGAGCCCCCGGAGCCAGACCCTTGCCGTCATCCCCGGCGATGGGATCGGCCCGGAGGTGACCGCCGAGGCCCTCAAGGTCCTCGAGGCGGCCTCCCCGGTGGCGTTCGAGTCCACGCGCTACGACCTCGGCGCGGAGCGCTACCTCGCCACCGGCGAGGTGCTGCCCGACTCGGTGCTCGCGGAGATCCGCGGGCACGACGCGATCCTGCTGGGAGCCGTCGGCGGCAAGCCCAACGACCCGAACCTGCCGCCCGGCATCCTCGAGCGCGGGCTGCTGCTCAAGCTGCGCTTCGAGCTCGACCACTACGTCAACCTCCGTCCGTCGCGGCTCTACCCCGGCTCGGCCTCACCCCTGGCCGACTCCGTCCTCGAGCGCGGCGAGATCGACTTCGTCGTCGTGCGCGAGGGCACCGAGGGCCCCTACACGGGCAACGGCGGTGCCCTGCGCGTCGGCACCCCGGCCGAGATCGCCACCGAGGTCTCGGTCAACACGGCGTACGGCGTCGAGCGGGTCGTCCGCGACGCGTTCGCCCGCGCAGAGAAGCGACCGCGCAAGAAGGTGACCCTGGTCCACAAGACCAACGTGCTGACCAACGCCGGCTCGCTGTGGTGGCGCCTCTTCGAGTCCGTCGCCGCGGAGCACCCCGACGTGGAGACCGACTACATCCACATCGACGCGGCCATGATCTTCATGGTCACCGACCCCGCCCGCTTCGACGTGATCGTCACCGACAACCTCTTCGGCGACATCGTCACCGACCTCGCCGCCGCCATCACCGGTGGCATCGGGCTGGCCGCCTCCGGCAACGTCAACCCCGACCGGACCGCGCCGTCGATGTTCGAGCCCGTCCACGGATCCGCCCCCGACATCGCCGGGCAGCAGAAGGCCGACCCGACCGCCGCGATCCTCTCCGGCGCGCTCCTGCTCGACCACCTCGGCCACCCCGAGGCCGCGGAGCGGATCGAGTCCGCCGTCCTGGCCGACCTCTCCGAGCGCGCGCCCGGCACCAGCCGGCGTACGAGCGAGGTCGGGGACGCCATCGCCGCCCGACTCTGAGTAGGTTTGCCCCCATGCAGATCAGCACCACCGCGACCACCACGCCCGTCGACGACGCCCGCCTGGCCGAGATCCTGGCCAGCCCGGGCTTCGGCCAGCACTTCACCGACCACATGCTCACGGTGGAGTGGACGCCGGAGCAGGGCTGGCACGACGCGCGGATCACGCCCTACGGCCCCCTGACGCTGGACCCCGCGACCGCGGTGCTGCACTACGCGCAGGAGACCTTCGAGGGCATGAAGGCCTACCGCCACGACGACGGGTCCATCTGGACCTTCCGTCCTGAGCAGAACGCCGCGCGGATGGTGCGCTCCTCGCAGCGCCTGGCCTTCCCCGAGCTGCCGGTCGACGACTTCGTGGAGTGCGTCGACGCGCTCGTGGCGGCCGACCAGCGGTGGGTGCCGGGCAGCGAAGGTGAGAAGTCGCTCTACCTGCGTCCTTTCATGTTCGCCTCCGAGACCTTCCTCGGGGTGCGCCCGTCGCAGCACGTGACCTTCATGGTCATCGCCTCGCCCGCGGGTGCCTACTTCAAGGGCGGCGTCAAGCCGGTCAACCTCTGGCTCTCGGAGACGTTCACGCGCGCGGGTCGGGGCGGCATGGGCGCGGCCAAGACCGGCGGCAACTACGCCGCGTCGCTGGCTGCGCAGCGCGAGGCCATCGAGCAGGGCTGCGACCAGGTGGTGTTCCTCGACGACCAGGAGTTCCGCTACATCGAGGAGCTCGGCGGGATGAACCTCTTCTTCGTCCACGCCGACGGCCACATCGTCACCCCGGAGACCGGGACGATCCTCGAGGGCATCACCCGCGCCTCGATCATCGAGCTCGCCGGCAAGCTCGGCCACGCCGTGGAGGAGCGGAAGTTCTCCCTCGACGAGTGGCGCGACGGGGTCGCCTCGGGCGAGATCACCGAGGTCTTCGCCTGTGGCACCGCTGCCGTCGTGACCCCTGTCGGTGAGCTCCGCTCGCCGCAGGGCGTGACCCCCGCACCGGCCAGCACCGAGCTGACGATGCGGATCCGCGAGGCACTGGTGGGCATGCAGTTCGGCCGCAGCGAGGACACCTTCGGCTGGATGCACCGGGTCGTCTGACCCCGGCTCCACCTCGTCCGATCGGCCGATCCTCCTCCGGCCTCGAGGCCGATGTGCCGAACGCCTGCCGCGACGAGGCTCGTCGGCATGACGACCACCACCGCACGTCCCGTCGCTCCGCCCCGCGCCCGCCGCGACTGGTGGATCCCGGCGAGCCTCCTGCTGCTCGCCGCGGTCCCGTCGGCGTCCGGTGTCGCGCGCCTGGTCGACCTCTCGGGCGGCCGGACCGAGGAGAACGCGCGCTTCTTCGACCTGCCGCTGCCGATCCTCGTGCACATCCTCGGCGCGACGACGTACCTCGTGCTGGGCGCCTTCCAGCTCATGCCGTCGCTGCGGCGCAACCGACCGCGCTGGCACCGGTGGAGCGGCCGGGTCCTCGTCCCGTCGGGCGTGGCCGGCGGGCTGAGCGGCATGTGGATGGCGGTGTGGTCGGACCTCCCGTCGTACGACAACGCGGCGCTGATGTGGCTGCGGCTGCTCTTCGGCGCGGTCATGGTCGGTGGACTGGTGCTCGGGCTCCTCGCGATCCGTCGCCGTGACGTGCGCACCCACCAGCGCTGGATGGCCCGGGCGTACGCCGTCGCGCAGGGGGCAGGAACCCAGGCGCTCGTCCTCGGCCCGGTCGTCGTGGTCGCCGGCCAGCCGAGCGGGAACCTGAAGGCCGTGGGCATGGGCGCTGCCTGGGTCATCAACCTCGTGGTCGCCGAGTGGCTGGTGCGGAGGTCGGAGGCGGCCCGCCGGGTCTGACGGGCCGGGTCAGGCGCCGTCGTCGGTGAGGGTGGTGGCCGGCAGCCAGTCGGCGCCGAGGAGCTGGGCGACGTCGGCGAGGCCGGTCGTGTCGCCGCCCACGGTGTCGGAGGCCGCGGCGATCCGCTCCACCATCACCTTGCCGACCTGCTCCTCGACGGTGCCCTCCGCGTAGGCGATGTGCCACGGCGAGACCTGGTGGTCGCGGTGCGTGCGGCCGGTCACCTGCCGGCCGGCGATGCCCGAGAAGCGGGCCTGGTGGAAGACACCGACCCGCGGCTCTCCGGTTGCGCGGCGGCCGTCGGCGAGGGTCTCGCCGGCATGCAGGCTCATCGAGGCGACCGCGGTGAAGACGCAGACCTTCGCCTCCCCGGTCTGGAACCGGAGCCGCTCGGCCTCCGGGTCGAACCGGTCACGGCCGTAGATCGTGGCGACGTCGATGCCGGAGTCACGCAGCCGGTCGGCGATCGGGTCGGCCGCGGTCCCCACGAACTCGACCGAGCACGCCACCTGGCGCTCCGCCTCGACCTGCTGGGCGATCCAGGCGACCGTCGAGTCGACGCGCAGCAGCCCGGCCTTCTGCCGGAAGCGCAGCAGCGCGGCCCGTCCCTTCGCGACGTTGCGGCCGCGCCGGGCGATGTCCATCTCTCGGCAGAACTCGCCCCACTCCGCCTCGTAGGCCGTGCGCTCCGACGGCGTGAGCGTCACCGGCATCCCGGAGATCGGCACCGGTCCCCACGGTGCCGCGCGGTGCAGCATCGCCGCGGGCCGCTCGTCGGCGAGCCAGCCGCGCACGAGCGTGAGGTCCGCGGCGCGTCGCTCCGGGTCGGTGGTCCACGTGGCGCCGTAGCGACCCCGGTCGACCCCGACGCCGTGGCGCTCGAGCGCGGTGGCGAACGCCTCACCCGCCCGGGTCGCTGAGGTCCACTCCTTCATGGGCTCTCCCAGCACCTGGGCGTACGCCGGGGCGAGGTAGGGCAGCTCGAACGGCGTGTGTCCGGGCGTCGCGGTGGTCGCGATGACGAACGGCGCCCGGTCGTGCGGCTTCCCGTGCCCGGAGATCCGCGCCCACAGCTTCCACCGCTTCGTCGTCGTACGCCGCAGCGCGTGGGCCTCGTCGGCGATGATCACGTCCCAGGCGTGGTCCACGACCTTGTCCAGCCGGTCCCACGTGATCACCACCCACTGCAGCCCGCCGCTGCCGAGCGCGGTGATCGTGCGGCACCAGTGGCCGATGGTGATCGCCGCGGGCCGGTCCGCCACGACGAGCACCCGCCTCGCCCCACGGAGGTCGCCCACCGCGGTCGCCCCCAGGACGGCGGAGATCGTCTTGCCCACGCCCGGCTCGTCGGCCAGCAGGAAGGCCCGTCCGCCGGCCGCTGCGCGCTCCGCGATCGCGTCGGCCGCCTCGAACTGGATCCTCCGGGGCTCGAGCGCGTCGCTCGGCTCGGGGTCGGGTGTCGGACGGTCGGGGTTCAGGGTGTTCTCGACGAAGCGGCCGAGCGTCCAGGGGCCGGGGGCGTAGGGCTCGAGGTGGGTGGGCAGCGCGCGCCCGACGTGGAGGTGGGTCCGGACCGCCGGGTGCCAGGTGGCACCGTCGACCTGCGTCCCGTAGGGGACGTCGAGCACCCACAGCCGCTCGCCCGGCCCGGCGACCGGCAACGGCCGCTCCTGCCGTCGGGTGCCACCGCGTCGAGCCGTGGATCGGCGGGCGCTGGTTCGCCGGGAGCTGGGCACCTGCGGACGCTACCGGGCCCGGGCGCGGGGCGAGGGGCGGCTCACCCGGTCGCCGCGCAGCGGATGCAGAGCCGCGCGGCCGGGAGCGCGTCCAGCCGGGCCGCGCCGATCGGTGCGCCGCAGCGGTCGCACGCGCCGTAGGTCCCCGCGTCGACCCGCGCGAGCGCCGCGTCGACCTCGGCGAGGTGGTGGCGCACCTGTCGGACGAGGGACCCGATCTGCGACCGCTCGAAGGCGATGGTGGTGCCCTCGGGGTCGTGCTCGTCGTCGGCATTGGTGTCCAGCGACGCCGCGACCACGGCGTCGTGGTCGGCGGTCAGGCTCGCCAGCCGCGCGAGGGTCGTGCTGCGCTCCTCGGCCAGGCGTCGGCGTACGTCGTCCACCACCCCATCCTCGCGCGCACCACTGACAGCCGCCGCGACAGCGCGCCGGATGAGGGGCTTCGGGGCCCTCCGGCCGTATCCTCGTGTGCGTGACGACGTCCCCGAAGGCGCCGCCGCCGGGTCTGACCGTGGGCGGCTACGCGCTGCGTGCCCGCCTCGGCGAGGGCGGCATGGGCGTGGTCCATCTCGGGCAGAAGCCGGGGGAGCGACCCGTCGCGATCAAGGTGCTGCGCCCGCACGTCGTCGGTGACGACGAGGCCCGCCGCAGGCTGGCCCGCGAGGTCAGCTCGCTGACCCGGGTCCGCAGCCGCCGCATCGCCGAGATCGTCGACGCCGACCCGTGGGGCGAGATCCCCTACGTCGCGACGCGCTACGTCCCCGGCCTCTCCCTGCACGACCACGTCCAGGAGGAGGGCCCGCTGTCCGGCGACGACCTCCTGTGGTTCGCCGACTGCCTGGCCGAGGCGATCGAGGCCGTCCACGCGGTCGGCGTCCTGCACCGAGACATCAAGCCGTCCAACGTGATCATGGAGGGGCGCACCCCGATCCTCATCGACTTCGGGCTGGCCCGCGTCGCCGAGGACTCCCGCATCACCATGACCGGCTGGCTGCTCGGCACGCCGGGCTACCTCGCCCCCGAGATCCTCTACGGCGACGACGCCTCGGCCGCGTCCGACGTGCACGCGTGGGCCGCGACGGTGGCCTACGCGGGGACCGGCCGCGCGCCGTTCGGCCGCGGGCCGTCGGTGGCGATCATGGACCGCGTGCGCCGCGGCGAGCACGACCTGTCCGGCCTCGACCCCCAGGTGCGGCCGCTGGTCGAGGAGGCGCTGGCCCCCGCCGCGGAGGACCGCCCGTCGCTGGAGGAGGTGCGCGACTGGCTCGAGGACCTCGCCGACCCCGAGGCACTCGTCGAGGACGACCGGCCGCGCGAGCGCTTCACCCCCAGTCCCGTCACGCTGCCGTACGCCGCCGTGGCGCACGAGGACGCGGCTGCCCCGACCCGCGTGGGCACGGGCGTCGTGCCCCGGCAGGCAGAGCCGCCGCCGTCCGAGCCGGTGCACTGGTCGGACGAGTGGGACGAGCAGGACGACGACACCCACCACGACCTCCCGGCGCACGGCTGGGGTCACGACCAGACGGTGCCGCACCGACAGACGCGCGTGCTGCCCGACGGCACCACCGAGTACGTCACCGACTACGGCCCGCCGGTGCGCGAGCGTGCCCCGGCCGGGGAGCGCCTGCGCCGTTCCGGCACCCTGCTGGCCCTCGGCGGGGTCGTCGCAGGCGGCATCACCGTCGCCCCCTACCTCGCGCTCGGCGTGCTCTTCATCGGCGTCTGGCTGCTGCGCAGCGGGTCGATGGCGGCCAGCTCGGTCGGCAACCGCCGCAACCGCCGCGGGATCAAGTGGTACGACGGCATCCAGCTGCTGCTCGCCGCGCCGTGGCACGTGGTGGCCGGTCTCGGCGGCACGCTCCTGCTCTTCCTGTGGAGCCTGGGCATCGCCGCCGCGATCGCGCTGCTGTGCTTCGCCGCGTCCCTCTCCATGCTGACCTCGCTGGGTGCCGTCGGAGCCTCCCTGGCCGTCGGCCTGTGGTGGGGCCCGGGCTCGGAGCGGCTGCGCTCGCCGGTCCACCGGGTCGTCGACCCGCTCGCCCGCCAGGGCGTCCCGTGGCTGCTCGTGACCCTCCTCGTCGCGGCGGGCGCGTCCGGGCTCGGAGCTGCGGCTTCCGCTCAGGGGACGTCGTGGGCGCCGGACGACGCGGCACCGCTCAGCGACGTGCGCCTCCCCGGCTGGCTCTGAACCGGTGGCGGCGCGCAACAGCCGGCAGGTGCGATCGGCCCGGCGTCGCAAGCGGCGCATGGACAGGGTGGTCCACGACCTGGGCGTCGAGCAGTGGGAGGCGCTCCAGGAGGCGTGGGGCGGCTGCGCCTACTGCGGCAGCGCCGACGGGCCGCTCCAGCGCGACTGCGTGCTCCCGATCTCGCGCGGTGGGCGCTACACGGTCACCAACGTGGTGCCGGCGTGCCGGTCCTGCAACGCCAGCAAGTGCAACGACGAGGTCACCGGCTGGCTTCGCCGCAAGAAGCTCGACGAACGCGCCTTCCTGGTGCGGCACACCGAGATCCAGGCCGGCCTGCGTCCCGCGGACGCCCCTCTGTCACCGGGCCCAACGGACGGCTGAACGCCGCCTGGCCGGTCTACTTCATCGCCTCGCGCAGCTTCTTCTGCTGCTCGAGCACCGCGAGCTCGGCCGCTCGACCGCGCGTCGCGGCCAGGACCTCGTGGCCCGACACGGCGGTGAGGAGGTCCAGCTGGGTCTTCGCCCGCGCCAGGGCCTCCTCGTCGGCGGTCGGACGGGCCGCGAGGTCCTTCCTCGCCTGGCCGAGGGCATCCATGACCTCGCCGGCAGACGTGGCGACCGCCGCGATGCTCGGGGTGGAACCCACGCCGAACGTCTTGAGCGACATGTCGGGGTGGAAGGACAGCTCGAACTTGTTCATCCGCCACCACGATCCGTCGATGGACAGCGGATCCGTGGGGGAGAAGTCGTCGACGACGTCCATGTGGCGCACGCTGGCCCGGTCCAGGGTCCAGCCGGAGTCGGGGTCCTTCGTGTAGATGCCCACCACCACGGGACGGGACCGGCGCAGGGCGATGCAGTCCCGCTGCATCTGGTCCTGCGGGGCCTTCGTGCTGCTGCGGCTCGGGTCCGCGATCGCCGGGAGCACGCCGTGCTCGGCCACCATCTGGCGCACGCTCGCGGACATGCGGCGGGTCGTGGGGGAGATGGTCTCGGGGAGGACGGCACCGTCGACGCGGTGCAGGTCCGCCGGCGCCAGTCGCCACGAGGTCTTCACCGGCTTCGTCGACTGTCCGGCGATCCACGCACGGCGTGCCTGGCTCACCGCTGCGAGCTGGTCCTGGACCGCGTCCAGGGCCCTGCCCAGGTCGGCGAGCTCGGCGGGTGTGCGGGCTTGGTCGATCAGGTCGGCCAGGAGGCGTTCGGCCTGGGTGCCGAGCGAGGCGCGGAGCGTCTCCAGCTCGGGGTGGAGGCGCTCCCACTCCGACTCCAGGAGGACCGGAGCCGGCGAGGTGGGGGGCAGCACCCCCAGGACGAGGACCGCTGTCGCGAGGCTCACGGCCTTGCCGACAAGGCTCACCACCGGTGAGATGTCCCTCCCGGCTTCGCTGTTGACGGCCGTGATGAATCCGCGGTCGTCGAGCGTGAGGACCAGCGAGATCTTCTCGAGGAGGCCGGCGTCGACGCGCAGTGTGTGGCGGTGGTCGGTGTCCGCCACCGCCGCCGACGCCAGCTGCACGTCGGCGACGGTGTCGAGCACGTGGCCGGCCTCGGTGGAGCGGACGACGCTGCGCGTCGTCACGTCGACGGTGAACTCGGTGCGAGGCAGGACGTAGCTCAGTCCCAGACCCAGGTCTGCCATGGTGCACCCCCGCTCCGACGTGGGCGGGCGCCCGCGTCGCTGCCCTGAGGATGGGGCCGCCGAGGCGACGTTCGCCGCCGGTCGGGCCCGAGATCACCTCGATCGGGGACGCCGTCGCCCCTCGGACGCCCCGACCGCTCGCGGCCACCTCGGCTAGGCTCGAGCCACTGCAGGCGCCAGGTGCCCGCCCCGGACTCCGGGGCACCCGCGCTCTCGTGCCGCAGCGATGTCAGGTGGTGCGAGGTGACCTCGCCGCTCAGCACGAATCGCTCCCCGTCCGACGTACGACGCGCGTTCGCCCCTGGCCCTCGGTGATCTCCTTCGCCTGGTCCCCGGGCGACGAGCTGCCCGCCGGCACCGGTGGGTCGGAGAACTTCACCGTCGGGCACGTGCGCGAGCTCAACAGGCGCGGCGTGGACGCCCGGGTGGTGACGGTCGGCCTCGGGGAGGCGGACGGACGCGGCGACTTCCACGACATCCCGTTCCACTCCGTCCCGACCCTCGCGCACCTGGGCCGGCTCGACGACACGCTCGTCTTCGTCAGCGAGGCCCCGCCGGTCGACACCGTGCACCCGGCCTTCCAGGTCCTGCACGTGCCGCCGCCACTGCGCGACCACCACCAGCGCGCCGTGGTCGCCGGCACCCGCAACCGCACCCTCATGGCGACCAGCAGGTTCGCCGCGACCCTCTGGTCGGACTTCCTCGACGTCAGCCTGGAGACCGTCCCGGTGGTCTACCCCTTCGCCGAGCCGGTCTTCGCGACCGGTCCGCGCCCGCCTGCACCCGACGGCGTGACCCGGGTGCTCTACGCCGGTCGGCTGACGCCGGAGAAGGGGATCTACACGCTGCTGTCGATGCTGCACACAGACCTCTTCGACGACGCGCACGTGACCTTCACCGTCACCTCTGCCGGATCCGACAAGCCGCAGGGCGCCATCATCGAGCGGATGCTGCGCACCCACCCCGGCCTCCACGTGGTCCCGGCCAGGCGCACGCCCGAGGCGATGGCCGCGCTGCTCGCCGAGCACGACGTGGTGGTGATGCCGTCCAACGGGCAGTACTGGCACGAGACCTTCGGCATCCTGTCCATCGAGGCGCAGCACGCGGGGTGCCGGGTCGTGGCCTCGGACGACGGCGGCCTGCCGGAGACCGACTGCGGCGCCCTCCTGCTCGTGGCCCCCGACGACGCCGAGGCCCTCGCCCAGGGCATCCTGGCCGCCCGCGAGCTCGGTCCCGTCCCCGACGACGTACGCCGCCGGGCGGGGGAGGCGTTCACCGTGGCCGCGTCGGTCGACACGCTCCTCGACGTCCTCGGTGCCCCGCTCGCCCCGACGCCGTGGGCGGTGATCCGCGAGCTCGAGGCCCTCGTGGACCTGCCCGCCGTCACACCCGCCCGCGAGCTCCCCAGCGAGGACGGCCGCATCGTCGGCGTCTAGACCCCCGACCACCACCCGTCCCGCACCCACCCCACGCAGGAGGACCACCATGACCGGCTCGCACCCCGCCCTCGACGACCGCAACGACACCCCCGGCCGGCACGACGGCAACGACGTCGACCTGCACTACCTCCAGCAGTCACGGGCTGCCCTGGGCCCGGTCCTGGAGGGCTGTCGCACGGTCGCGACCCGCGGTGGCAACGGCGACGTACGCGCCCTCGCCCGGAGCACCTGGGTCGAGCAGTCGGACCGGCTCGCGGCGGTCTCGGCCCGCCTGCGGGAGTGGGGGCAAGCGGCGGACACGAGCCCGCACCGGGCGAGCGCCGACGCGCTCGCCCCGCTGCACGGCGCGGCACTCGACCGGGCGTTCGCCGACCAGCTGACGAGCCACGCGCACGCGTCGATCGACGCCGCGCGCGTGGAGCTGGTGGCCGGCGCCGGCCGGGCCGAGCGCCAGATCGCCGAGGACTCGATCCACGCCGAGGACCGGCGCCTCGCGCGGCTCGCCCACCTCGCCGGGAGGCGTCCCCGGCGTTCGGCTGCCCGGAGGGCCGCGACACCTGCGAGGGCGGCGGGCTCGACCCCATCACCAACTTCATGGACTACACCCAGGACTCCTGCATGACCGAGTTCACCCCGGGCCAGGCGGCGCGCATGCAGATGGCCTGGATGGAGTTCCGCGCCCTCGGCTGAGGCCTGCGCGATGCGGTCCCGGCGCAGCCGCAGGGACCGCATCGCGAGACACGTGTCTCAGCGCGGACGCGCGAGTGGCACGATTCCCTCGTGAGCACCACCACGACCATCATTTCCTAGCGCGACGGGACACCCCGTCGCGCCGACCTCCTGCACCCCAGGAGGTCTTTTTGTTTCCCGAGCACGCAGCAGCCCGACCGAGAGAAGACCGATGGACCTCCACGGCGCGTTCCACGTCTACGACACCACCCTGCGCGACGGCGCCCAGCAGGAGGGCCTCAACCTCTCGGTCGCCGACAAGCTGGGCATCGCGCGGCAGCTCGACGACCTCGGCGTGGGCTACATCGAGGGCGGCTGGCCGGGTGCCAACCCCAAGGACACCGAGTTCTTCCGTCGCGCCGCAGCCGAGCTGGACCTGCGCCACGCGCGGCTCGCCGCGTTCGGCGCGACCCGTCGCGCGGGCGTGCGCGCGGCGGACGACCCGCTCGTCGCCGCCCTGCGCGACAGCGGCGCCGGGGTGGTCACGCTGGTCGCGAAGTCGCACGACCGCCACGTGGAGCTCGCGCTGCGCACGACGCTCGAGGAGAACCTCGCGATGGTGCGCGACACCGTGACCCACCTGCGCGAGGAGGGCCAGACGGTCTTCCTCGACGCCGAGCACTTCTTCGACGGCTACCGCGGCAACCGGGCGTACGCCCTCGAGGTGCTGCGCACCGCCGCCGAGGCCGGCGCGGAGGTGGTCGCGCTCTGCGACACCAACGGCGGCATGCTGCCCGACTGGGTCTCCGACGTGGTGCTCGACGTCATCGAGACTACCGGTGCGCGCGTGGGCATCCACGCCCACAACGACAGCGGCTGCGCGGTCGCCAACTCGCTGGCCGCGGTCGCGGCCGGTGCGACGCACGTGCAGGGCTGCATCAACGGCTACGGCGAGCGCACCGGGAACGCCGACCTCGTCACCGTCGTGGCCAACCTCGAGCTCAAGCTGGACCGCAGCGTCCTGCCCCAGGGGCTGCTGCGCGAGGCGACCCGCATCGCCCATGCCGTCGCCGAGGTCACCAACGTCCCGCCTGCCTCGCGCCAGCCCTACGTCGGCACGTCGGCCTTCGCGCACAAGGCCGGGCTGCACGCCAGCGCGATCAAGGTCGACCCGAACCTCTACCAGCACATGGACCCGGTCGGCGTGGGCAACGACATGCGCCTGCTCGTCTCCGACATGGCCGGTCGGGCCTCGATCGAGCTGAAGGGCCGTGAGCTGGGCTACGACCTCTCCGACGATCGCGAGCTCGTCACCCGCGTGACGGCCCGCGTCAAGGAGATGGAGCAGAACGGGCACACCTTCGAGGCCGCCGACGCGTCCTTCGAGCTGCTGCTCGCCGAGGAGGTCGAGGGGACGCGTCCGTCGTACTTCGACGTCGAGTCGTGGCGCGTCATCACCGAGACCCGCACCGACGGCGAGGCCATCTCCGAGGCGACGGTGAAGCTGCGGGCCGAGGGCGTGAGGTACGTCGTCACGGGGGAGGGCAACGGCCCGGTCAACGCGCTCGACGCGGCCCTGCGCGAGGCCATCGGGCAGGCCTTCCCCGAGGTCGCGAAGTTCGAGCTCATCGACTACAAGGTGCGCATCCTCGACCAGGGCCACGGCACCGACGCGATCACGCGGGTGCTCATCGAGACCACCGACGGCGAGTCGTCGTGGGTGACCGTCGGCGTGGGCGCCAACGTCATCGAGGCGTCCTGGGGTGCGCTCGTCGACGGACTGACCTTCGGGCTGCGTCGCCACCACCGCTGATCCCGGCACAGGACCGGAGCGGGCGTTCGCGGGCAGGTGGGAGCGGCGCCACCGTGGGGAGTGGCGCCGCTCCGCGTCAGGGAGCCGTCAGAGGCTCGCGCGCAGGGCGGCGAGCGCCTCGCGCAGCTCGCCCTGGTCACCCGACGTGTCCAGCACCTTGATCGCGTTGGCGAGCTGGGCCCTCACCGCGGCCGGCGACGCCTGACCGTCGAGCTGCTCGGCCTTGTCGAGGTGCTTGGTGACCTTGGCCAGGGTCGCGCCATCGAGCTCGCCCGAGCGGACGGCCTGGTCGTAGTAGGAGCCGGCCACGTTGAAGCTCGGCGCCCATGTGAGCGGGGTCTGGTGCTGGGCGTTGAACTCCTCGACCTGCACCTCGCCGGCCGCGGCGATCTCGTTCTCCGACATCACGTCGCTCGGCAGCAGGCCGAAGGAGTCGAAGCCGCGGGCGATCTCGCTGCCGAAGACGTTGCCGTTGTACCAGTAGGTCGACCAGTAGCCGCCGAGGTTGACGCCGGTGGCGCTCGGGGTGTTGATCGGACCGCGGTCGTAGGAGGCGATCTCGACCGGGTTGGCGGAGTCGGAGAAGTCGATCATCGACAGGCCGCCCTGGTACCACGCCTGGACGAGGATGTCGCGGCCCGGGACCGGCACGAGCGAGGCGTTGTGGGCCACGCAGTTCTCCTGCGTCGTCTGCGGGACGGGCAGCTTGTAGTAGCTGCGGAACTCCATCTTCCCGTCCACGATGTCGAAGATCGCGTCCGCGCCCCACTCGGGCCGGTCGGTCTCGCGGCAGCGAGCGCTGGTGCCGCCGCCCCACTCGTCGGTGAAGATCACCTTCGTGCCGTCGTTGTTGAGCGTGGCGGAGTGCCAGTAGGAGAAGTTGGGGTCGGCCACCGCGTCGAGCCGGACCGGGTTCACCGGGTCGGAGATGTCGAGCAGGATCCCGTTGCCCTGGCACGCACCGGCCGCGAGCCCGAGCTCGGGGTAGGCGGTGATGTCGTGGCAGGTGTTGGTGTTCGGCAGCGGCGAGTAGTTGCTGCCGGACGGGTGGCGGGTGCCGGGCAGCGTGTTCTGGAGGCCGTTGTAGGCGCCGGTCACCGGGTCGGTGAAGATCCGCGGCTGGCTCACGATCGCGGCGTCCTGCGGCGAGGCCAGCGGGACCTTGATGACGTCGATGCGCCACGGGGTCGGGTTGCCGGTGGTCACCGGGGTGGTGGTGTTGGTGTTGGCCGCCTCGCAGCCGGCCAGCTCGGCGGCCGGGCGCACGCCCGCGGTGCCGGAGTTGTAGACGTAGAGGTTGGCCGCGTCGTCGGGGTCGCTGACGAGGGTGTGCGTGTGCGAGCCACGGCAGGTCTGGACCGCGGCGACCTGCACCGGGGCGGTGATGTCGGAGATGTCGAAGATGCGCACGCCGCGGAAGCGCTCGGGGTTGACGCTGCCGGGGGCGCCCTGGGTGCCGCAGTCGATGCGGCCCCGGGTCTCCTCGACCGAGAAGAAGAGCAGGTCGCCGTAGACCGACACGTCACCCTGGCCGCCGGGACACACGAAGGACCCGCTCAGCGTCGGGTCCGACGGGTCGGAGACGTCGTAGACCTGGAAGCCGTTGAAGCTGCCCACGATCGCGTGGTCGCCGGTGAAGGCGAGGTCGGAGTTCACGAAGCCGAAGTTGCCCGGGGCGCCGTCGAAGGGCGCGACGCGCGGGGTGTTGTCGAGCAGCTCGATGTTGCTGCTGGCCTCCGACCACGGGAAGTAGCCCGGTGCGAGGCCGATGCGCGGGTCGTCGTCGGCGGCGTACGCCGCTGCGGGGACGAGGGCGGCGACGAGCACGGCCGCTCCCATCGCTCGCCATGGACTCCGGGTGCGACGGGGGTGGGACATGGAGCGCGACCTTTCGCCGGTGGTCGCACCGGTGGTGATCGGTCGGGGGTGTCCGCGCGCCGGTCGACCTACTATGGGCCTCAACCTAGCCAGACACCCGCGTCGACCACCAGAAACTAAAGGCGCATCCAGCGGCGGAGCGGAGCCACGCATGACCTTCCTGGTGCGACTCTGTGCGGTCGCTGTGCTCGTCCTCGGTGCGGCCGCGTGCTCCGCCGAGGAGCCGACCGCGGAGCCCGAGGGGGCGCCGCCCGTCGTGCAGCTCGGCGCACCGGGCGAGGCCGGCACGACGCTCGCCCCGGACGAGGTCGAGGGCCTCGAGGACCCGATCCACACCGCCGCCGACGTGACCTTCGTGCAGCAGATGATCCCGCACCACGAGCAGGCACTCACCATGACCGCGCTCGTCGCGGGTCGCGCCAGCAGCGACGACCTGGCCACCATCGCCGAGCGCATCGAGGCCTCGCAGGGCCAGGAGATCGACCAGATGGAGGACTGGCTCACCACCCGCGGCGAGGGCGTCGCCGGGATGCACGGAGACAGCTCCGGCGACCACTCGGGCGACCACTCCGGCGACCACGCCGGCATGCCCGGGATGCTCACGCCCCGCCAGCTCGACCGGCTCGAGGCCGCCAGCGGCGAGCGCTTCGACCGGCTCTTCCTCCAGGCGATGATCCGCCACCACGAGGGCGCCGTGGTGATGGTGGAGTCCCTGCTCGCAAGCGGTGAGGGCGGCCAGGAGTCCGAGGTCTTCCAGCTCGCCAGCCACATCGCCACCGACCAGGCGGTCGAGATCGCGGCGATGAAGCGCGAGCTGCGCCAGGCGGACCGGTGACCGACGCGCGGCCCGACGCGGCAACCCGCCCGGCGCCGTACGCCGACGAGGCACCCGCGGCCTCGCCCGTCGACCGCGTCGTCACCGTCCTGCTCCTGGTCGGTCTCGCGGTGCTCGTGCCGATCGCGGGCTTCATGGGCCTGCTCACCTCCATGGCCTCCGACGGCTGCATGGCCAATGCCTGCAACGCCGACCTGATGTCGGTGGGGATCTTCACCTCGGCGCTCTCGCCTGCGGTGGTCTTCCTGGTGGCGCTCGCCTGGGTGGTCAAGCGGTGGCGTCGTGGTCGCTCGACCTGGTGGATCCCGCTCGTCGCGGTGGTGGCGGGCGCCGTGGTGTGGTTCGGTGGCGCGCTGATCACCTTCAGCGCCGTCGGCTGAGGCGGACCAGCCCCGTCGGGCTCAGCCCACCACGCGCCGGACGAGGTCGTCCCAGCCGGCCTCGATGCGCTCGAGCGAGATGTCGTCGGCCCGCTGCTGCTCGACGACGACGACGTCGAGCGGCGCCAGCAGCGCGATCGAGAGCAGGAGGAGGTCGCCGCTCACGCCGAGCTCGCCGAGCAGGTGGCGCACGTGCATCACCGCGAAGGACGCCGCCGCCCGCGAGCGCGCGGAGCTCGACCCGGTCGCGGCCTTGATCAGCGCGGCGTGGGTGACGTTCGTGCGCAGCCGGGAGTGGCCGAAGGCCAGCAGCCGCTCCAGCGGGGGAGCGCCGGGTCCGAGCGGCGGCGGACCGGAGATCACGCTCGCCTGCCACGCGGTCTCGGACTCGTTGAGCACCGCCGCCATCAGGCCCTCGCGGGTCTCGAAGCGCCGGAAGACGGTGCCCTTGCCCACGCCCGCCTCGGAGGCGACCGTCTCCATCGTCACGCAGTCGACCCCCCGTGCCTGCACCAGCTGCAGCGCCGCTGCGAGGATGGCCTCGCGGTTGCGCGCGGCGTCGGCCCGCTCGGGCGCGGGCTCGCCGGCCATTGGGAGCATTCGGGTCACGCGCGCCAGCCTAGGTGGAGGAATCCCGGGACCAGCGGAATAGAAGCGGACCGCGGTCCGCTTAGCCGGTCATGACCACTGACAAGCAGACCCGCGTCGCCGTCCTCCTGGGCTCCACCCGCGCCGGGAGCCTCAACCGCCGCATCGCCGAGCACCTGCGCGACCACGCGCCCGCCGGTGTGACCGTCGACGTCGTGGAGGGCCTCGACGCCGTCCCGTTCTACAACGAGGAGATCGACGGCGAGACCGCTCCCGCCAGCGCCACCGCGCTGCGCGACTCGGTCGCCGCCGCGGACCGCGTCCTGGCCGTCACCCCGGAGTACAACGGCACCATGCCCGCCGTGCTCAACAACGCCATCGACTGGCTCTCGCGCCCCTACGGCCAGGGCGCCATCGTCGGCAAGCCCTTCGCGGCCATCGGTGCCACCCCCACTCCGTACGGCGGCAAGTGGTCGCACGAGCACGCCCGCCACTCCGCCACCATCGCCGGTGCGGTAGTCGTCGAGGGCATCGTCGTCGACGAGTCCGCGGTCGCCGGGGACCCCCTGCAGGACGAGGCGGCCGTGCAGCGCCTGCTCGGCGCCCTCGACGACCTGGTCGCGCACGAGGTCGAGACCGCGGCCTGAGCCTCGCTACGCTCGGCGGGTGCCGGAGCTCCACGACCTGACCGCGCTCGAGCAGGGCGACGCCGTACGCAACGGTGACGTGTCGCCGCTCGAGCTGGTCCAGCACTACGCCGGCCGCGCCGACGGTGTGGGTGCGTTCGTCACGACCACCCACGACCGGGCGCGCGAGCACGCCCGCAGGCTCAGCACGTCGGGACGCCCCACGGACGCCGGTCCGCTCTGGGGCGTCCCGACGGGCATCAAGGACCTCCACCCCACCGCGGGGGTGCGCACCACGTTCGGCTCGGCGGCGTACGACGACTTCGTGCCCGAGGAGTCCGACGACCTCGTGCTCACGGTCGAGGCCGCCGGGATGCCGAGCCTGGGCAAGACGAGCACCCCGGAGTTCGGGTCGCCCTGCTACACCGAGCCCGACGTGGCGCCGGCGTCCGTCACGCCGTGGGACACCACCCGCACGGCGGGCGGTTCGTCCGGCGGGGCCGCCGCTGCGGTCGCCGCCGGCCTGCTCCCGGTCGCGCCCGGCTCCGACGGCGGCGGGTCGATCCGGATCCCCGCCTCGTGCTGCGGGCTGGTCGGCCTCAAGCCCTCACGCGGGCGGATCAGCGGGGCGCCGCGCTACGGCGACCCGGTCGGGCTCGCCACGCCGGGCACGCTCGCCCGCACCGTCCGCGACGCCGCCGCACTGCTCGACGTGCTGGCCGGACGGCGCGTCGGCGACCCGTTCTGGGCGCCACCGCCGAGCGGCACGTTCCTCGAGGCCTGCGACCGGGAGCCGGGCCGCCTCCGGGTGGCCCGCTTCGTCGCCCCCGTCATCGCGGACGTCGAGGTGCACCCCGCGTCCGTGGCCGCGTGGGACGACGCCTCGAGGCTGCTCGAGCGCCTCGGCCACGACGTCGAGGACGTCCCCGTGCCGATCCCGCACGACGCGGTCGCCGACTTCGAGACCTGCTGGGCGGTGCTCACCGCCCTGTCCGCCGCGCCTCCCGGACGCGAGGGCCGGCTGCGTCCGCTGACCCGCTGGCTCTCCGCGCGCGGCCACGCCGTCAGCGGCCCGGAGTTCGGCCTGGCCATCGGCCGGCTGCGCCAGCACGCCGCCGGGGCCCTCGCCGCGCTGGCGGCGTACGACGTCGTCCTCACGCCCACCCTCGCGAGCCCGCCCGTGCCCGTGGGGTCGCTGCGCGACGATGCCCATCCCGAGCGTGACTTCGAGGCGCAGAAGGCCTTCACCCCGTGGACCAGTGCGTGGAACGTCACCGGCATGCCCGCCGTCTCCCTGCCGCTTCACTGGACCGACGACGGCCTCCCGGTCGGCGTGATGCTGGCGGCCCGTCCGGCCGAGGAGGAGCTGCTGCTCTCGGTCGCCGCGCAGGTCGAGGTCGCTGCGCCGTGGGTGGACAGGCGCCCGCCGGGCTGGTGAGGTGGGCGGCATGGGTGGGCTGACGCCGTACATCTGCGTGGCGGACGCGCGCGCCGCGATCGACTGGTACGTCGACGTGCTGGGCGCCGAGGTGGTGCTCGACCCGATGGTCATGGACGACGGGCTCGTGGGGCACGTCGAGCTGGCCGTCGGCGAGGGCCGCTGGATGATGTCGGACGAGTTCGAGTCGGCCGGCGTGGCGGCACCCGACACCGCGCGTGGCGCGCCGGTCTCGCTGCACCTCGAGGTGGACGACGTCGACGCGCTCTGCCGGCGGATCGTCGCGGCCGGGGTGCCGCTGGACCGCGGGCCCGAGGACAGCCCGCCCGCGGGGCGGGTGGCCGTCTTCCGGGACCCGTTCGGCCACCGGTGGTTCCTCGACCAGCCGCTCTGACCCCGACGCATCCGGTCAGTCGTCGCCGATCCCGCGCGCGTGCAACGCGTCGCCCGACTCGTGGGCGCGGGCGACCACCCGGATGACGAAGGGGGAGAGGTACGCGCGTGGGTTGCGGTCGAGGCCGCGGGCCCGCGCCGCGTCGCGGGTCTCCCGCGCGATCGCGATCGTGCCGGGCAGCGCGCCGATCGTCAGTGCCACGGTCAGCGCCACGCGGTCCGGGTCGACCTCGATGACCCGCAGCGGTCGCGCCCACCGGGCGAGGGCGTCGACCATCTCGTTGACCTCGGTGGTGGCGGTCAGCGCCAGCGCGGCCAGGCCCAGGCTGAGGAGGTCGAGGAAGGTCTCCGCGGCCTTGGCGCCGCCGTACCACCACCACTGGAGCAGGCTGGCGACCACCGCGACCAGCAGCACGCCGCGCGCCGCGCGCCACACCGACCGCAGGGGCACCCGGGCGAGCGCCGCGAGCAGCAGCGTGACGGCCAGGAAGACCGGGGCGGCGCGGACGTCGCGCACCAGGACGATGGCCAGGCTCAGGCCCGCGAGGCCGAGGACCTTGGCGCCCACGGGGAGGCGGTGCAGGACGGTGTCGCCCGGCTGGTGCAGCCCGGCCATCAGGTCCGTCACGAGGTGCTCATCGGTCGACCAGGCCGGTGTAGTGCGCGATGGCGTCGGACGGCGAGCCGTCGGCGACCACCCGTGCCGCGTCGACCACGAGCACCCGGTCGCAGCGTGCGGCGAGGTCGAGGTCGTGGGTGACGAGCACGAGCTGCTGGTCGAGGCCGAAGAGGGTGTCGCCGACCCGGCGGGTGTTGGCGCGGTCGAGCAGCGTCGTGGGCTCGTCGGCGACGACGACGGTGGGCTCGAGCGCGAGCACGCCGGCCAGCGCCAGGAGCTGGCGCTGGCCGCCCGAGAGCGAGTGCACCGAGTCGTGCGCGTGGTCGGCCAGGCCGTTGGCGGCGAGCACCTCCATCGCCCGCACGCGCCGCGTCGACCCGTCGGCGACGCGGCGGCGCAGCGACAGCTCGATGTCCTCCACGCACGTCGGCATCACCAGCTGGGCGGCCGGGTCCGTGAAGCAGAATCCCACCAGGCGGCGTACGGCCGCCCCCTCGCGCACCACGTCGCGGCCCTCGACGCTCACCCGCCCCGAGGTGGGACGGACCAGGCCGTTGAGCAGCCGCGCGAGCGTCGACTTGCCCGAGCCGTTGGCGCCGATGACCCCGATCCGCCGCTCCGTGAGCGTCAGCGTCGTGGGTGCGAGCACCTCGCGCTCGCCACGGCCCGGGAGGGGGACCCGGACGCAGGCCTCGTCGAGCTCGATCGTGGGCAAGGACGCTCAGCCGCGCTGCAGCAGCTGCGGGAAGGCGCGGTGCACCTCGGCGGCGATCATCGCCACGAGCGACGTCTTCACCACGTCACCCAGCCAGAACGGCACGTCCCACGCGGCGGCCTCGAGGAACGAGACGTCGAAGTGCAGCATCATCCCGAGGATGCCGAGCGGGTGGATGACCAGGATGCTCGCGGCGATGGAGCAGGCGAAGACGACCAGCGCGCGCGTACGCCGGTCGCGGGCGACGTGGGCCACCAGGAACCCGCCGAGCGCCGCGGCGATCGGGAACGACAGCAGGTAGCCGCCGCTGGGGCCGGTGAAGACGCCGATGCCCGAGGAGTGCTCGGCGAAGACCGGCAGGCCGACCGCCCCGAGCGCGAGATAGAGGGTGACGGCGGAGAAGCCGCGCACCGGGCCCAGGACGCAGCCGGCCAGCATCACCGTGAGGGTCTGCAGGGTGATCGGCACGCCGGCGCTGCCGACCGGGATCGCCCCGACGTAGGCGCTGGCGCTGATGAGAGCGGCGAACGCGGCGACCAGCGCGATGTCGCGCGTCGGCGACGAGGACCCGCCGGTGGTGTCGGGGCGGGTCTCGGGCTGGGCGGTGGCTGTCATCGGGGGTCCTTGCTGAGCGCTGCGGGCAAACTGAACGGTGTTCAGGTTAGAGTGGCGGCGAAGCCAGCGTCAACGTCGTCCGAGGATCGGGAGGGTGCGTGGCCCACCACCGCAGCGACGTGCTCGCCCACGCCGTCACCCTGCTCGACACCCATGGCCTCTCGGCGCTGACGATGCGCCGCCTCGGCGCCGAGCTCGGTGTGCAGCCGAGCGCGATCTACCACCACTTCGCCAGCAAGCAGGCCCTGCTCGCCGCGGTTGCCGACGAGATCCTCGCGCGCGGGGCGCGACCGCGGCAGGCGGTGGAGTGGCCGGACCGGCTGCGCGAGGTGTGTGCCGAGCTGCGCCACGCGATGCTGGCCGTGACCGACGGCGCCGACGTGGTCGCGACGGTGTGGGCCTTCGGGCTCGGCGCCGCCGCCCCGGTGGCGGAGATGGAGAAGGTCCTCGCCGACGCCGAGGTGCCCGACGAGCTGGTCGCCGTCGCGTCGCGCACGCTGGTCCACTACGTCTTCGGCCACGCCTTCGAGGAGCAGACCGCCCGGCAGGCGGTGAGCCTCGGCGCGGTCGAGCGCTCGCTGGAGTCGCTGCCGGACTTCGACCTCGGGCTCGACCTGGTCGTGGACGGCTTGCGCGCGCGCCTCGCCTGAGCCCGTCAGGCCGAGGTGTCCACGTCCGCCCCGTGGAGCTCGGCGAGGAGCACCGCGCCGGCGAGGTCGAGGTGCGCTCGCTTCAGCACCGCGGACGCGAGGTCCACGCCGTCGAGGCTCGCGCCCCGCAGGTCGGTGCGGTCCAGCACGGACTGCCGCAGCAGCGCGCGGTCCAGGCGCGCCCGGGCCAGCGAGGTGAGGGTGAGGTCCGACATCGAGAGGTCGGCCTCGCGCAGGTCCACCCCGGCGAGGTCGAGCCGGGCGAGGTTGGTGCCGCGGATCGTCACCCCCAGCCACGAGCCGCCGACCACGGTGAGCGGTCGCAGCGTGCACTCGGAGAAGGTGCTGCCGACCAGCTTGCAGCCGTCGAGCGTGGCGTCGAAGAACGACGTACGCCGGAAGTCGCAGCCCACGAACGCGGTGGCGGTGTGGGTGGAGGCGTTGAAGCGCCCGCCGTGGAAGGTGCACCTCTCGAAGACCGCACCGGAGGTGGTGGCCTCGGACAGGTCGACGTCGGTGAAGGTGCACTCGACGAAGCGGGCGGCGCCGAGGTCGTCGCCCCACCAGTCCTCGCCGCGGAAGTGGGTGCCTGTCGCTGTCCTGGCCTCGGTCACGGCAGCCACCGTATCCGTGGCGGGACGGATAGGGTTCTGCCCGTGATCGCGTCCCACCAGCACCGCTTCATCTTCCTCAAGACCCGCAAGACCGCGGGCACGAGCGTGGAGATCGCGTTGTCGAAGGTGTGCGGGCCCGACGACATCATCACCGAGATCAGCCCCGAGGACGAGGCGCTGCGCGCCGCAGCCGGGGGGCGTGCGCCGCAGAACTTCGAGTCGCCGCCGCTGCCGCGCAAGGCGTACAACCACATGGGCGCCAAGGCCACCCGCGACCTCGTCGGGGCACAGGCCTTCGACGACTACTACACCTTCGCGATCGAGCGGAACCCGTGGGACGCGGTGGTCTCGCTCTACTTCTGGAAGTACAAGGACCGACCCGAGCTGCCGGACTTCGAGGCCTACGTCCAGGAGATCTGGATCGAGCAGCTCGCCAACAACCGCCGCCTCTACCGCATCCGGGGCCAGATGGTGCTCGACCGGGTCCTGCGCTACGAGAACCTCGACGCCGAGCTCGGCGAGGTCTGGGACCAGCTCGGCCTGCCGGGAGAGCCCGACCTGCCGCGCGCGAAGGGCAACGCCCGCCCCGCCGGGCACTACCGCGAGCTCTACTCCGACGCCTCGCGCCGGCGGGTCGCCGACGTCTTCGCCGACACGATCGAGGCCTTCGGCTACGAGTTCTGAGTCGCCAGCAGTCGCTCGCACTCGGCCACCAGCCGCGCCCGCAGCGGTGCCCCGCGCTCGGCGAACCCGCGCTGCGCCTCGACGTACGCCGCCTTGCCCTCGGCGGTCTCGATCCGCACGGGCTCGAACCCGAGGTCGGCGAGGTCGTACGGCGCCGCGCGCATGTCGAGCACCCGGATGTCGCGGGCCAGCTCGAAGCAGTCCGCGACCAGGTCGCTGCTGATCATCGGCGAGAGCCGGAAGGCGTGCTTGTAGAGGTCCATCCCGGCGTGGAGGCAGCCCGGCTGCTCGAAGGCCGGGCGGTCGTCGCGGCCGGGCCGGAGGGTGTTGAGCCCGCGCGCCGAGGGGGTGAAGAAGCGGAAGGCGTCGAAGTGCGAGCACCCGATGCGGTGCGACTCGACGACCGCGTCGGTGCCCTCCTGGCCGAGCCGCAACGGCCAGTCGTGGCGGGTGCCGTACTCCGCGGCACGGTGCACCATCGCCCACTCGTGCAGGCCGAAGCAGCCGAACTGCGGGGCCCGCCCGGCGGTCGCCGACAGCAGGGTGTGCAGCTGGGTGAGGAGCGGGCGCTGCGACTCGACGTGGTCAGCGGAGACGGCGACCGGGTCTCGTGACGGTCGCTGCGCGACCTTCTCGACCAGCGGCAGAGGTGCGTAGCCCTTGAGCCCGGCGTGGTCCGGGGCGTCCTCGAGCGCGACGCCGAAGCCCGGGTGCCAGCGGCGCAGCTGGGCGGGGCGGTGGGAGTAGTAGGTGAAGAGGAAGTCGTGGACGGGGTGCTTGACCTGCTCCGAGCGCCGCGCGAGGTGCGGATCGACGAACGCGTCGACGCGCGCGGCGTGGGCGTCGGCCAGGGGACGCCACTCGGTCGCGGGGAGCACCTTCACCAGTCTGAGGCTAGTGCGTGGGGGCGCTCGGGCGGACACTGACGAGATGGACCCCGACCGCGGTGCCGGCCTCGACCGCGCCCACGCCCTTGCCGTGCAGTGGCTCGACTCGCTGGCCGAGCGGCCGGTGCCGCCGCGGCTCACGTCCGAGGAGATGGCCGGGCGGCTCGAGCGGGTCCTGCCCACCGGTCCGACGGACACCGCCTCTGTCGTCGACGAGCTCGCGGCGGCCTGCGACCCGGGGCTGACCGCCATGCCCGGGGGTCGGTTCTTCGGCTTCGTCATCGGCGGCACGCACCCGGCGGCCCTCGCGGTCGACTGGCTGGTGAGTGCCTGGGACCAGAACGCCGGCCTGCGGGTCCTCACCCCGGCGCACTCGGCCGTCGAGGAGCTCGCCGAGGCGTGGTTGCTCGACCTGCTCGGTCTCCCGCCGGGCGGCGCGGTCGGCTTTGTCACCGGCGGCACGATGGCCAACTTCACCTGTCTGGCCGCCGCGCGCGACGAGGTGCTGCGCCGGCACGGCTGGGACGTGGCGACGCAGGGACTGGCCGACTCCCCGGGCGTACGCGTCCTGGTGGGTGCCGAGCGGCACGACACCATCGACCTGGCGCTGCGCTACCTCGGGCTCGGCAGCCCGGAGGCGGTCGCGGCCGACGACCAGGGCCGGATCGAGCCGGCCGCCCTCGCCGCGGCGCTCGAGGCGGGGGACGGCCGTCCGACCATCGTCTGTCTCCAGGCGGGCAACGTGCACTCCGGCGCCTTCGACCCGTTCACACCCTGCGTCACGGCTGCCCACGAGGCGGGGGCGTGGGTGCACGTCGACGGCGCCTTCGGGCTCTTCGCCGCCGCCTCGCCGGGGCGTCGCCACCTCGTCGCCGGCTTCGAGACCGCCGACTCGTGGGCCACCGACGCACACAAGACCCTCAACGTCCCCTACGACTGCGGCCTCGCCATCGTCCGCGACCGTGCTGCGCTGCGGGCGGCGATGGGCATGCACGGCGACTACCTCATCCACGACGTGGCCGGCGAGCCCCTCGACAAGGTGCCCGAGATCAGCCGTCGTGGTCGGGCCTTCCCCGTCTGGGCGGTGCTGCGGGCGCTGGGGCGCGACGGCGTCGCCGACCTGGTCGACGGCTTCTGCGCCCACGCGCGGGCCTTCGCCGACGGCATCGCTGCCATCGACGGCGCCGAGGTGCTCAACGACGTCGACTTCACCCAGGTGTGCGCGACCTTCGGCGACGACGACCGCACCCGCGGGGTCGTCGAGGCGATGCTCGCCGACGGGACGGCGTGGACGACCGGCTCGCGGTGGCGGGGTCGGGCCGTGCTGCGCGTCAGCGTCAGCAACTGGTCGACGACGTCCGAGGACGTCGCCGTCAGTCTCGATGCGCTGCGGCGAGCGGCCGCTCGATAGGCTCGGTGCATGCGCATCTGTCGGTTCAGCACGGGCGAGGAGCCGCGGTTCGGCGTCGTGACGGGGGAGGTCGACGAGTTCGGCCAGCCCGCCGAGGACTCCGTCGTCGTCGCCCTCGCCGGCGACCCCCTCTACGTCGGGATCAAGGTGCTCGAGGAGCAGTACGCGCTGAGCGACGTACGCCTCCTCGCGCCGATCATCCCGCGCAGCAAGGTGGTCGGGATCGGCAAGAACTACGCCGCCCACGCCGCGGAGATGGGCGGGGAGGTGCCGGCCGAGCCGCTGATGTTCCTCAAGCCCAACACCACCGTCGTCGGGCCCGGCGACCCGATCCAGTACCCGTCGCAGACCAGCGACCTCCACTACGAGGGTGAGCTCGCCGTCGTGATCGGGCGCATCTGCCGCGACGTCCCGGTCGAGCAGGCCACGGACGTGATCTTCGGCTACACGATCGCCAACGACGTGACCGCGCGCGACCTGCAGAGGTCCGACGGGCAGTTCACCCGCGCCAAGGGCTTCGACTCCTTCTGCCCCCTGGGGCCCTGGATCGAGACCGACCTCGACCCGCAGGACTTCGTCGACGGCCGCGCCGTGCAGACCTTCCTCAACGGCGACGTCGTCCAGGACGGCACCACCGCCGACATGATCTTCGACGTCCCTGCGCTGGTCGCGCACGTCTCGTCGGTGATGACCCTGCTGCCCGGCGACGTCATCCTCACCGGCACCCCCGAGGGTGTCGGCCCCATGCAGGTCGGTGACGAGGTCGAGATCTCGATCGCCGGCATCGGCGCCCTGACCAACACCGTCTCCAAGAGGAACTGACACCCCATGACGAGCCCCGTCCGCGTCCGCTTCTGTCCCTCGCCCACCGGGTCGCCGCACGTCGGCCTGGTGCGCACCGCCCTGTTCAACTGGGCCTTCGCGCGCCACCACGGCGGGTCGATCGTCTTCCGGATGGAGGACACCGACAAGGAGCGCAGCACGCAGGAGTCGTACGACGCCATCGTCGAGCTGTGGCGATGGCTGGGCCTCGACTGGGACGAGGGCATCGAGGTCGGCGGGCCGCACGGCCCCTACAGGCAGAGCGAGCGCGGCGACATCTACCGCGACGTTCTCGCGCAGCTGCGCGACTCGTCGTACTCCTACGACTGCTTCTGCACGAACGACGAGGTCACCGCGCGCCGGCAGGCGTCGGGCTCGAAGATGCAGGGCTACGACGGCTTCTGCCGCGACCTCTCGCCCGAGCAGCGGGCCGCCTTCGAGGCCGAGGGTCGTGCGCCGATCGTGCGGTTCCGGATGCCCGACGGTTCGATCACCTGGACCGACGCGGTCCGCGGCGACATCACGTTCGAGACCGAGAACGTCCCCGACTTCGCGCTCTCGCGCGCCAACGGCGACCCGCTCTACACGCTCGTCAACCCGATCGACGACGCGCTGATGGAGATCACGCACGTCCTGCGCGGCGAGGACCTGCTCTCCAGCACCCCGCGCCAGCTGGCGCTCTTCGAGGCGCTGGTCGCCCTCGGTGTCGCCAAGGAGGTGCCCGTCTACGGCCACCTGCCCTACGTCATGGGGCAGGGCAACAAGAAGCTCTCCAAGCGGGACCCCGAGGCGCACGCGCTGGCCTACCGCGAGCAGGGCTTCCTGCCCGAGGGCCTGCTCAACTACCTCGCGCTGCTGGGCTGGGCGATCTCCGGTGACCGTGACGTCTTCTCGATGGCGGAGATGGTGGAGGCGTTCGACATCAAGGACGTCAACCCCAACCCCGCACGGTTCGACCTCAAGAAGGCCGAGGCGATCAACACCTCCCAGATGCGGCTCCTGCCGCTCGACGACATCACCCACCGGGTGCTGCCGTTCCTCAAGGATGCGGGCGTCGTCGGCGATCCCGTCTCGGACGCCGACGCACAGATGCTGGAGCTGGCGATGCCGCTCGTGGGCGAGCGCATCAACAAGCTCACCGAGGCCGCCCCCATGCTCGGCTTCCTCTTCGTCGACGAGGCGGCGTTCGAGCGCGACCCCGACGACGTCGCCAAGCTGCTCGACGAGACCGGCCGCGGCGTCGTCCAGGCGGCGTACGACGCCCTCTCGGGGCTGCACGCGTGGTCGACCGCGGCCATCGAGGAGGCGCTGCGCGTGGCCCTGATCGAGGGCATGGAGCTCAAGCCGCGGGTGGCCTTCGGGCCGGTGCGGGTGGCGGTGTCCGGCAGGCGCGTCAGCCCGCCCCTGTTCGAGTCGATGGAGCTGCTCGGCCGCGAGCGCAGCCTGTCGCGGCTGCAGTCCGCGCTGGCGTGACGACGTCATGACCACCGAGCTCGCACCCGACTTCCGGCCGCGCTACCACGAGCTCCACCGGGTCGGGCGCGGCGGCTGGTGGCGCTCCCTCGTCGGCTCCCTGGTGCTCCTGCTGCTGGTCTTCGGGGTCGTGCCGGCCGTGCTCGGCATGGTCGCGCTCGTGGCGCTGCTGGTGGGCGGCACCAGCGCCGAGGAGGCAGGGGCGCTGCTCGACGTCACCCAGGGCGTCACTCCGATGGGCCTGGCGGTGCTCAACCTCCTGCTGGGCTCGGCCATCGCGTCCAGCTGGTTCGTGCTGTGGCTCTTCCACCGGCTCAAGCCGCGCTGGCTCTCGTCGGTGGCGCCGCGGCTGCGCTGGCGCTTCCTGCTGGCCTGCCTGCCGCTGTCGGTGGTCGCCCTGGTCGCGAGCCTGGGCGTCGCGTTGTTCCTGCCGCTGGCCGACGGTGCCGAGCCCGTGGGGGCGGTCAATGACTTCACGACCACCACCCGCGACTTCCTGCTGGTGATCGCGCTCCTCACGCCGCTGCAGGCGGCGGGGGAGGAGTACGTCTTCCGCGGCTACCTGACCCAGGCGTTCGGCTCGCTGCTGCGGTGGCGGCGGGTGTCCTTCGTGCTGGCGGTGGTCGTGCCGTCGCTGCTCTTCGCCCTCGCCCACGGCGTCGGGCAGAGCGCGCCGGTCTTCTTCGACCGGTTCGCCTTCGGGGTGGTGGCAGGCATCCTCGTCATCCGCACCGGCGGCCTCGAGGCCGCCATCGCGATGCACGTGCTCAACAACTTCCTCGCCTACGGCATGGCGCTGGCGTTCGGCGACATGACCGAGGCCCTCAACGCGACGGGTCCGGCCAGCCCCTGGATGATCGTGTCCACGCTGGTCCAGTCGCTGGTCTACCTCGGACTCGCCTCGTGGGTCGCGAAGGCGATGGGCCTGGTCAACGTCGGACCGCCGGTCGGAGGAGTGCTCAGCCGCCCTCCGGCCGACCCCGAATTGGTCGGCCCGGCACCTCGCGTGTAACCTTCGGGGTCGGTTCTGAAAGGAACCACGTGGTGGTCGGGGACGCCGTACGACGGCGGATCTGATACCCCCATGGGGTATGGTGTAATTGGCAACACGGCTGATTCTGGTTCAGTTGTTCTAGGTTCGAGTCCTAGTACCCCAGCGAATCCGGACCGCAAGGACCCGGATTTGGAGCAGGACGTCATCTTCGATAGTGTTCTCTCCGCCGCTCACTGAGCGGCATCTGCAAGCCCCCGTCGTCTAGCGGCCTAGGACGTCGCCCTCTCACGGCGGTAACGCCGGTTCAAATCCGGTCGGGGGTACCAACGCAGAACGAAGGGCCCGGTCCTCGGACCGGGCCCTTCGTCATTCCTCGGCAGTGCCACTCAGCCGACCACGCGACCGTCGGCGAGGCGTACGGTGCGGTCCGCCGCCGAGAGGAGCGTCGGGTCGTGGGTGGCGACCAGGACTGCGGACCCCGCCGCCGCAGCAGCCCGCAACGCCCCCACCACGACCTCGAGGTGTCCTTCGTCCTGGTGCGAGGACGGCTCGTCGAGCACCAGCACCCGGGGGTCGCCCGCCAGCGCGCGGGCGACCGCGACCCGCTGCTGCTCGCCGAGGGAGAGCGCCTCGACCAGGCGGTCCGCCATCGCTGCGATACCCAGCGCCTCCATCGCACGCTCCGCCCCTGCGCGATCCGGTGTCGTACGCCGACGCGAGGCGCCGGGGAGCCGGACGTTCTCCGCGACGCTGAGTCCGCGCAGGAGGCCGTGCTGCTGCGGCACCACCGACAGCAGCGTCCAGTCGCGGATCGACGTGGGGGAGCGGTCGAGGACCGTGACGCTGCCCGCCTGCACGGCGTCGAGTCCGGCCACGAGGTGGACCAGGCTCGACTTCCCGGATCCCGACGGTCCGGCCAGGGCGAGCAGCTCGCCGGCCCCGACGTCGAGGCTGACATCGTCGAGCGCGGTCGACCGACCGTAGTGGTGCGAGACCCCGCGCACCTCCACGGCGCTCATGGCGTGACCTCGGGCGGCGGGCGCAGCACGACGTGGTCACCGGCGTCCTCGACCAGCACGCGCCTGCCGGGGAAGTGGGCCAGCGCCGCCTCCGGCAGCTGCACGCGGCCGGTGGAGTCGATGACGGCGGTGACCTGGGTCTGCCTCGACCACTCGCTGGACAGCACGCCGTGGTGGAGGCGGAGCAGGCCGTCGGCCCGTTCGACGACGCGCTCGTCGTGGCTGCTCACCAGCACGGCCGCTCCGGCCTCCGCGGCCGCCTGGAGCGCGTCGAGCACCCGGTGGGCGTTGTCCGTGTCGAGCTCGGCGGTCGGCTCGTCCGCGACCACCAGGCCCGGACTGCCGACGAGCGCGAGCGCGACGGCGAGCCGCTGCTGCTCCCCGCCGGACAGCGCGGCCGGACGGTGGTCGGCACGGTCGCCGAGGCCGAGCCTGCCCAGGAGCGACGCGGCGTCCACGTCGGTCCCGCGCAGGGAGCCGACCTGGGCCACGTGCTGGGCGGCCGTGAGGGTGGGCAGCAGGCCGCGCGACGCCCGCTGGGGGACGTACGTCAACCGGCTGCGACGCAGGGCGCGCAGCTGTCGCAGCGTCGCGCTGCCGGTCTCGACGCCGAGCACGTCCAGCCGCCCGGCCGTCGCACGGTCCTGCGCGGCCAGCAGCCGGAGCAGACTGGTCTTCCCACTGCCGGACGGCCCGGCGACGACGGTGAGCAGCCCGCCGTGCAGGAGGAGGTCGATGCCGCGGAGTGCGGTCGTCTCGTGGGACCCGGATCCGAACACCCGCACCACCCCGTGGCACGAGGCGGCCACCGGTCCCTCGTCAGCGCTGGTCACGCAGCACCTCCCCGGCGCGCCGCCTGCCGCCGCCGGACGCCAGCGCCAGCACCGCGGCCAGCAGCACGAGCAGCCAGGAGGCCACCCACCAGGCCAGCCCGCTGCCGGACAGGACGGGGCGTGCGAGCGGCGGGAGCTGGGCGGACGTCTCGACGACGGTCGGTCCGAGCACCAGCACGGTGGTGGCCAGTCCTGCAGCCAGCGCGGCCAGGGCGATGGTCGCCACGAGCTCGCAGGTGCGTGACAGCGTGAGGGCACGCCAGGTCCACCCCATGTGTCGCAGCAGCACGTCCGGGACGCGGTCGCGCTCCAGCAGTCGTCGCGCTAGCAGCAGCCCGGTCGCCACCACCAGGCAGGCCGCGGCGAGTCCGAGCGGCACGAGGTAGCCCACCGCCCAGGCCGCCGACAGCAGCTCGGGTCGTGCCCTGCTTGCCGCCAGGAGGGTCACCTCCTGGCTCTCCAGGCCGACGTCGCGCAGCCGCTGCTGGACCGCGGTCGACGAGCCCGAGGACCAGATCGAGGCGGAGAAGACCCCCGCACCGATGGTCTCGTCGAACGGCGTGCCGGGAGCGAACGCGCGCGGGAGGGCGCGGACGAGCTGACGGGTGGGGGCCAGGACGGTCACCACCCCGTCCTCGGACTCCGAACCGGGGAAGGCCTCGACCGCGGCCACCACCTCGGCGTCGACGTCGACGGAGGTGTTGAAGGTCAGCGTGATCCGGTCCCCGGGCCGGGCCTCGGTCGTGCCGGCGAGCAGGACCGGCACGGGATCGTCCGCATCGCCGACCACGGCCAGCCGGTCCAGCGGCTCGCGGCCGGTTGCGTCCAGGGTGGCACCCCAGTCGACGACGGCGGCGAGGTCGGCCGGGTCGGCCATCAGCAGCGCCTGCTCGCCGAAGGCCGGTGGGAGCGACACCCCGCGCCGATAGACCACGACCGTGTCCGGACCGGCGAGGGCCGACGCCTCGCCCACCCGCCGTCCGACCAGCTGCTCGCCGACGTCGACGCTCGTGCTGGCGCCGGTCAGGGCCGCTGCCTTGTCGGCCACGGCCAGGCTCACCCCGTCGCGCACGGCGAGGCCGTAGCCCAGGACCGTCAGTCCGATGGCCAGCACCGCCGTGGCGGCTCCCGTCGTGCTCGCCGACCTCCGCAGCGCCAGCCACACGACGGACCCCTCGCGTCCCGCGCGCGGACGCGGCAGCAGCGCGGCCGACCACATCACCACGACGGCGACGCCGGCCGACACGGCGAGCGGGAAGGCTGCCGCCAAGGGGCTGGTGGCACGGTCCTCGACGTCGGTGGTGAGGACCGCGACACCCACCACGACGGCCGCTGCGACCCAGGCGAGTCCCCACGGCACCCGCCACGGCCGGTGCCGTGGGCCGAGGGCTGCCTCCCGCTCCTGCTGGAACGCGCCCAGCGTCGCGAGGACGGCGGCGCCCAGCGCCACGAGCAGCGAGGTCACGGCGCTGGTCGTCGCGATCGCCGCCAGGGAGTCCTGCACGCCCAGGCGACCCGGCGGGCCGGCCAGGGAGACCCCGGCCAGCGCGAGTCCGGCGCCGAGCGGTGCGGCGACGACGACAGACGGCAGCACCTCCAGGCCGGCCAGGACGCCGCGCCGGAGCGGACCGAGGCCCCACTCGGTCAGCGTCCAGCTCTCGGCCGCCCGGCTCCGTGCCCACAGGACGTGCACGGCCAGCAGCAGCAGGAGCGCCATGGCCTGGGTCGCCCGGGCGAAGGGGGCGACCGCACCGCGGGAGGCGACCAGCACCTGCTCGGCGTCGTCGAGCACGTCCGGGAGGCCGCTCGCGAGCTGCAGCCGCGCCTTCACCGGACGGGCCTGGGCGAGGTCCTCCGCCAGCTGCGATCCCGAGCGGTAGGCCTCCGCCCGCAACGCATCCTGGGCTCGCGAGGCGCGGGCGGCCGCGTCGGGCGTGAGGCCGGGCGCGAGGGAGAGGTCCGCGACGTGGCGGGGCACGTCGTCGATGCGCAGGCTGGTGCGCTCGAGGGTGTTGCGGTCGGTGATCAGCAGCGCCGACCCGGGCACGTCGGCGTCGGCCAGAGGCAGGTCCACGCGGCGTACGCCGAGGTCCAGCACCGGCTGGGGCAGGGGGGAGCCCGGCGCCGGGTCGAACGTGCCGAGGACCTCCAGCGGAACCGTCCGGCGGACCGACCCGTCGAGGACGCGACGAGACGCGACCAGGACCGTGTCACCGACCCCCACCCGCAGCTCCTCCGCCACGTCGACGGGCACCCAGAGGCCGGGGGTGGCGGGGTTGCCGCCGAGGGCCTCGAGCGCGCCGTCGCGGGCCCAGAGGGTGCCGACGGCCGACCGGCCCCCGGCCAGCAGCACCGGCTCGCGCGCTCGGGTGGGGCCGGTGGCGAAGGACGTGACCTCGGCCGGCCCGAACCCCGGCAGCGCGTCCAGGTCGGCCCGCAGGTCCGCGGTCGCTGGTTCGCCGAGCCGTCCGCCCCACGATGCCCGCAGGTCGACCGGCGCGATGCGGAAGGTGTCGTCCTCGGCCGCTGCCCGGATCCGCTGGAGGGCCGCGTCGTGCGCGGCCCGGGCGAAGAGGGCCGGGGCCGCGAGCGAGGCGACGAGGAGTGCCGTGGCGAGCGCGAGCAGTCCGGCCCAGGCCGGAGCGCGCAGCCCCCGCACCAGCGCCCCGCGCAGGATCGGGGCCGGTGCCATCACCGGCCCAGTGTCGCAGGGCGGGCGCGGGTGCGGGAGGCTGCGAAAGTCGCAGTCAGGCGCCGGGCTTGACCGCCAGCACGGCGCACTCGGCACCGAGCAGGATGCGCTGCGCGACGCTGCCCATGAGCAGCTTGCCCACCGGCGAGCGCCGGCGCAGGCCGATCACGATCAGGTCGGCCGCCACGTCCGCCGCCACCGCCAGGACCTGGTCGCCGACGTCGGCGCCCATCGAGCGGCGTACGTCGACCTCCACGCCGCTGGCGGCCAGCTCGGTCGCCAGCCGGGCGAGCTGGTCCTCGTCGGCGTAGCGGTCGTCGACGAGCGCGTCGCCGCGGGTGGCGTTGACCACCACGACCCGGCCCTGGCGCAGCCTCGCCTCCTCGACGGCCCGCGCCAGCGCGGCCTCGCCGAACTCGTCGGGGGACCAGCCCACCACGATCACGGTCGCACGGTCGTTCATCGCACCTTCTCCTCTTCGTCGACGGACGGGTCCAGGTCCTGTGCCACGGCGGCGGGTGCCGGCCGGACGGAGCGGACCAGGATCGGCGCGACCACCACGAGGGTGACGATCACGTAGATCACCAGGGCGACCGGCTCGCTCCACAGGGCGGAGACGTCGCCACCGGAGATCGCCATCGCCTCGCGAAGGCGGTACTCCATGAGCGGGCCGAGGATCACCCCGAGGATCAGCGGCAGCACCGGGAGGGCGAAGCGCCGCATCATCAGGCCCAGGAGGCCGAGCACCAGCAGCAGGAACAGGTCGAAGGCCTGCAGGTTGCTCGCATAGGCCCCCAGCGTGGCGAAGAACAGGATCCCGCCGTAGAGCTGGGGCCGCGGGATGCGCAGCAGCTTGGCCCACACCGGCGCGAGCGGCAGGTTGAGCACCAGCAGCAGCGCGTTGCCGACCAGGAGGCTGGCGAGCAGTGCCCACACCAGCTCGGGCTGGTCGGTCATCAGGCCGGGGCCGGGCTCGATGCCGTATCCCTGCAGCGCCGCCAGCATCACCGCGGAGGTCGCGGTGACCGGCAGGCCGAGCGCGAGCAGCGGCACGAACGTGCCGGCGGCCGAGGCGTTGTTCGCCGCCTCCGGTCCGGCGACGCCCTCGATAGCGCCGCGCCCGAACTCGTCCTGCCCGCGGCGTCCGGCGAGCTTCTTCTCCGTCACGTAGGACAGGAACGTCGGGATCTCGGCGCCACCCGCCGGCAGCGCGCCGAACGGGAAGCCGTACGCCGTGCCGCGCAACCACGGGCCCCACGAGCGCTTGAGGTCGGTCCCGCTCAGCCAGGGCTGGCCGACCGGGATGACCTGCAGCGGGCTGCGGCGCAGGTGCGCAGCGACCCAGAAGGCCTCGCCGAGCGCGAAGATCGCGACGGCCACCACGACGACGTCGATGCGGTCGGCCAGCAGCGGCTGGTCGAAGCTCAGCCGCGGCTGCCCGGTGTTGAGGTCGAGCCCGACCAGGCCGATGGTGAGGCCGAGGAAGAGCGAGATGAAGCCGCGCAGCCACGACCCGCCCAGCACGCTGGTGACCATGACCATCGCCAGGACCATCAGGGCGAAGTAGGACGGGGCGCCGAGCTCGTTGGCCACCGAGGCGAGGGCCGGTGCGAAGAACACGACGAGGAGGGTGCCGATCGTGCCGGCGATGAAGGACCCGATGGCGGCCGTGGCCAGCGCCTGCGACGCCCGCCCGGCCTTGGCCATGAGATTTCCCTCGAGTGCCGTCATGACCGACGCCGACTCACCCGGGGTGTTGAGCAGGATCGCGGTGGTGGACCCGCCGTACATGCCGCCGTAGTAGATCCCGGCGAACATGATGAACGCCGGGATCGGGTCCAGCCCGTAGGTGACGGGCAGCAGCAGCGCCACCGCCATGGCCGGGCCGATGCCCGGGAGCACGCCGACGAAGGTGCCGAGGAAGACACCGATCGCGGCGAAGAGCAGGTTCTGCGGGGTGAGGACGGCACCGAAGCCGTCCATGAGCAGGCCGAGGCTGTCCATCAGAGCACCCCGTCCAGGATCCCGGCGGGCAGGATCACGCCGAGCACCTCGTGGAAGAAGTACCAGCTGCTCACCGACAGCACGAGCCCGACGATCACGTCGCGCACGAGGGTCCGGCTGCCGAGCGACCAGGCCGCGCCGACGAAGAGGATCGCGCCGCTCACCGCCCAGCCGAGGAAGGAGATGGTCAGCACCGTGAAGAGCAGTACGCCGACCAGCTTGAGGACGGTGACCCAGTCGGCGGGCTGGCGCAGGTCGATGTCCTCGCCGCCCTCGGCCTGGGGAACGTCGCCGCGCAGGGTGGCGAGCACGAGCAGCAGCCCGAGCACGACGGTGACCGCGCCGATGACGTAGGGGAACACGCGCGGTCCGACCGGGTCGCCGAAGCCGACCCGCAGCGTGGAGGCGTCGTAGAAGGTGTAGGCGCCGACGACGACGAGCATCGCCGCCAGCCCGAGCTGGGCCATGTCCCGCTGGGGGGCCGGGTGCGTGGCCCGCGTGGTGTCAGGGGTGGTGTCGAGTGGTGTGCTCACAGCAGGTCCAGCTCCTCGAGGGTGGTGGCGACGCGCTCGTCCTGCTCCTGGAGGAACGTGTCGAAGTCGTCGCCGGTCTTGAACTCGTCGATCCAGCCGTAGTCCTCGAGGGCCTGTTGCCACTCGGGGCTCTCGTGCATCTCCTCGAGCATCGCGATCAGCTCGTCGCGACGCTCCTCGCTGATGCCGGGGGGCGCGAAGACCCCGCGCCAGTTGGTGAAGACCAGGTCGATGTCGGACTCGACCAGGGTGGGTGCGTCGCTGATGACGTCACCGGTCAGCCGCTCCTCGCCGGAGACCGCGAGCAGGCGGAGCTTGCCCTCGGCGAGGGCCCCCTCGAACTCGCCCACGCCGGAGAAGCCGGCGTCGATCTTGCTGCCGAGCAGGGCACTGGTCAGCGGGCCACCGCCGTCGTAGGGCACGTAGCGGACCTCGCGGGCGTCGATGCCGACGGCGCTGGCCAGCTGCATGGGGAAGAGGTGGTCCGGTCCGCCGGGCGAGGATCCGCCGCCGACGACGATCGAGCTCGGATCGTCCTCCCACGCCGTGACCAGGTCGTCGATGGTCTCGAACGGTGAGTCCGCCGGGACGAGCACGCCCTCCTGGTCCTCGATGAGCTGGGCCAGGGGCGTCGCATCGTTGAGCTTGTAGGGCGCACCGAAGGAGTAGAGCGAGCCGACCACGCCGAGGCCGGCGGTCATCATCGTGCGCTCGTCGCCCTCGGCGTTCATCAGTCGCGTCATCGCGACCGATCCGCCTGCGCCGACCACGTTGGTGACCTCGAAGGAGCCGCCGGTGATGTCGCCGTTCTCCATCACCGCGATCGCGGCCCGGCCGGTCTGGTCGTAGCCGCCGCCGGGGCTGTTGGGGATCAGCATCGTCATGTCGCTGCTCTGGGCGCCGCGGGTGACGCCGCACCCGGTCGCCAGGAGGAGCGCGGCGCCGAGCGACACCGCCACTGCGACGGACCGCCTCGTGCCTTGGCGCATCATGTGGTCTCCTTCTCTGTTCAGGCCTCGCGCCCTCGCTGATGGGGTGCGACTCCCCGATGGTGGAGACTGCGTGTGGTGCTCGTCACGCTTGGGAAAGCAATGGAGGTTGTGGAACTTGTGGTCACGCCCACGGCTGTGGCCGGCGACCCTCGCCGGCCAGTTCCTCGTGCTCCAGCTGACGGTGCTGCTCGTGGTCGTGGCCGTCGCGAGCGTCGTGTCGGTCCAGCAGAGCGATGCCGACTTCCGTGACACGCGCGGGGCACCGCTCCGTGCGGCCGCGGAGGACCTCACCAACATCAAGATCGTGCGACTGTCGTTCCGCACCGACGAGGTCGAGGCTAATCGCTCCGTCCTCACCCCGCTGACCCAGGAGACGCGCACCCGGGTGCAGGCGAGCGGGGTCTACCTCACCGATCCCGAGGGCGTGGTCCTGGTCAGCAGCGACTTCGACGGCCGCGGCCGCAGCGTCGACCTGGCCGGCAGCACGGTGCAGCGGCTGCGCACGTGGACCGGTGACGTCGACGACTTCGGCACGCCGTCCATCGCGGCGCAGGTGCCGGTCATCAACCGCCAGGGTGAGCTGATCGGCATCGTGATGGTCGCCGAGGAGTACCCCACGTGGGCCGAGCGGGCCCGCAGCGTGGCACCGGACCTGCTCACCTTCGCCGGCCTCGGCCTGGGGCTCGGGGTCGCCGGGTCCTTCCTGCTCTCGCGCCTCATCCGTCGGCGTACGCGGGGGCTGGAACCGGCGGCCATCGCGGCGCTCGCCGACCAGCGCGAGGCGCTGCTCCACTCGATCCGCGAGGGAGTGGTCGCGGTCGCCGAGGACGGCACCGTGACGGTGCTGAGCGACAGCGCGCGCGAGCTGATCGCACTGGACGGCGAGGTCGAGGGTCGCCGTGTCGACGAGCTGGACCTCGACCCCGCCGTCCGCGACCTGCTGGCCGACCATGCTGAGATCCGCGACCACGTGGTGGTCCTGGGCGACCGGGTGCTGGTCGTCAACCGCAACCCCGTGCTCGAGGGCGGGCGCCTGGTCGCGTCGGTGACCACCCTGCGTGACCGCACCGAGCTGCTGGCCCTGCAGAGCGAGCTGAGCGCGCGCCAGTCGATCACCAACACCCTGCGCGCGCAGACCCACGAGTTCCACAACCAGCTCCACACCATCTCCGGGCTGGTGCAGCTGGGGGAGTACGACGAGGTCTCCCGGCTCGTCGGCACCCTGAGCCGGCGCCGGCGCGAGATCTCCGACGCGGTGCTGGCCCGCGTCGAGGACCCGGCGGTGGCGGCGCTGGTGATCGCCAAGACCAGCCTCGCCGCCGAGCGCGGGGTCGACCTGCGCCTCACCGACGACAGCGACCTGCCGCGGCTGGACCCGGAGTCCTCCACGGACGTCGGCACCGTGCTGGGCAACCTCGTCGACAACGCGGTCGACGCGTCGGTGTCCGTCGGCGGGAAGGTCGTCGAGGTCGCGGTGCGCCTCGACGGCGACACCGTGCGCCTCGCCGTCGCGGACACCGGGCCGGGGGTCCCGCCCGAGCAGGTGGGAGAGATCTTCCGGCGCGGGTGGAGCACCAAGGCGTCCACCGCGGAGGGGCGGGGTGTCGGGCTGGCGCTGGTGCAGGTCGTCTGCGAGCGTCGGGGCGGCGCGGTCACCGTCCGCGCCGGTGACGCCGGCACCGGCGCGGTCTTCGAGGCGGGACTGCCCGGGGTGCAGGCAGGGATCCAGGCAGGGATCGAGACAGGGATCCAGACAGGGGTGGAGGCGTGATGGACGAGGTCGGCGTGCTCGTCGTCGACGACGACTTCATGGTGGCGCGCATCCACACCCAGTTCGTCGAGCGCACGCCCGGCTTCCGGGTCGTCGGGGTCGCCAGCAGCGGCCAGGCAGCGCTCGCCGACATCGTCCGGCTGCGTCCGGACCTCGTGCTGCTCGACGTGCACCTGCCCGACATGACCGGCATCGACGTCCTCCGCCGGCTGCGCGCCGACGGCGACGACGTCGGCGTGCTGGTGGTGACCGCGGCCCGCGAGGCCGACACGGTGCGCGCCGCAGCGTCCGGCGGAGCGGTCCACTACCTCGTCAAGCCCTTCGACTACGACGACCTGCGGGTGCGCCTGGAGTCCTTCCGGTCCGCACACCTGGCCCTGTCCGGGTCGGCCGCGCCGGGGCAGCAGGACATCGACGCCGTCTTCGGGGCGGCCGCGCCCGCACCCGCGGTGACGCTGCCGAAGGGGCTGAGCCCGCAGACGGCCGACCTGGTCGCGTCGGCGCTGCGGGAGGCCGACGAGCTCTCCGCGGCCGAGTGCGCCGACGTCGTGGGCATCTCGCGGGTCTCCGCTCGCCGCTACCTCGAGCACTTCGTGGCCCGCGGGTCTGCGGCGGTGCGCCTGCAGTACGGCGGCGCCGGGCGCCCCGAGCGTCGCTACCGCCCCGGCGCCTGAGCGCGGAGGGCCGTGTCCGATTTCCGCTGGTGTGTCGTGCCCCGAGTCGTCAGACTCGGGGCATGACGCCGTCCGGACACCTCGACACCGACGCGTGCTACCGCGCGGTGCAGAGCCGGGACCGGCGCTTCGATGGGGTGTTCTACACCGCGGTGCGCACCACGGGGATCTACTGCCGGCCCTCGTGCCCGGCGCGCACCCCGGCGGTCGCCAACGTCACCTTCCACGCCACGGCGGCCAGTGCCCACGCCGCCGGCTACCGCGCCTGCAAGCGCTGCCTGCCCGACGCCACACCGGGCAGCCCGGAGTGGGACGTCGCCGCCGATGTCGCCGGCCGCGCGATGCGGCTGATCGCCGACGGGCTCGTCGACCGCGAGGGGGTGGACGGCCTGGCGCGCCGGGTCGGCTACACCCCGCGGCACCTCGGCCGGCTGCTCACCCAGGAGCTGGGTGCCACGCCGCTCGCCCTGGCCCGCGCCCGTCGTGCCCAGACCGCGCGGATCCTGCTGGAGACCACCGACCTGGCCGTCACCGACGTGGCCTTCGCCGCCGGGTTCGCCAGCGTGCGGCAGTTCAACGAGACCGTGCGCGAGGTCTACGACGCCTCGCCGAGCCTGCTGCGGGGGAGCCGACGCGCACCGCGGGAGGGCCGGGCGTCGGGCTCCCTGGCCATGCGGCTGGCCGTGCGCACGCCCTTCGCGGGTGGTCGGCTCCTGGACTTCCTCGCCTATCACCTCGTCCCGGGCGTCGAGGTGGCCGCGCCCGGTTGCTACGCCCGCACCCTCGACCTCCCGCACGGGCCCGGCACGGTCAGGCTGCGCCTCGACGACCTGCCGGGCGTCGGGGGCACCGGCTTCGTGGAGGCCGAGTTCTGGCTCGCCGACCTGCGTGACACCGCCGCGGCCAGCGAGCGCGTACGCCGCCTGCTCGACGCCGACTGCGACCCCGGGGCCGTCGACGCGCACCTCGGTGCCGATCCCACCCTCGGCGACCTCGTGCGCGCCGCGCCGGGGCTGCGTGTCCCGGGCCAGGTCGACGGTGACGAGACCGCCGTGCGCACGGTCATCGGCCAGCAGGTCAGCGTCACCGGCGCGCGCACCGTGGCTGGACGCATCGTGGCCGCGCACGGCCGCCCGGTCGACTCGCCCGTCCCGGGTCTCACCCACCTGTTCCCGGACGCGGCGACTCTGGCCGGCGTCGACCCCGAGACCCTGCCGATGCCGCGGGCACGCGGGCGCGCGCTCGTCGGACTGGCGAGCGCGTTGGCGACCGGCGAGGTCGTGCTGGACCGCGGCCCCGACCGCGACGACGTACGCCGCGCGCTGCTGGCGCTGCCCGGGATCGGGCCATGGACGGCGGACTACGTCGCCATGCGGGCGCTCGGACACCCCGACGTCTTCCTGCCCACCGACCTCGCCGTGCGCCGGGTGCTGGCCGAGCTGGCCGTCGGTGACGTCGAGCCGGACCCGCACGCCTGGCGGCCGTGGCGCTCCTACGCCCTGATGCACCTGTGGAACCCGCTCATGCCGCCCACCCCGGCCCCCGACACCCACCCGACCGCGGCGCACCGCCCGGCGAAGGAGACCTGACATGTGGACCGTGATGCTCTCGCCCATCGGCGACCTGCGCATCGTCGAGCGCGACGGCTCGATCGTGGCGATCGAGTTCTCGCCCTTCCGGCCGCCCGCCGACGGGCGCCCCCTGGGTGCCCGCTCCGACGACGAGCCCGTGCTGGCCGAGGCGACACGCCAGCTGACGGCGTACTTCGCCGGTGAGCTCACCGACTTCGACCTGCCGCTCGCGCCGATCGGCACCGACTTCCAGCAGCGGGTGTGGGAGCAGCTGGGCCGCATCGCCTACGGCGAGACCGCGTCCTACGGCGAGATCGCCGGCCGTCTCGGGATGACGAACGCCGCCTCGCGCGCGGTCGGCCTGGCCAACGGCCGCAACCCCATCCCCATCGTCGTGCCCTGCCACCGGGTGATCGGCGCCAACGGCACGCTCACCGGCTACGCCGGGGGGCTCGAGCGCAAGCAACAGCTGCTGGAGCTCGAGCAGGATGCTCTGTTCTGAGCGGATCGCGAAGCGATCTGCTCAGCCGGACAGAGCAGGTTGAGGGCGCCCGCGACCGACGAAGGAGGTCGCGACGGCGCGTCTCGAAACCTGATGAGGTGCGAAGCAGCCCCGGCTACTCCGCCGCAGCGCGGCGCAGCGACTCCGAGAGCCGGTCGGCCGCGGCGAGCACGGCGGGTGCGTGCATGCGGCCGGGCTGGCGTGAGAGGCGCTCGAGCGGACCGGAGACCGAGACCGCGGCGATGACCTTGCCGCCGGGGGAGCGGACCGGGGCCGACACCGACGCGACGCCCTGCTCGCGCTCGCCCACGGACTGCGACCAGCCGCGGCGGCGGATGCCGGAGAGCGCGGTGGCCGAGAAGGCGGCGTTCTGGAGACCGCGGTGCATCCGCTCCGGGTCCTCCCAGGCCAGCAGTATCTGCGCGGCCGAGCCGGCGTTCATCGTCAGCTGCGAGCCGACCGGGATGGTGTCGCGCAGGCCCGAGGGGCGCTCTGCGGCGGCCACGCACACGCGGTGCTCGCCCTGGCGGCGCCAGAGCTGGGCGGACTCGCCGGTGATGTCGCGCAGTCGCGCCAGGACCGGACCGGCGGCGGCCAGCAGGCGGTCCTCGCCCGCGGCGGCGGAGAGCTCGGACAGGCGCGGGCCGAGCACGAAGCGCCCCTGCATGTCGCGGGCGACGAGGCGGTGGTGCTCGAGCGCGACTGCGAGGCGGTGGGCGGTCGGTCGGGCCAGCCCGGTGCCGGCGACGAGTCCCGCCAGGGTGGCCGGTCCGGCCTCGAGGGCCGCGAGCACGAGGGCGGCCTTGTCCAGCACGCCGACACCAGATCCGTTGTCCATATACCGATATTCTCATCTCAGGGAGTGGGATGCAAGAGGTAGCGTCGTCCCACCGCACTGCAGCAGAAGGAGTTTGCGTCATGGGCAAGACCCTGTCCGAGAAGGTCTGGGACGAGCACGTCGTCCGGAGCGCCCCGGGAGAGCCCGACCTGCTCTACATCGACCTCCACCTCCTCCACGAGGTGACCTCGCCGCAGGCCTTCGACGGCCTGCGCCTCGCCGACCGCACGGTCCGCCGCCCCGACCTGACGCTGGCCACCGAGGACCACAACGTCCCGACGGTCGACTGGGACAAGCCGATCGCGGATCCGGTGAGCCGGACCCAGGTCGAGACGCTGCGCAAGAACTGCGCCGACTTCGGCGTCCGCCTCCACCCGCTCGGCGACGTCGAGCAGGGCATCGTGCACGTCGTCGGTCCGCAGCTCGGCCTGACGCAGCCCGGGATGACCATCGTGTGCGGCGACTCGCACACCTCCACGCACGGCGCGTTCGGCGCGATCGCCTTCGGCATCGGCACCTCCGAGGTAGAGCACGTCCTGGCCACCCAGACGCTGACCCAGGCCCGCCCGAAGACGATGGCCGTCACGATCAACGGCAGCCTGCCCGAGGGTGTCACCGCCAAGGACATGGTGCTCACCCTCATCACCCACACCGGCACCGGCGGCGGCCAGGGCTACATCGTGGAGTACCGCGGCCAGGCCATCGAGGAGCTCTCGATGGAGGGCCGGATGACCGTGTGCAACATGTCGATCGAGTGGGGCGCCAAGGCGGGCCTCATCGCGCCCGACCAGACGACCTTCGACTACATCGAGGGCAAGCCCGAGGCGCCGAAGGGCGACGACTGGGACGCCGCCGTCGCGCACTGGAAGACCCTGCGCACCGACGACGACGCCGTGTTCGACCGCGAGATCGAGCTCGACGCCTCCACGATGACGCCCTTCGTCACCTGGGGCACCAACCCCGGCCAGGGTGCGCCGCTGGGCGCCACCATCCCGAGCCCCGACGACTTCGACGAGCCCAACGACAAGGTCGCGACCGAGAAGGCCCTGCACTACATGGGTCTCGAGGCCGGCACTCCGCTGCGCGAGGTCAAGGTCGACACCGTCTTCGTCGGCTCCTGCACCAACGGCCGCATCGAGGACCTGCGCCTGGCGGCGTCGATCCTCGAGGGTCGCCACGTCGCGGACGACACCCGCCTGCTCGTGGTGCCGGGCTCGGTGCGCGTGCGCCTCCAGGCCGAGGCCGAGGGACTCGACAAGGTCTTCCTCGCCGCGGGTGCGGAGTGGCGCGGAGCCGGCTGCTCGATGTGCCTGGGCATGAACCCCGACCAGCTCGCCCCGGGCGAGCGCAGCGCGTCGACGTCGAACCGCAACTTCGAGGGGCGGCAGGGCAAGGGCGGTCGTACGCACCTGGTGTCCGTGCCCGTCGCCGCCGCCACCGCGGTGCGCGGCACCCTCTCGTCGCCCGCCGACCTCACGCCGATCGGAGCCTGACCCATGGACAAGTTCACCACCCACACCGGCGTCGGCGTCCCGCTGAAGCGCAGCAACGTCGACACCGACCAGATCATCCCCGCGGTCTACCTCAAGCGCGTGACCCGCACCGGCTTCGAGGACGGGCTGTTCGCCGCGTGGCGCAACGACCCCGCCTTCGTGCTCAACGACCCCACCTACGCCGGCGGCTCCGTGCTGGTCGCGGGTCCGGACTTCGGCACCGGCAGCTCGCGCGAGCATGCCGTGTGGGCCTTGCAGAACTACGGCTTCCGGGCCGTCATCTCCTCGCGCTTCGCCGACATCTTCCGCGGCAACTCCGGCAAGGCCGGGCTCGTCGCGGCGCAGGTCGACGAGAAGGTCGTGCAGCGCCTCTGGGACTGGCTCGAGGACAACCCGGGCGGCGAGATCACCGTCGACCTCGAGAGCCGTACGGTCCGCGCCGGCGCCGGTGAGGACGCCGTCGAGGACTCCTTCGACATCGACGACTACACCCGCTGGCGCCTGCTGGAGGGGCTCGACGACATCGGGATCACCCTCGGCCACGACACCGACATCACCGACTTCGAGGCGTCGCGGCCGACCTGGAAGCCCGTCACGGCCTGAAAAAGCCCCACAAACAAGGGCGATGGTGATTGTCCTCACCCTTCCATGTGCCTAGCGTGCCTTGCAGATGGTCGAGCACGAGCTCGGCTCAGGTTCATTGGGAAGGGAAGCTAGTGAACAAGTCAGAGCTCATCGACGCGCTCGCCGCGCGTTACGAGGGGAACCGCAAGCAGGCGGCCCACGCACTGGAGTCGGTGCTCGACACCATCACCCGTGAGGTGGCCAAGGGCGAGAAGGTCGCCATCACCGGCTTCGGCTCGTTCGAGAAGGCCGTCCGCAACGCGCGCTGGGTGCGCAACCCGCAGACGGGCGAGCGGATGAAGTCGAAGAAGAAGGCCGTGCCGAAGTTCTCCGCGGGCAAGGAGCTCAAGGACGTCGTCGCGGGTGCGAAGAAGCTGCCGAAGCTGACGGCGGCGACGATGCCCAAGCCGCCGGCCAGCGTGCGTGCGGCGGCTGCCGCCGTCACCGGTGCCGCGACCAAGAAGTCGACGCCGGCGAAGAAGGCCGCCCCGGCCACCAAGACGGCCGCCAAGAAGGCGCCCGCCACGAAGGCGCCTGCGAAGAAGGCGACCCCGGCCAAGAAGACCGCTGCCAAGAAGGCCCCGGCCACCAAGGCGTCGGCGTCGAAGGCCACCACGGCGAAGAAGGCGACCCCGGCCAAGAAGACGGCCGCCAAGTCGACGGCCGCCAAGTCGACTGCCACGAAGGCTCCCGCCAAGAAGGCGACGCCGGCCAAGAAGACTGCGGCCAAGAAGACCGCCAAGAAGTCCTGAGGCTCGAGCAGTCCTGCACCGCGTCGAGGCGGGTCACCCCAGCGGGGTGGCCCGCCTCCCGCTTGCCCGGCTGGTGTGCGGTCCCACGCCCCCGACGAGGACGGCACCGAGGTCGACCAGATCGTCGACGTCCGCCCGCAGGCTGCCCGCGGAGGCTCCGACCTCGATCGCACCCGATGCCGCGTGGCGCGCCGCCGACTCCCTTCCGAACTGCGGCGCGAAGTGTGCGGCAGGAGCGGCGTACGTCGTCGTGCCCGTGCCGGCGCGGTCCCTCACGAAGGCGGCGTGACCCGCATCCACCTGCGTCACCACGTCCTCCAGGACCGCGGCGAGCTCGGCGGAGCGCAGGCCCGGCAGGTCGGCGCACAGCGCGACCGGCACCGCGCCCGGCCAGCGGCGTACGACCTCCGCGACGGCCTGGACGAGGGTCTCGTTGAGGTCCTCGCTGGCCCCGTCGGGCATCACCTCGGCGCCGAGGGCGCGCATTGGCGCGGCCAGGCGGAAGTCGTCGGTGACGACGAGGACGCGGGCGACGCCCGGCGTCGCGACGGCGGCCTGCACGGTGTCGAGCGCGAACGCCTCGGCCAGCTCGCGACGCTGGTCGTCGTCGAGCCCGACGAGGCGGGACTTGCCGTGCGCCGGCGGCTTGACGGGTACGACGACCACGCAGCGCGGAGCGTCGGCATCGGTCGGCAGGGGGCTGGACATCACCACGAATCCTGCCACCCGGGACCAGCGTGCCGCTGGGGTCCCGGGGGGCGGGTGACCGAGTAGCCTGCTCGCGACGCAGGGAGCGTCCGGGCGTGGCCCGTGGGAGCGGGAGGTGACGGTGCGCGTCAGGAAGCTGGAGCAGCCGCGCGGCTGGGCGATCACCTTCGCGGCCTCGATCATCAAGCCGACCCTGCTCACCGCCACGTCGCGCACCTGGATCGACGGCGAGAAGATCCCCGCCACCGGCGGCTGCATCGTCGCCCTCAACCACATCTCCCACGTCGACCCGCTGCTGTCCGCGCACTTCGTCTACGACCACGGACGCGTGCCGCGCTACCTCGCCAAGTCGGGACTCTTCAGGAACAGGTACCTCGGCGGCCTGCTGTCCGCCGCCGGGCAGATCCCCGTCGAGCGGCTGACCCGCAACGCGGTGGGTGCCTACGACGCCGCCGTCCGCGCGATCGGTGAGGGTGAGTGCATCGTGATCTACCCCGAGGGCACGTTGACCCGCGACCCGCACCTGTGGCCGATGAAGGGCAAGACCGGCGCCGCGCGCATCGCCCTCGCCACCGGCTGCCCGGTGATCCCCGTGGGTCAGTGGGGTGCGCACGAGGTCCTGCCTCCCTACACCAAGCGCCCGCACCTCGTGCCGCGCAAGAACATCCAGATGAAGGCTGGCGACCCGGTGCCGCTCGACGACCTGGTCGCCGCGCCGCCCTCGCCGGAGACGACGGCGCAGGCCACCGAGCGGATCATGACGGCGATCACCGCCCTCGTGGCCGACCTCCGCGGCGAGACGCCCCCGACCGACCGGTTCGACCCGCGCCGCAGCGGCGTACGCGAGACCGGCAACCCGTACGACCCCCACCGGACGAAGAGGAAGCGCACCCGATGACGAAGATCGCAGTGTTCAGTGCCGGATCGTGGGGCACCGCCTTCTCGCTGGTCCTGGCCGACGCCGGCAACGACGTGTCCCTGTGGGCGCGCCGCGACGAGGTGGTCGAGGCGGTCAACGAGCGCCGCGAGAACACCGACTACCTGCCCGGCATCGAGCTGCCGCCCTCGATCCGCGCCTCGACCGACCCCGAGGAGGTCGCCGCCGACGCCGACGTCGTGGTACTCACCGTCCCCTCGCAGTCGCTGCGGGAGAACCTCACCGCGTGGGCGCCGATCCTGCCCGAGAAGGCGACGCTGGTGTCGTTGATGAAGGGCGTCGAGCTCGGGACCCTGATGCGGATGAGCGAGGTGATCCAGGAGGTCACCGACGCCTCCGCCAACCGCATCGCGGTGATCAGCGGACCCAACCTCGCCCGCGAGATCGCGCGCCGCGAGCCGGCGGCATCCGTCGTCGCCTGTGTCGACGAGGAGCGCGCCAAGCACCTGCAGGCGATCACGCACGGTCCGTCGTGGCGGCCCTACACGTCTGTCGACGTGCTCGGATGCGAGATCGGCGGTGCCTACAAGAACGTCGTCGGCCTCGCGGTCGGCATGGCCGTCGGGCTCGGCTTCGGCGACAACACCACCGCCTCCGTCATCACCCGCGGACTCGCGGAGACCGCGCGTCTCGCCACGGCGCAGGGCGCCAACCCCCTCACGTTGATGGGGCTCGCGGGTCTCGGCGACCTCGTCGCCACCTGCTCCTCGCCGCTCTCGCGCAACCGCACCTTCGGCGAGCGCCTCGGCCAAGGCATGACCACCGAGGAGATCTACGCCTCCACCCGTCAGGTCGCTGAGGGCGCCAAGTCCTGCAAGTCGCTGCTCGCGCTGGCCGACAGCGTCGGCGTCGACGCCCCGATCGCCCAGGCCGTCGACGCCGTCGTCGACGGCCGGATGACCGCGCTCGACATGATGAACTCCTTCATCGCGCGCGACACCAAGCCCGAGCTGCACTGATGAGACGCCCAGCTCCGACCGAGGAACGAGGTCGGGGCGTGGGGCGGCCAGATTGAGCAAGCGACGCGACTGAGGAACGAAGTCGCACGAGCGTGTCGAAATCCGATCAGCCGAGAAGCGGCGTGGAGCAGGGCTTGCTGGTCTCGTGACGGTCGCTTCGCGACCTCCTCGACCAACGGAGGGGCTAGCCGACGCACCCGTCCAGCGCGTCGCGCAGGTCGTCCCAGAGGTCCTCGACGTCCTCGACGCCGACCGACAGGCGCACCAGTCCCTCGGGGATGGTCGCCGCCTCGGCCTTCCATCGCCGACGGCGCTCCAGCGTCGACTCGACCCCGCCCAGCGACGTGGCGTGCACCCACAGGCGGGTCTTGCGGCAGAGCAGGTCGGCCGCCATCTCGCCCTGCGCGAGCACGATGCTGACGATGCCGCCGAAGCCCGGGTAGCGGACCTCCGACAGCGCGGGGTGCTCGCCGAGTCGGCGTACGAGCTCCTCGGCGTTGGACTGGGCACGCTCGACGCGCAGGTGCAGGGTGCGCAGGCCCCGCAGCGTCAGCCACGCCTCGAAGGGACCCGGGATCGCGCCGACCAGGTCACGGCGTCCCTTGAGCACCGTCCAGAGCTCGTCGTCGCCGGTGACGATCGCGCCCATCTGCACGTCGGAGTGGCCGGCGAGGTACTTCGTCGCGGAGTGCACGACGAGGTCGACACCGTGCTCGAGCGGGCGCTGGAGCAGGGGAGTGGCGAAGGTGTTGTCCACCACGACGTAGGCGCCGGCCTCGTGGGCGGCGGCGGTGATCGTCGCGATGTCCGCGACCTCGAGGGCCGGGTTCGTGGGCGACTCCAGCCACACGAGCGCGGCGTCGGCGCAGGCAGCGACCACGGCCTCGGTGTCGGTGATGTCGACGAGCTCCGCGCGCAGCCGCCCGCGCGACTCGAGGTCGCCGAGCTGCATGATCGTGCCGGTGTAGGCGTGCCGTGGCACCACGACCTTGCCGTCCGCGCCGACGAGGTCGAGCACGGTCGCCACCGCCGCGAGGCCGGAGGCGAAGGTCAGGCAGCGGCCACCCTCGAGCGCGCCGAGCGCGTCCTCCAGGGCGGTCCAGGTCGGGTTGCCGTAGCGGCCGTACTCCACCTCGCCGCCCGCGACGTAGGTCGCGGCCATGGTGATCGGGGTGTTGAGCGGTGCGTCGGGCGCCTTCTCGGGGCGCCCGGCCGTCACGGCGATGGTGCCGGGCCTGTGCTGCGGGTCGTGAGCCATGGCAGCAAGCGTAGGTGGATAGGGTCGTGCCGATGAACGACACCTCCTCGCACATGACCGGCCGCAGGCCCCGGGTCGCCGTGGTCTTCGGCGGCCGCTCCTCCGAGCACGGCATCTCGTGCGTCACCGCGGGGAGCGTGCTGGCCGCGATCGACCGTGAGGCGTACGACGTGGTGCCCGTCGGCATCGCCGCCGACGGGCGGTGGGTGCTCGAGGTCGACGAGCCGGGCCGCCTCGCGATCCGCGGCAGCGACCTGCCCGCCGTCGACGGCGGACGCTCGCCCGTCGCGCTGATGGGCGCCACCACCGGCACGGACCTCGTGGTCACGGAGCCGGCCAACGTTCCGTCGGTCATCGGCGAGGTCGACGTCGTCTTCCCGCTGCTGCACGGCCCCTGGGGCGAGGACGGCACCCTGCAGGGGATGCTCGAGATGGCGGGCGTGCGCTACGTCGGCTCCGGAGTGCTCGCCTCCGCGGTCGGCATGGACAAGGCCTACATGAAGGTCGTCCTCCAGTCGGCCGGCCTCCCGGTGACGCCCGGCATCGTCGTGACCCGCTCGGAGTGGGAGCAGGACCCGGTCGGCGCTCGCTCGCGGATCGAGGACCTCGGCTTCCCGTCCTTCGCCAAGCCGGCCCGTGCCGGCTCGAGCATGGGCATCAGCAAGCTCCACGACGCAGGCGAGGTCGAGGCGGCGCTCGAGGAGGCCTTCCGTCACGACCCGAAGGTACTCGTCGAGCAGTCGATGGAGGGCGGGCGCGAGGTGGAGTGCGGTGTGCTCGGCACGTTGGAGGGTCCACCGGAGACGTCACGGCCCGGCGAGGTCCGCACGGGTGGCGACCACGAGTTCTACGACTTCGAGGCCAAGTACCTCGCCGACCAGCACACCGAGATCGACATCCCCGCCGTGCTCCCCGCCGAGACCGAGCAGGAGCTGCGGGCGATGGCCGTACGCGCCTTCGAGGCGCTCTCGTGCGAGGGCCTGGCCCGCGTCGACTTCTTCGTGATGCCCGACGGCTCGCTGGTGATCAACGAGCTCAACACGATGCCCGGCTTCACGCCGACGTCGATGTACCCCCAGCTCTGGGCGGCCACGGGGATGTCCTACCCCGAGCTCGTCGACCGGCTGCTCCAGCTCGCGCTGCGCAGAGGCACCGGCCTGCGCTGAGTCGTCGGGCTAGAGGCAGGGCACGCCCTCGTCCAGGTGCTCCTCCAGGAGCGGCGCGAGCTCGGCGAGGGCGCGGTCGATGCCCTCGGTGCGGTAGTCGGCCGGCACCCTCACCTCGACGTACGGCGTACGGGTCAGCGCGATCGGCGTCGCGTCCTCGGACAGGTCGCTGAGCTGGTCGTCGGTGACGTACCACCCCACGCCCTCGATGACGCTGCACTCGGCGGTCGGCTCGTAGTCGTCGGGCTCCGGGACGCCGCACGTGAGGACGTACGCCGGATCGCCCCACGCCGCGCCCGGCCCGCCGCCGGGCTCGACCTCCGCTCGCGGCTGGCCGGCGAGGGTGTCGGGCAGGTCCGCGACGAGGGCCTCGCACGCGGCCCGGTCCGCTCCGGAGAGGTCGTGCGCCTCGATGCTGGTGGTCCCGGGACTGCAGGCCGCGAGGGCGAGGCAGGCGGCTGCGGACGCGACGACGCCCCGGCCCGTGGAGGGGCCGAGGCGTCGGCGGGGGTGCACGTGGTTCGTGGTGAGCTGGATCAGATGTGGACGACCGGGCAGGTCAGGGTGCGGGTGATGCCGTCGAGGTTCTGCACCTTCGACACCACCAGCTTGCCCAGCTCGTCGACGTTCTTCGCCTCGGCACGGACGATCACGTCGTAGGGACCGGTGACGTCCTCAGCAAGCGTGACGCCGCTGACCTGCGCGATGGCCTTGGCCACCTCGGCGGCCTTGCCGACGTCGGTCTGGATCAGGATGTAGGCCTGGACGACCATCGTGGACTCCTCGGTCTCGTTCAGCGGGTGTGTCGGGGTCAACCTACCGCGCGGCGCGGGCGGGCCGACAGGGGATGGGTGACTGTGATCACCGTGCTGTCTGGTGGGATGGAGCCATGGCCCTCACTCCGGACGCGACCCTCGGCGAGGCAGGTGAGTTCGGCCTGATCTCCGAGCTCGTGAAGATCTTCGAGGGCGACGAGCACGTGCTCGTCGGACCGGGCGACGACGCCGCCGTGCTGCGCATCAAGCACGGCCACGTCGTGGTGTCGACCGACATGGTCGTCGAGGGTCGGCACTTCCGCCGCGACTGGGCCAGCGCCTCCGACGTCGGGCACCGCGCCGCGGCGCAGAACCTCTCCGACATCAACGCCATGGGCGGCACCGCACGACACCTCACCATCGGCCTGGCTGCCCCGGCGGACCTGCCCGTGGCGTGGGCACTCGACTTCGCGCGCGGGTTCGCCGAGGAGTGCACGAGCGTCGGCGCCACCGTCGTCGGTGGCGACCTCACCCGCGCCGACCAGCTGGTGATCGCCGTGACCGTTCTCGGCCAGTGCACCCAGGCGCCGGTGCTGCGCTCCGGTGCGCAGCCGGGCGACGTCCTGGCGCTCGTCGGTCGGCAGGGGTGGGCAGCAGGTGGCCTGGCCGTCCTGGGGCGCGGGTTCCGCTCGCCGCGTGTGCTCGTCGAGGCCTACCGCCGTCCCGAGCCGCCGTACGCCGCCGGCAGGGAGGCCGCCGAGGCCGGCGCGACGTCGCTCATCGACATCTCCGACGGCCTCCTCGCCGAGGCCGGACACCTCGCCGAGTCGAGCGGCGTGGCCATCGACGTGCGCACCGACGCCTTCGCGATCCCCGAGCCGCTGCAGGCGGTCGGCGCGGCGCTGGGGGCGGACCCGATGCAGTTCATCCTCGGCGGGGGAGACGACCACGCCCTGCTCGCGACCTTCCCCGACGCGGCGTCGGTGCCCGCCGGCTGGCAGGTCGTCGGCGAGGTGCGCGAGGGCGAGGGCGTGACGGTCGACGGCGCGGCGTACGACGGCCCCACCGGCTGGACCCACTTCTGAGCCGCATGTGGGGGTTGAGTCTCCAGGAGACCCAGCCTCCAGAGTGAGGTCCCTCCAGCACCTCCCGTCACGGGGGTGGGGGAAGTCCGGCGCTGGTGGGGCGTTGCAACGGCTGGTCTGCGCGAGAGTCACCGCTCAAGCGGTGACTCATGCAGCCCAGCCGACACAGCACAAGACCCCCGCCGCAGAGCGACGGGGGTCTTGCAGAAGTCTGGTCAGGTCAGCGGGAGACCTTGCCGGCCTTGAGGCAGCCGGTGCAGACGTTGAGGCGCTTGGGCGTGCCGTTCACGGTCGCCCGGACGCGCTGGATGTTGGGGTTGAAGCGACGCTTCGTGATCTTGCGCGACCAGGGACGGTTGTTTCCGAAGCCCGGCTTCTTGGCGCAGATGTCGCAGACGGCAGCCACCGTGCACTCCGATCCGTTCGAGGTTGATAGAGAGATCCACAGCCTGCACACCGCCAGGTGGCAGCAACAGGCAACCGCAGAAGAGTAGCCGAGGACCGGCGGGGGGAGGAAATCGCAGGCACGGTCGGACCGGGGCACTACCCTGTGGCGCGCGACACATCGTCGCACCAGCCAGGCCCAGCACACCAGACACGACCGACCCGCACGGCGGCCGGAGCACACCCGGGAGCACACCGACTCGATGGAGCCAGTCACCCACGGCATCACCCTCGACGCGGTCGCCCGGTTCGTCGACATCGCCACCGATGCGCTGTCCTCGGCGCGCGAGGAGATCGACGCGCTCAACGTCTACCCCGTGCCCGACGGCGACACCGGCACCAACATGTTCCTCACCGTGTCCGCGGCCCGCGACGAGCTGCGCGCCGCCCGCGCCGCCGATCCCGACCTGGGCCTGGAGGCCGGGATGGCGCTCCTGGCGCGCGCCGCGCTGATGGGGGCGCGTGGCAACTCCGGCGTGATCCTGAGCCAGATGCTCCGCGGCTACGTCACCCACCTCGCCGCCGCGGGGCTGGAGGACCGACGCGCGCAGACCATCGCCGCGGCGATGGCCTCGGCCACCGACGCCAGCTACGCCGCGGTCGGCGTCCCGGTCGAGGGCACGATCCTCACCGTCGCGCGTGCCGCCTCCGACGCCGCGCTGGCCGTCGCCGAGCGCCCGGGCTCCCGCGCCCGCGACGTGTTCACCGCGGCAGCGGCAGCGGCCCGCACCGCCCTCGCGCGTACGCCGGAGCAGCTGGCCGTGCTGGCCCAGGCGGGCGTCGTCGACGCGGGCGGCCGCGGCCTCACGGTCGTGCTCGACGCGGTCGAGACCACCGCCACCGGTCGCCGGCCGATGCCGTGGACCACACCCATCGGCACCCGCCTCATCCCCGTCGCGGCCCCTGCCGTCCCCGGCGACGACCTCACCGAGGACGGCCCGGGCTACGAGGTGATGTACCTCCTCGACGTCGGCGCCGAGGTCGAGGACGAGCGCATCGGTGAGCTGCGCCGCACGTTGGCCGGCCTGGGAGACAGCCTCGTCGTGGTCGGCGGTGGCGGGCTATGGAACGTCCACGTCCACGTCGACGACGTCGGTGCCGCGATCGAGGCCGGGATCACGGCGGGTCGTCCGCACCGGATCCGCGTCACCCACTTCGCCGAGCAGGTGGCCGCCGCGCGCCAGCGCACCTCGGACCGCACCGGGCGCCGCGTCGTCGCCGTGGCGGCCGGTCCCGGCCTGGCCGAGCTCTTCGAGTCCGCGGGCGCCGTCGTCGTCGAGGGCGGGCCGGGCCAGCGTCCCTCGACCGGACAGCTGCTCGAGGCCATCACCGGGTGCGGTGCCGCGGAGGTCGTCGTGCTGCCCAACGACAGCGACACCGTCCGCGCCGCGGAGATCGCCGCGCGCACCGCCGAGGCCGAGCACGACATCTCCGTGGAGGTGGTCTCCACCCAGGCGCAGGTGCAGGGCCTGGCCGCGATCTCGGTGCACGAGCCCGGTCGTGCCTTCGACGCCGACGTCCGGGAGATGACCGCCACGGCCCGCCATGCCCGCCACGGGGCGGTCACCGTGGCCGCCCGCCGGGCCATCACGATGGCCGGCCCGTGCGAGCCCGGTGATGCGCTCGGTGTGGTGGCCGGTGACTTCGCCGTGGTCGGATCCGACCTGGAGGTGGTGGCCGACGAGGTCCTCGAGCGGCTCCTCGCCGGTGGTGGCGAGCTGGTCACGATCGTGTCCGGCGAGGGTGGGGTCGAGCTCGCTGCGGCCGTCGCCGCCCACGTCGAGGAGCGCCACCCCCACGTCGACGTCGCCGTCCACCACGGAGGCCAGCCCCGCTACCCGCTGCTCGTCAGCGTCGAGTGAGCACCCATGGTCGCCATCACGCCGGACAGCCCGATCGGGGCGGTCTTCGGCAGCTCGCACAAGAAGCGCAAGCTCGCCGAGGAGGGCCTCGGCCTGCGCACGGTCGGTGACCTGCTGCGTCACTTCCCGCGCCGCTACGTCGCTGCCACCGAGCTCTCCGAGGTCGCCACCCCGGTCGTCGGCGAGCAGCTCACGATCGTGGGGGAGGTGCGCTCGTGCTCCAGCGCCCCGTTCAGCGCCGGCAACCGCCGTCAGTGGCGTACGACGATCCGGCTGCGCACCGACGGCCCCGACTTCTCCGTGACGTTGTTCAGCCCCTACAAGAACCTCGCGGACCGGCACGAGGCCGAGTTCGGGTGGGGGAGCAGGGCGCTCTTCACCGGCAAGGCCAAGCAGTTCCGCGGGAGCTGGCAGCTCGAGCAGGCCCACGGCTTCGCGCTCGACGGCGACGAGGGGGCGATGCTCAGCAAGCTGATCCCGGTCTACCCGCTCACCGCCAAGCTCTACACGTGGGACCTCCAGAAGGTCATCGCCGCCACCCTCGACCTCGTCACCGGCGTGCCCGACGTCTTCACCCCCGAGCTCCGCGAGCGCTTCGAGCTGCTCACGGTGATGCAGGCGCTGCGGTGGATCCACGGTCCCGACGACTGGAGCCAGCTCGGAGCGGCGCAGAAGCGCTTCCGCTTCGAGGAGGCGCTGGTGCTCCAGCTCGTGCTCGCGCGGCGCCGCGCCGCGCACCGCGAGCAGGGCGCCCGGTCGCGTCCCGGTCGGCCCGACGGGATCCTGGCGGCCTTCGACGACCGGTTGCCGTTCGAGCTCACGGGGGGGCAGCGTGAGATCGGGGAGGTCGTCGCCGGCGAGCTGTCCCGCGACCACCCGATGAACCGCCTCCTCCAGGGCGAGGTCGGTTCCGGCAAGACGCTGGTGGCGCTGCGCGCGATGCTCCAGGTGGTCGACTCCGGCGGGCAGGCGGCCCTGCTCGCCCCGACGGAGGTCCTGGCCCAGCAGCACCACCGCTCCATCTCCGCGATGCTCGGCGACCTCGCGCAGGGAGGGATGCTTGGCGGGGCAGCCGAGGCCACCTCCGTCGTGCTGCTCACCGGGTCGATGGGTCGCGCGGCCCGGCAGGAAGCGATGCTGCGCATCGTGACGGGCGAGGCCGGGATCGTCATCGGGACCCACGCGCTGCTCCAGGACACCGTCGAGTTCGCGGACCTCGGACTGGTGGTCGTCGACGAGCAGCACCGCTTCGGCGTGGAGCAGCGGGCCGCGCTGACCGACAAGGCCGGCACCCCGCCCCACGTGCTGGTGATGACGGCGACGCCGATCCCGCGCACCGTCGCGATGACCGTCTTCGGCGACCTCGAGACCTCCGTGCTGGCCGAGCTGCCTGCGGGGCGCGCCCCCATCCAGACCAACGTCGTCCCGCTCGCCGACCAGCCGACCTGGATCGACCGGGTGTGGCAGCGGGTGCGCGAAGAGGTCGAGAAGGGCCACCAGGTCTACGTCGTGTGCCCGCGCATCTCCGGCGACGCGGGCGAGGAGGGCGAGCGCGACCAGCTCGACCTCGACGAGGACGGCGCCGAGGTCGCACCGAAGCGCTCGCTGGCCGCGGTCGAGGAGGTGCACGCGGAGCTCTCCGCGGGGCCGCTCGTGGGGCTGCGCACCGCCGTCCTCCACGGGCGCCTGGCCCCCGACGACAAGGACCGCACGATGCGCGCCTTCGCCGCGGGCGAGGTCGACGTGCTCGTCTCCACGACCGTCATCGAGGTCGGCGTCGACGTGCACAACGCCACCACGATGGTGCTCCTCGACGCCGACCGCTTCGGCGTCTCCCAGCTGCACCAGCTCCGCGGTCGCGTCGGTCGTGGCGGCCTGCCGGGACTGTGCCTGCTGGTCTCCCACGCCGAGCTCGGCTCGCCTGCGCGCGACCGGCTCGACGCCGTCGCGTCCACCACCGACGGCTTCGAGCTGAGCCGCGTCGACCTCGAGCAGCGGCGCGAGGGCGACGTGCTCGGCGCCAGCCAGTCCGGCTTCCGCTCGGGGCTGGTCTCGCTGCGCGTGCTGCGGGACGAGAAGACGATCGTGCGTGCCCGCGAGGCCGCGGAGGCGCTACTCTCCGAGGATCCTGCGCTGGCGCAGGCGCCCGACCTGGCCGACGCCGTCGCCGAGGTCGAGCGCTCGGCGGCGTCGGAGTTCATGGAGAAGGGCTGAGCACGGGCAGATGACTCGCATCATCGGGGGATCGGCCGGGGGTCGGCGTCTGGAGACGCCCCGCGGCCAGACGACGCGACCCACGAGCGACCGGGTGCGCGAGGCGCTCTTCTCGGCCGTGGAGTCGCGCACCGGCTCCCTCGACGGGCTGCGCTTCCTCGACCTCTACGCCGGCTCCGGGGCCGTCGGCCTCGAGGCGTGGTCGCGCGGCGCGGGCGTGGTGACGATGGTCGAGCAGGACCGGCGTACGGCCGCCCTCATCACCCGCAACGCCGCCACGCTCGGCTTCTCCCGGGCCCGGGTGATCGCCGGCACGGTCGCCACCGTGCTCGCCTCTCCACCGGCGGCTCCCTACGACGTGGTCTTCTCCGACCCGCCCTACCCGATGCCCGACGCCGACGTGACCGCCGACCTGACCGCGCTCGTCGCCCACGGCTGGCTCGTGCCCGGCGCCCTCGTGATCGTCGAGCGGGCCGCCAAGCGCAGCCAGGTCACGTGGCCCGACGGCATCGAGGAGGACCGTACGAAGCGCTACGGCGAGACCGCCCTTTGGTACGGTCACGCCACCCCGGCGCCCTGACCGGGACCGCTCCACGACGGGAAGGACGCCTGTGCGTCGCGCTGTCTGCCCCGGGTCCTTCGACCCGGTGACCAACGGCCACCTCGACATCATCGGGCGGGCCGCACGGCTCTTCGACGAGGTCGTGGTCGCGATCGGCGTCAACATGAGCAAGAACCGGCTCTTCACGCCCGAGGAGCGCATCGCGATGCTCGAGGAGGCCACCTCCTCGATCACCAACGTCCGGGTCGCCGGCTTCGACGGCCTGATCGTGGACTTCTGCCGCGAGAGCGACGCCGTCGCGATCGTCAAGGGCCTGCGCGGTGCCGGCGACTACGAGTACGAGCTCCCGATGGCCCAGATGAACTCCCACCTCACCGACGTGGAGACCGTCTTCCTCCCCGGTGCGGTCGGCAACGCGTTCGTGTCCTCCAGCCTGATCAAGGAGGTCGCGGCGCTGGGTGGCGACGTACGCGGCCTGGTGCCCGAGCCGGTCCGCGAGCAGCTGGTGCGCCGGCTGGCCGAGCGCCGGGGATGAGCGGCTCGTCCCGCACCCGTTTTGCCCCGCCACACCGTGACGGATACGATTCTCCGGTTGTGTCTGTGTCCAGTAGTGGGAGTTCGTCTTGACCAGCCTGGACCCGAGGGCGCCGCTCGTGCTCGACACCCGCGAGCTCGGCCGCCGCCCGGGGTCCCAGCGTGAAGTCGAGCTGACAGTGCCGGCGCCGGCAGAACTTGGCATCGAAGTCCTCTCTGTCCCCGAAGGATCGCCGGTCGACCTCGACCTGCGCCTGGAGGCGGTCATGGAGGGCGTGCTGCTCACGGGCACGGCCACGGCCACGCTCGCGGGGGAGTGCGTACGGTGCCTGGAGCCGATCGAGGACGAGATCCACGCGCGGCTGCAGGAGCTCTACGTCTACCCCGACCAGCACGACAAGGCCACGGAGCACGACGACCGTGACCTCGACGACGAGACCAGCCGGCTCGAGGACGACCTGGTCGACCTCGAGCCCCTGCTGCGGGACGCGGTGGTGCTCGCACTGCCGTTCCAGCCGCTGTGCTCCGAGGACTGCCCCGGACTGTGCACCGAGTGTGGTGCGCGGCTCGCGGACGACCCGGACCACGCGCACGACGCACCGATCGACCCGCGCTGGGCGGGACTGCAGGACCTCCAGCAAGACCAGGACTGACTCCACCGGGAATCCCCGGACGGAGACGCAAGGCCAAGCAAGCCGACGTAAGTAGGAGACACACCATGGCTGTTCCGAAGCGGAAGATGTCGCGCAGCAACACGCGTCACCGCCGTTCGCAGTGGAAGGCCGTCGCGCCTGCCCTCGCGACCTGCGCCAACCCCGCCTGCGGTGCCAAGCACCTCCCGCACCGTGCGTGCGGCCAGTGCGGCCAGTACGGCGCCAAGGCCGACCGTCGCCAGGTCCTCTGACCACCGACGAGCTCCGCGCAGCGCTCGGTGATCCGGTCCTGGATCCCGAGCTGCTGCAGCGTGCCCTGACGCACCGCTCGTTCGCCTACGAGAACGGGCAGATCCCGACCAACGAGCGCCTGGAGTTCCTCGGGGACTCCGTGCTCGGGGTCGTGGTCACCGAGACGCTCTACCGCGCCCACCCGGACTTCTCCGAGGGTCGGCTGGCCAAGCTGCGCGCCGCGGTCGTCAACGCACGCGCGCTCGCCGACGTCGCCCGTGAGATCGGGCTGGGCCAGCACATCATGCTGGGTCGCGGCGAGGAGACCACCGGCGGTCGCGACAAGGCCTCGATCCTCTCCGACACCGTCGAGGCGGTCATCGGGGCGATCCACCTCAGCGGCGGCATCGACGAGGCCGCCAAGGTCGTCCACCGGCTCTTCGACCCGGTGATGGAGGCTGCTGCGTCCATGGGTGCCGGCCTCGACTGGAAGACCTCCCTGCAGGAGCTGTCGGCCGACCGCGGCCTCGGCGTCCCCGAATACCTCATCGAGGACGACGGCCCCGACCACATGAAGACCTTCGTCGCACGCGTCCGCGTCGGCGAGCAGGTCCTCGGCAACGGCACCGGCCGCTCCAAGAAGGAGGCCGAGCAGGGCGCCGCCGAGACGGCGTACCGCGAGATCGAGGCCGCCCGCCCGGTTCCCGCGGACGCCACCCCCGCCGACGCCTGAGACGTGCCCGAGCTCCCCGAGGTCGAGGTCGTCCGCGCCGGTCTCGAGCGCCACGTCGTCGGCGCCACGATCGGGGCCGTCGAGGTGCTGCACCCGCGGCCCGTCCGGCGTGACCACCGCGGCTCCACCGGCTTCGTCGCCGCCCTCGTGGGCCGCCGCGTCGAGGCCGTCCGGCGCCGGGGCAAGTACTTCTGGATCGCGCTGGACAACGGTGACGCGCTCCTCGGCCATCTCGGCATGAGCGGCCAGATGCTGCTCCACGAGCCCGGCGCCCCCGACGAGCGGCATCTCAGGGTGCGCTTCACGCTCGCGACCCCCGAGGCACGACCGCTGGAGATGCGCTTCGTCGACCAGCGCATGTTCGGCGGCCTCGCCGTCTCCACCGGCGGCGCCGAGCTCCCGACCGAGATCGTGCACATCGCCCGCGACCCCATCGACCCGGACTTCGACGACGCCGAGTTCGTGCGCCGCGCGCGGCGGCGAACGTCGGCGATCAAGCGGCTGCTCCTCGACCAGGGGCTCATCTCCGGCGTCGGCAACATCTACGCCGACGAGGCGCTGTGGCGCGCGCGGCTGCACGGCGAGCGGCCGGGGGACCGGCTCACCGGGCCGGTGCTGCGCGAGCTGCTCGGCCACGTCCGCGACGTGATGGGCGAGGCGCTCGCCCAAGGCGGCACGTCCTTCGACGCGCTCTACGTCAACGTCAACGGGGAGTCCGGCTACTTCGACCGATCGCTCGACGCCTACGGCCAGGAGGGCGAACCGTGCCGGCGCTGCGGGACCCCGATCCGCCGGGTGGCGTTCATGAACCGCTCGTCCTACTTCTGCCCTCGTTGCCAACGCCCTCCGCGCTCGCGCTGAGGGCCGGCGTCGGCGTTGACCCGCCGCGGCAGTGGTGGGACTCTGGTAGACGGCCGGTTGTCGCGGCCACCGAACTCAGTCGTGGAAAGGCTCCCCATGGCGAAGGCGCTGTTGGGCCATCTGAACAGTGATGCGCGGACCACCTCGGTCCTGGCGGTGGAGAACCGGCGCCTGCGCCGGCGCGTCGAGGACCTCGAGTCCCTCGTGCTCCGCCTCCAGGCCGACAACGACCGGCTGGCCGCGGCCGTGCGTGACGACCGCCTGGCGGCCGAGGACCTGCAGCCGGTCTGAAACCCGCGTGCGCGCGCCCCGTCCGGCGCCGTAGGCTCCCGCGCTTGTGAGCAGGCTCGGCGAGACGATCATCCCGACCCGTCTCGGACCACGCTTCCGCTGGCTGCTCGTGTCGTCGTGGACGACGAACATCGGCGACGGCATCGCCATGGCAGCGGGCCCGCTGCTGGTGGCCTCGCAGACCGACGACGCGCGCCTCGTGGCCCTGGCGGGGCTGTTGCGCGGCCTGCCGTGGCTGCTCGTCGGGTTGTACGCCGGGGCGCTGGCCGACCGGCTCGACCGGCGTACGGTCGTGGTGGTGGCCAACGCGGTCCGCAGCATCGTGCTGGCCCTGCTGTGCGGCTCGATCGCCACCGGGCACGTCTCGATCGGCGTGGTCCTGGTCGCCGTCTTCGCGCTGGGCATGGCCGAGGTGTTCGCCGACTCGACCTCGAGCACCCTCACGCCGATGTTCGTCGACAAGTCCGACCTCGGCATCGCCAACTCGCGCATGCAGGCCGGCTTCCTGACCGCCAACCAGCTGGTGGGTCCGCCCGTCGGGGCCTTCCTCTTCGCCGCCGGGATGGCGTGGCCCTTCGTCACCCAGCTCGTGTGCGTGGTGCTCGGCGTCGTGCTCGTCGCCCGCATCGGGTCCACCCGCGAGCAGGTGCCCGCGTCGGGCGACACCCACGTGCGCCAGGACATCGTCGAGGGCATCCGCTGGCTCTGGAGGCACGCGGCGATCAGGACCCTGGCGATCGTGGTCCTGACCTTCAACATCACCTGGGGAGCCGCCTGGTCGATCCTCGTGCTCTGGTCGCTGGACCGGGTCGGGATGGGGGAGGTGGGTTTCGGTCTGCTGACCACCGCGTCCGCGCTCGGCGGGATCCTCGGCACGGCCTGCTACGGCTGGCTGGAGCGCCGCTTCGACCTCGCAGTGCTGATGAAGACCTGCCTGCTCCTCGAGGTGCTGATGCACCTGGCGCTCGCCCTGACCACCGTGCCGTGGCTGGCGCTGCTCATCATGTTCGGCTTCGGCGCCTACGCCTTCGTGTGGTTCAACGTCTCGCAGGTCGTGCGCCAGCGGGCGGTGCCGACCGAGTTCCAGGGCCGCGTGGGCTCGGTCTACCTCATCTTCGTCTTCGGCGGGATGGTCATCGGCCAGGGCATCGGTGGCGTCATCGCCGAGCAGTGGGGACTGGCCGCGCCCTTCTGGTTCGCCTTCGTCGGCTCGGGGATCACCCTCGCGCTGGTCTGGTCGCGGCTCTCGAGCATCGCGCACGCCGACGAGGCGAGTGCCGCCGCCTGATCGGCCCAGCGGTGTCGGCCGAGGTCAGCGGCCCGGCCCGCGCCGGAGCCGCCGTCCCAGCCGCGCCACGACGCCGGTGTCGCCGGGGGACCGTTCCGCGGCCGCCGCGGCACGAGCCCGGTCACGCTGCCGTCGTGCCCGGTCGCGAGCGGCGCGCACCCGGGTGAGCCGCTCGCGCGTCTCGGCCAGCTGCCGCTCGAGGTCGGTGACGACGTGGCCCGGCACGAGACCACCGTCGCCGGTCCGGGGCGACGGCGACTCGTCGGGCAGGTCGGACCGCAGCCGGGCCAGCGCGACGCGCGCATCCTCGATCACCTCGGCCGGCTCGCGACTGCGGTCGAGGCGTCGCAGGGTCGCGTAGAACTCCTGCTCGCCCACCCGTGTCGCGGTGAGCCGCTCGACGGCGAAGTCCACCTGGCCGAGGGCGAGCAGGTCGTCCATGAGGTCGGCGAAGCCGCGGGGCGTCAGCGGCCAGACGTGGCAGTCGACGTAGTCGCCCGCCTGCTGTCGTGCCAGGTGGCGCCGGACGTCGTCGATCGGGTGCGAGCCCTGCGTGGGGGGCTGATCGCCGGCCCACGCCTGCTCTGCCGAGTAGTCGACGGCCTTCATGAAGTGGTCGAGGACCGCTCGCACCGACGGCGTCCGGTCGCCGTCGTGGTGCGCCTGGAGCACCTGCCCCACGGTCGCGGGAGTGCGGTGCACGTCGAAGCAGTAGCGGCGGTCGGGGACGGCCAGCACCAGTGCGCCGTCCCACGTGAGCACCTGCGCGACGTCGCGCAGCCAGCCGACCATGTCGGGCACGTGCTCGATGACGTGACTGGCCACGACGTGCTGGTAGGGCGCGTCGGCCGCGACCGCCTCCGCGAGCGTCGACACGGTGCCGTCGGGCCGGGTGAGCCAGAAGTGCTGCTCGGGGATCGCCTCGGGATCGACCGCGGAGTTGCCGTCGTAGTGGGCGAGAAGTCCCGCTCGGTCGACGACGTCGACGTAGCGGACGTCGGCGACGTCCGGGTCGACGACCGGGTTGGCCAGTGGGCCGATCTCGAGGCAGCGGCCTCGACGGAGGTCGATGTCCCCCACGATGCGGGCTCGGCGTGCGGCTCTCATGGCTGACGACCCTAGGTCGTCACGCCGCCCGGCCTCCGGCGGGCGTGCCACGATGGGCCGATGGATGTCGTCGCCGAGCTCGTGCAGTCACTGCCCGACGGTGTCGTGGTCACCGAGGCCGAGCGCACCGAGAAGTACCGGTGGGACCGCTCGCAGGACCCACACGCCGGCACGCCGCTCGCGGTGGTGCGCGCCGAGGACGCCGAGCAGGTGCGTACGACGATCACGTGGGCCGCGCGCCACGGCGTGCCCGTGGTGCCGCGCGGCGCCGGCACCGGTCTGTCCGGCGGAGCCAGCGCGGTCGACGGCGGGATCGTGCTCAGCCTGGAGCGGATGACGGCGATCGAGGTCGACCCAGTCTGCCAGGTGGCCGTCGTCGAGCCCGGGGCGCTGAACAAGGACGTGAAGGCCGCGGCCGCCGCGCACGGGCTCTGGTACCCACCCGACCCGTCGTCCTACGAGATCTGCTCCATCGGCGGCAACGTCGCCACGAACGCCGGTGGCCTGTGCTGCGTGAAGTACGGCGTGACCACCGACTACGTGCTCGGACTCGACGTGGTGCTCGCCGACGGCACCCTGGTCACCCTCGGCGGCACCCGCATCAAGGACGTGGCCGGACTCTCGCTGCTCAAGCTCTTCGTCGGCAGCGAGGGCACCCTCGGCGTCGTCACCCGCGCCACGATGCGGCTCGTGCCGGCCCAGGTCGTCGGCGCGACGCTCGTGGCGGCGTTCCCGACGATGACCGCGGCCGCCGAGGCGGTCGTGGCGATCCGGCGTACGCTCCGGCCCTCCATGCTGGAGCTGATGGACCAGCCCTCCATCCGCGCGGTGGAGGCACACCGCCCGATGGGCCTCGACACCGACGCCGGAGCACTCCTCGTCGCCCAGAGCGACGCGCCCGGCTCCGCCTGCGGTGCGGAGGTCGAGGCGATGGGCGACGCCTGCCGCGCAGCCGGCGCCGGCGAGGTCTTCGTGACCGAGGACGCCGAGGAGGGCGAGCAGTTCGTCCGGGCGCGCAGGATGGTCATCCCGGCTGTCGAGGCGCTCGGTGAGCTGATGCTCGAGGACGTCGGCGTCCCGGTCCCGCGCCTGCCCGAGCTGGTCGACGCGGTCGCGCGCATCGCCGAGCGCCACGACCTGCTCATCCCGGTGGTGGCGCACGCCGGGGACGGCAACACCCATCCATTGGTCGTGGTGCCGCGCGGCGACGAGGCCGCCCGGCTGCGGGCGCTGGCGGCGTTCGAGGAGATCATGCACGCCGCCATCGCCCTCGACGGCACCATCACCGGCGAGCACGGGGTCGGCCGGACCAAGAAGTCGGCACTGCCCGCGCAGCTCGGCGACGACGTGATGGCGCTGACCCGGCGGGTGAAGGACGCGCTCGACCCCGACGGCATCCTCAACCCCGGAGCGGTGCTCTGACGCCCGCGCATTGGTTAACGTCGACCCCATGATTCGCGAGCGCCACCTCTTCGGTCCCGGCCCGTCCAACCCCTACCCCGAGGCCACGCGTGCCCTGGCCGACCCGCTGCTCGGCCACCTCGACCCCGAGTTCCTGCGGATCATGGACGAGACCTGCGCCATGCTCCGTGAGGCGTGGGGCACCTCCAACGCCCGCACCCTCCCGCTCAGTGCGACCGGGTCGGCCGGCATGGAGGCGGCGTTCGTCAACACCGTCCACCCCGGCGACGTGGTGGTCGTGGCTGTCAACGGTCTCTTCGGGCAGCGGATGACCGACGTCGCGGCGCGCTGCGGCGCCGAGGTCGTCGCGGTCGAGCACGAGTGGGGCCAGCCCGTCGACGTCGACCGCGTGCTCGGGGCGCACCCCTCGCCGGCGATCATCGCCGCCGTGCACGCCGAGACCTCGACGGGCGTGCGTTCCGACATCGCCGCCCTCGGCGCCGGCAAGGGCGATGCCCTGCTGCTCACCGACGCGGTGACCTCCATCGGCGGGATCGAGCTGCGCGCCGACGACTGGGGCATCGACATCGGCTACGCCGGCACCCAGAAGTGCCTCGGCGTGGCCCCCGGGCTCGCGCCCTTCACCATCCACGACCGCGCGTTCGACCGCCGCGTCGAGACGCCGCGGTCGTGGTACCTCGACCTCGGCATGCTCGGCGGCTACGTCGGCGAGGCGGGGTTGAAGGACGGAGGCAATGCCCAGCGGACCTACCACCACACCGCGCCCACCGCGATGGTCGCCAGCCTCCACGCCGGCCTCGCCCGCATCCTCGACGAGGGGCTGGAGGCCGTCTGGGCGCGCCACCAGGCCGCGGGGGACGCGCTGCAGGCCGGGCTGCAGGACATGGGGCTCGAGCTGTTCGCCGCCGAGGGCCACCGGCTGCCCGACCTGACGACCGTCCGGGTCCCCGAGGGCGTCGACTCCGCGGCGGTGCGCCGCGAGCTCCTCGAGCGCCACGGCATCGAGATCGGTGGCGGTGCCGGCGCGTACGCCACCAGCGTGTGGCGCATCGGGCTGATGGGCCACAACGCCCGACCGGACGCCGCGCTCCTGGTGCTCGCGGCGCTGGAGGACGTGCTCGGTCGCAGCTGAGGCGCCGGGCCGGTCGTCCGGGTCACCGCATGCGACGCAGGCGCCTGGCCAACCGGGACCGGAGACGTCCCGGCTGCTGCTCCGGCTGTGCCGCTGGACGACTCGGGCGCCCGGGTGCGACCTTGCTCTTCGCCAGCGCCCTGTCGCGCTGGGCGCGAGCGCGATCACGCTGGGTCCGCACCCGCTCGAGCCTCGTGCGAACGGCACCCAGCTGGGCCTCGAGGTCGGCGATCCGGCCGACCAGCTCGGACTCCCTGACCTGGTGCGGCCAGGTGCGTTCCTCGTCGGGCAGCGCCGCTCGGACCTGGGCCAGACGGACGTCCTCGGTGCGACGCAGCGCCTCGCGGTCGCCGTCGCGTGGTAGACGCCGCAGCACGACGTAGAACTCGTAGGCCATCTCGGGCGTCGGCGTGATCCTCTGGACGGTGAAGTCGACGAGACCTGCGGCAAGCAGGTCGGAGAGGATGTCCAGGAAGGAGCACGGCGTCATGGGCCACACGTGGGAGTCCACGTACTCGCCGCGACGCTGGAGCTCCACGTGCGGCATGGCCGCCTCCCGGTCGTAGATGGGCGGCCCCGGGGGCCACGTCCCACGCCAGGCCTGGTCGACGGGGAAGTCGACCGACGAGCGGAGGTGGTCGTAGACGGCCCGCACCGAAGGTGTCCGGTCGCCGTCGTAGTAGGCCTGGAGCACCTGTCCGACGGTGGCGGGAGAGCGTCGGGCGTCGAAGCAGAAACGGCGGTCCGGCACGACGAGGAGCAGGTTGCCGTCGTCGTCGAGCACCGTGGCGACGTCGTGCAGCCATCCCACCATGTCGGGCACGTGCTCGACGACGTGGGAGGCGACGACGTGGCGGAACCGGCCGGTGGCGGCCACCGCCTCCGCAAGGGTGCTCACACTGCCGTCGTCGCGGGTCAGCCAGTGGTGAATCTCCGGGATCTGCTCGGTGTCGACGGAGGGGTCCTCGCTGAACTGCGTCACGAGCCGCTCGCGGTCGACGACGTCGACGTAGCGGACCTCGGCCATGTCGCCGGTCACCAGCGGCACGTCGAGCGGCCCGATCTCCAGGGTCCGGCCCTCGGAGAGATCCATCCCCGTGAAGAGATGGCCTCGGCGGACGTCGGTCGGCGTGGGTGTCTCGGTCACGGCCTCACCCTAGGTCGTGCGGCTCACGGATCGAGGTGACAGGTCGGCGGCTCACGTGGGTCCCGCGCCCACCTCGGCCTCGCGCCCTCGTGCTCGCGGCGCTGGAGGACGTCCTCGGTCGCAGCCGAGGCGCCGACGGCCCTCGTCGACCACGTCGCCGAGTCGGCGAAGTCGCCACGCAGGGGCCGGGCGCGGGACTAGCCTTGGGCCATGACCATGCCGTACGGCGCGCCCGGCGCGGGCGACGAGGCCTACCGCCACTGGCTGCGATCGCAGGGCGCGGCCGACGCCGCCCGGGACGCGCTCCTAGCGTCCGACACCGAGCGCGACCACGTCTGTCGGCGGTTGGCGTCGGCGTTCAGCGAGGGCCGGATCACCTCCGCCGAGCTCGACGAGCGCACCTCGCAGGCACTGGCCGCGCGCACCCACGGCGACCTCGACGCGGTGCTGCGTGGTCTGACCGTCCCGGTGGTGCCCGCTCCACCCGTGCCGCTGGCCCCCCTCGGCTACGCCCCGCCGGCCGCGCCGGCCCCGAGGAGCGTGAACCCGCGGATGGTGCGCCGGCCCCCGAGATCCACCCTCGCTCCCTCCCCGACGCTCGTCCGATCTGCGCAGGGGCCCAGTGGGCTCGTCCCGGTCATGGTCCTCGGGCCCATCCTCTACCTGGTCTACCGGCGCCTCTACCCGCGCACCTGAGCCCCCGCCACCGAGGGTCGCCCCACCCGGGCCGGGCCTGTCGTGCGTGCTCAGCGCAGCCGGTCGACCGCGACCTCGCCGAGAGCCACGACCCCGGCCTTCGGCGGCCGGTCGTCGGTGAAGTCGACGTCGAGCACCGACACGGTGCGCCCGACGCGCACGGCCAGCACCCGGCGCCAGTCGACCGAGCCGCGCGAGAACCAGCCGATCAGCATCCCGGCGGACTGGTCGCCGACACGCGGCGGGAACCAGGCCCGGTTCTTGAGCAGGACCCGGCCGCCCTCGCCGTCGTCGGTGCGTACGTCGCCCACGCACTCCTCGCTGAAGAGGCGGTAGCGGCGAACGAGTGCGCGCGCCTCCTGGCGGGACTCCAAGCGCACCAGGTTCTGGTCGATCAGCGCGACCGACCGGCGGCGTACGCCCGGTGAGACGCTGCCCTGGATCCGGCTGGTGCCGCGGACCACGAGGGCCCGGTCGTCGCACCCGCGCGGCGCGAAGAGCGGCGAGCGGAGCACCGAGCGGGAGGGGTCGCGCATGTCGGGGTAGGCGCTCGCGTAGTCGTCGCTGGTGAGCAGGTGCGTCCGGGTGAGCGGGTCCTCCGGTGCGGCGCCGGCCGCGACAGGGGAGGGGGCGGCGACGAGCGCACCCACGGAGACCAGGGCAGCGAGCGTGACGGCGAGCGTGCGGCGCATCTGCCCAGCATGGGACGTGGCACGCGTCTCGCGCAACGGCTGCCGCGGCGGCGGGTGTCGTAGGGTGAGCCGCGCTGAGCTTCCCCAGTTTTCAGTGGCCCGTCGAGGGCCTGGCCATGACCCGGTGAGGAGCACGCGTTTGTACCTGAAGAGCCTGACCCTCAAGGGGTTCAAGTCCTTCGCCTCCTCGACGACCCTGCAGCTCGAGCCGGGCATCACGTGCATCGTCGGTCCCAACGGGTCGGGCAAGTCCAACGTCGTCGACGCCCTCGCCTGGGTGATGGGCGAGCAGGGGGCCAAGAGCCTGCGCGGCGGCAAGATGGAGGACGTCATCTTCGCCGGCACGTCCGGCCGTCCGCCGCTCGGCCGCGCCGAGGTGCAGCTGACCATCGACAACTCCGACGGCGCGCTCCCGATCGACTACGCCGAGGTCACGATCAGCCGCACGATGTTCCGCAACGGCGGCTCGGAGTACGCCATCAACGGCAGCGGCTGCCGCCTGCTCGACGTGCAGGAGCTGCTCAGCGACTCCGGCATCGGCCGCGAGATGCACGTGATCGTCGGGCAGGGCCAGCTCGACTCGATCCTGCACGCCACCCCCGAGGACCGGCGCGGCTTCATCGAGGAGGCCGCCGGCGTCCTCAAGCACCGCAAGCGCAAGGAGAAGGCGCTCCGCAAGCTCGACGCGACCGACGGCAACCTGACCCGTCTGGCCGACCTGCTGTCGGAGATCCGCCGTCAGCTCAAGCCACTGGGGCGCCAGGCCGAGGTCGCGCGTCAGGCGCAGACGGTGCAGGCAGACGTCCGCGACGCCCGCGCGCGCCTGCTCGCCGACGACCTGGTCACCGCGCGCACCGCGCTGGAGTCCGAGCTGGCCGACGAGTCGGTGCTGCTGGAGCGGCGCGAGGAGGTCGAGGCGGCGATCGCCGACGGGCGCGAGCGCGAGGCGCGACTCGAGGCCACGCTGCGCGACGACCTGCCGCGGCTCGCGGCGGCGCAGGAGACCTGGTTCGCCCTCTCGGGGCTCAAGGAGCGCCTGCGCGGCACCGCCTCGCTGGCCGACGAGCGGATCCGCAACGCCGCCGGTGCCGAGGACGGCGACACCGTCGACTCCGGCCGCGACCCCGACGACCTCGAGGCGCAGGCCGAGCGCGTGCGGCGCCAGGAGGCCGAGATCGCCGAGCAGGTCGCGCAGCACCGCACCGCCCTCGAGGCCGCGGTCGTGGCCAAGCGTGCTGCCGAGGAGGCCGCCGCCGAGGAGGACAAGCGCATCTCCGGGCTGCTGCGGGCCGCGGCCGACCGCCGCGAGGGCCTGGCCCGGCTCGCCGGCCAGGTCAACGCCCTCACCTCGCGCGCGGAGGCAGCCGACGCGGAGATCCAGCGCCTGACCGAGGCCCGCGAGGAGGCCGCCGCCCGCGCCGAGCGCGCCCAGCGCGACTTCACTGCCCTCGAGACCCGTGTCGCCGGCCTCGACGCCGGTGAGGAGGGACTCGACTCCGAGCACGAGGACGCCGTCGCCGTGCTCGACGAGGTCGACGAGCAGCTGGCCCGCGCCCGCGAGGACGCCCAGCAGGCCGACCGCGAGCGGGCCGGTCTCACCGCCCGCCGCGACGCCCTCGAGATCGGCCTCAACCGCAAGGACGGCGCCGGGGCGCTGCTCGCGGCCACCGACACCGTCGACGGCTTGCTCGGGTCCGTGGCCGCGCTGCTCGACGTCGAGCACGGCTACGAGACCGCCGTCGCGGCCGCGCTCGGCAGTGCCGCCGACGCCGTGGTCGTCACCGGCTCGCAGGCAGCGGTCGACGCGATCACCCACCTCAAGCACGACGACCTCGGTCGCGCCGGGCTCCTGCTCGGCGGGGCACCTGCCGCCGACCGCGACTGGCCCACGCTGCCGGACGGTGCGGCGTACGCCGTCGACGTGGTGTCCGCGCCCGCCGACGTACGCCCCGCGCTGGCGCGCCTGCTCGAGCGGATCGCCGTGGTCGACGACCTCGCCGCCGCACGCCGCCTGGTCGCCGACCTGCCCGACGTCGTCGCGGTGACCCGCGACGGCGACCTGCTCGGCACCCACTTCGCCGCCGGGGGCTCCTCCAGCCAGCCCAGCCTCATCGAGGTGCAGGCCGCTGTCGACGAGGCCACCGAGCGCCTGGCCGCCGCGACCGCGAGCACCGAGCGGCTCGGCTTCGAGATCTCCCGGCTCGAGGCCGAGCGCCACGACGCCCTCAAGCGCGTCGACGTCGCGCTGGCCCGCCTCCACGAGTCCGACGCGACGCTGGCCGCCGTGGCCGAGGAGCTCGGCCAGCACGGATCGCAGGCACGCGCGGCCAAGGGGGAGGCCGACCGCCTGGAGCGGGCCATCGTGACCGCCCGCGATGCCCGCGAGGCCGACCTCGCCGGTCTCGCGGACCTCCAGGCCCGGCTCGCCGCGGCCGAGGACGTCACCGACGAGGAGCCCGACACCTCCGAGCGCGAGCGGCTCGCCGAGGCCGCACGCGAGGCACGCCAGGGCGAGATGGACGCGCGGCTCTCGCTGCGCACCGCCGAGGAGCGCGCCCGCGCGCTGCACGGTCGCGCCGACTCGCTGCTGCGCGCCGCCCAGGCCGAGCGCGAGTCCCGGGCGCGCGCCGCCGAGCGCCGCGAGCGGCTGATCCGGGAGGGCCGGGCCGCGCAGGCCGTGTCGGTCGCCGTGCGCCTCGTGCTGCATGAGCTCGAGCGCTCGGTCATGGAGGCCGCCGACGAGCGCGCCGCCGTCGAGGAGTCCCGACAGGGCAGCGAGCAGCAGCTCATGGCCGTCCGCACCCGGCTGCGCGACCTCGGGCGCGAGCACGACGAGCTGGTGAGCTCGGTGCACCGCGACGAGATGGCGCGCACCCAGCAGAAGATGCGCATCCAGCAGCTCGAGGAGCGTGCGCTCGAGGAGCTCGGGCTCGATGCCGACGGTCTCGTCGCCGACTACGGCCCCACCACGCTGATCCCCTTCAGCGGCGAGGTCCCCGAGGGCGAGGAGCCGCCCGAGCCCGCCGCGTTCGTGCGCGAGGAGCAGGTCAAGCGGCTGCGCACCGCCGAGCGCGCGCTCTCCATGCTGGGTCGGGTCAACCCGCTCGCGCTGGAGGAGTTCTCCGCGATGGAGGAGCGGCACAAGTTCCTCACCGAGCAGCTCGAGGACCTCAAGCGCACCCGCAAGGACCTGCTCGACATCGTCCGCGAGGTCGACGCCCGCGTGGAGCAGGTCTTCACCGAGGCCTACGCCGACGTGGAGAAGGCGTTCGACTCGACCTTCGCCCGGCTCTTCCCCGGGGGCGAGGGCCGCCTCGTCCTCACCGATCCCGGCGACATGCTCAACACCGGCATCGAGGTCGAGGCCCGACCGGCCGGCAAGAAGGTCAAGCGGCTCTCGCTGCTCTCCGGTGGCGAGCGGTCCCTTGTCGCGGTGGCCTTCCTGGTCGCGCTCTTCAAGGCGCGCCCATCGCCGTTCTACATCCTCGACGAGGTCGAGGCGGCGCTCGACGACACCAACCTGGGCCGCCTGCTGGAGATCTACGAGGAGCTCCGCGAGAACTCTCAGCTCCTGGTGATCACCCACCAGAAGCGCACGATGGAGGTCGGTGACGCGCTCTACGGCGTCACCATGCGCGGTGACGGTGTGTCGGCCGTGATCAGCCAGCGCCTGCGCGACGCGGAGCCGGCATGAGCGCGTACGCCTTCGACGACCTCGCCGAGCCCGAGGCGCGCGCCGTGCTGGCCGAGTGCCTCGACGTCGACCGGTTCGTCGAGCAGGTGCTGGCCGGCCGTCCGTACGGCGACGCCGACCGGGTGCGCGCGTCCGCGTCCGCGGTGGCGTCCTCGCTCGACGACGCCGAGCTCGAGCGTGCCCTCTCCCGCCACCCGCGGATCGGCGAGCGGGCGCAGGCCGACCGGCACGACGCCGCCCACTCCGCCCGCGAGCAGTCCGGTGTGGACCGCGACGACGCCGACCTCGCGGCGCGGCTGCTGGCCGGCAACCGGGCCTACGAGGAGCGCTTCGACCGGGTCTTCCTGATCCGCGCCGCGGGCCGCACCGGGCCCGAGATCCTCGCCGAGCTCGAGCGGCGCCTGGGCAACGACGACGCGGCCGAGCGCGCCGAGACGGTCGACCAGCTGCGCCAGATCGCGCTGCTGCGCCTCGAGCCGCACCTCGGCTGAGGCTGCGGCCACTGCGTCGTACGCCACACGCGCGTAACAGGAGCGGTCTAGGGTCCCGTCCGTGACCACCGCCCTGCTGGAGGCCTTCTGGGCCTACGAGCGCGCGCTGATGGCCGACGACGTCGCCGAGCTCGACCGCCTCTTCGCCCCCGGGCCGACCACGCTGCGCGGCGACGCCGAGGGCCTGCTGGTGGGCCACGACGCGATCGCGGCTTTCCGCGCGGTGCGAGGCGGCGCACCGGCGCGGCGCATCGTCGCCACCCACGTGCGCACGATCGACGACGACCACGCCCTGGTCGTCGCGGTCACCGAGCCCGAGCGGGGCGGCCGCGGGCAGCAGACCCAGCTGTGGGTGCGGGGCGAGGCCGGCTGGCAGGTGGTCGCCGCCCACGTCTCGGGTCCCGCACCCGCCCTGGACCGGCGCGTGTGGCGCGTGGTCGGCGACCCGCTGGTGGCGGCGACGGCCTCCGGTCCGCTCGCCGGGCGCCGGGTCGCGGTCAAGGACCTCGTGGCCGTCGCCGGCCACCGCATCGGTGCCGGCAACCCCGCGTGGCTCGCTGCCGCCGAACCCGAGGCCGCCCACGCGCGCGTCGTCGCCGCGCTGCTGGCCGCGGGCGCCGACGTGACCGGCATCGCGCGCACCGACGAGCTCGCCTGGAGCCTGGCGGGCACCAACGTCCACACCGGCACCCCGCCCAACCCGCGGGCGCCCCACCGGATCAGCGGCGGCTCCAGCTCGGGTCCGGCCAGCGCCGTCTCGCTCGGTCACGCCGACATCGGCCTCGCCACCGACACCGGCGGATCGATCCGCGTCCCGGCGGCCTACCAGGGCCTCGCCGGACACCGGCCCACCCACGGCGTGGTGTCGACCCGGGGCGTCCTGCCGCTCGCCCCGAGCTTCGACACCGTCGGCTGGCTCACGCGAGACCCGGAGCTGCTCGCCGCGGTCGGGGACGTGCTGCTGCCCGCCGACACCGCGGACCTGGCCCCGGAGCCGGACCTGGTGCAGGACCCGGGCCTCACTGCACTCGCTGCGCCCGAGGTCGCGCAGGCGGTTCAGTCCTGGGCTGCCGCCAGGGGCGCCCGGCGCCTCGAGGGCCCGATCGGTCCGGTCGCGGAGTGGCGGGCGGCCTTCAGCACCCTCCAGGGGTGGGAGGCCGTGCGCGAGCACGGCGAGTGGGCAGCCGCCCACGCGGCCGACCTCGGTCCCGACGTCCGCGGCCGCTTCGAGCGCGCTGCCCGCACCACCGCGGCTGAGGCGGACCGCGCCCGCGCCGTCGTGGCCTCTGCCCGGGAGCTGCTGCGGGAGGTCCTCGGTGACCGCGTGCTGGTGCTGCCGGCGGCGCCCACCACCGCGCCGCGCCTGGGTGCCGACCTCGCCCCGGTGCGGGAGGCGACCCTCGCCCTCACGTGCGTCGCGGGCGTCGCCGGGGTGCCCGCGGTGACGCTGCCGCTGACGGCGGCCGACGGCCTTCCGTGCGGGGTCAGCCTCGTCGGACCCGCGGGCAGCGACCGCGCCCTGCTGGCCCTCGCGACGCGGCTCGCCGCGACGGGCCGGACCGGGACGTAGCATCCGCCCATGACCAGCACCTGCTCGACCCACGTGCTCGACTCCGCGCGCGGCCGGCCCGCCGCCGGCATCGGCCTGCGGCTGCTGGACGCCGACGGTGCGACCGTCGCCGACACCCGCGCCGACGACGACGGCCGGGTGCGGTTCGAGGGCCAGGTCGCCCCGGGCCGGCACACCCTGGTCGTGGACTCCGGCGCCTACTTCGCCGCGCAGGACCGCGACACCTTCTACCCCGAGGTCGTCGTCGCCTTCGACGTGGCACCGGGAGAGCACCACCACGTGGCGGTGCTGCTGGCGCCGTTCGCCTACACCACCTACCGGGGGAGCTGAGTTGAGCGAGCAGCGGATCGTCCTGGGGGACAACCAGTACGGCAAGGCCGAGTGCCGGCTGGTGCGCGTCACCCGTGACACCCCCGTCCACTCCGTGGCCGACCTCAACGTCACCAGTCAGCTGCGCGGCGACTTCGAGGCCGCACACACCGAGGGTGACAACACGCGGGTGGTGGCCACCGACACGCAGAAGAACACCGTCTACGCGTTCGCGCGCGAGCACGGGGTGAGGAGTCCCGAGTCGTTCCTGCTGCTCCTGGCCGCGCACTTCACCGGTGAGTTCGACTGGGTGACCGGTGGTCGCTGGTCGGCCGAGCAGTACGCGTGGGACCGCATCGCGACCGGTGACGGTCCGCACGACCACGCCTTCGTCCGCAGCGGTCGCTCCACGCGTACGGCCCTGGTCCACGTCGACGAGGGCGGCACCACCGTGCTGGCCGGGCTCCGGGACTGCACGGTGCTCAAGAGCACCGGCTCGGAGTTCCACGGGTTCCCGCGCGACCGCTTCACCACGCTGGTCGAGACGGACGACCGCGTGCTCGCGACGTCGGTGACCGCGTGGTGGCGCTACGCCGACGCCGACCCCGCGCGTGACCACGACGCCCTCCACGCCTCGGTCGAGGCCCTGCTGCTCGCCACCTTCGCGGACGTGCACTCGCTGGCGCTCCAGCAGACGGTGCACGCGATGGGTCGCGCCGTGCTGGAGGCCCACCCGGAGATCGTCGAGATCCGCATCTCGTGCCCCAACAAGCACCACTTCCTGGTCGACCTCGCACCCTTCGGGCTCGACAACCCCGGCGAGGTGTTCTTCGCCGCCGACCGGCCCTACGGGCTGATCGAGGCCAGCCTGACCCGCGAGGGCCAGCCGGCCGCCCCCGCCGCGTGGGCGTCCGTCACCGGGTTCTGCTGATGCGCATCGACGCCGTGGTCGCCGACCGCGTGCTGGTCGGCGACGACGTACGCCCCGCGACGCTCCTGCTCGCGGACGGCGAGGTGCGGTCGGTGGAGCCGGTCGACCACCCCGTGTCGGGCGAGGTGCTGCGCGTCGGAGCGTCGTCGATCGTGCTGCCCGGCGTGGTCGACACCCACGTGCACGTGAACGAGCCCGGCCGCACCGAGTGGGAGGGCTTCGCGACCGCCACCCGGGCCGCCGCCCTGGGCGGCGTCACGACGCTGGTCGACATGCCGCTCAACTCGGTGCCGCCCACCACGACGCTCGCGGGCCTGGTCGCCAAGCGCGCGGCCGCCGACTCCCAGCTCGCCGTCGACGTCGGCCTGTGGGGCGGCGCGGTGCCCGGCAACCTCGACGACCTCGAGCCGCTCTGGGACGCCGGCGTCTTCGGCTTCAAGTGCTTCCTGTCGCCCTCCGGCGTGGACGAGTTCCCCCCGCTCGACCCGGCCGGCTTCCGCGCGGCCCTGGCCCGCGTCGCCGACCTCGGGGCGCTGATGGTGGTGCACGCCGAGGACCCCGGCGTGCTGGACGCAGCCCCCCACCCGCCGAGCCGGGCGTACGCCGACTTCCTGCTCTCGCGACCCGACCGGGCCGAGACCGAGGCCGTGGCGCGGGTGATCGAGGGGGCGCGTGAGAGCGGCGCCCGGGTGCACGTCCTTCACCTCTCGAGCGCACGGGCGCTCGACCTGCTCGCCGACGCACGGGCCGAGGGCCTGGCCGTCACCGTCGAGACCTGCCCGCACTACCTCTGCTTCGACGCCGGGTCGCTGCCCGACGCGGCGCCGGAGTTCAAGTGCTGTCCGCCGATCCGCGACGCGGGCAACCGCGAGGCGCTGTGGCAGGGCCTCCTCGGGGGTGTCGTCGACATGGTCGTCACCGACCACTCGCCGGCCACCGCGGCGGAGAAGGAGCGCGGTGACGGCGACCTGCAGCAGGCCTGGGGCGGCATCGCCGGTCTCCAGGTCGGTTTCACAGCCGTGGTGGACGGGGCGCGTCGGCGCGGGATCGGACCGGAGGTGGTGAGCCGCTGGATGTCGCGCGCGACCGCCGACCTCGTCGGCCTCGGAGCCAAGGGGCGGATCGAGGTCGGGGCCGATGCCGACCTCGTGGTGCTCGACGAGGCGGCGACCACCGACGTCGACGTGACCCGCCTGGCGCACCGCAACCCCATCTCGGCCTACGACGGCCGGTCGCTGGCGGGGGCGGTCACGACGACCGTCCTGCGCGGCGAGCTGCTCGACCGCGACGACCCGGCGCAGCGGACCGGGCGCCTGGTGGGCCGTCCCGGCGCACGAGACGTGACACGGATGAAACAGCGCTGAAACACCTGTTTCAGTAGCATGCGGGAATGACGTCGTCCCCGCCGCTCGTGCCGCCGCCCCGCCTGCTGATGGGGCCCGGCCCGATCACCGCCCACCCCCGGGTGCTCCAGGCGATGTCGCAGCAGCTCGTCGGGCAGTTCGACCCGGCGATGACGGGCTGGATGAACGACACCATGGACCTCTACCGCCAGGTCTTCCGCACCGCCAACGAGCAGACCTTCCTCGTCGACGGCACGTCGCGCGCCGGCATAGAGGCCGCGCTGGTGAGCCTGCTCGAGCCCGGCGACCGCCTGCTCGTCCCGGTCTTCGGCCGCTTCGGCCACCTGCTCCGCGAGATCGGGGAGCGGTGCGGCGCCGAGGTGCACACCATCGAGCGCCCCTGGGGCGAGGTCTTCGACGTCGACGAGATCGCGTCCGCGGTCGCCCGCGTCCGGCCCAAGGTGCTCGCCCTCGTCCAGGGCGACACCTCCACCACGATGAACCAGCCGCTCGCCGGCCTCGCCGAGGCCCTGGCCGGTCACGACGTGATCGTCTACTGCGACGCGACGGCCAGCCTCGGTGGCAACGAGCTGGCGACCGACGCGTGCGGCCTGGACGTCGTCACCGCCGGGCTGCAGAAGTGCCTCGGCGGCCCGTCGGGCAGCGCTCCCATCACCATGTCGCCGCGTGCCGTGGAGCTCGTCCAGGGGCGCCGTCACGTCGAGGCGGGCATCCGCGAGGACGGCGACACGGCGCGCGGCACGCGCATCGCCAGCAACTACCTCGACCTCGCGATGCTCATCGACTACTGGGGCCCGCGCCGGCTCAACCACCACACCGAGGCCACCACCATGCTCTACGGCGCGCGCGAGTGCGCCCGCGTGCTCCTCGACGAGGGCCTCGAGGAGTCGGTCGAGCGGCACCGGCTCCACGGCGCGGCGATGCTCGCCGGCGTGGAGGGCCTGGGCCTCACCGTCTTCGGCGACCAGGCCCACAAGATGCACAACGTGGTGGCGGTGGAGATCCCCGACGGCGTCGACGGTGACGCCGTGCGCGCCGGCATGCTCACCGACTACGGCATCGAGATCGGCACCTCGTTCGGTCCGCTGCACGGCCGGGTCTGGCGCATCGGCACCATGGGATGGAACGCGCGCCGTGACGCGGTGCTCACCACGCTGGCCGCCCTCGAGCAGGTGCTCCGCGAGGCGGGCGCGGTGATCATCGCCGGCGGCGGCACGGGTGCCGCCCGCGAGGTGTACGCCGGATGAGCGACCCAGCCGGTGCCGCGCGGGTGCTCGGCCGCTGCGCCGACCTCGACCTGATCAGCGCCCGCCCCGGAGTCCTGGAGCGCACGCACCTCACCCCCGAGCACGCCCGGGCCAACCAGGCCGTGGCCGGGTGGTTGCGGGCGGCCGGCGCCACCTCCACCTGGCAGGACGCCGCCGGCAACCAGTGGGGCCGCCGCGAGGGCCGTCGCCCCGGCCTGCCGGCGCTCGTGCTCGGCTCGCACGTCGACACCGTCCCCGACGCCGGCAGCTTCGACGGCATGCTCGGCGTCCTCATGGCCGTCGAGGTGCTCGAGCGGCTGGGTGACCGGGTGGACGGGCTGCCGTTCGCGCTGGAGGTGGTCGCGTTCAGCGACGAGGAGGGGACCCGGTTCGGCTCCGCGCTGCTGGGGAGCAAGGCGGTCGCCGGGGTCTGGGACGAGGCCGACTGGGACCTGCGCGACCGTGACGGCACGACGCTGCACCAGGCCTTCCTCGACTTCGGACTCGACCCTCGTGCCGTGGGTGACGCGGCCCGCGACCCCGCGGGCATGGTCGGCTACCTCGAGGCGCACATCGAGCAGGGCCCCTACCTCGAGGCCGCAGGAGCCTCCCTGGGCAACGTCACGTCGATCGCGGGCGCGCGACGCTTCCGGCTGGTCTTCACCGGAGAGGCCCGGCACGCGGGCGGTACGCCGTACCCCCGGCGTCGCGACGCGCTGGTCGGCGCGTCCGAGGCCGTCGTGGCGATCGAGAGGATCGCCCGCGAGCGTGACTGCATCGCGACCGTCGGCCGGATCGAGGTCTCGCCCGGTGCGGTCAACGTGATCCCCGGTCGCGCGGTGATCAGCCTCGACCTGCGCGCCGAGGCCGACGTCGAGCGCGATGCCACGTGGGCCGAGCTCGAGCGGGTCATGGGTGAGATCTGCGGGCGGCGCAACCTCGATCTCGACGTGGTCGAGGCCCACCGCGCCGACTCCGCCCCCTGCGCTCCCTGGCTGCAGCAGGCCGTCACCGCGGGCATCCGCGCCACCGGCGACGACGCTCCGATGGACCTGTGGAGCCGGGCCGGCCACGACGCGATGGTCATGGCGTCGGTGACCGACATCGGGATGCTCTTCGTGCGGTGCGCCGACGGCATCAGCCACCACCCCGACGAGGACGTCCGTGCGGTGGACGTGGAGGCCGGCCTCATCGCCCTCGAGCGCGCCGTGCTCGAGGTGGCCGTCGCGATGGAGGGCCGGACGTGAGCGCGACCGAGGTCGACGTCCCGGCCGGGCCGCGCATCGACGAGCGGATCGCTCGGCACCACGCCCACCTGTCCCCGCAGGAGCAACGGGCCGCCGCGACGCTGCTCGAGCACATCGACGACCTCGCGACCTACCGTGCCTCGGAGCTCGCCGACATGGCCGGGGTGTCCAAGGCGACGATGAGCCGGCTCTTCCGCAGCCTGGGCTTCGCGGGCTTCGACGAGGTGCGCGACCACCTGCGGTCCCTGCGCTCGGCGGGGGAGCCGCGCCGCATCGACGAGGGAAGCACCCCGGCGGAGCAGGCGCAGTCGGACGCAACGGCGATCGCCGTCGCCCTTGGCCAGCCCTCCATCGCCCGCGCGGTCGAGCTGCTCGCCGACGCCGAGCGGGTGCTCGTCGTCGGCTGGCGCAACGGCCACGTGGTCGCGCTCCACCTGCGCCAGCAGCTCGCGCAGGTCCGCCCGGACGTCCGGTTGGCCCCCCTCCCCGGCCAGGTGGTCGGCGAGGAGCTCGCCGACCTCGGGCCCCGCGACGTCGTGGTGCTCATGGGCTTCCGGCGCCGCCCGCGCGGGTTCTCCCTGCTGATGGATCAGGCGGGTGCCACGGGCGCCGGCGTCGTCCTCGTCGCCGACCCGACCGCCGCCGGGCACGCATCCGCCGCGACCGTCTTCCTGGAGTGCCCGGTGCACAGCGGCCTGGCCTTCGACTCCTACGCCGCGGCGATGAGCCTGGTCAGCGTCCTCGCCGACGGTGTCCTGCGCCGCGTCGGTCGCGCCGGCTCCGAGCGCACGGCCCGGATCAGTCGGGCCTACCAGGACCTGCGGGAGGTCGAGTGAGTCGGCCGCCCGTCCACCCGCCCGCGATCCGTTCCGACCTGCCGGGTCCAGCCGAAGGAGCACCTAGCCTGTGACGATGGAGATGCACGTGAACGGCCGGCAGCGCGCGCTGCCAGCCCGGCCGCACGTCAACCTGCTCGACTACCTGCGCGGCCTGGGCCTGACGGGTGCCAAGGAGGGGTGCGCCGAGGGTGAGTGCGGTGCGTGCGCCGTCCTCGTCGCCCGCCCCACTGCCGACGGTGACGGAGCGACCTGGACGGCCCTCAACTCCTGCCTGCCGGCGAGCGTCGCGCTGGCCGGTCAGGAGGTCGTCACGGCCGAGGGCCTGGGGTCACCGGCGGCGCTGCACCCCGTCCAGCGCGAGATGGCCGAGCGTGGCGGCTCGCAGTGCGGCTACTGCACGCCCGGATTCGTGTGCAGCATGGCCGCGGAGTTCTACCGCGCCGATCGCGCGCCCGTCGACGACGGCCACGACCCCCAGGAGGAGCACGGGCCCAACGGCTTCGACCTGCACGCCCTCTCGGGCAACCTGTGCCGCTGCACCGGCTACCGCCCCATCCGCGACGCGGCGTACGCCCTCGGGGAGCCGTCGCCCGACGACCCGCTCGCCGGGCGCTGCGCGGCACCGGCCCCGGGACCGGTGGCCACCGACGCGTCCGACGACAGCGGCCGCTACGTGCGCCCCACCTCGCTCGGCGAGGCCCTCGACCTGCTCACCGGCCACCCCACGGCCGTCCCAGTGGCCGGGGCGACCGACCACGGCGTCGAGGTGAACCTGCGGGGCCGCCGCGACCGCCTGGTCGTCGGCATCGACCGGTTGGCCGAGCTGCGCGCGTTCGAGGTCACCGACCACGCCGTCGAGATCGGAGCCGCACTCACCCTCACCGAGGTCGAGGAGCGACTGGCCGGCCGTGTCCCGCTGCTCGACGCGCTCGTGCCGCAGTTCGCCTCCCGGTTGATCCGCAACGCCGCGACGCTCGGCGGCAACCTCGGCACCGCCTCGCCCATCGGCGACGCCGCGCCTGTGCTGCTGGCGCTGGAGGCCTCCCTGGTGCTGGCCCACGCCGACGGGGAGCGCGAGGTCGCGCTGGCCGACTACTTCACCGGCTACCGCGAGACCGTACGCCGACCCGGCGAGCTGATCCGCGTCGTCCGGGTGCCGCTGCCCACCGCGTCGGCCTCGGCGACGGCGTTCCACAAGATCGCCAAGCGCCGCTTCGACGACATCTCCTCGGTCGCGGTGGCGTTCGCCCTGGACCTCGGCCCGGACGACGACGGCACCCGCGTCGTACGACGCGCCCGGATCGGGCTCGGCGGCGTGGCGGCCGTGCCGTTGCGCGCCCTGGCCACCGAGCAGGCGCTCGAGGGCCGTCCCTGGACCGAGGAGACCGTCGAGCACGCCGCCGGCGTGCTGCGCGGGGAGGGCACCCCACTGAGCGACCAGCGCGCCAGCGCCGACTACCGCAGCGCCATGCTGGGCAATGCACTGCGGCGCCTGTGGGCGGAGTCGCAGGAGCCCGGTCCCACCACCGCGGGCGGAGGAGACGGACGATGAGCGAGCTGTCCCGCCGTCCCGACGAGGGCGTCGTCGTCGGCCGCGCGCTGCCGCACGAGAGTGCCGGCCTGCACGTCACGGGCCACGCGCTCTACACCGACGACCTGGTGGCGACACGTTCCGACGTGCTCCACGCCCACCCCGTGCCCGCACCCCACGCGCACGCACGGGTGCTCCGACTCGACGCGACCCCGGCGCTGGCCGTGCCCGGTGTGGAGCGCGTGCTCACCGCAGCCGACGTCCCCGGCACCAACGACTCGGGCGTCAAGCACGACGAGCCGCTGTTCCCCGACACCGTGATGTTCCACGGCCAGGCCGTGGCCTGGGTGCTGGGGGAGACCCTGGAGGCAGCGCGGCTCGGCGCGGCCGCGGTGGTGGTCGACTACGAGCCGCTGCCCGCGGTGCTGACCCTCGCCGAGGCGATCGAGGAGGGCTCCTACCAGGGTGGCCGGCCCACGGTGGAGCGCGGCGACGTCGAGCGCGGCTTCGCGGAGGCGGCCCACGTGTTCAGCGGCGTCACCGAGATGGCCGGGCAGGAGCACTTCTACCTCGAGACGCACGCCTCCCTGGCCGTCGTCGACGAGGCCGGGCAGGTGTTCGTCCAGTGCAGCACCCAGCACCCGACCGAGACGCAGGAGATCGTCGCGCACGTCCTGGGGCTGCGCAGCCACGAGGTCACCGTCCAGTGCCTGCGGATGGGCGGCGGGTTCGGCGGCAAGGAGATGCAGCCCCACGGCTATGCGGCCGTCGCCGCCCTCGGGGCCGTGCTGACCGGGCGTCCCGTGCGGCTCCGGCTCACCCGCCAGCAGGACGTGACGATGACCGGCAAGCGCCACGGCTTCCACGCCGAGTGGCGCGCGGGATTCGACGCCGAGGGCCGGCTGCTCGCCCTCGACGCCACCCTCACCTCCGACGGCGGGTGGAGCCTCGACCTGTCCGAGCCGGTCCTGGCTAGGGCGCTGTGCCACGTCGACAACGCCTACTGGCTGCCGCACGTACGCCTCCACGGCCGCGTGGCCCACACCCACAAGACCTCCCAGACCGCGTTCCGCGGCTTCGGCGGCCCGCAGGGGATGCTGGTCGTCGAGGACGTCATCGGACGGTGTGCGCCGCTGGTCGGGCTCGACGCGCGCGAGGTGCGTCGCCGCAGCTTCTACGTCGACGGCCAGGAGACGCCGTACGGCCAGCCGGTCCGGCACGCCGACCGGCTGGCAACCGCGTGGCAGCAGCTCCACGACGAGGCGGACGTCGAACGACGCCTCGAGGAGGTCGCGGCCTTCAACGCCGCGCACGCGCACACCAAGCGGGCGCTGGCGCTCACGCCGGTGAAGTTCGGCATCTCCTTCAACTTCACCGCCTTCAACCAGGGCGGCGCCCTCGTCCACGTCTACAAGGACGGGTCGGTGCTGGTGAACCACGGCGGCACCGAGATGGGCCAGGGCCTGCACACCAAGATGCTCCAGGTGGCCGCGACCGCTCTGGGCGTACCGCTCGAGCTGGTGCGCCTGGCCCCGACCCGCACGGACAAGGTGCCCAACACCTCCGCGACCGCCGCGAGCGCAGGGGCCGACCTCAACGGCGGGGCCGTCAAGGACGCCTGCGAGCAGATCCTGCGCCGCCTGGCCGAGGTCGACGCCGGCCGCGGCCTGCCGTGGCGCGACCTGGTCCAGGCGGCCTACTTCGCGCGGGTGCAGCTCTGGGCGGCGGGCTTCTACCGCACCGAGGGACTCCACTGGGACTCCACCGCCATGCGCGGGCACCCGTTCAAGTACTTCGCCTACGGCGTCTGCGCCGCCGAGGTCGAGGTCGACGGCTTCACCGGTGCCCACCACACCCGGCGCGTCGACATCGTCCACGACGTCGGGGACTCGCTGTCGCCGCTGGTCGACCTCGGCCAGGTCGAGGGCGGCTTCGTCCAGGGGGCGGGGTGGCTGACGCTGGAGGACCTGCGCTGGGACACCTCCGCAGGCCCGCAGCGCGGCCGGCTGGCCACGCAGGCCGCCTCGACCTACAAGCTGCCCTCGTTCTCCGAGATGCCGGGCGACTTCCGGGTGTCCCTGCTCCAGCACGCCCACGAGGACGGCGCGGTCTACGGTTCCAAGGCCGTGGGGGAGCCGCCCGTGATGCTGGCGTTCGCGGTGCGCGAGGCGTTGCGGGCCGCAGCCGCGGCCTTCGCCTCCGACGGTGGCACCGGGACCTCGGTCGACCTGGCGTCTCCCGCGACGCCGGAGGCGGTGTTCTGGGCCGTGGAGGACGCCCGGTCCGGTGACCCCGACCGCGCCCGCCTGGTGCGCGGCGGGACCGGCGTCGTGCCCGACCAGCCGGGTCCCGACGAGCCGGCGCTGCACCCGCGCTCCGAGCAGGTCCAGCGCGACCTGCTTGACCCCGTGCCGGCATCCGCCGGCCCCGAGCCCTCGATGGAGGCCTGATGTCCTGGATCCGCGCCGTCACGGCGCTGCGCGAGCAGCGGCAGCCCGGGGTGCTGGTGACCGTCGTCGCGGTGCGCGGGCACGCCCCGCGCGACCCTGGCGCGCACATGGTCGTCGGGCCGGACCGGACGTGGGGCTCGGTCGGTGGCGGGAACCTCGAGGCGACCGTCCTCGACCGGGCCCGGGCGCTCCTGGCCGCCGGCTCGACGGCGGTGGAGCGGTGCACCTTCGACCTGCACGAGCGAGCCCGCACCGACCACGGCCGCCAGTGCTGCGGCGGCGAGGTCGAGGTCCTCCTCGAACCGCTCCCGGTCGTGGCCTCGGTCGCGCTGGTCGGCCTCGGACACGTGGGTCTCGAGCTCGCCCGGCTGCTGTCGCGCCACGACATCGACCTGCACCTGGTCGACTCGCGTGCCGCCCACGTGGACGCCGTACGCGACCACCCGGCGCTCGCGGACGCCGAGGCCGCGGTGCACCTGCACCACGCGCCGCTGCCCGAGGTGGCGCTCGGGATGGTGCCCGCCGGCACGCACCTGCTGGTCATGAGCCACGACCACGCCGAGGACCTCGCGGTGTGCGACGCGGCGCTGCGCACCGGTCCCGGCCACCTGGCCTCGATCGGCGTCATCGGCTCGGCCGCGAAGGCCCGCAGGTTCGCCAAGGCGCTGCGCGAGGAGGGACACCCGCCCGACGTCGTCGCGCGGGTCCGGTGCCCGATCGGGACCCCGGGTCCTGGCAAGGAGCCAGCCGTGATCGCCCTCGGCGTGGCCGCCGACGTGCTCGGGCTCGCCGGGGCGGCGTACGCCGACGCGGACGGCCGACCCGACGGGCACGGAGCGGCGGTCACGACGTGACCCTCTTCCGGGCCCGGGTGCTCGACACGCCGGAGGACCCGTTCGTCGGCGACCCCCGCGACCCGTCCCACCTCCGGGCCGGTGAGGACGTCGGGATCGTGGTGGAGGACGGCACGATCACCGAGCGCGACGACTTCGGCGTGGTGCGCGCTGCGCATCCTGACGAGGCCGTGATCGACCTGCGCGACGGGTGGCTGCTCCCCGGCCTGGTCGACACCCACGTGCACTACCCGCAGGTGCGGGTGATCGGCGCCCTCGGAATGCCGCTGCTGGAGTGGCTCGAGCGCTGTGCGCTGCCCGAGGAGCAACGGCTGGCCGACCCCGCCTACGCCGCGGAGGTGGCCACCGAGTTCGTCGGCTCGCTCGTCGCGGCGGGCACCACGACGGCGCTCGTCTTCGGCTCGCACTTCCCGGCCGCCGTCGACGCGCTGTTCACCGAGGCGGCGCACTACGGCCTGCGGATCACCAGCGGACTCGTGGTCTCCGACCGCGGCCTGCCGGAGCCGCTGCTCGTCGACCCGCGCCGCGCGGCGGCCGACCAGGCGATGCTCGCGGCGCGCTGGCACGGGGTGGGCCGGGCGCGCTACGCCGTCACGCCGCGCTTCTCCTACTCCGCCTCGGACGCCATGCTCGACGCCTGCGCGGAGGCCGCGGCCTCGGTGCCCGACGCCTGGTTCACCTCCCACGTCAACGAGAACCCCGCCGAGGTGGCCGAGGTCGGACGCCTCTTCCGCAGCGCCGAGCACTACGTCGACACCTACGACCGCCACGGCCTCCTGGGGCCCCGGTCGGTGCTCGCCCACAACGTCCACGCCAGCGACGCGGAGCTCGCCGTGCTCGCCGGGGCCGGCAGCGCCGTGGCGCACTGCCCCTCGTCCAACTCCGCCCTGGGCTCCGGGTTGTTCCCGATGCGCCGGCACCTGGACCACGGCGTCACCGTGGCGCTCGGCTCGGACGTCGGCGCCGGCACCGGCTTCTCGATGTTCAAGGAGGGCCTGCAGGCGTGCTTCGTGCAGGGCCTGCTCGGTGCCGAGGGGGTGGCGCTGTCCGCGGCGCAGCTGCTCTGGCTCGCCACCCGGGGCGGCGCCCGCGCGCTCGGCCTCGACGACCAGGTGGGCGACCTGTCGGTCGGACGGCAGTTCGACGCGATCTGCGTACGACCACGCGGGGGCACCGCGCTCGACATCGGGCTGCGGCACGTCGGGTCGCCCGCCGAGGCGCTGGGCAAGATCTTCGCGCTCGCCGGCGACCCGGACGTGGCGGACGTGTGGGTGGCGGGGGAGCAGGTCGCTGCCGCCGGGTTGCGCCGTCCGGCTCGCGTCGCGGGTCGACCTGCTCGCTAGGGTTCCGCGCATGAGCCAGGCGACGGGTGACCAGGGCCAGCGGCGCGTGCCCACGCGCGAGTCGTACGCCGTGTGGCGCACCGCCACGACCCGCTGGCGCGACGACGACGCCTACGGCCACCTCAACAACGCGACCTACTACGAGCTCTTCGACACGGCCGTCAACGCCTACCTCTACGACGCGACCGGTGTCGACGTGCGCGCGCTGCCGCAGATCGGCGTGGTGGCGGAGACGGGCTGCCGCTACTTCCGCGAGATCGGCTTCCCCGAGCCGATCGAGATGGGCCTGGTCGCCGACAAGGTGGGGACGAGCTCGGTGGTCTACCGCATCGGCCTGTTCCAGGGTGATGCGGAGCAGGCGGCAGCCGAGGGGCGCTTCGTCCACGTCTACGTCGACAACTCCCGCGGCGCCGGCGACCGGCCGGTGACACCGATCCCGGACGTCGTCCGCGACGCCGTCGTACGCCTGCTGCGACCCGACGCACCCCCGGAGGGGTGACGGTCACCACCCCGACGCGCCGGTGGCGGACGGCGATGCGAGCAGCCGCTGCGCGGTGTGTCATGTTGGGCACGACCTGACCGGACCACCTCGGAGGAACCCGTGCTCGCGATCATCCTGATGATGACCCTCGGCGTGCTCGTCGCCGCCGCCGTGGCCGTCTACGTCGCCTACCCCCACCGGGGCGCGCAGATGCCGGTCGTCCCGCAGCTGGGCGACGCGATGCGCAAGGGTGTCGACTCCCTGCCGACCCTCGAGGACTCCGAGTCGCGCGTCTGAGCGTCTGAACGACTCCTCCGCCCGGCTCGGCGTGGCACGCCACTCCGGCGCCGTCGAGGGCTAGCGTGCAAGGCGTGACCGGCTCACGGCACGACCAGCACCGGGCCTACTGCGCGGCCTGCGGGGCCAAGGTGTCCCGCGAGTTCCGCCCGGGTCCCAACGGACGACCGCATGCCAAGTGCCCGCGGTGCGGGAGCCTGGAGCGGCACCGGTTCCTCTCGCTGCTCCTCGGCGCGCTCGGACCCGACCTGCGCGACCTCGACACGGTGGTGGAGATCGCTCCGTCCCGGCAGTCCACGCCGCTGATCGACCGGCTGGGCGCCCGCCGGCGGGTGCGCCTCGACCTCGGCCACGACAAGCGCGACGTCGACGCGCTCGCCTGCCTGACTGCGCTGCCGCTGCGCGACGCCTCCGTGGACCTCCTGGTCTGCTACCACGTCCTCGAGCACGTGCCCGACGACCGCGCGGCCATGGCCGAGATCGCCCGCGTGCTCAGTCCGCGCGGGATCGCGCTGCTCGAGGTGCCGCTCAGGACGGGCGTGGCCACCGACGAGGACCCGACCGCATCGCCGGAGGAGTGCCTGCGCCGCTTCGGCCAGGCCGACCACGTGCGGTGGTACGGCGACGACGTCGACGAGCGGTTCTCGCAGGCTGGACTGGCGACCCTGCGGGTCACCCCGCCCGCGCTGCTCGGTGAGGCGGCGGTCGAGTGGTTCCACCTGATGCCGCACGAGGTCGTGTGGATCGCCCGGCCCGGCAAGGGTGCGGCGTCACCGATGACGGCGTGCGGCACCTCGGGCCTGTCGGCGGCGTTCGACGCGGTCCTGGGCGAGCTGGGGCGCACGCGCGAGCAGCTCGAGCGGGCCCGGGCCCGCGGCGACCGGCTCGCGGACGAACGCGACGGGCTGCGCGCCCGGCTCGACCAGGTGCCGGCCCCGCACGAGCCCACGGTGCTCACCCGACTTCGGCGCGTGGCCCACCTCTGATTGGATTGCCCCCATGGGTGCCCTGGGTGAATGGCTCTATCTGATCATCGCCATCGCGGTCGTCGGCGTGCTGACGCTCGCCGGCCTGCTGACCGCGGGTCGACGCCGCCGCGTCGAGCCGCCGGCGGGCGGCACCGATGTCATCGCGCCGCCGCCGACCGAGGGCGAGGTCGCCACCGAGGCGCCGCCGGAGCCCGCGGTCGACACGGCGGAGCCGGCCGTCGAGGCGCCGCCCGCGCTGGAGAGGCCCGAGGGCACGGCGTCGCGCATCGTGCGCCTGCGTCAGCGCCTCTCCCGCTCGCAGGGCGGCCTGGGCAAGGGCCTGCTGGCCCTGCTCAGCCGCGACCGCCTCGACGAGGACACCTGGGAGGCGATCGAGGACACCCTCCTCACCGCCGACATCGGCGTCGCACCCACGCAGGCACTGGTGGAGCGGCTGCGTGAGCGACTCCGCGTGGAGGGCGGGCAGGCGCCCGACCCACGCACGGTGCTGCGCGAGGAGCTCATCGAGCTCGTCGGCCCCGACATGGACCGTCGCGTCCAGGTCACCGGCACCGACGGCAAGCCGGGCGTGGTGCTCGTCGTCGGCGTCAACGGCGCCGGCAAGACCACCACCGTCGGCAAGATCGCCCGCATCCTCGTGGCCGAGGACCGCACCGTCACGCTGGGCGCGGCCGACACCTTCCGCGCCGCTGCGGTCGACCAGCTCGCCACGTGGGGCGAGCGCGTCGGCGTCGAGGTCGTCCGTGGCCCCGAGGGCGGCGACCCCGCGAGCGTGGCCTTCGACGCGGTCAAGCACGGCGTGGACCACGGCGTCGACACGGTGCTGGTCGACACCGCGGGCCGACTCCAGAACAAGGCCGGGCTGATGGACGAGCTCGGCAAGGTCAAGCGCGTCATCGAGAAGCAGGCCCCCGTCACCGAGGTGCTGCTCGTCCTCGACGCCACCACCGGCCAGAACGGCCTCATCCAGGCCCGCGTCTTCAGCGAGATCGTCGACGTCACGGGCATCGTGCTGACCAAGCTCGACGGCTCCGCGAAGGGCGGCATCGTGGTGCAGGTCCAGCGGGAGCTCGGCGTGCCGGTCAAGCTCGTCGGCCTTGGTGAGGGTGCCGACGACATGGCGCCCTTCGACGCCGCGGCGTTCGTCGACGCGCTCCTCGGCTGACCTCTCGAGTGGGCGCGTGTGCACGCGCTGACGGGTCGAGTGGGCGCGTGTGCACGCGCTGATGCGCCGACTCGACGCCCCTGTGCGTGCTGATGCGCCGGGTCGATCCCTGTCGGTGTGCAGACCAGCCGGGTCGGCTAGCGGCGGGCCAGGATCGCGCGCACCGCGTCGTCGATGAGCGTCTCCGCGCGCTTGTCGAAGCTGTGCTCGGCGATGATCCGGGTGGCGATCCGGCGCCGGGTCTCGTCGTCGGGGAAGGCGTCGTACGGCGGCTGCACCAGGCGGGCCAGCTCGTGCTCGTTGTCGAAGGGGACCACGAGCCCGGAGAAGGTCTCCTCCAGGCCGTCGATGCGGTCGCTGACGATCCGCGCACCGCAGGCCGCGGCGTCGAAGAGCCGGTTGGAGGCGAAGCTGTCACGACGCATGTCGAGGTGGTGGTCGTTGAGCACGACGCCGGCCGATGCGTAGAGCGCACCGACCTCCTCGTTGGCCACGCCGCCGGAGGCGATCTGCTCGCGCTCGACGAACTCGGTCCAGTCGTTGCCGTGGAGGGTGAGATCGGCACCGATCGCGAGCGCGCTGCGGACGGCGTAGCGGTAGACACCACGCGAGTTGCCGACGAAGAGCAGCGCGGGACCGGTGTCGGGCTCGGCGCGGTCGGGGTGGAACCAGCGGGTGTCGGTGCACTGGAGCAGCGGCGCGATCCGCGTGCCCCAGGCGCGCGTCATCCGCTCCGACCAGCTGGTGCTGGCGGCGTAGACCAGGTCGAACGCCGCGACCTCGTCCGGGTCGATCATGTCGGGGTGGCTGATGATCCACTCGACGTTGAGCAGCCCGGGCCTGGGGGTGACCCGGTCGAGCCCGCGGAGGACCAGCAGCACGTCGTCGTGGTCGCGGGAGTCGCGCTCGCGCGCGTCGCGCCGGTCGATGGCGACGTGCTGGCCGCGTCGCTCGAGCGCGTCGGCGAGCGAGCGGGCGAAGTAGGTGTCGCCCCAGCGGTCGCCGCGCGGCGCGGCCGGCGAGGCGATGTCGACGGCCCAGCGCAGCCGCGGCGGTGACTCGTGGATGCCGTCGAGCGAGCGCACGACCAGCTGCGGCACCAGCACGGCAGGGGCGTTGCGGTCCTCGGGGTCGGCCGAGACCCGGCGCTGGCGCTCGTCGGTGACCTCCAGCCCGGCGCGCATCAGCAGCTCGGTCGCGCGGTCGGGTGGGGCGGGCGCCGCCTGCGTGGTCGGGCGCAGTGACGACAGGGCGCCGATGAGCTCCTCGGGCCCGGCGTACGCGGTGCGCGACGTGATGACGGTGTCGGGCACGACCACGGCGTGACCGAGCCCGGCCTGCTCGGCCCGCAGCCCGAGGTCGGTCTCGGCGAGCACGGAGTGGAAGCGCGCGTCGAGACCGCGCAGCGCGAGTGCCGTGCTCGTGCGCAGCCCCACCACCGGGGCGGCGGGGGCGGCGAGGGGGCTCTGCCCGATGCGTACGGCGTCGCTGGAGGGCAGTCCCGCGAGGAAGAGCTCGGGGTGGGGGTTGTCCGCGCCGAACCTCGCGCCGGCGCTCAGCACCACCCCGTCGAGGTCCACGACCAGGGGCTGGGCCACCGCGACGTCCTCCTCGCGGAGCACGTCGGCCAGGCGTTGGGCGATCGGCTGTCGTGGCGGCATCGCCTCGGGCCGGACCAGCAGCACCGTGCTGCCCGTCGCCTGCGCGAGACCGACGTTGGTGGCGGCCGACATCGAGACCGCCGCGGGCACCGACACGAAGCGCGCGCCGGAGATGACCGAGGCGATCGAGGCCGCCAGCACGTGGTGGGCGCGGCGCAGCCGGACCCCGACGAGGATCAGCTCGGCACCCTCGCGCGGCACCGATCCCAGCCACTCGACGGTGCGTCGCGGCTCGGCCCCCACGGGCATGACGTGGCTGACCAGGCCCTCGGAGGTCTCGCGGGCCGCGGCCGCCTCCCAGTCCACCAGCTGGCGCTCGAGCACCACCGAGCCCCAGTCGTCGCCGTGGCCGACCGGGACCGGCTCGGGCCGACGCAGGACGGGTACGTCGACCGCCACCGGCTCGCTCGTGCGCGTCAGGCGCAGGAGCAGGTCGCGCTCGACCGCGCCTCCGAGGGACTCGTCGAAGCCACCCACGTCCTTGACCGCGTCGCGGCGCAGCAGCGCGGTGGTGAGGTCCACCGGGCGACCGCCGAGCAGCTCGTGGCGCGAGCGGCCCACGGCGCCGATCCCGGCCAGGACGCACGCGGCGCCGGTCTGCTGGGCGTGCGCGAGCAGGTCTCCGAGCATCTCCGGCAGCCACTCACGGCCCAGCGCGAGGAACGCCACGTGGTCGGCCGTGCCGTGCTCGAGGGCGACGTTGAGCGCGCGGGCCTCACCGCAGCGCGACTCGCGCACGAGCGTGATGCGGTCGTCGAAGGCCGCCATGCCGTGGAGGACGGCTGCGGTGTCGTCCACCGAGCCTCGGTCCACGGCGACGAGGTGCCAGTCGGCGAAGGTCTGCGCCTGGAGCGACTCGACCGTGCGGTGGACGAGCGGGCCGGCGTCCTGGGTGGCCATCACGACCGTCACGGCGGGGGAGGAGCCCGCGCCGGGCGTGAGGGCGGGCGTGGGGCCGACGAGCTCGGGTCGCTGCACCACGACCTCCTCGCGCCAGCCGGCAGCGGCCTCGATGGCGGCGGCACGGTAGGTGCTCCACGAGACCCGCTTGGGCAGGATGCGCGTCGGCAGGGGGGTCCCCGGTCCGGACACCGACAACCAGTAGGACAGCGCGCCGTAGGGGTGGTGCCGCGCCTCGGGGTGGGCGGCGAAGATGATCCGTGGGTCGACCAGCGGGTGGGGGGCGATCCGGTTGCGGCGTCGGCGCTCGGCGACGTACCAGAGCGCCGGGTGCTGGCCCAGTCGCTGCCAGGAGCGGCGCCGGCCGATCCACTGCGCCTCGAAGAGCGGGTGCGGGGAGACGTCCCCGGCCTCGACGACCGCTCGCGCGGCCTCCACCGGTGAGTCGAAGGGGGTGCCGAGCTGCGCGGCGACGTAGTCGACGTCGACGAGCCCGGCGTCGACCATGACCTGCGCGGCGTCGTCGAACCTCACCTGCCCCGCGCGGCGACGATCACCGCGCATCGGAGTACCTCACGCGCGGGAAGAGCGGCTCGAGCGCCAGCGGCGTCGGCAGCAACCGCTCGGTGTCGCGGAGCGGGTAGTGCTGGGCGGTCTCCTCGAGGAACTCGCGCACGCCCGCGAAGCGCTGGGGGAAGCGGCGCTCGCACAGCTCGAGCAGCCGGTCGGCGTCGAGGTTGTAGGGGTCGTAGCGCAGGGTGTCGATCTTGACGTAGGGCAGGCGGGCGTTGTCGAGGACGCGGTCGGCCAGGCTGCGGGCCGGGTTCCACGGCTCGTTGGCGCGCTCGCGCCACTCGCGCACCTCCGCGCGCGTGCGGGGGAAGTGGGAGCGGTGCGCGGCCCACCACCGCATCCGCTCGCGGGCGATGCGCCGGTCCTCGGGCGTCTCGACGAAGTAGGTGTCGGAGACGAACCCGGCGTCGTACAGCCGCCGCGACATGCCGACCTCGTAGCGGCGGATGACCTGGCGCCGCTTGGATATCGGCTCCATCTCCTCCCAGAACGTGGTGAAGGCGCGCGAGGCGACCACCCAGGGGCGGAAGGCGATGAAGAAGGACTGGATGTGCGGCGCGACGCGCTCGGCGCCGGTGAGGCCCCAGAAGTCGCACGGCCGGGTCGCCATCTCCTCGAAGACGCGGTCGTAGGAGTCCAGGGCGAAGACGTAGGTGTCGTTGCAGACCACCACCTCGTCGTACGCCGTCAGGTCGCCGGCGGCGTCGAGGCCGACCTTGTAGCTGAAGAAGTCGTAGCCGTAGTTGGCCCGCTCCACCAGCACCGCGCGCTCGCTCAGCCAGGCGCGGGCGGACTCCTGCAGCTGGGCGGTCGTGCAGACCAGCAGCGTGTCGACCGAGGCGGCGAGTGCCTCCACCTGCCCACGCACGTGCGGTCGCAGCTCCCCGGCGACGTCGTAGTGCGCCATCACGGCCAGTCTGGACACGGCCGAACACTAACAAGGCGGCACCGGAGCCCGGTCCGTTCACACACCTGTAACACGAGGTGCGATTCCGTTGCCTGCCCGCAACATCCGTCGCGGCCGGGTGAAACCTCCTCCCAGCAGGCTGCGGACCATCGCGTGGGCCCCGCCATGACAGCGGCGTCATGAGCCACGGGCCCACACCCTGTTCGTTTCCTGGAGGTTCTGTGGACGGCTATTACGCCTTCATGCTGGTGGCGACTGCCTTCGTCCTGATGATGACGGTGCCCGCCCTGGCCCTGTTCTACGGCGGCATGTCACGGTCGAAGTCCGTGCTCAACATGATGATGATGTCCTACGTCGCCGCGGCGATCGTCGGCATCCTGTACGTCGCTGTCGGCTGGTCGATGGGCTTCGGCGGGGACGGCACGTTCTTCGCCAACCCCTTCGAGCTGCTCTGGCTCGACGGCGTCTCGACCGGTGACTACATCTTCGTGATGTTCCAGATGACCTTCGCGATCATCACCGCTGCGCTCATCAGCGGCGCCGTCGCCGACCGGATGAAGTTCTCGGCCTGGGTGCTGTTCGTGCCGCTGTGGGCGGTCATCGTCTACTTCCCGATGGCCCACATGGTCTTCAGCTGCACCGAGGACTCCCTCATCTGCGGCCGCATCGGTGCGCAGGACTACGCGGGCGGCACCGCCGTCCACATCAACGCCGGCGTCGCGGCCCTCGTGCTCGTGCTGCTGCTCGGCAAGCGCATCGGCTGGCCGCGCGAGCAGATGCGTCCGCACAACCTGACGCTCACCATGCTCGGCGCGGGCCTGCTGTGGATGGGCTGGTACGGCTTCAACGTGGGCTCGATCGTCTTCGGCGACGACCCGGAGACGCAGTTCCCGCTCGAGACCGGTCGCACCTTCGCCACCACCACGCTCGCCACGATGGCCGCCATCCTCGGCTGGCTGGCCGTCGAGCGCCTGATCCACAAGAAGGCCACCTCGCTGGGCGCTGCGTCCGGCATCGTCGCCGGCCTCGTGGCCATCACCCCGGCCACGGGCGCGGTCAACCTGTCCGGTGCGGTCGCCATCGGCGCCATCGCCGGCGCGGTCTGCGCCTGGGCCGTGGGCCTGAAGTACAAGCTCGGCTACGACGACTCGCTCGACGTGGTCGGCGTCCACCTGGTCGGTGGCATCATCGGCACCGTGCTGATCGGCGTGTTCTCGACGTCCGAGGGCGCCGGCGGAGTCGACGGCCTGATCTACGGCGGCGGGTTCGGCTCGCTCGGCGACCAGGCCCTGGGTGTGGTCGTCGCGGTCATCTACTCCGGCATCCTCACCGCCGTCATCGCGCTGGCCATCAAGTACACGATCGGTCTGCGCCTCGACGAGGAGGACGAGGTCAACGGCATCGACCTCGTCGCCCACGGCGAGTCGGCGTACGACCTGCACAGCGGCACCAGCGGCGGCGGCAGCGTCCTCGCCGCGTCCACCGCCCCTGTCACCACCAAGGCTGAAGGAGCCAGCGCATGAAGCTCGTGACCGCGGTCATCAAGCCGCACAAGTGGGAGGACGTCCGCGAGGCGCTCGAGACCTTCGGGGTCGCCGGCATGACGGTCTCCGAGGTGAGCGGCTACGGCCGCCAGAAGGGCCACACCGAGGTCTACCGCGGCGCGGAGTACGACATCGCGCTGGTGCCCAAGATCCGCATCGAGATCGTGGTCGACGACGCCGACGCCGACGACGTGGTGGGCATCGTGGTCAAGACCGCGCAGACCGGTCGCATCGGCGACGGCAAGGTCTGGGTCAGCCCGGTCGACACCGTGGTGCGCGTGCGCACCGGCGAGCAGGACGCGTCCGCACTCTGATGGCGACCGTCTCGGGATCGCAGCAGTGACCGCAGCGCAGCGACAGACCAGGGCCACCTCGGCCGACGAGCTCTGCAGGGAGGCATACGCTGCCTCCGCAGGGCCCGTCACCGGGGTGGCCCTGGTCGCGGTCGGGGGCTACGGCCGCGGTGAGCTCGCCCCGCACTCCGACCTCGACGTGGTGCTCGTCCACGACGACGGGGTCGATCTCGGTGAGCTCGGAAGCACGCTCTGGTACCCCCTCTGGGACTCCGGACGTCGGCTCGACCACTCGGTGCGCTCGATGGGCGAGGTGGTCGAGGCGGCCACCGACCTGCGCGTAGCGCTGGGCCTGCTGGACGCCCGGCACCTCGCCGGGGACCCGGGTCTCAGCCTGCGCCTGCGCACCACGATGCTCGCCGACTGGCGCAGGCAGGCCCGGACCCGCCTGCCGGAGCTCAAGGCGATGACCCACAAGCGCCACGACGTGACCGGCGAGCTCGCCCACGCGTCGGTGCCCGACGTGAAGGAGTCCGAGGGCGGGCTGCGCGACGCAGGCGTCCTCAAGGCGATCGAGGCGAGCTGGCTCGTCGACGCCTCGACCCCCGCGCTCGAGGCAGCGCGCCAGATGCTGCTCGACGTGCGCGACGAGGTCCACGACCTCGCCGGACGTCCCAGTGACCGGATCGCCCCCGAGATGTGGGGCCCGCTCGCGCAGCGGCTCGGGCTCGCCGACGCCGGTGCGGCGCAGCGCCACGTGCGCTCCCTCGGACGCCGGATCGCGCACCTCTCGCGCCTGGCCTGGCGGCGTACGGACGCGGTGATGACCCGCACCACGGGGGAGAAGGGACGGCGTACGCCTGCCCTCGAGCGCATCGCGCCCGGCATCGCCGTCTCGCGCGGCGAGGTGGTCCTCGATGCGGGCACCCGTCCCTCCGACGACCCGACCCTGCTGCTGCGCGCCGCCGCGGAGGCCGCTGGGCGCGACCTCGTGCTGGCGCCCTCGACCGCGGCCCGCCTGGTCCGCGAGGGCGCCGAGCTGCCCGTCCCGTGGCCGGCCCCCGCCCGCGACGCCCTGGTGCGTCTGCTCGCCAGCGGCGACGGCCTGCTGCCGGTCTGGGAGACCCTCGACGAGATCGACGGCATCGAGACCTTCCTGCCCGAGTGGGAGCAGATCCGGCTGCTGCCGCACGCCTCGGCGATCCACCGCTTCACCGTCGACCGCCACGTCGTGGAGACCTGCGCGGAGGCCGGTGCGCTGATCCGGGGCGTACGCCGACCCGACCTGCTGCTGGTCGCGGCGCTGCTCCACGACATCGGCAAGGGCTCGCTGCACGACCACTCCGTCGCGGGCGAGCCGCTGGCCCGCAAGATCGTGGCCCGGATGGGCTTCACCGACCTCGATGCCGAGGTGGT
>CAXHZJ010000013.1:0-157152 GCA_964021995.1 Nocardioides furvisabuli | reverse complement strand
CGACGGGTTCTATGGATGACTGCCCCGATCCCGGGATCCCCGTCACCTCAGACGAGGGATCCGTTCCGGACCGGCGTGCTCCCGCCATCGTACATCTGTTCGAATACAGATGCAAGCCTCAGAGGTCACGACAGCGTGAAGCCCTCCACCGTGCCCCGCCGGACCACCACGTGCAGCCCTTCGCCGGCATCCACCCCACCGGTCAGCAGCGCCGTCGCGCCGGGGCGCTCGTCGGTCGACCTCCCACCAGGGCTGCACGGCGAGGTGACCTGCCGCGCCCGCGTGTCCCCGAAGCCCCCGACGCCCGCGTCCGCGGTGTCGAAGCGGTGCCGGTAGGGAACGGTGTCCCGGCACAGGAGCGCCTCACCGGCGGCTATCGGACGCGACGACCCGTCGACCAGCGACAGCAGACGCGAGCCGCTCGGGGTCGGCACGACGACGAGCTCGTCGGCGTCCATGATCCGGTCGACCTCGGCATCCAGCTCGAGGATGTCGAGCGTCAACGTCCGCACCGCGGCGCGACCGAGCTCCTGGCGCCAGGTCGTCTCCCCCGTCCGGGGGTCGAAGCCCTCGAGGAAGCCGCGGCCGGACACGAGCCGGGGCTCCGCGCCCTTCCGATAGACGCGCGAGCCGGAGAAGGCGCACCGCACCGGCACCTCGGTCCGGGTGAGCTCCAGGCACCGGACGTCGGCGCCGCGGTGGCGCCAGAGCACGTCGCCCGTCTCCACGTCGACGCCGACGGTCCGCCGATGCGCCAGGTCGAAGCGGACGCTCTGTCCGCGCTCGTACCGCTCGAGGTCGCGGTCCCGGGTGGTCGCGAGCAGCTGCAGCACCGCGACGCCGGCCTCCTCGTCCACCATCCCGTTCGAGTCGTCCAGCAACCACTGGTCGCCCCCGGTCACTCGGGTGTGCGACAGCCGCCACGGTCGCGGGCCCGCGCGACCGACGGCCTTCGCGACGGCGTACTGCCTGACGGGGCCGTAGACGGTGTAGACGTCGGAGCCCGGGACCAGGCTGTTGGCGCCCACGGGGAGCCGGTCCTTCTCGGGCCGCAGCTCCCAGGATCCGAGGACCCACCGGGTCTCCTCGAACCGGTCGTCCGCCGAGATCCGCAGGCACACGTCGAGCCCGTCGTCGCAGCTCGGTGCGCCGAACTGCGACACGACCGGCCGGGTCCGGGCGACGACCTCGCCCGTGGCCGGGTCGAGCGCGAGGTAGGGCAGCCGAGCCCCCGCACGCAGCGCCGAGCCCGTCCGTGCCTCCTGCATGACGACGTACGTCTCGCCGTCCCCGGACTCGTGGACGAGGTCGCCCAGGTAGGCGCCGACGTCGCTGTTCACCACCATCAGCGGACGTCGCCACCGCACGGCGCCGTCGCGGCGGTCCAGGCCAACCACGTCCAGCTCGTCGCCGCGGGCCGCCACGACCGTGACCAGCACATCACCCGCCGGCACGGGATCCTGGAGCGCCTTGACGGGCGTGGACCACGTACGCGTCGCGCTGGTCGGCAGCCCGTCCACGACCGTGGTCGGCGGTGCCGGGCTTCGCGCGGGCGCCGGCCCGTCACCGCCCCCTCCGCCACGGCTGTCCGTGCAGCCGGCGAGCAGCAGGAACACCATCACCATCCCGAGAGCTCTCACGCCATCGACGCTAGTGAGACGGAGCCCGCCGCAGGGGCCGCCGGGACGATCTGTGGAAGACGCGCAGGACCTTCGCCCCGGGCCCGCGGTCCCATCGCCCCTGACGAGGGACGGCGATCGCGACGACCCTCGAGGTGGAGCGAGCGCTCCCTCGGCGCAGGTCGCGCCGCGCCCCACACCTGAGGAGCACGCCATGAAGGCTGCCGTCGTCCCCACCCTCGGCGCACCGCTGGAGATCCGCGACATCCCCGTACCCGAGCCCGGCCCCGGCCAGGTGCTCGTGCGGATCGAGACCTGCGGGCTGTGCCACACCGACATCCACGCGGCCCGCGGCGAGTGGCCCGTGAAGCCCAAGGACCAGCTCATCCCCGGGCACGAGGGCGTCGGCATCGTCGAGGCCGTAGGCGCGGGCGACCTACCCGTGGCGGTCGGCCAGCGCGTCGCACTCCCGTGGCTCGGGCAGGCGTGCGGGCACTGCCGCTACTGCGTCGACGGCTGGGAGACCTACTGCACCAGCCCGTCCTACATGGGCTACACGATGGACGGCAGCTATGCGGAGTACGCCGTCGCGTGGGCCAGCCACGTCGTACCCGTCCCGGACGGCGTCGACCCGATGGACGCCGCGCCGCTGACCTGCGCCGGCGTGACGACGTACAAGGCCATCAAGGTCGCGGACCCGAAGCCCGACGAGACCTGCATGGTCGTCGGTATCGGCGGCCTCGGTCACCTGGGCCTGCAGTACGCCCGCATCTTCGGCACCCGCACCGTCGCCGTCGACGTGCACGACGACAAGCTGCAGCTGGCGAAGGACCTCGGCGCCGACCACGTCATCGACGCGCGCGGAGACCAGGCGGCACAGCTCGCGGAGATCGGCGGCGTCGACATCGCGCTCGTGACGGTGCCGTCGCCCGCCGCCATGCAGGCCGCGCACGCCGCGCTCAACCCCAACGGCCGGCTCGTGATCGTCGGCCTGCCGGCCGACAACCGCCTCGAGCTCCCGGTCTTCGAGACCGTGCTGAAGGGCATCTCGATCATCGGTTCGCTCGTCGGGACGCGCAACGACCTCGCCGCCTGCTTCGACCTCCACGCCCGCGGGCTGACCCGCGTGGTGACGGAGACCCGCCAGCTCGACGACGTCAACGCGTGCTTCGAGGAGGTGCTGGCCGGCGAGGTGCCGGCGCGGCTGGTCTTCGACATGCGGTGACCGGGTCGGCCGGGTGGCACCATGCATCGACACACCTGCGGCGCAGGGTGACTCCAGTCGACCAGGAGGCGGTCAGCGGTGCCCGACCCGGACACGTCCGTCGTGCCGCCGCTGCGCATCCACCAGCGGGAAGCGCTCGAGGCGCTCGCCGGGGCGTGGGACGACGCGGACCACCCGCGCGCGTGGGTCGTCCTGCCGCCCGGTGCGGGCAAGACCCGCGTCGGACTCGAGGCCGTCGCTGCCGAGCTCCGGGCGCACCCTGACACGCGCGCCGTCGTGCTCGCGCCCAACACCGCCATCCAGTCCCAGTGGATCGCCGAGGCACGGGCGATGGGGCTCGACGCGGGAGACGACAAGTCCCTCGCAGGCCCGCTGACCTGCCTGACCTACCAGTCCCTGGCCGTCTTCGACTCCGAGGCCACGGACGCCGACGCGAGCACCGTCGTCGACCGGCTGCACCCCAACGGTGTCGCCCTCTTCGACCGGATCCGCGCGCAGCCCCGCCTGGTGCTCGTCCTCGACGAGTGCCACCACCTGCTCGAGGTGTGGGGGCGACTGCTCGCCGAGCTCCTCCACGCCGTCGACCGCGCGCACGTCCTGGCGCTCACCGCAACCCCGCCCGAGAGCCTCGCCGGCGAGCAGCGGGCGCTCGTCGACCAGCTCTTCGGGAGCATCCTCTACCGCGTCTCGGTCCCGGCGGTGGTCAAGGAGGGCCATCTCGCGCCGTTCGACGAGCTCGTCTGGCTGACCACCCCGACCGCGGCCGAGGAGGAGTGGCTCACGACCGAGGCACTCCGGTTCACCGAGCTCACCACGCTGCTCACGACGTCGGGCTTCGGGTCGGTCGGGTTCCACGAGTGGATGACCGCCCGGTTCGTCGATCCCGTCCCCGCCACGACCACCTGGGCGGCGCTCGCCGAGCGCGAGCCCGACCTGTGCGACGCGGCCCTGCGGATGCACCACGCAGACCTGCTCGCCCTTCCTGTCGGCGCCCGGCTGCGCGAGCAGCACCGGCACGCCCCCTCCGCCGAGGACTGGGTACGCCTCCTCGGCGACTGGCTGCTGAACCACGTGGCCGAGTCCGACGACCCGGCCGACGCCGAGGCGCTCGCCGTCGTGCGGGCCGCGCTGCCATCCGTCGGCTACCAGTGGACGCGACGCGGCGTACGTCGTGGGCGCTCCACCGTCGACCGCGTGCTGGCGAGGTCGTACGCCAAGCCCGGCGCGGCCGCGCAGATCATCGCCGCCGAGCACGCCGCGATCGGCGTACGGGCCCGGGTACTGGTGCTGTGCGACCACGAACGCGCATCGGCGACCGTTCCCGTCGACCTCGCCGGGGTCCTCGACGCCGAGGCGGGCTCGGCGATCGCGGCGCTCGAGACCTTCCTGTCGGACCCCGACACCGCCGTCCTCCACCCGATGCTGGTCACCGGCTCCGTCGTGGCTGCGTCCGAGGAGACGCTGCGCGACCTCGTCGCGTTCGCGGCCGCCCGCGACCCCGACCTGGCCGCCAGACTCTCCGTCGAGACCGGGGACGGTCAGGTCGCGACGTGCTCGTCCGGGTGGACCTCACGCACCTGGGTCGCCCACGTCACGGCGTACTTCGAGGCCGGCCGCACTCAGGTCCTCGTCGGCACCCGCGGCCTGCTCGGCGAGGGGTGGAACGCCCGCGGCGTCTCCACGCTCATCGACCTCACCACCGCCACCACCCTGACGGCCGTCGTCCAGACCCGCGGCCGGGCGCTGCGCACCGACCCGACCTGGCCGGACAAGGTCGCCACCAACTGGACCGTCGTGTGCGTCTCGGAGGCCCACCTCAAGGGCGACAACGACTGGTCCCGGCTGGTCCGCAAGCACCAGGGCTTCCACGGCGTGGACGCCGACGGCGACATCGTCGACGGGGTCGCCCACATCGACGCGTCCTTCTCCCCCTTCGCTCCCCCGCCGGTCGCCTCCTTCGACGCCCTGAACGCCCGCATGCTCATCGCTGCCGCCGACCGCGAGGCCATCCGCGACGCGTGGGCGGTCGGCGAGCCCTACCAGGACGTCACGCTGGCGTCGCTGCGCGTGCGGCGTCCCACCTCGGATGTTGCCCCACTCGACGAGGTGGTGTCTCTGACGCCGGTCCCGCCGTCGTGGCGGTTGGGGGCGGATGGTCTGTCGACCGAGGCTCCGGTCCCGGCCACGAGCTGGCGTACGCCGTTGGTGCTGGCCGCGGGGACGGCGGGCGCCGGCGGCGCTGCCGTGCTCGCCTCTCCATGGGCTGCCCTGGCCGCAGGCACCGTCGGCGCGCTGGCGACCCTCGGCAACGCCGCGGTCACCAGCCGCGACCACGCCGACACGCTCACGCAGTGGGTACGCGCACAGCTCGCGCTGACGACGGGCGTGCCGCCGCTCGAGGCGGTCGCCGCCGCCGTCGCAGACGCCCTTGCAGCCGCCGGACTCACCGGCGTCGGCGCGTCCGGTCTCGCCGTCGACGTCCACCCCGGTGGTGAGTACCGCTTCCGGCTCGTCGGCACCGAGGACGACGCCGAGGTCTTCGCGGGCGCGTTCGACGAGGCGATCGGACCGGTCGGCGCACCGCGCTACATCGTGTCCCGCTTCACCGACGCTGCGCTCCCGGACGGACCGATCCGTACGCGGCGCGGCGCGCGCTCGGCCCTACGAGCCGCACGTGCGACCGGGGAGGCATGGCACCCGGTCCCGACCGTTCTCGGCCGCAACGCCAGGGGCGCTGTCCACTACCTCGACGCCTGGCGTACGTGGGTCGGCGAGGGCCGGCTCCTCGCGACCGCGAAGCCGGAGGGCGCCGGCATCGCGTCCGCGGTGTCGGGCGAGGACCCGTTCGCGGCGACCACGATGGTGCGGCGGCACTGGTCCTAGGCCGCGGATCAGACACTCCTGAGCCGCTTCGCCGCGGATCGACGTCGGCCCGACTGTCGTCGGTCACGGTCGATCACCTCCTCGTACGGCAAGGGCGGGTAGTCGAGGTAGCGCGCATCGGCGGGCCGAAGAATGTCCTCGGTGATGACGCTGTCCTCCACCCTGATCGCGAAGAGCTGCTTGTTGTCGCGCCGGCAGCCGAGCACGAGTCCGTCGAGCCGGTGGTCGAAGGTGAAGTCGTCGAAGACCGCCAGCCCCGACCTCGACGCCTCGGCGTCGGGCACCAGGAAGTGTCGTGCGAGGTAGTCGAGCCATCGGGTCGGCTGGTAGATCTTCTCCTCGCCGTCGAGGGCCAGGCAGCAGCCGTCCCAGCACGGCACCCAGCGACACCAGATCTGTGGTTGACCCGGCGCCAGCTGGTTGGCACGTTCGGGGTCCCGGTCACCTTGGTCGGCGTAGGGGTTGGGCGACACGTAGTAGGGCCCTTCCTCCCGGTCGTAGTGCCTCGTGAGGCTGAAGGCCGACAGGTAGGCCTGCTCGGCCTCGTTGAGGCTCGGCGTGATGTCGATGTGTCCGATGAAGTCCGTCGTGAATCCCATGGCTACAGCCAAAGCGGCGTACGGGGTCGGCGCCAGCGTCTTGCTCTCCGCCTGTGGACAAACGCTGGTCGCCGCTCGCCTGTGGATGACGGTGTGCACGCCATCGGAAGACACGGGAGCCTCGCACGATGACCTCACACGACCTCGACGACAGGCTCGCCCGCTACGAGCTGCGCGACCCACAGGCTCTCCTGGACGAGATCGCCGCCACGGTCCGGCTCACGGAGGGGACCGTCTTCCTGGCGCTCGTTCATCAGCCCGCCGCCGCGCAGCGGCTTCTCGCGCTCGAGGAGCTGACGCCACTGCCCGAGGGCGTCGACGAGCAGCATCGTGGCCGCTCGGACCTGCTCTACGACCACGTCTGGAAGCTCGCGATTCCACCTCGCACCGACTCGTCGGCGTCGATCCTGGTCACGATCATCGTGCGCAGCGGCACGAACGGATGGGGTCACGAGGAGAAGCAGTGGGCCATGGGGTGGCGCTACAGCAACCACAACTCTGAGGCCTTCGATCGGGACCTGGTCGTCGTCACCGAGCACGGCTGGTGCTCGCTGTGGTCACAGCTCGGCGGTCATCAACCGTCCATGGTGGCCGGGTGAGACGGCATGGGGCACCCTTGTGACTGTGACCGTCCTGCCGCAGAGCCGGCCGCTGACCGCCGATGACCTCGCCGTCCTCCCGGACGACGGGCATCGCTACGAGCTCATCGACGGCACCCTCATCGTGACGCCGGCTCCCTCATGGCGACACCAGCGCGCAGTGGTGCGTCTCATGACAGCCCTGGTGAGTGCCGCCCCCGGCGACCTGGAGGTGCTCACCGCGCCGTTCGACGTCCGCCTCGCCGACGACACGGTCCTTCAGCCCGATGTGCTGGTCTGCCGCCTCGCCGACCTCACCCAGCGCCACCTCAGGGCGGCCCCAGTGCTCGCCATCGAAGTGCTGTCACCGTCGACGCGGCTGGTCGACCTCAACCTCAAGCGCGCCCGCTACGAGGCGGCGGGGTGCCCCGCCTACTGGGTTGTTGACCCGGACGCACCGTCGATCACGGCCTGGGAGCTGCGAAACGGGGCGTACGTCGAGGTGGCGACGTGCGTCGCTGCCGAGGTGTACACGTCCACCCAGCCTTGTGCGATGACCCTCGTCCCGGTGGACCTCGTCACCTGATCCGTCGCCGGGACGTGCGGGCGCGCGGCGTGATCACCCGCGCTGCGCGCCGCTCCGCCACCACGAGCCTCCGACTTGAGTACGACGTAGCGTCATGGTTTCTGCTGGGTCCATGACCCGCAGCGTCTTCGCCTACCTCACCTCCTACGGCCTCTCCTTCCTGGGCAACTCCGTGGCCGCCGTCGTGCTGCCGCTGGTGGTGCTGCAGACCACCGGGAGTGCGCTCGACGCCGGCATCGTGGCCGCGGCGACGGCCCTGCCCGCCTTCGTCGCCGGCCTCTTCATGGGCAGCGTCGTCGACCGCTTCGACCGTCGGGTCGTGTCGGTGCTGACGGACCTCGTCTCGGGGGCGGCGGTCGCGGCCCTGCCGGTGGTCGCGATCTTCACCGACCTCGGGGTCGGTTGGTTCGTGCTGTGCGGCGTCCTCGGCTCGTTCGGCGACGTGCCGGGACTCACCGCCCGCGAGTCACTGCTGCTGCCGGTCGCACGACGCAGCGGGTGGAGCGTCGATCGCCTGGTCGGCCTGCGTGAGGGCACGGCCGCGATCACCATGATCGTCGGACCGGCCGTCGCCGCCGGGCTGGTGACCGTCCTCGAGGGGACGCATGCCCTGTGGTTGACCGCAGGACTCTCCCTGGTCGCGGCTCTCGTCACCCTTCTCCTGCCCCGCGACATCGGCACCATCGAGACGGAGCCCGTGGGGAGGTCGCCGCGCGCGGTGGTCGCGCACCTGGCGGAGGGCTGGTCGCTGCTCTTCCGGCGCAGCCCCTTCCTGTTGAGCGTCACGCTGCTCTCGCTCTTCCTCGCCTCGTGCCTGACCGCCGTCCAGGGCATCCTGCTGCCCGTCCACTTCACGGCGACCGATGACGAGGGCCGGCTCGGACTCGTCCTCAGCTCGCTGGCCGCCGGCATGCTCGTCGGCTCCGGGGTGTACGCCGTCGCGAGCTCGTGGCTGCCCCGTCGGGCCTGGCTCGTGGTCGGCCTGCTCGGCTCGGCGGCGGGGCTGCTCCTCATCGGGTCCCTGCCCTCGGTGTGGCTGGTCCTCGCCGGCGCCGCGATGGTCGGTACGTTCGGCGGCATGGTGAGCACCGTGCTCGGAGTACTGATGACCGAACGCATCCCCGAGCACCTCCGGGGCCGCGTGACCGGCACGCAGAACGCTCTGCTCACCGTCGCGCCCGCGCTCGGCATCCTCGGGGTCGGGGTGATGATCGACAGGGTCTCCCTCGAAGCAGCCGGGTGGGGCATCGGCGCCGTGTGGGGCGTGGTGGTCCTCGTCGCGCTGGTCGCGCCTCCGCTGCGCGACCTCCGGTCGGACGTCCGCGACGAGGCGGAGGCGGACGCGGTGGGTGTGAGGTGAGGAGCAAGGAGGTCGCAGCGCTGGCCGGCGTGTCGGTGCGGACGCTGCGGCACTACCACCAGGTCGGGATCCTCCCCGAGCCGTCACGTGGCTCCAACGGCTACCGCTCCTACGAGCTCTCCCACGTGGCTCGCCTGTTGCGGATCCGCACGCTCGCCGATCTCGGCGTACCCCTCGAGCGGATGCCGGGGCTGCTCGACTCGCCCCGGGCCGAGTCCGACGAGGAGCTGCTCGCCGAGCTGGCCGACCAGCTCAGCGAGCGGATCACCCACCTGCAGGACCAGCTCCGTCGCGTCGACGAGCTCCGGAGGATGCGTGCCCGCCCCGACCTCACGCCCGTGCTGGCCGAGTTCCTCGAAGCGGTCGGCGAGGTCGAGGACTCGGACCTCGCTGACATCGAGCACGACGCCTCGATCCTGGTGGCTCGGCTCTTCGAGGCAGGAGGCGCAGCGGGCGAGCTCCGGGAGCTCGCCGCCGTCCTGGGCGACGTACGCCGTGACCCCGGGTACGTCGCAGTCGCTTCCCGCTTCGAGTCACTTCCTCCTGATGCGTCCGACGACGAGGTCCGCGAGGTCGCCGAAGGGTTCATGGCGGTCTTCGGACCGGCGCTCACCCAGCTGATCGACACCTCGATGGGCGGCCGCCTGCGCACCCTGCGTGCCGAGGACGTGCCCGCGGTCGAGGCGGATCCACGACTCAACCCTGCCCAGGGCGCCGTCCTGAAGCTCCTCGGCGAGACGCTGTAGTCCGACCACCCGAGTCGGCGGCAGCTCTATCCACGGGCACGTCCGGAGGTGTAGGCAAGGAGGGCGAGGTCGTACCCCTCGCTCACCCGGACGAGGAGTTGCCGTGGCCGCACTCGAGAGCACCCAGCTGCTGACCGAGCTCGAGCCGGTGGTGGAGGACAACCTCAACCGGCACATGGCGATGGCCGACGAGTGGATGCCCCACGAGTACGTCCCGTGGAGCCTGGGCCGCGACTTCGCCGACCTCGGCGGCGACCCGTGGGAGGTCGCGCAGTCACAGCTCTCCCCCATCGCGCGCACGGCGCTCGAGGTCAACCTCCTCACCGAGGACAACCTGCCGAGCTACCACCGCGAGATCGACCGCGCCTTCGGCCGCGACAGCGCGTGGGGCACCTGGGTGAACCGGTGGACCGCCGAGGAGGGCCGCCACGCCTTCTGCATCCGCGACTACCTCCTCGTCACCCGCGGCGTCGACCCCGTCGAGCTCGAGCGCGCGCGGATGGAGACGATGGAGACCGGCTACGAGGCGATGGACAAGTCGCTGCTCAACGTGTGCGCCTACGTGTCGTTCCAGGAGCTCGCCACCCGCGTCTCGCACCGCAACACCGGGCGCTACACCGAGGAGCCGATCGCCGACAAGCTGCTCGCCCGCGTCGCCAAGGACGAGAACCTCCACATGATCTTCTACCGCAACATCGTCACCGCGGCCCTCGAGCTCACCCCCAGCCAGACGATGCGGGCGATCACCGAGGAGGTCGTCGGCTTCGAGATGCCCGGCAGCGTCATCCCGGGCTTCTCCCGCAAGGCGGTGCAGATGGCCAAGGCCGGGATCTACGACCTCCGCATCCACCACGACGACATCGTCGCGCCGCTGCTGCGGCAGTGGGGCGTGTGGGAGCTCGAGGGGCTGGACGCCGACGGCGAGGCGGCTCGCGACGAGCTGGCGGCCGCGGTGGCCGCGCTCGACGGCGAGGCGACGCGGTTCGTCGAGCGGCGGGACGAGGCGGCGGCGAAGAAGGCGGCGCGCCAGGCCTGAGCGACGCCTCACCAGCGGTCAGCGGCGGACCTGCAGCACCCCTCGGGCCCCGCGCTCGGCGTCGACCATGACGTGGCTGACGAACGGGTAGTCGCCCGGCTCGTCCAGCACCAGCTCGACGAACCCGCCCTGGGCCGGCAGCAGGGGCAGCACCTGCGCCCCACCGTCGCGCGCCGGACCCGAGCGGCTGCCGAGCTGCCACGCGCCCTCGTTGAACACGGTGTCGAACTGCCCGCCGACGACGTGGAAGGACGAGGCGCGGCTCGGTCCCGCGTCGAGCACCCAGATCCGGACCCGCTCGCCGGTGCGGGCGCGCAGCGGCTCGTGCGCGTACTGGTCGGGATAGCCGTTGAACACCACGGCGTCGGGCTCCTCGGCCGCGACCTTGTCGAGGTCGGCGACCGCACCGTCGGCCCCGTGGTACTGCTCCGACTGGACGAGCACGTACTCGCGGTCGACGGGAGGCAGGCCGGGCGGCTCGATCACGACAGCGCCGAAGAGCCCGTTGGCGATGTGCGCGGTCATCGGCATCGTGGAGCAGTGATACATCCACGCCCCGGCGCGGGTCGCGGTGAAGCGATAGGTCAGCGACCCCCCGGGCGGGATCGTGCGCATCACGTCGTCCGGGGCGCGCACTCCGGCGTGGAAGTCGATCGAGTGGCCCATCGTCCCGTCGTTCACCAGCGTGATGACGAACCGGTCGCCGACGCGCCCGCGCAGCACCGGGCCGGGCGCGGTGCCGTTGAACGTCCACACCTCCTGGGTCACCCCCGGCGCCACCTCCTCCTGCTGCTCGGTGATCCGGAAGGTGTGGCGGTGGACCCGTCCCGGCGCCAGCGGCGGGAGGACCGGGTCGTACGCCGCGAAGTCCGGCCCAGGCTCGCCCGACGAGCTGATCGGCGCCCCGGACGCGTCGTGGCCGTGGTCCTCGTGCCCGGCCGGCTCCACCGTGTCGCCCGCCACGCTCTCTCCGGGTGCGCCGGGTTCGCCACCGACGACCTCGACGGCGAACGTCATGCCCATCTGCCGGTGCCCGACGACCGAGCACCAGCCGTCGAGGTCGCGACCGACGACGCCGACGTCCAGCACGGCCTCCTCCCCCGGCGCGATGCGGCCGGTGTCGGCGCCGGTCTCCAGCACCAGGTCGTGGACGTCGCCCGCGCTCTCGTTGCGCAGGGTGATCACCAGCCGGTCACCGGCGGCCACCTCGACGCGGTCGGGGGTGAACCGCATCTCGCCGGCCACCACCTCGACCTCGACGGTCCGGCCGGTGGGTGCGACGCCGGCGTCCGCCGAGCTGGCCCGGCCCAGTGCGGCCGGGTCGACGGCACCGCCGACGGCCACGGCGACCACGGCGAGCGCCACCCCGACGGCGGCCAGCCCGGTGTTCTGCCCACGCGGCCGTTCGGCGGACGCCGGGGTCGCCGTGCCGCGGTGCCGGCTCCGGACGGCGAGCAGCAGCAGCGGGACGAAGCTCGCGAGGGCTCCGAGGACGAGCACCGACGCCACGACGCGTACGACGCTCGGGACCGGCAGCAGGCACAAGAGCAGGCCGACGTTGGCGAGGGCCACCCGCAGCGCCCCGCCCGAGTCGAGCGCCCGGTTGGCGGAGCGTACGGCCGCCGGGCCCCCGCCGAGCACCACCGGCACGAGGTAGGAGAGGGCGCCGAGCAGCACCTGGGCGACGAACCCGGCGGCCAGGAAGGGCGCCGCGTCGTGCAGGGCCGTGGACACGTCGTCCCACTGGCCCCCGACCGCGATCCGCACCGACACCCAGGCGAGCATCGCCGCCAGCCACAGCACGCCCGCACCGACCGACCAGGTGGGGAAGCTGCCCGGCGGCTTCACCCGCGCCGCGTCCACCATCGGACGGGCCAGGACCAAGACACCGGCGAGGTAGGTCGCCAGGCCGGCCGCGACGACGCGGGGCTGGTCGGCCCACGCGGCGGCCGCCACCACGGCGATCCCCGCGACCAGCACGGGCAGCGCGGCGCGCGACGCCTTCTCCGCACCCTCGGCCAGGCGCGTGCGCAGCATCGTCGGCCACAGCGTGACGAGGGTGCCCAGCACGGTGAGGCCCACCCAGCCGAGCACGTTGATGCCGGCGTGGGCGATGCGCACGCGCGCGTCGAGGGGATCGGTCAGCCCGCGAGCGAGCCACACGCCCAGCGTGGCACCGACCGGGAGCAGGGCACCCGCGGCCAGGTAGTAGTGGACCGTCGGCGCGAAGCGTGAGCGGAACCTGCCGCGCAGGCCCTGCGCCAGGGACGCCACGTGCCACGTGACGGCCAGCGCCACGGCAACCGCGCCGGCCAGGACGAGGAGCCACCTGTCGAGGGCCACCCCGATCGTGACCGCGACAGCGCCGAGGTCGAAGGTCGCCAGGCGGATCGACTGTTCCCGCCGCGGCGTCGCCGGTCCGCGCAGCAGGGTGTCCGCGAAGTAGCGGCTCCACACGAGGATCGCGTGGCCGGCGGCACCGAGCAGCAGCAGGTGGAGCAGCAGCCAGCGCGGCTCCGGCACCCACTGGTGCACCAGCGCCACGACCACGGCCGCCAGCAGCCAGCCCACGACCGGCAGGTCCCGGATCGGCCAGAAGCCGCGGGTGCCGGCGGCCGGTGCGTGCGAGCGGTCCGCGGAAGGGGACGAGGACGGCGACTGGAGGGTGGTCATCGCGCGACCTCCGGGGTGCGTTCGCTGGGACGGACGGCGCGGGGCGGCGGCCCGATGGCGGTGCTCGTCCCTGCGACGACGAAGAAGAGCAGCAGCGCGAGTGCGTTGCCGGCGCCGCCGACCTCGCGCGCCACGTCGCTGCCGAGGGCGTCGCCGCCCCACAGGCGCAGGACGAGCGAGGCCTGGAGCAGCGCCCACGGCGCCCACATGGCCGGACGGTAGGGCAGCGGCACCCGCGTCACCGCGGGGAGGATCGAGGGGGCGTGCGCCATGATCATCGAGATGGCGAAGCCCAGGAAGACGGCGTGGACCAGCGCGTCGTACGCCGCTCCGTCGGCCGGCTGCCCGGCGACCAGGAGGACCCCTCCCGCCACGGCCAGCCAGGCCTGGCCGGCGAGCATGCAGGCGGCGGCGAACCGCGGGAGCCCGGAGCCGCGCAAGGTCCGCCTCGCGACGTCGTACGACCCCAGCCAGGCGACGAGCAGGAGGAGCACCACTCCGAGGACGCTGCCCCCGACGACCGGCCACATCGTCGCGGCCGGGACGCCCACGGTGACGGCGAGGCCCAGCAGCACGAGCGAGGTCCCTGCGCCCGTGGGCATTGCCAGCCGGGCCAGCTCGAGCCGCTCACCGGCGATCGTCAGCACCACGAAGCCGGCCAGCCAGGGCAGCGCGAGCGGCACGTCGGCTCCGCCGAGGACGAGCACGGTGCTGCCGAGCGCGAGGACGGCGCCGAGCGCGGAGACCAGGACGGCGTCGTCGCGCTGGCGGCGCCACAGCGGGACGTAGACCGCGCACAGCGTCGCGGTCCCGGCGACGAGCAGGAGGTGGCCGAACCGGTCGGCGCCCGGCACGAGCAGCAGGAGGGCGCCGGAGCCCAGGGAGGTCGGAGCGGCGTAGGCCCAGGCCTCACCGAGCGCGACCGCGCGCTCCAGGGCGATGAGCGTGCCCACGAAGCCGAGGACCATCAGCAGCCCGTGGGCCTCTCCCACCCGGCCCGTCGACACCGGCGCCCACACGCCCAGGAGCGTGAGGCCCGCGTCGATGCCGACGACCATCGCGATGCCTGCCGGGACCGCCAGCAGCGCGCGTGGCGCCGGCGAACGCCGCCCGCTCACGGGAGGCCGACCCCGCAGCCCAGCGTGTCGGGGCGCGGGTGGAGCGTCGCGCCGCGTCGACCGAGCACGCCCTCGACGAGCCCCAGGTGCACCGCGCACACGACTCCGGGGTGGGCACGCGCCGCCTCCAGGATGGGGCAGGCATTCAGCGTGACCCGGTCGCCGTCGGCCTCAGGCGCGAAGCCGGTGTGGGCGAGGGCCAGCAGCACACGCTCGCGATCGTCCTCGACCCCGCCGAGCTGGGACCGGAGCTGCTCACCCCAGGCCCGGCCCCCGCGCACGGCCGCGGGGTCCAGGGTGTGGCGCGTTCCCGTCTCCGGGTCCGCTCCCCGGTCGAGGCCGGAGGCGAGCGCCATGGCGAGGGCGGCGTACTCCGGTTCGCGGGCGAGATAGCCCCACGCCGGACGTCCGCGGCCGCCGCTCCGGCTGGCGATGCGACTGGCGTTCCCGCCCGCCACCAGCGCGTCGAGATGTCCGCGCAGGGTGTTGGCGTGCAATCCGGTGAGGTCCTGCAGCTCGGTCAGCGTCACGGCGCGACCCGCCTCGCGCATCGTGGCCAGCACGCGGGCCTGGGCGGCGGTCACACCCTGCTCATTTATTTCCACGGTGTTCATTGTAGATTATTAGCAACCAACCGAGGAGGTACCCCATGTCCACCGTCACCATCGCCAACAACCACGCCGACGCCGAAGCGGCCGAGAAGGTCGAGCAGCACCACGCCGAGATGGCCGGCCGGCTCGCCCTGCTCGCCTCCGACGTCGTCCGCGCGGCGCGCACCGACCGCGCCGGGGCCGCACGGCAGGAGCTGCTGACCTGGCTGCGCGACGACCTCGTGCCGCACGCGACCGCGGAGGAGAAGACGCTCTACCCGGCGGCCGCCCAGATCGCGGAGGCGCGCCTGCTGGTCGAGGCGATGCTGGCCGAGCACGTCCTCATCCACCGGCTGGTGGGCGACCTCGAGGCCGCGACCGACCCGATCGAGGCCGCCGCCGTCGCGCGCGCCCTCGAGACGCTCTTCGGCAGCCACCTCGCCAAGGAGAACGACCAGCTCATCCCGACCCTCGTCGCCTCCCCGGACTACTCGGTGGCGGAGATGCTCGACGGCATGCACGAGCTCCTCGGCGGCCACGATGCTCCCGCCGCCGCTGCCTCTCCTGCCGCCGCTGGGCACCAGTGCGCGTGCGGGGGTCACGACGAGGCGGGGCTGCCCGAGCTCGACGTGCGCACCATCCCGCACGCCATCCGCCACGCGACGATCTTCGGCGCGCTGGAGGGCCTGCGCCCCGGCACCGGCCTGCTGCTGGTCGCCGACCACGACCCGCTGCCGCTCCTGGCGCAGCTCGAGCAGCGCTCCCCCGGAGCCTTCGACGTGGCCTACCGCGAGTCCGGTCCCGAGGCCTGGCGCCTCGAGCTGGTCCGCAAGGCCTGAGCCTCCTGCCGCCGCGGCGTTGCGCGATGATCTCCCCATGACGGAGCGCAACGTCCTCGGCGGCGAGCTGGACCCGTGCGGCACCGACCCCCTCACCGGGTTCCACCGCGACGGCACGTGCACGGTCGGGTCGCAGGACGTCGGACTGCACGCCATCTGCGCGGTGATGACCGAGGAGTTCCTCGCCCACCAGGCCGCGGTGGGCAACGACCTCTCCACCCCGCGGCCCGAGTGGCACTTCCCCGGCCTCGTCCCCGGCGACCGGTGGTGCGTGGTCGCCCTCCGCTGGCTGCAGGCGTACGACGCCGGGGTGGCCGCGCCCGTCGTGCTGTCCGCGACGTCGGAGCGGGCGCTCGACGTCGTACCCCTCGAGGTGCTGCGGGCGCACTCGGTCGACGTGCCGCCGGACCTCAGCGGGCTGGAGTGACGTCCACGCGGCCGCTGGCGGTGAGGGGCACGCCCTCGGCGCGAAGGTGCTCCAACGCCGTCCCGTCGTGGCATGTCGCCGGCCGTCCGTCCGCGTGCACGACGCGCCACCACGGCACCGCGTCACCGTGCAGCGCCATCACCCGTCCGACCTGGCGCGGACCGGCCGTGCCGACGAGGCGGGCGATCGCGCCGTACGTCGTCACCCGGCCCGGCGGCACCTGCTCGACCAGCGCGAGCACCGCCTCCACGTAGTCCTCGTCCATCACGTGTCCGCGGCGTCGTAGCGGAGGAGGCCGTCGACGACGCGCGCGCCGGCCGACGGCTCGTGCGGCGTGGTCTTCCCGTCGTGGGAGAGATGGGCGACCTCGACCTTCCTCAGGAGGAGCGCGGCGTCGGCGACGATCCGGCGGTGGCAGCGCCACCACACGCTCTCGCTGCACATGACCGCAGTGGTGTCGTGCTCGTCGACCTCGGCGACCAGGTCCTCGAGGGCCGAGAGGAACTCCGGCGTCCGGGTGTGGGCGGCATACGCCCGGAACGCCTCGACACGCCACCAGCCGTCGGCGTCGGGATCGGCTTGCTTGTCGCGTCGGCGGCGACCGCCGAGCCGCTCCTCCCACCGGTAGTCGATGCCGGCCTCGGGCACCCACTGCGCCAACGCGTCGCTGCTGACATCCGGGTTGTGCCGGCTGCCCGGGAAGCGGCGTACGTCGACGAGCAGCTCGACGCCGGCGTCGGCCAGGAGCCCCGCCAGGGCGTCGCGGTCCAGGGTGCCGTGCCCCACCGTGAGCAGCCGCCCCATCCGACTCCTCCTCTGCAGTCGTCGTGGCACCTCGCCCGCCTCGGTGCGCACCGAACAGCCATCTTCACACCCCGAGCCGCCGCGCCACGTCGTCCCCCGCCACCGTGCGTACGGTCTCGGGGTCCCCCACCACGACGAGCTCGTCGGTCGCGCGGGACATGCCGACGTAGAGCCGCTCCCGGGCGCGATCGCGCGAGCCGTCCTCGTTGAGACACAGCACGACCGCCCGACGCTCGAGGCCCTTGCAGCCGAGGACGTGACCGTAGAAGACGTCGTCGTCCCAGTAGGTGCGCCAGTAGCCCTCCTGGTCGTGGAAGTCGGTGCGCTCGACCTGCACGGGGTGGCGGTGCCCGGTGGTCAGTAGCGCGACGTTGCGCGGCTCCCACCCCGACTCCAGCAGCGCGTCGACCGCGTCGTCCGCCGCCTCGAGGGCGTCGTCCTGAGTGGTCGCGACGAAGCGGACGGTCGGGCCGTCGCCGCCGCGGGAGTACATCCGGCTCGGCGCCAGCGGGCCGAACGACTCGTGGATCTGGCGCGTGTTGCGGAGGTTGTGGTCGAGCACGAGCGGGACCAGCGCGACGGGCGGACGGCCGAAGCGCGCGAAGATGCGCTGGTTCTCGTCGGAGTAGACGTAGAGCCCGCCCTCCTCCTCGTCGCGCAGTGCGCGCAGCACCGGGGTCCACCACGGGTCGGCGAAGTCCTGCGCTTCGTCGACGATGACCGCGTCGTACTTCTGCTTGTCGGGAAGCGCCGCGGCCAGCTCGGCCATCTCGGCCGGCAGCCGCTCCTCCCAGAAGTCGCTGTCGGTGCGGTCGCCCTCGGCGGCACCCCACTGCTGGCCGAAGGCGTGGAAGGTGCCGACGAAGGCGGGTCGGTGGCGGCGGTCCCACGTCGCGACCTGGCGCCGGAGGTGCTCGGCGAGGCCGATCGAGTAGCAGAGCAGCGCGACCCGCTGCGGCTTGCGCCCCTGCCCGCCGCGGGTCAGCTCCTTGGCCTGCTGGAGCGCGAGCACGGTCTTGCCGCTGCCGGCGCCGCCGCGGACCTCGACGCGGTGCAGCAGACGGGTGACCTGGAGGATGGACGCCTGCTCCATGGTGAGCCGGTCGAACTCGGCAGCCCGGTCGTCGGATTCGGCGTTGACGTCGTACGGCGTTGCGAAGCGGCCGGTGAGGATGTCGGCGATGGCCTCGACGTCGTCGTGGGTGGGTGGCCGTTGGCCGTGCAGCATCCACCAGGCGTTGTCGCGCACGCGGTCACCGAGTGCGGCCTGGTCGTCCCGGTCGTGCAGCGCCCAGCGCGGAAGCTCGGGGACGCTGAAGTCGGCTGCGAACGGCGAGTAGACGGTGACGAGCCCGTGCCCCCACCCGACGCGACGGGACGCACCACCACGCGGGTGCTGCTCGACATAGCGCTTGAGCGCGTGCTTGGCGGTGCGCACCTGGTCGACCGGGTCGATCCGCACGTCCTTGCCCTGCCGCCGGATCCACCACGAGTGCCCGGTCTCGTCGGCCTTCACCGTGACGCTGCCGCCCTTGACCTCGAGGACGAGGATCCCGACGTCGGGCATCAGCACGACGAGGTCGGCCTCGACGTCCTTGTCGGCGTCGGTGAGCCGGAGGTTGGCGATCAGTACGTCGTCGGCGGCGAGGGTGTCACGCAGGCGCTCCCACACCTCTCGCTCGGACGCGGTCTGGAAGGTCGGGCTCTCCGGGATCAGGCGCGGCATGCGGCCACCCCATCACCGATCGCGCCCGTCCGTCCGGCGAACGAGGTCACCGGGCGGTCCCCGCCTCATCCTCGTCGAACAGCGCGAGCTGGTCGACCTGCACCTTGCGGACTGGGGCGTCGACCATCAGCCGCAGCCCCGCCCGCATGCGCGAGGCGAGGTCGCGGAGGTAGTCGTGGCGAGCGCGATACATCTTCTCCTTGGACCGCTGCCCAAGCTGGCGAGCCTCGCGCGCCTTCGTCCGAACGTCGCGGCGCCGCTGCTCGGTGATCCGGATGGCCTTGAGCAGCAGGCCGGTGTCGTTACCGTAGATTCGCACCATCGCGGCCGGCCCGACCGACCCACGCTGCTCGCGCTCCAGCTCGGCCATGACGGCGTACGCCCCCGCGAACCTGCCCCGGCCCTCGCCGATGTCGGGCCGCTGTGCCTCGCGCAGGTGCCGGCGCAGGGTGGCGGCCCAGCCGTCGACCTGGGTGACGATTCGCGCGATGTCGCTCGCGAGCGCCTCGGGGACGACCGCGTCGAGTGGGACCTCACGCGCAACCGCGACGTGGTCGCCACGCCAGAGGAACGTCAGCCCGAACTCGGCCGCGTTGAGCTTGTTGAGCTCGCCGAGCAGGCACTCGCCGTCCTCGACGCCGTCCAGCAGCATGCAGTGGATGAGGATCCGCGGCACCTCTTTGGCGACCGTGATCCACACGACGCGCTCGGCGGTCGGCAGCGGCAGGTCGCCGTCCTCGTCCCACTCGGGCGCCTCGTCGTAGAGCTCGGCGACTGCGCGATCCACCGCACCGCGTACGTCGTCGACCGAGCTCGGCGTCACAACGCGGTCGTGCCGCGGCTTCGGCGGCAGCGGCTTGCCACCCTCGCGGGCAGGCTCGAGGCCACCGGCGTCGAGGTAGATCGGGTGGAGCACGCCGTAGACGTCCCTTAGAGCCGTGACGACAAGAACCGCAGCCCGGTCCGCCTCGCGCTGGTCGAGGTCGAGCCAGAAGTTGGTCTCGCCCTCCTCCCAGTCGTCGGACTCCGGACGGTGGAACCCGAGGTGTGCGAGCGCCCCCTCCTGGAACACGTCGAGGCGGCACCCCTCTGCGAGGTAGACGTTGCTCACCGCCTCCACGCGCAGGTCCCCGTCACCGGCCGCCACCTGGCAGTACGCCGACGTCCCCTCGACGTCCTGCGCGGCCACCTCGACGACGATCGAGTCGCCGCCTGCCATCGCCGCGACGTGGTCGGCCAGCCGCTGGCGGAACTCCCGCCAGGCTGTGTTCACCGCGTCGTCCCACCGACGCTCCAGCTCTTCACTCATGCTTCGACCCCTCACTGGATCGCCCCCGCGATCCCCACAAGGATGACTCTAGGGATGACCACTGACAGTGAGTCGATGCGACCAAAGCAGGGTCACGCCAGGCTGAAACGGATGGGAGCGTGGTCAGAGAGATCCCCGCGCTCAACTGCGGCCTCGGTCCACGAGTCGTCCACGACCGCCGATCGGACGAGCCGGGCAACCGCCGGAGTCGCGAGAGCATGGTCCAGCTGATAAGGCGCACGTCCGCGCGCAAAGTACGTCCTGCGCTCACCGCCCCAGATGCGCTGGAAGGGCAGCTCGAGTGCTCCTCCGGCCGTGACGCGTTCATGGAACCTGGCGCCCCACTCACCACTGTGGGTGTCGTCCCACGCGAGGCACTCGTTGAGGTCACCGACGGCGAGCACCTCGCAGGTCTCGGTGAGGCGGCGGCAGGTAGCGACGACCATGTCCGAGTCCCATAGCGTCCCACGATCCGTGCCGGGCTGTGCGTCCCGCGGGACCGGCAGCGCTCCGGGACCGCTCACCGAGGTCCACGTGGTCATGTCGTCGTCCGAGACCGGCGAGGGACTGGCATGGACACTAAGGACTGCAACTTCCCGCTCGAGGCCGGGGATCGCCAGCAACCGACCCGCGACGTACGACCCGTGGTAGGCAGCGGTCGGCAGGTCGAGCGCGCCGAGGTCCTCCACGCCACCCCCACGCCAGAGCAGCGCTGACCTGACGCGGTACTGCGGTCCTTCGACGACCGACACGCTCCATCCCGCGAGCTCCCACGCCTCGAGCCACGCTGTGTCGGGAACCTCCTGGGCGAAGACGAGGTTGGGCTGCTCCTGACGACGGGCGCGCTCGGCCCACGTCGCGGCAGCGGCCCGACGTTGCGAAAGAACCGCGGAGGGCGATGCGCATCCAAGATTCACGGTGACGGCGATCAACGACATGGTCAGCCCCCGTCACTCGTCGTCCGACTCGAGGTGGGCCGCGGCTTCCTCATGCAGCTCGTCGACAATGTTCCACAGCTCATCGGCAGCGATCGGGAAGCCGATCGTCACGCCACGATTGCCGAACCCCACCTCGAAGTAGCCGTCGGCGTCCGTGATGACCCATGCGTCCAGCTCGTGGTCCTCAGACAGCCAGTCACAGAGGTCCTCGAGGTCGGCCACCCCTGCCTCCCGCATCAGGTCTGCTAGGTCGGCGAAGATCCGGTCGGGCGTCCAGGTCGACCCGCAGGCCTCGCATCGCCGCGTGAAGCCGGGGTGCACACATCCCACCCAAGCGACCCAGGCCGGGTCCTCCGCGCCGGATTCCGGACCAGCCGGCATCCCGATAACGAGGTGGGTCACCTCGTCGGAGCCGCAGGACGGGCACGTGCCGCGGGTCCCCTCGTATGCCTTAGTCGCAGACATCGCACCGCCCCTGCGCCCGCGCGACGAAGCACGACGGACACATGTCGTCAGCAGCGAGGGCCGCCGGGGATGACGACCTGCCGCCTTCGTACGCCGTCCCCACCGCGCTCTTGTCGACCGCGCACAGCAGCGTGTGAAGGGCGACCTCGTCAGCCTCGGCGTCGCCGAGGACTGCAGACTCGATGCGGATGAAGCCAGTCTCGCTGTTGGCCTTGACCACCCTCCAACCGTGCGCACGGTGCAAGTTCTCCGCATGCCCCGGGGTGACCGCGACGTCGACGTACGTCGAGTGGACATAGGCCGACACGTTGCCCCATGCCGTCGGTCGCACGGCCACGTACCCCTTGCCGGGCGGATCAGCGGTGAGACCACGCTGGGCGGCCACGCGGGACAGCAGCCGCCGAAGCGCCTCGCTCACCCCGTAGTGGTCCAGGCCAACGCGGATGTCGGCCGGCGTGTGGTCCTTGAGGTCACCCATCGCTCGCTCCGTAACGCAGGACGTACTCGTCGCTGGTGACATCGGGGTCCAGGAAGACGACGGGATCAAGGCTCACGAAGCGGTCAGGCGCGCGAAGCAGCGACGACCACACCTCACTGACACCGTCCCTTCGCCCACGGAGCGCAGGCGCGACGTACGACCGCTGATATGCCGCGTTGTCCGGCGAGAGCACGTGCACGACCGTCACGCGGTCTGCCTTCACCTCGCCATCCCTCTCGAGCTCAGCCGCGAGGAGCTGCTGCCGGACGAGCTGGTAGATGGGTTCGTGGAACAGGTCGGTCAGCTCGACAGCGTCGACGTCGATGGGGCCGTCGGGGTGCCGCAGGGCCTTCTCGTACCTCGCGAGACGGGTCGCCGCCTTCGCCTCCGCACCGCGATCGGCGCTCGGGTAGGTCTCGGTGAACTTCCACTCGACCAGGGCCAGCGCGTCACGACCCTCAGAGTCGACGTAGGCGAAAGCCGCATCGACGCTGGTCGACTGAGACCCTCGCGTAGTGCCTTCCCCGAAGTAGTCGCCCTTCCCCACGAACTCGAAGGTGAGGAACCGGCCTCGCTCGTCCGCGTCGACCTCGCCGAAGTCGCGGATCGAAGCGATGTCGAGAACGGCGCCGAAGGCCCGCTCGATGCGCGCGGGGTCCGACATCATCTGACCCAGGGCGTTGACGCACTGCACCTGGGACGACCGCAGATGGTTGGTCGGACCGCCGTCAATCGGCTGGTGCCACGCGATCTGGTGCTCCTCGAAGAGAGCGAGCGCTGGCTCCCGAACCTCCGGCAGAAGGTTGTGCGCTGCGTATGGCCTCGGGAGTGCGTAGTCGACCTCGACCAGCGCACCTCCCCAGGCCCTGACCTCACCCGGCGCCTTCGCCTCGCGCGGCAGGGTGTCACTGGCCCGCTTCCATTGCTGGGCAAGCAGGTTTGCCTCACGTGCGTAGTTGCGCCGCGCCTTGGGGCGTCCGTCCGGGAGGCGTGACTCATCGAGCCGGATCCACTCCCCGAGCAAGTTCACCTCGTAGATCTCCACCTCGCCCACACCGAGGTCGACCTTCGCGAGCTCGTCGCGGACGGCGCACATGCGGCGGATCATCTCCGGCGACGCTCCCCGCTGGAGTGCCACGACGGGGACCACGCGGCTCTCTGCCGCGATCGTGATGTCGGAGGCGGGGGCCAGCCGCACGTCCTGTCGCTGTGCCAGCATTCCTGTCAGGACATCGGCGGGCCGGTGGCCGTCTGGAGCCTCGGCGTCGACCCAGTGCTGCAGGATGCGGGCGTACATCACCGCCTGGGCCGCGACCCAGGCGATGGAGCCGACGCCGATCGGCTTGATCTCGACCGCCAGGATCCGGCCCGCCGAGTCGACGGCCAGCGCGTCGCACTCGTTGCCAAGCCTCACTGGCACGGCTCCGAAGCCGAGGTCGGAATTCTCCAGGAGGTTGAGGATCGGCTGCTGGCAGTCGCTCATGACCTTCTGCTTGGTCGTCGTGTCGCGGAACGACGGAGTGACCTCACGGTCGACGATCACTCGCTCGGTCGAGCGGTGGGACGCCACCGCGGCCTGCACCGCGCCTTCCTTGCCACCGTGTGTCTTGGTCGCGATCGGGATGATGCGGTCGAGGTAGAGCTCCACCGCCGGCCAGACTGCTGCCAGCTCGTCGAGCGTCATCGGCTTGGCCCAGGCAGCGTCGAACTTCCCGTTCGCCCGGTGCGTGGAGTGGGCCGTCAGCTTGAGCTTGCCGGCTTTGGAGTGATGGACGTCCAGGACCGAGGCCAAGCCCACGTAGAGCGACGCATGCTCCGCTCCCGTCTTGGCGTTCGTGCGGAAACGCAGGTCGATCGGGAAGAGCCCGCTCTTGGCGTAGGCCGGAAGCGAGGCCAGGCCCCCATCGGGCGTGAAGTGCTGCAGGAACTGCGGTGACAACCGGCGGTCGTAGCGGATGTCGAAGTCAGCGATCGTGCTCATGTGTTCCCCCGTGTGATGAGCCCGTGAGCGGGCGGGTCAAGCGTGAACCACGATCGGAGATCGCGCTCGTGACTTGCGAGATTTCGTGGGTCCGAGGTGGGCGCGGCACCCCATACGCCGCGCCCACCTCACCGGTCACCACATGTCGGCGACGCGGACCTCCGTGTAGCCCTTGGGGAATCCCTCGTCGAGCGAGAAGCAGTCCATGGCCGCGCTCTGGCCGGACTCGAGCTCACCGGCGTTGCACTCGACCTCGCCGAGCTTCTCGTCCCCCTTCACGAACGTGAAAGTGAACTGGATGACCTCGGTCCCCTCATGGGTGTTGGTCACCTTCAGCCCGGTGATGTCCGCGCTCCCGAGCGCGTCCTTGACGACCTTCCAGCCACGGGCGACCTCGTAGTCGTCGTGCTCGAACGCCTTGCCCACCGCGACCGCGCGCGGCTTGTCGTTCTCCGCCTCGGCCGAGATGGCCTCGTCGGCCGCGTTGATGCCAGCACCAAGGACTGCGAAGCAGCCCCCCACCAGCAGAACCAGGGCGATCATCACGCCCAGCAACACCTTCTTCATGGTGTCGACCCCCATCTGTCATCACGGCGCACGCAGCGATGCGTGCAGCCGTCGCGAGGGGTCCCCACGGACGCCCCCGCATTCCGTACGACGCCCACATCGGCTGGCTCGATGCCACGCCGCGACTCGCGTCGTGCCGCTGACTTCCAGCGACACATCAGACGTTATGGAGGCCCACCGACACTGGCGGCCTTCCTGTCTAGACCGGACGGGGCCGGTCGAGCTCGTCGAGCACGTGCAGCGCATCGACCAGGAACCGTCGCGGCCTGGCCGAGGGCAGCGATGCCACCACGGCCGACAGCGACTCGTCGAGTGAGTGTCCCGCCAGCATGGCGACGCGGGCAGCCACTGTCGGCGTACGGCTATTGGCCGCGACGCAGTGGAGGTAGACCGACTTCCCCTGACCACACAGCTCCGTGACCGTTCGAGCAGCGTCGTCGATCGCGAACTCCACGTTGAGGTTGTCCTCGGCGACGGTGTCGAGCAGGCGGACCACGTGGCTCACGCCCCGCTCCGGCACCTGCGTCGTCCCCACCCGGCACAGGCTCACGACGGCATCAATCTCGTCGGGCAGCGCATCGAGCGGCAGTGCGCCGCCGATCCACACCCGGTCGACCAAAGGGTGGGCGACATACGTCGACGCGCCCCCGTGGCCGTCGTAGCCAACGCGCTCGCACGATGGCCACCCCGCGCGATCGGGTCGACCTCCACCGGCCGCGAGAGTCGCCATCCGGACGAGTGCGGCGCGGTTCGGCGCACCCCAGCCGTGGAGCTTCTCCTGCCACGCCAGCGGCACGGCGCTCACGCCCCAGCGGGCCCCCAGCAGCGCTCCCGCGATGGCGGCGACGGTGTCCGTGTCGTGACCGATGCCGATAGCCGTGGCGAGCGAGTCCTGGAGGTGGCGGCACGGCATCACGTCTGGGGTCTCGGTGTGCACGATCGCGGACCAGGCGGCCTGCAGCGCGCCGACAACCCAACCGTTCTGCGAGAACGCACTCGGGGGTCTGACCTCGGCCTCACCCAGGATGGATCGCCAGTCTGTGGTCGTACGCCCCAGCAGCGGGACGACGTCGTCGGGCGCAGGGAGCTCACCGTGCAGGACTGCGTGGCGGATCATCAGGCACCACAGTGCGGCGCCCTCACCGGCGAGCGGGTCGTGGTGGGTGAGCGCGGAGACAGCCATGGCGGCCTCGACCAGCGCGCGCGGGTCGTGAAGGTGTGCGAGGGCGACCGGAGCCGTACGCATCAGTGATCCGTTGCCTGCAGAACGGCCGGTCCGGTCGTGCACCTGCTTCGCGGCAGCCGTCATCGTGGCAGCGCTGGCACGCGGCCCCGAGGCTCGCAGCACGGCTGCGGTCTGGATCCCGACGTCCGGCGGGTGCGCGGAGAACCACGCTCCGAATCCGTCCGCAATCGCGTCCAGCGACTCAGCCGTGCGCAGGTCGGCGCCGGTCGCCGCCACGCGCGCGATGGCCACCGCCTGGGCCGTGTCGTCGGTCCACTCCCCCGGATCGAAACCGCCGAGCCCGCCGCCGATCATCTCTGGCCACCCGGCGTAGGGCGCTGAGCCGAACTCGTACCCTGCACCCAGCGCGTCGCCGACAGCTGACGCCAACAGAGTTCCGCAGGCACGGTCCACCTGCGCGGGCGTGAGCGTCACCATCACGCCACCCTCCCACCGACGCGGAACGCGAGGTCGTCGCGCGTCTCGGTCATCGCCGCCAGGAAGATGTCGAGCATCGAGTCCAGGTGTGCCGGCGCGAACGGGAGCGCCGGGATCGGCAGGCGCATCCACACGTCCCGCCCGCTGAGCACCCAGATGGTCCACATGTGCTGGCGGTTGAGCACCGCGAGCTCCGCAGACGTGGCTCGGCGCGAGTGCACTCCGTGGGTCACCCGGGCGATGATCTCGACAGCGGGCTGATCAGTCCGCACGCGCACCCACACCTGCTGGCCCAGGTGGGTGAGGACGAAGTCCCCATCGTCGTCCACGCTCAGCAGGTCGCAGACCTTGGCGGCCAGGCATGCCCGGACCATCTCGATGAGCTCACTCCGGTCCATCGGCATCTGGGTCGTGACCTGGGGCGCCACCGACGCCGGCAGCTCGGCCAGCACGTCGTCCGTGGCGCTCAGTCCCAGCAGCACGGGCTGCTCGGCGTGGGGACCGAAGGCGTCGTACGTCAGCAGCTGCGGGTGCTCGACGCCGAACGCCTCGCGCAGTGCACCGACGACCATCGCGGCGATGATCCCGGCGTCGGCCGTGGGCCTCTCGAGGACCCAGTTCCCCTCGGTCTCGTCGTTGCCCCGCCAGCCCATCATCCGCAGGCTCTCGCACCACTCGTCGGTGAGCTCGTGGGCAGCGGCAAGGTAGGCGTTGCCGCTGAGCTCCGCCCGCAGCATCGCGGAACCGAAACCGGCGAACTGCGCGTACGGCGTGCAGCCGGGACCGTGGCCCTCGGGCATCTCGAGGAGGAGGTGATCCCCCTCCTCAGCCATGCGTCCGAGCTGCACCGCGAGCGCCATCCGCAGCTCTCGCCACGCGCTCTCCACCTCGGGTGAGGCGGCTCCCCTGGCGGCAGGCCTTCTGCCGCAGTTCTCGTCGTCCATGACGATCCCTTCTTTAGCACTCTCGCATCTCTAAACGAGAGATTAGCATGTGGCTCGCGCTAATGTGTACGAGTGAGGAACCTTGAGTCATTTCCGCGGCCGGGGGTCACGGTGGACATCGCTGTCCTGACGGTCACCGATGCCGCCGAGGCCCCCGTGCTCCGGCTCCTCGTGCAGGACCGCGAGGAGCCGGCAGGACGAGGACTCCCGGGCGGATTCATCCGTGAGCGCTGGACCGTGGCCAGGACCGTCGACGACGTGCTGCTCCGCAAGGCCGGGATCCAGCCATCAGACCTCGTGCGTCCCCGGCTGTTGCGACTCTTCGATGACCCCGACCGCGACGACCGCACCTGGGCGATCTCGGCGGCGCACTCTCTCTCGCTTCCGGAGCGCGACCTCGAGGATGCTGTCGGGAGCCTGGTCGTCGTCGCGCCGGACGGCCGACTCGAGGGCGAGGGGCCGCTCCTCTTCGACCACGACCAGATCGTCGAGTCGGCCATCGCCGCGTTGCGCGCGCGCTACGAGATCCGCTACCGCTACGTCGACATCCATCCCGACCCGGACGGCTTCCTCCCGGAACCGTTCACGCTCCACCAGCTGCGCAAAGTCCACGAGGCCGTCGTCGGCGCCGAGCTGCACAAGGACAACTTCGCGCGCCGGATGAAGGAGCACGTCGAGCCGCTCATGCGGGGCGGGAAGGCCGTGCTTTCCGACGGGCTTCGCGGGCGGCCTGCGACGCTCTACCGCAAGCGGCGCTGACTCACGACCGGCGCCGGCGCCGTCGCTCCTCCGCTGGGATGTAGGCGGACACGGCACCGAGGTCCTCGAGGTTCGCACGGAGGTCCCTCCACGTCTGCGAGTTGGGCGGGATCTTGGCGTAGAGGCGACGAGCAGCATCGGCCACCCGCTCCTCCTCCGCGGTCAGCAGGTCCTTGAATCGACGGTCCAGGAGCCACGCCTGGTTGGAGCTCGCGAAAGCCGCAGTCGCATCGAGGAAGATCTCGAGGGTCCGCGCTCGTGCTGAGAGATCGGTGCCACCAAGGGTCAGCCACTGCAGCTGGCCACGCCACAGCTCCTCCCGCAGCCGATGTCCTTCTAGGTCCAACAGGGTTCCGAAGGTGCCAGACAAGCCATACTCCTCGCGATATGCCTGCACCTCGTGCGCGAGCCGCACCACGTTGTCATCGTTGAGGGACACCCCGACGATCAGCAGATGACGAGTCATGAGCAACGACTGGAGGAGCGAGCCTGCTGGGCGCGTCAGCGCGTCGAACCGGACGAAGTGGCGCCTCGTCAGCACGATCTTCTCCGGATGCTCCAGATCGCCGTGCAGCTTGAGAATCCAGGGCCGGTCCGCCAGAGCCGCCTCGAACGGCATGACCACCGCTGTGCGTTCATCGACGGCTGCCACAGACTTCTCGTACAACCGGTCGTAGTTCGTTGTCACCACCTCCTTGGCGCCGAGGGCAGCCAGAAGTGCGTGACTGATCCCTGGGCGGTCCGCTCGCGAGATGATCCGCGCGACGTGCTGGCCCAGCTCGCCTGGCATTGACCTGAGCTCAATGATCTGAGCCTGATCCAGCGCCGACAGCCCCGAGACTTCCCCGACGAGTCCGCCGCCAGAGAGCTCGTCGACCAGTTCGCCCCATCCGGGCAGTCCCGCAGACACGCTCACGCCGGCGCCGAGGAACAGGGCCAGTTGTCCTTCACGAGCGAGAGCACCCACGCGCTTCGCCTCGACGAGTTCGGACGAAGAGAGGCGCCCATCGAAGTAGCCGCCGCCCTTCGTTCGCAGATGCTGAGCCGCACCATAAGCCGCACGATCCGGGGTGACGATCGCGATGTCGACTCCGAGCTCCGCCGCGAGCTGCGCGCAGGTGAGGAGCTGTTGCTTGATCACCGTTCCCTTGTGCCCGCCGAGCCCACCCCCTTCGATCCCCAGGATCGGGACGGCGATGAGGGGTTTCGCTCGGTTCACGCCCGCTCGCAACCCACGCCGCACGATGGAATGGATCGCTTCGTACATGCGATCAGCAAGAATGGCCAACCTGTTTGCGGCATCAGCACCCACGCTGACGAACCAGAGGCCCGGGTCTATCGGGCTGGGTGCATGGCCGTCTACGACGAGTCGCGTCGGCCGATGACGTTCGAAGTCCTCACCGGTCAGCGGCCACCAGTAGTCCCTGACCTTGAAACGATCAGACGTCGGGATTAGCGCGACGTCATGGACTACGGACTCGATGCGCCCCAGCACCACGAACAGGTGGCCTTCGCTCCCGGTCATGAGGGGAGTATCACCTCATCGAGCATCACCAGAGCGACGACACTACGACGCCAGCTCCTGAGCGACCTCCGCCACCTCGATGTCCCCGCGCTCGCGCAGGACGTCGATGACGTAGTCCGCACTTACCCCGACGCAAGCGGCGAACGCCTCCAGGGATGCGCACTCGTGAGCCGGCAGGCCGGTCAGACGGGCTAGGGATGCGACGGCATCCTCGTCCTCGACCGCCTTGCTCATCGGCTTCAGGTGGGCGGTGTGCGCCGCCCGATCCAGCACGAGGAAGACGTCGTCGCCCTCGACGACGCCGACTGCTTCGGCGACAGGTTTGAGCGAGCCCAGTTGCGGACCGACGTGGCTCGTCATGAGCCAGGCGAAGTGGACGTCGCGCGGGTGTGCGCGCAGAGCCGTGCGAGCGCCTGGCGGCAGACCGACGAACGTCGCGATCTCGGGAGGTGCGGCACGGCCACTTCCACGCATGAGCTCCCGGTCCGCCTTGAGGCGCCAGAAGAGCTGGTCAGCCGTCCTGTAGAGCCCAGCAATGAGGTGGGGCGTGGCTCGCGGCACGAACGGCTCATCCGATCCGCGCAGCCAGATCTGGCTGCCGTGATTGGCGAAGACAGGCGCGGCCCGAACCATGGCGATCGAGGCCCTGCTTGCGTCGAAGCGCCTCGCCAGGTCCTCCTGGAGATCAGCGATGTCTGACCGTCCGTGCTCTTCGAGGTAGGTCGTCATCAGGCTGGGGACGGACGTGTACTCCTCACCGCCCCAAGCCACGAGGCCGACCTCGCGCGCGCTCATCCGGCACATGCGCTCGTCGTCGTAGAGACGACTTCGCAGCCCCCGCACGCTGATCCCTCCGCCGATGGCTTCAGCCAAGGCATCGGGCGTCATCGGAGTGCCACGGACGGACAGCACGGCGTACGACTTCTCGACGATGTTGCTCGGCCAGAGCACGACGTCATCATCGACACGGGCCAGCCCGGGGACGCTGTCAATGAGCCAGTCCACCAGCTCAGCGTGGACGCCATCGGCGACCAACGCGGCTGCGAGTGCGTCCCGATCGACGATCGGCGTCTGGTCCACCAGCGGGACAGAGCCTGCGGTGGGCGTAGTGAAATCTCGGCGCCTTACGGTCTGCTCGACGCGCTCGTATCCGGCGAGCCAAAGAATGAGGGCCCGCGGAAAGCCTTCTGCGCTTGAGAGCAGCTCATCTTCCGCTGGGGTCAGGGGCGCGCAGGCACCCAGCCGGTGTTGTTGGGCGAAGACTTCCCACCGGACCGCTCGCCACTCGTCGCTCGCGAGCAGGTCAGGCACCTTGTCAGTGAGCTTGCGCTGCACCTGTCTGATTCGCTCGCGCGTCACCCCGTGCTGTGTCCCGATGTCGTCAAGCGTTCGGAGGGGCGCCATGACGAGGCGGTGCTGCAAGATGTCGCGATCCCGGGGCTTCATATCCTCGAACCAGTCGGCGAGCACAGCCTCGGCATCTGGGACTCCCGCCGGTGCGGGGATCTTTCGGGCACGCAGTCGAGCGAGTGCATCAGCCACATCCCGCGGCAGGACTTGGCTGATCACTGATCCCTCGACGTCGGCCAACGTCCGCAGCGGACCGACGAACCTCGTCCACTCGATGATGAGCAGGAGGTCGGGGTCGACGTGGAACGACTCCACTGCCTGATGGACGGTCGGATGCACCGCGGACGCGAGGAGGTCCTCACGCGCATAGTCGACGGCGGCGAGGAAGTCCAAGATTTGGTCACGTTTGCCAACACCGATGTTGCGCCACTCCAAGACGTCCTCCTCGGTGACCTCCAGCAGGTCGGAGACGCGAGGTCCGGCATGGCGCTGGAGCCAGCTGAGCAGCTTGTCGCCACCGTGCGCGTCTCGCGCCGGCGCGAGCGCCAACGAGTCAAGGGGAAGGTGCGCTGCGTCCACGAGCCCCGGGAACCGCACGCGGAATGGCTGCCTGGACGCCAATTCGTCCCCCACGATGTCCACGCTCGGCACCCTAGACGAGTCCTCCGACGATGGGACGAGCCTGCCCACCGAAGTCAGGCCGCCCTTGACGATCACCCCTGAGTCGCCTTTCATCACTCGCGTGGCCCACTACGGATGGCTCGACGGGGACGACTCGCATCGCAGCGCGATGCTCGAGGTGGTCAAGCTCTTCGAGGATGCATCGACAGTCGACGAGCTCGGCATCGGCAGCGTCAGGGACACCTTCTCCAACACCTTCTTCCCGGGCACGTCGACCCTGCACACGCGTGCGCGCTACCTCCTCTTCATCCCCTGGCTCGTGAACGACGTGGCGCGGCACCGCTGGTCCACCGATCGCTCCCAGGCGGAGCTGCGACGCCGCGAGACCGATCTGATCCACGCCCTCATTGCCGGCGAGGAGATCCAGGGAGTCATTGGTCGAGACGCCAAGAGCGCGCTGAAGACCATGCCGAGCTCCCTCTACTGGGCGAGCCTGGAGATCCTGGACATCCGTCGCTGGAGGACCACGATCTCGGGCTACTTCCGCAATGCGGCTCAGCGGTCGTCGGCAGTCGACGACCCCGATTCCGACGGATCAGGCATCGACCACCTCGGCATGGCCCATCTCCCCTCAGCTCCAGAAGGCCTGACGACCAGTGTGACCTTCGAGCTGACCCGCGACGAAGCCGAGTTCCTGAAGGCACGGATCGCGTCGAGCCATCGTGACTCTGCCTTTGGCTGGCTCGCCGTCCACCATCCGAGCTCAGCAGCGGGCAGGCTGTGGGAGCACGAGGCTCACGACGAGTTCCCTGCGCACCTTCGCGATCTCGTCGACGAGGCGCGGCGGTTCCACCACACAGGCACTGGGCCCGCGATCCTCTACAACCTCATCCTCGCCGAGCTCACTGACAACGACGAGCTGGTGGAGCGGTTCACCGAAGACCTCGAGGCATGGGCTGACGAGCTCGACGAGCACCAGGTCTTCAGCGGGTGGGACCGGCAGCTGTTCTGGAAGCGGCTGACCACTCTCAACCCGAGGATCAGGCCGGCTACCCAGGCATTCCTCAACGATTGGTGGGAGCTCGCAGCCACTGCGGCGCACACCACCGCAGCAGCACGCGACTTGGTCCAACGTCGCGAGCTGAACCTCAAGCGCGCGCGGGCCCGCATCACCTACGCCGACGCTCGTTCCACCTGGGGTGTCGGCGCCGGAACCGGTGCACTTGACTTCCGCTGGACGATCGCGCGAAGCCACCTGAACGACATTGCCGCCGGCCTGGAGTCCTGACGTGCTGAACCCCGACGTACGCCACCTGATGACCGATGCGCTCAGACCACCACACGGGTGGCGTATCGATGCTGCAGTCGCGACGACGTACACGCTCGACCTCAGCTCCCTGCTGCTCGCACCCCTGTCGATGGCCGCCTACGACCAGGTGGGGAACGGCGTCGAGGGGGCAGCCCCGCACGAGCTGCTCGAAGCCATCCGCAGGTACGCCGAGCGAACCGTCGTGCTGTGCCAGGCGGGCGGGATCCACGTTCCGTCGACCTACCGCAAGCTCACCGTGTTCGCGGAGGACACCATCATCGAGGTGGCTCCTCCGCCGGGGCGCGTCTTCCACCCCAAGATCTGGGTCCTTCGTTTCACCAACTCGACGGGTGAGTTCACGCACCGGCTCGTGTGCCTGAGCCGCAACCTGACCGGTGACCGCTCCTGGGACACCGTGCTGTCGACCGATGAGGACCCAAGCGCAGCACATCAGATGCCCGCGGGGCCTGTCTCAGGGTTCCTCGACGAGCTTCTCGAGCTGAGTGTTCGCGAAGTCCCGCGTGGACGCGCAGAGCTTGTCAGTGACGTTGCACGGTCCTTGCGTGACCGAAGCTTCGCCGTGCCGCCGCCCTTCACGGCCGGCCTCCTGCTCCCCTTCGGCACTCGCGACGGAGCAGCGTGGCCGATGCCCACACAGGCGGAACGGAGCGTGGTCATCTCTCCGTTCCTCGACGCCAGCACCGTTCAGAAGATGCCGGCTGGCACGACGATCGTGTCCCGGCCCGAGACGCTCAACAGGCTGGGCGCCGCGGCCCTTTCGGGCTTCGACACCCAGGTCCTGCAGCCCCATGCGGACGCGCCACCCGAGGACCTCGACGGCGACGCCGAGCTCGGTGACCCGCAGGACGCGCGACCGTGGGAGGTCAAGACAGGACTTCACGCCAAGGTCCTGGCGTGGGACGTCGGCCGGACCGCACACCTCCTGACTGGCTCCGCCAACGCGACCTCAGCCGCCTTCGGGGGGAACATCGAGTTCGGCGTCCTGCTCAGCGGCCCTGTCTCCAGCTGCGGCGCCGCCGCGATCCTCAAGGACGACGACAAGCAGACGGGGTTCACCCGTCTGCTCCAACCGTTCCAGGCTGCCACCGAGCCCGAGCCGGACGCCACGTTCGACATCGAGCGCGAGATCGAGGCGTTCCACGTCGCGCTCGCCCAGGCCCAGCTTGTGCTGACCTTCACCCATGCCGACGGGCAGTACGACGCGAGGCTCGATGTCGCGCGCCCGGACAACCCGGGACAGAGCTGGGTGCGACCGGTCACGCTCAAGACGCAGCACGACCGGCCCCTGGAGGACTCGACCGCATGGCGCGGGCTCGGGCACTCGGACATCACTCCCTTCGTCGCGGTGCTCACCCGCGTCGAACGCGACGGGATCGTGGTCGAGCGCTCCAGCGCGTTGCGGGCCGAGCTGGTCGGCGCTCCCGAGGACAGGGCAAAGCGAGTGCTGCGCGAGTTGCTATCCAAGGTCGAGGACATTCTTCGCTACCTCGCGCTGCTGTTGAAGGACCCCGGGATCGACGATGTCGCTTCGTCCCTGCTGGAGGCCACCCATGACGACGCCGATGGCGCCAGCGCGTGGGGGGCCTCCTGGATCGACGACCTGGTGCTCCTGGAACCGCTGGTCCGCGCCGCGGCACGGGAGGACGACTCGATCGATCGCGTGAGGGCGTTGATGGACGATCTGCGCGATGACGACGGCGGGCTTCCTGACCTCGGACCTGAGTTCGAGGCGCTCTGGCACGTCGTCCTTGCATCTCAGGAGGCCCGGTGAGCAGGAACCAGATGAAGTGCCCCGACCCGGAAGTGGAGCTCGCGGGCCTCAAGGACTTCCAGCGTGCCACCGTCGACTACATCGACGCGCGACTCTGGGGCGCTGATCCGACCCGTCGCTTCCTGGTCGCCGACGAGGTCGGTCTGGGCAAGACCTTGATCGCTCGGGGTGTCATCGCCAAGTCGATCGAGCACCTCTGGGACAAGGTGGACCGCATCGACGTGGTCTACATCTGCAGCAACGCCCAGATCGCGCGGCAGAACCTCGCGCGCCTTCGCGTCGGGACCGAGCTGGAGGATGACGCCACCCACGCGGCCGAGGAGTTCGCCGACCGCCTCACGCTCCTGGCCCAACGCATCGACAAGCTCAAGGGGCGCAAGCTCAACTTCGTCTCGTTCAGTCCCGGCACGTCGTTCAACGTGGGTGAGAGCGGCGGCACGGCCCGTGAGCGGGTCCTGCTCTACTGGATGTTGCGCAGCGAGCTCCCTGAGCTCAAGGGAAAGCACTGGTTGCGCTTCTTCCGCGGAGCCACCCACTTCGACAACTTTGTCCGCCAGGTCGACGAGTTCGACCGGTCCACGATCCCGGTCGACACCAGTCAGGCTCTCGTCGCCGAGCTGCGTTCCGACCCAGGCAGCGGCGAGCTCAACAACAAGCTCGAGGAGATCTTCGCAACCGCCGAGGAGTTCAAGTACAAGAGCGACGACTGGTGGCCGGAGCACCAGCTCAGCCGCCGTCGGTACGTGCTGATCGGCTCCATGCGACAGATGATGGCCAGAGCAGCCGTGGCAGCCCTCGAGCCCGACATCATCGTGCTCGACGAGTTCCAGCGGTTCACGTCGCTGCTCCACGACGACAATCCCGGCGCGGAGCTGGCACGCGCCCTCTTCAACCACGGCGAGGCCAAGCTCCTGCTCCTCTCCGCGACGCCATTCAAGATGTACACGCTGCCCGACGAGGTCGAGGGTGAGGACCACTACGACAACTTCGTCCAGACGATCGACTTCCTGGCCGGACCGGCTCGGGCCGAGGTGGTGAAGAGCTCGTTGGCCGACCTGCGTCGCGGGCTCATGGCCGGAGACCGGGAGATGGCGGAGGCGGCCCGCGACTCCGCGCAGTCTGAGCTGCGCCGAGTGATGGTCCGCACCGAACGGTTGGCGTCTACGCCTGACCGCGACGGCATGGTGGTGCAGAAGCAGCTGGACGGGCTCGAGCTGACCCCGACCGACGTGAATGACTACCGCTTCCTGAGCCGTGTGGCACAAGCGCTTCGGCAGCAGGACATGTTCGAGTACTGGCGGAGCTCGCCGTACGTGCTCGAGCTCATGGACGGCTACGTCGTCAAGAAGGAGCTGGAGAGCGCCGGGGCTCAGAGCGACGAGGTCAAGCGCGCCGTCCGAGACACCGCTCGCTCCCTCACGAAGCGCAACGTGAACCGATATGCCGAGCTCGACCCCGGCAACGCCAAGATGCGCGCGTTGGCTCACGACGTGCTCGACCGCGGCGCGCACCGCTTGGCGTGGATCCCGCCGTCGATGCCCTACTACGAGACGACGGGGGCGTACGCCGACCCAGAGCTCCAGCACTTCACGAAGCGTCTCGTCTTCTCGGCGTGGAACGTGGTCCCCAAGGCGATCTCCAGCGTGCTGAGCTACGAGGCTGAACGTCGCTTGCGTGAGCTGGGCGGCGGCGCGAAGAGAGCGTACGACGCTCCCCGCCAGCGCGGTCTCCTGGCCTTCAACCGCTCGGAGGGGCGCCTGTCGGGGATGCCAGTCCTGGCGCTGATCTATCCCTGTGCCGCTCTGGCAGCCGCTGGCGATCCGCTCTACGTCGCCCGCCGACTCGGTGCGTCCCTGCCTCTCCCGAGGGAGACGATGGTCGCCGAGGTGCGCCAGCAGATCGAGCAGGAGCTGGAGCAGCTGCCGGAAGGACCTCGGTCTGGACCTGCCGACGACTCCTGGTACTGGGCCGCACCCGTGCTCCTCGACCAGCAGACGATGGATCTCTCGCCCGACGAGGCAGTGAGCTTCGACTACGGCGAGGAGTGGGGCGAGCACGACAACGAGTCACGCTTCCACGAGCACCTCGTGCGAGCATCCGCGGTCCGCGCTGAGGAGCTGGGGCGCAGGCCCGAGGATCTCGTGGACGTGCTCACGGGCATGGCGCTCGGCGGCCTGGGCGTGTCTGCGCTGCGAGCCTTGAGCCGGGTCGCGGGCGGGCTCCAGCACCTGCGAGACCCCGACGTCCGCAACGAGGCCTCCACCATCTCGTGGGCATTGCGCAACCACGCCAACCAGCCGGAGATGATGGCGCTCATCCGAGGCAGCTCGGAGGAGACGGCCTACTGGAAGGACGTGCTCGCCTACAGCGTCGATGCTGGCCTCACGTCAGTCCTCGACGAGTACGCCCACGTGCTCAACGAGAGCCTGGGCGTGAACCTCAAGGACCCGGCCACGCAGGCGCGCGCGATCGCCACCGAGATGAGCGATGCGCTCGGCATGCGCGCCAGTGTCAACAAGGTCACTGACCTGTCGCTCAGAGGCGGAGAGCTCAGGCTGGAGAGTTTCACGCTTCGCAACCACTTCGCCGTGCGCTTCGGCCGGGGCGTGACCGAGAACCAGGCTGTGGCACGCGAGGGGCAGGTCAGGCAGGCCTTCAACTCCCCCTTCTGGCCGTTCGTCTTGTCGTCGACGTCGGTCGGGCAGGAGGGCCTCGACTTCCACCAGTACAGCCACGCCATCGTGCACTGGAACCTGCCGGGCAATCCGGTCGACCTCGAGCAACGGGAGGGCCGGGTGCACCGCTACAAGGGGCACGCCGTGCGCCGCAATGTCGCTCTTAAGTACGGCGCACGTCCGGAGGTGCTCACGGCAGACGACCCGTGGAAGGCGGCCTTCGAGTTGGCCGACGCCGACCGCGAGCCGGGCCAGACGATGATCTACCCCTACTGGGTCTTCCCCCTCGAGGGAGGCCACCGGATCGAGCGTTACGTCCCCGCGCTGCCTCTCAGCCGTGAGGCGCACTCCTACCGGCGGCTGATGCGCACGGTCGGTGCCTACCGCCTGGTGATCGGGCAGCCGCGACAGGAAGACCTGCTCCGCTATCTCGGCGACGGCGCGGAGGACTACTCCGATTTGCTGATCGACCTCAGCCCGACGGTCGTGACCAGATGACGTCAGGCGATCCAGACGCCTACCCGGTCGGAGACCTGCTCCGCATCCGTCGCAGCGACGAGCGATGGCATCTCGCCCTGGTGCAGCGCGACGAGGTCTGGGACGTCGATCGGATGCGCAGACTGCTCGACTCATTGCTCGCCGGGTACCCCGTCGGCGCGCTGCTCCTGTGTCGCACCGGTGCCACCTCGCAGGTCATCAAGCGGGAAGGTGGTCGATCCGAGGTCGCGGAGGCGGAGCCGGGCGCTTGGCAGCTCCTGGACGGCCAGCAGCGCATCAACGCACTGTTCACGATCCTGACGCCTGGCGACAAGGACCACGAGCGCTACGGCCGGTTCTTCCTCAACCTCACCGCCGAGCGACCTGCACCCAACCCGGAGGCTGGACGCAGCGATCGGCAGCTGGGCCACATCATCTGGCGCGACCCGATGGACCTGATCGACGGGGCGACCCTCGACGACTTTCCCGAGCGGCCCCGATGCATCGACCTGTCACGGGTGTACGACTGGGCTGCGGCGGGCCAGACCTTCGAGCAGTTCGACGAGCGGGTGCGAGACGACGTTGCTGGGGTCATCGACGATCTCGACCGACGCTTCACACATGTCATGACCGCGCACGAGGCCGAGACGGCACGTGGGTGGCTCCTTCGCCTTGCCCACCTGTGGCGGGACCCGCGGATCCCCGTCATGAAGGCCGAGGTGGATGCGCCTGAGGACCTGCTCGAGCTGTTCGCGCGTCTCAACCGCAGCGGGATCCCGTTCCACGACGCCGACATCTACTTCGCTGCCGTCAAGACCTTCTGGCCGGACGCCGAGCCCAGCCTGAAGCGCGTCATCGAGGCCACGACGATCAGGGCGCCGCATGGCGCTGACGTCCAGCTCCTCCAGATCGACGGGGCACTGCGGCTGGTGTCACGCCTGGCTGCGCGGGCGCTGGGTCGGGGCGACGTCCTTCCTCTGCGCGTGGGACGCATCTCCGGGGCTAGCCGCGATCCGATGGTGCGCGCCATGAGTCAGCTGACTGCGGAAGGGTCCGAGGTCGTCTCCAGGTTGACCCGATTCGCTGCGGACTTCGGCTCTGGCAGCGAGCTGGGCTACGCCGTGCGGTTGGTGCGACCGCAGCTCTGGGACGAGGTGCTCGCGTGGGCTGCCGTGCGTGGTCGCTGGGACGCATCGGACCTGCAAGCGATCGACGCCTATCTCCTCGGAGCAAGCCTCTTCTCCTACCCGACCGTCTTCGGAACCGCGTTCAACCTGCTCAGCCTCGTGGAGGCACTGGTTGCAGCCACCCGCGACGAGCGCTTCCCGCGTCAACGGATCATCGTGTCCACCTGGGTGAAGTACCCGGAGCTGAAGCGGTCGAGCCGGCAGGTCTTGCCCCTGCGACCGCCGGCGGATGCTGGGGAGCGACAGCAGCAACGGCTGGCCGACGACAACACCTCGCTACTGCTCAGCCTGGCGCAGCGGATCCCGTTGCACCACGACCGTCCTCTCGACGTCGACCACATCTACCCGAGTGCGCTCGCTCGACGCATGCATGGCGTTCACCCGCGCTCACACCATCCGCAGCGCTGGCGCGTGAACTCCAGTGGGAACAAGTGGTTGCTGGACTTCAGCCTCAACCGATCGCTCCAGGATCTTCCACCGCGCGCCAAGTTCGAACGCCTCCTGGACGAGCTGGATCGTCGTCCAGCCGAGACCGCAGGCATCGATGCCTCGAAGGTCTGGTCGCGCGAGCAGTGGGCCATCGAAGACGGAGAGATCGACCAGCTTCACGAGGTGGACGAGCTGCTCCAGAGCAACATTGACGCCGCCATGCAGATGTTTGCTGACGTGACTGCTACCCGCGCTGGGAGGCTTGTCCGCCACGCGATGGATCGCTTTCCACAGGCAGGAGAGTTTGCCCTTGACTCCGAGCCTGGGCTGGCAGACCCAGCCGAGCTCACGACGGACGAGACAGCCGCGCTCGCCGCGAGGCTTGGGCTCGACGTCCCGACCGATCCCGCCGCGCGCAACGCGAGCTCACCTACCGGAATACACCTCCCTGCGTGGACCGGCCGCGAGAGTGAGATCGAGTGGGTGATGAAGGACGGGACCAAGAAGTTCTTGCTGTCCACCAGGTCAGAGGCCCGTGCCAATCCAACACAGACTGGCAGCCGTGCCGAGCAGTACGGTTTCGCTTACGTCCGGTGGATGCAGGTGGATGCGCCGGAGCCTGCCACCCACGTAGGAGTCGGCGTACCGAAGGACGAGGGGCGCTCCGCCGCAGCCCCGCTGTGGGTGGTCCTGCACGCAGGCACGCCCGGCTATGCCATCGCGTGGGAACGGCTTCGACACTCGGAGCCGGCGGGGCTGGAGGAGGACGAGACGGGGACGTGGGTGCCTCTCCATCTCGACCCAGTGCGCCGGTGGAGCGAGCTCAGTGATCAGGTGGCTAGAGGTCTCGCCGGTGTCGTCTCCATCATCACCGGGTCGTAGCGGCTCAGTCGCAGTTGTCGCAGACCCCAGTTGCCGGGACAGCCATGTGGCAATGAGGGCACACCTGCACGGGACGTTGCGACTGTGCCTCCTTGCGCTGTCGTACAACTCTGGCCGCAAGGTTCGGCGCGAGGGCGGGCGCTCCCCCGTCGGGCGGCAGGCCCGCAGCCTGTGCCCAGCGATAGCACCGCAAGCGCGCCTCTGCCGCGTGGTTCTCTCGCTGTAGGGCATCTTCAAGGGGTGGGATCCCCTCTGCACGGAGGACGGCGTCGTATCCCTCGCCGACCATTCCCGTGTGCTTCCGGACGACCAGCGCAGTGAGTGCCGGTATGCCTTCACGCGCGCATCGATGGACCACGATCTCGAGCACTCCGCCGATCCAGTTCCTGATTGCCATCCCGGTCGCGACGCCAGATCGGCGCTGGATCTCCTCACCGAGCTCGCTGTACTCGATGACCGCGTGATAGCGCCCGGCGACTTCTACGAGGATGTCGTAAGCAGTGGCAGCCCAGACGTCCTTGTTCCTCATGAGTCCCCAGCGTCGAACTCGTTGACGACCTCGACCTCCAGTCCGAGCGACTGCGCGATCCTGTCGAGGAACTTCGTCGACGTGAGGAACCACTCTGCCCCAGCGCGCTTCGTCCGAGCCGCCATGTGGTCGGCATCGCGCAGCCAGGCGTGGAACGTCTTCTCCGCCGCAGCCGACTCCTCGACCGCGTAGATCCGCAACAGGATCGGTTCCTCAGGCAGTGCGGTGAGCCTGCCCGCCGAACCGGCTCGGTAGTACGCGTCCTTGGCTGAATGCCCGACCTTCAAGAACGTCTTGCCGGTGTCAGGGTCGACGGGATAGCGCACGTAGTGGGGAAGCGTGTAGACGTAGATGCCCGGCGTTCCCTTCGCCTCGGCAGCCTCAGACGCCTTGACCGCGTCCTCTGCCTCTTCGAGCTGGGCTTCGACGTTGTCGGCCTTGGCGGTCAGCTTCTGCTCGAGGGTCTGGAGGTCGGCACGAAGCTCGGCGCTCATGTCGATGCTCTTGAGCCACCGGCGCACCCGGCGAGCAGCCGCCAGGGCGAGTGTGGTGCTGGACGGGATTTCCTCGTCCAGCAAAGCCCTCAGAGCCGTGCGGTAGCCGTAGACGAAACCCGGCCCTGCGTTGCCTTCTTCCTCGGCCATCTCGAGGGGTGTGCGGCCGGCCAGGTCGTACCTGTAGACCCGGCCCAGCAGAGTGTCGTCGTTCGCAAGTATCTCCTCCACCTCGGCCCTGCGGTCATACGGGTGCGCGGCGGGCTCGGTGCCGCCGCCTGTGAAATCGGGGCCGGTAGAAACGTCGTCGCTCACAGCGCTGCCCCGTACTCCTCGTCGAGGGCTTCGAGCTCGTCCAGCGCCGAACCGAGAACCTCGTCCTCGCCCTGGACGGCTTGCGCGGTGACCCAGTTCTTGGGGTCGATCTCGTACTTCTCCGACAGGAACCGCACGCGATAGATGTCCCGCGCCCGACGGTAGGTCTGATCAGCCATCTGGGCGGACATGCCGCCGTTGATCAACACACCCGCGATGGGCACAGCCTGGCCCAGTCTCTGGTGAGTCAGACGTAGACCCAACGCCTTGAAGACCGTGCTGATGACCTTGACCAGTCCGTTCCGGTTGAGCTGGCTCCAGGTCGCGCGGCGCATCATCTGCTGCGTGAGGCGGGACAGCGAGGCAAGCGCAGCGATCTTGGCTGCGGGAGAACCTGCGGACCCTACGGAGATCGCGCCGAGGGCGAAGATCTCCTCCTCGGGGTCACGCACGTCGTAGCCATACTCCGCAGCAGCGACGGCGACTATTCGACCCAGGAGCGCGATGCTGGACGCGGCATCTGCAGCAACGGCACCCACGGCGACCGCGGCAGTAGTGCCGCCACTCACGGTGGTAGCGACAGTGGCCCCGGTTATGGCGAGGGCGCTTGCACTTCCCTCTGCGAGCGCGACTGCGCTGTAGAGCCCCCGGGTCCGCGGCGAGGCTGCCTCGAGCTGCTTCAGGTCGACCGTGTGGAACTGACCCCACGGGACGCCTACCCGCTTCGCCACCCGATCAAGGTTGACGGACTTCATGGCGGGCTCGAGCGTCACCGCGACTAGCCCTTCCAGGGCCTTCTCCAGCTGCTCCTCGACCCCGTCATGAAGGGGAACCCTCGTCCAGACCTGGGCTGCGACGCTGGCCACAGGACGCGCCGCCCGCCCCACCGCGGCGCGGGCACGGCTCACCTCGGTCGAGTTCAACCGCTCCAACGCTGCCGTCCACGCCGTCTGCTCGTGGAGCGTCATGGCGTCGAAGCCCGTCCCGTGGATCTCACTCATGTCGGATTCTGGTCCTCTCGGATGGCCAGGGCAGGCAGGTTGTCGACGATCTTCATCGTCTCGAGGCTCACCGTGACGATGCGGGCGAGCAGGTCGATGATGTAGCGAGGGTCCGACACTTCCCGGGACCAGTCGTTGGGGTCGTTGACGATCCCCGACGCCTTGTCGGTCTTCACCTGGTAGCGGTCGATGATCCACTCGATGGCCGAGCGGGAGCCGAGCATGTAGCGGTAAGCCGCCTCAGGAATGCCGCCGAGCTCGATGTGCGAGTTGTAGACGACCCGCGTCTTGTCGGCGACGAGCTTCTTGGTCTCGGGATCGCGAACCTTGGCGAAAGCCATCTTCTGAACCCGGAAGAAGTCATAGGGGTCGGAGATCGGGTCGACGTCGAGACCCTGGAGCGGATACGGCGTCGCGGACTCGTAGCAGAGGTGGAGGTCGGACAGCTTGCGGCCGGCCTCGACGAAGGGCCACGGGTCCTCGACCAGCGGGATCCGGGGCAGCATCTTCTTAAGGTCGGCCGCGTAGGTCTCGCGATACTCAGGGGAGTGCAAGAGACCGTAGACGTAGAAGAAGATGTCGTCCTTGCTGACCTCGCCATAGGCCGCCGCGAACCGCCTCAGCGCCTCGTCGGTGATGTTGTCGATGCGGCGGTAGCCGTCGGCCACCACGTCGTCTTCGCTCACCGACAGGTCGAGGGATCCATCGGTCGGCTCCCAGCGCCATCTAGCAAGGTATTGACCGGCATTAGAACCGTAGAGCGCAACATCCGGTATCCCGTCGGTCATCAACACCGAGAAGGGCTTCTCCGCGCCGGGATTGAGGGCGTAGAAGCCCACGTTTTCCTGAGAGCGGGTAGGAAAGAATGTCGGCAATCGGTAGAGCATGTCGTTGAGGCCGCGGTTGAAGTAGGCCGCTTGGCGGAAGAATGGTCTGTAGCAGGCTCGACGAACGCTGGAGTCGTCGAATGAATGACGCCGACCCTTCTCGTGGTCCGCGATAAGACTGCGGTTCCAGCTGATCCGCGTAGTGTCCCCGACTCGCGAGCCCGTAGCGACGCCCTCGTCGTAGGCCGCGAGCAAGATACGGATCTGCGCCGAAAGGGCGCCCATGCCCGATGCGTAGCACCACGAGTCGCGGTTGGTCTTCAAGCCGCCAGAGAACGTGCCAACGATGGCCATCTCCTCCCTCGATGCGATCGGCACGAACGAAGTGAAGTCGTCGCGGCGCTGGTTGAGCCAGTCACCATGCTCATTGGGCGCAATCTCGCGAGCCTTGAGGCCGATGACAGACCCTGAGTCTGCTACCTTTGCCAGCTTCTGCTCGCGCGTCAGGTAGTCGCCGATGTCGGTGTAGTGGATCGTGGCGCGACCCGAGCCGCCTGGCCGTTTGACCAGGACCGTGATGCCGACGGTCGCACGACTCCCTGCGTCGAAGACCTTGCCGCCCTCCTTACGTGACTGCTCACCCGCAGTCCGCTGGTTGCCGCGCAAGTTGTAGACGTAGATCGCGTCGAAATCCTCAGCGAGTGTCTTGCGCATACCGTCAGCCGTGTTGGAGTCGATGAAGCCACCGTTCGTCACGAAGGCGATGACTCCGCGGTCCTTGATCCGCAACGTCGCCCACTTGATCGCGCGGATGTAGGAGTCGTACAGCGAGTTCTTGTTCGTGGCACTTGAACGCTCGGCGTACGTGGATCGGATGGCGGCATCGAGCGCCGGGTACTTCTCGTTGGCGTTGTCATCGTTGGCGCTGTCCTGGCCCGACGAATAGGGCGGGTTCCCGACGATCACCGTAATCGGCAGCTTCTTTAGCCGCTCGAGACGCTCGTTGTTCTCGGGGAAGACGTCGAGGTCCTGCCTATCGTCGTCCTCCCAGGACTGGAAGGTGTCGGTGAGGATCAGGCCGGGGAACTCGACGTACTCATGACCGGGCGCCGCAGCCCGCCTGCCGCCACCCGGCGCAGCAACCTTGGTCATGACGTCGAAGTAGGTGGTCTCGATGTTGACCGCGGCGATGTAGTAAGCCAGCAGGAGGATCTCGTTGGCGTGCAGCTCGTTGGCGTACTTGCGGGCGAGGTCCTCGGGCTTGATAAGGCCCGACTGGAGCAGGCGGACCATGAAGGTGCCCGTGCCGGTGAAGCCGTCAAGGATGCGGACGCCCTCGTCGGTCAGGCCCTGGCCGAACTCCTGCCGCAGCACGTCGTCCGCGGACTTGAGGATGAAGTCGACGATCTCGACCGGGGTGTAGACGATGCCGAGCTTGTCGACGGTCTTCTTGAACGCCGTGGCGAAGAACGTGTCATAGAGCTCGATGATGATCCGCTGGCGGCCCTCCGCGGTGTTGATGCCCTGCACGCGCATCCGCACGGACTCGTAGAACTTCTCGAGGGTGTGGTTCTCATCGTCGACGTTGTGCTCGTCGAGCGCAGCGAGCATCCGCTCCATCGCCTTGGCCACGGGGTTGTGGTCGAGGAACTGAGACCCCTCGAAGAGGGCGTTGAAGACGGGCCGGGTGATGAGGTGCTGCGCCAGCATGTCGATCGCATCGCTGCGGCTGATGCCCTCGTTGAGGTTGCCGCGCAGGCCGGTGAGGAAGACGTCGAACTCCCGAGCGACCGCAGAGTCTTCGTCGGCGAGGAGTGCGTTGATCCGGGTGGTCTGGCGGGTGGCGATGTCGGCGACCGACTTTGCCCAGTCCTGCCAGTAGTGGCGGGTGCCGACCTTGTCGACGATCTTGCTGTAGATCGCGTCGCGCCAGGCGTCGAGGTCCCCGAAGGCGAGGTCGAGCGCGCCCTGCACGGAGTCGCGCGAGTTGTCGCCACCGACACCGATCACGTTGATCTTGCGGTCACGCTCCGACGTGAGGTCGATCCGGTTGACCATCGCGTCGAAGCGCTCGTCGTGGGCACGGAGGGCCTGCAGGACCTCCCACACCGCGGCGTACCTCTTGTTGTCGCGCAGCGCCTCCTCCGGCGACATCCCGGACGGGACGCCGACGGGCAGGATGATGTAGCCGAACTTCTTGCCCGGCGCCTTGCGCATCACCCGACCGACCGACTGGACGATGTCGACGACGGACTTGCGCGGCGACAGGAACATCACCGCGTCGAGGGCCGGGACGTCCACGCCCTCGGAGAGGCAGCGGGCGTTGGTCAGGATCCGGGCGTTGTTGGGCTTTGACTCGGCCTGGAGCCAGTCGATGCGAGTGTTGCGCTCGAGGGCGTTGAAGGTGCCGTCGACGTGACGCACGTGGCAGCTGAGGGGTGACTCGCCGGACTCGTCCTCCAGGTTGGCCTGGTCGACGTAGTAGCGGGTGACGTCGGTGAAGAGCTCCTCGATCCGCTTGGACGCCTTGATGTTGCCGGCGAACGCGACCGCGCGGCGCATCGGCTCCGGGTCGTCGGCGAAGTCGTGCTCGGCCCGGCCGCGCTTGGCGAGACCGTTCCAGCAGCCGACGATCTTGGCGGCGTCGTCGAGGTCGAGCTCGTGGTCGCCATCGGAGAGCTGCGACTGGAAAGTCCGGGCGACCGACTCCTCGTCGACGGTGAGGACGAGCACCTTGTAGTCGGTGAGGAGGTCCGCCTCGACGGCCTCGCCGAAGCCGAGCCGATGGAACTCCGGGCCGTAGAGCTCCTCGTCGTCCATCGAGGCGAGGACGGCCCTGGACTGACCGGCCTTGGCGCGCGAGTTGTCGTCGTAGATGCGCGGGGTCGCGGTCATGTAGAGCCGCTTGCGGGCAGGCAGGTAGTCGTCATCGTGGACCCGGACGAAGGCCGACTCGGAGTCGCCCGCGAGCGTGACACCGGTGGTGCGGTGAGCCTCGTCGGAGACGATCAGGTCGAACTTCTCGCCGTCGACCGCCTGGGCGACGACGTCGATCGACTGGTAGGTCGCGAAGACGACCGTCATCGCGGACGTGTCAGCTGCCGCATCCGCCAGACGCTGCTTCAGGACCGCGACATCGGTCGTTGCCGGGAGCGCCAGGTCCGTCGTGGAGATGTCCTCGCTCGTGTTGGCCGACCGCTTGGTCGACTTCGCGTCGGAACACACCGCGAGCGGTCGGATCGGCAGGTCGGCCTCCCCCACCCACTCTCGTACGGTCTGCGACAGCAGGCTGATCGACGGGACCAGGAACAGCACACGCCCACCGGCGCCGACGTTCTCCTCCGCGAGGCGCAGCGACGTGAAGGTCTTGCCGGTGCCGCACGCCATGATCAGCTTGCCGCGGTCGGTCTCGCCGAAGCCGGCGGTCACCTTGTCGATGGCGATCCGCTGGTGCGGTCGCGGGGTCTTCTTGCCGTGGACGGGGAGGTACTCCGGCGTCTCGATGGAGAACTGCGCCCAGTCGACCCGTGAGTGCTCGAGCTCGCTCATGCCGATGCGCCGCACGGGGATCAGCTGCTGGCGGATCGTCTCCTCGGCGTTGCTGTTCCACTTCTCGGTGGTGGAGACGATGATCCGCTCCTTGAAGCCGTCCTTGCCGGACGCCGCGAGGAAGGAGTCGATCATCGGCTTCGACACCGAGGTGCTCGGGGCGAAGAACTTGCACTGGATGGCGACGTGGTGCCCGGTGTTGCGGTCCTCGGCCACCAGGTCGATCCCGGTGTCGTGCTTGCCGTTGTTGCCGGGGTACTCCCCCCACAGCCACACGTCCGAGAACTGATCAGCGAAGACCGGATCGACGCGGAGGTAGGCCTTGATCAGCTTCTCGAAGCGCGTGCCCTTGTCCGCCTCGGAGGTGGCAGTGGCGCGCAGCTCATCGAGCACTTCATAGATCGTCGACCCCATGCCCGATGTCTATCAAGGTTTCGTTGACAACCACACCACTATGTCCGTTTGGGTCCCACCTCGGTCTTTACCGACCTAGTGTGCTTCTGCAGCAAGGGGGTCTCGTGGGAACACTCATCGCCGGGGGCGGCAGCGGCGCGGTCGCCGCGTCGTCCCATGCTGCCTGCACCCGCTTTCGGCAGACCGATCCGCTGATGACCGGGATGACGCGACGAGCGCTGGCACGCCTGGTCGACCATCCCGACACCGGCGGGAAGATCCCCGAGGCTCGATGGGTGCGGGCGATGGCCTTCGAGCGGGCGGTGAACGACACGTCCTTCGTCTCCGAGCTCCTCACCCGAGCAGTCGGTCTGCTCGAGCTCGACCGCCCCACCGCCGTACGCGTGCGCTCCGGCGGGGACCACGCCGACACCACGGCTCAGGAGCTCGCCCAGGCGCACCTCGCCGCCGAGTACGCCGGCGAGGCCACGATGCTGCACCGCCTGGCCGTGCCGTTCCTCAGCCTGGAGTCCGAGGACCACGCGACCGCCATCAAGCCGGACTTCGCCATCGTGGCGACCCGCAAGGAGGGCGACAAGACGGTTGGGTCGTGGCTGATCATGGGTGACGCGAAGGACTACGAGCGCGTGCGGTCGCGCATCGACGACCAGCGGATCCTCAAGGGATTCCTGCAGGTGGCGCTGGGGGCCGAGTCCGCCGCAGCGTGGAGCCGGCTGCCCGCTGGGATGGTGGTGCACCGCTCCGGTGCGCTGGCAGTGCCGCGCAACGTCTACCTTCGCCCCGAAGCCATCGTGGAGGACCTCGCCGACCACCGTCACGAGGTCCGGGTCCGAGCGGAGGAGCGTCTCGCGCAGCTGGCAGAGCTGGACGGGCGGACCATCGACGACCTGCCGACCCACCTGGCACACCTCGAGGCGGCCTTCGACCCGCGCTCCTGCCAGTCCTGCAGCCTCTTCACCTATTGCCGGTCCGAGCTGCGCTCGTCGACGGACCCGGAGGCGTTGCTCATCGAGATGGGCGTGCCTCAGCCCACCCGACCTGCCGTCGTCGGGCTCGTCGACGGCACAGGCACCCTCGGCACCGCGCCCAGCAAGGTGGTCGCCAACGTCACCGCGACGCTCGACGGCGTCGCCCACCGCACCCATCGGCGCCGGCTCGACTCTGCCGGAGTGCCCGGATCGATCAACGTCGCGATCGTGAAGTCCGACTCGGCGGCGCTCGGCGTCCACGGAGTCGCGGTGCAGCGCGTCGACGGGTCCGGTGCCGAGCCGTGGGCCTACGAGACCTTCGAGCGGACCAACGCCACCGAGACCCGTCACGCAGTGATGGAACTGCTCGGGGCCGAGGTCCGAGCAGCCATGGCCGCTGGTCACCTACCGGTCCACCTAGTGGTGCCGGACAAGCCGACCGCCGACCTCCTCGTCACCATGGCCGACTCCCTCGCCGGGGTCGAGCTGAGCCGGATCCGGTGGGAGCACGACCTCGAGATGGGTCGGCCGGCCCTCACCTTCGACGGCGATGAGGCGACGATCCCTGGCCCGCTGCCCGACGATGCCCGTCTCGCGGTGAGCTTCCTGCTCGAGGAGGACCGGGCACGCGCGTTCAGCCTCCGGCAGCCGGTCGTCGTACTGCGAGACGTGCTCGCCACCCACTTCATCCCGGGTGGGCCGACCGCCGATGCAGGTCGTCTCGACTACCTCGTCACCTGGGCCGAGGCGTCCGCGCCTGTCGACCATCGTGCCGTCTCCGACGACATCACCTCACGCGCGCACACCCCGGGCGCCCGGCTCGCCAACTCAGCCTCGGACGAGATCCACCGAGCCGGGCGGCCCGGCAAGGGAGACCCGGTGGTCTACCGCGACCTCGTCACCGACGAGCTGGAGTACCGCATCGACGTACTGTGCCGGGTCCTCGACGTCCTCGACGGCCTCGACGACTCTCGACTTCGGCCCGTGCACCGGACCCTCGAGCTCGACGCCCAGGTCGTCTGGGGTCGACGCCTGGCTCTTCAGGCCTCGGACCTCGTGCGCTTCTCCCGGACGTACCGCTACTGGCGCAACGCCCAGGTCGACATGCTCGAAGCCGACGAGAAGTGCCGCGAGCAGCTCGCCGTGCTGGCCGACCACGACTACGCGCGCGACCGAGCGACCGATGCCGGGATGCGCCATCTGGTGACGGCCAGGGTGATCGCGACGTCCCCGCTCAGGCTCGACGTGGCATCGCGGAACCTCAAGGACGGTGTCGAGGTCGTGGCTCTGCACGCGGCCGGCGAGGCGTACGTCGAGAGCGACGAGGTGACGCTCAAGATCCAGGCCGGCAGCTTCAAGTTCGGCAACCTGTCGATCGGGCGGCTCGAGAAGGACGACGAACCTGGCCTGCTGTGGCACCCGAAGGTTGCTCCTGCGCTCGCCGTCGGTGACGAGCTCGTGCTCGCCACGATGGAGTGGTTCGGCGTCTCGTTCCGCTCCGGCCACGAGCTGGCGGTGACCCGTCCGTCCGTCGACCGGATGGCCGCGCCCAAGGAGACGTGCACTCCGAGCTCCTACTCCGAGGACCCCGCCACCCACCAGTGGTGCTGCCGGTCCCACATGGATGCAGAGGCCGAGTACGCCGACGACCTCGCCGAGCGTCGCGCGCGGGGCGAGCTCAACCCGCAGGCCTGGCCTCCGCTCATCGACCAGGATCGGTTCGACATCGCCCTCGACGACGACCCGGCCGACTCCGTCGATGACGTCGAGATGCCCGAGGGGCTGACCATGGACGACCTGGAGTAAGGCTGTGACGATCACCTTCACCGCCCCGACCGTTGACGTCGAGGCAGACCACCACTCCGCTGCAGCGGCAGGCAACGTCTCGGCCGCCGCGGAGGCGACCCAGGCATTGATGCATGCCCTCAACGGCGTCGAGGAATACGACAAGGTCCTGCTCCGGGCCGCTGCTGGCGCAGGCAAGTCGTACGCGCTGGTCACGATGGTCAAGGAGGCGCTGGCCAACCCCAACTGCGCCCGCGTCGCCGTCACCGCGTTCAAGAACCGGCAGATCTATCCCCTCGCGAGGCGCTTGGGCGGCGAGCTCGGCAAGGACAAGGTCTGCTTGTTCGTCTCCGCGAAGCGTCTCGACGAGGTGCCGGACAACGTGATCGAGGCGGTCACGGTCGCCACGAAGTCCGCGGAGATCCCCGAAGCCGCCACGCTCGTCCTCGGCACCTCCCACAAGCTCGGCGTCTTCGGCGAACCGCAACGGCTGCTCGAGCGGCTCGGTCCCGGCGGAAACGGCGAGACTCCTTTCGACGTGCTCTTCGTCGACGAGGCCTGGGAGATGGCGCTCCACCTCTTCAACAAGGTCGAGCGCCTGGCACCCATCGCAGTCGGAGTCGGAGACGTGGGGCAGCTGCCACCGATCGACCACAGCCAGAACCCCTGGCGCGGCGACCCGGGCTACAACCCGTACCGCGCCTGGCCGACGGCCTTCGAGCGGGTGAGCACCACCTTCGTCGTCGAGCTGCCGGCCGTCTGGCGTCCGATCGGGGAGCAGCTGGGGCTCTGGCGGGCGTTCTACGACTCGTGGGACAAGCTCGACTGCGTGGCCGCGCCGGGTGACCGGTCGCTGTCGCTGCCGTCTCTGTCCGGCGCTGCCGCCGACGTATGGGGAGCCGTGGCCACCGGGCACCCGACGCTGCTCGAGGTCGATGGTCTCCCCGAGGCCGAAGCCGCCGACATCGACCAACCTCTGCTCGAGGTGGTGGAGGACCTGCTCCGCTCCTTGCTCGTCGAGGGCTTCAGCTTCACCGAACGCGAGTACGACGACGCAGGCGCACCGGGGCCGCTCGTCACCGTCTCGTCGGCGGATCCGACCGGCGACCCCCTCATCGTGATCCTCGCGACGCGCAACCAAGCGGTCGACGACGCGGCGGAGATGGTCGAACGGCTGTCCGAGGAGCTCGACCTGCCCGACGGTCTCCTCCACGCCTCGACGGTCGACAAGTGGCAGGGGCAGACCAACCGCATCACGGTGGCCATCCACCCGCTATCGGGTGCCGCTGGGCTGGACGAGTTCAACTCAGCGTTCGGGCGGTTGGCGGTCACCTGCACGCGAGCGACGCACGGATTGCTCATGGTGTCCCGCGCAGGCCTGAATGGCCTCTTGGCGGAAGCGCCTGCTCGACCCGGTACGCCGTTCGGGGAGCCGGGGACCCGAGCGCTGCCGCGGCAGACGCACCAGCGGATCCTGGGGGCCTTCAGCCGCGGGGTCTGGGACACCGCCTGAACAGGTGAGACTCCTTTACCTAATGTCAGCGATTGCCTGACGACGTCCGAGGTCCCGATTAGCCTTCAACGAGAGTTTGAGCTCAGGGGACGTGTCCGGAGGCCGACAGCAAGAGCCAGGCGCCGGCGATCAAGGGGAACGAGAACGACCGATGTCGGACGACGCGACGACGGCAGCCTGTGCTGCCAACCTCCGCACACTGGCGAGTGATATCCGGTTTGAGAAACGAGCAATCGATCTCAACTCACTTGCCACGGACATTGAGAAGCCAGACGGCGACTCCTGGGCTGGTCTCGACCTGTTCGCCGCGTTCCCCACTGACACCGGGGCCGCCAGCAGCCACCCCAACTGGATCGAGCGATTGCTCGGCATCGCGTCCGGTGTCGCGGTCTTCTTGCCGGTTGCGTGGACGTGGTGGAGCTTTCGCGACGCGAGCCGCGCCTACGAGTCGATGCTGGCGCAAGGTGACGAGGCGGATGGCACGAGCTTCCTGAGCTTGTGGGCCACTGGTTTCGAGGGCAATCTCACCGGACGACACCAGCTTGTGCCGATGGCCGGCATCTCCCTGTCACTCATCATCCTCGCGATTGCGTTCCTCGTGTTGCATCGCATGGCAGCCGAGTTCAACGTCCGACGCGAGGAAGGCGCCGCAAAGCAGGCTCGGACGGACTTGGTCAACGCTCTGACTCAGGCTCAGCGCATCATCAACCAGCGTCGAGCGGACCACCCGCAGCGCATCGAAGGCATCATTAAGTCCTCGATGCAGAAGCTGCAGATGGCGCACGACGCCACACGCCTCGCCGTCACTGACCTCACCGACAGCTCAAAGCAGATCACCAAGGACATGACCAAGCTGGTCAAGTCCGCAAAGGAGGCGGGAGAGGAGTCGCGCCGACTGACGGCGTCTGCGGCAGAGGCTGCTGCGGCGCTCCAGCTCAGTGCCGATGAAACACGATCCGCCGTCTCCGCTGCTATCGGTGCGCTTGAGTCATCGGTCCAGTCTGGGATCGAGACCACGACCACCTCGCTCGTCTCCGCCGGCAGCTCGCTCGATGCTTCGCTGCGCGGGTCCCTGTCCGAGTTCCAGTCCTCGTTGGGGTCACAAGTCCAGGCATTCGCACACGAGACCACGCGATCGATCGGCGAGTTCCAATCATCATTGGGCAGCGAGGTTCAAGGGTTCACACAGCAGACCACTCGCTCGATTGGGGACCTCGACTCGTCGCTCGGCGCACACCTCGACGGCTTTACGGGCCGGGCCATCAGCGCATTGGAGTCGGCGAGCAACCAGCTCAACCAGTCGGTTGCGCAGATTGGAAGCAGCTCGGAGAGCAACGCCGCTTCCGCCGGAGCCCTCACTGAGCAGATCCGCGCGTTCGCCGACGACCGCGCGGCGAGCTCTGACGACTTCACTCGAGCAGTCGCGGAGATGCGATCGACCCTGGAGTCACTGGAGGAGGCACTCTCCAGTCACGAGAGCACGATGCAAGGTCAGGCCTCCGAGCTCACGGGCGCTCGTGATGCGGCCGAGAGGATGCTGCGCGTCTTGACCACTTCGGTTCCCAGCCAGACGTCCATGACGGCGGACGTCTGAGATGCACTCCGCCATCCGTCGCGGTCGGCTCCTGTCTGCTGAGTCAGCCGCGGGCTGGGTCTTTGCCGACCTCCTGCTGGTCCTGTTCATTGTGGGGCTCGGGTCCGCGATCAAGTACACGCCTCCGCCCCCACCCGAACCTGAGCCGAAGGTTCCCCCGATCGTCGGGATGAAGACCGACCCGACCTCGCTCACAGTTCGCGTCAACGGTCAGGTCCTCGCAACCGGCGCGTCGCTGCCTCAGCCCGCGCGCCAGGCAGTCTGTCGGGCAGTACGGTCGCAAACCGGTCCCATCAAGAAGGAGCGCGCTGCACTGGTGCTCGTCTTCGGAGGCGCCAGCGACGTCGAGTCCGGACAGAACGTGGCCCGGGCAATTGCGAGTCAGCTCAGCTGCGCCGACAAGAACCTCTTCCGGGGCAAGGTGCCTACGCGGGCCTTCTGGGACGGTTCATTGCCGCTCGGACAGGCGCGCCTCGAGGTCTTCCTCTTCCTTCGTGAGGGCGACCGGGCATGAGCTGGTGGCGCAAGCTGTTCCAGCGCCTCCTTGGCTCGGGCTCCGTGCCTGCACAGCAGCCGCTACCCACCGTCGAGAAGCTTGATCCAACGCTGGACGCGTCGCCCCGGCCCGGTCCACCTCATCAGTCACGTCACCGGACGCAGCGGTCGGCGCCACCCGTGGTCCGCAGCGATGCACCCCCGGCACCGGTGCCGCCGGTGGTCGACGCGCCCATCACTACTCCTCCCGAGGCCGCTAGGCCAGTCGCCATCACACTTCCTGACACCCTCACCGTGCCCACGAGCCCTGCGCCTATGCCGGCCCCGCCGATCGTTGAGGCACTCGCGCCTGCTGCACCCGTCGCCTATCCGACGGAGCCCACGCCCGAAACGTCCTCGGCGCCGACAGTGCCCGACGACCACTTCGAGCTACCGGACTTTTCGCACATCCCCTACCCCGAGGTGCCGGGGGGCTTTGCCAGCCCTCTGTTGGCTGCTGAGACCGGCCGCCACGACGCGGGTCGCACAAAGTTTGCACCCCGGGTCGCGGCAGGGCTCGTGTCGGAGCTCGGCGCTGCCCAGGCGTACCTCGAGACCGTGTTGAAGGACGAACCCATCGTCGTGTCGCTTCCTTCTCAGGGGTCGACTCCCCGGGCCTACGCGCTCGCATCGCTCCCGTCGTACTTCGTCGACACCGTGCGTCAGGCGCCTCGCACCCTGACAACCGCCCTGACCGCTCCCGATCACTTGACAGAGGGAGGCGGCGCTGATCCGCTCGACCGACTCGAGCTCACGCGGCTGGTGGGGCGACTGCTCAAAGGTCTTCACGACCAGCAACACCTCACCGCTGGGATCGACCTGGAGAGTTTCGCGTACTCGCTCCAACCACGACCCGCGGTCGCTCTGCTGAAGGGTGACCTCGTGCGCCGTATAGGTGGCGACTTCCTGAATGACTCGCCGCTCGACGCAAACCCGTCGATGGACAACGATCGTCATGGCTTCGCCGAGCTCGCCCGACAGCTGCTCGCGCCAGACGACCAGCCAGGCAGAGGCATCACTGGGCTTGACGACGAGCAGGTGAGGCAAGCCGAACGCTTGTGGACACGCGCCAATGGCCCGATCGGCACACGTCCGCAGATCAGTGAGTGGCTGGCGGTTCTCGGATGAGGCTCGAAGAGATCGTTTCCGGCCAGCTGATCTCAGGTGTCCTCACCCAGCCGGTGCGCGTCATTGCAGCGGAGTGGTCGCTCGGGCCTGACATGATCCTGGTGACCTACTCCGGCGCGGACGGCCAGCCTGATCAGACGGTGCTCCAACGCTCGGACGAGACACGACTTCTCCAGGTGACTCAGGCCGACCGGGACCGCTGCGCTGGCGACGTTCTTCGCTGGAAGTTGGGCACTGAAGCGTTCCGCCTGCAGAACTCAGCGCTTGTCGACCCCATGCAAGCGGTGTCGACGTCTGCGCTTCGGCCGCTACCGCACCAGATCATGGCCGTCTACGAGGAGATGCTGCCTCGCACCCCGTTGCGCTTCCTCTTGGCTGATGACCCCGGAGCCGGCAAGACGATCATGTGTGGCCTCTACATCAAGGAGCTGATCCTCAGGGGCGATCTGGAGCGCTGCCTCGTGGTGGCGCCCGGGGGTCTCGTTGGGCAGTGGCAGGACGAGCTCTACGAGAAGTTCGGGCTCACCTTCGAGATCCTGACCCGCGAGCTGATCAGCGGCAGCGTGGGTCGGTCCGTGTTCGAGGACCATCCGTTGCTCCTGGCCCGGATGGACATGCTCAAGGGAAACGACGAGCTCCTCGAACGGCTCGATGCCTCCTCGTGGGACCTTGTCGTCGTTGACGAAGCACACCGGATGTCGGCCACGGTCCGCGGACACCAGCTCGACGCGACGAAGCGCTACGAGCTCGGTCAGCGACTCGGCCGGATCACGCGCAATCTCCTGCTGATGACCGCCACGCCCCACTCAGGAGACCCGGAGAAGTTCCGGGCGTTCCTCGGCCTCCTTGACGAAGACCGCTACCTAGGTGCCAATCGCGGCCCGATCGTCCCCGGTCCGGACACGATGCGCAGGCTCCTCAAGGAGGACCTGCTCACGCTCGAAGGTCGCCGCCTGTTTCCGGAGCGCCTCGCCTACACCGTGGGTTATCAGCTCTCACCGGCCGAGAACGACCTCTACGAGGCGGTTACGGAGTACGTGCGTCAGGAGATGCGGATGGTGGACAGGATCGCCGACGGCGACCGGAAGCGCGCCACCAACGTGGGATTCGCCCTGACCGTCCTCCAGCGTCGCCTTGCCTCGTCGCCGTACGCCATCCTGCGCAGTCTCGAACGGCGCAGGGCCCGACTCGCTGGCGCTCTCAACACTCCAAGCGATCTCGAGAGCGACCTGAGGCTCAGCGCTGCTCCGCTCCAGGAGCACATCGAGTCGGACGACCGCGCGAGCCGCGAGATAGAAGAGCTCGAGACCACTGTGTCAACCGGCGCGACAGCGGCCATGACGCGAGCAGAGCTCGAGGCGGAGATCGCCTCCCTCGACGAGCTCGTCCCCATCGCGCGCGGCGTGCATACGTCCGGCGAAGACATGAAGTGGACCGAGCTGCGTTCGCTCCTTGAGGACCATCACCTCCTCCGAGGCGACGACTCATCGCCTCGGAAGATCATCATTTTCACCGAGCACCGCGACACATTGACCTACCTCACGCAGAGGATCAGGGAGTTGCCTGGACGCGGGCATTCGGTCGTCGAGATCCACGGCGCCATGCCTCACCCCCAACGGCGTGCGGCGGAACGCCTATTCACCAACGATCCTGACGTCACCGTGCTCGTTGCCACTGACGCGGCCGGCGAAGGACTCAACCTCCAGGTCGCACACTTGATGGTCAACTACGACCTTCCCTGGAACCCCAACCGCATCGAACAGCGCTTCGGTCGCATCCACCGCATCGGTCAGGAGGAGGTCTGCCACCTCTGGAATCTCGTGGCCACGGACACACGCGAAGGCGCGGTCTACGAGCGCCTCCTGTCCAAGATGGAGGCCCAGCGGGAGGCCTTCAAGGGCAAGGTCTACGACGTCCTCGGCGAGGCCTTCGAAGGTGACCCCCTCAGCGAGATGTTGCTTCGCGCGATCCGGTACGGCGACGACCCGGCGGTCCGCGAACAGCTGAACGCAGTGATCGATGCCAAGGCTGCCGAAGGCATCCCCGAGCTGATTCGCGAGCGCGCTCAGTTCAGCGACGTGCTCTCCAATACCGACCTCGAAGACGCGCAACATCGGGTGGATACCAGCGTTGCTGACCGACTCCAGCCCCACCACGTCGCCGCATGGTTCGAGACGACGCTTCCCGAGCTCGGGGGTAGGGCGCGCACCACTTCATCGGGCTCCTACAACGTGCAGCTGGTCCCTGAGGACGTTCGTAGTGAGGCGGCACGCTCCTCTTCCGGAATCGCACAACAGAACTACCGAAGCATCACCTTCGACCCAGATGAAGTCTCTGAGTCCTCCAGCGCACTGGCGTTCGTCGGTCCGGGACATCCTTTGCTCGACGGCTCGCTTGGAGCCGCACGTTCCCGATTCCGACCTGATCTCGAGGCCGGAACTGTTCTCGTAGACGACAGCGCCGAAGCCGTACCTCGACTGTTCTTCAGCGCGAGCCACGAAGTCATCGACGGAAATCGGTCGCCCAACGTGCTCTCTCGCCGGCTCACCTTCACCGAGCTGGACGGCAACGGGGAGGCGCAGGACGTCGGCGCTGCCTACCTGGACTACCGCCCGCCGACACCGGCCGAGTCAAGCTCGGTCGCCGAGCTGCTTCACTCAGACGAGCTCTCGAGCTGGGGGGCAGAAGTCGCGCGTTCGTGGACAGCACAGAACGTCGTCGGTGAGCACACCGCCGACGTCAAGGAGCTTCATCAGGAGCGGATCCGACGAGTTCAGCAGGACGTGCAGCAAAGGCTGGCGTCCGAACCCGCCTACTGGCGCCGCGCAGGTCTGCCTGGAGGACCGAAGGGCATCTCAGTTGAGTCCGCCCAACGCCGAGCCGAGGAGATCGAAGCCCGTCTCCGGCACAAGCTGGATGGACTCTTGCAGGACAGCCAAGTAGTACCCCGTCCGCCGCAAGTCGTCTCGTGGGCCATCGTCTTGCCGTCCCACCTGATCGGCGTCCACCTACTGGCGCCCCGCGTCGCATCGGGCTCGGCCACCTCCCACGTGGTCCAGGTCGAAAAAGACCTGGGGAACACGGTCGAGCAAGCCGGCACCGTCGTACGCAGCCGTCGACCCGACGGACTCAGTCGCTGGGTCGATGTGGTCGAAAGCGACCAGGCACAGGCACCCGTGAGGTTCACCCGCAACCAGGTGGTGCGAGGACTCAACCTCGCTGACCGACACCGAGTGGCGCTCGTACTCAAAGGCCCAAACGGGATAGAGGTCCGCTACGTGATCGACGCCTTCAAGAAGCTGCACATCGGCGATCTCGGGGTGCACGGCTTCGACGTGTCGTGGACATCCCTGTGGCGAGCGGGAGGAAACGCCTCGTGACGACGACCATCAGCGACAGTCGGACCCTCGACTCCTTTGCAGACGAACTGGGGGCTTGGGGTGCGGAGCTGCTCCGTCGCATCGACGAGTTCGAGCGCTCCGTCGAGGCAGACCGCTCCCTCCTCGCGAAGGCACTCGCGGGACGTGTCTTCGACGGAGCCCCGACTGGACGGGTAACGCAGCACCTCCGACTAGTGCGGTGTGGCTCTCCAGATGATGACAGCTCAGTCCTCGCCCTGTTGGGTGCCGTCGGCGCCCGGCATGCGAGCCGGCGTCCACTGGTCCGTGTGGCTGGTGAGGCGCGCACGATGGCTACGGCCGCGCTCGGGCAGCTGACCCCTGGTCGGAGCAGGACCTTTCTGGGTCGCGACTCGACAAAGGGACGCCGCAGTGGCGTTGTTGCGCTCGGCCAGCTTCGTGACTGGGCCGAACGCAGCGGCTTCGATGCTGCCTTGCGCGGACTTGGTGCAGCGCCTTCGCAATCGCCGAGCCCGGTCGCCGACGGACTGAGCTGCGTGGCGGACGCTCTGGGCGTGGCTCCTCCCGCGCGGGTCGAGGTGCTCTCCGCGGCGGATGTGGCATCCCTGACGGGCGCTTGGGAGTCCGGACGGAACCTGTCCGCAAGCCTGGAGCGGTTGCGCGAAGACGTGCGGCGACGCTTCGACCAGGTCCAGCAAGACATGGTCGCTCGTCAGCTCGAGAGCTTCGACATCGACGTGCTGAAGGATCTGATCCTGCCAGGCACGCGGCTCCAAGCCGTGCGCGATGCCGGTGCCTACACCGTTGCCGACCTGGTCGCTCTAGGCACGTCGGTGGACCGAATTGCCGGTCTCGGGCCCGAAAGCGCCCGGGCGCTTCGCGGTGCCGCTGAGACCGTACATCGCACGGTTCGTGAGGACCTGGGCGCGAGATTCGACGCCGACCCGAGCAATCGGAATGTGACCGCTCTCGTACGGTCCCTGCGGAAGCTTCAGTTGCTCCATGACGCAACCGCATCAGTCGGCACGGCGCTTGAGGCCCTCGCATGGGACCTCGAATCCATCGGTCCTGCCCTCGGGTCCGGCGAGGACATCCTCGTCCTACACCGCACATCCCCACGACGGGGAGCGGACGTCGTTCGCCACCTTCGTGAGCGAGCGGCGTGGTTGCGCGCTACTGGACTGGACTCAGCGTCGTCGGAACTGACCGACGCAACCGTGTCGGACGAGGCTGCCTGGACGGACTACCGGACGCGAGCCGTTCTCTACCAGAGTCTCCTGCGAGAGGTTCTCGGGCTTGAGGACGACGTAGAAGCCCTCACCGGCGGACTTCCCACCGAGGTTGTGGAGGCGGTCGAGCGCCAGCGTCTCGACATCTCTGCCCTCAGCGCGGACTTGCAGTCATCCTTGCGTGGCTACCAGAAGTTCGGCGCGCAGTACGCGCTTGCCCAGCGTCGCGTCCTCATCGGAGACGAAATGGGTCTGGGCAAGACGATCCAGGCCCTGGCAGTCATGTCACATCTTCACGCCCAAGACTCACGCCACTTCCTCGTCGTATGCCCTCCCCCCGTCCTGGTCAATTGGATCAGGGAGATCTCGCGGCACAGCTCGCTCCGCCCTTTCCGGCTGCACGGATCCGAACGCGACCACGCCGCCCGCAGATGGCGATCCACGGGTGGAGTCGCTGTGACGTCGTTCGACACGCTCGGCAGGCTGAATCTCGGCGACGTGGACCTCGGCCTGCTCGTCGTTGATGAGGCCCACATCGTCAAGAACCCACAGAGGAAGCGCACTCTGGCTGTCACCGATGTCGGCAAGCGCAGTGAGCGTGTCCTGTTCCTGACCGGCACTCCGCTCGAGAACAAGGTCGAGGACTTCACCAACTTGCTCGGGATGCTGCAGCCGGACCTCGTCGAGGACCTCGACCCAGCCCTGATGATCGCCGGGGCCCAACGGTTCCGTGAGCAAGTAGCGCCTGGCTACCTGAGGAGGCGTTCCGCCGACGTTGCGACCGAGCTTCCCCCGCTGACGCGGACCGACGAATGGGTCCAGCGCACGCCCGTTGAGGAGGACCACTACTACACCGCAGTGGCGAACGGCGCCTTTCACGACGCACGGAGGAGCGCCTACGTCGCCGATCCGGCATCGAGCTCGAAGCTCGCTCGTCTGGAGGAGATCGTCGTCGAGGCCGCCGCGAACGGTCGCAACGTGCTGATCTTCAGCGCCTACCTCGACGTCATCGACGCCGTTGCGAATCGGCTCGGCGACCGCGTCGTCGGCGTGATCACGGGCAAGACTCCGGCCGACACTCGTCAGCGGGTAGCCGACCGTCTCGGCGAGGCACGGACCCCGAAAGTCTTGGTCAGCCAGATCGCCGCGGGCGGCGTCGGGATGAACATTCAGGCTGCGTCTGTCGTGATCCTGTGTGAGCCGCAGGTGAAGCCGAGCACTGAAGAGCAGGCGCTCAAGCGAGCCCACCGAATGGGTCAGCTCGACCAGGTGCAGGTGCACCGGCTCGTCACCGAGGACAGCGTGGACGAGCGCATGCTTGAGATCCTCGCCCAGAAGACGGAGCTGTTCGAGAAGTACGCAGACACAAGCGAGGTCGCGCAGGCGTCGCCGAGCGCGACTGATGTGAACGAAGCCAGTCTGATCCGCGATGTCATGACGCGGGAGCAGCAGCGGCAAGCGGCGAAGATTGCAGCACGAGCGGCAGCCCCAGCTGAGCTCGCCCTGCGCCCCAATCTGACCGGTGAGCCGGTCCCTGACGACGTGTCTGCTGCGGCAACAGACTCGTCCTTCGAGCCAATGCTTCGACGTGCGACCCCACCTCGGCGCCAGCGGGATCCACACCCAGGACCAGTTCGCAACGCGGCGCGCATATGCGTCAACTGTGGCGTCGTTTCCGTCGACGGAAGCGTGTGCGGATGTGGCCGGGCAGAGAACTCTGGGCGAGGCCTGTAGCTGGGTTTCTCAGGTCTTGCGGATGCGGCAACTGCGAATGGGAGTACGTCAAGCATGAGTCACCAGATCGACGTCGTGGCTGCTGTCGTTGTGCGTGATGGCCTTGTGTTGTGCGTACAGCGCGGTCCCAACGGCCCACTGGCTGGGATGTGGGAATTCCCCGGCGGGAAGGTAGAACCTGACGAGGCACCGGCGGCTGCACTCATGAGAGAGATTCGCGAGGAACTCCACTGCAATGTGGCTGTAGGCGATCTCGTAACAACGACTGCCCACGACTACCCATTCGGCACGGTACGACTGGCCACGTACTACTGCGATCTGATTGAAGGTGAACCCACCTTGACTGAGCATGCGGACATGCTGTGGGCGGGCCCATCACAACTCAGACAGCTGAGCTGGGCAGCCGCCGACCTACCCGCTGTCGACTTAGTGCTTACGGCAATCGGGCCCGCCATCGGAGACGCCTAGCGACACAGACGTCAGGATCCCACGCCTACTCCGAGGCCGTGGTGCGTCCGGTGGTAGCTGAAGTTGTTGAGATCAAGCTCGTGATTACCGTCAACCGTAAGCGAGCCGAGGGATGTCCCGTGTTGATCGCGAACCAGGAGGTCTTCATCCACAAAGAGTCCCCCCTTGTCGAAGGCCGCATGATGGTTGGGGCAGAGGCAGAGGATATTGCCCATCACATCCGGCCCGTGGTGAGGCTTTCCAAGAGGGCGAACGTGGGCGCCTTCCGAGTACGCCCCGCTCACGGTGTCTAATCGCGTACCGCAGACCTGACACGAGTTGTCGTACATGTGCTTCACGGCAGCCGTGACCTTGGTATCGCGAATAACGCGCTGGGCGACAACCACCTTCGTACCTGGCTGCGATGATCCGGCCGGCAGAACGACGAGGTCTGGCGCTCCAAAGAACGGGTCGACTGTCGGAGCAGTCTCAGAGGCTCCAGAACCGCTGGTGGTGGTCCCGGACCCAAGGCCCTTCTCTACATAGGCTTCGGCGTTTGCTGTCAGGTTCTCAGCAGGCGTGTATCCGGCCGCCTCTTCGGCAGACAATTGCACGAGATGAAACATCCATCGCACAAAGCCGTCCACCGGGTGCGTCACCGGATAGTGCTTGGCCACCTTGTAAAGACCGTCGTATCGGTATCCCGTCGCTGGCGCGAACGGACTCTTGTGTCCAGCCCCTCTCAGGATCCGGAGTGGCCTTCCGGTCGACTCGCTCTTCACGAGCGCCGCGTTGTCGTTGAGCGTCAGGTCTTGATCGGAGATGTGAGGCCCACGTGGGTTCGCTGGGTTCTGGCCCCCACGGCCCGTGTAGAAGATCTCGTGTCCGTGGTCCTCGTCTGTGTCATACCCACCAGACAGCACGATGGAGGCGCAGCCGACTGTTCGATTCCCCGCGATGCCTTGCATGCGGACCTGGTGAACCCCGGCCGCCGCGGCGGCCGCCCTGTTGGCGTACTCAGTTCCGACGGGCTCATCAGGCAGCTCGCCGAAGTAGTACTGGGTGGCCATCAGTCGCCGACCTCAATGACGAGATCGGTCCAGGAGATGTCCAGCGCGGTGGCTACGGCATAGAGCGTTCCGAGCGTGGGGTTCGCAGTCGCCGCTTCGATCCGACGCACTGCCTGGACCGACACCTGTGCACTGCTGGCCAGGTCTTCCTGCGTAAGACCAGCTGCCTCACGACGAGACCGGAGGGCAATCGCTAGTGATCTGGCGGCGGACTCGGGAAGGGGCCGGTGGGAACCGGTCTTGGCGTTAGGCACGCCTCAACCCTTGTTGAGCGCCCCATCAGTCACGAGAACATATATGTTCTCTCGCGGCTGGGCGCGTCATTCGAGGCGTCCCAGTCAGCCACGCACGAAGGGCCGGGGCATTCGCCCCGGCCCTTCGTGCGTGTTCACATCAGCTGCAGCCGCTGGTGCTCCCGCAGCCCTCGCACACGTAGCACGAGCCGGCCGGGCGCATCTTCGTCCCGCAGGTCATGCAGAGCGGGGAGTCGACGGCGGTGCCGGTGAGCTTTTCGAAGAGCTCTGCGGTGGTCTTGGCCTCGGCGGGGGCCGGCTTGGCGCTGGCCTCCACGATGTCGGCGTCCACTGCGGAGGTTTCGAGGCTCGCTTCGCTTCGCACCTCAACCACCGAGGCGGGCTCGACGAGCTCGGCAGCGCTGCCGGTCTCCTCCACGAGCGGCTCGTAGGAGCCGGTCTCGAGGTGGCGCTGGCGCTCCTCGGCGGAGTAGATGCCCAGGGCCGAGCGCTCCTCGAAGGTGAGGTAGTCCAGGGCGAGGCGGCGCCAGACGTAGTCCATGAGCGACTGCGCCATGCGGACGTCCGGGTCGTCGGTGAGGCCGGCGGGCTCGAAGCGCAGGTTGGTGAACTTCGAGACGTAGGTCTCCAGCGGGACGCCGTACTGCAGGCCGATCGACACCGCGATCGAGAAGGCGTCCATCACGCCGGCCAGGGTCGAGCCCTGCTTGCCGAGCTTGAGGAAGACCTCGCCGAGCTGGCCGTCATCGTGGGCGCCGGAGGTCATGTAGCCCTCGGCACCGCCGACGGTGAACGACGTGGTGCGCGAGACGCGCGACTTCGGCAGGCGCTTGCGGACCGGGGCGTAGACGACCTTCTCCACGACCTTGGTCTCGACGGCCGAGTCGGCCGCGGCCTTGTCGGCGGCGTCCTTCTTGGCCTTGCCGCCACCGTCGGACAGCGGCTGGCCGACCTTGCAGTTGTCGCGGTAGATCGCGGTCGCCTTGAGCCCGAGCTTCCAGGACTGCATGTAGACGTCCTCGATCTCCTCGACCGTGGCGCTCTCGGGCAGGTTGACCGTCTTGGAGATCGCGCCGGAGAGGAACGGCTGGGCGGCCGCCATCATCCGCACGTGGCCCATCGGCTTGAGCGCGCGGGCACCCATGGCGGTGTCGAAGATCTCGTAGTGCTCGGTCTTCAGGCCCGGGGCGTCGATGACGTGGCCGTGCTCGCCGATGTAGGCGACGATCGCCTCGACCTGCTCGGGCTGGTAGCCGAGCTTCTTCAGCGCCCGCGGGATCGTCTGGTTGACGATCTGCATGGAGCCGCCGCCGACGAGCTTCTTGAACTTCACCAGGGAGAAGTCGGGCTCGATGCCGGTGGTGTCGCAGTCCATCATGAAGCCGATGGTGCCGGTGGGCGCGAGCACCGAGGCCTGCGCGTTGCGGAAGCCGTTCTTCTCGCCCAGCTTGATGACGTCGGCCCACGCCTTGGTGGCCAGCTTGTGCGTGCGGCCGTCCTCGGTGTGCAGCACGCGTACGACGTCGTTGGCCGCCTGGTGCTTGCGCATCACGCGCTTGTGGGCGTCGGCGTTGCGGGAGTAGCCGGCGTACGGGCCGACGATGCCGGCGAGCTCGGCGCTGCGCTTGTAGGACGTACCGGTCATGAGCGAGGTGATCGCGGCAGCCATCGAGCGGCCACCCTCGGAGTCGTAGCCCAGGCCCATCGCCATCAGCAGCGCGCCGAGGTTCGCGTAGCCGATGCCGAGCTGGCGGTAGTCGCGGGTGGTGTCGCCGATCGGCTCGGTCGGGAAGTCGGCGAAGCAGATCGAGATGTCCATCGCAGTGATGATGAACTCGACGGCCTTCGCGAAGAGCGCGGCGTCGAAGGTGTCGTCGTCCTTGAGGAACTTCAGCAGGTTGAGCGACGCCAGGTTGCACGAGGAGTTGTCGAGCGACATGTACTCCGAGCACGGGTTGGACGCGGTGATGCGGCCGGTCTCGGGGTTGGTGTGCCAGTCGTTGATCGTGTCGTCGTACTGCAGGCCCGGGTCGGCGCAGGCCCAGGCGGCCTCGCTGATCTTGCGGAACAGCTCGCGGGCGTCGACGGTCTCGATGACCTCGCCGGTGCCGCGGGCGCGCAGGCCGAACTCGGTGCCGTCCTCGACGGCGCGCATGAACTCGTCGTTGACGCGGACCGAGTTGTTGGCGTTCTGGTACTGGACGGACGTGATGTCGGCGCCACCGAGGTCCATATCGAACCCGGCGTCGCGGAGGGCACGGATCTTGTCCTCCTCCTTCGCCTTCGTCATCACGAACTCCTCGATGTCCGGGTGGTCGACGTCGAGCACGACCATCTTGGCCGCACGACGCGTCGCGCCGCCCGACTTGATGGTGCCCGCGGACGCGTCAGCGCCGCGCATGAAGGAGACGGGGCCGCTCGCGGTGCCGCCGGAGGAGAGGAGCTCCTTGGAGGAGCGGATGCGGGAGAGGTTGAGGCCGGCGCCGGAGCCGCCCTTGAAGATGAAGCCCTCCTCCTTGTACCAGTTCAGGATCGAGTCCATCGAGTCATCCACGCTCAGGATGAAGCAGGCGCTGACCTGCTGCGGCGAGGCGGTGCCGACGTTGAACCAGACCGGGGAGTTGAAGGAGAAGTACTGGTTGACCAGCAGCCAGGTGAGCTCGTGCTCGAAGATCTCGGCGTCCGCGTCGGTAGCGAAGTAGCCGTGGTCGATGCCGGCCTTGGTGTACGTCTTCACGATCCGGTCGATGAGCTGCTTGAGGCTCCACTCGCGGGCGTCGGTGCCGACGGCGCCGCGGAAGTACTTCGTCGTGACGATGGTGGAGGCGTTGACCGACCAGAAGTCGGGGTACTCGACACCGCGCTGCTCGAAGACGGTCTCGCCGGTCTTCCAGTTCTGCTGGACGACGTCGCGGCGCTCCCAGGTGATCGCGTCGTAGGGGTGCGTGCCCTCGGTGCTGAAGACGCGCTCCATGGTCAGGCCCTTGCCCTTGGCTCCCTTGGCGCGGGTGCTCACCGTCTCGGTCATACGACTTCCTCTATCCCTGGTGGTGGTTGTGGTGCTGGTCTGCGGACCTCGCCCGCGGAGCTTGTTTCAGAGTTGGTGAGCCCGGCAGGCCGCTTCCCCACGACCTGCCGGGCCGAATGTGGTCAGCCCGTCGTGGCGGGCTGATCGGCAGCGGCTCGTTCGAGCCGGAGCATCTTGATCTCGGCGTCGAAGTCCTCGGCGGACTCGAACGCGCGGTAGACGGAGGCGAACCGGAGGTAGGCCACCTCGTCGAGCGCTCGCAGCGGGCTGAGGATCGCGAGGCCGACGTCGTTGGCGTCGAACTCGGCCTGACCGCTCAGGCGCAGTGCGTCCTCGACCTCCTGGCCGAGGCAGGCGAGCTGGGCGTCGGTGACCGGGCGGCCCTTGCAGGCCTTGCGGACGCCGGCGATCGCCTTGTCGCGGTTGAACGGCTCGGTCGCGCCGGAGCGCTTGAGCACCGTGAGCTGCATCTTCTCGACCGTCGTGAAGCGGCGGTCGCACGCGGCGCAGCTGCGGCGCCGACGGATGGAGCCGCCGTCGTCGGCGACCCGGGAGTCGAGGACCTTGGTGTCCTCGTTCTTGCAGTAGGGACAGTGCATGGCGGCCCTCCTCTCGGGTACGTCAGCGCGCGGCTCGTACACCCTCATAACGGGGTGTGGTCTGGGGATGTTCCTGTGGACAACTAGCCTGAGACTGTGAGGATCTCCCCCTGGCCTGTGCACCAGATGTGGATAACTACAGCGGTGTAACTACTAGATGTAGTGGTAACCGTACGCCCCGCCCACCACGCTGGCAAGTGAACTCGTGAAGTCCGCGCATCAATTTCTGCGCACCGCCCTGACCTGCGGTTATGGGTGCCTTCGGCTCTCCGGACCGGCGCGTCTGTGGGGTGTTCCGGTCACACGATGAGGCCGCATCGGACACAATGGCCCTCGTGTCTACGGGGAAGCGGGCGGGGTCGCGCAAGGGTGCTCCCCAGCCCCGCACCCTCAACCGCTCCGCGCTCCTCATCGGCGCCGCGATCACGCTCTGCGTCGTGGCCTGGGGCTACCTCGTCTACGCCGCCATCGACTTCGGTACGGCGGCGCGCGGGGGCTCCGGCACCTCGGCCTGGGCCTTCATGGCGCTGGCCTGCCTCGGCGCGATGGCCTGCCTCTTCGCCGGCCTGCTCCTGGTCGCGCGGTTGATGCGCGCGCTCGGGATCACCGCCCCTCCCCCCTCCGACGACGCGCCTCCCCGGCCCGTGGGCGGGAAGCGCGCGGCGCGCTGAGCCTTGTGCGGTGTCAGTGGTGCGGGATCCGCACCACGGTGACCGCACTACTGGAGTACGAGCTGAGGGACGGCCTCGACAACCTCGAGGTCCTGGGTGGCGCCGGCGACCCAGATGGTGGACGGGATGGCCTCGGGCGGACCGCCGTTGACCGTGAAGCTCGCATCGCCGTACTGCGTGTCCACGCTGACCGCGACCATGTCGGCCTGGTCGTAGACGTGCGAGACGTCCAGGGACGGGTACGGCGCACCCGGCGTCTCGGTGACCGTCGACGTGCCGTCGCCGAAGTTCCAGCGGTAGGCAATGGGTCGGGCGCTGACCACGACATTGGCCCCGAGGAGGTCCACCGGGATCGACGCAACATTTGAGTTGCTCGTGTAGAAGTTTGTTTCGAGGTTGACCAACGTCTTACCGTTGGGCGGCTGGACGACCATGGTCGAGGCGGGCCAGCTCAAGCGCTCAAACGCCTCGATGACCAATGTGCGAATCGGCGGCTGGTCCACCTCCGCCGCTTCGAATGCTGTCAGGCACGCGATCCCTTCCCGAGTCCCATTTCGGTAGACGCCGTAGAGGGTCCCGACCTTGCCGTCGACCGTGCAAGCTCGCGGATTGGAGCAAACTTCCGTTTCGCCCGAGGTGCCGTCTTTGCATAGCTGCCTGACGGTCCACTTCGATTGCGGATCTGCCGCCTGCGCGGCCCTGATCGTTTCAACCGAGTGTTCGCACTTCACCTCGACGACGTTCAAGTCCACCATCTCGTAACACTTCTTGCTTGGCTCATCGCTGGCCGCTGGCGACTGCAGAACACCGATGATCGCGAACATCACCACGATGCTGAACCCCGGCCGGCCCAGGCTGGCGGCCCTCAGCATCAGGACGGCACCTGCGTCAATCGAGTGACCGACCACGGTCGCGATGACGAGAGGCGTACGCGCATCACGATGTCGCCACCTGGCAGCGATTCCGTTTCGGCATCGGCTCGCTCTTTGAATTCGGTCGGCGAGGACTCGATTCGGAGGTCCAGCACTGGCACGCCAGACCCGCCAGACCTATCGACGACGTCCTTCACTATCCAGCCATCAGTCCGAACGAAGCCTCCATCGGCGTAGATGCGCTCGATCCTTTTCGCCGTTTGGATGCAGGGCTTGCAGGGCCTCGACAGTTCGGAGTACTCGTCGACCTGTCCCGTGTTCTGCATCTCGGTGTTGACCTCCACCCACCGCCGGATGAACTCCTCCGCACTCTCCGCCTCCACCGTCTCCGACGCAGTGGGCGTCGGGGACGAGGACGGCGGCGGGTCCGGCATCTTGGGCTGGGGCTCGGGGTCGTCCGAGCAGCCCGCCAGGAGGAGGGGTACGACGGCGGTGAGCGCGAGAGCGCGGCGTACGTGCATGAAGGAGCCTTCCCGAGAACTACGTCAGCACTCGGGAAACTACCCAGTTCAGCGCTCGTCGAACCACCCCCGCCCGCAGATCTGTGGAGAGGCACCGACCAACGCTTGTGCGGTCACCGTGGTGCGGATCCCGCACCACAGCGACCGCACAACGGTTGGAGTCACCGGGTAGCCGGGGATCCCGACGACGAGGAGGGAGGCTCGGCCGGCAGACAACAAGACTCAAGAAATGACGCCGAGGGGCGGGCCACCAGGCCCGCCCCTCGGCCTTCCCCTTGTTCCACCAGCCGGGGTCGAAGCGGCTGATGGAGGCCTCACGCGTCAGTCGGAGACGACCGGGACGCGGAGCTTCTGGCCAGCCGAGAGGCTGGCGGACTCGAGCGCGTTGAGGCGCTCGATCTCGGTCATCATCGACCGGACGTCGCCGTCGGTAGCGACCTCGCTGGCGATCCCCCACAGGGTGTCGCCGGGGGCGACCTGGACGATCTCGGTGGGCGTGGGCTCACCGGCCGAGCCGGTGCCGACGGCACCGCCCGCCAGCATGAACGCGACGGCCAGGACGAGGAACAGCGAGGTCACGAAGACCACGAGGCGACCGCGACGGGTCAGGCGCACCGTCGAACGGACGGGGGCGGAAGTGGTGAAGCTGGGGGCAAGGCTGAGGGTGCTCATGGTGTGGCCTCCTGGGGAAGATCAGCCGGTTGGTGTCGAGCGAATGTCTAGTGGGACCCACCGACAGTGGCCCTGGAGCCGCCGTGGTGTCGATCAGACGTTCGATCGAACATGTGTACGACGGTAGAGCACCTGTTCGAACAGGTCAAGCACCCGGACGAACATTTGTTCGAGGCCCTCAGGACCCCCGGCGCGGGACCAACGGACCTGTTCCCGAGGGCCGCCGGGCGGGAGCGTGGAGGTACACCGACTGAGAAGGAGCGCGCCATGTCCCGCAAGAAGGTCCTGGTCCTCGGCGGCAACTTCGGCGGCCTCACCGCCGCCGTCACCGTCAAGCACCAGCTGCACGGGGACGTCGACGTGACGGTCGTGTCCTCCTCCGACGAGTTCCTCTTCACCCCGTCGCTGATCTGGGTGCCCTTCGGCAAGCGCACGCGCTCCGACATCACCTTCAAGCTCGCGCCGACGTTCGAGGACCACAAGGTCGACTTCGTCCACGCCGAGGCCACCGCCATCGACCCGGTCGCGAAGCGCGTCGAGACCACCGCGGGCCCGCAGGACTACGACTACCTCGTCATCGCCACCGGCTACCGCAACCGCTTCGACGTCATCCCCGGCCTCGGTGAGGGCGGCAACGCCCACACGATCACCACGATGGACGACGCGATCCACGCCGGCGAGGGCTGGAAGCGGTTCCTGGCCGACCCCGGCGACGTCGTCATCGGCGCCACCCAGGGCGCCGGGTGCTTCGGCGCGGCGTACGAGTTCCTCTTCAACACCAGCTACCAGCTGCGGAAGCACGGGCTCAAGGACAAGGTGAGGCTGACCTACGTCAGCGCCGAGCCGTTCCTCGGCCACTTCGGCATCGGCGGGCTCCCCCACGGCGAGACGCTGCTGGGGATGTTCCTCAAGAAGGAGGGCATCGACACCGTCCTCGACACCGGCATGGACCACGTCGCCGAGGGCCGGCTGGTGCTCGAGGACGGCCGCGGCCTCGACTTCTCCTACGCGATGATCATCCCGCCGTTCTCCGGCCAGGAGGTCGTCGGGCGGACCGAGAAGATCGCCGACGACAACGGCTTCGTCAAGGTCCGCGACACCTACCAGAGCGAGACCTACGACGACGTGTACGCCGTCGGCGTCGCCGCCGCGGTCGACGTGCCGTGGCAGACCCCGCACCCGGTCGGCATCCCCAAGACGGGCTTCCCCACCGAGCAGCAGGCCCACGTCGCGGCGAGCAACATCGCCGCCCAGGTCCGCGGCGAGGTGCCGAGCGCGCACAAGGCCTTCGGCGACATCCCGGCGGTGTGCGTGATGGACGCCGGCAACAACGGCGTCATCATCCTGGCCGACAAGATGCTGCCGCCGCGCAAGCACGGCGTGCTGATCCCCGGCCCGCAGGCCCACGCGATGAAGCTCGGCTTCGAGAAGTACTTCCTCTGGAAGATGAAGCACGGCCAGGTGCGCCTGCCCTGAGCAGGCACGACCGGCGGCGGGTCAGCGCTTCTTCATGGCCCGCCGGCCCTGCGCCGCGAACAGCACCGCGGCGTGCTGGGCGGACGCCGGGCTGAGCATGGCGCCGCGCATCACGCCCGCGCGCCAGCCGGGCAGCGTACGGACCACGCGTCGCGACCCCACGAGGGCGACGGCGGCCTCGGCCACCTCGGCCACGCCGAGGATCCGCCCGCCCGAGTGCGTCAGCTGCGAGCCCATGCCCGTGGGGTCCTGCGCGGCCAGCATCGCGGTGTCGACGCCGTCGGGGCACAGCGCGTGCACCCGCACCCCGCGCGGCGACTCCGCGTTGACCGACGCCGACAGCGAGACGACCGCGGCCTTCGCGGCGGCGTACGCGCTGTAGCCGGGAACCGGGCCGAGCCCGGCCAGCGAGGCGACGTTGACCACGTCTCCCCCACCCGGGCCGAAGGCCGCCATCGCGGCACGGCAGCCCCACATGGCGCCGAGCAGGTTGACCTCGACGAGCCGGCGGACCTGGTCGTCGGAGAGCGAGGCGAGCGTGCCGTCGTCGCCGACGCCGGCGTTGTTGAACCACGCCACGAGCAGCCCGTGCCCGGCCGCCTCGGCGGCGACAGCGCGGTGCGCGTCCGGGTCGCGTACGTCCATCGCGACGCCCGCGGCGGCACCGATCTCCTCGGCCGTCGCAGCAGCGGCCTCTGCGTCGAGGTCACCGACCACGACCCGGTGCCCGCGCGCCACCATCAGCTCCGCGATCCCTCGCCCGATCCCGCGGGCCCCACCCGTCACCACGCACGACGTCGTCATCCTCGGAGGGTAGCGACACGCGGCTTCGAACAGGTGTTTGATCCTCGGGCCCCGGGAGGACTACGGTGATCGCACCAGCCACCCCATCGCCCACGAGGTGGCCACCCGCGTCGAGAGGTTCCACGAGATGGCCAAGTCAGAGGACAAGAACGTCATCGAGATGCCCGACGGTCCCCCGGACGCCACCGGCCTGACCCCGCGCCAGCAGCGCGTGCTGGCCACCATCAAGGACTCGATCGAGACCAAGGGCTACCCGCCCAGCATGCGCGAGATCGGCCAGGCCGTCGGCCTCACGTCCTCCTCCAGCGTCGCGCACCAGCTGCGCGTGCTCGAGGGCAAGGGCTTCCTCAAGCGCGACCCCAACCGGCCGCGCGCCCTCGAGGTCTTCCTGCCCGAGGTGATGGCCGCGCGCCGCTCGATGTCCAGCGGCGAGGAGTCGAGCGTCGACGAGACCGGCATCGGCGACGTCGTCCCGACCGCGGTCAACATCCCCGTCGTGGGCCGCATCGCCGCCGGCGGGCCGATCCTCGCCGAGGAGCAGGTCACCGACGTCTTCCCGCTGCCCAAGCAGCTCGTCGGCGACGGCACCCTCTTCCTCCTCGAGGTCTCCGGTGACTCGATGGTCGAGGCGGCCATCTGCAACGGCGACTACGTCGTGATCCGCCAGGAGCAGACCGCGACCAACGGCCAGATCGTGGCCGCGATGATCGACGGCGAGGCGACCGTCAAGACCTTCCAGCGCAAGGACGGCCACGTCTGGCTGCTGCCGCACAACGCCGCCTACGACCCGATCCCGGGCGACAACGCCACGATCCTCGGTGTCGTGACCGCGGTGCTGCGCAGCCTCTGACGGGCTCCTGACAGCCACAGGGGTGGGACGCCGTTGAAAGGCGCCCACCCGCGGGACACGATGGCTGCATGAGCGAACTCCAGGATTCCTACGACTACGTCATCGTCGGTGGAGGTGTCGCAGCCGCCAGTGCGGTCTCCGGCATCCGGTCGGAGGACGAGGGCGGCAGCATCGCCGTCATCGGGTCCGAGCCCGCCGAGCCCGTCTACCGCCCCGCCCTGTCCAAGGACCTGTGGCTCAAGGACGACGCCACTCTCGAGGGCAGCTCGCTCGCCGGTGACCTCCAGGACGACGACCACGTCGACCTCGTCACCGACACGACCGTGACCGGGATCGACCCCGACGCCCACGCCGTACGCCTCGCCGACGGCAGCAGCGTCGGCTACGGCAAGCTCCTGCTCGCCACCGGCGCCGAGCCGCGCGTGCTCGCGCTCGACCCCGGACCGCGGGTCGTCTACTACCGCACCGCCGCCGACTACGAGCGGCTGCGCGCGATCGCCGAGAAGGGCAGCCACGTCGCCGTCGTCGGTGGTGGCTACATCGGCTCGGAGATCGCCTCCGCACTGGTGCAGAACGACGTCGCCGTCACGCTCGTGCTCGACCAGGAGGACGTGCAGGAGCAGATGTTCCCGCGCGCGCTCGCCGCCAGCCTGACCAAGGCCTTCGCCGACCGCGGCGTGACGATCGTGCACGGTTCGGTCGAGCGCGGCGAGGACACCGGCGACGGCGTACGGATCCGGCTCGACGACGGCACCGACATCGCGGCCGACGCGGCCGTCATCGGCGTCGGCGTGCTGCCGCGCACGTCCCTGGCGGAGGCCGCCGGGCTCGAGGTCGACAACGGCATCGTCGTCGACGACCACCTGCGCACCAGCGCCGACGACGTGTACGCCGCGGGCGACGTCGCGTCCTATCCCGACGCGCTGCTCGGGCGCCGTCGCGTCGAGCACGTCGACCACGCGGAGAAGTCCGGCGAGCACGCTGGCAAGGTGATGGCCGGCGCCGACGCTGCGTACGACTACACCCCCTTCTTCTGGTCCGACATCCTCGACGCGGGCTACGAGGCGGTCGGCGAGACGTCGAGCGAGCTCGACATGGTCGAGGACTGGAAGGACGGCGAGATCGGCACCGGCGTCGTCTACTACGTCGGCTCGGGCCAGGTACGCGGCGTGCTGCTGTGGAACGTCTGGGACAGCGTCGACCAGGCCCGCGAGCTGATCGCTGCGACCGGCAAGGAGCCGGTGTCCGACCTGGAGTCGCTGCGCGGGCGGATCGCGTTCGGGTAGGTCGGGTCTCGATACGCCTCGCTGGTTCCTCGCTCGGCTACTCGACCGCCGAGTGGGGAACGAGTCCGGCTGCTCGACCGTCGGGTGGGGAACGAGCAGACGCGGTAGCCTCGCGGCGATGTCCAGCCCAGATCCCGCGCTCTTCCGCACCCGCCCGGGCAACCGACGCCGGCTGACGCCCGACGGCCAGGCCGAGCTCGAGCGACTCACGGTCGCAGGCGAGGAGTCGGCGTGGCTCAGCCCGCTGGCGTACAACCTCACGATCAGCCACAGCCACCGGTTCGTCTGGTACCGCGTGGCGAAGGTCGCGACCCGCACGATCCGCCACCACTGCGAGACCAACGGCGTGGCGCTCGACGTCGACCACGCGATGCGGATCCGCTACCCCCTCGCGTCGTACGCCGACTACTTCACCTTCGCCTTCGTGCGCGACCCGCTCGACCGGTTCGTCTCGGCCTGGCACGACAAGGTGGTCGACCACAACTACTACGGCTTCGACCCCGCCACCCACGAGCGGATGCAGATGGTGGAAGAGTTCGCCCGCTGGACCGCGACCCACGACCTGTCGGCCGTGCCGGGCACCGACCAGCACCTCACGCTGCAGAGCCGGATGATCGACCTCAACCGGGTCGACTTCGTCGGCCGACTGGAGACGTTCGACCGCGACTTCGCCGAGGTGTGCGAGCGCATCGGCGCCCCGGCCGTGCCGACGGCTCCGAAGAACCAGACGGCACCCGGCGGTCGCGACCGGCAGGTCTCCGACGAGCTGCGGGAGCTGGTGGCGCAGATGTACCGCCGCGACTACCAGGTCTTCGGCTACCCACTCGACGCTCCCGACCAGGAGGACTGACAGATGGTGCTCGAACGACCACGCTTCAGCACGACCAAGCTGCGCGAGGGCTACGACATCGCGGGCGTCGACGACGCGGTGGACCGTGTCTTCGTCGCGGGCGTCGACGACGCGGTGGACCGTGTCTTCGTCGCGCTCGCCGACGGGGCGACGTCGATGACGGCCTCGGACGTCAGCAGCCTGAGGTTCACCCCGGTGCGGCTGGCCGAGGGCTACGACATGGGCGAGGTCGACGGTTGGCTCGACCGGGCCGCGGCGGAACTCGGCCGCACGTCCGGCGGAGCGGCGCCGGCGGCCTCCGCGACGTCCGCGTCGGCGGCGTACGGGACCACGAGCGGCACGCGGTCGGAGGCCGTCACCGAGGTGAGGTCGACCTCGCCACGCATGCTCGTGGTCCTGGCGCTCGTCGTGCTGCTCGCGATCGTGGCCTACGCCTTCTACGCCTGACCCAGCCGCTTCAGCGCCTGACGCACGAGCGCGGGGTCGGTGGTCGACCACATCGGCGGCAGCGACGCCTTGAGGAACCGTCCGTAGCGGGCCGTCTCCAGGCGCGGGTCGAGCACGGCGACGATGCCGCGGTCGGAGGTGGTGCGGATCAGCCGGCCGGCACCCTGCGCCATCAGCAGCGCCGCGTGGGTCGCGGAGACCTCCATGAAGCCGTTGCCGCCCCGGTCGTCGGCGGCCTTCGCACGCGCCGACATCAGCGGGTCGTCGGGACGCGGGAACGGGATCCGGTCGATGATCACCAGCTGGCAGGTGTCGCCGGGGACGTCGAGGCCCTGCCAGAGCGACAGCGTGCCGAACAGGCACGTGTGCGGGTCCTCGACGAACTGCTTGGCGAGCTCGGGCAGCTGCGCGTCGCCCTGCGCGAGCGTGGTCAGGTGCGGGAGCCGGGTGCGTACGGCCTCGGCGGCGGTCTCGGCGGCACGGCGCGAGGAGAAGAGGCCCAGCGTGCGACCGTCGAGGGAGTCGACGAGGTCGCAGATCTCGTCGAGCTGGGCCTGGCCGAGGCCGTCGCGGCCGGGCTGGGGCAGGTGGCGGGCGACGTAGAGGATGGACTGCTGGCCGTAGTCGAAGGGCGAGCCGACGTCGAGGCCCTTCCACGGCAGGGCGGTCTCGTCGTCCGTCGTCGCGATCTGCGAGCCGACGCGCTCGGTGGGCTTCAGCCCGAGCGAGGTGGCGACCGCGCCGAACTCGCCACCGAGCATCAGGGTGGCGCTGGTGAAGACCACGGTCTTGTCGGTGAGGAGCTTGTCGCGCATCGGGCCCCACACCTGGAGCGGCGCGACGTGGAGCCGAGCAGGGAAGCGGTCGCGGGCCTCCCCCAACCACAGCACGTCGCGGTCGGAACCGGCCGCCATCCGCTCGGCGTTGACGAAGACCTCCTGCACCATGCCCTTGGCCTGGGTGCGGCCCGCATCACCCTCGGTCTCGCCACCGGACTCGCGGGGGAACGCCGAGACGCACGCGCGCGCCGCGTCGCGCACCAGCACGAGCGCGTCCGCGAGCTGCGTCGACATCTGGTCGATGCGACCCGGGGCCGTGGCCTCGAAGGCCTCGGCCAGCTGCGCGGCGGCGTCCTCGAGGTCACCGGCGGGGTCGCCGTCACCGTCGGTCCAGCGGCTGGCGCGGCGGGCGGCGCGCTCGATGTCGGAGGCGCCGAGCTCGTCGGTCGCGGCCTGGGTGACGCGCTGGACGAGCTCGTGGGCCTCGTCGATCACGACGGTGTCGTAGTCGGGGATCATCGGCACCTCCTCGATCGCGTCGATCGCGAGGAGGGAGTGGTTGGTGACGATCAGGTGGCTGCGCTGCGCCTTCTCCTTGGCCAGCTCGGCGAAGCACTCCGCACCGAAGGGGCACTTGGCGGCGCCGAGGCACTCGCGGTGGTTGACCGAGACCTGACGCCACTCGCGGTCGGTGTGGCGCGGGGCGTTGTCGCGCTCACCGCTGCCGCCGGCCTCGGTCTCCTCTTCCGCCCACGCACGCAGCTCGAGGACCTTCTCGGCCATCGAGCCGGTCGGCACGTCGACGAGGGTGCCCTGGTCGTCGGGGACGCCGGCACGGATGCGGTGCAGGCAGGCGTAGTTGGAGCGGCCCTTCAGCACGGCGTACGACGTGTCCACCCCGCACACGTCCTTGACGGCCTCGACCAGGCGCGGCAGGTCGCGCTCGACGAGCTGGTGCTGGAGGGCGAGCGTCGCGGTGGCGACGACGACGCGCTTGTCGTGGAGCATCGCGGGGACGAGGTAGCCCAGCGACTTGCCGGTGCCGGTGCCGGCCTGGACGAGCAGGTGGCGGCCCTCGGACATCGCCTCGGCGACCTCGCTCGCCATCTGCACCTGGCCGTCGCGCTGCTGCCCGCCGAGGGCACTGACGGCCTGTGCGAGCACCTCGACGACGGGGCTCGCGACGGGGGTGGCGGCAGTCGCGGTCTCAGGCACCAGAGAACCCTACGCGGCCTCGCCGACACCACGGCGTACGCCATCCACAACGCGCCGCGGGGCGCGCGGCGGGGTGCGTCAGTGGAGCTTCTTGCGCCCGATCTGGCGCTCGATGCGGCGCTCGGGCTGGCCGAGGACCTTCGCCAGGATCTTCACCCGGTAGCGGTAGGCCACGACACCGAGCACGACGATCAGCAGGAACCAGAACATGTGATGAGCGTACGCCGCGTCCGGTCACCGGGTGGGGAACTCTTGCGCTGTTGGGGGGTTGCAACGGCCGGTCCGCGCGGGAGTCACCGCTTGAGCGGGGACTCATGCAAAGCGGGGATACCCCTCAGACGACGGCGCCCGAGTCCTCGGGCGTCCGCTCGACCTTCTCCTTCTTCACCCGGCTCATCGGCCACTTCTCGTGGAAGTAGGTCACGAGCGGGGTGGCGGTGAAGACCGAGGAGTAGGTGCCGACGATCAGACCGATGAGCAGCGCGATCGAGAAGTCACGCAGCGAGTCGCCGCCGAGGATCGCGAGCGCCGCGAGGATGAACATCGTGCCGAGACCGGTGTTGACGGTGCGGGGCACCGTCTCGACCGCGGCCTTGTTGGCCAGCGCCTTGAAGTCGTCCTCGGGCTTCGAGCCCTGCCAGCGCTCGCGGACGCGGTCGAAGACGACGACGGTGTCATTGACCGACAGACCGATGATCGTCATCGCCGCGGCCAGGAAGATGCCGTCGATCGGCTTCTCCAGCCACGCGAAGATGCCGACGACGATCAGCACGTCGTGCGCCATCGCGATGACGGCCGAGACGCCGAAGGTCCACTTGAAGCGGAAGGCGAGGTAGAGCAGCTGGGCGAGGAACGCGACGCCGAAGGCGATGAGGGCGTTGTTGCGCAGCTCCTCGCCCAGGGAGGCACCGATCAGCTGGTCGTCGATCTTGGAGACGTCGCCGCCGATCGCGGACAGCTCGTCCTCGATCCGCTGCTCCTCCTCGTTGGTGATCTCGCCGGTGCGCACGGTGAAGTTGGCCGTCTCGGCGGTCTGCACCACGGCCTCTGGGAAGCCGGCGTCGGACACGGCCGCCCGGGCCTCCTCGATGGTGACCTCCTGGCTGACCGTGTAGTCGAGCTGGCGACCGCCGGTGAACTCGACGCCGAGGTTCAGGCCCTGGATCGCGATGCCGGCGATGGCGAAGACCATCGCCGCGCCCGAGACCGCCAGCCAGCGACCACGGTTCTTCATGATGTCGGGGTCCTTGCGGTCCAGCCAGGTGCGAACCTTGCCGACGTTGCCGAGACCGCTGATCGCCGGCTTGCGGCTGACACCCTTGTTGGCGACGGCGAGGTCGCACAGCACGCGAGCGATGATCAGCGCCGAGATCATCGAGGCGATGACACCGATGGAGAGCGTGACACCGAAGCCCTTGATCGGGCCGGAGCCGAGGAAGAACAGCAGCCCGGCCGCGAGGAGCGTGGTGACGTTGGAGTCGATGATCGCGGTCCAGGCCTTGTTGAAGCCCACCTGGAGGGCGCGGCGCAGGCCCGCGGACGGGTAGGCCTGGTACTCCTCCCGCGCTCGTTCGAAGACGAGCACGTTGGCGTCGATCGCCATGCCGATCGCGAGCACGAAGCCCGCGAGGCCCGGCAGGGTCAGCGTCGAGCCGAGGCCGACGAGCATGGCGTAGGCGAGCAGGGCGTACGACGCCAGCGCGATGGTCGCCATCGCACCGACGAGGCGGTAGACGACGATGATGAACAGGCCGGTGAGGATCAGGCCGATGATGCCGGCCTCGATCGAGGCGTCGATCGCTGCGGCACCCAGCGAGGGGCCGACGAGGCGGTCGGAGATGGCGCGGAGCTCCAGCGGCAGGGCGCCGCCCTCGATGAGCGCGGCGAGGTCCTTGGCGCTGTCGGCGGTGTAGTCGCCGGTGATGTCGGTGGCGCCGCCGCGGATGCCGACCTCGCAGCCGATGCCCTCGTTGACCTCGGGCGAGGAGATGATCTCGTTGTCGAGCACGATCGCGATGCGACGCTTCGGGTCGCCCAGGGGGTTGCAGGCTGCGGTGCCGGTGATCTCAGCCCAGGTAGCGCCGCCCTCACCGTTGAAGTCGATGGCCACGACCCACTGGACGCTCTGGTCGCGCTGGACCGCGCTCGCGCCCGTGATCTGCTCGCCCTGGATGACGGTCGGACCGATCTCGAGGGTGTCGCCCTGGTCAGACGGCAGCACGAGGTTGCCCTCCTCGCTGGGCTCGGCGTCCGGCTGCGCCTCGGAGAGCACCTCGTGGATCGTGAGCTTCGCGGTGGTGCCGATGCGTTCCTCGGCCTCCTGCGCCTCCTCGTCGTTGGTGACGCCGGGCAGCTCGACGAGGATCCGGTTCTCGCCCTGGCGCACGAGGGTCGACTCCGAGACACCGAGAGCGTCGACGCGGCCGCGCAGCACCTCGAGGGTCTTGTCGACGTTCTCCGCCGTGGCCGGCGTCTGCTCGGTGCCCTCCGCCTCGAAGACGAACTGCGCGCCGCCCCGGAGGTCCAGGCCCAGGTTGGGCTTGACGTTGAGAGCGAGCGCCGCGCACCCGGCCAGGAGGCCGAGCACGAGGATGAAGCGGACCCAGACACCACGTGACATGCGCGACATACTCCCCTACCGACTTCGAACGCCCGAATCCGGGCACGGACTGCCCAACGGGTGGCTCGGGGTGAAGGTTCCGCGCGGAGCGCCACCCGTCAGGGGATCGACAGGACACCGCCCGGGGTGTTGTCTGGGTCACACCGCGGCACCATCCGCGGACATCCACCTTCGGGAGAACACATGTCACCACGCATCCCACGCGCCGGCGCCACCAGGCTGGCCACCGTCACCGCCCTCGTCGCAGCCGGGCTCGCCGTCACGGCCGCAGGCGCGACCGGAAGCTCCGGCCGCGACGACACCCCCCGTCCGCTGGCCCGCACCGCCGACAGCGACGCCACCCAGATCGTGATGGTCAAGGCCCCCACGGTCGACCGGCGCAACGAGGTGATCGCCCTCGGCCTCGACGTCACCGAGCACGCCGACCAGCGCGGCATCGAGGTGGTCCTCCACGACGCGCAGGACGCCCAGACCCTGCGTGACGCGGGGTTCACCTGGAAGGTCAAGGTCAAGGACCTCGAGGCGCTGACCAAGAAGAACCGCGAGGTCGACCGCCTGTACGCCGCCTCGGTGGCGGAGTCGGGACTGCCCAGCGGGCGTACGTCCTACCGCACCTACGACGACTACCTCTCCGACCTCGACCAGCTGGCTCGCCGATACCCCTCCCTCACCCGCCCGCTGACGCTGGCCAACGAGACGGTGCTCGGCGAGGACATCCGAGGCATCGAGGTGAGTGTCGGGGCCGACGACGTCAAGGACGGCAAGCCGGTCTTCCTGCTGATGGGCGCCCACCACGCTCGCGAGTGGCCGAGCGCGGAGCACACCATCGAGTTCGCCTTCGACCTCCTGCAGTCCTACTCCTCCGGTGACGACCGGGCGCGCGACCTGCTGTCGCGGTCGCGGGTGATCCTCGTGCCGGTCGTCAACGTGGACGGCTTCCAGATCTCACGCGGCGCCACGCCCCGCGGGGACTTCTCCACCTTCGACTACGAGATGAAGCGCAAGAACTGCGCGATCTCGGCCAACACGCCCGCGCCCAGCGCGACGGTTCCCGACTACCTCTCCGGCACCTGCGCAGACAACCGTGCCGGTCGTCTGCGCGGCACCGACCTCAACCGCAACTACCCCGGCTTCTGGGGCGGCGGCGGGGCCAGCACCAACTGGTCGAGCGACACCTATCGCGGGGACTCCCCCGGCAGCGAGCCGGAGAGCGACGCGGTCCGCCGCCTCATCTCCGAGCGCGCCGTGACCGTGATGATCTCCAACCACACCTACAGCAACCTGGTGCTGCGCCCGCCGGCCATCGCGGCGACGGGGCTGGCGATCGACGAGCCGCAGCTCAAGGCGCTCGGCGACGCGATGGCGGCGGAGAACGACTACGTCAGCCAGGCGTCCTACCAGCTCTACGACACCTCCGGGTCCACGGAGGACTGGAGCTACTGGATCACCGGTGGTCTGGGCTACACGTTCGAGATCGGTGACGAGGGGTTCCACCCGGCCTACGAGGAGGCAGTCGTCGGTGAGTACCTCGGCCAGGCGCCCGCGGAGAGCGCCGGTCTCGGCGGCAACCGCGAGGCGTACTGGCTCGCGACCGAGGCGGCCGCCGACGAGGCACTGCACTCGGTGATCACGGGCACCGCGCCGGACAAGCACACGGTCAGCGTGTCCAAGACCGTGACGTCGCCGACCTCCCCGGTGATCCAGCCCGGCGGCGCGGTCGGCGACCCGCTGCTGTTCACCGACACGCTGCGCACCGACTACACCTCCGACGGAGGACGCTTCGAGCTCGACGTCAACCCCTCGACGCGGCCGTTGGTGATGGGTCGCTCCGGCCGCGACGCCCTGGCGCCCCCGCAGGCGGCGATCACCCTGGACAACCCGGTCGGGGTCCCGGCCCGCAGGGCCAGCGAGTTCACGACGTTCGACGTCCAGGGACTGCCCCAGGTCGACAACGGCTACATGGTGGTCACGGTCGACTGGCCGGCGGTCGATCCCGAGGCGCAGGACTGGGACTTCTTCCTCACCGGACCCGACGGTGAGCCGGTCGGCTCCGGCGCCACGCTGGCCAACCCCGAGGTGATCAGGATCCCCGACCCGCAGCCGGGCACGTACACCCTGGAGGCCAACAACTACGAGGGCGGCTCGGCCGACTTCGACTGGTCGGGCGCGGTCACCTTCGAGGGGCCGACCCCGCCCAGCCCGACCGGCACCCGCGAGGCGTGGCTGCTCACCTGCACCGACAGGCGCGGAGACGTCGTGGCGACCCGCGAGATCGTCGTCGACCGCGGCGAGAGCGTGGCCGTGGGCAACGCCTGCAAGCGCGTCAAGGAGTAGGCACCGACACCGCAGGCGGCGGCCCGGGGCACCACGCTCCGGGCCGTCGGCGCGTCAGCGGGCGTACGCCTCCAGCTCGCCGGCCAGGTCCGCGTTGGCCCGACCGACGACCAGCGTGCCGTCGCCGGTGTGCTCCAGGGAGCCGATCTCGGCCTCCTGGTGGATCCGGTTGACCAGGTCGCCGCGCTCGTAGGGCAGCAGCACGTCGAACTCCACCTGCGGCCTCGGCAGCTCGGACTCGATGGTCGCGAGGGCCGCCTCCATCCCCTCGCCGGTCTTCGCGCTGACGACCACGCTGTGCGGCTCGCGCGCCCGCAGCCGGCTGATCACCAGCGGGTCGGCGGCGTCGGCCTTGTTGATCACGATGATCTCGGGCACCTTGTCGGCGCCGATCTCGGCGAGCACCTCGCGCACCGCGGCGATCTGGCCCTCGGGGTCGGGGTGGGAGCCGTCGACCACGTGCAGCAGCAGGTCGGAGTCGGCGACCTCCTCCAGCGTCGAGCGGAACGCCTCGACCAGGCCGTGGGGCAGGTGACGGACGAAGCCGACGGTGTCGGACATCGTGTAGATGCGGCCGTCGCTGGTCGTCGTACGCCGCGTGGTGGGGTCGAGGGTCGCGAAGAGCGCGTCCTCCACCAGCACCCCGGCGTCGGTCAGCCGGTTGAGCAGCGAGGACTTCCCGGCGTTGGTGTAGCCCGCGATCGCGACGCTCGGGATGTGGTTGCGGCGGCGCGACTGGCGCTTGACCTCGCGGGTGCCGCGCATCTCCTTGAGCTCGCGCCGCAGCTTGGCGATCTTGGTGTTGATCCGGCGGCGGTCGGTCTCGATCTTGGTCTCACCGGGACCACGGCCACCGATGCCGTCACCGCCGGCGGCGCGACCACCGGCCTGGCGCGACAGGTTGCCGCCCCAGCCGCGCAGGCGCTGCTTCATGTACTGCAGCTGGGCCAGCTCGACCTGCGCCTGGCCCTCCTTGCTCTTGGCGTGCTGGGCAAAGATGTCGAGGATCAGTGCCGTCCGGTCGACCACCTTGACCTTGATCTTGTCCTCGAGGTTGCGCAGCTGGCTGGGCGCGAGCTCCCCGTCGCAGATGACGGTGTCGGCGCCGGTGGCCTGCACGATCTCGCGGATCGCCTCGACCTTGCCGCGACCGATGAAGGTCGCCGGGTCGGGCGACTGGCGGCGCTGGAAGACCGCCTCGAGGACCTCGGAGCCGGCCGTCTCGGCGAGCAGCGCGAGCTCGGCCATCGAGTTCTCGGCGTCGGTGACGGTGCCGCCGGTCCACACGCCGACCAGCACGACCTTCTCGAGCCGGAGCTGGCGGTACTCGACCTCGGTGATGTCCTCGAGCTCGGTGCGCAGGCTCGCGACCCGGCGCAGGGCGTGGCGCTCGGCCAGCTCCTGGGCGCCGACGGTGAGCTCCTCGGGGTCGGTGTCGTCCCACTCGTCGTACGCCGCGTCGTCGGCGTAGCCGGACTCGAAGTCGTCGTCGGTGTCGTCGTCCGTAGTGGCCGGGTCGGCGTCGAGGGTGCCGTCGAGCTCGATGGCCTCGTCGTCCCACCCGCGGGTCGCGTCGAGCGCGTCACGCAGGGTGAAGTCGGGAGCCGGGCCGTTCGGTTGCGCAGGTGCGTTCGTCATATGCCCTCCAGCCTAGGTCGGCGCGCCCCGGTGCGCGAACCACTTTGCCGGGGCGTGAGCGCCAGGGCCCCGCTCAGCGTCGCTTGACCCTGATCGCGCGGGACCGCGCCGGGGCGCACAGGGGCTGCTCGGGCGAGGTGACGGTGACGTAGTAGGACCCCGCGCGGGCCGGTCGCCTGGTGGCGAACGCGCCCGAGTGGCGGGTGGTGAGCACGACGAGCTTGCGGTCGGCCTTGCGCGCCGTACGCCACAGGGTGACGGTGGCACCGCTGCGACACCCGTCGGCCGACGATATGACCGTCCCCTTGAGCCGCTTGCCCTTCACGCGCAGGCCGACCTGGCGGGAGTAGGCGCAGCTGGCCTGGCAGCCGGGGGCCGCCGTCGGGACCGGGTTCGGGGTCGCGGTGCCGGGAGGCGTCGACGTGGCGGTCACCGTCGGGCTCGGCGCGGTCGGCGGCGGGCTGCTGGGCGGCTGGGTCGTCGGCGGAGGGCTGCTCGGAGGCTGCGTCGTCGTCGGCGGGGTGGTCGGCGGGGTGGTCGGCGGGTCGTCCCAGTCGCACGCGTCTCCGTGACCGTCGCCGTCGCTGTCCTCCTGGCTGGGGTTCCATTCGTAGATGCAGTTGTCCCAGCTGTTGGGAACGCCGTCGCCGTCCGAGTCGCAGTTGTCCTGCGGCAGCATCGACGCGCTGCCGCCGGAGACCGGGATCACCGGGCAGGGGTTGCCCGCTGCTTCCGGCGTCGGCGGGGACCCCGCCCCTGGCTGGGTGGTGGCGAGCGCGGCCACCACGGCCAGTGCCACCCCGACGACGACCTTGCTCCCGATGCGCTGTCCCATGACGGGGCTGTTCCCCGCGAACGCGGGGCGAAACCTGCCCCACGGCAAAGGACAGCGGCAGCGGATCAGCGGCGGACGCGGACCTTCCGGGACCTGCTGGAGCCGCACTCGGCGGCGCCAGCGGCGTACTGCTTGCGGACGACCGCGTAGTAGGTGGCGCCACGCCGCGGCACGCGGGTGCGGAAGCGGCCGTCCTGGCGGGTGGTCAGCACGACGAGCTTCTGGTCGCGACCGGGCTTCTTCCTCTTCACGGTGACCTCGACCTTGGCGCGGCAGTCGCGGACGTCGGAGAAGACCCGACCGACGAGGCGCTTGCGGGACCGGCCGAGGCGAGCCTTCGTGGACGCGGTCGGGCACCCGGTCGACGTACCGGCCGAGACGAGCGGGCAGCCGTCGGAGGCGTCGGCGCGGCCGTCGTCGTCGTCGTCGAGGTCGCACGCGTCGCCGAGGGAGTCGGCGTCGGTCTGCTGCTGGCCGGGGTTGAAGACCGCCGGGCAGTTGTCCTCGAGCCCGACCACGCCGTCCCCGTCGGGGTCGCCGTCGCAGGCGTCACCCGTGCCGTCGCGGTCGGCGTCGGCCTGGTCGGGGTTGGCCGCACTGGTGCAGTTGTCGACGTGGTCCTCGACGCCGTCGGCGTCGCCGTCGCAGGAGGTGTAGCTGATCCGCACGGACCACGAGATGAGCCGGTCGGTGGAGCTCCTGTAGTTGTCGACCAGGAGCTGCCAGCCCCCGCCGGACGCGGACCCGTCGTGGACCGACAGCGGCTGGTCGGGGACGTAGGTGCCGGCCGGCGACGTGGCGGTGTAGGCCACCTCCGCCTCGTCGTCCCAGGTCAGCGGGCGCACCTGGGCCCCGCTGTCGGCGAGCCGGCGCTGCACGAGCGGGTCACGTCCCGCGTGGGCGAGCCGGACCCTCAGCTGGAAGGCGTTGTCGTGCGAGATCGAGTACGTCACGTCGACGTCCTCGACCAGGCCGGGCGCGGCGGGAGCCTCGATCTCGAACGCCGTGGTCGTGGACTCCCCCTTCTCGGCCGGTCCGGGCGCGATCGCGCCACCGGTCCCGTCGAGGGTCCGCACGCACGGCACCGCCTCGGCGGCCGCCGCTCCCGGGGTGGTGGCGACCGGGGTCACCACGACGGAGAGGAAGCCGGCGACGAGGCCCGAGAGGGCGAGGCCCGAGAGGGCGAGGCGGGTCGGGAGCATCGCCACAGGCTAGGCGCGGACCGCGCGAGCGCCAACCGGTCGCGGCGACATCGGCCGCGTCACCGGCGCCGGACGCGTACGACGCGCGAACGGTCGGTGCCGCACAGCGGCTCGGCGGCCGAGCCCACGGTGGCGTAGTAGCGGCCGGCCGCCCGCGGGGCACGGGTCCGGAAGGCGCCCGAGCCCCTGGAGGTCACCACGACGAGCTTGCGGTCGGCGCCGGAGCGCTTGCGCCAGATGGTCACCGGGACCGAGCTCCGGCAGCCGTCGGCCACCGACGCGACCCTGCCCTGGAACCGGTGCCGCTCGGCCCGGTGGCGCAGCTCGACGGTGCGCACGTAGGCGCAGCTGTCGGTGCAGCCGGTCGTCGGTGGGACCGGGTTGGTGGTTGGGACCGGTGTGGGAGTCGGTGTCGTGGCGGGCGTCGGGACGGGCGTCGGGACGGGGGCGTTGGGGTCCGTGCCGGGCGTGGCGTCGCAGGCGTTGCCCTGCCCGTCGCCGTCCCAGTCGAGCTGGTCGGGGTTCACGACAGTCGGACAGTTGTCGACGCGCTCGAGGACGCCGTCGCCATCGCTGTCACAGCTCTCGCCGGTGATGATGACCTCGAAGTGCCGTGGGAGCACCTCGCCACCCTGGAGGGAGTTCGAGATCTCCAGGCGCCACGCTCCCGAGGCCGGGAAGTCGTCGAACCTCTGCAGCAGGCCGTCCGGCTTCCATCGCCCGGTGGACGCGCCGGCCGGACGCATAGGCGCCTCGTCGTCGAGGATCAGGTCTGCCCGGCCGAAGCTGGGCAGGGTCGAACCGTCCAGCAGACGCGTGTCCATGCTGAAGTGGGAGAGGTCGAGCCGGAAGTCCGGCTGGTAGCCCATCTCGACCACGACCCGGACGTCGATGTCCAGCACCCGCGTGCTGGCCGTGCTCCACGTGCCGCCGGGGACGTCGAGCCAGACAGCGCCGCGCTGACCGGGAGCCAGTGGCTCGCCGTAGTAGTCGACCTCGAAGGCCTGCGTGCACGGCACCACCCGGGCCTGCGCGGGCGTCGTCGTCGCCCCCACCACGACCGTGCTCGCCAGCACGGTCGCGAGCACTGTCGTTGCGCGCATCAGCATCCCCATGCACGCGCCTCTACCCCGTGGTCGGGCGCCCAATCCTCCGACGGAGGACCGATGTCACTTGGGGGGCATCCGGATGCCGCCGTCGACGCGGATCGTCTCGCCGTTCATGTAGGAGTTCGTCAGGCACTCCACGACCATGCTGGCGAGCTCCTCGGCGCGACCGAGGCGCTTGGGGAACAGGACGTTCTGGCCGAGGTTGGCCTTGAACTCGTCGGGGTTCGGGAAGGCGTCGTAGATCGGGGTGTCGATCAGGCCGGGCGCCACGGTGTTGAGGCGGATCCCGGCGGCGGACAGGTCGCGCGCGACCGGCAGGGTCATCCCGACCACACCGCCCTTGGACGCGGAGTAGGACGCCTGGCCGATCTGGCCGTCGAAGGCGGCGACCGAGGCGAGGTTGACGACCGCGCCGCGCTGGCCGTCGGCGTCGGGCTCGTTGCGGCTCATGACGGTCGCGGCCTGGCGGGTCATGTCGAAGGTGCCGATGAGGTTGATCTCGACGACCTTGCGGAAGGCGTCGAGGTCGTGGGCGGACTCCAGCATGCCGTCGCGGCCGATGGTGCGCTGGGCCCAGCCGATGCCGGCCGAGTTCACGCAGGCGCGCAGCGGGGCGATCTCCGCCGCGGCCTCGACGGCGGCGGCGACCTGCTCGGTCCGCGTCACGTCCACCGCGGCGAAGACGCCGCCGATCTCGGCGGCCAGGGCCTCGCCCTTCTCGGCGTTGAGGTCGGCGACGACGACGATCGCGCCCTTCGCTGCGAGGGCGCGGGCGACCGCGGCGCCGATGCCGCTGGCGCCGCCGGTGACGATGGCGGAGGATCCGGTGATGTCCATGGTGCGGATCCTAGGCAGGACTTCGGGCGGGGGTCGCGCGGGGTGGCGGCACACGACAGCCGCTCCGCCCACCTTGGCGGCACACGACAGCCGCTCCGCCCACCCTGGCGGCACCTGACAGCCGTTCCGCTGTCGTGTGCCGCCACCCCCGGCGACCAGCACGCGGCGACGCTGCCGCCTCAGAGGTCCGTGACGCCCTCGGCGACCAGCACGGCCGGCCCGGTCATCAGGATCCGGTCGTCCTCGGTCCACACGACGTGGAGGGTGCCGCCGGGGACGTCGACGCGGTACGCCGTGCCGCGGGGGGCGTCGTCGGCGAGCGCGGCCACCACGGCCACGGCGCAGGCACCGGTGCCGCAGGAGCGGGTCTCGCCGGACCCGCGCTCGTGGACCCGCATCGCGACGTGGTGCTCGCCGCGGCGTACGACGAACTCGACGTTGACCCCCTCGGGGAAGACACCGTCGTCGTGCTCGGGCTCCTCGAGGAGCGGACCCGCCTCGGCCAGGTCGTCGACGAAGGCGACGGCGTGGGGGTTGCCCATCGAGACGTGGCGCGCGGGCCAGGACCGACCGCCGACCGAGACCGTCGTGTCCTCGAAGACCTGCGGGGTGCCCATGTCGGCGGTGAGCTCGTCGCCGGCGCTGTCCAGCGTCTTGACCCCGTCGCGGGTCTGGATGCGCATCGGGAACGGCTCGCCCTCGTGGTCGTGGAGGTAGCGGGCGAAGACGCGGATGCCGTTGCCGCACATCTCGCTGATCGAGCCGTCGGCGTTGCGGTAGTCCATGAACCACCCGTCGTCACGGCGTACGGCCCGGAGCACCCCGTCGCCGCCGATCCCGGCGCGGCGGTCGCACAGCGCGCGCACCCGCTCGGCGGACAGGTCGCCGTGCACCGTGCCGTCGGGGTCGGGCAGCACGACGAAGTCGTTCTCCGTGCCGTGGCCCTTGAGGAAGGGGTAGCTCACGCCTCCAGTGTCGCAGGCGGCGCCGCGCTCAGCGGGGGTCGACCACCTTGGCGGACCCCTTGCCGCGACGGCTGGGCTCGGCCACCGCGGTCATCCGCTTGCGGGGACCGAGCTCGATCGCCGTCGCCGCGCCGATCTCGGCGGCGCTCGTGAAGGCGTCGCCGGCCGGGGCCAGCGTGTGCCCCAGGGCGGTGAGCGCCGGTCCGTAGGCCGCGATGAACGCCGGCTCGGCCGTCACGCTGGCGGTGTTGCGCTGCGCGGCCCGCGGAGCCGCGATCGCCTCCTCGATCGTCATCCCGAGGTCGATCCGGTTGACGAGCACCTGCAGGACCGTGGTGATGATCGTCGAGCCGCCGGGCGAGCCGAGCGCCAGGAACGGCTTGCCGTCCTTGAGCACGATCGTCGGCGACATGGAGCTGCGCGGGCGCTTGCCCGGCTGGATCCGGTTCGGGTCGCCGGCGGCGTACACGGTCGAGAAGTCGGTCAGCTCGTTGTTGAGCAGGAAGCCGTGGCCGGGCACGACCATGCCCGAGCCGCCGGTCTGCTCGATGGTGAGGGTGTACTCCACGACGTTGCCCCACTGGTCGGCGACGGTGAGGTTGGTGGTGGAGATGTTCTCGGTGTCGGCGTCGGTGGTGCCCTTCGCCGTCGCCGGGCCGCACACCCCGTCGTACGACGTCACGTCGCCCGCCGCGACCGGCTTGGTCGCCGCCTTCGCCGGGTCGAGGGAGCAGGCGCGCTCGGCGGCGTATGTGTCGTCGAGCAGCCGCTTCACCGGCACGTCGACGAAGGCCGGGTCGCCGACGTACTTCCCGCGGTCGGCGAACGCCAGCGCGCTGGCCTCGAGGTAGTGGTGCAGCGCCTGCTCGGGCGTCATCGCGGAGAGGTCGTAGCGTTCGAGGATGTTGAGCGCCTCGCCGACGGTGGTGCCGCCGGAGGACGACGGAGCCATGCCGTAGACGTCGTGGCCGCGGTAGGTCGTGCGGGCGGCCTTCTGCGAGCGGACCCGGTAGTCGCGCAGGTCGCGCGCGGTCAGCCAGCCGGCCGGCACGGGCAGCGCGGTGTTCTTCGTGGTGCGCGGCTTGCGGACCACGTCCGACATCAGCCGGGCCAGCTTGCCGCGGTAGAACGCCTTGGTGCCGCGCTGCGCGATCAGGTCGTAGGTCTCGGCGAGGTCGGGGTTGCGGAAGACCGTCCCGACCGCGGGCGCGTCACCCTTCGGCAGGAACAGCTTCTTCGTGTCCTTGAACGCCGCGAACCGCACCTCGTTGTCGAGGGTCTGCTGGCGGAAGGTCTCGTCGACCCGGAAGCCGCGGCGCGCGACCTTGGTGGCCGGGGCCAGGGCGTCGGCCAGCGACAGCGTGCCCCAGTTGGCCAGCGCCTTGTCCCACGTGGCGAGCGTGCCGGGCGTGCCGACGCTCGCGCCGCTGGTGACCAGCTCGGGGGTGAAGTTGTAGGGCTTGCCCGTCGCGGGGTCGATGAAGGCGTCGTCGGGCATCCGCATCGGCGCGGTCTCGCGGCCGTCGAGGGTGCGGACCTTGCCGGACTTGGCGTTGTAGTAGACGAAGTAGCCGCCACCGCCGATGCCGGCACTGTAGGGCTCGGTGACGCCCAGCGTGGCGGCCGCGGCCACAGCGGCGTCGACCGCGTTGCCGCCGGCCTTCAGCACCTTGAGTCCCGCGGCGCTGGCCTCGGGGTCGACCGTGCTGATCGCGCCTCCCGTGCCGACCGCGAACGGGTCCTTGACGGTGGGGCGCTCCGACACGGCAGACGGCTGGGTCACGGGCTCGGCCGGTGCCGGCGATCCGACGAGGACGGCCGCGGCGGCGAGGCCGCTGGCAGCGACGGTGGCGCTCACGCGGCGGGCGAGGTGGGGCATGGGGTTCCTCCCGAGAGTCGTTCCATCCACCCTGCCCCGGGCACGCGGGCTTGTCCACGTCCGCCCGGGGGTGTCTCACACGACCGTGTAGCGACCGCACATGAAGTCGCGGTTGCGGGCGACCTCCTCGAGGCGCAGCTCGACGTGGCGCGGCAGGACGGGGGCGCCGCTGCCGACGGTCACCGGGGCGTACTGCAGCCACACCTCGTCGAGGAGCCCGGCGTCGTGGAGCTGGCCGACGAGGTCTCCCCCGCCCACGACCCACAGGTCCTTGCCGTCGGCCGCCTCGGTCATCGCGGCGTGCACACGGCGTACGTCGTCGCTGTCGAAGCGCACGCTCGGCGGCGCCTCCGGGAAGGTGCGGTGCGTCATCACCCACGTCGGCAGCGGCCCCCACGGGTCGTCGTCGTGGTCGAGGATCCACTGCCAGGTCGTCGCGCCCATGACGCAGGCGCCGAGCCGCTCGCGGAAGCCGGGGTAGCCCATCGGCCCGTCCGGGTCGATGTCGCGCGAGGTCAACCAGTCGAGGGAGTGGTCATCGGTCGCGATGAAGCCGTCGAGGGTGCAGCCGGTGTAGTAGATCGTCGCCATCGCACCACTCTCGCAGCGCGCACCGGTCGTCCGCCCGACCGTTCTTGCGCCCCTCCCCGTCAGCGGACGAGAGCATCGAGCGCCGGCTCGGCGGCCTCGGGCGGCAGGTGGCCGAGGGTGATGAGCTGGGCCATGCCGTGCACGGTCGACCAGAGGGCGGCCGACAGCGCGACGGGGTCGCGGCCCTCGTAGCCGGGCTCCTGCACCAGCTCGCCGACGAGGTCGCCGAGCAGCTCCTCGTTGCGGCCGATCAGCGGCGCCATCTCGGCGCTGGGCGTGCCGGCGGCGCAGTAGTCGGGGTCGAAGACCAGCGCGAACGCCTGCGGGTGGGTGGCGGCGTAGTGGACGTAGGCCAGGCCGAGGGCCCGCACCTTCGCCACGGTGCCGTCGGCGCCCGCCACCGCCTGCTCCTGCGCGGCGAGCAGGGCCGCCATGCCGCGTACGCCGAGCGCGCGCAGCAGCGCGGCCCGGTCGCCGAAGTGGTGGTAGGGCGCGTTGTGGCTGACGCCGGCGCGGCGGGCCACCTCGCGGAGGCTGATCTTCGCCGCGGAGGTCGTCTCGAGGAGGTCGAGCGCCGCGTCCTCCAGCGCCGCCTGGAGATTGCCGTGGTGGTAGCCGCCGGCGTTCTTCGACACGGATCTTGACATGAGCAACATCCTACTTCAATGTGGGCGGTGTCCAGATTCTTGTCACTGTCCAGATGGAGCCTCGCCATGCGCAACGTCCTCGTCATCGACTCCCACCCCGACCCGCAATCGCTCACCGCCCGCCTCGCCGCGTCGTACGCCGAGGGCGCGGGCGAGGCGGCGGTCCCGCTCCTGCTGCGCGACCTCGACTTCGACCTCACCCTCCGCACCGGCTACCGCACCCCGCAGGTGCTCGAGCCCGACCTGGTCCGCGCCCAGGAGCTGCTCGCCTGGGCCGACCACGTCGCGGTCTTCACCCCGCTGTGGTGGGGGTCGGTGCCGGCACTGCTCAAGGGCTTCTTCGACCGGACCCTCGAGCGAGGCTGGGCCTTCCGCTACAAGGACAACGGCATGCCGGAGGGCCTCCTCGTCGGTCGCACCGGTCGGCTCGCGGTCACCTCCGACTCGCCGCGGTGGTACCTCCCGCTCGTCGGCGACAGCACCGTCAAGCAGGTGCGCGGGCGCACGATGGAGTTCTGCGGCATCAAGCCGACGAAGGTGACCCGCTACGCCGACGTCCGCGGTCGCAGCGAGGAGCAGGTCGCCGCGTGGATCCGGGAGGCCGCCGACCTCGGCGCGTCCGACGCCGCGCGCCCCGCCGGCGTACGCCGCGAGCCGGTGCGCGTCAGCTGAGCCGCTCGATCGCCGCGACCGCCTTCTCCACCCGGCCGGGGTCGTCGTGCGCGACCCACACGATGCGCGGGTCCTTGCGGAACCACGAGTCCTGGCGACGGGCGAAGCGGCGCGTGGCGGTGGTGGTCTGCTCGACCGCCTCGGCGAGCGTCCGGTCGCCGGCGAGGTAGCCCATCACCTCGCGGTAGCCGATCGCCCGCGGCGCCGTACGCCCCTCGGCGAGGCCGCGCGCCAGCAGCGCCTCGACCTCCTCGACGAAGCCGGCCGCGAACATCTCCTCCACCCGACGCGCGATCCGCTCGTCGAGGGTCGGCCGGTCGATGTCCACGCCGACCTGCACGGTCAGCGGGTCGGCGTACTCCAGGCGCGGGAGGCTGGCGCTGTAGGGGCGACCCGTCAACGCGATGACCTCCAGGGCGCGGACGACGCGGCGGCCGTTGTCGGGCTCGATCCGCTCTGCGGCCTCGGGGTCCACACCCGCCAGCCGGGCGTGCAGCGCGGGGCCGCCGACGCGTTCGAGCTCCACCTCGAGCTCGCGGCGCAGCGACTCGTCGGTGCCGGGGAACTCGAAGCGGTCGATGATCGCGCGGGTGTAGAGGGCGGAGCCGCCGACCAGCACGGGGGTGGCACCGCGACCGCGGATGTCGGCGACGGCGTCGCGCGCCCACTCCTGGAAGAGCGCGACGGTCGCGGACTCGGTGACGTCGAGGACGTCGAGCAGGTGGTGGGCGATGCCGCGGCGCTCGGCCTCCGGCAGCTTCGCGGTGCCGACGTCCATGCCGCGGTAGACCTGCATGGCGTCGGTGTTGACCACCTCGCCGCCGAGGCGCTCGGCGAGGTCGAGGCTCAGCCCGGTCTTGCCGGACGCCGTCGCGCCGACGAGGGCGACGATCGGCTGGGGCATGGGCCCATTGTCCCAGCACGGCTACGCTCGCAGCAGGACCCACCCGCCGGGGTGGGCGGGAGAAGGAAGCGAGGGACGCTCATGAGTTTCCTGGACAAGGCGAAGGCGAAGCTCACGCAGGCCGTCGACGACCACGGCGACAAGATCGCCCAGGGCATCGACAAGGCCGCCGCGGTCGCCAACGAGAAGACCGGCGGCAAGCACGCCGACAAGATCGACAAGGCCACCGGCAAGGCGCGCGACGCGCTCGACCAGCTCGACGGCAAGAACGACGACATCCCGCCGGGCACCACCCGCTGAGCGACGCCTAGGTTGGCGGGGTGACCGACCGCTTCGCCCTCGTTCCCGCCTCCTACGTCTACCTCCTGCGTGACGGCGTCGGCGGCACCGAGGTGCTGCTCCAGCAGCGCGGCCCGGTGCCCTACATGCCCGGCCACTGGGCGGCCGCCGCGGCCGGGCACGTGGAGCGGGGCGAGACGGCGTACGACGCCGCGAGGCGCGAGGCGCTGGAGGAGCTCGGCGTCACCGACCTCGCGCTGGAGTTCGCCTTCACGATGCAACGCACCCAGCACGCCGCGGCGATCGAGGAGCGGGTCGACTGGTTCTTCACCGCGCGCTCGTGGGTGGGCGAGCCGCGGGTCGTGGAGCCGGAGAAGTGCGCCGGGATCGGGTGGTTCGCCCTCGACGCCCTCCCCTCGCCGATGGTGCCGCACGAGGCGCACGCGCTGGCCCACCTGTCGTCCGGTGTGGGCTACCTGACCTTCGGCTGGGACCGTCCGGCAGGGTGAGGCCCCGCCCCTCGGGGGTGGCCGCAGCACGGTGCGGACAGACAGGATGCAGGATCGACCCATGGGAGGGAACCCGATGAGCAACGACGACCTGAGCCCGATGCCCGAGCCCTATGCCGAGGAGCCGCAACTGGTCCCGGGCGGGGTGGACGCGCTCCACGACGACCCGGCCGACAACGGCCTGGCCCGCGACCTCGACCCCGAGGACAACCCCGCCGTCGACGACGTGCTGCCCGAGGAGATCTCCGAGGCCGACGACAAGTCGCAGGCCCCCGAAGAGGAGGCCGGCTCCGACGAGGAGTCCGGATCGACGTCCTCCGGCGGGTCGCCGGAGGCGGGCCAGGAGGCTGAGGACGGGTCGCCGGAGCCTCCTGCCTGACGGGTGCTCCGGTCGCCGCCGGTCCGTCGGAGTCCCCGGCTACCCGGTGATCGCGACGACAGTGCGGTGCTCGTGGTGCGGATCCCGCACCACGGTGACCGCACAGCGGTTGTCCACAGCCCCGGCGCCAGAGGTGGCGGCGGTCCCTCCCGGCTGCCGACGATGGACCGATGGACCTCGCCGCGTACGCCGACCTGCTCTCCCTGCAGTCCGGGGTGGTGTCTCGTCGCCAGCTCGTCGCCGACGCCCGCCTCAAGCCGCACGACCTGCAACGGCTCGTACGCCGGCGCGACCTCGTACGCGTCCACGACGGGGTGTTCGTCGACCACACCGGCGACCTCACGTGGCTGCAGCGGGCGTGGGTCGGTGTGCACCTCGCCTGGCCCGCGGCGCTGTCCCACGACAGCGCCCTGCGCGCAGCTGACGGGCCGGGCCGGGCCGGTCGCGACGACTCGGTGATCCACCTCGCCGTCGACCGCGACCACCGGGTGCGGGTGCCGGCGGGATACCGGCTCCACCGGATGTCGGGCTTCGCCGACCGCGTCATGTGGAACACCAGCCCTCCGCGCGTCGCGATCGAGGAGGCGCTGATCGACGTCGCGGTCGCGAAGCCGGACGACTTCGGGGCGGTCGCGGTGCTCGCCGACGCCCTGCAGGCGCGGCGGACCCTGCCGATCCGCATCCGCGACGCCCTCGACCTGCGGCCTCGAGTCCCTCGGCGCGACTTCCTGCGTGCGGTCCTCAGTGACCTCGACCGCGGCACCTGCTCCGTGCTCGAGCACGGTTACCTCACGCGGGTCGAGCGCGCCCACGGCCTGCCCGACGGACTGAGGCAGGTGCGCGACTCGCAGCGAGGTCCGCTCTACCGCGACGTCGTCTACCCCGACCTCGACCAGGCCGTGGAGCTCGACGGTCGGCTCTGGCACTCGTCCGCCGCCCAGCACGACGCCGACCTCGATCGCGACCTCGCTGCTGCCGTCGACCGGCTCACGACCGTTCGCCTGGGGTGGGGGCAGGTCTTCGGACGACCCTGCGAGACCGCCGTACGCCTCGGGGGGCTGTTCGCGGCCCGCGGCTGGTGGGGCCGGGCGACCCGCTGCCCGGACTGCCCGGACTCGCTGGACCTGGCGGGGTGAGGCCTTGTGCGGTGTCTGTGGTGCGGATTCCGCACCGCGGTGACCGCACAGCGGTTGCGATCACCGGGTACCCGGGGAATCCGACGAGGACCCGGCCGGCCGGGCCGGCAGGAACGATCAGCCGCAGGCAGGCGCCGGAGGCAGCGGGGCAGGCACTCCGACACCCGGCATCCCGAGCCCGACCCCGGTCGGCGCGGGGGGCCCGGACGTACGCCGCTCCCACGCATCACCCGCGCGCGTGCGGCGTACGGACCGGATCGGGCCGTCGGCGACGAGGTGGTGAGGGGCTGCGTAGGTGACCGAGACGGTGACCATGTCGCCCGGCCGCACCGAGTCCTCGGGCACCGCGGAGAAGTCGGCCTCGAAGTGCACCAAGCGGTTGTCCGGTGCCCGCCCGGACAGGCGGCGAGTGGCAAGGTCCTTGCGGCCCTCGCCCTCGGAGACCATCAGCTCCACGCTGCGACCGACGAGCGCCTTGCCCTCGACCCAGGCGACCTCGTCGACGACGGCGGCGAGGCGGAGGTAGCGGTCCTTGACGACCTCAGGCGCGACCTGGTCGTCGAGGGTCTCGGCGGGCGTGCCGGGGCGCTTGGAGTACTGGAAGGTGAAGGCGGAGGAGAAGCGCGCGGCGCGCACCACGTCGAGCGTGGCCTGGAAGTCCTCCTCGGTCTCACCGGGGAAGCCGACGATGATGTCGGTGGTGATCGCGGCGTCCGGGATGGCGGCGCGGACCCGCTCGATGATGCCGAGGAACTTCGAGGAGCGGTAGGACCGGCGCATGTCGCGCAGCACCTTGTCGGACCCGGACTGCAGCGGCATGTGCAGCGACGGCATCACGTTGGGCGTCTCGGCCATGGCCTCGATGACGTCGTCGGTGAACTCGGCCGGGTGCGGTGAGGTGAAGCGCACCCGCTCGAGGCCCTCGACCTGGCCGCACGCGCGCAGCAGCTTGGAGAAGGCCTGGCGGTCGCCGAACTCCACACCGTAGGCATTGACGTTCTGGCCCAGCAGGGTGATCTCGGTGACGCCCTCGGCGACCAGCGCCTCGATCTCGGCGAGGATCTCGCCGGGACGGCGGTCCTTCTCCTTGCCGCGCAACGACGGGACGATGCAGAAGGTGCAGGTGTTGTTGCACCCGACGGAGATCGACACCCAGGCGGCGTACGCCGACTCGCGCCGCGTCGGCAGCGTCGAGGGGAAGACCGACAGGGACTCCAGGATCTCGACCTGGGCCTCCTCGGCCACCCGCGCCCGCTCCAGCAGCACGGGGAGCGACCCGATGTTGTGGGTGCCGAACACGACGTCGACCCACGGGGCCTTGGTCGTGATGGTCTCGCGGTCCTTCTGTGCCAGGCAGCCTCCGACGGCGATCTGCATGCCGGGCGTGACGGCCTTGACCGAGGCGAGCTGGCCGAGGTTGCCGTACAGCTTGTTGTCGGCGTTCTCGCGCACCGCACAGGTGTTGAACACGACGACGTCGGCCTGCTCCTCGCGCCCGGCGCGGACGTAGCCCGCGTCCTCCAGCAGGCCGCTGAGCCGCTCGGAGTCGTGGACGTTCATCTGGCAGCCGTGGGTCTTGACCTCGTAGGTGCGCGAGGGTGCGTGGGGTGCGTTCATGACCCGCCCAGCGTACGGCGAGCGCCCGGGGCCGCGGGAATCCCGCTGGCTCCCGGCACGGTCCCGACGGCCACCCACACCGCCACGCCACCCGTCCAGGCCATTTCCGTGCACAAATGGGTCATTACTCCTCAGTAATGCCTAGTTTTCCCTCGTGTCTGTTCAAGATCGGATCAAGTCATCCACAAAGCGGTAACAACCCATCCTCCGGAATCGGCGGCCCGGGCACCGCTCGCCCGCTGATCAGGAGAGTTCCGTGAGCCTCACCAGCGCCCGCGTCCACACCAACGCCGCCCGTTTCGTGCGGATGGGGACGTTCGGACTCGTTGTCACCGTCCTGTTGCTTTCGTCGCTCCAGGTCGTTGCCCACGCCGAGGGGACGGTGACCAGCAAGCAGGGCGCCAAGCAGGGTGCGAAGCAGGGCGCCAAGCAGGGCAACAAGCACGGCAGCAAGGGCGCGAAGGCCCGCAAGGTGTCGGTGCGCGGCACGCTCGCCTCGCTCCCGCCGGTGGTCCAGCCCGGCCTCTCCCCCGCGGCCCCGTCGGACAACGGCTCGCTCGTCGCCACCTTCACCCCGGCCGACCCGGGCCGCAAGGTCACCCTCGAGCGCCAGACCGCGCGCGGCTGGAAGGCCGTCACCACCAGCACCGAGGACAGCTGGGGCTCGGCCGCCTTCTCCCCGGCCCCGGGCACCTACCGCGCCCGGACCACCACCGGCGGACGCACCTGGGTGACCGGCAGCGTGACCACCACCCGCTGGACGCCGCAGTTCGAGGACACCTTCTCCGGCACCACGCTCGACACGACCGTGTGGAACGACCAGAAGCGCGAGCACGAGAGCGTGTACGCGCCCCGCACCTGCGCCCGCGTCGACCCGTCCGCGCGCCGCGTCGGCGAGGGCGTGCTGCACCTCGGTGTCGCGCTCGACCCGGCCCGCGCCGGCCTGCCGTGCGACTACACCTCGCCCCGCACCTCGGGCACCAGCCCCTACCTGCTCAACAGCCAGGTCGCGACCGAGCACACCCGCTTCTTCCGCCACGGCATCGTCGCCGCGCGCATCAAGCCCCAGCGCGCCAAGGGCATGCACTCCGGTCTCTGGCTGCTGCCGAGCGGCACGAAGTACACCGACGGCGTGCCGGCCGCCGGCGCCGAGATCGACGTCATGGAGTTCTTCGGCGAGAACGGCCGCGGCAACGAGACCATCGGCTCGCACATCCACTACTACGAGGCCGGCTGGGACAAGGTCAGCCTCGGCGACACCTTCAAGGACGCCCGCCAGGTGCTGGGCAAGGGCCGATCGTGGTGGGACGAGTTCCACGTCTTCTCCGTCGAGTGGACCCCCACCGAGTACATCTTCCGCGTCGACGGCCGCGAGTACTACCGCGAGACCGGCGCGGTCTCCCAGGCCGACCAGTACCTCGTGCTGTCGAACCTCACCTCCGACTACGAGCTCCACGAGCTCACCGCCGACGAGGTCTCCGACACCGCGCAGGTCGACTGGGTCCGCGTCTTCAACGCCTCGTCGCAGGAGTCGGTGCGCGTCACCCGCGGACGCAAGGTCGCGAAGAAGCGCGCCTGAGCGAGGTCGCCCTCGACGCCTAGGCTCGCGGGCATGCCCCGGATGCACGCGCTCGAGCTGCTGCCCGACGACGCCGGCTGCGACGTCGTACGCCGCGAATGGCAGGCACTGCGCGACGCCGGGCTGCCCTCGCAGCTCGACCACCGCGGCGAGACCAACAGCCCGCACGTGACCGTGCTGGCGGCGCCGGCCCTGCGCGCCGAGGACGAGGAGCGGGCCGTCGAGCTGGTCGCCGCACTGCTCCCGATGCAGGTGCGACCCGCCGGCGTCGCGCTGCTCGGCGGCGCCCGCGTCTCGCTCGTACGCCTCGTCGACGTGCCCGACGCACTGGTGCGAGCAGTGCTCGACCTGCGTGCCGCGGTGCCGGACGTGCAGCACGTGGGATGGCTGCCTCACGTCACCCTCGCGCGGCGCCTGGACCGCGCCGACGTGCCCGCGGCACTGGAGGCCGTCGGCCACGAGGACGCTGTGATCACCCTCGACTCGCTGCGCCGGTGGGACCCGGACGCGGGAATCGTCACCACTTTGTGATGGCCCATGTGGGCGGTGGTCGATGGCCCGTCGGGGCTACGTGCCGATAGGTTGCGGCTATGACCGCGCAGGAAAGCTCACCTGTCAGCGCCGGCCGGGGCGAGCCCCTCGTCGTCCTGAAGGACGTGCAGAAGCACTTCGGCCAGCTCCACGCCCTCAAGGACATCGACCTCACCGTCACCCGCGGCGAGGTCGTCGTGGTGATCGGGCCCTCGGGCTCGGGCAAGTCGACCCTGTGCCGCACGATCAACCGCCTCGAGACCATCGACAGTGGCACGATCACCCTCGACGGCCAGCCCCTGCCCCAGGAGGGCAAGGAGCTCGCGGCGCTGCGCGCCGAGGTCGGCATGGTCTTCCAGAGCTTCAACCTCTTCGCCCACAAGACGATCCTCGAGAACGTCACCCTCGGGCCCATCAAGGTGCGCGGGACCAAGAAGGACGCGGCGGAGAAGAAGGCGCGCGAGCTCCTCGACCGCGTCGGCGTCGGCCACCAGGCCGAGAAGTACCCCGCCCAGCTCTCCGGCGGCCAGCAGCAGCGCGTGGCCATCGCCCGCGCCCTGGCCATGGAGCCGAAGGTGATGCTCTTCGACGAGCCCACCTCCGCGCTCGACCCGGAGATGATCAAGGAGGTCCTCGACGTGATGGTCGACCTCGCCGAGCAGGGCATGACGATGGTCGTCGTCACCCACGAGATGGGCTTCGCCCGCACCGCCGCCGACCGGGTCGTCTTCATGGCCGACGGCGCCATCGTGGAGGAGAACACCCCCGAGGAGTTCTTCACCAACCCCAGCTCGGACCGCGCCAAGGACTTCCTCGGAAAGATCCTGAAGCACTGACTCACTGATCCATCAACCACGGGGGCCGGATCCGTTCCGGCTCGGGACAGAAGGAGAAGCAATGCGATTCACCAGGACCAAGGCGCTCGTCGCCGCGACCGGGCTCGCCCTGTCGCTGGCCGCGTGCGGTGGCGACGACGGCGACACCGAGGTGGAGGTCGCGACCGACACCGAGTTCGAGGCCGGCACCACCATGGCGGAGATCGCCGAGGCGGGCACCGTCACCGTGGGCACCAAGTTCGACCAGCCCGGCTTCGGCCTGCAGAACCTCGAGGGCGAGCCCGAGGGCTTCGACGTCGAGGTCGCCAAGATCATCGCCGGCGCGATGGGTATTGCTCCCGAGGACATCGAGTGGAAGGAGAGCACCTCCGACATCCGCGAGCAGGTGATCGAGGACGGTGAGGTCGACTATGTCGTCGCCACCTACACGATCAACGACGAGCGCAAGGAGCGCATCACCTTCGCCGGCCCCTACTACGAGGCCGGCCAGATGCTGATGGTCGCCGCGGACAACGACGCCATCGAGACCCCCGAGGACCTGGCCGAAAACCCGGACGCCAAGGTCTGCTCCGTGACCGGTTCGACGCCGTCGGAGACCATCAAGGAGTACCTCGCGAGCGAGGACCAGCTCGTGCTCTTCGACGTCTACGACAAGTGCGCCGACGCCCTCGAGAACGGTCAGGTCGACGTCGTCACCACCGACAACGTGATCCTGCTCGGCTTCGTGGACGAGTACGAGGGTGCCTTCAAGCTCGTGGGCGAGCAGTTCACCGAGGAGCCCTACGGCATCGGCATCGAGAAGGGCGACGTCGAGTTCTGCGAGTTCATCAACGAGACCCTCGCCGACAACGAGGACGCCTACCTCGCTGCTTGGGAGGCCACCGCAGGTGAGGTCGAGGGCACCGAGACCCCCGAGCTCCCCGAGCCGGCCGCCTGTTCCTGATCTCCAGTCCCACCCGGTCGGGGTGGCGCGCCACGCGCCGCCCCGACCGCACCATCTGAAAGGGCCCCGGTGGACGCGGTCTTCGACAACCTGGACCTGTTCTGGTCCGGCTTCATCCGATCCCTCGGCATCTGCCTGTGGGCCATGGTCGGCTCGTTGGCGCTCGGCACGGTGATCGCGGCGTTCCGCGTCTCACCCGTTCCGGCACTGCGCGCGTTCGGCACCGCGTGGGTGACCCTGATCAGGAACTGCCCGCTGACCGTCGTCCTGTTCTTCATGGCCTTCGGCCTGCCCGAGATCGGCATCAACCGGTCCTACTACTTCTTCGGCGTCACCGCCCTGGTGATCTACACCAGCGCGTTCGTCTGTGAGGCGATCCGCTCGGGCATCAACTCGGTCGGCGCGGGCCAGGCCGAGGCGGCGCGGGCTATCGGGCTCACCTTCACCCAGTCGCTCGGCCAGGTCATCCTGCCCCAGGCCTTCCGCAGCACCGTCCCCCCGCTCGGCAGCGTCATCATCGCTATGTTCAAGAACTCGGCAATCGTGGGCGCCTTCGGCGTCGGCCAGGACCTGTGGTCGGTCTACCGCAACCTCTCCAGCGCACAGGGCTATGACGGCCTCCCGGTCATCACCGGTGTCGCCATCGGCTACCTGTGCATCACCATCCCGGCCGGCATCGCCTTGGCCGTGACCGAGCGAAGGCTGGCGATCGCGCGATGACCAACGTCCTGTACGACGAGCCCGGGCCCCGCGCCCGCCGCCGTGCCCTCATCGGCACCGTCATCGCCTCCGCGGCCCTGCTCGCCCTCATCGGCGTGGCCGTCAAGCGCCTGGCCGACCGGGGTCAGTTCGACGCCGAGCTCTGGTCGCCGCTGCTCAACCCCGGCGACGACAACTTCGCGGCGGTGTGGCGACTGATCGGGCAGGGGCTCACCGCAACGGTGACCGCCGCAGCGCTCGCCATCGTCCTGTCGCTGGTGCTCGGCACCGCTCTGGGCACTGCCCGGATGTTGCTGGGCAAGTGGCAGCGGGTCCCGCTCGTCGGCCTGGTCGAGCTCCTGCGCGGGCTCCCGGTCATCGTCACGATCTTCTACGTCTACATCCTGGTCCGGTCACTGGACATCGACATCTCCTGGCTCCCAGGCTCGGACGGCCTGTGGTTCCTCGTGATCGGGCTGACCCTCTACAACATGGTGATCATCGCCGAGATCCTGCGCGCCGGCGTGGCAGCTCTCCCCCGGGGACAGGCGGAGGCGGCCCTGGCCGTGGGCATGACTCCCCGCCAGGCGATGGCCACGGTCCAGCTCCCCCAGGCGTTCCGCACCATGCTGCCGGCGCTGATCAGTCAGCTGGTCGTGATCCTGAAGGACACCTCACTCGCTGCCGTGCTAGCGCTCTACACCGAGCTCCTTCGCCGCGGGAACCTGATCTCGCTCAACCTCGACAACCCGATCCAGACGCTGTTCGTCATCGGCGCCATCTTCATCGCCATCAACTACGCGCTGTCGCTGCTGGCCACGTGGACCGAGCGCCGGCTCTCACGCGCCGGCCGGCCCAGCGTCACTACCGCACCCGCCACCGCGGCGGAGGGCACCGCCTAACGCTTCCCGGCATCCCGAGGAAGCGACCGAGCGGGCGCTTCCTCGCGCTGGCACACGCCGAGCGGGCACTTCCGTGCAGCGCGAGGGAGTGCCCGGTCGCGGACCTAGCGCTTCGCGGTCACCCAGAGCCGGATCTCGCCCTCGACCACGACCGTGCCGTCGGTGCGCACGCCCCGCACCCGCACCGGCAGGTGGTAGCCCTCACCGGCGTCGGCGAGCCACTGCTCGGGGTCCGTCTCGGCGATGCAGGTGATGTCGGAGCCGGCCTTGGCCGTGTAGGTCACCTCCATGCCCTGCGGGATCCAGCGCTGGCCGCGCGGGATCGTCGACTCCGCGAGTGCGCCCATCGCCGCCTCGAGCCCGTTGCACAGCGCGATCGCGTGCACCGTCCCGATGTGGTTGTGCACGCGACGGCGGTCACGGATGACGAGCTCGGCGCGGTGCGGCTCGATGACGGTGAAGCGCGGGCGGATGCTGGCGAAGTACGGCGCCTTCTGGCTGAAGGCGATCGAGAAGACCCGGTCGCCCAGGGGCAGCGCGGAGGTCTTCTTCCAGAGGTCGAGGACGGCAGGCATGCCACTCATGTTACCAACGGGTAGCCCTGCGGGAGCTGACTCACCTCGCCTGACAGGTACAGGTGGGTGTCGGCGACCGCCTCGGCCAGTGCGCTGTCGTGCGTCACCATCACCAGCGCCGCGTCGCCGATCTCGCGCACCAGCGCATCGGTCGTCACCTCCTGGGTGAGCAGGTCGAGCCGCGAGGTCGCCTCGTCGGCCAGCACCAACGCGGGTCGCGCGAGCAGCATCCGCGCGATGGCGAGGCGCTGGAGCTCGCCGCCCGACACCTCCGACGGACGCCGCCCGAGCAGCTCGGGCGCCAGGCGCAGGTCGTCGACCAGCTGCTCGACGCGCTGCGGGTCGGCACCGTGGCGGCGTACGACGTCGCGCAGCCCGGCCTCGATCGGCACCAGTGCGGGGAAGGAGAGCGCCGGGTCCTGGTAGAGCTTCTGCACCCGGCCCGCCAGCGGCGCTTGGTAGACGACCCGCCCGGCGTCCACCCGGACGAGCCGGAGCAGCGCCCCGCCGAGCGTGGTCTTGCCGACGCCGCTCGGGCCGCTCAGCGCGACCCGCTCCCCCGCGTGCACCCGCACGTCGAGGTCGGCGAAGAGCACCTGCTCGCCGTAGGCCTTGCTGATGCCGGTCGCCGCGACCAGCGGCTCGCCCGTCGGCGTCCAGCCGGTGCGCTGCCACGGGTGGCGCCACCGCGCGGGGTCGGCTGCGACGAGCCGGCGGCTGTAGGCGTGGACGGGATGCTCCAGCACCTCGGTGGCGGCACCGTGCTCGACCACCTCGGCGTCGCGCATCACCGCGACGTCGCCCCCCAGCGCTGCGGCCAGGCGCAGGTCGTGGGTGATCGTCAGCAACAGCCCGCCGGCGTCGACGTGGCGACGCAGCAGCGCCGCGAGCTGGTCGACCGAGGCCGGGTCGAGGCCCTTGGACGGCTCGTCGACCACCAGCACCCGGGCGCCACCGACCGTCGCGGCGGCGTACGCCACCCGCTGGGCCATGCCGCCGGACAGGGTGTGCGGATAGGAGCGTGCCGAGCCGGCCAGCCCGACGTCCGCCAGCGCCGCGACGGCCCGCTCGCGCGCGGCCTGCGTCGAGACGCCGAGCGCGCCCTCCTCGACCTGGCGTCCGACCCGCATCGTGGGGTCGAGCGCGAGGGCCGGCTCCTGAGGCAGCATGCTGATGTCGCGCCCCCACAGCTGGCGCCGGTTGGCCCGCTCGGACAGCGGCAGCAGCCGGCCGTCGAGGTCGAGCTTGCCGTCCACCTCCAGCGTGGCCGCGAGCGTGCCCATCAGGGCGTGGGCCAGCAGGGACTTGCCCGACCCGCTCTCGCCGACGACCGTGAGCGGCCGGCCCTGCTCGAGGCGGTTCCGGGGCACGTCGACCAGTCGGCGACCGGCGTGGGTCACGACCACGTCGTGCATCTCCAGCGTCGTCACGAGGTGACCTCCTTGTGTCGCAGGCCGAGGAAGCCCGCGGTGAGCAGGAACAGCACGGCGACCGGCGCGAGCGAGAGCCACGGCGCCACGTCGTAGAACGGGAACGCCTCGGTGACCATCAGGCCGAGCTCGGCCCGCGGCGGCTGGAGACCGACCTTGACGAAGCCGAGGGTCGACATCGCCAGGATCGAGGTGACCATGCCGAGCGAGGCCAGGGTCAGCAGCAGCGGACGCACCGCCGGCCACAGGTGGCGCCTGACCACGTGGCCCCAGCCGAGCCCGAGCAGCCGCGCGGCCTCGACCGCCTGGCCGCCGAGCACGAGTGCGGCCCGGGCGCGGACCACGCGGAAGTACTCCACCCACTGCACGAGCGCGAGGCCGAGGTAGAGCGTCAGCAGCGAGCCGTCCGCGGCGAGCGCCGAGAACAGCAGCACGACGAGCAGCGCCGGGATGGCGACGAACGCCTCCGACACCGCGCGGAGCACCGCGTCGACCCACCCGCCGCGCCAGGCAGCGAGGATGCCGCTCATCGCGCCGAGCACGAGCGCCGTCACCACGCAGGCGACGCCGAGCAGCAGGGACAGCCGGGTGGCGTGGGCCAGCCGGGCGAGCACGCTGCGGCCGTACTCGTCGCGCCCGAGCGGCTCGGTGAGCGACGGCGGCTCGAGGTAGCGGTCGAGGCTCTGCGCGCCGGGGTCCGCCAGGACCAGCGGCCCGATGACCGCGAACGCGGCCAGGGCGATCAGGACGGCGTACGCCGCGATGCGCCCGGGGCTGCGACCGGACCGGCCTGCGGGGGCGACGTCAGGCGCGACGGCCGGGGCGAGGTGCGTGCTCATGCCCCTACCGCCACACCGCGTGGCCGCGGGTCGAGCCACAGCACGACCACGTCGACCAGCGTGTTGACCGCGACGACCAGCAACGCCAGCACGAGCGCGGAGGCCTGGAGCACCGGGACGTCGCGCCAGAAGACGGCGTGGACCAGCGCGTGGCCCAGTCCCTGCCAGCCGAAGAGGCTCTCCACCACGACGACGCCCTCGACGAGCACCACCGCCTGCACCCCGACGTAGGGCACGAGGACGACGCCCGCGTTGCGGAGCACGTGGCGCACGAGCACCACCCGGTCGGAGAGACCCTTGGTGCGCGCGAAGCGCACGTGCTCGGAGCGCTGCACCTCCACGACGGCGTCGCGGGTCACCCGGGCGAAGAGCCCGGAGAGCCCGATCGCGATCGTCGTGGCCGGCAGCACGATGGTGGTGCCGGAGCCGCTCCCGACGGCGGGCAGCCACCCCAGGTGCACCGAGAAGAACAGCACCAGCGCGAGGCCGAGCAGGAAGGGCGGCAGGGCGCGTACGCCGGACACCCACGCGTCGACGGCACGGTCGAGCAGACCGTCGGGGCGACGCGCGGCGAGCGTGCCGAGGGCGCCGCCGAGCGCGACCGCGATCACCAGGGCGAGGCCCGCGAGCTGGAGCGTGCCGAGGAGGTAGTAGCCGACCTCCTCGCGCACCGGCGCGGACGTCACCAGCGATGTGCCGAGGTCGCCGCGCACCAGCGACCCGAGCCAGTCGGCCAGCTGCTGCCAGGCCGGACGGTCCAGCCCCAGCTCGGCGCGCACGCCGGCGGCAGCCTCGGCGTCGACGAGGTCGTAGCCGTAGCGCCCGGCGGCGATCCGCAACGCGGCGTCGCCGGGCAGCTGGCGCACGACGAGGAAGCACAGCGTCGCGACGAGCACCGCGACCCCCGCGCCCTGGGCGGCGCGGCGCAGCAGCACCGCGCCGAGGCGGGACGTGGTCGAGGTGCTCACGAGGCCCACGTCGCCTGCGAGAGGTGCCACGTGCGCTCGAGCGGGTCCATCACGAACCCGTCGACGTGGCGGGACACCGCGGCGTTCATCCGGTACCACGCGACGGGGATGAGCGGGAGCTCCTCCTGCGCGGCGGTGGCGATGGTGGCCCGGTCGGTCTCCGCCTCGGCGTCGTCGGCGCCGGCCTCGAGGTCCGCGATCGCCTGCGTGACCTCGGCGTTGCGCCACTCCATGACGCCCCACTCGGCGCCCTCCTCCGCGAAGGTCTCGGCGACGGTGGGCAGCGGATCGGTGACGAGGGCCAGGTGCTTGGCCAGCAGGCCGAGCTGGAGGGTGCCGTCGGCGTGGCGCGCAGGGATCTCGCTGGAGTTGGTGACGTCGACCTCGACCTGCACGCCCACCTGCTCCAGCGACGCCTGGATCGCGGTGGCCAGCGCGGGGAGCTCGGGACGGTCGGGGTAGGTCGTCAGCGTGAGCCGCAACGGCTCGCCGTCCCGGGTGCGTACGCCGTCGGGACCGGTGGCCCAGCCGGCCTCGTCGAGCAGGGCCCCGGCCGCGTCGGTGTCGTGCTCGAGCGGCTCCAGGTCGGGCTGGTTCCACGCGGTCAGCGACGGCGGGAAAAGCTGGGTGGCGGCCAGCTCGGGCTCGCGGAGCACCGCGTCGGCCATCGACTCGCGGTCGAGGGCGAGGCTGAGCGCCTGCCGGACACGTACGTCCTCGAGCACCGGGTCCTCGACGTTGACCTTCATCATCAGGCTGCGCGGCTGGAGGCTGGACACCATCCGCGCCGCGTCGCTGGCGTCGACGCGCTCGCGCCCGGCGGGCTCCAGCCCGAAGACCACGTCGGCCTGGTCGCTGATCGCCATCAGGGCGCGCGACTCGGCCCGGGCGACGGCCTGGAAGCTGATCCGCTCGACCTCGGGCGCCTCGCCGCGGAAGTCGTCGAAGCGCTCGACCTCGACCCGGGCGGGCAGCTCGATCCCGGCGACGGCGTAGGGACCGGTGCCGATCACCTCGGTGACCCGGTCGCCCTCCCACGACGCGGGCGCGAGCACGGCCGTGCTGTAGTGCGTGAGCACCGCCGGCAGCGACGGGTAGGGCTCGGTGAGGTCGATGCGGACGGCACCGCCGTCGGCCGCGATGCGCTCGACCGGCGCGGCGGCGAGCGGGCTGGCGGACTCGGCGTACGCCGCCTCCAGCGACGCCGTGACCGCCTCGGCGCTCACCGGGCTGCCGTCGTGGAAGGTCGCACCGTCAGGCAGCTCGAAGGTCCACGTGCGGCCGTCGGACGACTCGGTCCAGTCCGGGGACAGGCCGGGCTGGAGCTCCCCTTCGAGGTCGCTGCTGACCAGGGTCTCGGCCACCTCCAGGCGGGTGAACAGCCCGCTGCTCTCGACCGGAGCGACGCTGTGGACCTCGAAGGGCCCCGCGACGCGCAGCGCCTCACCGTCGTGGGTGTGCCCGCCCGCCTGCCGCTCGGCCGCCGGGGCCGAGCACGCGCTCCCGGCGATCACGGTGGCGATGGCGACCGCCAGCAACCTCATCCTCTTCATGCGTCCTGCCTCTCTCGTCGTGAGAGCCGAACGCTAGATCGTAATGAGAATCATTGTCAAAAAGGATCAGGCGGGAGCGAGGACCTCCACCCGGTTGCCGTGCGCGTCGAAGGCGTGGAGGCGCACGTGGCCGGGGAAGGAGTGCCGCTGGCTTTCGTCGACCTCGAAGCCCATGCCGCGCAGGCGACTGGCGACCGCCTCGAGGTCGTCGACGCCGAAGGCCGGGTGCGCCTTGCGTGCGGGGGTGAAGGGGTGCTCGACGCCGACGTGCAGCTCGGCGGAGATCGCCCCCGCGTCGTCGTACGCCCGGAACCAGCAGCCGCCGCGCGCGGCGAGGTCGGCCGGCTTGTCGACCTCAGTGAGCCCGAGCCCGTCGGCGTAGAAGCGGCGGGCGCCGTCCTCCCCGCCGGGCGGGCAGGCGACCTGGACGTGGTGCAGCCGCATCAGACCCGCACCCCGGCCGGCTTCTGCGCCACCACGAAGATCCGGCGGAACGGCATCACCACGCGTCCGTCGGCGTCGGCCGGGTAGGCCTCGCGCAGCAGCGCGCGGAACTCGTCCTCGAAGTCGCCGCGCAGCGCGTCCGGCAGCGCCTGGATCGTGGGGCGCGCGCCCGTGCCGGAGACCCAGTCGAAGACCGGGTCGTCTCCAGTGAGGACGTGGAGGTAGGTCGTCTCCCAGGCGTCGACCTCGCACCCGAGGTCCAGGAGGAGGCGGGTGTAGTCGGCCGGCTCGTGGCTCGCCGGGACCGCGACGTCGCGCACGTGCTCGGCGTACGGCGCGCGCTCGGCGATGTCGGCGCGGATCGTGTGGCTCGGCTCCTCGAAGTTGCCGGGCACCTGGAAGGCGAACCAGCCGCCCGGCGCCACGCGGTCGACGAGGTCCGGCAGCAGCGCCAGGTGGTCGGGCAGCCACTGGAGGGTGGCGTTGGAGACGAGCACGTCGACCGGGGCGCGCAGCGCGAGCGGGTCGGGTCGCGCCCAGTCGCGCAGGTCGGCGACCTCCCACGCGACGCCGAGGACCTCGCGGGCCGCCGCGATCATCTGCGGACTGCTGTCGATGCCGGTCACCGACGCCCCCGGCCAGCGGTCGGCGAGCAGGGCGGTGAGGTTGCCGGGGCCGCAGCCCAGGTCGACGACGACCTTCGGCGTCTCGGCGTGCACCCGCGCGAGCAGGTCGACGAACGGCCTTCCCCGCTCGTCGGCGTACGCCAGGTAGCGGTCGGGGTCCCAGGTGTGGCTCATGTCGGCTCCTCCTCGTGGCCGGGGTAGTCCAGTGACGGGTGGTGGCGATCGTCGTCCGATCCCGACCAATTCTCGCTGGACTACCCACGGAAGTGTCTTGATGTCGAGACATCTCCACCCTCCGCCACAACTCTCTCGATGTCAAGATTCTCGACCGACGCGGTCGTCTGACAGGATGTCGTCATGCGCGACGAGGTGGACGACCTGGTCGAGGCCTGGGGTCGTGAACGCGGCGACCTCGACCTCGCTCCCGTCGAGGTGTTCTCGCGCATCAGCCGCCTGGCCCGCCACCTCGACCTCGCCCGCCGCGACGCCTTCACCGCGCACGGCATCGAGTCGTGGGAGTTCGACGTGCTGGCCGCGCTCCGCCGCGCCGGCGAGCCCTACGAGCTCTCCCCCGGCCGCCTGCTGCGCGAGACGCTCGTGACCAGCGGCACCATGACCAACCGCGTCGACCGCCTCGCCGGTCGCGGCCTCGTCGAACGGCTCCCCGACCCGCACGACCGCCGCGGCGTGCTGGTGCGGCTCACCGTCGACGGCAAGGCGAGCGTCGACGGTGCCTTCGAGGCCCTGCTCGCCGCCGAGGCCGACCTCCTGGCCGACCTGCCGGACGCGCAGCGCACGCAGCTCGCGGGCCTGCTGCGCTCGCTGCTCGCGCCCTTCAGCTGAGGCGCGGCTACTCGACGACCTCGGAGGCCTCGAGCCACTCCAGCTCGAGCTCCTCCTTCTCGGCCGCGAGCTCGCCGAGCTGGTCGCCCACCCGCGCGAGCAGCGCGTAGTCGGTGAGGTTGGCCTCCATCTCGGCGTGCAGCTCGGCCTCGCGCGCGGCGATCCGCTCGAGCTGCTTCTCCACCTTGGCCAGCACCTTGCGGGCCGCGCGGTCCTCGGCGCTGCCGGCGCGCGCCTTGGCCGGGGCTGCGTCATGCGGAGCCGCGCCCATGGGTGCGGAGTCGTATGACGCAGGGGGCGAGTCACCAGCTCCGAGCGTGGCCGACGACGCAGAGGCCGCGCGCCGCTCGAGGTACTCGTCCACCCCGCGCGGCAGCATCGAGACCTGCCCGTCGCCGAGCAGGGCCCAGGTCGAGTCGGTGACCCGCTCGAGGAAGTACCGGTCGTGCGAGACCACGATCAGCGTGCCGGGCCAGCCGTCGAGGAAGTCCTCGAGGACGTTGAGGGTGTCGATGTCGAGGTCGTTGGTCGGCTCGTCGAGCAGCAGCACGTTGGGCTCGGTGAGCAGCAGCTTGAGCAGCTGGAAGCGCCGCCGCTCGCCGCCCGACAGGTCGCCGAGGCGCGCGGTCAGCCGGTCGCCGGTGAAGCCGAAGCGCTCCAGCATCGACGTCGCGGTGACCTCCTGGCCGTCGAGCGTCTTCGTCACGCGCCGGATCGCCTCGACGGTCGGCAGGACGCGGCCCTCCGGGTCGACGTCGTCGAGGGCCTGCGTGAGGTGCTGCATCGCGATCGTCCGACCGTGCTTGACGCGGCCGACGCTGGGCGGGAGCGCGCCGGAGATCAGCGACAGCAGCGAGGTCTTGCCCGCACCGTTGACGCCGACGATGCCGATCCGGTCGCCGGGCCCGATGCGCCACGTCGCGTGCTGGAGCAGCACCTTCTCGCCGCGGGCGAGGTCGACGTCCTCGATGTCGATGACGTCCTTGCCCAGCCGCTGGCTGGCGAAGCGCTGGAGCTCCATCCGGTCGCGCGGCGGCGGCACGTCCTCGATCAGGGCGTTGGCGGCGTCGATGCGGAACTTCGGCTTCGACGTACGCGCCGGGGCGCCGCGCCGCAGCCAGGCGAGCTCCTTGCGGGCGAGGTTGGCGCGGCGGCTCTCCGAGGCAGCGGCCTGGCGCGAGCGCTCGGCCTTGGCCAGGACGTACGCCGCGTAGCCGCCCTCGTAGGTGTCGACCGCGCCGTCGTGGACCTCCCACGTGGTCTGGCAGACCGCGTCGAGGAACCACCGGTCGTGGGTGACCACCATCAGCGCGCTCGGCAGGCTCACGAGGTGGTCGGCGAGCCAGGCGACGGCCTCGACGTCGAGGTGGTTGGTCGGCTCGTCGAGGATGATCAGGTCGTGGCGCGAGAGCAGCAGCGCCGCGAGGGCGCAGCGCCGGCGCTCGCCACCGGACAGGCCGACGACCGCGCGGTCGAGGCTCACCCCCGCCAGCAGCTCCTCCACCACCTGGCGGGTCGTGGCGTCGGCGGCCCACTCGTGGTCCTCGCGACCGCCGAGGACCGCCTCGCGCACGGAGTGGGAGTCGACGAGCTCGTCGCCCTGGTGGAGGTAGCCGATCTCGACACCGCGGGTCTTGGAGACGCGACCGGCGTCGGGCTGCTCGATGCCGGTCATCACCTCCAGCAGCGTGGTCTTGCCGTCGCCGTTGCGACCGACGATCCCGACGCGCTCGCCGACGGAGATGCCGAGGGAGACGTCGTCGAGGAGGGGCCGTACGCCGTAGGACTTCGAGACCCGCTCGAGGTTGATGAGGTTCGCCATGACGGGGCCGATCCTCTCAGGTGTCGCCCAGTCCTCGCGGATTGGCGTACGCCGGCCGGGGTGGCGGTGAGTGAGACAGGTTCCGGGGCGCCGGAACCTGCCTCACGCACCGCTCGGCCACACGCCAACGGTGCGGCGGTGAGTGAGACACGTTCTGGGACGTCAGAAGGTGTCTCACTCACCGCTCACGACGTCAGCTGAGCGGCGTACCCTCCGCCGGCGCGGGCGCGATCGGAGCGGGAGAGGAGTCCCCGTCGGTGCGGGCGTACTTCTGGATCAGCTGCTCCACGTCGAGGCCGGTCGTCGTCTTGAGCAGCTCCATGGTCTGCACGAAGTTGTTGGTCACCTGCCTGGGCAGCTCGCCCGCGCCGTCGGCGGAGATCACGGTCAGCTTGTCGATCCCGGCCATCGGGCGGGCCAGCTCGGCGGCCACCTTGGGCATGACCTCGATGAGCATCTGGAGCACCGCGGCCTCGTTGTAGCCGGCGAACGCGGCGGCCTTCTTGTCCATCGCCTCGGCCTCGGCCTGGCCGGCGGCCAGGATCGCGGCGGCCTGGGCCTCACCCTCGGCGCGGAGGGCGTCGGCCTCGGCCACACGGCGGGCCTTCTCGGCCTCGCCGCGCTTGGCACCCTCGATGGCCTCGGCCTCGGCGAGCGCCGAACGCCGCGACTTCTCGCCCTCACCGGTCAGGCGGGCCTTCTCGGCCTCCGCCTCGGCGTTGGCGATGGAGGACGCCTTGCGGGCCTCCGCCTCGAGGATCTCCGAGCTGCGGCGGCCCTGGGCCTCGGTCTCGACGCGGTAGCGCTCGGCGTCGGCGGGCTTGCGGACCTCGGTGTCGAGCTGGCGTTCCTTGAGGGCGGCCTGGCGCACGGCGACCTTCTCCTGCTCGAGCAGGACGGCCTGGTCGCGGTCGGCCTGGGCGAGCGGGCCGGCGGCAGCTGCCTGCGCGTTGGCGGCGTCGGTCTCGGCCTTGATCTCGGCGCTCTTGAGGGCCAGTGCGCGCTGGGTGATCGCGATCTCCTGCTCGGCGGCGATGCGCGCCTGCTCGGCGGCCTGGCGGGCGTTGGCCTCCGCGATGGAGGCGAGCTGGTTGAGCTTGGCGGCCTCGGGACGACCGAGGTCGGCGAGGTAGGAGCCGTCGTCGGTGATGTCCTGGATCTGGAAGGTGTCGAGCACGAGGCCCTGGCCGGTGAGCGAGGACTCCGACTCCTCGGCCACCCGCTGTGCGAACGCAGCGCGGTCACGGATGATCTGCTCCACCGACATCGAGCCGACGATCGAGCGGAGCGCACCGGCGAGGACCTCCTGGGTGAAGGTCTCGATCTCCGACTGCTGGCTCAGGAAGCGCTGACCGGCGGCGCGGATCGAGTCCTCGTTGCCCCCGACCTTGACCAGAGCGACCCCGTCGAGGTTGAGCTTGATGCCCTGGCCGGAGACGGCGCCACGGATCTGCACCGAGATGCGGCGCGAGGACAGGTCGAGGGTGGCGAGCCGCTGGACGAACGGGATGACGAACACGCCGCCGCCCATGACGACCTTCTGGCCCGAGAGGTCGGTGGAGATCTCGCCGGTCTCCGGGTTGCGCACCTCGCCCTTGCCCTTGCGCCCGGTGACGATGAACGACTCGTTGGGCCCGGCCACCTTGTAGCGCGTGGTGACCAGCAGCGCGAGGAGCACCAGCAGGACGACGAGGCCGATCACAGCTGTGACGACCGGGGACAGACCGAACATGCAGGGCTCCTAGCGGCGTACGGAAGAGGCGGTTACGGGAGGAAGAGGGGCTCGACCTGGACGGCCGTGGGTGAGATGACCTGGGTGACGCTGACCTGGGTGCCGGCGGGCACCGCGACGCTGGAGCGTGCGTTGAGCCGGGTGAGGTGGCCGCCGACGCTGATGGAGACTACGCCGTAGCCGCCCTCGGGGATCGCGTCGACGACCTGGCCGATCTTCTCGACCATGTCGGAGGTGCGGACCGTGTCGGTCTCGCCGCTGCCGTGGAGGAAGCGCGACGCCTTGGCCGCGACCGCGCCGAGGATCACGCCCAGCACCAGCCCGATGACGACCGCCAGGGAGGTCGAGCCGGTCGCGTCGAGCGCGATGGCGCCACCGAAGCCGAGCGCGCCGAGGAACCCGGCCAGGGCCTCGGTCGAGAAGTAGCCCGCGCTGAGCCCCTCCAGCGCCCCGTCGAGCACGTCACCGAGCACGAGCGCGACGAGCAGGAGCAGTACGCCGAGCGCGCCCAGCACCAGGAACACGGTCACGATGCCTCCCCCGGTCGTCAGCGCGACATGCCGCGCACACCCTAGCGGCAGCCTTCCCCCGTCGGGGCGGCTTCAACCCAGCCGGCGCTGACGTCGGGCGTACGCGTCAGGCGAGCACGTGCGCGCCGGCGACCGGCCCGGTGGCGGTCAGCACGACGTCGTGGCCGGCACCGGCGAGCCCGACCGCGGTCTCGCGGGCACCGTCGGCAGAGTCGCAGAGGAAGACGACCGTCGGCCCGGACCCGCTGACCAGCCCGCGCAGCGCACCCTCGGCCTCGCCGCGGGCGATCAGGTCGCCGAGCTCGGGCCGCAGGTCGATCGCCGGGTCCTGGAGGTCGTTGTGGAGCGCGCGCGCCAGCCGCAGCGGCTCCCCCGTCGCCAGTGCCGCGAGCAGCGGCTCGGCGGAAGCCGGCGCTTCGGGGCCGTCGGGGCGCAGGACGTCGAAGTGGCGGTAGACCGCCGGCGTCGACAGGCCCTCGGTGGACGGGACCGCGACCCACCACCAGGAGGCGGGATCGTCGACGGGCGTGACCACCTCGCCGCGCCCCACACCCCGCGCCGTACCTCCCACGAGGGAGAACGGGATGTCGCTGCCCAGCCGTGCGGCCAGGGCGAGCAGGTCGTCGTCGGAGGTCCGCAGGTCCCACCACCGGTCGCACGCGACGAGCGCAGCGGCGGCGTCGGCGGACCCGCCGGCCATGCCCCCGGCGACCGGGATGTCCTTGCGAACCTCGAAGGCGCCCGTGGCCTCGCGGCCCGCGTGCTCGGCGAGGAGCCGAGCGGCGCGGAGCACGATGTTGTCCGCGCCGGGAGGTACGGCGGCGGGGTCGATGTGGTCGGCGACGTGCGTGGCCAGCGAGAGCCCGTCGGCGTCCGACAGCGTGAGGTCGTCGTGGATCCCGATCGCCTGGTAGACGGTGTCGAGCGGGTGGAAGCCGTCCTCGCGCGCGCGGCCGACCCCGAGGTGGAGGTTGATCTTGGCCGCGGCGCGGACCGTGATGCTCATGCGGGTCCGGAGGGTCGTGAGGGGTGCACGCCCTGGGCGGCGAGCCCCTCGGCGATCCGGGCGAAGTCCTCGACGGTCAGCACCTCGCCGCGGGCCGTGGGGTCCACGCCGGCGGACTCGAGGGCGGCGGTCGCGACCTCGGCCGAGCCGGCGACACCGCGCAGCGCGGCCCGGACCTGCTTGCGGCGCTGGGCGAAGGCCGCGTCGACGACGGCGAAGACCGCCTCGCGGGTCGCGGTGGTCCGCGGAGGCTCGCGGCGGGTCCAGGCGACCAGGCCGGAGTCGACGTTGGGGGCCGGCCAGAAGACGTTGCGCCCGATCGCACCCGCACGACGTACGTCGGCGAACCACGCCGCCTTCACGCTCGGCACGCCGTAGGTCTTCGACCCGGGTCCGGCGGCCAGCCGGTCGGCGACCTCGGCCTGCACCATGACCAGGCCCCGCTCCAGCGACGGCAGCAGCGTCAGCAGGTGGATGAGCACCGGGACCGAGACGTTGTAGGGGAGGTTGGCGACCAGCGCGGTCGGGGCAGGGCCCGGCAGCTGCTCGACGCGCATCGCGTCGGCCAGCACCACCTCGAAGCGGTCGGCCTGCGCAGGGGCGTACGCCGAGATCGTGGCCGGCAGCCGCTCGGCGAGCAGCGGGTCGAGCTCGATGGCGATCACCCGCCGGGCGACCTCGAGCAGGGCCAGCGTCAGTGAGCCGAGCCCCGGGCCGACCTCGACCACGACGTCGTCGCCGGTGATGCCGGACTCGCGGACGATCCGGCGCACGGTGTTGGCGTCGATCACGAAGTTCTGCCCGCGCTGCTTGGTGGGGCGCAGGTCGAGCTCGGCGGCGAGCTGACGCACCTCGACCGGCCCGAGGAGCCTCGGGCCGGCCGGGTTCGTGGTCATGGTGGGCAAGCCTAGTGCGCGCCCTCCGTGGCTCAGCGCAGGCCGAGCTTGGACGAGCAGCTCGGCCACTGGCCCCAGCCGGCACGGGCCTGCAGGATCTGCCCGCGCTTGATCTGCTCCTCACGGCTGTGCTGGTGCGGCAGGCCGCTGCCGCCGACGGATGCCCAGGTCGCAGCGCTGAACTGCAGGCCGCCGTAGTAGCCGTTGCCGGTGTTGATGGCCCAGTTGCCACCGGACTCGCACTTCGCGAGGGCGTCCCAGACCGTGCCGCCGCTGGCGAAGTTGCTGGTGGGCTCCTCCTTGGTGCCGACCGCCACGATCGTCGGGACGGGCTTCACGCGGACCGATGCCCGCACCACCTTGCGGGCCACGAGCTCGCCGTCGACGTAGCGCAGGCGGTAGGTCACGGCGCGTACGCCGTCACGGCCGGCCTGCACGACCTCCTCCTCGCCCTCGAGCATGGAGGAGTCCTCGCGCTCGACGACGGGGGCGTCGACGACCTCGCGCTGCACCTTGCGGGTGGCGATGCGGATGTCGGTGACGACGACCTTGTCGCCGTCGTTGATCTCGGTGCGGAGCGAGGGCGTCACCTTGTCGTGCCGGTCGACCTCGAAGTCCATGGACTCCAGCACGTCGGCCACCGTCAGTGCGGTGACCGTGCGCTTGCGCAGGTCCTTGGCGCCGAGCTTGAGGTGCACGACCTTGGGCGTGACGACCTCGAGCGTGAGTCCGCTGCGACCGATCGAGGAGCTGCGGCTGGCGGACAGGTCGGCGCCGTCGAAGCGGCGGCCGATCTCGCCGAGCGCGCTCGCGACGTCGGTGGAGTTCACCCAGTAGGTGTAGGTCTCGCCGTCGACGGCGAGCTCGAGCGGGCGGCCGAACTGGACGGCGATGGCCGACCCGTCGGAGACCGACTCGTCCGCCGCGGGGGCGACCAGGTCCTTGTCGGTGACCTCGATGCCCTCGGCCGCGAGCACGTCGGCGACGGTGTCACCGATGGCGCTGACCTGGCGGGTCTCCCCGTCGAGGGTGAGGGTCACGTCCTTGCTGAGGGCGGCGTAGCCGACCGTCGTGCCTGCGACGGCTGCCACGACGACCGCCACGAGGGTCGCCAGGACTGCGCGTGAGTTGAGGCTGGACCTGCTGAGCTGCGCGAGACGAAAGCGCACGATTCTCCGAACGTCGTACTCCCCGGGCCTCGGGTGGCAGCACGCCTCCACCTGCGGCTGCACGGCGACCACGGCGGTGCCGTGGGGCCGTACGACGTGCGAGCGGGGGTCTCGCAGGACCGGCCCGACCCGGTCCTTCGCGCTGCCGAAATCACTCCCGATCCCGGCCAACAATCACAAGACGATAACGACGAGTGGCCCGGACGCAAACTCGAACGCCGAAATTCGCACGAGACACCGGTCACCACGGACCCTCCCGGAGGGCCTTCGGCGTGACCTACCAGGAGCCCCCGAAGGCGGTCTCGGTGTTGGCGTCGATGGCCCGGCACAGCTCCTCGAGGTCGGCGCCGAGGACGTCGGCCATCGCCCGCACGGTGAGCGGGACGAGGTAGGACGCGTTGGGCCGGCCACGGTGCGGCGTGGGTGTGAGGTAGGGCGCGTCGGTCTCCACCAGCACCCGGTCGCGCGGGGTCACGGCGAGCGCGTTGCGCAGCGGCGCGGCGTTCTTGAAGGTGACCGTCCCGGCGAAGCTGAGGTGCGCGCCGCGGTCGAGGCACCGCCGTGCGAAGGCGTCGTCCCCGGAGAAGCAGTGCATCACCCAGCGCTCGGGCGCACCCTCCTCGTCGAGGACGCGCAGCACGTCGTCGTGGGCCTCGCGGTCGTGGATGACGAGGGTCTTGTCGAGCCGCTTGGCCAGGTCGATGTGGCGGCGGAAGCTCTCCTCCTGTGCAGCCCACCCCGCCTCGCCGGTGCCGCTCTGCGCGTGGCGGAAGCGGTCGAGCCCGGTCTCGCCGATCGCGCGGACCTTGTCGTGAGCGGTGGCGAGCCGCTCGATCTCCTCGATCGCCGCGTCCAGCTCGCCGGCGGCGGCCAGGCGCGGCGCCTCGTTGGGGTGCAGCGCGACACCGGCCACGAGCGCGTCGTGCTCGGCGGCCGCGGCCACCGCCCAGCGCGCGCCCGGCAGGTCGCACCCGATCTGCACGATCCGGGGCACCCCGACGGCCGCGGCAGCAGCGACGGCCTCCTCGGTGGAGATCCAGTCGCCGTCGGCGATGTCGAGGTGGCAGTGGTTGTCGACGACCGGGTGCGGCAGCGGCTCGGGGGCGGGCGGGCGCTCACGGTCGCGCCGCGCCCCGGACGTCTCCTCCGTGGCGGCCCGGCTGCGGGTGGGGCCCTGGTCAGCGGTGGACAACGTCATACACCTCCCGCTTCGGCAGCCCGGCGCGCTTGGCCACCTCGGCGATCGCCTCCTTGCGCGTGGAGCCGGACTCCTCGAGCTCGGACACGGCCGTACGCAGCGAGCCGGGGTCGGTGGCGACCGCGGGGGCCCCGCTGGAACCCTCCACCACGATGGTCACCTCGCCGCGGATGCCGTCGGCGGCCCAGGCGGCGAGCTCGGCGAGCGGGCCGCGGCGTACTTCCTCGTAGGTCTTGGTGAGCTCGCGGCAGACCGCGGCGGGCCGGTCGTCGCCGAGCGCCTCGGCCATCGCGAGGAGCGCGGCCTCGGTGCGGTGCGGCGCCTCGAAGAACACCATCGTGCGCTCCTCGGCGGCGAGCGCGGCGAGGCGTCGGCCCCGCTCTCCCGCCTTGCGCGGCAGGAAGCCCTCGAAGCAGAAGCGGTCCACCGGCAGGCCGCTCACGGCCAGCGCGGTCAGCACCGCGCTGGGGCCGGGAACTGCGGTGACGCGTACGTCGTGCTCGACCGCGGCGGCCACCAGCCGGTAGCCCGGGTCGGAGACGCTCGGCATGCCGGCATCGGTCACCAGCACCACCCGCTCGCCGGCCAGCAGAGCCTCCAGCAGGACGGGGGTGCGGGCCTGCTCGTTGCCCTCGAAGTAGGAGACGACCCGTCCCGAGAGGGTGATGTCGAGGTCGGCGCACAGGCGCTTGAGGCGCCGGGTGTCCTCGGCGGCGACGACGTCGGCGCCGGCGAGCTCGGCCGCCAGCCGCGGCGGCGCATCACCTGCCTGGCCGATCGGGGTGCCCGCGAGGACCAGGACGCCAGACATGGGGCCGATCATGTCAGGTGCTCCTCGTCGCTGGTCGGGGGTCCGAGGGAGGGTCGACGTCAGCGGACCCGGAACCTCCAGGTCCGGACGGTCCGGTTGCCGGCGGTGTCGCGCGCGACCAGGCGTACGACGTGGCGCCCGGGCTCGAGCTCCCGCTTCGGCGTCCAGCGCAGGGTGCCGCGCTGCCGGTCGAAGTCGGCACCCTTCACCCGGCGGCCGTCGAGGCGCAGCACCAGCGAGCGTGGCCGGACGCGGGAGTCGCGGTCGCGCACCCTGGCCTTCACCGTCGGGGTGGCGTCGCGCACGACGCGCAGCGGCCGGACCCGCGAGATGCGCGGGCCGGTCCGGTCGTCCATCGGCGTCGCGGTGGGTGGGGCCACCGCCGGCGGGACGGCGGCCGGCGGCCCGTCGACGACCACCTGCACGGAGTCGCTCACCGAGCCGTGGCCCGCGTGGGCACCGGAGCCGTGGGTCACCGTGAGGGTCGCGGTGTAGGTGCCGGGCGCGGCGTAGACGTGGTCGGGGTCGGCCCCGGTGCCGGTCGCGCCGTCGCCGAAGCTCCAGGTGTAGGCGAGGTCGGCCGTCGCCGGCGCCAGGTCGGCGCAGCCGATGCGCCGGGCCGCGTTGTCGGGGTCGTGGACGACGAGCGAGACGGCCTTCGGGCCCGCGCGCAGCGGCTTGACGACCTCCACCAGCCCGCTTCCCCCGGACGCGTCGGAGGTGAAGAGCGGCCAGATCTCGTTGGGCTCCGCGAAGGGCTGGTCGGTGTCGAAGCGGAAGTGCGCGCCGCCGAGCTGGTCGTCGCAGGCCTGCTCGTGCACGTGCACGGCCGAGTGGAAGGCACCGGGCTTCGTGCCGGTGACGTCGAGCGTGCTGCGAGTCTGGCCGCGACGACGCACCATCACGGCCTCGCCGGTCAGCCCGGGATAGTCCTCGAGGCCGGCGGAGTAGGAGTGGACGGTGCCCGACGTGGTGACCTGGGCGGAGAACGCGACCGCGAGCGGCGCGGTCCCGCGCGCAGGTGCGGCCAGAGCATCGACCTGCGGCAACGCGCCGTCGCCGGCGGGCGGCTCGGGCTCGGTCGGGCCGGCCTCGCCGGTGACCGTGACCGGGAACTCCTCGACGTGCAGCCCCCCACGTCCGTCACTGACGCGCAGGCTCGCGACGTACGTCCCGGGGTTGGTGTACTCCAGCATCGCGTGGTCGGTGCGGGCCGGCGCGGCGCCGGTGCCCGGGTCCCACGCGACCGCGACGACGTCGCCGTCGGGGTCCGTGGCGTTGGCCGTGGCGTGGACCACGAGGGGTGCCGCACCGGTGAGGGGCGCGACCTCCGCCTCGGCGGTCGGCGCCCGGTTGCCCGAGTCACCGGCCGGCACCACGACGACCGTGCCGCTCATGAGGGTCCCGTGCATCGAGCAGATGTAGCGGTAGGTGCCGGGCTCGGAGAAGGTGCGGCGCACCGGCTCGCCGCCGGGGTCGCGGTAGGCCTCCAGTGCGGGGTTCCAGGCGGTCTCCCAGCTCTGGGTGGGCGCCACCGAGGTGAGGTCGTGGCCCTGGGTGGCCCGGTCGAACTGCCACTCGACGGTGTCCCCCACCGCGATCGTGACGACCGAGGTGCCGGTGTCGACCGACTCCCAGCGGTTGCTCGCAGCGTCGTCGACGGCGTCGACCACCCACGTACGCCCCTCCTGCGCCGACGCGGTCGAGGTCGCGACGAGCGCGCCGGTGGCCGCGGTGGCGAGCACCAGCAGCAGCGCGAGCACGGCGCGCCACCGGGCGCGGGGACGTACGACGGACCGGGTGGCGGGGTGCATGGGAGCCTCTCGTCAGGGCGACGCGTCGAACACAGTTCGCATTTCTGAATTCAGTTCGACCGAGTCTCCGTCGTGGCGCTCGTCACGTCAAGGGTGCGTCCGCGCTCCGCACCTCTGGTTAGAGTTCCGGCGTGACCCTGAGCGCCGCCGAGCGGAATCGTCCGCGCTGGCGCTCGGAGGACCCGCTGCTCGGCTGGGTCGGGGCGATCTGCCTGGCGAGCCTGGCCTTCTTCCTGCGGCGCTGGCACCTCGGCACTCCCCACGCCTTCTCCTTCGACGAGACCTACTACGCCAAGGACGCGTGGTCGCTGCTCAACCACGGCTACGTCCGCGGCTACGTCGAGGACGCGGACAAGACGATCCTCAACGGCGACGTGACCGGGCTGTGGCAGGACGGCCCGTCGATGATCGTCCACCCCGAGGTCGGCAAGTGGCTGATCGCGGGCGGCATCGAGCTCTTCGGGATGGAGCCGTCGGGGTGGCGCTTCGCCTCGGCGCTGGTCGGCGCGCTGATGGTGCTGGTGATGTGCCGCTTCGTGCGGCGCGTGACCGGCTCGACGGTGCTCGGCCTCGTCGCCGGGCTGCTGCTGTCGATCGACGGGCTCCATCTCGTGCTCTCGCGCCTCGCGCTGCTCGACATCTTCCTCGCCTTCTTCCTCCTGTGCGGCGTGCACTGCGTCGTGGCCGACCGGCAGTGGCTGCGTGAGCGCCTGGCCTCGGGACGGCACTCGCGGGCCCTGGGCCTGTGGCGTCCGTGGCTGCTGCTCGGCGGCGTGGCCTTCGGCCTGGCCTGCGGCACGAAGTGGTCGGCCGCCTACACGCTGGCCGCCTTCGGCCTGCTCGCCTGGCTGTGGAGCGCCGGCGCCCGCCGCGCCTTCGGCCAGCGCCGCCCCCTGCTGCGCTCGGTGCTCCTCGACGGGCTGCCGGCCTTCGTCGCGCTCGTCGGCGTCGCGCTGGCGACGTACGTCGCGTCCTGGACGGGCTGGCTGATGAACGCCGAGGCGTACGAGGAGGCCTTCAGCAACACGCAGTACACGTCCTACGGCGGTGGGGAGCAGTGGCCGACCGCGAGCGAGCCCGACGCCGAGGGACTGGGCGAGGTGCGCCAGTCCCTGCGATCGCTGTGGAGCTACCACCAGGACGTCTACACCTTCCACAGCCACTTCCTCAACGACTCGACCCACGTCTACGCCTCCAAGCCGTCGACGTGGCTGGTGATGGGACGGCCGGTGGGGGTCGACGCGCAGACCGACATCCGGCCGGGGACGCAGGGGTGCGAGGCGCCGACCGACTCGTCCTGCATCCGGCAGGTGCTGCTGATCGGCAACCCGGTCATCTGGTGGGGCGGGTGCCTGGCGATGATCGCGTCGCTGCTGCTGTGGGTGGGGGCCCGCGACTGGCGCCACGGCGTCGCCGTCGTCGGCCTGGCGAGCACGTGGCTGCCGTGGTTCCTCTACGACGACCGGCCGATCTTCTTCTTCTACGCGATCACCTGCCTGCCCTTCCTCGTGCTGTCGCTCGCGCTGGCGATGGGGCACCTGATCGGCACCTCCGACGTGCCGACCCCACGGCGTACGTTCGGGGTGGTCGTGGCCGGGAGCTACACCGTCCTGGCGCTGATCGCCTTCGCCTGGTTCTGGCCGATCTGGACCGACGCCCTGCTGACCAAGTCGGAGTGGGACGCCCGGATCTGGTTCCAGCGCTGGATCTGAGGCCACGCGGCTGGGCCGTCCAGCGGCCTACTCCGCAGGAACGGTCGAGTTTCGCTCAAGATGGATCGAAGTTGTGCGGTCGCCCATGGTGTTCGCCCCGGCCGCGGAGGACGATGGTCGGGACCCGATCGGTTCGGGCCGACACCGCGGGAGGGTGCGCCATGGATTCCACCTTGATCCACATCTGTCTGCAGACACAGGGCGCTCCCTCCAACGACGGTGAGCACGAGGTCGGCGAGCGCTGGGTGTGCTCCTGCGGCGACACCTTCGTCTACCGCGAGGGCTTCAACCGCGCCGGCTACCCGAGCGTCGAGTGGTGGCCGATGCCCGTCGTGCCCCAGCCACGCCAGGAGCAGAAGGCGCGGCGCGGCCTGCTCTTCGGCCCCCGCAAGGGCTGAGCGCCGCCCGGTCGACTCGGGCCCGGGCCCCATCCGCCGTCACCAGGCGCCGGGGAACCGCGCGGAGCCCGCGATCGCCATCAGCGTGACCACCACGGACACGGCCATCGCGATCAGCAGCGCCTGGCCGATGTAGCGCCGGCCGGGCACCACGAGGAGCGCCAGCCCCGCGAGCGCGACGAGCGCCGGGAGCACCCACGGCGCGAGGATCGGAGCCAGCACTCCGGCCACGACCGCGAGCCCGACGCCGCCCGCCGCGGCCTTCCCGAGGGGCACGGGGCGCGGTGCGCGCGGCAGCCCCACCTCGGTCACGGGTCCGGCCTCGGGGAGCTGGTCGGGGGCCAGGACGCGCAGCAGCAGGGTGAGCGTCGCGGGGTCGGCCACCACCACCAGGTCGCGGTAGCGGTCCTCCACGGCGTGGCGGCGTACGAGCTCGTCGAGGCGGTGTCCGCGGTCGACGTCGGGGAAGCGCACGGGCGCCAGGAGCACCTCCGGGACCGGCCCATGCCCGAGCGCCTCGACGACGCGCCTGGCCTCCACGGTCGGCGCGGTGAGGACGCGGACCGACGACCCCAGCCGGGCGCGCAGCCGCTCGAGGTCCGCCGTCGACGCCTGCACGCTCACCGTGAAGATGCGCTGGAGCTCGCTCACGCACCGACGGTAGCGCCGCGCCTGCTGCCGCCGGGCGGCAGGCCCGGGAAGCGAAGCAGCGGCGCGACCCACGGGGGGAGGGTCGCGCCGCTGCGAGTGCGTTTGGGGCCGCCCGTCGCCTCCTGGGGGGAACCGTGCGCCGGCGGGAGCTCGGAGCACGGGTTGCGACGGGCGGCCCCGCGGAACGCGGCCGCTACATGACGTACAGCGTTGGGACGGTGCCGGGTGTTACGCATCCGGGCAGAAAAGGTTCAGGTGGTCTGGACCGGGGTTTTAGCGGCCTCGTAGGGAGATCGCACACTGCCTAGGCAAGGGCGACTGCGGCAAGGACTGCGTCGGCGAACCAATCTGCGAATTCCTGCCGATCGACTCCGCGGATGGAGAGTGTCCGAACAAGGTCACCCCGTCGAGCGTGGCGAGCGCAGCGCACTTGTCGAGCCCATTGTCGTCGTAGCAGTACATCGTCGCGTCGCCGCTCATGAAGGGAACGGGCTCGAGCCAGTGGTAGGGCTCCTCGTTCATGTCGCCCATTGCTCGCTCAACGGGGTGCTCCTCTCCGGAGATCCACAGCTGGACCACACCTTCGGAGCCCTCCTCGGCCAGCGCGCAGAGCAGGCTCGGCGTGTCGGAGTCGGTCACCTGGTTGTACGGCTCGACGGTGGCCTTCATGACACCCGGAGGCGAGAACGACAGCTGGCCGCGGAGCTGCTCCTCACTCATCACGGGACACTCAGACAGTTCGACCGTTCCACCAGACATGTCGGTGTAGTCGAGCAGCTCGTCCAACTTCATGTAGGTGGGCGCCGAGACACTGCCTCCCGGGTTCGCGATCGAGACTCCGGTCAAGTCGACGACCGGTTCCACCTCGGGCTGCGCTGAGATCGCTTGACCACCGTCAGGATCATCGCCACCACATCCAGCCACAAGCACGGCAGACAGCAAGCACACTGCGAAGCCAACCAGCCGCGGCTTCCTCGACCTCGTCATGGCTCGAACCTAGTGCGGGCCGAATCTGACTCAGGGTGGGATTCAGGGAGTGCGTTTGTCTGAAACCGGGCCAGCATCGCCCCTGTCGAACCCTCCTCGACAAGCACGTGTGAGGCATCCAGTCGATGAACCACGAACGACGAACGCCCCTCACCTGTGGTCGCAGGTGAGGGGCGTCCTCGTGGTGGTGGAGCTGAGGGGATTCGAACCCCTGACCTTCTCATTGCGAACGAGACGCGCTACCAACTGCGCCACAGCCCCATGCGCCTCACGGCGCGTCGTAAAGATACACGAGCGCTGCGGGGGCGACCGAATCGCCCCGCGCGTGCCGTGGATCCCGGCTCAGGCGCCGCTGGCGCGGCGGGCCTCGTCGGCATCGCGCGCGGTCCGGGCGGACTCCTCGGCGGAGCGGGCGATGGCCGAGTCGGAGTCGGAGTGACCGCTCGACCACACGCCGGTGGAGTCGAGGTCGATCGTGGAGACCGTACGCCGCTGTGCGGCCGGCTTGCCGACGTAGGTCGGGAGCGTGGTGGGCACCATGTCCCACCCGCCGAGGACCGGCGCGGGCTCGGTGACGACGGCCGGGACCTCGTGGGCCGGGGTCTCGTCGACGCGCGAGGGAGCGGCGGGCGCGCGCGGCTGCGGCGGCGTCATCGGCATCTCGCCGGTGAGGTCGAGGTCGTCGTCGTCGACCTGCGGCGGCAGGCCGATCTCGATGGCCGAGCGAGGAGTGCGCTGGCGACGCTCGGCACGCACCGAGACGCGGCAGGCGACCAGCCAGGCCAGGAGCAGGGTGACGGGGGCGGCGACCCACCACCAGGTGATGACCGCGGTGGCGGCGAGGCCGATGACGACGGCGTTGGCGAGCACGACCAGCGCCAGGACGTTGCGGCGCCGGCGGGCGGCCCGTCGCGCGGAGGCGCGCTCGGCCTGCGGCGGCGTACGACGAGTGACGGGGGCAGCCGGAGCAGTGGCGGTCGGGGACGCGACGGCGGGCGCCGAGACCCGGGCCTTGGTCTCCACCGGCGGGCGCAGGGCGGCACGGATCGGCGAGACCACGAGGCGTGCGTTGCGTCGGTCGACCGGCTCGCGGCGCGCGAGGACGCGCATCGTGTGGGAGAACTTCTCGACCGACCTGCTGCGCACGACCTCGTCGTGGTGCTTGAGGGCCTTGGGGATCAGGTAGACGGCCCACGCCACGGCAAGGGCGACGAAGATGAGAGCGCTCAGGTCCACGGACCCGAGCGTAGGAGCGCGGGGCGCACGCGGGGCGGATGTCAAGTGGTGTGTCGCAGAACTACTGATGTGACTGGTGTGCCGAGAGGCGTGCGACGACGCCCGCCGGCGCTTCCTCCGCGGTGATCGCGAAGATCCGGTGGTCGCGCCAGGCGCCGTCGATGTGGAGGAAGCGCGGGGCGTAGCCGACCTGCTCGAGGCCGAGCTTCTCGACCACGCGCAGCGAGTTGGTGTTCTCCGGGCGCACGCAGATCTCGAGGCGGTGCAGGCCCACCGGGCCGAGGCAGTGGTCGATCACCATGGCGACCGCGCGCGGCGCGACACCGCGGCCGGCGACGTCGGCAGCGACCCAGTAGCCGATCGAGCCCCACTGGGCCGACCCGCGTGCCACGTTGCTCACGGTGACCTGGCCGACGAAGCGGCCACCCACCTCGACGACGAAGGGCAGGCACAGCCCGTCCTTGGCCTGGCGCAGCAGCGAGCGCGTCACGATCTTGTACGACGACGGGCGCGGCGCCGCTCCGGGGGGCACCGTCGCATCCCACGGGCGCAGCCAGTCGTGGTTGCGGGTGCGCACGGCCTGCCACTCGTCGGCGTCGGAGCGACGCAGCGAGCGGACCACGACCCCCTCGGACTCGAGCCGGGCGGGCCATCCGGGCGAGGTGCTCAGTGGTCGCTCCCGACTACTTGCTCGACCGCGTGGCGCAGCACGGGCTCGAGGACGCCGAGACCGTCCTTCACTCCCCCGCGCGACCCGGGGAGGTTGATGACGAGGCAGTCGCCCACGATCCCGGCGAGGCCGCGCGAGAGCATCGCGGTCGGCACGCCCTTGGCGACGCCGGCGGCGCGGATCGCCTCGGCGATGCCGGGCACCTCGCGCTCGAGCAGCGGGGCGGTCGCCTCCGGGGTGCGGTCGGTGGGCGTGAGTCCGGTGCCGCCGGTGGTGAGCACGACGCGGGCGCCGGCGGCGACGGCTGCGGAGATCGCGTCGCGCACCGGCTCGCCGTCGGGGACCACCGCGGGGTCGGTGCAGTCGAAGCCCTGCGCGCGCAGCCAGTCGACGATCAACGGGCCGGTCTCGTCGGCGTAGACGCCCGCCGCGGCCCGGTTCGACGCCACGACGACGCCCGCGCGCAGGCTCATCGCGCCCAGTCCCCCGAGCGGCCACCGGACTTGGTCTCGACGCGGATGTCGGTGATGACCGCGGCCTTGTCGACCGCCTTCACCATGTCGACGACGGTGAGGGCCGCGACCGACACGGCGGTCAGCGCCTCCATCTCGACACCGGTGCGATCGGTGGTGCGGACGGTCGCGGTGATGTCGACCGAGTCGTCGCCGACCGTCAGGTCGACGGTGACCCCGGAGATCGCCAGCGGGTGGCACAGCGGGATCAGCTCGGGGGTCTTCTTCGCCCCCATGATCCCGGCGATGCGGGCCACCGCGAGCGCGTCGCCCTTCGGCACGCCCTCGCCGCGGAGCAGGTCCACGACGGTGGGGCTGACGAGGACGCGACCGGTCGCGGACGCCGTACGCGCCGTGACGGGCTTGTCGCCGACGTCGACCATCCGCGCGGCACCGGACTCGTCCACGTGTGTCAGGCGGTCCATCAGAACTCCTCGTCGAGCTTGCGGATCGCCACCATCTCGCCGGCCGTGACCGCGGTGACGTCGGCGGGGACCTCGATCAGGCAGTTGGCCGTCGCGAGGTCGCCCAGCAGGTGCGAGCCGTGGCCGCCGACCGGGGAGACGAACGTGCCGCCGCGGTCGGTCTCGTGGAGGCCGCGGACCAGCTGCACCTTGCCGGCCGGCGAGGACAGCCCGTGGGTCAGGCGCGCGCGGGCCGTCGGGCGGACGTAGGGCAGCTTGCCCATCATCCGGCGGATCGCGGGCAGCACGAACATCTCGAAGGAGACGTAGGACGAGACCGGGTTGCCCGGCAGGGTGAAGACCGGGGTGTCGTCCTCGCCGATCGTGCCGAAGCCCTGCGGCTTGCCCGGCTGCATGCCGACCCCGCCGAACCACATCGTGCCGTGCTGGGACAGCGACTCCTTGACGACGTCGAAGTCGCCCTCGCTGACGCCGCCGCTGGTCACCACGATGTCGGCACGCACGAGCTGGTCGCTGAGCGCCTCGGTGAACGCGTGCGACTCGTCGGGCACGATGCCGACGCGGTAGGCGATCGCGCCGGCCGCGCGGGCGGCCGCGGCGAGCAGGTAGGAGTTGCCGTCGTAGATCGAGTCGTGGCCCAGCGGGGTGCCGGGGTCGCGCAGCTCGGAGCCGGTGGAGATCACCACGACCCGCGGGCGCGGGCGGGTGCGCACGGTGGCGCGCCCGACGGCCGCGAGCATGCCGAGGTGGCGCGGGCCGAGGACCGTCCCCTCCTCGAGCAGCATGTCGCCCTCGGAGATGTCGTCGCCGGTGGGACGGATGTGCTGACCGGGCCGGGCGGACTGGCTGATGCGGACGCTCGCGACGCCGCGGTCGGTCCACTCGTAGGGCACGACCGTGGTGGCGCCGGCCGGGACCGGGGCGCCGGTCATGATCTTGACCGCGGTGCCCGGCGACATCGCCAGGATCGACGACTGCCCGGCGCCGATCTCGCCGACGACGGGGAGCGTGACGGGGGCGTCCTCGCTCGCGCCGGCGACGTCCTCGGCGACCACGGCGTAGCCGTCCATCGCGGAGTTGTCGAAGCTCGGCAGCGAGATCGGTGCGACGACGTCCTCGGCCAGTGCGAGGCCGAGGGCCTCCATCAGCGGCTGCGGGAACGCCTGCAGCGGTGAGACCGTGGCGAGGATGCGCTCGACGTAGTCCGCGACGGGCAGCAGGTCAGCCATGCTGCTCCTGCTCGTCGAGGACGGTGCCGCCCTCGACGCGCTTGGCAGACGTGGCGTTGAGCGACACCTCGCCGACGACCTTCACCCCGGGGCCGAAGGTCCAGTCGCCCTCGACCGTGAACGAGTCGGCCTCGCGCAGCGACGGCGCACCCTCGGGGAAGCGCTTGTCGAAGTCGCCGACGAGCTTGTAGAAGTCGCCGTCGAGCGCGACGTAGGGAACCTCTTCGTTCGCCTGGCCCAGCACGAAGTCCTTGCCGAGGTCGTAGACGTCGGAGCGCAGCACCAGCAGGTCGTCGGTCGTCTTCACCGGCACGAATCGGTCGCGGCCCACCTCGATCGTGCGCGCACCCTCGAAGACCTCGATCGCGGCGCCCATGGCCGTCTCGATCTGGACCACCTTGGGGGTGCCGGGGTCGGCCGGGTCGAGGTTCTTGACGTTGCGGATCAGCGGCAGGCCCAGGATCCCGCCGCGCGCGTCGAGCGCCTCGGTCATCGCCTGCAGGTCGAACCACAGGTTGTTGGTGGAGGAGAAGCGGTGGCGCCCGAGGTCGGCCAGCGCCTCCTTGTCGGCGTCCAGCGTCTGCGCCGACTCGCGCAGCACGATGCGACCGTCCTCCTTGCGGCGGGCGAAGTGGCCGCCCTTGCGGTCCGAGGGCGTACGCCGCACCGCCTCGATCGCGAACGGCGCACCGCTCGCGGCGAACCAGCCGGCGACACGCGCGTCCGGCACGGCGCCGAGGTTGTCGGAGTTGGAGACGAAGGCGTAGCGGTAGCCGGCGTCGAGCAGCTGCGCGAGCAGGCCGGTGCCGCGCAGCGCGGTGTAGAGGTCGCCGTGGCCCGGCGGGCACCACTCGAGGTCGGGCGCCTTGGGGTAGGCGGCCGGCATCAGGTCGGCCTCGAGGAGCTTGGGCTCCTTGTTCTGGAGGAACTCCAGCGGCAGGCCCTCGACCGGCAGCTCGTCGTAGCGGGCCAGGGCGGCCATCGTGTCGGCCGAGGTGCGGAAGGAGTTCATGAACATCAGCGGCAGCGTCGCGTCGTACTGCTGGCGCAGGTGCAGCACCTGGCGGGCGATGATGTCGAGGAAGCTCAGCCCGCGCCGCACGCACAGCAGCGACTTCGCGCGGTCCATGCCCATCGACGTGCCGAGGCCGCCGTTGAGCTTGATGACGGCCGTCTTGCGGATCGCCTCCGCGGCCACGTCGTCGGCCACCTCGACGTCGTCGAGCGCCTCCATGTCGAGCGGCTCGATCGAGTCCTCGGCGATCATGCCGGTCTCGCCGTGCTCGAGGAGACGGTAGTAGTGCGCGAACGTGTCGATCGCGACCTCGTCGACGCCTGCGCTGCGCATCTTCTCGCGCGCCAGGTCGAGGCCGCGGCCGTTGCCCTTGCTTGCCATGGTTCGATCGTAGGCTGCTCACGTGGACGTGCACGACTGGGGCGACGCGACGATCGCCAAGGGCGCGCTGCGCGACCAGGTGCTGGCGGCCCGGCGACGACGCCCGCTCGACGCCGGCGCGGAGCACGCGGCCGCCCTCGCGCAGGTCGCGCTGGGCTGGGACGCGGTGCGCTCGGCAGCCACCGTGGCGGCGTACGTCTCCGTCGGCAGCGAGCCCGGCACCGGCCTCCTGCTCGACGCGCTCGTCGCCGCCGGGAAGCGGGTGATCGTCCCGGTGCTGCTGCCCGACAACGACCTCGACTGGGCCGCGTACGCCGGACCGGGGTCGCTCGCGGCGGCGACGCGCGGGCTCCTCGAGCCCTCTGGGCCGCGGCTCGGCGTCGACGCCGTCCGCACCGCCGACGTCGTCCTGGTGCCGGGCCTGGCGGTCTCCCCCACCGGTGACCGCCTCGGGCGCGGCGGCGGGTCGTACGACCGGGCGCTGGCGCGGGTGCCGGCCGGGACGCCGGTCGCGGTCGTGCTCCACGACGACGAGGTCGGGCTCGCCGTGCCGACCGACCCCCACGACGTGGCGGTGGGGTTCGCGCTGACGGGGGCGGGGGTCGTGGCCCTGTCGTCGCGTTCCCCGGGTACCCGGTGAAACTGGAGCCTCACCCCCGAAGCTTCGCACCGGAAGCTCCAGTTTCCCCGGGTAGCCGGGGATCCCCCACAGGTCAGCCCGCCGGCGTCAGCACCAACCGGTCCTCGGCCGCCGCCTCGACGGCGTCGCGGCTGTAGGCCCAGGGCAGGGTCTCGCCGTCGACGTAGAGCTCGGTCTGGTCGGAGTAGTGCGACGACGCCGGGTGGCCGGAGACGCCGGTGAGGTTGATCCAGCGCGAGTCGTCGAAGTCGGCGAGCGAGACGACCATGCGCATCGACGGCGCGGCGGTCACCTCGTAGCCCTCGGCGGCGTTCCAGGACGTGGCGTCGACGACCGAGGACCCGCCGCCGACCTGCCAGCCGTCGCGGTTGAAGAGCCGCTCGACCGGCGCGATGCCGGACTCGCCGAGGGTCGCGTTGCGCAGATTCATCCGGTGCAGTCGGCCCCACGTCCACAGCCGCGGGTCGCGCGCCTGGCGCCGCGTCAGCTCGTCGCGGGCGGCGATCATCGCGGCACGCAGGATGTCGTCGCGCGTCTCCACCTCGTCGTCGGTGCCGGCGTCGTCCCACCACGGCCCGGCCGGCTCGGTCAGCATCCGTCCGACCACGGTGAACCAGCGGTCGCCGCCGTCGGGCCAGGTCCGCACGCGCAGCTCGTCGTGGAAGGTGAGCTCGAGCAGGTTGGCCCACACGACGTTGAAGTACGCCGCCGCCGCGCTGTCGGCCGGCGACGAGCCGTCCCAGTCGCGCAGCAGCCGCTGGGCGTTGCGGTAGTAGGGGTTGGGGAGGTTCTGGATGTCGAGCAGGTAGGGCACCAGCGTCTCGGCCATCGGGTTGGTCGAGTCGAGCTGGAGGTCCACCATCTCCTCCACCGAGAGCTCGCCCTCGTCCTCGAGCACCTCGCGGATGCGGGTCGAGCGGTAGCCGTAGTCCCAGTCGCGGGTCAGCAGGTAGGGGTAGTCCTCGTCGACGACCGCCTGGTTGGCGGTGACGATGAAGCCCTCCTCGGGGTCGAGCACGCTCGGCAGCCCGTCGAAGGGGATGTAGTCGCCGGTCCAGTCGTTGGCGCTGATCCATCCCTCGACCGGCATGGTGCCGTCGTTGCCGCCGCGACGGATCGGGACCCGGCCCGGCGCCTGGTAGCCGATGTGGCCCTCGCGGTCGGCGTACACCAGGTTCTGCGCGGGCACCGCGAAGTCGGCGGCGGCCGCGCGGAACTCGTCCCAGTCCGAGGCGCGGTTGAGCGCGAGGATCGCGTCGGCGGTGGGCGCGGGGTCGAGGGCGGTCCACGCCAGCGCGACGGCGTACCCGCTGCCGCGCTCGCCGGGCTCGTCGGTCGGGGCGTTGGCGCCGACGGTGGCGAAGTCCGTGGACACGTCGCTGATGAGCGGGCCGTGGACGGTCTCGCGCACCCGCAGCTCGACGTCGTCGGCGCCGCGGACCTCGATGGTCTCGGTGCGCACCCGCAGCGGCTCGGTCGCGCCGTCGCGGACGTAGAGGTCGTCGCCCTCGGTCTGCTCGAGGAAGAGGTCGGTGACGTCGGGCCCGAGATTGGTGAAGCCCCACGCGATGTCGGCGTTGTGGCCGATGATCACGCCGGGCACGCCGGAGAAGGTGAAGCCCGAGGTGTCGAGCGTGCAGTCGGGCGAGACCTCGCGGCAGTGCAGGCCCATCTGCATCCAGATGCCGGGCTGGCTGATGCCCAGGTGCGGGTCGTTGGCGAGCAGCGGCTGGCCGGTGGCGCTGTGCTCGCCGTCGACGACCCACGAGTTGCTGCCGATGCCGCGCCCCTGGCCCACCAGCTCGGGCATCGCGGCGACCCGGTCCTGCACACGCTCGAGCGCCTCCACGACACCACGGGGGTACGCCGGACGGCGCGGGTTGCGGGTCGCGTTGGCCGTGGCGTTCTGCTCGAACACGCCGTCGACCACGCCGCCGCCGGAGACGATCGGCGGGTGCGCCTCGGCGTCGTAGGCCGGCCAGAGCTCGGCGACCTCGGCCTCGCTGTGGTCGAGGGACAGCAGCACCCGGTCGACCTCGGCCTCCATGTTGCCGCGCAGGTCCCACGCCATCGCCTTGAGCCAGGCCAGCGAGTCGACCGGCTGCCACTCCTCGGGCGTGTAGTCGAGGCCGGTCAGGCCGAGGATGCTGTACTCCGCCGCGAGCTCGGAGGGCGAGCGGTCCTCGATGTAGGCGTTCACGCCCTCGGCGTACGCCGTCAGAGCCGCGCGCGTCGCGGGCTCCAGCAGCGGCCACTCCTGCTCCGCAACCCGGCGCCAGCCCATGGTGCGGATGAAGCGGTCGGTCTCGAGGGTGTCCTCGCCGAAGATCTCCGAGAGCCGGCCGGCCGTGACGTGGCGGCGGAAGTCCATCTCGAAGAAGCGCTCCTGCGCGTGGACGAAGCCCTGCGCGCGCATCAGGTCGTCGTCGGTGTCGGCGTAGACCTGCGCGATGCCGTGCTCGTCGCGCACGACCTCCACCGACGCGGACAGCCCCGGGACCTCGAGCTCGCCCTCGGTCTGCGGCAGCGGACGGCGTACGACGCCCACGACCGCCGCGGCCAGCACCAGCAGCACCAGGACCAGCCCGACCGCGGTCCACGCCGTCCAGCGCACCGCCCGCGGCGCGCGCCGGAAGGCCTGCCACCAGTGGGACCGGGGCCGTTCGGTGGGCTCGTCGGCGGACGGGGGCGCGGGGGTGGGTGACGGGTCGCTCATCGCGCTGTCCATTGTGCCGTACCATTGGCAGTCGAAGAGCCAGAGTGCCAGCGCGTCGCGCGGCCCCGGCCGATCTCCGTTCCAGCTCCACGAGGCCAGATTCCCTAGAGGATTGCCACATGCCCACCTACCAGTACGCCTGCACCGAGTGCGGGCACTCCTTCGAGCAGTTCCAGAGCTTCAGCGAGGACGCGCTGACCGTCTGCCCCGAGTGCGACGGCAAGCTGCGCAAGCTCTTCAACGCCGTCGGCGTGGTCTTCAAGGGCTCCGGGTTCTACCGCACCGACAGCCGCAGCACCTCCTCGTCCTCGACGCCCGCGTCGACGACCTCCTCCGGCTCGGACTCCTCGTCCGGCGGCTCGTCGACGACCTCGTCCACGTCGTCGTCCACCTCTTCCTCGTCCTCCTCGTCCTCCTCCGACTGACCCCTGTGGAGAGGCCGAGCGGACACCGTCCGCTCCGGCCTAGCGTCGGGGGATGCTCCCGGGACTCCCGCCGACCAGGCGTCGACTGCGCGCCGTACGCCACCACCTGAGGCGTCGCCGCCGGCTGCTTGCCGCGGCACTGACCGCCGTCGCGGTCCTCGGCGCGCTGCGCGCGCTCGCGCCGCCAGCGGCCGACACGGTCGAGGTGCTGGTGGCCGCGCGTGACCTGCCCTCGGGCACCCTGCTCGATGACGGCGACCTGGTCGCGCACGACTACCCGCAGGACCTCGCGCCGCCCGACGCCGCGACGACCGCGCTGGGCCGCGTGCTGGCCGCGCCGCTCGGCCGGGGCGAGGTGCTCACCGGCGCCCGCGTGGTCGGGCCGGGGCTGGCCCTGGCGGAGCCCGGGCAGACGATCCTGCCGGTGCGGCTGCCCGACGCCGGGATGGCGACGCTGCTGCGACCGGGCGACGAGGTCGACCTGGTGGCCACCGACCCCGGCACCGGCACGTCGAGCATCGTGGCCCGCGAGGTGACCGTCCTCGCCACGCCCCGCGGCGTACCCGACGGCCCCGCCGGGGTCGCGGGCGGCGCGCTCGTGGTGGTCGGCACGTCCGCGGCCGAGGCGATCGACATCAGCAGTGCGGCGCTGTCGCAGTTCGTAACGGTCTCCTGGACCCGCTAGCGTGAGCCCCATTCGGGCCCTACTCGGGGCCACCCACGAGGGAGAACACAACATGAGTGGTTTCAAGAACTTCATCCTCCGCGGCAACCTCGTCGAGCTCGCCGTGGCCGTCATCATGGGCACGGCGTTCGCCGCCGTGGTCACCGCCTTCACCGGCATGCTGCTCTCGGCGATCAGCAAGGCCACCGGCGGCGCCGAGCCGAACTTCGACACCTTCGCCCCCGGCGACGTGCTCGTCGGCCCGTTCCTCACCGCCCTCATCGCCTTCCTGATCCTGGCAGCGGTCGTCTACTTCTTCGTGGTCGTGCCCTACACCAAGGCCAAGGACCGCTACTTCCCCGCCGAGGCGACCGGCACGCCCGCCGACGTGGCCGTGCTGGAGGAGATCCGCGACCTGCTCAAGGCGCGCGGCGGCAACGTCTGAGCCGCACCACCCCGCGTACGCACGAACGGCCCGTCCCCACTGGGGGCGGGCCGTTCGTCGTGCTCGGGGGGCTCAGCCGTGGTGCGGCGGCACCTCGGCGCGGTACCAGTCGTCGCCCTTGCCGGCGGTGTCCTCGCGGGCGTCGCGATCGTCGCTGGTCTGTTCCGGTACGCCGTCGCCGAAGACCGCGGCCAGTCGGCGGCGTCGCTGCCACTCCGGCTCCTGCTCGGGAGCGGGACGGTCGGTGCCGTCGCTGTCGCTCACGCGCAGACTCCCGGGACGGGCTCCGGCTTCGTGGTCGCCGGTGCCGAAGGGGTCGCGGTCTCGCTGGGCGAGGCGGTCTCGGACGGAGTGGCCGTCTCGCTGGGGGCCTCGGTCTCCGAAGGCTCGGCGGAGGGCGTCCCGGTGCCGCTCGCCGAGGGCGTGCCGGTGGCCGAGGGCGACGGGGTCTCGGTCGCTGCGGCCGACGTGCTGGGCGGCTCGGCGGTGACGGCGTTCCCGGACAGCAGGCGCGCAGGGATCTCCTTGTCCTCGTTGATGAGCTGCCAGATCTCGGTGGCCTCCGGCGTCCAGAAGACCTTGCCCCTGAACTCCGAGTCGTTGGGGAAGTACTCCGTCGGCAGCGTCACGAACTGCACCTTGTCGAGGCCGATGCTCTGGAGCTGCATGGCGATCTTGCCGATACGCGTCACCGAGTCGAGCTCGGTGTCGGTCGTCAGGGACTTCGTGGCTGCGTCGAGGAAGCTGACCACCTTGTCGAGGCGCGTCAGGGTCCCGGCCGACTTCACCTCGCGCACGAGGGCGGCGATGAAGGTCTGCTGGCGCCGGATGCGGGAGATGTCGTTCTGCTGGGCGAGCTCGCCGACGTAGCGGGCGCGGACGTAGTCGAGCGCCTCGTCGCCGGTCAGCACCGACGGGTCCCCCGCCGGGACGAAGATGTCGCGGGGGCGGTCGACGATGTCCTCGGGCACGCAGACCGGGACGCCGCCGACGGCGTCGACCATGTCGCCGAAGCCGTTGAAGTCGATGACGACGAAGTGGTCGACGAAGACGTCGGTCTCGGTCTCGAGCTGGTCGACGGTGCACACCGGGCCCCCGACGCTGTAGGCGGCGTTCCACATCACCTCGGTCGCGGCAGCGGACTCTCCGTCGTTGCACTCGGGTCGGTCGACGATGGAGTCGCGCGGGATGGAGACGGCGTACGCGCGCTCGCGGTCGGCGGAGAGGTGCACGAGGATGGTGGTGTCGGAGCCGCCGCCGCCCTCGCCGTCGATGGCGTTGCCGGCTCCCTCGCGGGTGTCGTCGCCCATCACGAGGATGTTGAGCGGCTCGCCGTTGCCCTTGTAGACCTTCTCGGGACGATCGCCACCGAGCGCGTCCAGCGAGACGCCCTCGATGTTGCCGTTGAGGTGGCGCACGAAGTAGATCGTGCCGAGCCCGGTGATGAGCGCCAGGACCAGGGCACTGACGAGGATCACGCGTCCGACGGTGTGCTTGCGCGCGACCTTGCCCTTGCGCTTGGGCGCGCCGACAGGGGCCTCCGGACGTGACTCATCCGACACGGGGCTCCCCTTGCGGCTCGAGAAGATGGACTGACCGCGTCCGAACCTACTTCACATCGGCAAGATTTCCTGCGCTCGCGAGCGGCGTCAGCCGTGGCGCGCGCCGAGGAGACCGATGAACTCGTCGGCCATCTCGAGCTGGCGGACCAGGCGTGAGCGACGCGCGGTGGCGTCCGTGCGCACGTCGGCGATCCGCTGCTGGGCGGCAGCCCGCTCGCCCTCGCCGGCCCCCGGGTCGGCGAGGACCTCCAGGTCGGACATCACGGCCTTCATCTCGTCGAGGCTGAAGCCGAGCGGCTTCATGCGCCGGATGACGAGGATCTTGTCGACGTCGGACTCGGTGTAGAGGCGGAAGCCGCCGTCGGTGCGGCCCGACGGCTGGAGCAGCCCGACCTCCTCCCAGTGGCGCAGGCTGCGCAGGGACAGCTCGGTGCGGGCCGCGACCTCACCGATCTGCATGACGACGTCGGTCGTCTCGCCTGCCCCCTGGGCCATCCCGGTCTCCTGTCGCTCGAGGATTCGAACCCTACCCTCACGTAAGGGTAGGTTTTCCCCTCGTGTCTGCTGCCACCGAGCCTATGGCCCCGCCCGCCACCGTCGAACCCAGCGTGCGCGCCGCCCTGCGGTCGCCGAAGATGCTGCGCACCGAGGTGCTGGCCGGTCTCGTCGTCGCGCTTGCGCTGATCCCCGAGGCGATCTCGTTCTCGATCATCGCCGGCGTCGACCCCCGCATCGGCCTGTTCGCCTCCTTCACGATGGCCGTCTCCATCGCCTTGCTCGGCGGGCGCCCGGCGATGATCTCGGCCGCGACCGGAGCGATCGCGCTGGTCATCGCCCCGGTGATGCGCGACCACGGCTACGACTACCTCGTCGCCACCGTGCTGCTCGGCGGCCTGATCCAGATCGCGCTCGGCCTCGGCGGCTTCGGCAAGCTGATGCGCTTCATCCCGCGCTCGGTGATGGTCGGGTTCGTCAACGCCCTCGCGATCCTCATCTTCATGGCGCAGGTCCCTTACCTGGTCGACGTGCCGTGGCTGGTCTACCCGATGGTCGCCGTGGGCCTGGCGATCATGGTCGCGCTGCCGCGCGTCACCACCGTCGTGCCCGCCCCGCTCGTCGCGATCGTCGCCCTCACCGGCTTCACGGTGCTGGCCTCGCTCTCGGTGCCCGACGTCGGCGACGAGGGCGAGCTGCCCGACAGCCTGCCCGAGCTGTTCTTCCCCGACGTCCCGTGGACGCTCGAGACCCTGCAGATCATCGCCCCCTACGCGATGGCCATGGCGGTCGTCGGCCTGCTCGAGTCGCTGCTCACGGCCAAGCTCGTCGACGACATCACCGACACCCGCTCCAGCAAGACCCGCGAGTCGTGGGGCCAGGGTGCTGCCAACGTCATCACCGGCTTCTTCGGCGGCATGGGTGGTTGCGCGATGATCGGGCAGACCCTGATCAACGTGAACGTCTCCCGTGCCCGCACCCGGATCTCGACCTTCCTCGCCGGCGTCTTCCTGCTGATCCTCGTCGTCGGGCTCGGCGACGTGGTCGCGATCATCCCGATGGCCGCGCTGGTCGCGGTGATGATCCTGGTCTCGGTCGGCACCTTCGACTGGCACTCCATCCAGCCGGCCACCCTGCGCCGCATGCCGAAGTCGGAGACCACCGTCATGGTCGCGACCGTCGCAGTCACCGTCGCGACGCACAACCTCGCCATCGGCGTCGTGGTCGGCGTCCTGGTCGCGATGACGCTCTTCGCCCGCCGCGTCGCCCACCTCACCGAGGTCCAGCGCGAGGTCGTCGAGGACCGCAACGGCGTCCCGACCGCGGTCTACCGCGTCACCGGCCAGCTGTTCTTCGCCTCCAGCAACGACCTCTACACCCAGTTCGACTACGCCGAGGACCCCGACGCCGTCGTCATCGACCTCACCGACTCCCACGTCTGGGACGCCTCGACCGTCGCCTCGCTCGACGCGATCACCACCAAGTACGCCCGCAAGGGCAAGAGCGTGCAGATCATCGGGCTCAACCCCTCCAGCGCCGAGCGCCACGAGCGGCTCAGCGGGTCGCTGCCGTCGCACTGACGCGCCCTCGGGTGGGCGACGTCGTACGCCGTCGTGGCAGGATGCTGCCCGCCGCGGAACCTCCGGGAACCGTGGCAACGCCCCAGTAGCTCAGTGGATAGAGCAGCCGCCTCCTAAGCGAAAGGTCGCAAGTTCGACTCTTGCCTGGGGCACCACCGCAGAACCGCAGGTCAGATCCACGAACAGTGCGATGACCTGCGGTTTTGTCATCACTACTCCCGTGTCGAGCCGTGTCGTTGCATGTCGTATGGCCGTGAACGGTGCCCTGCTAATCGGGTGTCAGCAGGTCCGAAGCTATCCATTTATGGGAACTCTATGTCAATTTCAGGCCAGAACGGCCCGCTTGCCCGATACCCAACCTCACTAGAGCTGGTTCGGACCGCCTCTTCGAGCGCTAAACCCGACCCGACACATGGGGCCAGGTGGGCGTGCGGCGTGGGCCCACCAAGCGAGGTCGACTCACCTCGGCTGTCGCAGGCGCTCTCCTTCGTCACGAGGACTCCGACTAACAGGCTCATCGGGCACGATCATGCGGGCCGTGATCAAAACGCGGTCGATGACCTACAACCGCCCGGTGCCGCTCCCCGTGGATCGAGCGTTGGACGCATTTTGACGATGCTTGCGGCGATTGGTGGCCTGACCTGCGGAAACTCTAAATGCAGATTGCGCTTTGCCCTCGCTGCGGCACGTCAACCCCGAGTCACGTGAGGATGGGTCATGACCATCGCTCCACCAGAGCAGTGTCCGGATACGAACCTCGTCGTGCCCGAGGGCCCGAGTCCGTGCCTGACCGCCGGAACGGTCTCTCGCGGCGAACGCCTTGGGGGACCCCGGTCACGACGTACGACGTCTGGGCCATGGCCCCAGTCAACCACCCGACCGGCCACCCGGTGAACAGGCTCAGCCGTGGGCAACCAGCCACGCCACTACGTCGGCAGTCACCTCGTGGCGGTTGGCCTCGTCTACGATCTCCTGACGGCGCCGGGGCAGGCCCTCAACGTGACGTCAGTCAGCCCCACGTCGCGGTAGCGCGGTCTGAGCAACTCGACGAGCCGTCCTCCACCGGCCAGCGGGTCGTCCGTGCCGGAAGAGATCAGGAGGGGCAGGTCCGGCCGCACGCCTTCGGGGAGGCGAGCACCCCTGCGGGGGCCAAGCGCGACGGCACGGGCGGTCCGGGAACCGCGGTCAATCGATTGACGATGCGCCTCGGGGCTGTTACCGTCGTCACGTTAATCGTTTGACGTATGGGAGTCATCATGGGTCGTGTCCGTCTGCAGGACGTTGCGGAGGCCGCTGGCGTCTCGACCGCGACGGCATCCCTCGTGCTCAACGACCGGCGCGGACGTTTCTCGGCAACGACCGCCGAAGCGGTTCGTCGGGCCGCGACCGAGCTCGGCTACCGCCCGGACCTCGGCGCCAAGGGTTTGCGGACCTCGAGGACGCAGACCCTGGCACTGGTCAGCGACGAGATCCTGACCACGCCCTACGCGAACCAGATGATCCAAGGCGCCCAGGACGCCGCGTGGCAGAGCGAGCACTTGCTGTTCATGGTCAACACCGGGTCCGACAAGGCCTATGAGGCAGAGCTGGTCGAGTCGCTGAGGGCGCGTCGGGTCGACGGGTTCATCTACGCCTCCATGATCCGCCGGCGCGGCGGTATCCCTGAAGGGATGCGCGGGATGCCCGTCGTGGGGATGGACATCGAGCTACCCGAGGACTCCGCAGCCGCGTCGTTCGTCCCGGACGAGGTGAGCGGGGCGGTGGCTGCGGTCAGCGAGCTGATCAGCGCCGGCCACCGCCGAATCGCTCACATCACCGACCAGGACTGGGTGCCGGCCCAGCAGCTGCGGCTACGGGGCTTCACGGGTGTGATGCGCGATGCCGGCTGCCTGGACCTCGACCTGGTACGGCGGCTTCCGCGTGACGCCGCGTCGAACGACCAGTCGGACTGGGGTGAGCGCGCCTCGCTGGAGCTGCTCCGGCGTACGGACCGGCCGACGGCGATCTTCGCCTACAACGACCGGACCGCGATCGGTGTCTACCGGGCCGCGCGCGAGCTCGGCCTACGCATCCCCGAAGACCTGTCCGTGGTGGGGTTCGACGACCAGATCCTCGTTGCGACCGAGCTGCGCCCTCAGCTGACCACCGTGGCGCTGCCGCACCGCGACCTCGGGCGGCTCGCGGCACAGACGCTCCTCCAGGTCGTCGCAGCAGACGACGCCGATGGCGCCGAGCGACCATCGGGCACGGTGCTGGTCCCGTGCCCGATGGTTCAACGCAACTCGGTGGGCCCTCCGAATCGGTCGTGACCGGTACGGCGGACCCACCTCACCTGTCGTTGCAGCGACAGGCCACCGCCACATCAACCATCAAGGAACAGAGATGACAGTGCATCGCAAGCATATCCACCGCGCCCTCGCCCTGGCGCTCACGGCACCCCTCGCACTAGCCGCTTGCAGCTCGGGCAGCTCCGGCGCGGGCGGAGGCCCCGTAGAGCTCGAGCTGTGGACACATTCCGCGGGAAACCCCAACGAAGAGGTCGTGATCGACAAGATCATCGCCGACTTCAACGCGAGCCAAGATGACTACAAGGTGACCAAGACGTCCTTCCCGCACGAAAGCTACAACGACTCGGTCACCTCGGCCGCGACGGCCAACGACCTCCCGTGCCTCCTCGACGTCGACGCGCCGGCGATGCCCAACTGGGCGTGGGCAGGGTGGCTCAAGCCGACCGGGCTGCAGGAGTCCGACGTGGCCGACTTCCTTCCGTCCACCGTCGGCACCTACGAGGACGAGATCTACTCCGTAGGCCACCTCGAGGCCGTCGCGGCGATCCAGACCCGCAGGTCGACGTTGGACAAGTACGGGATCAGGGTCCCCAGCGTGGACAAGCCGTGGACCGGCGAGGAGTTCGCGGCCCTGCAGGAGAAGATCGCCGACTCCGGAGACTTCGACCACGTCATCGACTACGGGACCATCTACACCGGCGAGTGGTGGCCCTACGCGTTCTCTCCGTTCCTGCAGAGCTTCGGAGGAGACCTGGTCGACCGCGACGACTACCAGAGCGCCGAGGGCGTGCTCAACGGCCCTGAGGCACTGGCCTTCGCGCAATGGTGGCAGTCCCAGTTCACGGACGGCTACGCGATGAAGGCCGGAAACCAAGAACGCACCGAGTTCCGCGACGGCGAAGTCGCGATGCAGTGGACCGGCAACTGGGACGCGCCCACGAACCTCGAGACCTTCGACGACATGGTCTTCCTCCCGCCGCCAGACCTCGGGCAGGGCCCGGTCGTCGGCGCGGGATCGTGGCAGTGGGCGACCTCCAGCTCGTGCACCGAGGAGCAGTCCGAGGCCGCGCTGGCCTACCTCAAGTTCAGCCTCAACGACAGCTACGTGGCCGAGTTTAGCGACCAGACCGGACTCATCCCCGCCACCAGCGGCGGTGCCGCAGCCAGCAAGGCCGGCAAGTACGGCCCGGGCGAGCCGTTCGAGGTCTTCACCGAGATCTCCGAGTCCTACGCGACGATCCGGCCGGCGACACCTGCGTACATCAACATCGCCCTGGTGTTCGAGAAGGGCTTGCGGGACATCACCGACGGCGCCGACCCCCAGGCGACCCTCGACCAGGTCGTGAGCGAGATCGACGCCGACATCGAGGCCAACGGCGGCTACACGAGCTGACCCGGCCGCTGGCGGGGGCCCGAGTACGCCCGGCTCCCGCCAGCCCAGAAAGGAACACGCCATGACAGTGGCGACCCGACTCGACCGACGCACGCGCGGCAACGCAGCTCGCACCGCGGAGCAGCGCTGGGGATACCTCCTCGCGGCTCCTGCCGTGGTGCTGATCGTGCTCTTCCTGGTGGTCCCGGTGCTGATGACCTTCGGCCTGTCCGTCACGAACGCCCGGCTGGTCTCACCCAACCCCCCCGAGTACATCGGCCTCGACAACTTCGTCCGGGCCTTCACCGAGGACCCCAGCTTCCTCAGGGCGCTGCGCAACGTCGCCGTCTTCGCCCTCGTGGTGGTGCCCGTGCAGGGCGGAATCGGACTGGCACTCGCACTGCTGGTCAACCAGAAGCTCCGCGGAGTCACCCTCTTCCGCGTCCTGTTCTTCCTGCCGGTCGTCACTTCCATGGTGGTGGTGTCGATGCTCTGGAAGTTCATGTACGAGCAGGACGGCCTGATCAACTCCGTCTTCGGGTTCAACGTCGACTGGCTCAACAATCCGAGCACAGCGCTGCCGGCGATCATCGTCATGTCGATCTGGCAGGGAGTCGGCTTCCACATGATTATCTGGCTCGCCGGCCTGCAGACCATCTCGGCAGAGCTCTACGAGGCAGCCCAGATCGACGGTGCCAACCGGTGGCAGCAGTTCCGCAACGTCACCATCCCGGGCCTCAGACCCACGTCCGTGTTCGTCTTCATCACGATCACGATCGCTGCGTTCTCCCTCTTCGTCCAGGTCGACGTGATGACCCAGGGCGGACCCGTGGACGCCACGACCTCCATCGTCTACCAGGCCGTGCAGAGCGGCTACCGCAGGCAGCAGATCGGGTACGGCGCCGCACTGTCGCTGATCTTCTTCGTGCTCGTCCTCCTGATCACCCTCATCCAGCGTCGACTGACCCGAGAGGACGACCGATGACAGCGTCCCGCACACCTGTGGCCGCACCGTCGCGCGCGACCGTCCAGACTTCGCGCCGCGCACCCCACCCTGGCGGCAAGCAGCGGGGCAGCCGCTGGACCTACGTCCCGCTGGTGCTGCTGGCGCTGACGTTCTCCCTGCCACTGCTGTTCATGGTGTCGAGCAGTGTGAAGGACAACGACGCCATCTTCGCCGACCTCGACAGCTGGCGTGCCTTCTTCCCCACCGGCGAGATCAGCACCGACAACTATGTCGGCGTCTTCGACCGGGTCCCGGTGGGCAGGTTCTTCGTCAACTCGGTGCTGGTGACGTCCTGCATCGTGGGCATCGGCCTCGTCGTCAACTCCATGGCCGGGTTCGCGCTCTCCCGACTGCGGTGGCGTGGCCGCACCGCCGTCCTGGTGGTCATCATCGCCACCCTCATCGTCCCGTTTGAGACCATCGCAGTCCCGATGGTCTACTGGATGGCGAAGCTGCCGTGGCTGGAATGGCACGGCGACGGCTTCCTGCTCACGCAGGGGTGGCTCAACTCTTACCGCGTGCAGATCATCCCGTTCGTCGCCAACGCCTTCTCGATCTTCCTCTTCACCCAGTTCTACAAGTCGATCCCCCGCGAGCTGGACGAGGCCGCTCGGATCGATGGAGCCAGCTGGTTCAGGATCTACCGGTCCATCGTCTCTCCGCTCGCGGGCCCGGCGTTCGCCACCTCGGCGATCCTCACCTTCCTGCCCACATGGAACTCCTACCTCTGGCCGCTGATGGTGATCCAGGACGAGAACCTGCGGCCGGTCCAGGTGGGGGTGCAGTACTTCTTCCTCTTCAAGACAGCCTGGGGCGAGGTCATGGCCTACACGACGTTGATCACCATCCCTGTCGTGCTGTTCTTCCTGCTGTTCCAGCGCGCATTCGTCTCCTCGATCGCGTCCACCGGGGTGAAGGGCTGATGCTTCGACTTCCCGACGACTGGGTCTGGGACTCCTGGCCGTTCGACGCCGACGGCCGGCACCACCTCTTCTTCCTCAAGGCACCACGAGCACTGGTGGACCCGATGCAGCGCCACTTCAACGTGAGCATCGGTCACGCGGTGAGCGACGACTGGCGCTCCTGGGAGTTGCTGCCTGACGCGCTGCGACCGGCCGAATGCCCGTCGTGGGACGACTACACGACCTGGACCGGGTCGGTGGTGAAGGGTCCCGAGCGCTACCACCTCTTCTACACCGGAACATCGCGAGCCCACGGCTTCGCCGTCCAGCGCATCGGGAGGGCCGACTCCGACGACCTCATCACCTGGACCCGGTACGGAACGACGCCGCTCGTCACAGCAGATGCGCGCTGGTACGAGAGCTTCGACGGAGGCAGCTCCCCCAGCCAGGACTGGCGGGACCCGTGGGTCTACCGCGACGATGAGGACGGTCCTTGGCACATGCTCATCACGGCGCGCGTCCCAGGAGACGGTGACGGCCGCGGGGTCGTGGCCCACGCGACATCGTCAGACCTGGACACCTGGCAGGTGCACGCACCGCTCACCGAACCAGGGCCCTTCGAGCACCTGGAGGTCGCACAGCCGGTGACCCTCGATGGTGGCCACCACCTGGTCGTGTCGTGTGGCGACGGCGAGCTGAATCCCGAGCACCACGGTCCCGGGGCCACCGGAGGGGTCTACCTGCTGCCCGGGGCTGGACCCACAGGCCCCTGGGAGGCCGGGCGCGCGCGCCGCGTGGTGCACCCGTCGCTGTACGCCGCCCGGCTCATCGACGACGCCGGGACGCCTGCCCTCCTCGGGTTCCGGGACATGGAGAACGGTCACTTCATCGGAGAGATCCCCGATCCCGTACCGCTCTCATTAGCCGAGCGTGCGGCGCGAGAGTCCTTCGGCTGAACTCAGCGGCCACGAGATCGGCGACGTGCGTCGCCCGGCCGACGGTCAGCGGCGCCGTCCACCGACGCCACCCCCGACGCCACCCCCGGCACCACCGGATCTACCGGGCGTCGTGGACGATTCGCCCGCCGGTGGCTGCACCGTCAGGTCCGCCAGCACGACGACGTCACCGGCCTCGAGGCCCTCGGCGATCTCCGTCATGATGGGCCCCCGGGCGCCGAGGCTGACCGGGCGCCTGCTCGTGGCCCCGTGCGCTAGCACGAGCACGCTGGCGGATGGAGACGTCGTGATGGCCGAGGTGGGGACTGCCACGACGTCCTCGACCGAGGCGGTGACGATCTCCATCGAGGCCGGGGTGCCGATGGGCGCCTTGGTGTCCGATGCGTTGAGCGTCACCTCGACGGTGTAGGTCGACGCACCTGAGGTGGGCGCCGCGGCGACCGTCGTGACCCGAGCATGCGCAGGCTCGTCGGAGCCGAGCGTGGTGACGTCGACGGCTTGTCCTTCGTCCACGTCGTCGATGTCGTCGACGTTCACCTCGGCGGTGACCGTGGTCGCTCCCTTGGCCGTCAAGATCGCGACCACCTGGTCGGTCGTGACCTCGTCGCCGACGGCCAGGTCCAGGGCCCGGAGGGTTCCGCCCGTGGGGGCGGTCAGCTCCGTCAAATCCAGCTGGGTACGCGCCTTGAGCACCGACACATTGGCGGCGTCGATGGCGGCTTGGTCCTGGGCGATGGTCGCGGCCGTGACGGAGCGGCCGGTGGTCTCCGAGCGACTGCCCGTGGTGTCCTTCTCTCCGGTGGCATCAGGTGCCGGTGCCTGGTCGGAGGGTTGGCCGTCCGGCCGCTGACCGTCCGACGCGTCACCTTGCCCTGGCGAGTCCTGGCCGCCCTGCTGCGGGTCCTTGTCGCCGTCGTGGGTGTCGGCGCCTGGGGCGCCCTGCGCCTGCTGGTCCTGCTCGTCCTCCTCCTCCTCCTGGGCCTGCGCATCTGCCTGAGCCTGCGCATCCGTCTGGGCCTGCGCGGCGGCATCCAGTGCAGCGATGGCCGTGGTGAGGGTGTGCGAGAGCGCGGCGAGCGCATCCTGGAGGTCGTGCTGAGCCGTGGCTGTGGCCTGTTGCGCAACCTGCACCGTGGCGAGCGCGTCCGCGCATGCCACGGCGGCCGGGTCGACAGCGCAGGTCTGGACCTGGGTGTCCAGAGCGGTGCTGGCCGTGGTGAGGGCCTCCGTTGCTGCTGTCTGTGCGCTCAGCACTGCCTGCTGCTGCGTCGGCAGTTGTGCCATTGCAGCCTGCAAGGCGGCGTCCGTGGCGGTCGCGTCTGCAGGCTGGTCCGCAGCCCCGGTGACGAAGGTTGACTCGGTGCGAGTCGCGGCCGCGCCGATCGTTGGCGTTTCGCCCCCGGGGCTGTTCACCAGTGCGGTGGTGGTCGTGGTCGCGATCGCAGGCGTCCACGCGGACGCCGGGCTCGCCGCAGGAGCAGCGCTGCCGGTGGGCGGCCCCGCGGTGGCACTGGCCGCCTGCATCACGGCGTCGGCCTGCGTCGCTAGGTCGGCCTCGAGCTGGGCGCGCGCGCTCTGGAGCTCGGACTCGGCTCTCTGCAGCGCGCGTCGGGCGTCAGTCTCCGACGTGCGGGCGATGACTTGTCCTGTGCGCACCTTGTCGCCCTGGTCGACCAGGACCTTGGTGACGGTCCCGTCGGCTCCGAAGGTCAGGTCGGCGCGCCCGCTCACGCTCACCGTGCCGTCGAGGGCGAGCCGCTCTGCCACGGTCGCCTTGGTGGCCGTGACGGTGCGGTAAGCACTTCCAGAGGCTCCACTGCTGGTCGCCACGCCTGCCATGCCTGCGACGAGTGCGCAGGTGACGCCGATCGCACCCAGCCACCCGGTGCGCGACTTCATCTCGATCACGAGATCAGCGCCTCGCCCGACGTGGAGCCCGCACCGCGGGAACCGCGGGAGCGTCCTGCGCCGCCCACTGGACACTCTCCGTCGACCTTGTCGGTCAGCGACAGCGTGTCGGCGGTGACTGTGCCGGTCTCGTCGGCTTCACCGCGGGCGCTCACGCATCGATCGACGGTCGCGTCCGCCCTGCTGCCGTCCCGCATGGTGCTGTAGGTCGTGGAGCCATCGACCCGGACCTCGTCCGAGCCGGGCGTCGCCCCGCCGCTGCTGTCGCCCACGACCGTCGACACGTCGACGGTGAACCCGTCCGAGCTCACCGCTGTTACCTCCCCTGAGGTGAGGCCGCCGCCGCTGCGCCCGCCACCGCCACCGCCTGCGCCTCCGCGTCCGGGTGAGCCTGCGCCCGCCTCACATCCCTCGTCCCCGGGTTCGGTGATGCGTACGGACGTGGCGGCGCCACCAGGGCTGCCGACGACCACGACGCACACGCCGACCGAGACGTCGGCCTGTTTTGCGGCGACCTGCGTCGTGATGCCGGTCGAGTCTGTGACCCGTACGGCGACCTGCCCCTGCGCGGCGCTCTGGACCTGCAGCACGTCGCCCTGAATCGCAGCGATCTCGCCGACGGCCCCGGGCTGGCCCATCTGGCCGCCCATCCCGCCGCCCATCCGGCCGCCGCCCATCTGGCCGCCGTCCTGGCCGCCGTCCTGGCCGCCGTCCTGGCCGCCGTCCAGACCGCCGGACTCACGGTCGGGGGCTGTTGTGGACGGATCGGTGGTTCCTGGGATGGGGGTGGCGCCGTCGTCTCCGCACGCGGTGACAGAGAGGGCGAGAGCCGCGAGGGATGTGGTGAGGGCGCGGGTGCTGCGGGACTTCATCATGGTTCTCCTCAAGATCGTTGGTTCTTGGTCAGGCATCGCGTAGTGCCTGGATGGGGGTGAGACGGGCGGCCCGCCCGGCCGGGTAGACCCCGAAGCCGATGCCCAGCGCGAGGGCAGTTGCGACCGATCCGACGGCGGCCCAGGCGGACACCGTGACGGTCTGGTCGATGAGCGAGGGCAAGACGACGGCGCCGGTGATCCCGAAGGCGAGGCCGATGAGGCCGCCGACGAGGCCGAGGAGCGACGCCTCAACGAGGAACTGTCTGCGGATCGACCGTGGAGTGGCTCCGAGTGCCTTGCGGAGCCCGATCTCCTGCACGCGCTCGCTCACCGAGACGAGCATGATGTTCATGACACCGATGCCACCGACGAGCAGCGAGATCGCCGCCACGCCGGTCAACAGCACCGTCATCGTCTGGTTGGTCGAGTTGGCGGTGTCGACCAGTGAGTCCTGGGTCGCGATGGTGAAGTCGGCCTCGCCGGACCCGCGCTGGTGCAGGTTCGACAGCAAGGCCTCAACCTCCTGGTACGCGGCACCGAGAACCGACGAGCTGTCTGCCTCGACGTAGATCGTCGACAGGGAGGTCGAGGCGCTCCCGGAGATGCCGGCAGCGGTCGCCATGGGGACCACCACCTGGTCGTCCTCGCTCGACTGGCCGCCGGTCGAGGCTCCGGACTGTTCCAAGACACCGATCACGGTGAGCGCGTGACCCTCGATACGGATCGTCTGCCCGACCGGGCTCCGAGCGCCGAAGAGCTCGGCGGCGGTGTCTGACGCGAGCACGGCCACGTCGGCTCCGGCCTCGGCCTCGGCGGAGGTGAAGAACCGTCCTGCTGCGACCGTGCGGGCCCGGACGTCGAGCCACGACGGGGTGGTGCCGGCGAGCTGGGTGGTCCAGTTCGTCTCGCCTGCCGTCACCGAGGACTGCGTCGTCTTGACCGGCGCGACCTCGGCGATGTCGGGCGCGACGGTCTCATCGGCGATCGCAACGGCGTCGCCGAGGTCCAGCGTCGAGGCGGACCCGAAGCCGCCGCGCATCCCGGTGCTGTCGGTGGTGCTGCCAGGCGACACGATGAGCAGGTTGCGGCCCAGGGCGTCGATCTGGTCGCGCACCTCTTTCTGCGCGCCCAGGCCGAGGCCCACGGTGAGGATGACGGACGCGATGCCGATGATGATTCCGAGCATGGTCAGTAGCGACCGCATGCGGTGCGCGCGCACGGCCTCGAGGCTCGAGCGCACTGTTTCCTGCCAGTTCATGCTTCCACCCCCGCGGTCGCCAGTCCCGCCCTGACGTCGGAGACGATCGCACCGTCCTCGATGACCAGCTTGCGGCCCGCTCGGGCGGCGACGTCGTGTTCGTGGGTGATGAGCACGATCGTGCGGCCCGCTTCGTGGAGCGCGTCGAGCAGGCCCAGCACGTCGCGCGTGGAGGACGAGTCGAGGTTGCCGGTCGGTTCGTCGGCGAGCACGAGGGCCGGCTCGGTGACCAGTGCGCGCGCCACAGCGACTCGCTGCTGTTGACCACCCGACAGCTCGTTGGGTCGGTGGTCGGTGCGGTGGCTGAGGCCGACGCGATCCAGTGCCGCGAGGGCGCGTTCACGCCGTTCGTCCCGTTTGACGCCGGCGTAGATGAGCGGGAGCTCGACGTTGCGCCTGGCGGAGAGGGTGGGAAGCAGGTGGAACTGCTGGAAGACGAAGCCGATGCGACGGTTCCGTACGGCGGCCAGCGCGTCCTCGGACATGGTGGACACGTCCTCGCCGGCGAGTAGGTAGCGGCCTGCCGTCGGTTGGTCGAGGCAGCCGAGGATGTGCATCAGGGTCGACTTTCCCGATCCGGAAGGACCGATGACCGCGACGTACTCCCCCTCACGGACAGTGGCGTCGACACTGCGCAGGGCGTGCACCTCGGCGTCGCCGACGCCGTAGGACCTGCGAATGGCGGAGAGCTCGATGATGGTGTTCATTGACGGGCTCCCGGCACCTGACCGCCGCCCGATGAACTGCCGCGAGCACCGCCGCGACCCATGCCCCCTGTCCCTCCGGGGCGTTGTTGTCCGGTGCCACCGCGACCCGCTGAGCCGTCGAAGCCCGGTACGACGACCTCGTCCCCTGCTTCCAGGCCGGCCTTGATCTCGGTGAGCGTGCCGGACGCCTCGCCGATGGTCACCTTGCGACTCTCGTTCGTCCCGTCGATGACGACGGTGACGTAGGTGTCGCCGCCCGTGGACTCGACCGCCTGGGTGGGCACGGTCAGCACGTCGCTGCGTTGTTTGACGATGATGGAGACGTCGGCGGAGGTCCCTGCGTAAAGGTCGGTGCGCTTCCCGGTCACCTCGACGACGACAGGGAAGATCGCGGCTCCGCTACTGCTCGTCGAGGCGAGTGCGCTGACCCTGTCGACCGTGCCGTAGACCGGGTCCTCGGCGTCACTGACCGCGATCTCGACCTGAAGGCCCTTCCGGATGTCCGAGATGTCGGCCGCCGCCACCTCGGCGTCCACTGCCAAGCGCGTCGTCGTCGCAATGCTGACGTGGGTCGCATCAGTCGTGGTGGTGGAAGAGCTCGAGGTGGAGCTGGCACCGGCCGCGCCGGGGCCGCCCGTCGCCGCGGCGCCGCCGGCGGTTGCGGTGCCGCCGGTCGCGGAGCCGACCGCATCGCCGACGGCGAGGTCGAGCGCGACGATGGTGCCGGAGGTGGTCGCTCGGAGGACGGCGTCCTCCACTGCGTCGCGCGCGTCCTGCCAGTCGGCGTTCGCGGCGGCGACGGCGGCCTCGTCGGCTGCGAGCTGCGCGTCCGAGGCGGCTGCGTCGACGTCCTCGTCAAGCTGGACAAGAGCCGCATCGTAGGCCGACCTCGCGGCGGTGCGTGCGGCCTCCAGCGACGTCGGATCGATCCGCGCCAGCGGGTCACCCTTGCTGACCTTGTCGCCCTCGTCGACCAGAACCGCCGTCACGGTGCCGGGGACTGCAAATGTCAGGTCCTCGCTGCGCGCCGCGCGGAGCGTGCCCGTCGCCGTCACGACCACCTTGAGGGTCGACAGGCTGGCCGCTTGTGTCGTAGCTGCCGCCTCGGCCTCGGGCTCCGGCCGTAACAGCCACACACTTGTCACCATCGCCACGGCGACGAGGATGGCCGCTCCGGCGACCACTCTCGCTCTTGTGGACTTCGGCCAACGGACGCGCACGCGTCACCCTTTCGCTCGACGAAACCGCCCCGGTTCGTCGAGCGGCTAGCACGAGCGTGGACCGTGTCCCTTTCGGGAGGGTACGACGCACCTATGCGGGACCTATGCCTTGGCTCGCCACCCGCTCCGGGTGCCGTACGTAGCTAGCCTGCTTCCGTGCCGCGTGCCGCGTGCGGGTCACTCATCGGCAGGTGGACGGTGATCGTCGTGTCGCCCGGGCTGCTCGTCAGCTCGACGGTTCCGCCGTGGGCATCCACGATGCTGGCGACCAGCGCGAGGCCGAGTCCTGCGCCGCCCTCGCGGTGGCGGGTGGCGTCCGCACGGGTGAAGCGCTCGAAGGCCCGGTCGACCAGCTCGGGCGGGAACCCGGGGCCGTCATCGTGGATGCTGAAGCCCGATGCATGACCACGGATCGTCACGGTGGTCCCTTGTGGCGTGTGCTTCCTGGCGTTGGTCAGCAGGTTGGTGACGACCTGGTGGAGTTGCTGCAGGTCGCCGCTCACCTGAATGGCGTTGTCCGGCAGCTCCAGGCGCCACTCGTGGTCCGGAGCGAGCACCCGCGCGTCGTTCGTAGCCTTCACCAGCAGCGCCGTCAGGTCCACGGTGCTCGTCGACAGCGGACTCTCGGCGTCGAGACGTGCCAGCAGGAGCAGCGCTTCGACCAGCGACGTCATCCGGTGCGACTCCTCGTCCACCTTGCGCAGCGCGGTGCGCAGGGCGACGTCGTTGTCCGGGTGCAGGCGCGCCAGCTCGGAGTACCCGGCGATGGTCGCCAGCGGCGTGCGCAGCTCGTGCGACGCGTCGGCGACGAACTGACGGACCTTCATCTCACTGCGATGGCGGGCCTCGAGCGCGGTCTCGACATGCGCGAGGAGCCTGTTGAGCGCATGGCCGACCTCCCCGACCTCGTTGCGCTCGTCCGTGAGACGTTTCGGCACACGCTCGTCCAGGTCGATCGTCCCGCTCGCCAAGGGCAGCTCGGCGACGCGATGCGCAGTCCGTGCGACTTGACGTAAGGGACTCATCTGCCGACGGACAGCGAAGGTGGCCACCGCTGCTGCGAGCAGGACCCCGACAAGGGTCGCCACCACCTCGAAACGGGTGAGGTCGGCGATGGTGTCCTCGACGTCGGACCTCGGCAGTCCTGCCAGGACAATCCCACCATCGGCGCTCTCCGCGGCCCCCACGCGGTAGGACCCCAGCTCCGGCAGCTCGACGGTGGAGGGAGCACTCGCCGCGGACAGTTTCGCGAGCACGACGAGCTGCGCGCCCGTCAACGCCGTGGCACTGAATCCGCGTCCGTTGTCGCTGGGTGACAGCAGGAACCCTCGAGCTTCACCGCCAGTGGGGAAGGCGGCGCGCAGCGTCCCGAACGCCTGGCCCGCACTGAAGTCGCTCTGGTCAGTAGCGCGCGTCTCGAGCCGTGCGCCCAGCGGCGGCGCTCCGGCATGGACCCGAGACGCGCGAGCGACCTCGCCTTCGAGATCGGCATCGAGCCGGCTGTCGAGGTTGCTGCGCATCGCAACGGTTGTGGCGGCTGCGATGATCACCGTGGTCGCTGCGACGATCAGCACCACCACTGCGACCAGTCGCCAGGTCAGTGAACGGGACGCCGTCGCAAACCACGAGGTCACGGCGCGGGCTTCAGGACATAGCCGGCGCCGCGCATCGTGTAGATCATCGGCGCCCTGCCAGCATCGATCTTCTTGCGAAGGTAGGAGATGTACAGCTCGACCACGCTCACCTGGCCGGCGAAGTCGTACTGCCAGACACGGTCGAGGATCTGCGGCTTGCTCAGCACGCGCCGGGGATTGCGCATGAGGAAGCGCAGCAGCTCGAACTCGGTGGCGGTGAGCGGGATCTCGTCGCCCCCGCGCCGCACCTCGTGGCTGTCCTCGTCGAGGACGAGGTCCCCGACGACCAGCACGTTGCGGTCCTCCTCCTCGACGGGTTGCCCAGCACGGCGACGCAGCGCTCGCAACCGGGCGACGACCTCCTCGAGCGAGAATGGTTTGGTGACGTAGTCGTCGCCGCCCGCGGTCAGACCGGCAACACGATCTTGGACGGAGTCCCGCGCGGTCAGGAAGAGCACCGGTACGCGTGGCATGACGGCTCGGACCTGCCGTAGCACCTCGAGCCCGTCGAAGTCGGGAAGCATGAGGTCGAGGGCGATCACGTCCGGACGCATGCTGCGAGCGGCGTCCACGGCGTCCGTGCCCGTGTGCGCCATCTGCACCTCCCAGCCCTCGTAACGCAAGGCCATCGATAGCAGTTCGGCGATGTTGACCTCGTCGTCCACCACCAACAGGCGCGGTGGCGCATCGGGGTCGACAGCAGACGGAACCGCGGCATCAGTCACTGCACCATCGTTGTCGTCGAGCCTGTGGATCTCCTATGTTCTGGCTCTTCGCTGACCATGAGCCGACCCGCCGGTCGCCCCTGCTGGCAGGAGCGACCGGCGGCAGGCCTCGTGACGTCCGCAGGAAGCCGCGTCAACGCTCGATGTTGTAGCGCCTCTCGATCGACGTGCCGCGGTCGACGCCCTTGCCGCCGTAGCCACGGTCCAACCCGAGACCGCCGATGAGCTTGTCGTCGCCGCCGTGGGCGAGCAGGCGGTCGCCCCCCTTGTCGCCCTGGACCTTGTCGTTGCCCCCGTTGCCGGCGATGTCATCGTCGCCGGGGCCGCCGCGGAGCTTGTCGTCGCCGGCGTTGCCGCGCAGGCGGTCGTCGTCGGCGCCACCGGAGACGATGTCCGTACCGGTCTTGGCCTTGATCCAGTCCGCGCCGGAGTGACCGAGCAGGCGGTCGGCGCCCGACGAGCCGACGATGGCGTCGTCGCCCTTGCCGCCGCGCGCGACGAGCTCCTTGCCCGTGCACGGGAGCGTTGGACGGTCGGTGAAGTCGACGCCCCACGAGATGTCGTCGCTCCCCGCACGGCCTATGGCGGTGACCGAGCAGCCGCGCAGGTCGAGCGTGTTGTCACTGTCGTCGCCCTTCACCGTCATGGCCGCGGTCATGGCTTCGACATTCTCGACGCCTGACACGTGCTGGTCGGGCGTGACGTCTGGCGCTCCGGTCTCGAACTGACCGCTGCGCAGGTCGAGGTAGATCGTCGAGTAGTCGTAGGCAACCTGGATCAGATCGTCTCCGGCGCCGCCGGCCCAGGCAGAGCCATCGAGGACGCGCGATCGCAAGGTCATCGTGTCGTCGCCGCCACCCATGTCGACGTCGACCGTCGGTGTTGCTGCGCCGGCGGCCGGGTCGCGGACAACGAAGGTCTCCGCCGCATCGGTGCCGTCGAAGCTGACCTGTGCCGCCTGCGACTCCACCACGTACGTCGTCACGCTGCCGTCCCAGACCAGAACGGGCTCGCCGCCTCGGGTCACGACCTTCTGGGCAGCATCGATGGCTGCAGTTCCGCCATCGCTGTCGATCAGCGTGTCGGAGCCGTCACCGAAGGCCACCGAACCACCCGCGGCCTGGATGCCGTGCCAGTGCAGGACGTCGTCACCGGGGCCCAGGTCGAGATCGGCAGGGTTCGGCTGACCGGCGAAGCCGCTGTGAACAACGTCGTCGCCGCCGCCCGTCGCGACCTGGTCGGCACCTCCACCTGCCATCACCTGGTCCGAACCCGTGCCACCGCGGAACGAGTCGTCGCCAGGGCCCAGGTCGGCGGTGACGGTGGATTCTGCGACCAAGGCCGAGGTGTCCACGGTGTCGTCGCCCTCCCCCGCGTCGATGCTCGTCGAGGTGGCGGCGCCACCTGGCAGCACGCAGATGGTGTCGTCGCCGGCGAGCGCCGAGACGGTGCTGCCCGCAGGAGCGGCGATGACGTCGGCGTCTTCGGTGCCAATCACAACGGCCTGGCCGGTGCCGTCGATGGTCACGGCCTTGTCGTGACAGCTCGCGGCGTCAGCCGCCCAGGCGCCGGGAGCGGTGAACACCGACGCGGCGAATAGCGCCGTCGCTCCGGTGAAGGTGAAGGTATGTCGTGGGTGGCGCTGCATGGTCTCTCCCTCGGACTGATCTTGACTGGCGTGTGCGTGGACCAGGCGCCGCGGGAAGTGCGACGGCGCTAACGGCCGTTCGGCGCCTGGCCACGACGGGAAACCTAGTTCGCCTTCCCAGGCGTGCCGTCGCGGCTCTGGTCACCACTCATAGGCTGGCCAAAGGCCATCCTGGCCTCGCACATAGCCAGGAACGGTTCCCATAACCGGTTCGCGCAAGATCGCCCCTCCCCACATGAGCGACACCCCGCCGACATGCACGCCGCGAGACAGGGCGGGCCCGTTCATGCCACTTGAGACGTCTGGATTCATGGTCATCCCATAGCGATCCGGATGGGGTTTGCTGCGGTAGGTGACAGATCGTGAGGAAGGAGCCGGAGCAGCTGGCGCGGCCATGCTTGTCTGCCACTCGATCGGGTGACACCGCCCCGGGAGCGGCTTGTTGACGACGTCGGTGGTGGGTTTTCTCGACCCAGGTCACGACCGCAATCCAGGATCCCGTCCGGGTGGCCCAGGGCGGCAGTCGGGGCGTTCGTCTGGAGCAGGCTCAAGAAGCCCTTCACGGCGCCGTGGTCGCCAGCGGCACCGACGGAAGCGATGCCGATGCGCGCGCTCTGTGCCTTACGGATCCCCTGGTCGAGGTACCTGGGGCACCGACAGGTACCTGTACGGCACCACGGACGCCGCAGCCGGCGCAGTCGTGGCCTCCCTCAGCAATAGAGGGCCGCTGCACAGCAAGGCCATAGACGGGTGTGATCGAGTCGAGCTGCTCATCCACCAATCGATAGGACCACCCGTGCCCATCCGCCTCAATCCCGCCATCGCAGCGACCATTGCCGCCTCCATGACGCTCGGTGCCTGCGCGAACAGCCCCACGGCTTCCACAACGAGCGGAAGCGAGGACGACGCGACCCCAACTGTCGCCGCTACTGCACTGCAGGAGCCCGGAGCGTCCTTCGTAGGGGGCGCAGAGGGGTCCCCCAATCGCTCACGAGTGCACAGCGTGGTGCCACCATCGCCTGACGCGACGCCACTGGTGATGCTGCCCGGGCTCGGTCTCGACGCGACAATCTATCTAGGCACGCCCGACGGTCGGGACGGCTGGGCGGATCTAGCCGCCGAGGACGGCTACCTGGCACTCGCCGTCGATGGTCCGTCTCTCGTTGCCTCTGGGTCCGAACAGGCCCTCGCCGCCGCGAGCGCCGGCAGCCTCAATCAGTGGTCCGCCGACCAGATCTGGCCCCGCTGGGGATTCGGCGAACAAGTCGGCGAACCGTACGCCGACACCCGGTTCCCGGTACAAGCGATCGACCAGTTCATCGCTGACCTCCCGGAGTACGCCGGAGGAGGTGCCGGAGGCCCGGCAGGTTCAGGTCGCCGGAGTGGCGGTAACGCTGAGGCAAACGGGCGCGGCGGCGGCGCTCAGGCCAGTGCAGACGACGTGGCTGCACTCATTCAGGTTCTGGAAGCCTCCGGGCCCGCCGTACTCATGGCACACTCGGCCAGCGGGACTACGGCCTTCGAGGTCGCCCGCACGCGGCCCGAACTCGTCGAGGCAATCGTGGCGATCGAGCCCGTTGGCTGCCCGACCGACCCAGCGAACACTCCACCCGTTCCTTTACTGGCAGTCTACGGCGACCGGATCACTGAGCGACGCCAGGGCGACCGCATGTCCGCCTGCGCCGACGCCGTACAGGCGGCTACAAGCACCGGACAGTCCGCAAAACTACTGTCCCTCCCCGAGCAGGGAATCTCCGGCAACACCCACCTGCTGATGCAAGACGACAACAGCGAAGAGGTATGGCGACGAATCGCGCAGTTCCTCGACGACGCGCTCGCCGACTGAAGTACGGGTCCGAACCTCTCATCATGGTCGCGCTCTAGACGACGACCCCTCGGGGCGGGAGTAGGCATCCCGAGAAGGCGGGAGTCAGCGTCCCGTGGAGTGGTGGGGTTCGAGGTAGGACCGCGGGGTTGGCATTTGGGGCTGGTGAACGGATCTGTGACATCTGAGATCGCTTGACGAGCTGTCAGGCT